>NZ_JAUHJJ010000001.1:0-1205838 GCF_032381175.1 Bradyrhizobium sp. SZCCHNR1093
CGCGCACCGTGTCATTCCACTCCGCCAGCACCCGACGCCGCTCCGCCGCGTCGAGAATGTCGATTGCGCCAATCGGCCGACTGGGATCGTGTGCGATTGCCTCGACCAGCCTCACGAGACGTTGCTGGTGAAAGGCGAGATCGTTCGAGGTGTAAAGGGCGGGATTGGCGTCGAAATCAATTCGAAGCCCTTTTCCATCTCCACGGTCGTAGACGAAAATTGCGAGGTCGTCGGCCGAGCCATTGGAGAGGTTGTGAGTCGTTGCGGAATGGCCGCCGAACCGGAGGTCGTAGTCGAATGGCTCGATATTGATGACAGTGGTAAAAAGGTGCCCGTTGGTGGAAAGCAGGCTAAGGTCCCGCCTGAGGTCCTCGTATCTGTAGGACTGGTGTCGAATCGCTTCGCGGACCTGCCTTCCCACATCGCGAATGAGTGCCGTCGCGCTCATGCTCGGACTCATCGCCAAACGTAGCGGCACGGCGTTGGCAACCATGCCGGGAACACGCCGCAGCCGTCCCTTGGGCCGGGCGGCAACCGGCAGGCCAACGACCAAATCGTCAATACCTGTCACGCGATAGAGATAGGCTGCGATCGCGGCGATCATGATCTGTGGGAGACTTGCGCCGCTGGCCTGCGCCGTTGCGCGCATCGCCTTCACGCTTCCAGCACCGAGATGGGTCGTCTGGCGGAGAAGGCCACCGACATTTTGCCTTCGCTGATCGGCAAGACTAAACGCAACCGGGCGATCGGCGAAGTGCTTCAGCCAATACTCGCGGTCGCGTGCAAATCGTTCGGAGCTCCGATACGCGGTCTCTTCTTCGAGGAGAAGCGCCAAAGGACCGAAAGTACCTTGTTCGGGAGCGCGTCCCTCGGTGAGAGCCGTGTAGATCTCGGCGACGCGCCGGGCGAAGAGCCCGCCGGTGAAACCGTCCATGACGATGTGATGGCTGCGATGATACCAGAAATAGTGATCCGCCGCGGCCTTGAACAATGCGCAGGTCCAAAGCGGCCCTGTCAGCAGATCGACCGGTTGGGTCAACTCTGCCATCATCCAGCTTTCTGCTGCCGCCCGCGGGTCAGGTTCGGAGCTAACGTCGATGAATGGAAAGGTCGTATCCAATCTGCGGGGAATCATCTGGCGAATTCCATCACTTCGCTCGATGAACCGCACTCGCACGGTTTCCGCTTCCATCCCGGCTTGCCGCAAGGCCGCCTCGAACAGCGGCGGATCAATCGGACCGTGTATCTCTATGGACTCCGCAAGATTGAATATCGAGTCCGGCGAACTGAACTTCTGCGCAAACCACATGCCCGTCTGAGCCGCGGAGAGTGGCAATACCTGTGAAGGTTCGTTGATCGCGTTCACGGCTTCCCCAACCATGTATTATGCCTTAGACGGATGATCGAGTCTGCGGCTATGCCGAATGGCTATCAGCGCGGGCTCTCGGAAGCATGTCCGTCCAGTTTGTGTCGATGTAGTCGATGCAGGCCCGGCGGCTGTTCTGTGCGTAGACCACGGACCAGCCGGCCGGAATCTCCGCAGCTGCGGGCCAGAGCGAATGTTGACCTTGGTCATTGAGCAGGACGACGAAGGTGCCGCCCTGATCATCGAAAGGGTTACTCACGTCTCGTGCTCCGATCTCGACTAGGGGATGACTTCAGTCGTGCGCCCACGATCAGGCCGCGGCTGCGTGCGCGAGGCCCACACGCGCTTCAAGCTGTCGAAGGATTTGTGTAGACACGTCAAGCTGTCCGGCCATGGCGATGGTGTTGCCGACTCGGCGCGCGGGGCCGAGGCGCTCGAGTCGCCAGCCGGCCCGCCGCAGGACTCGCTCCATACGCACGTCGACGACACAAGCGATCGTGTTTATGCCGTTCGACAAACTGAATTTCAGAACTCCGATCAGCAGATCGTAGGTCGCTTGTGATATGCCCGATTGAGTGCCGCCGGTGTTCCCGCTCACTGCAAATCGGCTGGCTTCCCACACGCGTTCTCCGCGAGGCACGGCTGCCTTGGTCACAAGGGACGCAAAGATATCGCGAAGCATATTCGGACCGGTCGTCGGCAGGAGGCGGACGCAACCGTTCAGGATGCCGTGTCTGTCCATCGAGAGCAGATAGCGAGGCCGCAAGGCGTCGTATTCGTCAACCTCAAGTTCGCCGCTTACGATGACGTCCCAACCGAGCCGGTCCTTGAAGACCGCCTTCCGAAGACGATGCATTTGATACAAACCGCTACCGCTGATGTGGCGTTCTGCATTGTCCTTCGTGACAATTCGTATCATTGGCGTCCTCGTGCCGTCCGTCAGGCTGGAGTATGACCCGGCGCCAACATCAGCTCGAGCTGTCTACCTTTGCAGGTATCCCGTGTTTGGAGACTGCCCTAGAGTCGGCGTCGGTAGCTCGCGAACATGCTGCGCTATGCACCGACGCGGCCACAACGGGTGGTGCCGACACGATAGACGGATGCGACACCAAGTGACCTCGAAGAGCGACGCTACGGAGAGCGACGCTATCAAGACGCGCATCTGCAAGCCCAGGCGCGGCCACTCCAAGGTCGCGGCACTTCGGACCGCTCGACGAACGGCTACATGCTGATGATGTCGTACGCCAGTCCCTTGGCGACCGCCTGTTGCACGGTCGCAACTCCGAGCTTGCGCTTGGCATTCTGGGTGTGAAAGACAACCGTTCGTCGGCTGACGTTTATGATTTCCGCTGTGTCCAAAGCGCTCTTTCCGCGAGCTGCCCATTGCAGGCAGACCCTCTCGCGCTGTGTCAGGTATGGGCGAGGCGATGACGTGGGCGATGGCGTTACGTCACGCAATTGCGCATACAGGTAGATCGCAATGAGATGCAGCTGATGGCGGTATTTCTCGACTTGGGATTCGAACGCCGGACGGGAATTGCCAGCCGAGAGCGTGAGTGTGGCAACTTTACCCTGGCGATCATGGATCGGAATCGTGACACCACGTCGAATGTTGAACTCGCTGGCCTCTTTTAGAAGCCCCTTCTGCCTGTTGGTCAGCCCTGCATCAAATCGATCAGCCGACCAAGCGAAGGGAAGCGTCGTTGTAACCGAGCGGGCGATCACCGGATCGATCCTGTCGTACCGATTTGCACAGTACCGCTCCACCCAGGAACTCGGATACGTCGTCATTGCCAGTGTATCGTCTTCGTCACCTCGCGGCGTGAAGCTTAGATAAGCGAAACATGGAAAGCCGTACTGATCCAAGGTCTGTCGCAATAGACGCTCGATTTCATCCGCGTTGTCGCATGTCGTCAGATTTTGAACGAATTGTTCAAATACCCTCATGTCGCACCCCCTTGCCTACGACAGCCGCGCCTTTCTTCGAGCTGATCCATAACCGATTTGGGGGATACGGCGACACTTCTGGTCCCTGTTGGTGATGTTGCCGTCGGACCATTGCGTTGGCGGTGAAGATCATCGTGACTATTGACCGTTGGTTACTTACTTGAATTCGTGCCTTCCTGAGCTGCCACCACAGCATTCATAATGGGTTTATGAACGAGGATAGGCTGCATAACGACTCTCCAAGCTTCACATCCCCACCATCAGACGAATCCGAAGCTAAGGATTCCGCCGAGCTCACGGACGATGCCCTGAAGTTGATAGTACCTCGACGCATTCAGAGGTTGCAAATGAAAATTACACGACAGTCAGATTTGGAACAGCATTGCTGCGAGTTCTCGTAGCTGCGTCGCGAAGCCGCAGCCTATCGAGCTGACGAAAATCAAATTTTCTTTTTCATGAGCAGATCAGGCATCAGTTTGGTGGTGCTGCTGTCGGTGCTAACGAGATGCCGCGCGCGGGCTCGGCCTTAAGCGCGCCGGGTCACTCGCGACTGGACGCGCCTTGCAAAGATGCGGCTTCCCGCTATTGTCGCGCGATCGGACGGAAGCTTCCTGGTGCTGGCACCTAATGAGCTTGGTGTGAAATGGATTTTCAGCATTTCGAAATCGATGGTCTTGTTCTCATCGTCCCCTCAAGGCGTGGTGACCATCGGGGTTTTTTTTCGG
Source organism: Bradyrhizobium sp. SZCCHNR1093 (assembly GCF_032381175.1). NCBI lineage: Bacteria > Pseudomonadati > Pseudomonadota > Alphaproteobacteria > Hyphomicrobiales > Nitrobacteraceae > Bradyrhizobium > Bradyrhizobium sp. SZCCHNR1093. The sequence continues at coordinate 4,039 of NZ_JAUHJJ010000001.1, forward strand.
AGACCTTCCGCAAGGATGATCTGAGGGCACACGGCGTGATGGACGATCTGGTCCAGGAGAACCATGTCTTCTCCGCCGAACGCGGGGTGCTGCGCGGACTTCATTTTCAACTGCCTCCCAAAGCCCAGGGCAAGCTCGTTCGTTGCGTCGGAGGATCGATCCTGGATGTGACCGTGGACATCCGGCGAGGATCACCGACCTACGGACGTCATGTAGCGATCGAGTTGTCAGCGGCGAACTGGAAGCAATTGTGGGTACCCCCAGGTTTCGCTCACGGCTATGTGACCTTGGAAGCACCGGTCGAGGTTATTTATAAGGTGACCGACTATTGGGCCCCGGATCTCGAGCGAGGGATCGCCTGGGACGATCCGGACCTTGCAATCGATTGGCGATTAGCAGGTGAGCCCATTTTGTCTGAAAAGGATCAGCGGAATCCTCGACTCAGTTCCGTTGTCTCTCCCTTCTCCGTTTTCTCTTCCTTCGAGAATGCGCTGGGGAACGACTGAACATGCACATTCTTGTCACGGGCGGAGCAGGATTTATCGGCTCGTCGGTCTGTCGGCATTTTGTTTTTGACCTTGGCCTCAAGGTCGTTGTCGTCGACAAATTGACCTATGCCGGCAATTTGGCCTCGCTTGCGCTGGTTGCCGAGCATCCCAACTATGCGTTCGAGAGGGCCGACATCTGCGATGCCGATGCCCTGCAGAAGATTTTCATCAAGCATAGACCGACTGCAGTCGTTCATCTTGCAGCAGAAAGCCACGTCGACAGGTCGATCACCAGCGCAAATGCATTTATCCAAACAAACGTTGTAGGCACCTTCACCCTGCTGGAGGCCACGCGCCGCCATCTCGACCATAATCCCCTGCTCGCCGATCGATTCCGGTTCATTCACGTTTCGACCGATGAAGTCTACGGCTCGTTGGGAGAGACCGGACTTTTCACCGAACTTACGCGATATGATCCGAGTTCCCCCTATTCAGCGACCAAGGCCGCGTCCGATCATCTTGCAAAGGCCTGGCACAGAACCTACGACGTGCCCGTCATTGTATCCAATTGCTCAAACAATTATGGGCCCTATCAATTTCCTGAAAAGCTCATTCCGTTGATGGTCCTCAACGCTCTGCATGGGGAGCCGTTGCCGGTGTATGGAAATGGTCTAAATGTCCGGGATTGGCTGTTTGTCGAGGATCATGCGCGCGCGCTGGGCTTGATCCTCGAGAAAGGAGTTCCAGGCGAGACCTATAATGTCGGTGGTCGCAACGAACGCTCCAACATCGAGGTGGTAAGACAAATCTGCGCATGCCTTGACGAACTGCGTGGGCCCGCACATTCGCACGACGGCTTGATCACCTATACCGAGGATCGTCCGGGTCACGATTTGCGCTACGCCATCGACGCAACAAAGCTCGAAACGGCTCTGGGTTGGCGCGCTGAGGAGACTCTGGAAAGCGGCATCAAAAAGACGGTCAGATGGTATCTCGAGCATCCCGCGTGGTGGAGGCCGCTGCGCGAAAACGTATACCGTGGCGAGCGACTAGGTCTTGGTCGACATTGAGCAGAACGATGCGTCTATATGTTATTGGGAGCGAAGGTCAGGTCGCTCGATCATTGCGGGAAGCTGCCGCAGCGAACCCCGACATCACGATCAGATGCTCCACGCGCTCCGACCTCGACCTGTTGCGCATCGAACAGATTGAAAGGGCTTTGGCGGAGTTCTCGCCAGACATCGTTGTAAATCCTGCCGCCTATACCGCTGTCGATCGTGCGGAGACGGAACCGGATCTGGCCTACTCGATCAATTCCAAGGCAGCTGGTGCGGTCGCATCAGCAGCAAGTCGACTGGATGTTCCCGTCATCCATCTGTCGACGGATTACGTTTTCGACGGCAAGAATCCGGCTCCTTACGTCGAAACCGACGCGACTTCGCCGCAGAGCGTATATGGTCGATCGAAGCTCGCCGGCGAAGTCGCGGTGGCGTCTGCCGCCGATCGTTACCTGATCTTGCGAACTTCATGGGTCTACGCGCCCTATGGCAACAATTTCGTAAAGACGGTCATGCGGCTCGCCCGGCAACGGGATCGATTGGGTATCGTCAACGACCAGATCGGCTGCCCCACTTACGCGCCCGACATCGCCGATGCCATCATTGCCATCGCTCGGCAGATCGCGGGTTCGGGCTGGCAGTCTGGTCATGGCGGCGTCACGCATCTGGCGGGTCCTGACGAAATGAGCTGGTTCGAGTTCGCCAGACGCATCGTCCTCGACCTCGCAACGAGACGAGATCGTCCAGCCCGTGTTGAGGCGATCTCGACGAAGGACTATCCGACGGCCGCTGTTAGGCCGGCGAATTCCCGTCTGAACTGCGACAGATTGAACTCTGTCTTCGGGCTGCGCCTGCCTCACTCATCGCAATCCTTGCGAATCTGCCTCGATCGCCTGTGCGATCCCGCTCACGCCAATTTGGAGTAGATCTTGAAAGGCATCATTCTGGCTGGCGGAACCGGCACCCGCCTCTATCCCATGACGTTGGTGGTGTCCAAACAGCTCCTGCCGATTTACGACAAGCCAATGATCTACTACCCGCTAACGACATTGATGCTGGCGGGTATCAGGGACATACTGATTATATCGACACCGGGCGATCTTCCGCTATTTCAGTCCCTGCTGGGCGACGGCGGGCAATGGGGACTGACGCTATCCTATGCCGTGCAACCCAAACCTGAAGGCCTGGCTCAAGCCTACATTATCGGGGCAGATTTTGTGCGCGGCGAATCGTCAGCCTTAATCTTGGGCGACAACATCTATTTTGGCCATGGTCTGCCGGACATGCTTGTCAGGGCCGCTGGCCGCCGGTTCGGTGCGACGGTCTTTGCCTATCATGTCGCCGACCCCGAACGGTACGGCGTGGTTGGCTTCGACAGCACAGGACAAGCAACTTCGATAGAAGAGAAACCCGCAACTCCAAAATCGAACTTTGCCGTGACGGGGCTATATTTTTATGATCCCCAGGTGGTCGAAATTGCCGCCAGCATTGTTCCCTCCGCGCGAGGGGAGCTTGAGATTACCGACGTCAACAGGGTCTATTTAGAACGAGGGCTGCTCGCTGTTGAGCAAATGGGCCGCGGCTTCGCTTGGTTGGATACTGGAACACCCGACAGTCTCATGGCCGCCGCGGACTTCGTCGCGACCCTGGAGAAACGGCAAGGCTTTCGCATCGCCTGTCCGGAGGAGATCGCGTTCAAACAGGGTTTCATCGAGCAGAAGCAGCTGGAGCGGCTGGGGGCAGCGCTCGGCAAGAGCGACTACGCCAGATACGTGCAGGCTCTCGCCAAGGCAGCTGCTCTCTGATACGCGCGCGTTCCGAGATTGACGTTCGACGATTCGCGTTGATTGATGGCGCGCGCCGTGTGTTCGACAGGCCTCGGCGAGCTAGAAACGTGCTTCGCCGCAAACGTCTTGTGTCAACTTGTCCCGGAAGAGCCGTTTTGCAATCACTAGACCAGGTGTGGTGCCCTGCTGTGCTCGTCCCTTCTCATCCATGCTCTCGACGGCCCGACCCGCGGCTCGCTTGAATTACGCAAATGCCCAGTTGTCGAAGCTACGGTCCCTCGCGTGCACCGTAGCTAGGACCGTAGCTTTATAAGCCAAGGTTCGAAAACCGCTTACTATTCAATGCTCTTGACTGACACCCCTTCCTCCAACGACCCGACGAGCCTCGCCGAGAAGGTCCGCCGATCCGCCCACCATCTTCCGGGGTTTCTGCTTTTGGTCGTGGGCCGGAGACCTTCTTCGGAGGGACTATGGGTGTATTTCCATCTCATCGATGGCACCTGGCTCGAGGCTAAGAGCGCCCACTTCTAGGCCAATATCAGATCATGATGGATGGCTCATCATGGCACGACAATCTTCGGATCGAGCGCTACGACCGCACCTTGAGTTTAGCCGGGTCGACGCTCTTCTCTTTCGCCCACGCGGCCACGGTTGATCAAGAAATGTTCGAATAACCGAGTCGTGGTTGACGCAAGTTGACTCGCAATCGGAAGGACGCTTGATGCGGGTGCGCGGGCTATACGTCGCAATCAGCTCGTCGCAGTTCGGTTCTCGGTCAGAGAGCGAGCGGCGCTTCCGGGGCCGCACTTGCGGCTCTATCGAGGGCCGACAAGGGTCCTCGGAGGAGGCGCAGCCCAGGGAATTGTTTGTTTCGTCGCCCAAAATGGGATATATGGACCCTAGCTGTTCAGGTCTCGCGCCGAGGCCGCTTAAAGCTGCTGAATTGGTCTGCGCGCCGCAGATCGCCTGATCGACGGGACCCCAGCGCGCCGCTTGGGAAGTTCGAACATCCGAAACCCAATCAGACGAGGCCACTATGTGCGGCTTCTGCGACAATTGGCGTGCGCGAATTTCCGATAGACGACGCCGGCTCGAAAGCCTGAAATCGGCGCCCTCCCTGTACCCGATGGGCGCCTCCATTGACGCCGTCGGGGAGCTGCGACGGAAAATCGGCGTGTACGAAACATTGCTCGATCGGCCGCCTTGCGGGCCAGCTAGGACGTGAAAAACACGGCCTCCGCCCCTTTGGGCGGTGGCCGTTGCGCCGAGAACCTCCCAAGAACGATGAATCCAAGTCTTGGACTTATTCTGGGACTTTTGGACCGGAAATCCCGGATTGTTCGGGTTTTTGTTCCATTTTTGCGCTCGGTCGAGAAGCCGGAGATGGACTAAAATTCCTTTAGCTTCAATTGAGTTACGGGACCAATTTCGCTCTCAAGCCGAAGCCGAGCCCGATATCTGGAATACTAGACGCAGCTGATGCCCCAGGCCCGATGAAGACGCAAACCTCGACCCGCCTGCTATTGGGTTGCGGGTTTTTGAGATTTCGGCGCCATGCGACTCTAGGCCTTACTACTCTGGTGTGTCTATCTTCGCCCTTTGCGCGGCGGGTTTTGGCGATAGCGCTCGTCTTGTCGGAGCCGACTGGAATATCGGAGGCGAGATGGTGGCGTGATCGTCGTCTCGGCCTTTGAACCGCCAACCGTCGTTGCCGGTCTCGACGATGTCGCAGTGATGGGTCAGCCGGCCAAGCAGCGCGGTTATCATCTTGGCGTCGCCGAACACGCTGAGCCATTCGCCGAAAGCAAGATTGGTAGTGATAATTACGGAGGCGTGCTCGTAGAGCGTCCGAGAAAGGGAGCAGCGTCAAGCCGAGACCTACTTACTGCTAATTGGCTCGTCGATCGACGTTGTGCGCCGCCCCTCAGAATTCGACCACCGATTGACCACCGCTACAGGGTGAACGAACGTGGAAGCTCGTGAGGCGACGCCACGAAAAACGTCAATGTTCTCCGAGACCTTCGAGCAAGCAGGCCCGCTCATAACGGTCTGGTTGCAGGTTCGAGTCCTGCCGGGCCCACCAGCGATCTCAATGAACGGCTTGTGTGATTTTGCCATTGCGGGCTCGGCGCACCAGATACGTCCACTTTTCGTTCGTGCGGAAACACTGCCAAGTTCGGCGTCCGATGGCTCACAACGGCGACGTGCTGCCGTGGAGCTGGAAGCCGGCCGATCATGTCAAGATCTGAGGCCATGTGCAGCGGCCGGACGCTTACATCGGGCGTCTCTTCGCCTTCTTATTCGACATGATCGTCTCCTCTGTTCGATACTACACGGCTGCACATGAGCGGTCGACAACATAGCATTGGTCCGGCTTCCGTCGTGATCTCGCGGTGATGACATCTGGTGGTCCATCCGGGAGTCCGTGCTCAGCCCCGCCTGCCAAGCGGGCGCACATGTCCTCGTCAGGATCGCGGGGCAACACAGACACAATAGCGCGCTCGACCTCTCAATCGAGTTGTCATCGCCGGCAAGATAGCGTGCTCTCCGCATCCGCTTCGATCCACCAAACGTCTCTCCGCCGATCTGCGGAAACTCAGCCAATCTTCTGTCGTCGCACTGTCTGCGAGACGGCGCTCGCCAGAGCGGCGAGCGCCGTCGGGTTGTTCAAATTCTGCTCAGCCGCGGGCTCGTCGCTCCGTGCGTCGCAGAAACATCGCGCGGCGAATCCACCCGCATCGCCACGCCCTTGGGAATCGGGGAGGTCTTCACTACAACCATTCTCGCCCGAAATCGAACACCCCACCCTTTGCAGATCAATTACTTAGCTCGCCAAAAAATCGCAAATCCCGATCTTCGAGCGCGAATCCGCGAACTCGGGCTAGCTGTTCGCAGCGCAGGTTGCTCGCGATGAATCGCATAGCGAAGCTGGACGACGCTGCGAGCGCGCGCCTCTCGCCCGCTCTGCCAAATCTTCGTTGTTCATCGCCGGCCGTGGCCGCCGCCAAGGCCGGGAGGACTGCCGCCGCCCAGGCCGGGAGGACCGCCGCCGCCAAGGCCGGGAGGACCGCCACCGCCAAGGCCGGGAGGACCGCCGCCGCCAAGGCCGGGAGGACCGCCGCCGCCAAGGCCGGGAGGACCGCCACCGCCAAGGCCGGGAGGACCGCCACCGCCCAGCCCGGGAGGACCGCCGCCCGGCACAGTAGCGCCACCGCCCGGGACGTCCGAGCCGCCGGGCGTCGCGCCCGGAGCTTGCTCGGATCTCGTACCTTGGATCGAGTCACCCGGAAATTTGTTGACGGATTGGATGGATTCAACCCGCAAGCCACGGGAACTGTCAAAGGTGGCGTTCACGACCACGCGGGCATTACCTGAGGATGCGAAGCGACTATTGTCATGCGCGACATAGCCCGAGCCGAATTGCAGATAGCTGCCGACGCGGCGGACATAGCCTTCGATCGACAGACGGTTCGCGCCGAAGAAATCAGAGAGGTCGTCAGCCCTTATGCGCGAGATCTGCATCACGCCTTGCGTAACGCGGCCCTCAGCCTGAACACGTTGTCCGACGAGTGCGGCATCGGCGCCGTTGAGTCGCAACCCGCCTATTCGCAGGCCGCCGCGATCGCGTTCGAGTGGTCCGGAAACCCGCGTTGTCGCGTTAAGGCGTTGCTCGACCAGGCTTGAGACGATCACGCCGTCGATGCGGCGCACCCCGAAGACCGCGACATTGGCGCCCGGATGGCGCCAGCTTTCGTGGCCGGCCGCTATGATCCGCTGGCCCAGCACGGTCATCTCGCCGTCCCTGACGCTTTCGATCGGCCCCATCACCTCACTGACCACGTTGACGCCGCGGGTGATCAGCGAACCGTTCGCCTGCGGCAGCGCCAGCACCCGGGCCAGATGTCCGATCTTGAGCGCCTTCGCCGATACCGGTTCGCCATCGATCCGCACCGGGACGTTCGGCGCATAGCTGATGCGTTGGCCGTTGACGAAAATGCTGCCGAAACGCTGAATGACGCCAACAATGCCGGTGCCGCCGATGCCCTGATCGTGGCCACGCGTGATACCGGTGCCGCCGATACCCTGATCGCTGCCGCGGCGCACCTGTGCCCAGGCGGAGGACGATCCGGCAAGCCAGAGTCCCATAAGCAACGAGCGGCGCGAGATGACGGGCTGCTTGGTCATGACGAGCCGCCTTCGTCAGCATCACCATTCGCCGCGTCGTCCGGACCTTCGCTGTAAATGTAGATGCCGAAATTCCAGCGGTGGTCGCCGCCCTTGTCCCTGGCGAGCGCGCGGTTTGCTTCCCGGTTGGCGATCTTCAGGGCGTCCATGGCCAGTTCGCGCGAACGCCCTTCGAGACGTTTTGCGAGCTTGGCCGAAAGGCCGTCATAGTGCACCGCGCGTTCGAGGAAACGGGGTGCTGGCCCGGATACGTTTTCGGCGGCTGCCGCGATATGATCATGCAGGTTACGGCCGAGATAGTGCCATTTGCGCTCGTCATCGCCGCGCGGAACGAAGCCAGTATCCACCAACACGATCTCTTCATCGCCGTTGATGGTCACGAGCTCGCGGTCCAGCCATTCATCCAGCACTGCGCGCGGGCGGACATCCTTCGTGATCGAACTGACGAGCTGCTCGAACGAGGGCGCATCGCCACTGGCCATGCGCGGCAAGGGCAGCGGATCGCCGTTCGCGTCCGTGAACTCCGGAGCGGCGAGCCAGCGTGCCATGATCGCGCTGGTCAGCGACAGAGTGGCAGGCGTTTCATTGACCGGCGCACCGGCGCCGCGCAGCCGCGCAACCTCCTTGCGGTGAATTCCGGTGAGCAGACTCACGCGGCTGTCGGTCTGCTCCTTTCCCTCCAGGGCAAAGTCGTGCTCGGCAACATTGACGAAGAGTTCTCGCAACAGCTGAGCCAGCTCAGGAAATGTCATTCCGCCGCGGATGCATAGCCGCACCAGCGGGCGCAGCAGGCGCGCCAAGGGCGCGCGCAGGCTCGCCGCCGCAATCGGCTGATGCGAAGCCGACTTCGATTTCCGGGATTTGGCGTTCATGGCGAAATTGTAGCGGCGAGTCCCGTGGGATACAATCCCACTTTTCCGTCGAGATCAATTGACGTGTGAAATTTTCCCACATATAAGGGAGGCGCTCAGTCATGGAGAGTTCGGCCATGCTCGCTCCCTCTCGGCGCCTCTCGGTGCTTCACATCTTCAATGACTGCTATCCCGACCTGTTCGGCGGAGCCCCGTCGGTGATCCGCGACATATGCGCAGGACTGAAAGACGCGTTCACCGCCTGCGTGCTGGTCTGCTCCAAGTCGAACGGGCAACGGCGCATCGTCGTGAACGGCGTAACGATCGAGCGCGTGCGCTCGTTCGGCGATGTAGGTTCGCTTCCGGCCGCGCCGACTTATCCGCTGCGGTTATGGCGCCAGGTCGCCGATCACGATCTGCTCGCGCTTCATGCACCGTTTTCGCTCGCCGATCTCATGCTCGCCCTGGGGTTGGGCCGCGATCGACCTTTGGTCGTGCACTACCATGCGGACATCGTTTCGCATGCCGGACTGAGGTGGTTTATGAAGCCGCTGTTGCGCCGGACGCTGCGGCAGGCGGACGCAATCATCGTGTCCAATGCCATTCTGCTGTACAGCAGCCCGCTGCTGCAGGAATTCGCTGAGAAATGTCACGTCGTTCCGTTCGGCGTCGATGCCTCGAAGTACGATTGGCCGGAGCCGCGCGACAATGACGCTGCCGAACGCGATCGTGGACGGCTCGTGCTGGCTTGCGGGCAACTCGTTCCCTACAAGGGCTTCGATGTGCTGGTGCGAGCGGCGGTCGGCCACCGCTTTGAGGTCTGGATCATCGGCGAGGGTCCAGAACGGGCGCGGCTTGAACGAATGATTCATAGCCTCGGCGTCGCGGATCGCGTCCGCCTGCTTGGCTCCGCGCCGAAGGCCAAACTCGCCAGTCTCATGTGTACAGCGGACGTCTTTGTCCTGCCGTCCGTGACCAATGCGGAAACGTTTGGCATCGCTCAACTGGAAGCGATGGCGGCGGGACGGCCGATCATCAATACATGGCTTGACACGGCCGTTCCACGCGTGGCGCGCGACGGCATCGAGGCCATCACCGTTCCACCCGGCAATCATGTTCGGTTGGCGGAAGCGATCGAAACATTGCTCCGCGATCCGGAGCGGCGCTGGCGCATGGGCCATGCCGCCCGGCTTCGCGCAACGACGCAATATTCCGTCGACGCCTTCGGGAAAGGAATCGAAACCGTCTATCGCCATGCCGTGACGACCAAGGCATCAAGCCGGTCGACCCTGGCTTCATGCCCCGGAACAATCGGAACGGGTCCGGAAAATCGACATTGCTGAGACTGATTGTGCTGAAACTCGTCGTGCAGGCTCAGCTCGCGATCACGATCCGTGAATAGTCAGGAAGGAGCTACTTATGTACTCGCAAAGCATACCTCTCGTAGAGAATGCGTGGGACGGGCCTGCGCGCGATCCAAACGCCCGATTCGATCCGCGGATTGGAGGGCCCATGAAACCGCCTGGCCGTTCTCCTCGCCCCTCCGGCCTCAAGGACGACAATATCGCGAGCGACCAGCCGTCGATTGGCAGGCGAACACTCCACACCCTTGCCCGGCTCGTTATTGCAGTTCTCATCGGTATCGGCGCCACCCTTGCCTGGCAGTCCTACGGTAACGCAGCAAGGGACAAGGTGGTGGCCCGGGCTCCATCGCTGGGCTGGTTGTTATCCGTCTCGACGACGAAGTCGCCAGCCATTGCTGCAACTGTCCCGGACCCGATGCAGCAGCTTGAGCCCCTGGCGTTCAATCTCGATGTCGTGCGGCGCAGCGTCGAGCAACTCACCGCCAAGCAAGAACAGATGACCCAGAGCATTGCGACGCTGCAAGCTGTCGCAGACGACATCAGACAGAGAATGTCAACAACCCCGCCTTCGTCGCTGTCCCAGCAGCAGGCGGCCCCGATCCCGCAGCATAAACCCTCGCAACCCAGGGCACAGTCAGCGGCTGTGCAGTCGTCAGTGCCTCGTCCGCTGCCCTCTGCCGGACCACCCCTGCTCTCGCGCTGATGGCCCAGATTGCCGGCGGGCTTTTTTATTGATGGGACGTAGACGCGCGCGGCATGACGGTGCGTAAGCTGCGCCTCAAGTCACGTATCGTGAATTTGTCGATACCCGCTTCCTTGATCACGCGATTGACCATCGTTTTGAAGTCGGACATTTGGCGTCCGGACTTCATAAGCCTGCGAAACTGCTGGAGAATCGACGTTCAACGGCGGCCCCACGGCCTACTACCTTCCGCCTATGAGAGCCTGGCAGAGCTGATGCTGTAATCGCTCCCGATGCTTGCAGCGCGACTGCACATCTGGGGCTTGGCGCGCACGTGCCACAACAAAGAAATATGCGGAGGGAACTGATGAATTTCACGAGCAGGAGATTCTTGGCTGGCATCTCGACGGTTGCCTTCCTCGTCGCCGGCACGCTTGGCGTCCGCGCCAACGACTCGGCGCTGAAGGCCGCCGGCGCGCCCGGGGCCTGGGCGATGGCGGGCCATGATTACGGCAACACCCGGTTCAGCCCGCTCAAGGAGATCAACACCGAGAACGCCGGCAAGCTGTCGCTGGTCTATTCGTTCTCGCTGGCCTCGCTACGCTCGAACGAGGCCTCGCCGATCGTGATCGGCAACACGCTCTACGTCTCGACGTCGTGGGGGCCGAAATACGTCTATGCGCTTGATGCCGCGACCGGCGCGCGCAAATGGACCTATGAGCCGGACATTCCGGACGATACGCTGCAATATGCCTGCTGCGACGTGAACAGCCGCGGCATCTCCTATGCCGACGGCAAGCTGTTCGTCGGCCGGCTCGACGGCAAGCTGACCGCGCTCGATGCCGCCACCGGCAAGGAGCTGTGGGCGTCCAAGGTGGTCGACTACAAGCAGGGCTCGGTGATCACCTCGCCGCCGCTGGTCGTGCGCGACAAGGTCATCACCGGCTTCGGCGGCGGCGAGTACGGCGTGCGCGGCTCGCTGCAGGCCTACGACATCAACTCCGGCAAATTGGTCTGGCAGACCTTTACCGTGCCTGCGCCCGGCGAGCCCGGCAGCGAGACCTGGAAGGGCGACACCGGCCTGCATGGCGGCGGCGCGGCCTGGCTGGTCGGCTCCTACGATCCGAAGAGCGACACGGTCTATTGGGGCACCAGCAACCCCGGTCCTTGGAACACCGCTGTGCGCTCGACCGGCAATGGCGATTTCGGCAAGCTGACCAATCTGTATACGGCGTCCACGCTGGCGCTCGATCCGAACACCGGCAAGATCAAGTGGCACATCCAGACGACGCCTGCCGATGCCTGGGACTATGACGGCGTCAACGAGGCTATTCTCGCCGATCTCAAGGTTGGCGGTGCGGCTGTCCCGACGCTGATGAAGGCCGATCGCAACGGCTTCTTCTTCGTGGCCAACCGCGAGACCGGCAAGGTGATCTCGGCCGAGAAGTACGTCTTCGCCAACTGGGCGCAGAAATGGGACATCTCGACGTTGCGCGCGGTCGAGGATCCGGACAAACGGCCGGGCCCTGGACATCCCGTCAAGGACGTCTGCCCGAACCTGATCGGCGGCAAGAACTGGCAGCCGATGTCGTACAATCCGGACACCGGGCTGGTCTACATCCCGGCGAACAATGTCTGCATGGACTGGTCGGTCAGCGACGTCTCCTACAAGCGCGGTGTGTTCTATCTCGGTGCGGAATTCCCGACCAAGGAAGGCCCCGGCGGCTTCCTCGGTGAGCTCATTGCCTGGGATCCCGTGAACAACAAGAAGGTGTGGTCGATTCAGGAAGACCTTCCGTTCAACGGCGGCACGCTGAGCACCGCCGGCGGCTTGGTGTTCTCCGGCAATCTTCACGGCGACTTCCGCGCCATCGACGCCAAGACCGGCAAGATCCTGTGGAAGCGCAATCTCGGCTCCGGCATCGGCGCCGGTCCAGTGACCTACTCCGTCGACGGCAAGCAGTACGTCGCTGTCGTCGTCGGCCGCACCGCCTCGATCCCGGCGTTCCTGGGCGAGATCGGCAAGAAGATGACGAACGCGGCTCCCGAGGGCGGCGCCCTGTTCGTGTTCGCGGTCCAATAGCCGCAACGCTCGCGACGGCTGCGCGTGCCCCCGGCCGCGGGGACACGCGCAGCGTTTAGCCAATCCGCATCAAGCGGACGAAGACGGCCCGGCCGCGAGACCGAACCGTACAAACAGATAAACAAGACCCGAGGGATCGAGGATGCGCCTGAATCGCCGTCAGACTGGCTCGAAGTGGCGGGCCGCCGCCGAACTGGCAGCAAGCGCGACGGCACTCGTCGCCTTGGTGGCCTCCACCGTGCTGGCCGCATCGTCGGCGGGCCTGGCCAACGAGGCGGACCCGCTGCGGCTCTGCGCGGATCCGACCAATCTTCCATTCTCGAGCGACAATCCAACGCAGCCGGGATTCTACCTCGAGGTCGGCCAGGCGCTGTCACAGCAGCTCGGACGGCCCGTGACGTATGACTGGTACAAATCCTATTTCGGCAAGCGAACCGTGCGCGTGACGCTGCTCGGCAAGCAGTGCGACGCGATGATCGGCCTGCCGCTGTCCTCGGATTTCATGGGACCGACGGTGATCTTCTCGAAGAAGATCGCGACCGAGACCTACGCGCTTGTCAGCCGCGGAACGCTCGTCGTCCACAGCATCGACGACCTCCGAGGCAAGCGCGTCGCCGTGCAATACCAGACCACGCCGCAAAATCTGCTGGCCCAGCGCGACGACATCGAGAAGGTGACGGTGCTGACGCCGAACGAAGGCTTGGCGGCGCTGGCACAGGGCAAGGCCGACGTCGCCTTCGTCTGGGGACCGGTTGCAGGCTGGCTGAACAAGACGACCTACCAGAGCAGCTTCCGGATCCAGCCGGTCGAAGGCGACGGTCTGTCCTGGGATGCCGCGATCGGCTTTGCCAAGAGCTCCACGCAGTTGCGCGATCAGATCGACGCCGCCTTGCCGCAGCTCGCACCGCTGATAGCCGAGCTGGCTGGCAAATACGGGCTGCCGAGCGAACCACCGATCAGGCTCGGCGCGCTGCCTGGCCCAATCAAGCTGGCCTCGCTGGCCGGCCCTGCTCAGCTTCTCCGCCAGCCGGTCGCCGAGGCGGCCGTGATCAGGGTTTCGGACTCGGCTGCTGCGAGCGATTCCACGACCGAGGCGGTCAGCGCCGGCAAGGAGATCTTCAACGGCACCTGCGCACATTGTCATGGACCGGACGCCGTGCAGGCGGAACGGAAGATCGACCTGCGGCGGCTGCAGACCCGTTATGGCGAGGATATGCGCGACAAGTTTTGGACCACCGTGCATGAAGGCCGTCCGTCCAAGGGCATGCCGGCCTGGAAGGAGGTCTTTACCGACGAGCAGTTCGAGAGCATCTATGCGTTCCTGCGGACCGTGCAGTCGTCCGAAACGGCCAATTGAAGGAGGCGGACACCGGCCGCTCGATCTGCCGGATCACCCGGCGCGTACAGGGGGCAAGTGAGGGGGGGGGGGGCGGACATGACGCGCTTTCTGATCATCGACGATCATCCGCTGTTTCGCGAAGCCCTCGGCAATGCGGTGCGTCTGGCGCATCCTGACGCCGAGATCTTCGAGGCGCTGTCGATTGCCGATGCGCTCAACACCCTCGCGCTAGAACCCGACATCGACCTGGCGCTGCTCGACCTGACGCTGCCCGATGCCGTGGGCTTCTCAGGATTCCTGCGGCTTCGTGCCACGCATCCCCGGCTTCCGGTCGCGATCGTCTCCAGTGATGAAGACCTCAACGTCGTGCGCGAGGCGCTTTCGCTCGGCGCCGCCGGCTATCTGCCGAAGTCGACCTCGAAGCGTGAGCTGACGTCCGCGATCGAGCGCGTGCTCAGCGGCTCGATCTCGGTCCCGAAGGACTTCGTGCCCGTGGCGGAGCGCCACGGCAACGGCTCCGCCCGCGCGCTGCAGGCGCGCCTCGAGGAGCTGACCCCACAACAGCTTCGCGTCCTCGACCTGATCAGGCGTGGCTATCAGAACCGGGAAATCGCGGGCGAGCTTCAGCTCGCGGAGTCGACCGTCAAGGCGCACATCACGGAGATCCTGAGAAAACTCCGCCTGTTCAGCCGCAACAAGGCCGTTATCGAGATCGGCAAGATCGCGCTGCCCGTTCCGGCCGACCGCCAGGGATCGCGCAACGTCTCGCGCAGAAAGCACCCGTAGCGCTATTGCTGCGCTGCAGGAGGTCGCGGCCGCCGCAGGCGTCGCACCGTTGATGGCGTCTTGGTCGTTGATTGAGGCCGACCGACGCGCTATCGCTGGTGCTCCGGCCCTGACGTTCTTTCGAAGACGCAGCGCGCGCACTGGTTTGAATGTCAGATCCGCGACAATGAACAAACCGGATCTCCGATCCGGCCGGGGGGTGACAGGCACGTGGCTCGATTGCTCATCGTCGAGGACCATCCGCTGTTTCGCGAGGCGCTGGAGAGCGCGATCCGCCCCGCTCTGGCTGATGCCGAGATGCGCGAGGCAACATCCATCGACATGGCCGTCGATCTTCTGTCATCGCCTCCGAGATTCGACCTGATCCTGCTCGACCTCTCAACACCCGGAACGACCGGGCTCTCCGGCGTGATCCGCATTCGCAAGACCGCGCCGCGCACACCGATCCTGGTGGTTTCCGCGCATCAGGACCCGCGCCTCGTCGCCCATGTTCTCGCGCTGGGTGTCTCCGGCTATATTTCGAAATCAACCTCGAAGCAGCAACTGGCCGACGCGATCAAGGCGGTGCTGCGCGGCGAAGTCCACGTTGAAGGTGGCTCCCTCTGCGCCGGCGTGCGCCGTGGCCGACTTCCCGCTCAAGATCTCCTGAAGCGTCTTCACGAGCTGACGCCGCAGCAGCTGCGCGTGCTCGACCTGATCCGCCGCGGACTGCAGAACAAGCAGATCGCCTTCGAACTCGGGATCTGCGAGACGACGGTGAAGGTCCACGTCTCTGAAATCCTGCGAAAGCTCCGCGTGATGAGCCGGACCAAGGCCATCATCGAGATGGAAAAGATCGACTTCGTGAACCTCATCAGCGGGCCACGCATGCCGGCGCGGGCGAGCGGCGTTGACGCGCTCATGACAGCAGGAACGACAACAGCGCGCGAAGCTCCGCAGGCCTGACCGGCTTGGTCAGGATCTCGAGCCCGTATTGGCTCGCTTCCCTGGCTGCATCTTCGGAATAGTCAGCGGTGACGATCATGGCCGCAACATCTCGGCTGAGGAATTGCCGGATGTCCCGGATGGCGGCAAGCCCGCTCTCGTCGCCATCCAGGTGAAGATCGGCGATGATCGCCTCGGGGGCCGCCCCGAGCGCACTCAGGCGCTGCAGCGCGTCCTTCGACGAGACCGTGGCCACGACGTCGCAGCCCCATTTTTCCAGCAGACCGACCATGGCATCGGCGGTGGCCAGGTCGTTTTCGATCAACAGGATCTTGGCGCCTTCGAGCCCGCCATAATCGTGCTCGACGTGCTCAGCAGGATGCGGATCCGGCGGTACGGCTGCCGGGTCCGCCCGGTCGAGCGCGAGCTTGAATGTGGATCCATGGCCAACCCGCGAAGCCAGCCTGACCTCATGGTCCAATGCATTGGCGAAGCGACGGACGATCGACAGGCCGAGCCCAAAGCCGGCCTGGTCCTCGGCGCTCGAATGACCGCGCTGGAATTCGAGGAAGATCGCTTCCTGCTGCGGCTTGGGAATGCCAGGGCCGGTATCGTAGACCTCGATGCGAACCCGGCCTGCCCCCGGTCCGCGCCGGCATCCCATGACGACGCCGCCTCGCCGCGTGTAGCGCAGAGCGTTCGCGAGGAGATTCTGCAAGATGCGCCGCAGCATCATAGCATCCGAGACCACCGCGACCGAGCAGGGACAAATGCGCAAGGACAACCCGCGTTTGGCCGCGATCGGGGCGAATTCGCGTTCGAGCGGCTCGAACAGGCTCGAGATCAGAACGGGCCTCACGTCGGGCCACAGGGCTCCGGCATCGAGCTTGGCAATCTCCAGCAGGGACCGCAGCAGATCTTCCAGCATGGCCAGCGAATGGTCGACCTGGCCGACCATGGCTGTGCCACGATCAGACGAGACTTCGTCCGCCAAGGTCGACAGCGTCAGCCGCGCCGCGTTGAGTGGCTGAAGCAGATCATGCGTGACGGAGATGAGAACCGAGGATTTCAGGGAGCTGGCCGCTTCGGCCTGCTGCTTGGCCCGAAACAGGTCCTTGTTGGCCGTTTCGATCGAACGCAGCGCATCGCGCAGCTGCTGCGTCCGCTCGCGCACCTGCTGATCGAGTGCGATCGCCGTTTCGAACAGTGAGAACGCATTGAACTGCTGGTCCATCGAGCGCTCGACCCGGGACATCAGTGCGGCATTGATCTTCCTGAGCTTGGCCGCCTCGCGCTGCAGGTCTTCCGGAGACCCGACGACAGTCATTGCTGCGCCCCTGGACGCTTGCCGATCGCGACGCCGGTCAACGTCTGATTGACGTGCATTGAACCGTACTGCTCACCATAGGTATGGAACCCGACGATCCGGTTATCGCGATAGAGCTCGGACATTTCCCGCGCGAACTGATGCTGCTCAGCGTCGAGACGACGGAGGATGCACTCGAAACCGATGAAGATCGAGACCTCGCCGATGTCGTCTCGAACCTCGGCCAGCATCTCGCGGGCGGCGGCCACGGAGTTGCGCGACCTTGCCGCCGTCAGCACCATTCCTTCGTCGATCGCGCAGAAGAACCGCAGCGAGCCGTCAGGGCTAACGCGCTGAATC
The DNA here is from genome assembly GCF_032381175.1 of Bradyrhizobium sp. SZCCHNR1093. Lineage (NCBI taxonomy): Bacteria > Pseudomonadati > Pseudomonadota > Alphaproteobacteria > Hyphomicrobiales > Nitrobacteraceae > Bradyrhizobium > Bradyrhizobium sp. SZCCHNR1093. The sequence continues at coordinate 21,252 of NZ_JAUHJJ010000001.1, forward strand.
GAGCGCGCGAAATAGGAGCCGCCGACGCGCACCAGCACCGGATGGGCTGCAAACAGGAATGGGTCGAGCTCGGAATCCGCGATGCCCACCGCGCGGCAATATTCCTCCGCCGCCGGCTCGGCATTGAGCTGCTTGACGATACGCTGTTCGAGATCGGCCTCCGTCACCACCATCTTGGTCGAGGTCGGCTCGAAATTGTCACATTTGAACAGCCGGAACGGCAATGACGTCCTGATCAGGATCAGCACCGCCATGTCCGTATGCGCTTTGCCGTCGTGAAAGACCCAGGTGCGCTCGAAGCGCAGACCATCGCCGGCCGACCCGCCGACCAAGGGGATATTGTCGAGCGACGCATAGATCGCCGACATGATCGCCTCTTCGCGCTGGCACATGCCGTCGATCAGGACGAGCCCGAACACGCCGTCATCGTCGCGACCGCCGTGCCGCGACAGATCCTGCCTCAACTGGACGCCAAGGCGGCGGCCCTCGTCGACGCGGAAGCCCGACAGCCCGAAGATGGGCTGTGCGAATACCGTGAAATCATCGGCGGCAAAGCCGAGAGCGACGACGCTGTTGTCGTCCCAGCCATCGGGCGACAGCTCTCCAGCCGTCGTACAACCATACACGGGGATGTCTGCGAGACGGGTCGTCACTTCCGCCATGAACGCGTTTGGGTCGTAGTGGGGCGACAGGAAGATCAGCACCATGGCCAAGCCGTCAGCCGGCACCTGGCCGCAGATGTCGGCCGCCGCGGCGGCCTCCGTCGCAGCCTTCGACTTCGCCGCAATCACGCCAGACGGACGCGCGGGCCGAGGATCGGCGTCTCCCACCGGGCACCTCCCAGAACGACACTTGGGTTTCGTGTTCGTGATCGTTCGTTTTTTTAGAAGATTAAGCCAATTGAGCAGCAACGGCAACTGCGCGGCTTGATCCAGAACAAGGACTTGGGCCGGGCTGTCGTCAGATCATCTGCACCGATCTGCTCACCGGCCTGGCCGCGGGGCTGGCCCGCGCCCGCTCCGGATCAAAAGGGAAGGATTCGCATGCTCCGCCGCATCGCTCTTGTCGTTGTTCTCGCAGGTCTGGCGTCGAGCGCCCAGGCGCTGGATGGAGATCCCGTCGCTGGGAAGGGCATCTTCCAGCGCATCTGCCAGAATTGCCACTCTGCCGAGATAGGCATCAACAAGGTCGGCCCGAGCCTCTGGAACATCGTCGGACGGCAACCGGCGGCTGTACCGGACTACGCCTACTCCGAGGGCATGAAAAAAAACAACGCGCCTTGGACCACGACCGCGCTGGATGCCTATATCGCCGATCCGCGCGGGGACGTTCACGGCGTCAAGATGTATTTCAAGGGATTGGCGGACGCGAAGGAGCGGGCCGACGTCGTCGCCTATCTGTCGACGCTGAAATAGCGCAGCCGGGGAAGCCTACGCTACCGCAAGGCCTCCTTACGCGTTAACTGCACTCGTTACAGAATCTGTACTCTGCTCTCCACGTTGACCCGCAAAGGGCGGCTGTTGCGGGGCAACACTCTCGCGTTTTCCTGCTTCCCGCGTCAGAACGCGGTTCGCCAGACTGCGGCCACTGGTATGCGATCGATTCCTGTCCGCCGACTGCTTCCGGATTAATATCTCAGGCCGGCACAACGGCGTCGCCGCCGATGGCACGGTCATTGTCGGCACCGACATCAATCCATCCGGCAACACCGAGACGATCATGCGCTGCAAGTGGCGGAAGGTCGTTATCTGACGGGGGAGTTTGACTGACACTCCCTCAGTTAGACTGGGCGGGACTTCCCAATCGCGAAGCTCAGCCGCTTGTGTGCAGGATGGCTCTACGGCCCAGGCAAGCCTCCAGCCGGTCTTTTCTTGAGGACTCAGGGTTTGCCAGCTCTCGGAAAATGCATTGTGTACCAATGATGGCTTCCGGACAACACGAGGTGGCCCCCTGATTGCCAAGTGATCTTAAGGTTCTCTAGGGAATCGAACCCCTGTTTCAGCCTAGAGAGGATGTTGCCCCCGACGGGCCGCACCAGAAACGATCCGAACAAACCGCAACGAACTCAATCGAAATCGAACGAGAACGCAGCAAAATCGACGAATCCGATCGATACCTTGCCGCTCATCCCGCGCGGCGCACTGCGCCCAGGTCGTGCATCGATCATGTCCCTCTGAATGAGGAGAGCGCGCGAGGAAGGCCGGACCTCGGCTGAGGCCCGGATCGCGATCTGCGATGGCGCAGGGGAACGCAGGGACACTCAACAATGAGCCGGGCCAGCTTTGTCCTTCAGGATCTCGCGGGCCGCGATCGCGATACGCCGGCACAGAGCCAACGCGGTCTCCCTGTCCTTCACATGGAAGATCTCGTCGCTGATCAGGCGGTCGGCGAGCCAGGCGCGGAAGGCCTGCTCGCTGTCCGCCGTGAACGTGCCGTCCTCATAGACGAATCCACTGAGGGGCCCCTCGATCACGTAATCCGTCTCATCGGCATGTTGCGAGGACCGCGCGCATTGCGCCCAGACGCGGCCTTCCTCGTCGACGACGGCCAACACGCCGTCATCGCGCTGTTCGACTTTCATTCCTACCTCCGCAGCGCGTGAACAAAGGCGAGCCTTCTCCACGCCATTGCGAGCGCAGCGACGCAATCCAGAGTCTTTCCGTAGAGGCAGTCTGGATTGCTTCGTCGCTGACACTCCTCGCAATGACGGAGGAGAGGTGGTGCGCTCTCTGTCCGCCCCGAGCCTGCCGCCTGCCCCCGGTCCGCGTGCCGCACGATACGGCCGCCGCCGGATCGCTAGCCCTGCCGCGGACAGTTGATCTCCTTGTAGACGGCGTCGGCGAACGCCTTGATGCCGGTGTTGATGCGCAAGGGCGAGGTCAGCGTCTGATAGGTGACGATGCCGCGCGTGATCGACAGCACCTTGTAGCTCTCGGCGATCTTCGTCTTGTAGCACTTGCCGACCTGGATGGCGTCCTCTGTCAATGGCATGCTGTCTCCCGTCGCATTGGCGTCCCGGACCTCACATCAAGAATCACGCCAGCGGCACGGTAGCTCGCGCCGCGGCCGGGACCGGCGGCCCGCGATCGACGGCCTTGAGCGCGTCGAGACATGCCAACAGCGCCTGCTGACCGTCGGCAACCGCCTCCTCAGCGTGGGCGCCGATGCCGATGACCCCGGGAATGTCAGGGAAGGTGACGAGAAAGCCGCCGCCATCCTCGGCGCCGAGCGCCGTGACCTCATAGGCATAGACGCGGGAATCGCTCATCGCGCCGCCTCGTCCATTCCGTCGATCATCGCCACGAAGGCCCGGACATGCGGCGGCCTGATCCTCGCCTTCAGCGGGATCGTCACGCAATTCGGGACCGCGGGATGCAGGAACACCTCGTGGGTGCCGGTGATCTTGCGAAACTTGATCGCGTATTGCGAGGCGATGATCTCGAAATCGACCGGCTTCCAGTCGCCGCCCGGACTAGCCCGCAGCGCATCGATGCGGCGCGACTGCGTCCGGCCCTGTCGGCTTTCCGACGCGTCGCCGGGCGTCGCTACGCCGTTGTCCCTCGCGGCGTCGTCCGTTGTGGCGCCGCGCCCCTCGGGAAGCACCAGTTGCAGGAAAGCCGCGATGAAGTCACCGACCGTGTCGCTGCGATGCGCCAGGCGCCAGTTCTGCGACAGCACGAGGCTGGCGCCGCTCGCTGCATTGTGGCGCGCAACGAGTTCGTCCATCATGGTCAGGACCCTGACGACGCTTAGATTGTAGGGCTCCTGGGTGAACTTCCGCGCGAGGTCGACGCGCTCCCGCCTGAGGCTCGCGTTCTCGATGAGCCAATCGATAATCGTGGCAGCCCAGAGCTCCCGGGCATTGCGCGACTCAGACATGGACCGTTCTCCAGGCACGCGGTCTCGACCAGCAAGCCGCGCGAGCGGCGAACCGACCGACCGAGATCACAATCCGACGGCATCGCCACACCGCATGCGCGTCGGACGTTCAACCGCTCGCGGAGATCGATACAAGACTTATGCCATGGGAAAGCAGGACATCAGGGGCCATCACGACGGCGCGTTCCGACCCAGCGGGGCGCAGGGGAGGTCTCGTCAGCCGGCTAGCCGTCACGCCAGATCGCCAGCGCGATCTGGCGCGCAGACGACCCTCGTGTCAGAGGATCAATCGGCCGATCTCACCACCACGGGCCGGCCAATGACCACCCAACGTCATAGCGGTGCCGCCAATATGGACGGGCCTCGTATGGACGACCGTAGTACGGCCCGTAGCCGACGCCGACATAGCCGTAGAGAGCTGCTGCCGCCCGTTCTCCTTCTCCGGCAGGAGACGGACAAATCTCCGCATCGCGGGACGTTCCGGGAGGAAACGCACGACGGCTGGGATCACCCTCGCCGCTTGCGGCCCTGCCCGGCCGAGGCCTGCTTGCGCAGACCCTGGGCCGCGCTGCCGACGATCTCGGAAATCTGCATCAGTTGCTTGGCGAGCGGGCTGGTCTTGCGCCAGACCATGCCGACCGTGCGCTGCGGCTGCGGATCGGCGAAGCGCGCCAGCGACACCGACGCCGAGCGCGTCTCGACGCCGACCGCCATCTCCGGAATCAACGTCACGCCCATGCCGGCGCCCACCATCTGCACCAGGGTCGACAGCGAGGAGGCATCGAGCATCTCGCGCGGCGCCTGCATGTTGCAGAACGACAGCGCCTGGTCGCGAAAGCAGTGCCCCTCCTCCAGCAACAGCAGCCGCATCTCGCGCAGCATCTCGCCACTCGGCACCGCCGCGCCTTCATATTCCGGCGGCCGCACCAGCAGGAAGTTCTCCGCGAACAGCGCGACCTCAGTCAGCGACGGCTCCGAGACCGGCAGCGCGACGATGGCGGCATCGAGGCGGCCCTCGACCAGCTCCTCGATCAAGGTCGGCGTCTTGGACTCGCGGACGTGGATGTCGATCTCGGGATGTTTGCGCGTCAGGCTCCCGATCACCTTGGGCAGCAGATAAGGCGCAATCGTCGGGATCATGCCGAGCCGGAGCCGGCCGGTGAGCTTGTCGCGCGAGGCGCGGGCGAAGTCGCCGAGCTCATCGACCGAGCGCAGGATCTCGCGCACGCGCTCGGCGAGCTGCTCGCCGAACCGGGTCAGCACGACCTGGCGGGCGTTGCGCTCCAGCAGCACGCCGCCGAGCGCCTCCTCCATCTCCTTGATCTGCATCGACAGCGCCGGCTGCGAGATCGCGCAGGCCTCGGCGGCGCGGCCGAAATGCCCCAGACGCGCCAGCGCGTCGAAATAGCGAAGCTGCCGCATCGTCAAATGTATCATCAGATTATCTTATCGATCAGCGCCGCGAAGTCAATTTTCCTGACCGCAATCTTGAGATGCGGAGGTAACGCACCGCGTCCATATGCGTTTGGACAGCGTCACACCACATCATCAGATAATCTTATCGTTATGATCATCAATCTCAATTTCCCCTGATCGAAGTAGCCGCGTAGGGTCCCGGCTCCCACCCCAGGGGGGAACCATGACGATCACGTCAGGAGGCAAACATGGATGACGTCAGCAAGTGCCCGTTCTCGGGCGGCTTGAAGGGATTTTCGAACAAGGATTGGTGGCCGAACCAGCTCAATCTGTCGGTCCTGCATCAGCACTCGAACCTCTCCGATCCGCTCGGCGAGGCGTTCGATTACTCCAAGGAATTCAAGAGCCTCGATCTCGACGCGCTGGTCAAGGATCTGCACGCGCTGATGACGGATTCGCAGGAATGGTGGCCGGCCGATTTCGGCCATTACGGTCCGCTGTTCATCCGCATGGCCTGGCACGCCGCCGGCACCTATCGCATCGGCGATGGCCGTGGCGGCGCCGGCACTGGTCAGCAGCGTTTTGCGCCGCTGAACAGCTGGCCGGACAACGCCAACCTCGACAAGGCCCGCCGCCTGCTGTGGCCGATCAAGCAGAAGTACGGCCAGAAGATCTCCTGGGCCGACCTGTTCGTGCTGACCGGCAACGTCGCGCTGGAATCGATGGGCTTCAAGACCTTCGGCTTCGGCGGTGGTCGCGCCGATACCTGGGAGCCCGAGCAGGACATCTATTGGGGCCCCGAGGGCAAGTGGCTTGCCGACGAGCGCTACAGCGGCGACCGCGAGCTCGCAGGCTCGCTCGCTGCCGTGCAGATGGGCCTCATCTACGTCAACCCGGAAGGCCCGAACGGCAATCCCGATCCGCTGGCTGCCGCGCACGACATCCGCGAGACCTTCGCCCGCATGGCGATGAACGACGAAGAGACGGTGGCGCTGATCGCCGGCGGTCACACCTTCGGCAAGACCCACGGCGCGGGTGATGCGTCGCTGGTCGGGGCCGAGCCGGAAGGCGCCGACATCGCGCAGCAGGGTCTCGGCTGGGCCAGCAAGTACGGCTCCGGCAAGGGCGGCGATACCATCACCTCCGGCCTCGAAGTGATCTGGACGACGACGCCAACCAAGTGGAGCAACAACTTCTTCTGGAATCTGTTTGGCTATGAATGGGAGCTGACCAAGAGCCCGGCCGGCGCGCACCAGTGGAAGCCGAAGCATGGCGCCGGCGCCAACACCGTGCCGGATGCGCATGACAAGTCCAAGCGCCACGCGCCGTCGATGCTGACCACCGACCTCGCGCTGCGGTTCGATCCGGCCTACGAGAAGATCTCGCGCCGGTTCATGGAGAACCCGGATCAGTTCGCCGATGCCTTCGCCCGCGCCTGGTTCAAGCTGACCCATCGCGACATGGGTCCGAAGGTGCGCTACCTCGGCCCGCTGGTGCCGAAGGAAGATCTGATCTGGCAGGATCCGGTGCCGCCGGTCGACCATCCGCTCGTGGACGACAACGACATCGCGTCGCTCAAGGCGAAGATCCTCGCCTCTGGCCTGTCGGTGTCGCAACTGGTGTCGACGGCCTGGGCCTCGGCCTCGACCTTCCGCGGCTCGGACAAGCGCGGCGGCGCCAATGGCGCGCGCATTCGTCTCGCTCCGCAGAAGGACTGGGCGGTCAACAACCCGGCTGAGCTCGCCAAGGTGCTCTCGACCCTCGAGGGCATCCAGAAGGAGTTCAACGCATCGGCCACCGGCGGCAAGAAGGTGTCGCTCGCCGACCTGATCGTGCTGGCCGGCAATGCCGGCGTCGAAGCGGCGGCCAAGAAGGCCGGCGTCGAGGTGACCGTGCCGTTCGTGCCCGGCCGCACCGATGCCTCGCAGGAGCAGACCGAAGTCGAGTCGTTCGCGGTGCTCGAGCCGAAATATGACGGCTTCCGCAACTATCTCAGCGGCCAGCAGTGGCTGTCGGGCGAGGAGCTGCTGGTCGACAAGGCGCAACTGCTCACTTTGACCGCGCCGGAGATGACCGTGCTGGTCGGCGGCCTGCGCGTGCTCGGCGCCAACGCCAACGGCTCCAAGCATGGCGTGTTCACGGCGCAGACCGAGACACTCACGAACGACTTCTTCGCCAACCTGCTCGACATGGGCGTGGTGTGGCGGCCGGTCGATCAGGGCGAGCACACCTTCGAGGGCCGCGACCGTAAGTCCGGCGCGATCAAGTGGACGGCCACCCGCGCCGACCTGATCTTCGGCTCGCACTCGCAGTTGCGGGCGCTGGCCGAGGTCTATGCGAGCTCGGATGCCAAGCAGAAGTTCGTCAAGGACTTCGTCGCCGCCTGGACCAAGGTGATGAACCTGGATCGGTTCGAGCTGAAGGCCTAAGTCGAGAAGCTGACTGACCGAGAATAATGCGAGGCGGCGCTTCAGTGATGAAGCGCCGCTTCTTTCATTTCGACATGCTTGCCAGTCGCAAGCCTGTCAGCGCGCCGCGGCCGAGCCGCCGCCATCGATCTGGCGGCCCATCAGCGCGATCGCCTTCTGATAGACGCCGGCGGCGTTCCAGGCCTCGATGGCGGCGAAGTTCGGCTCGCCCGGCTGATAGCCGGCGCCTGCCTTCCAGCCGTTGGCGCGCAGGAAGTTCGCGGTCGAGGCCAGCGCGTTGGCGGCGACGTCGAGATTGCCGACTCCGTAAGCGAGGATGTTCTTCGGCATGAATTGCGTCTGCCCGACCTCGCCATGCATCGAGCCGCGGGTGTTGCCCGAGAGCACGCCGCGGTCGATCAGCTTGAGCGCGGCATAGAGCTGGTCGGTGAAGAACTCCGGACGGCGGCAATCATAGGCGAGCGTCGCGATCGACGACAGCATGTGCTGATTGCCGCGCTGGCTGCCGAACGCGCTTTCCATGCCCCAGATCGCGATCAGGGGTCCGGGCGGCACGCCGTAGCGCTGCTCGATCGAGGCGAACATCGCCGCCTGCGACTGCTTGAGCTGGCGGCCGCGCGCGACGATCGCCGCAGCCCCGCGCTTGGCGAGGAACTGATCGAGCGAGAGCTGGAAGCTGCGCTGGCCGCGATCGGCGGCGACCGTCGCCGAGGCGTAGTTGGTCTGCATCAACGCGGCGATCGCGGTGCCGCCGACGCCCTTCGCCCTCGCCTCCTCGCTGAATTCGCGCTTCCACGCCTCGAACCCCGCCGGCGACGAGCCGCACTGCGCCGCCTGCGCAACGCCGCCGCAGGCTGCGAGCAGCGTCGCGGCGGTGAACGTGAAGGTGATCATGGCCCGCCGGTTGATCATTCAGACTCCTCTGGTCGCGTCCGCCGATGCGGCCTGCATCGTGACCCTGTCGGAACATCGGACGCCGCTGCGCGGCAATATCGGCCGCCCCTGGTTGAAACGGCGACAACCTATCGGAAATGGAAGAAAATCATAGCCGGCGGCGCGTGAGCCGCAGATGAACGCGCCGAGCGCCGCCTGCGATCGAGCAGCAGGACGATCGGCCCAGGCTGCCGTGCAGGTTCCAAGATCCAGCTCCCGCAATCGTGATCCGCGGATACGCGTCGATCGCCTTCGGGCTTGATCAAATCGCAATAACAATACTATACGGTTTCGTTTATTGAACGGATAGGTGGGACGTGCGATCGCGTTGGATCCGAGCGGCAGGGAGTCTGGCCGCGTTCTGCAGCCTGGCTCTCCTGCTCGGCGGCTGTGCCGCCGTTCAGCGCGCGGCCTATTCGGCCGACGATGCCAAACGCGCCACGATCGACGGCTTTCGCGCGATCCGGATGTGGGCCGATGCGCCGGCCGCGAGCTTCGACAACGCCGCGTTCAAGCCGCAGCCGCAACCGGGCAAGCCCTTCGCCTATCTTGCGCTGTCCGGCGGCGGCGGCGACGGCGCATTCGGCGCCGGCGTTCTCAACGGCTGGAGCGAAAGCGGCGCTCGTCCCGAATTCACGATCGTCTCGGGCGTCAGCACCGGCGCGCTGATCGCTCCGTTCGCCTTCCTCGGGCCAGCCTACGATGCGACGCTGAAGGAGATGTATACGAGCGGGCTCGCCAGCTCGTTCGCGGCCTCCCCCAACGCGCTCAACGCCGTGTTCGGCTCATCCCTGTTCGATGGGCAGCCGCTCCGCGACGCGATCAGCCACTACACGACGCCGGACCTGCTCGCGGCGATCGCCAGAGAACACGCCAAGGGCCGGAGACTGTTCGTCGTGACCACCGACCTGGACGCGGGGCGCCCGGTGTTGTGGAACATGGGTGAGATCGCCTCGGCGCGGACGCCGCGCGCGCTCGACCTGTTCCGGCAGGTCCTGACCGCGTCCGCCAGCGTTCCCGTGGCGTTTCCGCCGTCGCTGATCGCGGCCTCCTCCGACGGCAAGCCGATCGAGGAGATGCATGTCGACGGCGGTGTCTCGACCCAGGTGTTCACCTTTCCGGACCGTCTGCTGATGCAGCCCGAATCATCGCGGCGCATGACCTCAGCGAGGCCCGCCATCTACATCATCATGAACGGTCGGACGTCCACCGATTTCCAGCCGGTCGAAAACAGCGCCAAGGCGATCGCGATCCGCTCGCTGGCCATGAAGAGCAAACGCGAGATCCGGAGCTACCTCTCGGCCACCTATCAGTTCGCCCAGCACAATGGCCTGGCCTTCAACATGACGGCGATCGACCCGTCCGTCCCCGAGGGCCAAGGCGTCGGCTTCGACACCGACTACATGCGCTCGCTCTACACCCTCGGCTATGACGGCGCGCGCTCGGGTCGCTTCTGGACCCAGACGCCGCCGGCGCCGTTACCTTGACAACCGCGCCGCCGACAATTATAAAACGATACAGTTTCGTTTTATCGCAACCGTTTCCCAAGGGAATGCTCTACAAGCACCGACCGAGATCGGAGACAGCAGGCCGTCATGAAACGAATCATTCTGTTGACCTTGATCCTGCTGTCATGGACTCCCGTGGCGCATGCCGTCGCCGGAACCGGCATGCAGACGGAGGGGGATCCGCAAGCCTCCACCGATCCGGCGCTGAGCCAGGAGACGATTGATCGCGAGCTCGACAAGTTCAGGCGGACGGAGGTGTCACTGCACCAGGCGCTGCGAATCGCCGAAAGGATTCATCCTGGCTCCAAGACCGCGGACATCAGCTTCGAGGGTGGGCTCGACGCCCCCGTCTACAAGGTTCGAACCCTGCAGCGCGGACGGATCTGGGAATCCGACATCGACGGCACCACGGCAAAGGTGCGCAACAGCGTGCTGTTCTCGACCGTGGACGGACTGAGCGAAAGCGACCGTAACAGCCTGGCCGCCCTCACCACGGTCCGGCTCAAGATGTCGGATGCGATTCGGATCGCCGAGCGCTCGGCGGCCGGCCGGGCGATCAGTGGCGGCCTGATGAACAAGGACGGCAAGCTCGCCTTCATCGTGGTCGTCGTCAGCGGCAACGATCTCAAGCAGGTGACGCTCGAACCGTCATTGCTGCGGCGGCGCTGATCGCGCTGCTCAGGCCTTCGGCTGCAGCGCCAGGAAAATCTTGACCCGGTCACGGACGAAGCCGGGCAGCTCCCTGCGGATCGTCCGTTCGCTCTCGCCCATCAGCGAGCGCATGATCACCGGCATGACGATCAGGTCGATGAAGATCTCGGCGGAGGCCGCCGACGCCTTCGACGGCGTCCGGCGGGCGGTCATGGCCGAGACGCCGATCGTCTCGGCGAGCAGCGCCGCCACGGCATGGGTGGCGCGCTTACGCGAGACGTCATGAAACTGACAACTGAGATCGGGAAACCGGTAGGCCTCCCCGATCGTGACCCGTAACAATCCGAGCGATTCCTTCAGCGCGCGATCGACGATGGCGATGGCAAGTCCAACCAGCTTTTCCTGTGCAGTGCCGGCGACCGGCGTGTAGGCCCCGAGATTCATCACGTCGTTGATGGAGCGCTCGACGACGGCGGCAAACAAGGCGGCCTTGCCGGTGTATCGGGCATAAATCGTCGGCTTGCTGGCGGGAGCGCGTTCGGCGATCTCGTCGATGCTCGCGCCGTCAAAGCCGCGCTCGAGAAACACCGCGCGCGCAGCGTCCAGAATACGTTCCTCGATGTTTCCAGCCAGCGCCTTCGGCGGCCGTCCCACCCGCCCGCGAAACGCTTCCGTGCGTGCAACGTCCGTACGTTTCAATTTGGCCTGCGTGCGGGCCATACTCAACGACCTCGACTCGACATGAAGACATATCGTTAAGGGATTACACGTTCTTGTCGAGACGGCAATAGAACAACTACGCCACGCGGCTATGCGCATGGTGGCGTACATAATCGGCAATGCATCAGCACAGGCACCTCAAAATACCTCAGGCAACAAACTCCACGAGATCGTCGAGCACAGCGAGCGCACCGTCGAACGTGTCGTCATGAAAGTAGAGGCTGCGCGTGATCAGCACGGGAACGCCGGCGCGGGTCGCAGCCATCAACCCGTTACCGGAGTCCTCGATCGCGATGCAACTGGCCGCGGGTAGATCGAGCTGCGACAAGACCTCCAGGTAGACATCGGGCGCAGGCTTCTTGCGCGCGACATCGTCGGCCGCCACGACGGCGGCAAATCCTGCCTCCCAATCCACGCCCAACACGGGCGCCAGCAGGGCATCGATATTGGCGCGCGTGGTCGTCGTCGCGATCGCGAGCCGCTGCCCGCGTGCCGAGGCAGCCCCCAGCAGTGCTTCGACGCCCGGACGCAATGGGCATCCCTTGTCGGCCATCAGCGCGGCAAACCGCTCCGTCTTGATGCGATGAAGCCGGGCAATGACTGCGTCGCTCAGCGGCGGCCCCGTGCGCCGCCTCTGGTCGAAGGCGCGAATGCGCTCCTTGCCGCCGGCGACGCGCAGCAGCTCCTTGTAGATGCGGCGGCCCCAGTGCCAGTCGATGCCGACCGCGACGAACGCCTCGTTGAAGGCCTCGCGATGGATCTCCTCGGTCTCGGCCATGGTGCCGTCGACATCGAAGATCAGCGCGCCGGCGTCGGCGATGCGGCGCCTGAGATCGTCGAGCGGCGCGTTCATCACCAAAGCGAGACTCATGATTGCGCCTCCGCCCTGCCGTCGCCTGCGTCGGCGCCCTTGGCGAACACGCGACTCGCCAGCACGTCGCTGGCTTCGATCGACATCACGTCATCGGACGTCAGTACGCGGTCGAGCCGCGACACCAGCCGGTTGGCCTGGCGCAGGCGGATCCGATCCAGCGCGTTGCGGATCGAGCGCGCGTTCGAGAACAACGGTTGGGTGCGCCGGACGGCGATGTACTTTTCGAAAGCGGCGCGGGCCTCCGGGGTGAAGCGATAATTCTGCCCCTCCAGCATCATCTCGGAGATCGTCAGTAGCTCGGCTTCCGAATAGTCGGGGAAGTCGATGTGGTGGGCGATGCGCGAGCGGAAGCCGGGATTGCTCTGGAAGAACTTCTCCATCCGGTCGGCATAGCCGGCAAGAATGACCACGAGGTCCTCGCGCTGCGATTCCATGATCTGCAGCAGGATCTCGATCGACTCCTGGCCGTAGTCGCGCTCGTTCTCGGGACGGTAGAGATAATAGGCCTCGTCAATGAACAGGACGCCCCCCATCGCCTTCTTCAGCACTTCCTTGGTCTTTGGCGCGGTGTGGCCGATATATTGGCCGACGAGATCGTCGCGGGTGACACTGATGACGTGGCCGCGACGGACGAAGCCGAGCCGGTGCAGGATGCCCGCCATGCGCAGCGCGACCGTGGTCTTGCCGGTGCCGGGATTGCCGGTGAACGACATGTGCAGGGTCGGAAACGTCGTCGCCAGCCCCATCTTGCGGCGGATCCGCTCCATCATCAGCAGCGAGGCGATCTCGCGGATCCGCGTCTTGACCGGCGCGAGCCCGACCAGCTCACGGTCGAGCTGCTCCAGCACGGGCGCAATATCGACGCTCTCAAACTCGCGGCGCAGGTCGACGGTATCGACCGGCGTCGCCTGGGTGGTGTCCGCCTGCGTGGCCTGCATCATCCGCTCGTGCTCCGTTCGGGACGCTCGCATCAGATCGCCGTGCGTTCGATTGCGAACCTGGCAGCAACGAAGCAACGGCAGATAGAGTGATATGGCCGCTCCGGGCGGAGATCCCTGCCACGCCGCAGACCTGCAGGCGCAGCAGCGACCTCCGCCCGCCAGGGATCAGTAACGCTGGCCTTCGGGGCGCTCGGCCGCGTAGGACCGCGTCGAATAACGCTGATTGCGCCCGACGGTTTCCTGCCGGTCGAGCCGGAAGCCCGGCTCGTTCTGCGGCCGGTTGACGATGAAGGACAGCCGGGTCGACTCCCAGCCGTGGGTAGAGTCGAAGGCCGAGATGCGGATGTAGCGGTCGCCATAGATCTTCCGGCATTCGGCCAGCTCGCGCATGATGCCGGCGGCGTCACGCAGGTCGAACATCGGCAGGCCCCACATCTCCCAATAGGTGTTGCGGGGATGCGGATCGTCGGTGAACTCGATGTTCACGGCCCAATTCTTCTCGAGGCAATACTGGATCTGGGCGGTGATCTGCTCATCGGTCAGATCGGGTAGGAAAGAAAAGCAGCCTTGGGTCACGCGCATGTTGATGTCTCCTGATGTGGCTAATGCGGGCGAGCGGGCTCCGGCCCGCGTCGCGGCGGCGCATCGAATAATGACTAGGCGGCGGGAGTGACGGTCGGCACGAAGTCCGGCGAGTCGGTCGATTCGTAGTTGAAGGTGACGTCCTTCCAGATCTCCAGCGCCTCGCGCAGCGGCGTGCAGGTCTGCGCCGCCTTGGCCAGGATCTCCGGGCCCTCATGCACGTAGTCGCGGCCCTCGTTGCGGGCGAGGATCATCGCCTCCAGCGCGACGCGGTTGGCGGTCGCACCGGCGGCGATGCCGCGCGGATGGCCAATGGTGCCGCCGCCGAACTGTAGCACGACGTCCTCGCCGAGCAGGTCGAGCAACTGGTGCATCTGGCCGGCATGGATGCCGCCGGACGCCACCGGCATCAGCTTGTTCAGGCTGGCCCAGGGCTGGTCGAAGAACACGCCGTGCTCGAGCCGCATCGGATTAAAGTCCTCGCGGCAGATGTCGTAGTAGCCGCGTGTGGTGTTCGGGTCGCCCTCGAGCTTGCCGACCACGGTGCCGGCATGGATGTGGTCGACACCGGCGAGCCGCATCCACTTGGCGATGACGCGGAACGACACGCCGTGCGCGCGCTGCCGCGTATAGGTCGAGTGTCCTGCACGATGCAGATGCAGGATCATGTCGTTCTTGCGAGCCCACTTCGCCATCGACTGGATCGCGGTGTAGCCGATCACGAGGTCGATCATGACAACGCATGACCCGAGCTCCTTGGCGAACTCGGCGCGCTCATACATGTCTTCCATGGTCGCTGCGGTAATGTTGAGATAAGTCCCCTTCATCTCACCGGTGGCCGCCTGCGCCTTGTTGACCGCCTCCATGCAGTACAGGAAGCGCTCGCGCCAGTGCATGAACGGCTGCGAGTTGATGTTCTCGTCGTCCTTGGTGAAATCGAGCCCGCCCTTCAGCGCCTCGTAGACGACGCGGCCGTAGTTGCGGCCGGACAGGCCGAGCTTCGGCTTGACGGTAGCGCCCAGCAGCGGCCGGCCGAACTTGTCGAGCCGCTCGCGCTCGACGACGATGCCGGTCGCCGGCCCCTGGAACGTCTTCACATAGGCAACCGGCAGCCGCATGTCCTCCAGCCGCAGCGCCTTCAGCGGCTTGAAGCCGAACACGTTGCCGATGATCGAGGCCGTCAGGTTGGAGATCGAGCCCGGCTCGAACAGGTCGAGGTCATAGGCGATGTAGGCGAAGTAGCTGCCCGGCGAGCCCGGCACCGGCTCGACCCGGTAGCACTTGGCGCGGTACTTCTCGGCCGCCGTCAGGCGGTCGGTCCACACCACGGTCCAGGTCGCGGTCGAGGATTCGCCGGCGACCGCGGCGCAAGCCTCGGTCGGGTCGACACCGTCCTGCGGCGTGACGCGGAACAGCGCGATCACGTCGGTGTCCTTTGGCTGATAGGACGGCTCCCAGTAGCCCATGCGCTTGTATTCCATGACGCCGGACTTGTAGCGATCCTTGCCGCGCACCGTGATCGATGGGTCGTTCATGTGTTCCTCCTGAATGTTCGTTATGGCCGTGGATGTCAGGCAGCTTCAGTCATTCCCCCAACTCGCGGATCGAGTGCGCCGGAGCGGTAGCGCTTGGCCATTTCGGCGAGCGGAATGACCTTGATCCTGGATGCATTGCCGGCAGCGCCGAACTGCTCGAACCGCTCGCGGCACAACTCGCGCATCGAATCCATCGCCGGCTTCAGGAACTTGCGCGGATCGAACTCGACCTTCGACGACGCGCCGACCTTGCGGAAGATCGCGGTCATCGCCAGCCGGCAGTCGGTATCGATATTGACCTTGCGGACGCCATGGCGGATGCCGCGCACGATCTCCTCGACCGGGACGCCCCAGGTCTGCGGCATCTCGCCGCCGAACTGATTGAACATGTCCTGCAGCGCCTGGGGCACCGAGGACGAGCCGTGCATCACCAGATGCGTGTTCGGCAGCCGGCGATGGATCTCCTCGATCACGTTCATGGCGAGGATCTCGCCGTCCGGCTTGCGCGAGAACTTGTAGGCGCCGTGCGAGGTGCCCATCGCGATCGCCAGCGCATCGACCTTGGTGGCGCGGACGAAATCCACGGCCTGGTCCGGATCGGTCAGCAGCTGCTCGCGGCTGACTTTGCCCTCGAGGCCATGACCATCCTCCTGCTCGCCGCCGCCATGCTCGAGCGAGCCGAGCACGCCGAGTTCGCCCTCGACCGAGGCGCCGACCCAATGCGCCATGTCAGTGACACGGCGGGTAATGTCGACATTGTAGTCATAATCCGCCGCGGTCTTGGCGTCGGCCTTGAGCGACCCGTCCATCATGACAGAGGTGAAGCCGTACTTGATCGCGGTGGCGCAGGTCGCCTCGTCGTTGCCGTGGTCCTGGTGCAGGCAGAGCGGAATCTGCGGATACATCTCCTCCAGCGCGTCGATCATCTTCGACAGCATGATGTCGCCGGCATAGGAGCGCGCGCCGCGCGAGGCCTGGATGATCACGGGGGCGTCGACCGCCGCCGCCGCCTCCATGATCGCGAGCCCCTGCTCCATGTTGTTGATGTTGAAAGCCGGCACGCCATAGCTGCGCTCGGCAGCATGGTCCAGCAATTGTCTGAGCGTGATCCGCGCCATGTTGATCTCCGTCCCTGTTTCGATGTTCTATTCTGCGACGCGGCTCAGGAAGCCCGCGCCCGGATGATGTTGCGCATGGCCGCATCGGCGACCGCCGCAGGCGTGATGCCGAATTCGCGGTACAGCACCTCGGCCGGCGCCGAGGCGCCAAAGCCCTGCATGCCGACGAACTCGCCGGCATCACCGAGCCAGCGCGCCCAGTCGCCCTCGATCGCAGCTTCGACCCCGATGCGCGGCGCATGGCCGAGCACCTCGGCGCGATACTCTGCCGACTGCTTGCGGAACAACTCGAAGCACGGCGCCGACACCACCGCCGCCTGGACGCCTTCGGCCGCCAGCAGGCTGGCCGCCTCCAGCGCGATGGTCACCTCCGAGCCGGTCGCAATCAAAGTTACGTCGCGACCGGCCTCGGGCTCGATGACCACGTAAGCGCCGAGCGCTACCTTGTTGTGATCCGATGCCTCGGTGCGGAAGGCCGGCAAGGCTTGCCGCGACAGGCACAGCACTGACGGCGAGGTCTCCGCACGCAGCGCGCAATCCCAGGCTTCCGCCGTCTCGACCGCGTCGGCCGGGCGGAATACCAGGAGGTTCGGAATGGCCCGCAAGCTCGCGACATGCTCGACCGGCTGATGCGTCGGGCCGTCCTCGCCGAGGCCGATGGAATCGTGGGTCATGACGTGGATGACGCGGATGCCCATCAGCGCGGCCAGGCGAATCGCCGGCCGGCTGTAGTCGGCGAACGCGAGGAAGGTGCCGCCATAGGGAATGAAGCCGCCATGCAGCGCGATGCCGTTCATGGCCGCGGCCATCGCATGCTCGCGCACGCCATAGTGGATGTAGTTGCCGTCCATGGTCGCGGGCGTGACGGACTTGTGTGTCTTTGCCTTCGTGAGGTTGGAGTGAGTGAGATCCGCCGAGCCACCGAGCAGATTGGGCAGCACCGTCGCAATGACATCGATGACGTTCTGCGAGGCCTGGCGGGTGGCGATCTTCGGCCGCTCGGCCGTGAGCTGCGCGATGAACTGCGCCATGCGCTCGGTATAGGTGGCCGGAAGCTTCTTGTTCAGCGCGTCGTGGCAGGGCGACCGGTCCGCGGTGCACAGCTTGCGCGCACGCTCCTTCCAGGCCTGGCGCACGCTGCGGCCGCGCGCGCCGATCTCGCGCCAGCTCACCAGCACGTCGGCCGGCACCTCGAACGGACGGTGGGGCCAGTGCAGTGCCGCGCGGGTCTTCTCGACCTCCTCCGGCCCGAGCGGCGCGCCATGCGCCTTCTCCGAGCCCTGCCGTCCGGGTGAACCGAAGCCGATCGTCGTCCGGCACGCGATCATGCTGGGACGATCGCTCTGCCGCGCCGCTGCGATCGCCGCAGCAATCGCTTCCGGATCATGGCCGTCGATGCGGCAGGTCGTCCAGCCAGAGGCGGCAAAGCGCGCGAGCTGATCGTCGGAGCATGCCAGTCCGGTCGAGCCGTCAATCGAGATGCCGTTGTCGTCGAACAGCACGATCAAACGATTCAGCTTGAGATGCCCCGCGAGCGAGATCGCCTCGTGACTGATGCCCTCCATCAGGCAGCCGTCGCCGGCGATCACATAGGTGTAGTGATCGACCAGATCGTTGCCATAGCGCGCGTTCATCAGGCGCTCGGCGAGCGCCATGCCGACCGCCGTCGCGATGCCCTGCCCCAGCGGACCGGTCGTGGTCTCGACGCCCGGCGTGTGGCCATATTCCGGATGCCCGGGCGTCTTGGCGCCCCATTGCCGGAACTTCTTCAGCTCATCGATCGTGACCGCCTCGTAGCCGGTCAGATGCAGCAGCGCATAGAGCAGCATAGAGCCGTGTCCGGCCGACAGCACGAACCGGTCGCGATCGGGCCAGGCCGGATCGGCGGGATCGAACTTCAGGAAGCGCTGATACAGCACAGTGGCGACATCGGCCATGCCCATCGGCATGCCGGGGTGGCCCGACTTCGCCTTTTCGACGGCGTCGATCGCGAGGAAGCGGATGGCATTCGCCATCTCCGCATGGCTGGGATCGGCCTTGATATCGGTCTTGCTATCAGTCTTGGGGGCCAGCGTCTGCACGGCGGTGGCGGTCATAGCGTGCGCCTCTTTCGGTCCATCAGTTGCATGATCATGGGGGTGAGAATGAGCTGCATGGCGAGATCGAGCCTGGAACCATGGATCACGATCGAATTCGCGCGCGACATGAAGCTGCCCTGGATCATCGAGAGCAGATAGGGAAAGTCGATGCCGCGCGGATTCTTCAGACGGATGACGACCATCGACTCGTCGGGCGTGGGAATCCAGCGCGCGATGAAGGGATTCGACGTATCGACGGTCGGCACCCGCTGGAAGTTGATGTCGGTCTCGGAGAATTGCGGAATGATGTAGTTCACATAGTCCGGCATGCGCCGCAGGATCGTGTCGGTGACCGCCTCGGTGGTATAGCCGCGCGAGGCACGGTCGCGGTGCAGCTTCTGGATCCATTCGAGATTGATGACCGGAACAACACCGATCTTGAGGTCCGCATGCTGGGCAATGTTGACCGTCTCGGTGACGACAGCGCCATGCAGGCCTTCGTAGAACAGAAGATCGGACTCTTCCGGCAGCCGCGTCCAGTCGGTGAAGTTGCCGGGCCTTGTGTCGTAGAGCCGCGCCTCCTCCTCGTCATGGACGTAGTGGCGCGTCATGCCCGTGCCGGTCTCGGAGTAGTCGCGGAAGGTCTTCTCGAGCTCCTCGAACAGGTTGGTGTCGGGGCTGAAATGGCTGAAGTGCTTGTTGCCGAGTTCGGCCTCCTCGACCATCTTGCGGCGCATCTCCTCGCGATTGTAGCGATGGAAGGCATCGCCCTCGATGTAGGCCGCCTTGACGTTCTCGCGGCGGAAGATGTTCTCGAAGGTCTTCTTGACGGACGTGGTGCCGGCGCCCGACGAGCCCGTGATCGAGATGATGGGATGACGACGTGACATGACTTTTCTCCGGAAGGCGCGTTCGGCAGGCAGGCTCAGCGGAACAGGCCGCGCCGCGCGAACAGGGGCGCATCGCTGGTTTCGAACAGCGGCTCGACACCCTCATGCAGCTGGTCGACGTCGCGGACAAGGCGAACGTCGCCCATGATCAGCGGCGCGCGCTGATGCGGCGAGCGCGCCGACAGTTCGAGAATGCGCGAACGGCCGCTCGAGGCCGAGCCGCCGGCCCATTCCATGATCAGCGCCATCGGATGCGCCTCGTAGACCAGCCGCAGCCGGCCCTCACGATAGCCGGGGCGGGAGTCGGCCGGATAGAGGAACACGCCGCCGCGCATCAGGATGCGATAGGCCTCGGCGACCAGCGAGGCGATCCAACGCATGTTGAAGTCGCGGCCGCGCGGGCCCGCGGCGCCCGCCAGGCATTCGTCGACATAGTTGCGCACCGTCCCGCTCCAGTGCCGGCGGTTCGAGGCGTTGATGGCGAACTCCGGCGTATCCTGCGGGATGCGGATTCCGGACTTGGCGAGCATGAACTCGTGCAAGGTCGGATGCAGGACGTAGAGATCGACGCGGCGGTCGATCGCGAGCACCAGGCAGGTCTGCGGTCCGTAGACGAAAAAGCCGGCGGCACGCTGCGCGGTGCCGGGCTCGAAGAAGCTGGAGAGCACGTCGCGGCCGCGCGGCCGGATCGAGAAGATGGTGCCGACCGAGATGTTGTTCTGCAGGTTCGAGGAGCCGTCGAGCGGGTCGATCGCCACGCAAAGTGGGGCAGCAGCGTTGACCGTTTCCGGCCGATCGACCTCTTCGGACAGGATGCCCGCGACAGGAGCCCGGCGCAGCGCATCCCGCATCAGATTGTCGGCGACGATGTCGAGCGCCTTCTGGACGTCGCCGTCGGCGTTCACGGTGGCGGCGCCTTCGTCGACGCCGGACAGCGGCGCGATAGCGATCTGCCGCGCGAGCTCGCGCGCCGCCTCGGCCAGAGCCTCGATGACCGCGGCACAATCGGCGTCGGCACCCTGCGCCGCCAGATGTGCCTGCAATGTCTGATGATGATCCATGGGCCACTCCCTTGCCATCAGCCCATTCTTTGGAGAGCTTGATGCGTGCGGCACGAAGGGGTCGTGCCGCACCCCCATCAAGGCCCGGTTTGCGTGATTAGGGAAATTTCATTATCTTTGGATCGACAAAAGTTTTCCTTATATCGAGGGTTCCATGAGCCGGCGCTTCTCACGCGACCTCACCATTCGCCAGCTGCGCGCGCTCGCAGCCGTGCAGGAGTCCGGATCGGTCACCTCCGCGGCCGGCCGTCTTCACCTGACGCAGCCTGCGGTCACGCTGCAAATTCGCAACCTTCAGGAGCTCGCCGGCCTGCCGCTGATCCAGCGCACCACCGACGGCATGATTCTCACCGAAGCCGGACGCAGCGTGCTGGCGCTGGCCGAACGCGTCGAGGCGGCGCTGCAGGATTGCGAGCAGGCGCTCGACATTTTGGCGGGGCGCAGCGGCGGCAGGGTCGCGATCGGCGCGGTCAGCACGGCGAAATATTTCGTTCCCTTCGCCATAGCGGAATTCTCGCGACGGTTCCCCAAGATCGACGTCACCCTGCGGATCGGCAATCGCGACACCATCCGCGAAGCGCTCAGAGGATACGATCTCGACATCGCCATCATGGGACGGCCGCCGGCGGACATTCCCGTCGACATGCGGCCGATGGGCAAGCATCCGCATGTCATCGTCGCGCCGGCGGGGCACCGGCTCGCGCGCCGAAAACGGATCGCGGCCGCAGAGCTCGCGGGCGAGGTGTTCATCACGCGCGAGAGCGGCTCGGGAACCCGCATGCTGATGGAGACCTTCCTGGAGAAGCACGGTCTGCATCTCAAGACCAGCATGGAGATGGACAGCAACGAGACCATCAAGCAGGCCGTCATCGCCGGCCTCGGCATCGCCTTCATCTCGCAGCACACGGTGTCGCACGAGCTCGGCGAGGGCCGCCTGGTCACCTTGAAGGTGCCCGGACTGCCCGTGATCCGGCAATGGCATGCGGTACGGCGCGCCGACAAGCTGCTGCTGCCGCCGGCGCAGGCCATGCTGGATTTCCTCGGCAAGGAGGGCGCACGGTTCCTGCCCCGTTGACGGCACGGTGAGGGACCGGCGTGGTGGCACCGTGCGCGCGCACGTCGATGTGCGCGCGCACCAGACCTCACGCGGCCTGCGCCAGCCCCATCTCGGCCCAGATCGCCGAGAGTGCCGTCGGCCGAAATTGCCAACACGACCGTCGCAACCACACCCGCTCTCAGCATCCTGCGTTGTCGCGATTTTCCGAGTCCTCGCGCAGCTATCCCTTACAGTGATTAGTGCAATGAATACTTGTCATGCCATGTGTCGATGAAATGATCGCTGAAAACGAGCGGTCAAGCCGCAGTTTGAGCATGCGGCGGGCGCAGGGATACAGTTGGAAGTATGTACTTGTAAATAAGCCTTGACACTGAGGGCGCAGCATGGACTGTCGAGTCTCTCAAGACGTTAGCGGGATGCGACCTAGCGCCTTCAAGATGCGCGCCGACGGCGTCGGCCGTGGTCCTTGAGCGTCTCCAACGGGTGCCTAGACCATGGCCGAATTTCACGGTCCACGCGCCGACGTGACATTACTGCTCGACATGGACGGCGTGATCCGTGAGGCGACGCTGTCTCCCAACATGTCATCCGAAAATGTCGACGTGTGGCTTGGCCGTCCCTGGTCCGAGATCGTCGACGGTGCGAGCGAGAAGATCGAACGCATCATGCAGGACACCAAGCGGACCGGCATTTCCGCATTCCGCCAGATCACGCAGCGCTTCCCCAGCGGCCTCGAACTTCCGATGGAATTCACGACTGTACTGCTCGGCGGTCGGGCTGGCATGCTCGCGATCGGCAAGAACCTGCAGGCCGTGGCCGAGCTGCAGGCCCGGCTGATCTCGGCCCAGCAGACCATCGAGCGCGACTATTGGAAGCTGCGCGAGATCGAAACGCGCTACCGGCTCGTGATCGAGGATTCCAACGAGGCCGTACTGCTGACGAAGGTCCGGGATCTGCGCATCGTCGAAGCCAACCGGACCGCGGCCTCCGCGCTGGGGGCATCCGGCCGCCGCAGGGACAATCTGGTCGGCCGCGAGCTTCTGCAGGAGATTCCAGCCACTGACCGCGAGCTGGTTGAACAGATGCTGAGACGCGTGCGCGACCAGGGCAAGGCGCCCGGCATCGTGGTCCATCTCGGCGCAGAGGCCGTCCCCTGGATGCTCAGGGGATCCCTGATGACCAGCAATACCGGGCCGATGTTCCTGCTGCAGATGGCGCCGATCGGCAAGGCTGCGCAGCCTGGCCTCGTGCCGGACAATCCCGAAGCGCTGATCGACAGCCTCCCCGACGCCGTCATCAGCATCGACGGCGGTGGTGCCATCAAGCGCGCGAATCGCGCGTTTCTGGAACTGGTCGAGATCGGGTCGACGGAGGCGGTCATCGGCGAGAAGCTGAGCCGCTGGTTGACGCGCCCGGGCGCCGACCTTTCGGTCCTGATCTCCAACGTCGAGCGCCACGGCACCGTTCGGCTGCTATCCACGACGATCCAAGGCGAGCTCGGCACCGAAACGGAGGTCGAGATCTCGGCTGCGGCCTATGGTCTGGACGGCCATCCCCGGATTGCGCTGGTGCTGCGCAACGTCGCCAGGCGGCTGTTGCCGACTGCGGAGCATGACAACCTCAGGGTCGCGCTGGCCGCCCTGAACGAATCCGTCGGCAAGACTCCGCTGCGCAAGCTGGTGAAGAGCACGGTCGAGGTCGTTGAACAGCATTACGTCCGTGCGGCGCTCGAGCTCGCCAATGGGAATCGGACGTCGGCCGCCGAAATTCTTGGTCTCAGCCGCCAAAGCCTTTACGCCAAGCTCGATCGGTATGACCTCAGCCAACCAGAAGAAAGCGACGACGAGGAAACCGAAAAGGGGAGCTAGTTGCCCGCTGCGAGCGCGCGGACCGCGGTCGACTTGCCGGCGCCGCGATCGCCAAAGGCCAGCACGCCGCCGACCTTCGGATCGACGACAGCGATCATCAGCGTCAGCTTCATTTCGTCCTGGCCGACGATGGCCGAGAACGGAAGGCGATCCCCATGAGCTTCCCCTGCACCGCGACGAGTTCCCGTCGCGTTGTCAGCATGAGATCACAATCAGGGGCCGCACTTCAACCCGTGAGGAATGCACGCCCTCAGCGTGCCAGGCTCGGCAGGTCGAGGCCGTAGGCCTCGGCGCACGCGATAGCGTCCTCGTAGCCGGCATCGGCATGGCGCATCACGCCGGTGGCCGGATCGTTCCACAACACGCGCTCCAGCCGCCGCGCGGCGTCGGCCGTGCCATCGGCGACGATCACCATGCCGGCATGCTGCGAATACCCGATGCCAACCCCGCCGCCATGATGCAGCGACACCCAGGTCGCGCCGCTCGCGCAATTCAGGAGCGCGTTGAGCAGCGGCCAGTCCGAAACGGCATCCGAGCCGTCCTTCATCGCCTCAGTCTCGCGGTTCGGGCTCGCGACCGAGCCGGAGTCGAGATGGTCGCGCCCGATCACGATCGGCGCCTTCAATTCGCCACGGGCGACCATCTCGTTGAACGCAAGCCCGAGGCGATGACGATCGCCGAGCCCCACCCAGCAGATCCGCGCCGGCAGCCCCTGGAACTTGATGCGCTGCCTCGCCATGTCGAGCCAATTGTGCAGGTGCTTGTTGTCCGGCAGCAGCTCCTTCACCTTGGCATCGGTCTTGTAGATGTCTTGCGGATCACCCGACAGCGCAGCCCAGCGGAACGGGCCGATGCCGCGGCAGAACAACGGGCGAATATACGCCGGCACGAAGCCCGGAAAATCGAACGCGTTGGCGAGGCCCATGTCCTTCGCCATCTGGCGGATGTTGTTGCCGTAGTCGAGCGTCGGGATGCCCATGGCGTGGAAATCCAGCATCGCCTGGACGTGGCCGACCATCGAGGTCTTCGCCGCCTGCTCGACGGCCTTCGGCTCCGACGCGCGCTTGGCCTCCCACTCGGCCAGCGTCCAGCCCTTCGGCAGATAGCCGTTGATCGGATCATGCGCGCTGGTCTGGTCGGTGACGATGTCGGGGCGCACGCCGCGGCGCACGAGCTCCGGGAAGATCTCGGCAGCATTGCCGAGCAGGCCGACCGAGACCGCCTTCTTCGTCGTCGCGGCCTCCGCCATCAGCGCCAGCGCCTCGTCGAGCGTGGCGGCCTGGCGATCGAGATAGCCGGTGCGCAGCCGCATCTCGATGCGGCTCGGTTGGCATTCGACGGCGAGCATCGAGGCGCCAGCCATCGTGGCAGCCAACGGCTGCGCGCCGCCCATGCCGCCGAGGCCGGCGGTCAGGATCCACTTGCCCGAGAGATCGCCGTCGTAGTGACGTCGACCGACTTCGACGAAGGTCTCGTAGGTGCCCTGCACGATGCCCTGGCTGCCGATGTAGATCCAGGAGCCGGCCGTCATCTGGCCGTACATCATCAGGCCCATTTTATCGAGCGCGTTGAAATGATCGAGCGTCGCCCAATGCGGCACGATGTTGGAGTTGGCGATCAGGACGCGCGGCGCATCCGGATGGGTGCGGAAGATGCCGACCGGCTTGCCGGATTGCACGACCAGTGTCTGATCCGCCTCCAGCTTGCGCAAGGATTCGACGATGCGATCAAAACTGTCCCAGTCGCGCGCGGCGCGGCCGATGCCGCCATAGACGATCAGTTCGCTCGGCTTCTCGGCCACATCAGGATCGAGATTGTTCATCAGCATGCGCAAGGGCGCTTCGGTGAGCCAGCTCTTGGCGCTGATGTCGCTGCCAATGGGGGCGCGGATCACCCGCGCATTGTCCAGGCGTCGGTTCATGGGTCCCTCTCATCCAAGCTTGGGAAACGGATCGCGTCCGAGTGCATGCGTTGCAACCGTGGCCAACACACCGCCACCGACGAGCGCGGCCGCCTTGGCGAGATCGTCGGCCATGTAGCGGTCGTGCACCAGCGCCGGCACATGCGCGCGCAGCGCGGCAATGACAGCAGACAGCGCCGCGCTGGTGCCGTGCGGCGCTCGCAGCTCGATGCCTTGGGCGGCGACGAGCAGCTCGATGCCGATGATGGCAGCGAGATTGTCAGCCATGTCGTGCAATCGCCGCGCCGCATGCGCGGCCATCGAGACGTGATCTTCCTGGTTGGCGCTGGTCGGCGTGGAGTCGATCGAGCATGGCAGCGCGCGCTGCTTGTTCTCGGCGAACAGCGCCGCCGCGGTGACCTCCGCGATCATGAAGCCGGAGTTCAAGCCCGGCTCCGGCGTGAGGAACGGCGGCAGGCCGAAATTCAGCGCGGGATCGACCAGCGTGGCGATGCGCCGCTCGCTGATCGCGCCGAGCTCGGACAGCGCCAGCGCGATCTCGTCCGCAGCGAACGCCACCGGCTCGGCATGGAAGTTGCCGCCGGAGATGATCTCTCCGGTCCCGACCAGCACCAGCGGATTGTCGGTGACGGCATTGGCTTCGGTCACCAGCGTGTGCGCCGCCTGCGTCAACAGATCGAGCGCGGCGCCGGCGACCTGCGGCTGGCAGCGCAGGCAATACGGATCCTGCACCCGCTCGTCGCCTTCGAGATGCGACAGACGAATGGCGCTGCCGTCGAGCAGCTCCGTCAGCACGCGGCCGGCTGCGATCTGACCGGGATGACCGCGCAGCGCCTGGATTTCGGGGCGGAACGGCGCGGTCGAGGCCATCGCGGCATCGACCGACAGCGCGCCGGTCACCAACGCGGCGTTGAGCAGATCATGCGCGCGCAACAGGCCGGCGAGCGCATAGGCCGTCGAGAACTGCGTGCCGTTGATCAGCGCGAGGCCTTCCTTCGGCCCGAGGGTGACCGGCGTCAGGCCGGCGTGCGCCAGCGCCTCGCGCCCGGGCACCAGCCGGCCATCGTGGAAGGCCTGGCCCTCGCCGATCATGACCGCCGTCATGTGCGCGAGCGGCGCCAGATCGCCGGAGGCGCCGACAGAGCCCTGCTGCGGCACGAACGGAGACACGCCGCGCGCCAACATCGCCTGGAGCTGTTCGACGATCTCGCGCCGCACGCCCGAGGCGCCGCGGCCGAGCGAGATGATCTTCAGCGCCATCATCAGCCGCACGACCGGCTCGGGCGCCGCCGGGCCGACGCCACAGCAATGCGAGAGGATGAGGTTGCGCTGGAGCTGCGCGGTCTGATCGGGCGGAATGCGCTTCGAGGCCAGCTTGCCGAAGCCGGTGTTGATACCATAGACCGGCTCGGCGCCTTGCGCCGCCCTGGCGACGATCGCGGCCGCCGCATCGACATCAGGCCAATAGGAAGGCTCGAGCACGACCGCAGCTCCCGCATAGATCTGCGCGAGATCGTCGAGGCCGACGCGGCCGGGCGCCGCAATGATCGTGCTCATTCGCCCCTCCAGACACGCTGATGCAGCGGATTGAAGCCCATGCGGTAAACCAGCTCCGCCGGGCGGCTGATGTCCCAGATCGCGAGATCGCACCATTTGCCGGCGTCGAGCGTGCCGGTCTCAGCCGACAGACCAAGTGCGCGGGCGCCTTCGCGCGTCACTGCGGCAAGACACTCGTCGACGGTCATGCGAAACAAGGTCGCGGCCATGTTCATCGTGAGCAGCAGCGAGGTCAAAGGCGACGAGCCTGGATTGCAGTCGGTGGCGAGCGCGAGCTTCACGCCATGTTTGCGGAACAGCTCGACCGGCGGCTTCTGCGTCTCGCGGATGAAGTAGTAGGAACCGGGCAGCAGCACTGCGACCGTGCCGGCGCGCGCCATCGCGGCGGCGCCGGCATCGTCGGTGTGCTCGAGATGATCGGCCGAGAGCGCGCCGAATTCGGCGGCGAGCGCAGCGCCACCGAGATTGGACAGCTGGTCGGCATGCAGCTTGACCGGCAGGCCGAGCGCTTTCGCCGCGGCAAATACCCGCGACGTTTGCGCGTGAGAGAAGGCGATGTTCTCCATGAACGCATCGACGGCATCGGCGAGGCCCGACCTTGCGACCGCCGGCAGCATCTCATTGCAGACGAGATCGATGTAGCGGTCCTTGTCGCCGCCAGCCTCCACCGGCAGCGCGTGGGCGCCGAGAAAGCTGGTGCGCACGCCGACCGGCCGCCGGCTGCCGAGCGCGCGGGCTGCGGACAATTGCCGCAGCTCGGTTGCGGTTTCCAGGCCATAGCCGGACTTGATCTCGATCGTGGTGACGCCCTCGGCGAGCAGTGCATCGAGCCGCGGCAGAGCGCTTGCAACCAGCGCCTCCTCGCTGGCGGCGCGCGTTGCAGCGACGGTCGAGACGATGCCGCCGCCAGCGCGGGCGATCTCCTCATAGCTCGCGCCCGCCAAGCGCAGCTCGAACTCATGGGCGCGGTCGCCGCCGTAGACGAGATGGGTGTGACAATCGACGAGGCCCGGCGTGATCCAGCGGCCCTCGCAATCGATGCGCTCGGGCGCATCCGCATTGGCTGGAAAATCGGACTGCGGGCCGGCAAAGGCGATGCGGCCGCCGCGCGCGGCCACCACGCCCTGCTCGATCACGCCGAGGCCCGGCTGCCCCTCGCGCAGCGTCGCGAGCCGCGCATTGTGCCAGATCCGATCGAAGCGCTCGGCCATGCTGCTGCCTCCCAACTTCACGAAAGCTTGACGGGCGATATGTCTATACATAAACTCGCTTCCGCCGTCCTGTCCAGCGGGCTTATCGATCATGGCGTCACTGCACTTCGCATCCGCGCTTCTGCCCAAGGGTTGGGCCGAGGACGTGCAGGTCGTCATCAGCAACGGCACAATCGCGTCGGTCACCGCGGGCGTGCCTCCGACCTCCGCCGACGAGCAACATGAGGTCGCGATCCCCGGCATCGCCAGCCTGCACAGTCACGCGTTCCAGCGCGGCATGGCAGGGGTTGCCGAGATCAGCGGTCCTTCCACCGACACGTTCTGGACCTGGCGCGAGACGATGTATCGCTTCGCGCTGGCGATGAGCCCTGACGATGTCGAGGCGGTCGCGACGCTGCTCTATGTCGAGATGCTGGAGCGCGGTTTTACGCGGGTCGGCGAATTCCATTATCTGCATCATGATCGCGATGGCACGCCTTACGCCGACATCGCCGAGATGGCGGTGCGCATCGCCGGTGCAGCTCAATCATCCGGCATCGGCCTGACGCTGCTGCCGAGCTTCTATGCGCATGGCGGGTTCGGCGGCGCCGCGCCGCATGAGGGACAGCGGCGCTTCATCTGCGATGTCGATCGCTTCGAGAGGCTGCTCGCGGCGTCGCGCAGGGCTATCAGCACTCTTGCCGGCGCCAATCTCGGCATCGCGCCGCACAGCCTGCGCGCCGTCGCGCCGGATGAGCTGAGCACGCTGTTGCCGCTTGCGGACGGCGGCCCGATCCACATTCACGCCGCCGAGCAGGTCAAGGAGGTCGAGGACTGCCTGGCCTGGTCGGCGCAGCGTCCCGTGCAATGGCTGCTCGATCATCATGCCGTCGATGCTCGCTGGTGCCTGATCCACGCGACGCACATGACGCCGGATGAAACGGCGGCACTCGCGAGCAGCGGCGCGACGGCCGGCCTTTGCCCCATCACCGAAGCCAGCCTCGGCGACGGCATCTTCCCGGCGCGCGACTTCTTGCGCGCGCGTGGACGCATCGGCGTAGGCACCGACTCGAACGTGCTGGTCGGCGTGAGCGATGAGTTGCGCCAGCTCGAATACGGCCAGCGGCTGACGCATCGCGAGCGCAACGTGCTGACGTCAAGTCCGGATGCGTCGACGGGCCGCACGCTTCTCGATGCCGCGCTCGCCGGCGGCGCGCAGGCGCTGGCGCAATCTCTCGCCGGGCTGCAGGTGGGCGGCCGTGCCGACATCGTCACGTTCGATCTGACGCATCCTTCGCTCGCGGGGCGGACGCAAGATGCGCTGCTCGACGGCTGGATCTTCGCGACGTCGAACGACGCGATCGACTGCGTCTGGGCCGGCGGCGCCAAGGTCGTCCAGGGCGGCCACCATCGTTCGCGCGACACGGCCCGGCGCGGCTTCAACAGGGCCGTGCGGAGGCTGCTCGCATGAGCCTCGCCGAGGATCGCGCCAAGCCGGGAGCCGGTACGCTCTACAAGAAGATCCGGCACGACATCGAGCGCCGCATTCTGACCGGCGAATGGCCGCCGGGCCATCGCATCCCGTTCGAGCACGAGATCATGGAGCACTATGGTTGCTCGCGCATGACCGTGAACAAGGCGCTGTCGGAGCTTGCCCAGGCCGACCTGATCGAGCGGCGGCGGCGCGCCGGCACTTTCGTGCGGCGGCCGCAATTCCTGTCGGCCGTGCTGAAGATCCCCGACATCCGCGCCGAGATCGGCGCGCTCGGCCGCGCCTATGGCTACGAGCTGATCTCATCGACGCGCCGCACCGCCAACGCGGCCGATCGCGAGCGCCTCGGCGTCAAGACGCCATGCAAGGTGATCGCGATCCGCTGCCGGCACAGCGCCGACAATTTGCCATTCGCGATCGAGGATCGCCTGATCGACCTCGATGCCGTCCCCGACGCGGCCAAGGCCAATTTCAAGGTCGATCCGCCCGGCTCCTGGCTGCTACATCACGTGCCATGGACCGAAGCGGAGCATGCGATCAGCGCCATCGTCGCCGACGAGGCGATCGCCGATGGGCTCGACATCGCGATCGGCGCACCCTGCCTCGTGATCGAGCGGCACACCTGGCGCCAGAACCAGCCGCTCACAGCGGTGCGGCTGGTCTATCCCGGCGAGCAGCATCGGCTTGTGGCGCGGTTCAGGGGCAGCGAATGAAACGATCAAGCGCGCCCGGCCTGAGCACGAGATTTGCAAGCACGCTTGCAGACGCAGGCGGACCGCGCAGCCTTGACGGCGCGCGAGCCGCGCGACCAGTTTCCTCCCACCGCAAAGGACGATGACGATGCGCAGATTCGGGCTACTTGCAGTAACGGCCGCGCTCCTGACTTCGACGACCGCCTACGCCGATGACGTCAAGGTCGGCATCGGCATTTCCGGCTGGACCGGCTTCGCGCCGCTGACGCTGGCGAAGGAAGCCGGCATCTTCAAGAAGAACGGCCTCGACGTCACCATCAAGAAGATCCCGCAGAAGGATCGCCACCTCGCGATCGCCGCCGGCGACGTGCAGTGCGCGGCAACTACGGTCGAGACCTGGATCTCCTGGAACGCCAACGGCGTCGCCACCAAGCAGATCTTCCAGCTCGACAAGAGCTACGGCGCCGACGGCATGGCCGTGCGCAACGACATCGCTTCCATCAAGGACCTGAAGGGCAAGACCGTCGCCGCGTCTGCACCCGGCACCTCGCCCTATTTCGGGTTGGCCTGGATGCTCAAGAAGAACGGCCTCACGGTGAAGGACGTCACCATCGTGAACCTGGAGCCGGCCGCCGCAGCGCAGGCCTTCGTCGCCGGTCAGAACGACGCGGCGATGACCTACGAGCCGTATCTGTCGACGGTGCGCGCCGCTCCCGACAAGGGCAAGATCATCGCCACCACCCTCGATTATCCGATGGTGATGGACACGTTCGGCTGCACACCGAAGTTCCTGTCCGAGAACCCGAAGGCCGCCAAGGCGCTTGCCGACAGCTATTTCGAGGCGCTGGACATGATCGCCAAGGACCAAGCCAAGGCCTATGAGATCATGGGCGCGGACGTGAAGCAGACGGCTGAGCAGTTCGGCAACTCCGCCAAATATCTGCGCTGGCAGGACAAGGCCGCGAGCCAGAAGTTCTTCGAGACCGAGTTCAAGACCTTCAACAAGGAGGCCGCTGAGCTCCTGCTCGAGGTCGGCATCGTCAAGCAGATCCCGAAAATCGACGACCTCTACGACGCGAGCTTCATCAAGTAGCTCGGAGCTAAGCTCTGAGTGATCCGTCATTGCGAGCGTAGCGAAGCAATCCAGGGCGGGGTGCGACTCTGGATTGCTTCGTCGCTTCGCTCCTCGCAATGACGATGTGGAGAGATCATGCCCTCGTGAATTTATTCGAACCGACCACCAGCAGCCCGCGACACCGGGCGTACCGCCTCCACCACGAAAGCCTTTCTCCGTGATCCGACCTCTCGATCCCGTCAGCGCCAGGTCAAGAACAGCGCTCGGCCTCGCCTTCTTCGTCGTCTTCGTCGCGGCGTGGTCCCTGGCGACGTTCGGCGGCTACGTGTCGAAGACCTTCCTTGCCGATCCGCTGACGATGGTGCGCGAGGGCTGGGATCTGCTGACCAAGTTCGGCTTCCTCTATGACATCGGCATGACCGTCTGGCGTGTCGTCGGCGGGTTCGTGCTCGCGGCTGCCATCGCCGTCCCGCTCGGCCTACTGATGGGCGCCTACAAGCCGGTCGAGGCGTTCCTCGAGCCGTTCGTGTCCTTCGCGCGCTATCTGCCCGCCTCCGCTTTCATTCCGCTGTTGATCCTGTGGGCCGGCATCGGCGAGCTCCAGAAGCTTCTGATCATCTTCATCGGCTCGGTGTTCCAGATCATCCTGATGATCACCGTGACTGTCGGCAATACCAGACGCGATCTCGTCGAGGCTGCGTATACGCTGGGCGCCAGCGACCGCGGCATCATCGGCCGGGTGCTGCTGCCGTCCGCTGCGCCTGATATCGCCGAGATCCTGCGGCTCGTGCTCGGCTGGGCCTGGACCTACGTCATCGTCGCCGAGCTGATCGGCTCGTCTTCCGGCATCGGCCACATGATCACCGACAGCCAGGCGCTGCTCAACACCGGACAGATCATCTTCGGCATCATCGTCATCGGCCTGATCGGGCTGATCTCGGACTTCCTGTTCAAGACGTTCAACGCCTGGCTGTTCCCGTGGAAGCTCGCATGACCACGCTCGTCATCAACAACGTCACGCGCACCTTTCCGGCCCGCCAGGGCCATGCGCCGACACGCGCGTTGGAGCCGGTCGAGCTCACGATCGGCACCAACGACTTCGTCACCATCCTCGGGCCCTCCGGTTGCGGCAAGTCGACCTTGCTGCGCATCGTCGCGGGCCTCGATCAACCGACCAGCGGCAAGGTGCTGCTCGACGGCCGCGAGGTGACCGGTCCCGGCGCCGATCGCGGCATGGTGTTCCAGTCCTACACGCTGTTTCCTTGGCTCACCGTGCGCGAGAACATCGCCTTCGGCCTGCGCGAGCGCGGCGTGGCGGAGGCCGAGCGCAATGCCATCGCCGATCGCTTCATCCGACAGATCGGCCTCAAGGGCTTCGAGAACCACTGGCCCAAGCAGCTCTCCGGCGGCATGCAGCAGCGCTGCGCGATCGCGCGCGCGCTCGCCAACGATCCGAAGATCCTGTTGCTCGACGAGCCGTTCGGCGCGCTCGACAACCAGACGCGCGTGCTGATGCAGGAGATGCTGCTCGGCATCTGGGAGCGCGACCAGAAGACGGTGCTGTTCGTCACCCACGACATCGAGGAGGCGATCTTCCTCGGCAGCCGGGTGCTGGTGATGAGCGCGCGGCCCGGCCGCATCAAGGCCGACATCAAGATCGAGCTGCCGCATCCGCGCTCCTACAAGGTCAAGACCTCGCCGGAGTTCGTGGCGCTCAAGGAGCGGCTGGTCGAGGAGATCCGCGCCGAGGCGCTGAAGGTAGCGGCGGAGGCGTAATCCCCGCCGCGCCCGATCAGAACCGCTCGGGCCTGACCACCTCGACATCGGACACGGTGACGAGGCCGATCTGATGCTGGACCACGGCAAAGACGGCATCGAGCACGGCATCGACGCGGCCGCCATCGACGATGCACATGATCGCCGCCATCTGGCCGACCTCCGAGACCTGCCCGCCGGCCGACCAGGGGCCGGACTGGCCGCGCCCGGCGATCACCGGCAGCACGGAATAGCCGGTCACGCCGGCCTGGTCGAAGCGCTCGGTGACCCGGCGCAGCAGCGGCATCTCGATGATCAGATCGATGCGCTTCTTGGCGAATGTCTTCATCGTCTCCTCCCTCATTTCACGGCGCCGGCGAGCATCGTCGCAGCGCCGATATAGAGCGGAATGCCGACCAGCAGGTTGAACGGAAAGGTGATCCCGAGCGAGAGCGTCAGCGGGATCGCTGCATTGGCCTCCGGCAGCGCCAGCCGCAGCGCGGCGGGCACGGCGATGTAGGACGCCGACGCCGCGAGCGTCATCAGCACGGCGGCAGAGCCGGCCGATAGCCCGATGGCACTTGCGAGCAGAGCGCCCAGCGCTGCGCCGATCAGCGGCATCAGCACGGCGAAGCTGCACAGCGGCACGCTGAGATATTTGCGTCCGTGCTGCAGGCCGCGGCCTGCGATCAAGCCCATGTCGAGCAGGAACACGCAGAGGACGCCTGGGAAGAGATCGACCAGGAACGGCTTCACCGTCGCGAGCCCCTTGGTGCCGGTGATCATACCCACCACGAAGGCACCGAGCAGAGTGACCACCGAGCCGTTCAGCATCACCTCGCGCCACATCGAATGCCCGTCCCCCGTTTCAGTCTTGCGATGCGGACGCGCGAGCTGCAGCGCCGAGACGATCGCGGGCGTCTCCATCGCGGCCGCGACCGCGACCATGTAGCCCGCGAACGGCAACGACACGAGATTGAGCGCGCCGGTGACGGCGGCAAATGTCACCGCCGAGATCGAGCCGTAGTGTCCGGCCACGGCCGCGGCGTCGACCGGCGACAGCCGGCTCATTCGCGTCAGCAGCAGATAGGCCAGGATCGGCGTGAAATAGGACAGCAGGACACCGGCGCAGATCGCGGCGACCAGATCCCAGCTCATGCCGTGATGCGCGACCTCGACGCCGCCGCGGAAGCCGATCGACATCAGGAGATAAAGCGACAGCAGCTTCGCCACCGCCTCAGGCACAGTGAGATCGGACTTCGCCAGCGCGGCGGCGAGGCCGACCATGAAGAACAGTACCATCGGCGACAGTAGATTCTGAAACGCAAGTTCGGTCAGCCCCATGAAGCGCTACTCCGCATCGGGCGGACGGCCTCTGGTGCCGGCCTCCGCCCTCCAAGGGCGCCCCCAATGGGCGCCGGCCGCACTTGCAGCAAAGGGCGATAATTTGTAAAATTGATAATTGAAAGCTTTACCATTGTGTTTCTCAATCATGACCGCCCCATGCCGAAGACGTTGACCAATCTCGACATCGACCTCGTGCGCACCTTCGCGACCATCGCGCGGCTCGGCAGCTTCACCCAGGCCGCCGAGCGGCTCGGACGCCAGCAATCGACGATCTCGCTGCAGATCGGGCGGCTCGAAAGCGCGGTCAACGCCAAGCTGCTGGAGCGCTCGCCGCGCGCGGTGGCACTGACCACCGAGGGCAAGCTGTTCCTGGACTACGCGCAGAAGCTGCTCGACCTGAACGACGAGGCGGTGGCGCGGTTCGGGGAGCCGATGATGACCGGCGTGGTGCGGCTGGGGACGCCGGAGGATTTCGCGACCCGCCATCTGCCCGAGGTGCTCGCGCGATTCGCGCAGGCCTATCCGTCTGTCGCGCTCGAAGTCACCTGCGACCTGACGCTCAACCTGGTCGACCGCTTCCGCGCCGGCGATTTCGATCTGGTGCTGGTCAAGCAGGAGCCATCGGTGCGCGCCAAGGGCCTGCGCGTCTGGCGCGAGCCGCTGGTATGGGTGTCAGGCAGCCGCGACTTCCTGCATCACGGCGCGAAGGTGCCGCTGGTGGTGTCGCCGCCGCCCTGCGTCTACCGCAAGCGCGCCACCACGGCGCTCGACAGAGCGAGGAAGCCATGGCGCATCTCCTACACCTGCGCCGCCCTGTCCGGCGCGCATGCCGCAGTCAAGGCAGGGCTCGGGCTCGCGGTGCTGCCGAAGGATATGGTGCCGGCAGGCCTGCACGTGCTCGACGGCCATGACCTACCGGATCTCAAGGACACCGAGATCGCGCTGCTCGAGGTCAAGGGTCTGTCGCTGCCGGCGCAACGGCTGAAGCAGCACATCGTTCGCTCGCTCGAATAGCAACGTAGCGGCCGACGCGCTTCAACCATGGCACGAGGTGGAATGCGCTCATCAGCAGATACATCACCGTCATGTCGCCGAGCGGCGCGCCCGCCGGCATGGCCGTGCAGATCACGTCCGACCGGCCGTCACGCGCCATGGCGTTCAGCACGGCCATCAGCGCGAAGGTCGGCGCCGCAGCGAAGCGGAGACCATTGGCGATGTCGGGCATCGCGCGCATCCTGGAGTGGAAGAACGCCATGGCTTTGCTCCTGCGTGTCAGCGCTTGCCGTATTCGTCGCGGCGGCGCCACCACACGCCCTGCTCGTTGCGGCCCTTCGGCGCGCGATCGAGCCATTGATAGGCGCCCCACAGCCCATCGAGGCCGCGCGCATAGGCCGAATAGGTGTGATAGACGGCACCATCCTCAAGGATGAAGGCGCTCATGCCCGGCCGATCGCGCATGAAGGTCGCGCCATCCGTGCCGGTGCCGGCGGCGATCTCCGCCACCATCGCCGGCACGTCGCCAGCCCCGAGCGGAGGACTGGTGCGGTAGTTGTAGTCGGTGCCGCCCCGGCGCTGCTGCTCCTCGGTGATCGCGACGTTGAAGTCGAAGTTGAAGTCGCTGCTCGCCGATGACGCCCACGGGAAGGTCCAGCCCATCCGCGCCTTGTACGCCTTCAGCTTCGCCAGCGGCGCGCGTGACACCGCCCACAGCATCACGTCGTGATTGGCGAGATGGACCTGGAAGCCGTTGAAGCCGTCGGCAATCATCGAGCAGGACGGGCAGCCGGCCTGGAAGTCGGGTCCGAACATGAAGTGATAGACGAGCAGCTGCGAGCGCCCCCTGAACAGGTCGGGCAGCGCGGCGGGTCCGTCCTCGGTGTCGAAGCGATAGGCCTTGTCGACGCGCACCCATGGC
The DNA here is from genome assembly GCF_032381175.1 of Bradyrhizobium sp. SZCCHNR1093. NCBI lineage: Bacteria > Pseudomonadati > Pseudomonadota > Alphaproteobacteria > Hyphomicrobiales > Nitrobacteraceae > Bradyrhizobium > Bradyrhizobium sp. SZCCHNR1093. The sequence continues at coordinate 57,736 of NZ_JAUHJJ010000001.1, forward strand.
AGGGCCTGGCGGCGCTCCGCCAACTCGTCGCTGCGGCGGGTGAGTTCCTTCTCGGCTTGCAGCAGGTCGAGCCGGGCCTTCAACCAATCTTCGCGCGTCCCGGTGATATGCATGGTCATGATCGTCATCCTTTTGCGTGTTGACCGCAGCTCAGACTAGGATCGGTACGGGAGGGGCCGGGAGTGACAAGTATGGCGGGATTTGCATGGACTCGCTGATCTCAGCGGCGGCGCAGGCACTCGCTGCGGGCGATCCGCTCGGCGCATTGAACCGGGTTGCGTTGCGCGATGATCCCCCGGCGCTGGCGCTGCGCGGCATCGCGATGGCGCGGCTTGGCGATTTCGGGCGCGCGAAGGCGCTGCTGCGGCAGGCCGCGCGAAGCTTTGGCCCCAAGGCAGTTCTGGCCCGCGCCCGCTGCACCGTCGCAGAGGCCGAGATCGCACTCGCAGCGCGCGATCTCGGCTGGCCGACCAAGTCGCTCGCAGCGGCGCGTGAGACCCTGGAGCAGCAGGGCGACCGCGCCAATGCCGCCTATGCGCGCAGCCTAGAGATCAGGCGCATGATTCTGATCGGGCACCTCGATGACGCCGAGCGCAGCCTCGCCGAGCTCGATCCCTCGCCGCTGCTGCCGGCCGCACGCACGATCTACGAGCTGATCGTCGCCGGACTGGCCTTGCGCCGTCTACAAACAAAGACCGCGCGATCGGCGCTCGAGCGCGCGACGCGGTCGGCGCGGCAGGCCCGCATTCCGGAGCTCCAGGCGGAGATCGAGCGGGCCTCGTCGGCGCTGTCGGCGCCGGCCGCGCGGATGATCCTGCGCGGCGAGGAACGCCTGCTGCAGCTCGACGACGTCGAATCGCTGTTCCGGTCGGATGTGCTGATCGTCGATGCCTGCCGATTGGCGGTACGCCGGGCGAGCCAGATCGTGTCGCTGGCGCGGCGCCCGGTGCTGTTTGCACTCGCCCGGCGGCTGGCCGAGGGGGTCCCCGATGATGTGCCGCGGGCCGCACTGATCGCGCATGCATTCCGCGGCAAGGAAGCCGACGAGTCGCACCGCGCCCGCCTGCGCGTCGAGATCGGACGGTTGCGCCAGCTCCTCCATGGCCTGGCCGATATCAATGCCACGCGCGACGGCTTTGCCCTGGTGCCGTGTCGCGATCACGACGTCGTCGTCCTCGCACAGCCGATCGAGGACGACAATGCCACCGTGCTTGCTTGCCTCGCCGACGGTGAGGCATGGTCAAGCTCCGGCCTTGCGCTGGCGCTGGGCGCGAGCCAGCGAACCGTGCAGCGTGCCCTCGATGGACTGGCATCGTCCGGCAGGGTCCAGTCGTTCGGTCGGGGCCGCGCGCAACGCTGGACCTGCCCCGTCGTGCCGGAATTCGCGACCGCGTTGTTACTCCCGGCGTGGTCGTCGCTCGACTAGCGTGGGTCCATCGGAAAAAGTGGGATGTCAGACATGACACGAGCAACCGCAGAGATCATTCGCGAGTACGGCCCGTTCGACGACGCCGAGCGCGTCAACGGCGTCAGCTATGACGGTCGGCAGGTGTGGATCGCGACCGGCAACAGCATCAAGGCGTTCGATCCGGCCGACGGCGCGGTACGGAAGTCATTGGATATCCCCTCGCATGCCGGCACGGCGTTCGATGGCCGGCACCTCTATCAGATTGCCGAAGATCGCATTCACAAGGTCGATCCCGATAATGGCCGCGTGCTCGCGACGATCCCGGCGCCGTCGGGAGGCGGGGACTCGGGGCTCGCCTGGGCCGAGGGATCGCTCTGGGTCGGCGCCTATCGCGATCGCAAGATCCACCAGATCGATCCCGCGACCGGGCAAATCCTGCGCAGCATCCCGTGCACGCGTTTCGTCACCGGCGTCACCTGGGTCGATGGCGAGCTTTGGCATGGCACCTGGGAAGACGACGTCAGCGACATCAGGCGCATCGATCCCGCGACCGGCGAGGTGCTCGACCAGCTCGACATGCCTGCTGGCACCGGCGTCTCCGGCATGGAATCCGACGGCGGCGAGACGCTGTATTGCGGCGGCGGCGGCAGCGGCAAGGTCCGCGCCGTCAGGCGGCCGAAGCGGTCGCGAGGGTGAGCCGGCAAATCGACCCGCGGACGGCGTAGCGAAGGGAAGGCAGCCCTATTTCCCGATCGACGTATAGGCCGCCTTGCGGAAGTTGGCGTTGGCTTCCTCGCGGGTCTGCAGCTGCTGGCCACCGCCGCCACCGGCCGGCTTGGTCGGCGTGACCACCGAGAACAGGACGAAGCCGCCGGCCTTGCGCGGGAAGATGAAGTATTCGGCGATGTCCGACTTCTCGCTGTCCTCGCAGGAGGACATGCCGCGGAACACGACGGCGCTGTCGACCAGTTCGCTGTTGCGCGCCGAGATGAACTTGCCCTTGCAGTCGCGCGCGTCGTTGCCGATGATCGTGGCGGCGACTTCGAGGCCGTCGACATTCCGCTGCGGCGGCACGATCCGAACGAACCCGGTGGCGTTGTCGGCCTTCCAGGCGACCCCGCCCGATGTCAACCACACTGGCCGTTCGCCCCCGCCCAGAATGGCCGGATGCGACAGCGCGGCTTTGAGAATGAAGTTGGAGGCGATCTGCATCGCTTCCAATTGCAACTCGGGAGAGTCCTCCGACGCCCGCGCCGGCTGCGTGCTCGTCGTCGCGGTGGCGGCGGGCGGCGCTCCCTGACGCTGCGCCGAGGGAGCGCCGTGCTGCACGGTGAAATTCGTCGCGGCCGCCATTCCGCCGGCATTGATCATGCGCACGCAATTCGCCAGCGACGGCAGCAGCACGGACGTGCCGTTCAGATCGAACTGGAACAGATTGCCCTGCGCGAAGGCCGACATCGTCCGTGCCGCCCTGAACGCCTTGATCAGGCTGGAGTCGTTCGGCATCGGCACGACGACCATGTTGGCCGACCATACCGAGCCCTCGACATTGTAGGAATTGCGCCCATCGAAGCTGAGCACGATGGGAAACTTCTGCCCCTGCGAGAGCGACCAGCCGGGATGGATGAAGGCGAGAGCCCAGTTGAAGGTCGGCAGCGCCAGAACACCGAAATTGATGCCGCTCTTGTAGCTGGCGGAAGCGATGCAGCTCGAGAATTTTCCGGTGTTGTCGTCGGTGTAGGCGCCGCCCGACCAGCCCGCGACGGAGATGGAGCCGTAAGGCCCCTTCGCATGCGCAGGCTCATTCAACGCAGCTGTCGCCAGCGCCAGGAGCGAAAGCATCGTTCCAACGATCGTACGCCGCACCGTCATCCCAGTTCCCCGTTTTCGCCGCATTGTTGCAATTCCCGCGGCTACGTCAAGTAGCAGCGAAGAACGTGCGACTACCCCAGGGATTGCGAGGCCGACCGGCCTCGTGCCCACGAAGGCACAACATGTCGCGGACGTCCTCCACAGCCCTTCATGGGAGCGTCATCGAACTCCGCTAGCGCTTGCCGGGTCTCACGCAGGCCAAGGGCTTCCTCGAAAGGGTTTCCTCGACATGACCACCACGCTGCCGGTGCTCGGCGCCGCCCTCTCCGTCAAGTCCATTCCGGCTCATCGCGACTGGCTGCTCCAACGTCAACGCGATCTCGAGATCCAGGACTTCTTCCGCGCGGACCTTCTCGACAGCGACTGGCGCAGCACCGCCAAGGAGATCAAGTCGATGCTGGACGGGCACACCGGTCGGCTCGGCATCCACGGCCCGTTCTGGGGCTTCAAGATCGACAGCCACGACCCGATGATCCGCCGCGCCGTGACCAAACGCTTGCTGCAGGGGCTCGAGGTCGCCGAATTTCTCGGCGCCACCCAGATGGTGATCCACTCGCCGTACACGACCTGGGATGCCAACAACATCGACATGCTGCCGGACAATCGCGAGGCGCTGATCGAGCGTGTCAGGGCGACCTTGACCGACGTCATTGCCTCTGCCGAGCAGGCCAACTGCGAGATCGTGATCGAGAACATCGAGGACAAGAACCCGCAGGATCGCGTTGGACTTGCGAAGGCGCTGGGCAGCAGCAAGGTGCGGGTCTCGCTCGACACCGGCCATGCCAACTACGCGCACCATTCGACCGGCGCGCCGCCCGTCGACTACTACGTCGATTCTGCCGGCGACATGCTGACCCATGTCCATCTGCAGGACACCGACGGCTACGCCGACCGCCACTGGGCGCCGGGCGAAGGCAATATCCGCTGGGTCGCCGTGTTCCGCGCGCTCGCCCGACTCAATTCCAACCCGCGCCTGATCCTCGAACTGCGCAACCATGATCACGTCAAGGCCGGCGCAGCGTATCTCGCCTCGCTCGAGCTCGCTCAATAAGCCAACGCATCCTCATTTCTCGGACAACCTCAGACCACAGAGATATTGCCATGACCAAGCTCACCCGCCGCGGCCTGCTCGGCGCCGGCGCCGCGATCGGCGGCAGCTTCATCCTGCCGCGCGTCTCGATCGCGCAAGCCGACACCCGTCCCTCGGTCACCATCGCCGTGCAGAAGGTGACCAACTCGAACGTGCTCGACGTGCTGCGCGAGCAGTCCAATGTCGGCGAGCGCGTGTTCTACTCGTCGCTGTGGGAAGGCCTGATCTCCAAGAACTTCCGCGGCAATCTCGAAGCCGTTCCCGGCCTCGCCACCGAGTGGAAGCGCATCGACGACCAGACCGTCGAATTGAAGCTGCGCCAGGGCGTCAAGTTCCACAATGGCGACGAGATGACGGCCGAGGACGTCGTGTTCTCGTTCAGCCGCGAGCGCATGTTCGGCGACAGCGAGGCCAAGAGCCGCAGCACCATCAAGGCATTCGAGAAGATCCCGGCGCCGCGCCCCGGCAAGGAGCTGCCGCCGGACGTCATCGGCGTGGCCCGCCGCATCTGGCCGGATCTCGTCCGCGTCGATGCGATCGACAAATACACCGTGCGCTTCGTCAACGCGACGCCTGACGTGACCATCGAAGGCCGCCTGATGCGCTACGGCTCGGACATCATGAGCCGGCGCGGCTGGGAGGAAGCCGCGAGCTACCTCGACTGGGCGCGCAAGCCGATCACGACGGGTCCCTACAAGATCGTCGAGTTCAAGCCCGACGTGTCGCTGACCCTTGAAGCGCACGATGAATATTGGGGCGGCCGCCCGCCGCTGAAGCGCATCCGCTTCCTCGAAGTGCCGGAGGTCGCGAGCCGCATCAATGGGCTTCTCTCCGGCGAATATCAGTTCGCCTGCGACATCCCGCCGGACCAGATCGCCGGCATCGAGAAGAACGCGGCGTTCGAGGTCCAGGGCGGCACCATCCTTAACCACCGCCTCACCGTGTTCGACAAGAATCATCCGCAGCTCGCCAATCCGCTGGTGCGGCGCGCCTTCACCCATGCGATCGACCGCCAGGCGATCGTCGACAGCCTGTGGGCCGGCCGCACCCGCGTGCCGAAGGGTTTGCAGTGGGAGTTCTACGGCGACATGTTCGTCGCCGATTGGAGCGTGCCAGCATTCGATCCCAAGCTGGCGCAGGACCTGCTGAAGCAGGCCGGCTACAAGGGCGACCCGATCCCCTATCGCCTGCTGAACAACTACTACACCAACCAGGTCGCGACCGCGCAGGTGCTGGTCGAGATGTGGCAGGCGGTCGGCCTCAATGTGCAGATCGAGACCAAGGAGAACTGGTCGCAGATCCTGGAGCGCGGCCCGACCCGCGCCGTGCGCGACTGGTCCAACTCGGCCGCGTTCAACGATCCGGTTTCGTCGCTGGTCGCCCAGCATGGCCCCAACGGCCAGCAGCAGCAGGTCGGCGAATGGAGCAACGACGAGCTGAACCGGCTGTCGGAGTTCTTGGAGACCTCGACAGATCGCGACGCTCGCAAGAAGGCGTTCCGCCGCATGCTGGAGATCGCCGAGCGCGAGGACCCGGCCTACACGGTGCTGCACCAGAACGCGACCTTCACCGCCAAGCCGAAGTCGATCAAGTGGAAGGCCTCGCCGGCCTTCGCGATGGACTTCCGCATCGGCAACTACGGAGCGTGATGCCGTGGCGCCGCTGATCAGCATCTCCGGCCTCAGGGTCGCGTTCGACGGCACGCCCGTGCTGCATGGCATCGATCTCGACATCCGCAAGGGCGAGGCCGTCGGCCTCGTCGGCGAGTCCGGATCCGGCAAGTCGGTGACGTGGCTCGCGGCGCTCGGCCTGTTGCCGGTCAAGGCGAAAGTGTCCGGATCAGCCAAGCTCGAAGGCCGCGAGCTGCTGGGTGCTGATGGCGGGGTGCTCGACCAGGTGCGTGGCCGGCGCATCGCGATGATCTTCCAGGATCCGGCGAGCGCGCTCAATCCGGTGCTCACGATCCGCCGCCAGTTGTGCGAAAGCCTCGCGCTGCATCGCGGGCTGCGCGGCGAGGCCGCGCGGGCCGAGGCGCTCAGGCTGCTCAATCTCGTCGGCATTCCCGATGCGGCGCGGCGGCTGTCGGCTTATCCGCACGAGTTCTCCGGCGGCCAGGTCCAGCGCATCATGATCGCGATGGCGCTCGCCGGCCAGCCCGACCTCCTGATCGCCGACGAGCCGACCACCGCGCTCGACGCCACGATCCAGGCGCAGATCCTCGATCTGTTGTCGGCCATCCGGCGCGAGTTCAACATGGCGATGGTCCTGATCAGCCACGACCTCGGCGTCGTCGCCGAGAATTGCGACCGCGTCTGCGTGATGTATGCGGGCCGCATCGTCGAGCGCGCCCCGGCGACGAGGCTGTTCGATGATCCCTGGCACCCCTACGCGCAGGGCCTGATCGGCGCGCTGCCGCCGCTCGATGGCATCAGGCGGCGGCTGCAGGCCATTCCCGGCACGGTCCCTGATCCGGGCGCGCTGCCGAGCGGTTGCGCCTTCGCGCCGCGCTGCACGTTTGCCGGCGACGGCTGCCATGCCGGCGTGCCGCCGCTGGCGCCGATCGAGCCGGACCGCGCGGTGGCCTGTCTGCGGCCGCAGCGTCTGCCGGTGGAGCTCGCCGCCGAATGACCGCGCCGCTGGTCGAGGTCCACGGGATCTCGCGCACCTACCGGATGAGGTCCGGCCTGTTCGGGCGTCCTGCATCGGTCCACGCCGTTGACTGCTTGAGCTTTGCGATTGCGAAGGGCGAGACGCTCGGCATCGTCGGCGAATCCGGCTCCGGCAAATCCACCACCGGGCGCATGGTGCTCGGACTCGAGCCGCCCGACCAGGGCAGCGTGCGCTTCGGCGGCGCGCCGATCGCAGCACTAGGCTCGGCGGCCTGGCGCGCGCAGCGCGCGCGCATGCAGATGATCTTCCAGGATCCGCTCGGCGCGCTCGATCGCAGGCTTGCCGTCGCCGAGCAGATCCGCGAGCCGCTCGACATCCATGACATCGGGACCAAGCCAGAGCGCGAGGCGCGCGTGCGCGAGCTGCTGCACGCCGTCGATCTCAACGACAGCCATGGCCGGCGCTATCCCGGCGCACTGTCCGGCGGCCAGCGTCAGCGCATCGTGCTCGCTCGCGCACTGGCGACCAGGTCGGACTTTCTCGTCTGCGACGAGCCGGTCAGCGCGCTCGACGTCTCGATCCAGGCGCAGGTGGTCAACCTGCTCGTCGATCTGCAGGCGCGGCTCGGGCTGACCATGCTGTTCATCAGCCACGACCTGCGCGTCGTCAGGCAGATCAGCACCAAGGTCGCGGTGATGTATCTCGGCCGCATCGTCGAATATGGCGATGCCGACGATCTGTTCGCGCGGCCCCAGCATCCCTATACGCAGGCGCTGGTCTCGGCCTCCCCTGCTCCGGGACGCCGCAGCACCAACCGCATCGTCCTGACCGGCGATCCGCCGAATCCGGCCGCGCGCCCCTCCGGCTGCGCCTTCCATCCGCGCTGCAGCCGCGCGACCGCCCGCTGCGCCAATGAGGTGCCCGCGCTCACCGCGCTGGATCAACAGCGCCAGGTGGCTTGCCATCTCGTGACGGGGCCACAGTCACAGACCCAGGATGCCGCGTGATGCTGCGCTATTTCGCGATCCGCGTGTCGCGCGCGCTGCTGACGATCGCACTCGTCGTCACCTTCGCCTTCATCGTGCTCAGGCTGTCGGGCGATCCCGCGCTGATGATCATGGGGCCGGAAGCGCCGCCCGAGGTCATCGCCGCGTTTCGCAAGGCGTGGGGCCTCGATCATCCGATCTGGATGCAATATCTCGACTACTTCAAGGCAATCGGCCAGGGCGAGCTCGGACGCTCGATGCGCGACGGCCGGCCGGCGATCCAGCTCGTCATCGAGCGCGTCCCGGCGACCCTGGCGCTGACCATCCCGGCGTTCCTGGTGAAGGTGTTGCTCGGCATTCCCGCCGGCATCTATGCAGCGCTTCACCGCGGCTCAGCCATCGACCGCGCCGTGATGATCACGGCGGTGGCCGGCTTCACGGTGCCGAGCTTCGTGCTGGCGCTGATTCTGGTGCTGATCTTCGCCGTCCAGCTCGGCTGGCTGCCGTCGGGCGGGCAGGACTCCTGGCGTCATGCCATCCTGCCGATCGTGACGCTGGGCTTCGGCGGCGCTGCGGTGCTGGCGCGGTTCACGCGTAGCGCGATGCTCGAGATCCTCGGCCAGCCCTATATACGGACCGCATCAGCCAAGGGCGTGCCCTGGCGCCGGGTCATCACCGACCATGCGCTGCCGAACGCCGCGATCCCGACCGTCACCATCCTCGGCTTCATGGTCGGCAGCCTGATCGCCGGCGCGGTCGTGGTGGAAAGCGTGTTCTCGTGGCCGGGCGTCGGCCGGCTGCTCGTCGTCGCCGTCGCCAATCGTGACCTCGCGGTCGTGCAATGCATCCTGCTGCTGGTGGCGATGACGATGGTCACGTCGAACCTGATCGTCGATTTCCTCTACGGCCTGCTCGATCCGCGGCTGCGCAGCAAGGGAGCGGAGGCATGACCGACGTCGCGATGAAGGCACCTGCCGCGCGGCGGCTGAGCTGGCCCGACGTTCCCGTCTCCGTCACGATCGCCGCGTGCTGGATCGCGGCAATGCTGCTGCTGGCCGTCTTCGCCGACCAGTTCGCACCTTATGGCTTCACCAAGTTCGACCTGCGCAATCGCCTGGCGCTGCCCGGCAACGCCGCGCATTGGCTCGGCACCGACGAGCTCGGCCGTGACGTGCTGTCGCGTCTGATCGTCTCGATCCGGATCTCGCTCCTGATCGCATTCGGCGCCACCGCGATCTCCGCCATCGCCGGCACCACGCTCGGCTTTCTCGCCGCGCATTTTCGCGGACTGGTCGAGCAGTTCGTGCTGATGCTGGCGGACTTCCAGGCCAGCATGCCGTTCCTCATCCTCGCGCTTGCCGTGCTCGCCTTCTTCGGCAACTCGCTGCCGCTCCTGATCGGGCTGATGGGCCTGTTCGGCTGGGAGCGCTATGCGCGCATCGCGCGCGGGCTCGCCATCTCGGCCAATGCGCAAGGCTATGCCGCCGCCGTGCGCCAGCTCGGCGCGACGCCGCAGCGCGTGTATCTCAAGCACATCCTGCCGAACATCGCCTCGACCCTGATCGTGTCGATGACGCTGGTGTTTCCGGAAGTCATCCTGCTGGAGTCCGGCCTCTCGTTCCTCGGGCTCGGCGTGCAGCCGCCGATGACGAGCCTCGGCAACATGGTCGGCTATGGCCGCGAATATCTCACGCGCGCGCCGTGGATCATGCTGGCGCCGGCGATCATCATCGTCGTGACCACGCTTGCGGTGTCCGTGATCGGCGACTGGCTGCGTGACCGGCTCGACCCGACGCTGCAATAGCTGCACTCAGCCGCGGGCTTCCTTGGTCGCAGAGGCGGCCTGTTCGCAGATGATCACCGCGTTGCCAGCCGGCTCGCCCGCCAGCGCCGTCCATTTCGATGCTTCCTGCAGCCAAAGGTCGCGGCGTGCCGGATCGCGTGCGGCTTCCTCATGGCAGCTCGACGCCGCCGCCAAACATGCCGATTTCCTGTCCATGCGCCAAGGTCCGACAGATCAACCCCAAATGCGTTAACACAGGATAGCGCGATCTGAGGTTGTGATCGACTTCGCATGATTGTCCTGCCGGCAGGTTACACATAGCGCATCGGCAGCGAATGATGTGCGTGGCAGGCGGCCACCGCGGCATGGCCGAACGCGACCGAGATCTGGTGTAGGTCGGTGACGACGTCGCCGATACCATAAAGCCCGTCGACGCCGCAGCGCTGCTTGGCGTCCACCTCCAGAAAATCCTCGGCCGTGTGTCGCGCGCCCATCCGGATGGCGAGCTCCGAGCGGACCTCAGCCCCCAGCGCGGGATAGATAACCTCGAAGCGTTCGCTGGCGCCATCCGCGAACGCCGCCTCGATGGCACCGCTCCGGCGCTGAAGCGACTGGAGAGGCGGCATCACGCGAACCCCGGCCGCGGCCAGCTGCTGCCGCGCTGCGTCGTTCTGCGCGTCATCGCTCGGGATCAACGTGATGTCGGCGCTGTAGACACGCATGAACAGCGCCTTGCCTGCAGCATGACCGAGTGCACCGACGATCGCGATCTTGCGGCCGGCTGCCTCGTAGCCATCGCAGACAGGGCAGTAGCGCAGCTCACCCTGGCGAACCGCCTCGATCCAGTCGGGAAGAGGAAACTGCCTGTCGACGATCCCCGTCGCCAGAATCACCCGCTGCGCGGCGATTGCGCCGTCAGCATATGTCGCGACGACGTCGGCGCCGGTCCTGTCGAGCGATGTCACCGTGCCGCGGATGATCGGAACGCGGAGGTCCTCCACCTGATGCTCCATCCGCGCGAGCAGCTCATGTCCCGAAATGCCGTCAGGAAAGCCAGGTAGACTATGACTGCGGGGAATCAGGGCTGCCCGAGATGCGCCGCTGTCGATGATCACGACGTCCCGTCGGAACCGCGCCAGATAGATCGCGGCCATCAGGCCGGTCGGCCCGCCGCCGACGACGAGAACTTCGGTGCGCATCGCAGCCCCTCGCCCTTCTTGACAGCTCGGCCGCGTCTGCCGCGAACCCGTTGTTCGTCCCATGCGCGCGACCGCTGCCGAACCGCAGGTTCCTGAGCGCTCGGTCGACGCCGACACCCGAAATTCTACGCAGCCAGCGGTCCTAAGTTCCCCCCCCGGGCTCCGGAGCGAAATTCGCTCGGCCATAATCCGGAACACACAAGGAACTTTTTTTGGGCAACGGAACTTAACCTATGTCACTGCCATGCCGCGGCGATAGTGGCAAAATTTGACACCTAAGGTTGCGTTTCGGGGAGAATCGATGCGATTTGAGAATTCAACCGACGAAAGTCTGTTGGCCTATTATGAGAGTATCCGAAAGCAAGTTGCCGCTGATAGTCGGATCGGGGGACCCTATCGGCTCATCGGAGACCGGGCCAAGCAATACGCCCAGGAGCTTCAGGCTGAAATGCGACGACGGCAGATGCGCTTTACGCCCATCGAATGGCCGAACTGATCTGTAGAATTAATGGTGTCGTTCGTGGAGAGATACCCGTCACGCGACCGCACATATGGATGGACCGGCGATGCCCTCTTCCACAAGGGGAGAGGGCACCGCATTGCGCAGGAATTATTTCGCAGCCAAGCAAAACGGGCTCACGATCATTCCCACGACCAGCTCGCGAAATCGTTCTCGAACTGAGGCACGTCCTTCCAGACGCCCTTCAGCTTCTTGTTGATCACCGTGATCCACTGCGGCTGGAACAGGAAGCCGGCGGCCGCATCCGTTGCCAGCATGCGCTGGGCGTCGCCGAGCAGCTTGGTGCGCTCCGCCTCGTTCGGCGTGTCGACGATCTTCTGATACAGCTTGTCGAAGGCCTCGGACTGATAGCCGAAGTAGTAGTTCTTATCGGTGAACTTCACGAGATCGAACGGCTCGACATGCGAGACGATGGTCAGGTCGAAATCATGCGGTCCGTTGAACACCTGTGACAGCCACGCCGCCCATTCGAGATTCTCGATCTTGGCGACGATGCCGACCTTGGCCAATTGAGCCGCGAGCACCTCGCCGCCCTGGCGCGCATAGGCCGGCGGCGGCAGCCGCAGCGACAGTTGCAGCGGCGTGGCGATGCCGGCTTCCGCCAGCAGCTTCTTGGCCTTCTCCGGGTCGTAGGGATTGATGTCGGTGGTGTCGACATAGCCGAGCGAGCCCGGCACGTAGAAGCTTCCGATCGGCGTACCCAGGCCGTCGACGGCGCCTTCGATCATCGCCTTGCGATCGATCGCGGCAAGGATCGCGCGGCGGACGCGGACGTCGTCGAGCGGCTTCTTCTTGTTGTTGATGGTGACGATGGTCTTCGCCTTTGAGCCGCCGATCAGCACGGTGAAGCGCGGGTCGGACTTGAACTGCGGCAGCGTGCGCGCCGACGTTCCGCGCGGAAAGGCATCAACGTCGCCCGACAGCAGCGCCGCTACCTGCGCCGCCGGATCGGAGATGAAGCGGATCGTCACCTTGGACAGCTTCACGGCTGCGGCGTTGCGATAGTCCGGCCATTTGTTCAAGCTCAGGGACGAGCCCTTGGCCCAGCTACCCAGCGTGTACGGCCCAGTACCGACCGGCTGCGTCGCGTTGGTCGGCGCGCTCTTCGGCTCGACGATCGCGGCTGTGGCCTGTCCGAGCAGGAACGGCAGGTTGGGCTCGGAATATTTGAGCTTGACCTCGATCGTCTCGGCATCGGGCGCGTTGACCGCCTCCATCGCCTGGAACAGCGCCTTGTCCTTGTTGGTGCTGTTCGCGGCGCCGGCGCGCTCGAACGAGAACTTCACGGCGGCGGAATCGAACGCCTCGCCGTTCTGGAATTTCACGCCCTTGACGAGCTTGAAAGTGTAGCTCTTCAGATCCGACGAGGCCTGCCAGCTCGAGGCCAGCAGCGGCGACACCGAGCCGTCCTCGTTGATCTTGGTCAGCGTCTCATAGACGTTGTAGAGCGTGACCTCGGCGATGGCCGCGGCGGCCGCGCTGGTCGGATCGAGCCCCGGCGGCTCCAAGGTCATGCCGACGACGACGCTGTCCTTCTTGCTTTGTGCCGAGGCCGGCACAGCGGTGGCCGCGACGAGCGCGGCCAATGCGACGATGGATAGTCTTTTCAACATTGTTCGTTTCTCCCGGACGGAACCAAGTTACGCGTCAAAGCGGCTTCGAGACAAGAGGCTGGTGTTCTGCGGCGACGAGCGCCGGCAGCGCCATCACGCTTTCCGCCTTGTGGCAGGCAGCGGAATGCAGCCCCGTGAGCGCCCGCAGGGAGGGTGCCGTCGCCCGGCACTGGACATCAGCGAGTGGACAGCGCGGCGCGTAGGCGCATCCGGCCGCGCCGAGGGATTGCGACGCGATCGCGACGCTCTCGCGCCGGCGCCGGATCGCGCCGGCCTGCGCCCGCGGCACGGCGTCGAGCAGCGCCCGGGTGTACGGGTGCGCGCACTGGCCGAACAGATCCTCGGGCCGTCCGCGCTCGACGATGCGCCCGAGATACATCACCGCGACCTCGTCGCAGAGATAGTCGACGACTGCCAGATCATGACTGATCAGCACATAGCTGAGGCCGAATTGCTCCTGCAGGTCCTGCATCAAATTGAGCACCTGCGCCTGCACCGAGACGTCGAGCGCGCTGACAGGCTCGTCGGCGACGATCAGCTTCGGCTGCGTGATCAGCGCCCGCGCGATCGCGATGCGCTGACGCTGGCCGCCGGAGAACTCGTGCGGATACTTGTCCATGTCGGCGTCGCGCAATCCGACCTGCCGCAGCACCGTTGCCACGCGCGTGCGCAGGCTGTTGCGATCCGGGCTTTCCAAGGCGGTCAGCGGCTCGGCGACGATGCGCGCGATGATCTGGCGCGGATCGAGCGATCCATATGGGTCCTGAAACACCATCTGGAAATCGCGACGGGCCCGCCGCAGCTCATCCACCGAGAGGCGGTTGAGATCGCGCCCGGACATCAGCACCGATCCCGATGACGGCCGCTCCAATGCCATGATCAGCCGCGCCAAGGTCGACTTGCCGGAGCCGGACTCGCCGACGATGCCGAGGCTCTTACCCGGCATCAACGTCAGCGACACGCCGTTGAGCGCGAGCACCTGGCCCGGCGGCCGCAGCAGGCTCTCGCGCGGCAGCGTATAGCGCTGCACAAGATCCCTGACCTCGAGCAGCGGCGTCTCGCCAGCTCCTTGCGATGCCGTGCTCAAGCGACAACTCCCACCGGATCACGCGCAAGCGCGACATCGGTCCGGATGCAACGGACGCCATGACCGATGCCGATCTCGATCGCCGGCGGCAGCGCCGCGCGGCAGGCGTCGACGACCAGCGCACAGCGATCGGCGAACGGACAGCCGGCCGGCAGATCGGCGAGCTCCGGCACGGTACCGGCGATGGTCGCAAGCCGCGTACCCTTGCGGGCCCCGAGCCGCGGCCGCGCGCGGAACAGGCCCTGCGTGTAGGGATGGCCCATGCGCGAGAACACCGCATCGGTGCTGCCGCTCTCGACCACCGTGCCGCCATACATCACGATCATACGCTGCACATTCTCGGCGATGACGCCAAGGTCATGCGAGATCAGGATCATCGCCATGCCCTGCTCGGCCACGAGATCGGCGATGAGGTCGAGGATCTGGCGCTGGATGGTGACGTCGAGCGCGGTGGTCGGCTCGTCGGCGATGAGCACGTCGGGCTTGCAGGCCAGCGCCATCGCGATGGTGACGCGCTGGCGCTGGCCGCCGGAGAACTGGTGCGGATAGGCGTCGTAGCGTCGGGTGGGGTCCGGCAGACCGACGCGGTCGAGCAGCGCGATCGCCTGACGTTTCGCTTCAGTCGCGGAGCAGCCGGTATGTCGCTGCAGCGGCTCCGCCACCTGGTGGCCGATCGTATGCATCGGGTTGAGCGCGGTCATCGGCTCCTGAAAGATCATGCTGATGCGGTTGCCGCGCAGCTTGCAGTAATCGGCATCGGGCAATCCGACCAGCTCGCGGCCATCGAGCTTGATGCTGCCGCTGACGACAGCGCTGTCAGGCAGAAGCCCGAGCAGAGCGAGCGCCGTGATCGACTTGCCGCAGCCGGACTCGCCGACGATGCCCAAGGTCTCGCCGCGCCGGAGCGCGAACGACACCTCGCGCACCGCTTGCGCCGGGCCGCGGCTGGTGTTGAGCCGGATGCCGAGACCGCTGACATCGAGCAGAGGTTGATCGCTCGCCATCATCGCTGCCTCGCCAGCCGAGGGTCGAGCAGATCACGCAGGCCGTCGCCGAGCAGGTTGAGGCCGAGCACCGCGAGCGCGATGGCGGCGCCGGGGTACACGGCGAGGCTCGGCGACTGGAACAGCAAGGTCTGCGCATCGTTCAGCATGCGCCCCCAGGACGGCTGCGGCGGCTGGGTGCCCAAGCCGAGATAAGACAGCGCCGCCTCCGCCAGGATCGCCAGCGCAAACTGGATCGTCGCCTGCACGATCAGGATCGACAGGATGTTCGGCAGCACGTGCTCGATGGTGATGCGGAAGCGGCCCTTGCCGGCAGCGCGTGCCGCCAGGATGAACTCGCGCGCCCAGACAGCACCGGCCTGGCCGCGGGTGACGCGCACGAACACCGGGATCTGGAAGATGCCGATCGCGGTGATCGAGGTCACCATGCCCGGGCCGATCACAGCCGCCAGCATGATCGCCGACAACACCGCCGGAAAGGCGAAGGTGAAATCGCTGAAGCGCATGATCAGCTCCTCGGTCCAGCCGCGCTGCGCGGCTGCGATTAGGCCGAGGCAGACGCCGCAGGTGAGACCGATGCCGACGGCGATGATGCCGACCAGAATGGTCGCTCGCGCGCCGACCAAGAGCAGCGAGACGATATCGCGGCCGAGCACGTCGGTGCCGAGCCAATGCGCTGATGACGGCGGCCGCAGCTTCGAGGCGACGTCGATCTCATAGGCCGACCACGGCGTCCACACCAGCGACAGCAGCGCAGCGCCGAGCACCAGCAGACACAGCAGCGCGCCGACGATGAAGCTGCGATGGCGCAGCGCGCGGCGCCAGAACGCGCTCGGCGCGGGGGCCGTGCCGGCTGCGGCTTGAACGATCACGGACGAACTCACAGCTCGTGCACCTTGATGCGCGGATCGATCACCGCATACAGCACGTCGACCACGAAGTTGACGACGATCACCATCGCCGCCAGCAGCATGACGCAATTGCGCACGACGATGAGATCGCGATTGGCGATCGACTGGAAGATGAGACGCCCCAGGCCCGGCAGATAGAACACGTTCTCGATCACGATGGTGCCGGCCAGCAGGTTTGCGAATTGCAGGCCCATCACGGTGAGCACCGGGATCATCGCGTTGCGCAAGACGTGCTGCCACAGCACCTCACGCTTCGTCAGGCCCTTGGCGCGCGCGGTCCGGACGAAATCCTCGCGCAGAACGTCGAGCACCGCAGAGCGCGTCACCCGCGCCAGGATCGCGGCCTGCACCACCGCCAGCGCCACGGCCGGCAACAGCAGCGCGCGCAGCCCCGGCCAAGTGCCGTCCTCCCAGCCGGGGAAGCCGCCGGCCGACAGCCATTGCAGCTTCACCGCAAACAGGAGGATCAGGAGGATCGCGAACCAGAAGTTCGGCAAGGCGATGCCGATCTGGGTCAGGGACATCACGCCGACATCGCCGAGGCGGTTGTGATTGGCGGCCGTGTAGATGCCGGCCGCGAGCGCCAGCACGGTCGTGAGTCCCATGGCCAGGATCGCGAGCGGAATCGTCATCGCCAGCCGCTCGCGGATCAGTTCGGCCACCGGCGTGCCATAGGCATAGCTGTTGCCGAGATTGCCGCTCAGCATGCCGCCGATCCAGTGCAGGTAGCGCCAGGCCAGCGGCTGATCCAGCCCGAGCTTGACCGTCAGCGCCCTGACCGCGTCGGGCGAGGCATCCGCGCCCATCAGCATCTGGGCGGCGTTGCCCGGGAGCGCGTCGAGCACCAGGAATATGATCAGCGACGCGCCGACGAGGGTCGCCAGCAAGGTCAGGCAGCGCCGCAGCAGAAAAACGCTCATTCGCGCCGGGACTCCAGTTTTCGGCGGCCGCACGTTCCACAGCTTTCGGCTCCGATGCAAGCCTGTTGCCTGCATGATTGCCATTGCCCGGCGCAGGACATCTTCGCAGGCCACACCGGCCACGGTATCGTCGGCTTGATCCCGGTCAACGGCGGAGCGCCGGCGACCGCCATCATGCGGCTGATCGCAACAACGCAAGGGCCCCTCTCGATCATGACCATCCGTCCGAGCTTTCTCTGGGGTGCCTCGACCTCGGCCTTCCAGATCGAGGGCGCAGCCCATCTCGACGGCCGCGCCGACAGCATCTGGGATGTCTTTCTGCGCGCGCCGGGCCGCACCAAGACCAACGACACGGCCGAGACCGCATGCGACCATTATCATCGCTACGCCGGCGACGTGGTGCTGATGCAAGAGCTCGGCCTCAACGCCTATCGCTTCTCGATCTCCTGGCCGCGGGTGCTGCCGCAAGGCCGCGGCGCGGCCAACGAAGCCGGCCTCGCCTTCTACGACCGCCTGATCGACGCCCTGCTTGCCGCTGAGATAGAGCCGTGGCTCTGTCTCTACCACTGGGACCTGCCGCAGGCGCTGGAGGCGCTCGGCGGCTGGCAGAACCGCGACATCGCCGGCTGGTTCGCCGACTATACCGCGCTGGTCGCGCGGCGCTATGGCGACCGGGTCAAGCGCTTCGCCACCTTCAACGAGCCCTGCGTGTTCACGCTGTTCGGCTACGGCCTCGGCTGGCATGCCCCTGGCTTGGCCGACAAGACGGCGCTGCACAAGGCGATCCATCACGTCAATCTCAGCCATGGCCGCGCCGTCGACGTGCTGCGCAAAGACGTCGCCGGCGCCTCGATCGGCGCGATCCACAACCGCCAGCCCTGCTATCCCTGCACCAGCAAGCCGGCGGACGCTGCAGCGGCGCTGCGGCTCGCAGCCTATTGGAACGACGCTTTCCCGTTCCCGCAAGCGTTTGCCAGCTACCCGCCGGAGCTGGCGGAGGCCGTCGCGCCATATGTCGCGCCCGGCGACATGGCGCAGATCGCACGGCCCGTCGACTGGTTCGGGCTCAACCACTACTCGCCGCATTACGTGAGGGCTGACACCAACCTGATCGGGGCGAGCTTCGGGCCGGCGCCCGACACCGTGCCGCGCAGCGCGATCGGCTGGCCGGTCGTGCCCGGTGCGTTCCACGACACGCTCCTGGATATCCACCAGCGGTTCCAGCTTCCGATCTACGTGCTTGAAAACGGCACCGCAGCTGCCGACGTCCTCGGCAATGATGGCCAGGTTCATGACGTGGACCGGATCGCCTATCTCAAGGCCTACACTGCCGCCATGGAACAGGCGATGAAAGAAGGCGCCGACGTCCGCGGCTATTTCGTGTGGTCGCTGCTGGATAATTTTGAATGGGGGGCGGGCTATTCGCAGCGTTTCGGCATTGTCTATGTCGACCACACCACGCAGCGTCGCATTCCCAAGGCGTCTGCGCGATGGTATGCGGACATGATCGCGGCCCACCGGACCTCCGACGGGCCGTACAACCGGGCGGAAGACTGAGGCATGAGCGATCGCGTTCTTCTGGGCGATATCGGCGGCACAAATGCGCGCTTCGCGCTGCTCGACGATGGCGTGGTCGGCGAGGTCGAACACCTGAAGGTCGCGGACTTCGCCACCATTGCCGATGCGATTACCGCGTTCCTGTCGCGGCACGCAGAAGGCGGAGCCCCCTCCGCGGCCGTGCTCGATATCGCCGGGCCGATCGAGCGCAATCGCGGCATGCTGACCAACAGCACCTGGGCCATCGACGGCGCCGAGCTGGCCGCGCAATTCAATCTCCGCTCGGCGAAGCTGCTGAACGATTTCGAGGCCGTCGGCTGGTCGCTGCCGGCGCTCCGGCCGGATGATCTGTATCCGCTCGGCGGCAGCGCGGCCGTCGCCGGCGCGCCGATGCTGGTGATCGGCCCGGGCACCGGGTTCGGCGCGGCCTGCTATCTGCCGGGCGGCGGCCGTCCCACGGTTGCCGTCACCGAGGCGGGTCACGCCACCTTGCCGGCCACCACCGCGCGCGAGGCCGCGGTGCTGGCCAAGATGCGCGAGCACTTCGGCCATGTCTCGATCGAGCGCGCGCTGTCCGGCAGGGGTCTCGAAAACGTCTATCATGCCATCGCGGCCGTCGACGGAGCCTCGGTGCCGAAGCGCGACGCCGCCGCCATCACCAGCGCCGCGCTCGACGGCAGCTGCGCCACCAGCCGCGCCACGCTCGACATGTTCTGCGCCTGGCTCGGCGCCGTCGCCGGCAACCTCGCGCTCACCTTCTGCGCCCGCGGCGGCGTCTACATCGCCGGCGGCATCCCGCCGAGGTTTCCGGACTACTTTGCCAAATCCGATTTCCGCCGGCAGTTCGAGAGCAAGGGACGCTATGACAGCTATCTGCGGCCGATCCCGGTGCACATCGTCACCAAGCCCGACATCAGCTTCCTCGGTCTCAAATCGTTCTTCGAGGCCAGCATTACCGCGAGCGGCGGCTCCCCGACGCACTGAGATCGAATGAGCGACATCGTCACGATCACGCCGAACCCGGCCGTCGACGTCTCGACGACCGTCGAGAAAATCGTGCCGGTGGCCAAGCTGCGCGGCACGACGCAACAGCGAGATCCCGGTGGTGGCGGTATCAACGTCGCCCGTGTCATCGCCCGCCTCGGCGGCGACGTCACCGCGCTCTATCCGGTCGGCGGTCCGACCGGCCTGCTGCTGAAGCAGCTCGTCGAGAAGGAAGGCGTCGCCAGCCGCACCTGGGCGACGGCCGAGGACACGCGTGAGGACTTCTTCGTCCAGGAGCGCGTCAGCGGCCAGCCCTATCGCTTCATCCTGCCGGGTCCGACGCTGACCGAGGCCGAATGGCAGGCCGGCCTTGCCTTGCTCGCAGCCCAGGATCCTTTCCCCCGCTTCGTCATCGGCAGCGGCAGCCTGCCGCGCGGCGTCCCGACCGACTTCTACGCGCGCGCTGCGACGCTTGCACGATCACGCGGCGCGCAATTCGTGCTCGACACCTCGGGTCCAGCTTTGGCCGCGGCGGTTGCCGGCGGCATCGACCTGATGAAGCCGTCGCTGCACGAGATGCAAGAGCTGGCCGGCGGCGCGCTGCCCGATGCAACGGCGTGGGAGAAAGCCGCCCACGCGCTGGTCGCGAGCGGCAAGGCCGGCACCGTCGCGCTGACCATGGGTCATCTCGGTGCCCTGCTGGTGACCCGCGACCGCGTGCTGCGCGCTCAGCCGCTGACGATGGTGCCGGTCAATGCAGTCGGCGCCGGCGACAGTTTTCTCGGCGCGCTGGTCGCGAAGCTCGCCGCGGGCGAGTTGCTCGACGACGCGTTTCGCTTTGCGGTCGCCGCAGGTGCTGCGGCGCTGCTGCGCACCGGCACCGCGCTGTGCGATCCCGCCGACGTCAGCCGTCTGCAGGCTGACGTGCGGCTCGAGACGGCGTGACATCGCTCTCCGCATCACCGTTGAGCCGATCGAGCGAGAGCAGCAACCCGCCGACGCGCTCCAGCGACGACATCCACTCGGCGAGGCGGTTGAAATTGTCCACCATCCAATTGAACGACCCCTGCACCAGCGTGAACGCAGCGGCTGCCTGGGTGAGTTCGCCCAGGGTCATCTGATCGCCGAGGAACTTCGGCGCGCACAGCACGAGGCCGATGATCGGCGCGAGCAGCGTATTCAGATGAGACACCAGGGTGTTGCGCATCAGCTGCCAGCACAGCCGCTTCCATTGCTGGATCGTGCGGTCGAGCGCCATCCACAGCCCGGCAATGACGCTGCGTTCCTCCTGCTTGGGCGCGATGCCTTCGCCGATGTCGCGCAAGTGATGGGCCGCGGTGATCAGCTCCGACTCGGCCTGGTTCTTGGTCTGGATGACGCGCGTGAGCGGCGAACCGACCCACAGCATGGCCCCGGTCACCAGCCCGGAATAGATGACGACGCTGACCACCAGGTAGCCTGGAATCCACAACTGCTGCCCGCCCACGACGAAGCCGATGGATCCGCCGACCTGCCACAGCACCTGGACGAACACGACCGCCGTCAGCAGCGAGGAGATCACACTGACCACGAAGTCGATCGGCGCATCGGTGGCGATGCGGACGTCCTCGGCAATGCGATACTCCGGAATCTTCAGATCGCCCTGCACCGTCGCGAGCCGCGCATAGCGGTCGTTCTCGACCCAGTAATTGATCACCTTGGCGCTCAACCATTGCCGCCAGCTGCGTTGCATCACCATGCGGCCCCACACCGAGACGATCGCCAGCACGACGCTCGCCAGACAAAGCGGAATGAGCAGAGCGGCCTGCTGCCGCAGCCGCGTCGGATCGCGGCCCTCCAGCGCGTCGAAGAAATCCCTGTTCCAGTAATTGAAGCGGAACTGCACGTAGAGCTGGAGCACCACGAGGACGACCAGGGCGACGCAAAGCAGCCAGACCCGCCACGCCGTCGATCCGAGCCAGAATTGCCGCGCCGTGAGCCAGAATCGCGACCATTCGCGATTGCCGTCCTCGTTCTGGTCGTCGGAGATCATTGGTGATCCGGATGGAGGTGATCGATGGGTTTTAGCAAACATCCTCGCCTATGGTGGAACCGTTGTCATCCCGCGATTTAAGGAGCTCGCGGAGCGCCCTGCTTGATCTTGCGCAAGGCAGCCGCCGCCCGCCGCGACAAACTGACGTTTGCGTTGCGATGCGGGAGATGACCGATGACGGCACCTAGCTATATCCGCTGGTTCAAGGATCTCCGCATCGAGGACGTGCCGGGCGTCGGCGGCAAGACGGCGTCGCTCGGCGAGCTGTATTCGGCGCTGGCGTCGCACGGCGTGCGCGTGCCCAACGGCTTCGCACTGACGGCGGCCGCCTATCGCGATGCGCTGCGCGCGGCCGGAGCCGACGACGAGCTACGGAGGCTGCTCGCCGGCCTCGACAAGCGCCGCATTGCCGACCTCGCCAAGCGCGCGGCGAAGGCCCGCGCGATCGTGTTCGCGGCGACCGACCGTGACGACCTGCGCCACGAGGTCGCAGAGGCCTACAAGCAGTTGGAGCAGGAGTATGGCCGCGGCGTCGCGGTTGCCGTGCGCAGCTCGGCCACCGCCGAGGACCTGCCGAATGCGAGCTTCGCAGGCCAGCACGAGAGCTTTCTCAACATTCGCGGCGCGAAGGATCTGTTCGAGGCGTGCCGCCGCTGCTTCGCCTCGCTCTATACGGACCGCGCGATCTCCTACCGCATCGACAACGGCTTCGACCACGACAAGGTCGCGTTGTCGGTCGCCGTGATGAAGATGGTGCGCTCGGACCGCGCCGCGAGCGGCGTGATGTTCTCACTCGACACCGAAAGCGGCTTTCGCGATGTCGCCTTCATCACCGGGGTCTACGGCCTCGGCGAGACCATCGTGCAGGGCACGGTCGATCCGGACGAATTCTACGTCCACAAGCCGACCTTCGCGGCCGGCTTCCGCAGCGTGCTGTCGCGCCGGCTCGGCGCCAAGGACAAACGGATGGTCTATGCCAAAGCCGGCGCAAAGCCCGGCGCGCGCAGTCGTGGCCCCACGACGCGCACCGAGGCGACGCCGCCGGCTGACAGGGCGAAATTCTGCATCAGCGATGCCGACGTGCTGGAGCTCGCGCAGGCCACCATCGTCGTCGAGGAGCACTACTCGCAGAAGGCCGGCAGGCCGACACCGATGGACGTCGAATGGGCCAAGGACGGCCGCGACGGCGCGCTCTACATCATCCAGGCGCGGCCGGAGACGGTGGCCTCGCAGCGGCGGCCCGAGGCGATCGAGACCTACGTTCTGAAGAAGACCGGCAAGGCGCTGGCAACCGGCCGCGCCGTGGGCGAAAGGATCGCCACCGGCAAGATCCGCCTGATCCGCACTCCCAAGGATCTGAACGCGTTCCGCCCCGGCGAGGTGCTGGTCGCCGCATCGACCAGTCCGGACTGGGAGCCGGTGATGAAGACCGCGGCGGCGATCGTCACCGATCATGGCGGCCGCACCTGCCATGCCGCGATCATCGCCCGCGAGCTCGGCGTGCCGGCCGTGGTCGGCACGGAGGATTTCAGCAAGCACGCGAAGACCGGAACGACCGTCACCGTCTGCTGTGCGGAGGGCGATGCCGGCCATGTCTACGACGGCGCACTGCCGTTCGATGTCGAGCGCCTGGCGATCGACAGCCTGGAGAAGCCGCGCACGGAGATCATGGTCAATCTCGGCAATCCCGAACTGGCCTTCAAGACCGCGCTGCTGCCGAACGATGGCGTCGGCCTCGCCCGCATGGAGTTCATCATCAACCAGGCGATCGGCATCCACCCGATGGCGCTGGCGACGCCCGCAAAGGTGACCGCGGCAAAGGACCGCGCGACGATCAAGCGCCTGACTGCGCGCTACAAGAAGCCCGCCGACTTCTTCGTCGAGCGGCTGTCGGAAGGCGTCGGCACCATCGCCGCGGCGTTCTACCCACGACCGGTGATCGTGCGCCTCTCAGACTTCAAGACCAACGAATATGCCAGCCTGATCGGTGGCTCCGATTTCGAGCCGAAGGAAGAGAACCCCATGCTCGGCTTCCGCGGCGCCTCGCGCTATGCGCATCCCGCCTACGCCGCCGGCTTCGCGCTGGAATGCGCGGCGTTGAAGCGCGTGCGCGACACGATGGGGCTCGCCAATCTGAAGATCATGATCCCGTTCTGCCGCCGCGTCGAGGAGGCGCGCAAGGTGATCGCGGCGATGGCCGGGCACGGCTTGGTGCGTGGCGAGAACGGGCTCGAGATCTACATGATGTGCGAGATCCCGAACAACGTGATCCTGATCGACGAGTTCGCCAAACATTTCGACGGCTTCTCGATCGGCTCCAATGATCTCACCCAGCTCACGCTCGGCGTCGACCGCGATTCCGATATCGTCGCGTTCGATTTCGACGAGCGCGATCCCGGCATGCTGGCGATGCTGAGGATGGCGGTCGAAGGCGCGCATCGCAACCGTCGCCATGTCGGCATCTGCGGCGAGGCGCCGGCCAACTATCCCGAAGTGGCGCGCTATCTGGCCGAACTCGGCATCGATTCGATCAGCGTCAATCCGGCGAGCGTCGTGCGCACCATGGAGATCGTCCGCACTGCGGAGCGGGAGCTTGCCTCGCGCACGCCGCAGGCGCTGGCGAGCTGATCATGGCCGAAGCTCAAGAGCTGGTCTTGAAGAAGTCCAGCACGGTCGAAGCGCCGCCCATGACGTCGCCGCCGCCATAGAGGCTTGCCAGGAACGTGCCGCGATGGCTGGCGCCGGTGACCGCTGTGCCTTGCGCAAAGCGGCCGTCGGCCGCCAGCGGCATCTTGACTAGGCTCGGCGGCAGCGCCTCGTCGAGAAGGCCGTAGTAGAACCGCATCGGGGCGTCATAATCCCAATAGGTCGAGCTGTTGCCGGCCAGGCGGCGGAGGAAGCGGCTGTTGGTCTCGTGGGTGAAGCGCTCGAAGAAGCCGTCGACCAGCAGGTCCGAGGGCTGCGGCACCGACCTGCTGAACGTCTCGTCCATGCTGTAGTCGGCCCAGTATTTCTCGGCCAGCGCGAGGTGTTGCGGCTTGATCGCGGTCTTGAACAGGTCGCCGAGCCGGTAATACTGGCGATAGCTGCCCAGGAGGACGATGACGCACGGCGTGATCCAAATCGGCTGCTTCGGATAGGTGCTGTCAGTCGACGCGCTGCCCGGTTCGGCCGACACCCAATAGCGCATCGAATCCGCAAGATTATTGAACGGACTTTGCGTTGCGCTCGCCGCCACCGCGACGCGCCGCCGCTGCAGCTCCTGGCCCAGCCATTGCGTGTTCAAGGCACCCTGCGACCAGCCGTTCAGGAACAGCCCGGTCTTTCGCAGGCCGAGATGATCGAGCGCGAGCAGGCCCGCGTTCAGCACGTCCAGGCAGCACTGCACGGTCGCGTCCTTCACCGCATAGGCCTCGCCTCGCCCCCGGCGATACGGTCCCTTGCCGAGATAGTCGGCCGCGATCAATGCAAAGCCGTTGCCGACCAGGCGCTGGACGTTGAACAGCGTCTCGATCGAATCGACATTGTCGCGCGGTTCGTAGTTCGGATCGGCCAGTCTGACGAGATTGGACGGGACCTGATCGAACGACAGGATGGTGCCGTGCTGCCACGACACGACCGGCAGTGCGCCCTTGTGATCGGCGGGCAGCGCGAGCAGGCCGCTGACCTTGACGCGCTCACCGGTCTCGGGGACGCGCGTGTAGGTCGTCAGCCGGCGCAGTTCGACGTCGACCCGCGCCCCGTGCTTCTCGGCCGAGAATGGCGGCAAGATATTGTGCTCATTGAAGACGGCGTGGAGCTTCGCTGCAAGCGCATCGAGCCGGTCCTTGCTGACCCGCACCGGCCGGCCGAGGCTTGCGCCGTCACGTGGTTGCGCGATCACCGGGCCGGCTGAGAACGATACGGCCGCAGCGCCGAGGCCGAGGCCGGCTGAGGCCAGCAGCCTTCGGCGGGATGGCCGGCCGGCCAAGGCTGCAGAGCCGAGCTCCGGCCCGGTCAGTTTGGCCATCGGCTGGGCCAACGCCTCTTCGGATCCCGCGACCAGGGTATCCAGGCCGATCATTCGCCGCTTCATCACGTCCCTCCGAGCCGACTACAGCCGAAGGTAGTTCGCAAAGCCTAGCACTTGTTAAATGGTGCAGCAATCGGACCTGAATGTTTCGACAGTCGGCCGCACTGTCGAGCCTGAAGCGGCCGCGTCGCGGCTCGCCTCCGCACGTCAAGCGCAGCCATGCGAATGATTTGCGATGGCGTTCTCGGCGCACACCAGGAAGAGATCACGAGGAGGAGATGAAGGCTTACCGCGCCGCTTCGAAACCTCCGAGCACTGCGGTCAGGTTCTGGCCGAGAATGTCCGAGAGGTAGCCCCCCTCCTGCACGAACACCGTGGGCAGGCCGAGCCGCGCGATCGCGCCGCCGATGCGGCGGAAACCCGGCGTCGTCACGGAGAGCCCCTTGAGCGGATCGTGCTCGGAGGCATCGAGACCGAGCGCGACCACGAGCGCGCCGGGCGCGAACGCATGGATCGTCTTGGCCGCGGTCTCGAACGCCTTGAGATAGGTGTCGTCGCCGCTCTTCAGCGGCAGCGGAATGTTGAGGTTGGCGCCAAGGCCCGCGCCTGCGCCGCGCTCATGCGCATAGCCCCAGACGAACGGGTAGTAATGCGTGGGGTCGGCGTGGATCGAGATGGTGAGCACGTCGGGCCGCTCGTAGAAGATGCCCTGCGTGCCGTTGCCGTGGTGGACGTCGACGTCGAGGATGGCGACCCGCTCGTGGCGCTGACGCAGATGCGCGGCTGCAATGGCGGAGTTGTTCATGAAGCAGAAGCCCGAGGCCATGTCCCGATAGGCATGGTGGCCCGGCGGCCGGCACAGCGCATACGCCGCATCCTCGCCATCGAGCAGCAGTTGCGCCGCGGTCGCAGCCACGTCGGTCGCGGCGCAGGCGCCTTCCCACGTCCCCGGCCCGATCGGCGCCGAGGTATCGGTCGTGTGCCAGCCCAGCCGCCCGACGATGTGCGTCGGATAGGTGGCGGCATTGCGAACGGGATGGATGTTCGGAATCATCTCCGCACCGGCATCGCCGAGCGCGGCCCACGCGTCCCACGCCTCTTCCAGGAAATTGAGGTATTCCGGACTGTGCACGCGCGCGCGAGCTTCCTGGCCGAAATGAATCGGCGCGACCAACTCGTGATGGCCGGCCTTCAATCCCGCAAGCAGACGATCCGCCCGCTCGGGCTGCTCGGTGGTGCGCTTGACGACGCCGCGCACCAGATAGAATTGCGGATCATGGCTGCGATGCAGCTCGGTGTAGACGGCCTTCACGCGCAATGGCTCCTGTTCGCTTGCACCGACGATTGTGCACGCAGTAGCAGCCGATACAAGCACAGATGGTTCGCACGTCCATTGGTCCGTGGGCGGCTTCCAACCGGCGGAACGGACCGCTGCGCTTCGCATCTTGTCGGCAGCGAATTTGCCGGGATCCAGGCGATCCGGCGCGTGAGGCGCGGTGGATGTGAGGAGAGATCCGCTCCGCCATGCTGGCGGTTGCCGCGACGGCCGTCGGAATGCGCCACGAAATCTGAAAAACTCGACGGGCAATCCTGATCGGCTCCTGCGCGTATGGTCAGGAGAGAAGCCTTTGCCCGGCATGGAGACCCCGGGATTGATCCAAAATTTGGATCGATCGATACAGGCTTCGGTTTGGACCGCGGCCCTCCCTCTCCTCTAGGACAGTTCTCGAGGAACGTGACAAGAGAGGTGGCGTGCATGAGCGCAATCGTAACCACGGCCGAACTGCGCCGATCGCGCGTGCGGCTGCTTATCGTGACCATGCTGTTCCTGGTCACGACCGTGAACTATGCCGACCGCGCGACCTTGTCGATCGCAGGACCTTCGCTGTCCAAGGAGCTGCATCTCGATCCCGTGGCGATGGGCTATGTGTTCTCCGCCTTCGGCTGGTCCTATGTGCTCGCGCAGGTGCCGGGCGGCTGGCTGCTCGATCGCTTCGGTTCGCGCTGGGTCTATGCCTGCAGCATCGTGATCTGGTCGATCTTCACCATGATGCAGGGCTGGATCGGCTTCTTCTCCGGCGCCGCCGCCGTCACCGCGCTGTTCACGCTGCGCTTCATGGTCGGTCTCGCCGAGGCACCGAGCTTCCCGGCCAATGCCCGCATCGTCGCCGCCTGGTTTCCGAGCAGCGAACGCGGCACGGCGTCGGCCTTCTTCAATTCGGGGCAGTACTTCGCGACCGTGATCTTCGCGCCGCTGATGGGCTGGATCGCGCACGCGTTCGGCTGGCGCCACGTCTTCACCGTGATGGGCGCGCTCGGCATCCTCATGGGCCTGATCTGGATCAGGACCATGTACGGACCGAAGGAGCACGCGAGCGTCAACCAGGCCGAGCTCGACTACATCAAGGACGGCGGCGCGCTGGTCGACATGGAGGGCGCGAAAGACGCCAAGGCCGCCTCCGGTGGTCCGACCTGGTCGCACATCGGACAGTTGCTGTCGAACCGCATGATGCTCGGCGTCTATATCGGCCAGTACTGCATCAACACGCTGACCTATTTCTTCCTGACCTGGTTCCCGGTCTATCTGGTCAAGGAGCGCGGCCTGTCGATCCTGCAGGCCGGCTTCATCGCCACCCTGCCGGCGCTGTGCGGCTTCATCGGCGGCGTGCTCGGCGGTTTCATCTCCGACGCCATCCTGCGCAAGACGGGATCGCTGACGCTCGCCCGCAAGATCCCGATCGTCGGCGGCATGCTGCTGTCGATGGCGATCATCGGCTGCAACTATGTCGACGGCCAGGCGCTGGTGGTCGGCCTGATGGCGCTGGCCTTCTTCGGCAAGGGCATCGGCGCGCTCGGCTGGGCGGTCGTCTCCGACACCTCGCCGAAGGAAGCCGGCGGCGTCTCCGGCGGCCTGTTCAACACCTTCGGCAACCTCTCCAGCATCACCACCCCGATCGTGATCGGCTACATCCTGTCGGCCACCGGCTCGTTCAACGGCGCGCTGGTGTTCGTCGGCCTCAACGCCCTGGTCGCGGCGTGTGCCTACTTGCTGATCGTCGGCAAGATCCAGCGCGTCCAGCTCCGAACCTCCTGAGCACCACGCCGCGCTTCGCGTGGTCTCGACTCCAACGGCGGCCCCCCGGCCGCCGTTTTCTTTGTCGGCGCCTCGCTGCCATTCCAGGGCGACGCGCGATAGCGCGGTGGAATGGCGCAGGTGGCGTTCAATTGAACAGCCAATCGTCGACATGCATGAGCACTAATACGCTATTCCCTGCCACAACGAGAAATATGCAAAGCCAGAACACCAAGCCAAAAAAGTACATCTTGGGCTGCACGTCACGATCGTAGACGGCGCCACGACCAAGCAGCCGCCCAGTTCGCAGGGCGGTCCAGACGATCGGACCTCCGAACCAGAGCAGCACCAAAGGAAACACGGCAAAGCCGGCAAGCATGATTTTCAGAGCCATCAGAAGCAACCCAGACGTGGTGGAACCGGACACGATCTCATCATCTCAACCCGCCGATCAGCGGACAGGCCTATCGAGCCGAGCAAAGGGAGCGCGGGGAAAGTTGCCCCGGCACACGCCACAAGGTCCCCCGCCCCCGGCGCGATAGGCGCCCCCGAAACCACGGTGATCCCCAGCAATGGACTGCGGCTCCCGGCATCTCGGCGTTGTTAGGTGAGCAATGTATCCTTAATCCAAGGTCGCGCGATGAATGAGCTTCATACTTTACAACATACAACCTGTGGTTAAAATGTCACGATGGGTTGAAATTTACATACGAAACAACCAGACGTTATTGCCCACGGACCCGCGCACCGAATAGCATGGCTCGGGTCTGGTGGTGGGAGGCAACGATGCGTAACGCATCCATCGCAATCATTTCTGCTGTTTCAATCCTTCCATTTGCGCAGGCCGCGTCGGCGGCCGATCTGCCGCTAAAGGCCCCGCCCCGCGCTGCGCCGCTCGCCGTGTTTAGTTGGACGGGATGCTATGTCGGCGCGAACCTCGGCGGGGGCCAGGTGAAACACAACCTGACGACCGACGCGCCTCCGTTCCCGCCCAATCTCATCAGTGGCATTGCAAGAACGGCAATCAACAATGCCGGTCTGGCGAGCTCGAGTCACACCGGCATTACCGGTGGAGGACAGGTTGGATGCAACTGGCAGCCAACAACGGCAGGCTGGTCGCACCTGGTCTTGGGTATCGAGGGCGATTTCAACGGCATTGATGGCAACGTGTCGCGAAACACTGGCAATGTTGTCGAGCCGGTATCGGGGAGAACGGTTGCATCAGTCGACCACATTGGTATGAATTGGTTCGCCACGGTCCGAGGGCGCGTTGGCTGGGCCTTTGACCGATTCATGATCTATGGCACGGGCGGCGCGGCGATCGCCAATGTCGACGCATCAAAGAGATTTGCGTGGGATTTTGCCGACGGCTGCCCGATCGTGAACGGCTTGAATGAATGTCATGTCGGCGGCCGCAGCAGCACCCGTGTCGGCTGGACAGCCGGCGGTGGCGTCGAATGGGCATTCCGAGACCATTGGTCCGCGAAGGCTGAGTATCTCTACGCCGACCTCGGCAACTTCTCCTATTCGACTTTCAATAACGCACCCGGATTTGGCCCCCCTGGACAAGTAGCCAACCATACGGTGAGCACGAAACTCCAGATCGTTCGCGTGGGCATCAACTATCGCTTCTAGCGGACTACGTTGAATGCGTACTGAACTCGCAGAGCAACAATGGCGCTCCTTGGCGGTGCCGTTTGTCAATTGATTGCACTGTCACTGCCCCCGCAGCTGGTCCATCAACAGCGCGTACGATCTAGCGGCAAGTGGTTGGTCCGCTTATGGCACGAAACGTCGGTCCCCCGAATGGAGGGCGTATTTCCGAAGCTGGAGGTACACCGTCTGTACCATCACCCGACCGGCAACAGCCGGATTTGATGATTCTCTCTGCGGGGAAGCTGATGCGGCGCTTCGTTGAGCAAGAGCTTCTGCTCGCTCTTGGGCCCGAGCCCGGGAAGCGCCGCAATCTCACCGAGGTCACCCGGCAGCTCGCGCCTGAGCCGGTCAAGCACATCGAACTTGTGCGACGTTACGATGGCCTCGATCTTGCCCGCGAGGTCCTTGCCGATCCCAGGTAGCTCGGAGAGATCCTCGCCAGCCTTCAGCAGGCTGGTGATGCTCTTGGGCAGGCGCTCGATCAGGCGGGCTGCGTTACGATACGCGCGAGAACGGCCCTTGACCTCCAGGAGATCCGCGGTCTGGTCGAACATCTTGGCAATTTCGGCATTCTGAACCGGCATAGGCGCTCTCCACGCCTTCTAGGCGCACACCGGGCGTTCCGCTCTTGATACAGATGACGAGAATTAGCCGCAGCAACCTACTTCGTCTTCAAGTCGACAGCAGCGGCCAATTCTCGGAGCCGTGCCGCCACATGGACCGGATAGGACGAGCCGACCTGGAGTCCCTCAAGAGCTCTCGGCAGTCGCCCCAATTGAGTCCGGGCGTAGGCGCGGATATCCTGGAGCGAGGGCTGATGCGTGACCGGACGCCCTTGTTGCAAGACAGGGACGATCAGGGCTTCTCCCTCTCGGACATCATCTTCCGTCGAGAGCACGTCGGATGTCATGTGGCCGTCGGGATCATAGCGACGCCACACCTGCTTGCGGCCCGGCCAAGTCGCTTTGCCGGTCGAACGCTTTCGCCGCGGCGTGCCTGCATACTCTTGTAGCTTATAGGCGCAGTCGAGGGCGGGGGCATCGGAGGATGTCGCCAGGCTGGTGCCGATCCCGACACCGTCGATGGGGGCGGCCTCGCAAGCAAAGGAAGACAGCGCTTCTTCGTCGATGCCGCCGCTGACGAAAATGGTCACGTCCTCGAGATCGCCCTCATCAAGGATCCGCCGGACGCTTCTCGAGAGCGCCACCAGGTCACCACTGTCGATCCGTACTCCACGGATGGAAATGCCAAGGGCCCGCAGCCGGGGAGCCAAGGCCACCACCTTTCTGGCCGCCATCTCCGTGTCATAGGTGTCGATCAACAGCACGAGATCCTCCGGTCTTGCTCGCGCAAAAGCTTCAAACGCTGCCGTCTCGTCATCGAACGATTGGACGAACGAATGCGCCATCGTGCCATAGGAAGGGATTCCAAAGCATTTCTCGGCGAGAACGGTCGCAGTCCCGGCAAAGCCCCCGATATAGCTGGCGCGGGCTGCCAAAAGACCGGCTTCCGCGCCATGAGCCCGGCGCAGCCCGAAATCGACCAACAGCTTGTTCGGCGCGAGCAGCGCCATGCGGGCGGCCTTGGACGCGATCAGCGACTGGAAATGCAACAGATTGATCAAGCGGGTCTCGACGAGCTGAGCCTCGGGGAGAGGCGCCGTGACGCGGAGGATAGGTTCGTTGGCGAAGAATACCGTGCCCTCCGGCATGGCGTGGACATCACCGCTGAAGCGGAAATCCGCGATATAATGGATTAGGCTCGCGCTGAACCGGCCGCTTCGTACCAGCCAGCTCAGTTCGTCGTCGGAAAAGCGCAGACCTCGCAGGAACTCGAGCGCCTGCTCCAGACCGGCCGCCACCAGGAAGTTGCGCTGGGCCGGCAGCTTCCGGACGAAGAATTCGAAGACGGCGGTCTGCGTCTGGCCCGCTTCCAGATACGCCTGCACCATGTTCAGTTGGTACAGGTCCGTCAGGAGCGCGCTTGACGACGTATTCATGAGCAACCCCGAGATCAGGAGGCCGGTGTCGTCGTCGTCTTCGCCGGGAACCGCTTTAAGGTTGCGATGACCTCGTCATCGCTGACTTGGCCGAAGTCACGATAATAGTAGCCGATCGCGCCAAAGTCTCGCGGCGTGTCCAGGCAAACGACTGCATCGACCTCCGTGTGCAACCGCTGCAAGGTCTCGAGCGGCGCGACCGGGACGGCTAGGACCAACTCCTTCGGCTCTCGTCTTCGCAGCGCGCGGATCGCTGCGAGCGTCGTCGCCCCCGTCGCAATGCCGTCGTCGACGATGATCGCGACCTGCCCTTTGACGTCGGACCGCAGGCGACCGCCAAGATAAAGCTCGCGCCGCCTGTCGATCTCGGCAAGCTCACCGGCGCAGATGGCGTCGAACGTCTTCTCGCTCACGCCGGTCAGATCGATGACGTCCTGATTGCGAACGATAATCGGATCGTCTCCGTCCACCACCGCCCCGATCGCGAGCTCTGGCTGCATGGGCGCGCCGATCTTGCGCACCAGAACCAGATCGAGCGGCGCTTCCAACCGTTCGGCCACCTCAGCCGCCACGGGAACGCCGCCCCGAGGCAACGCCAGAATCACGGGATGGCGGCTCTTGTACTTCAGCAAGGTTTTTGCCAGCTGACGGCCGGCGTCTTCCCGGTCCTGAAACAACATGTCGGCAGATCCGCTTGAATTTTTGTCAGATTATTGCTCCGGCGCCCGGGATCGTTGATCGGTGTCAAACTGTCTCGGTCTTCGTTTGGCAAGTGATTGTCATGCTGGACCGCCAGAACGAGCTCACGACGGACGGTGCCGAGAACGTCAGCGTTTCTGCCCTTTCCGGCAAGGTCGCATTCCTGAGCCGCCCCGAGGGCTACACTCCCGTTCCCGACCGCCTTCAGACGCGCGAGACCCACATGTCCTGGGTCTTCATGAATGGCGGGCGGGTCTACAAGCTCAAGAAGCCGGTCCGTTTTGCCTATCTCGATTTTTCGACTCTGGCTCGCCGCAGGACGGCCTGCCTGGCAGAAGCCAGCCTCAACCACCGGCTGGCACCCGACGTCTATCTCGGCGTCGTTCCGCTGACCGAGACTGCTTCGGGGTACGCGATCGGCGGCTCCGGTCCGGTGGCTGACTGGCTCGTCGTCATGCGCCGACTGAACGAGGACGAAACGCTCGAGGCCATGCTGCGCAACGGCACCGCTCGCCAGACCGATGCCGACCAGCTCGCAGCGGTTCTCGCCGGGTTCTATTCGCATGCTTCGCGGGTCCTGATCGACCCAGAGACCTATTTGGCTTCGTTGCACGAAGCCGCCGTCCTCGATTTGCAAGTCCTGCTGAATCGACGCTTCGCCCTGCCGCACGGCACGATCTTGCGCGTTGCATCCGTTCAACGACGATTTCTCAAGCAGAACGCCCGGATCCTCATCGATCGGGTCTCGCAAAGGCTTATCGTCGATGGTCACGGCGACCTGAGACCAGAGCACATCTGGCTCACGCCTGCCCATCCGATCATCGACTGTCTCGAGTTCAATTCGCGTTTGCGGGCCAGCGATGCACTGGACGAGATCGCGTTTCTGCACCTGGAATGCGAACGGCTTGGCAGCCGATGGTTCGGCGACACGATCCGACAAGGGCTGGCACGCACGCTGCACGATGATCCGGCCAGCGGCGTATTCCTGTTTTATCGAGTTGGTCGCGCGATGCTACGGGCGCGCTTGTCCATCGCGCATTTGCTCGATGCCCGGCCGCGCACGCCGGAAAAATGGCCCCGCGTCGCGCGCCACTATCTCGCCCTTGCCGAAGCCGATGCAAAGCGGCTTGAACGGCTGCTCGCCCGATGATTCGAGCAAGGCTTCGTCAAGCCTGATACATCATCAAATCAGCCAGCGACTCGTTCTGATGCAGCCGTCTGATGGCTTCTGCCAGCAGCGGAGCCGCCGAGATCACCTCAAGCTTGGCGAGAACCGGACCCGGGCGCAGCCGAAACGGCGGAACGGTGTCCGTCGCGATAATGTGATCGATAGACGCGTCCGCAAGTGCCGTTTCCGCCCCCGGCATGAACAGGCCGTGAGCGACACACGCAATGACACTTCCTGCGCCGTGCGCGCGCGCCGCTTTCGCCGCACGCACCAGGGTTCCGCCACTGCTGATGAGATCGTCGACGACGACGCAGAACGCATCAGCCACGTCGCCGGCAAAGAGGTCGCCGGACACCCGGCCGGAGCTGCGATGTTTCTCGACGAAGGCCTTGCCTATGGGTCTCTGCAAGGCCTTTTGCAATGCCTCCCGCAACAGATCGGCCCGCTTGCCACCACCGAGATCGGGAGAGACGACGCTGATCGGCCTGTCGCCGGCGATTGATTTTATCCTTCCGATCAGCAGCGGCGCCGTGGTGAGTGCAATCGAAGGACAGCGGAATGCATTCTCGAAGGCAGCCTCGTTATGCACATCGAGCGTCACCATCCTGGCCGTGCCGACCGCCTCGAACAACGACGCCAGGTAACGGATCGTCACGGGATCATTCTCTTTCGTTCTGCGATCCTTTCGCGCATAGCAAAGATATGGCGTGACCGCGGTCACGCTCGTGGCACCTGCGTCTTTCAGTGCGCCGATCATGAACAACAGACGACAAAGCTTGTCGTTCGGACTCTCAATCGGACCTCCGTGAAGACTGTGAACGACAAAGACATCGCACCCGGCAACCGTATCGAGTGGCCGAACCTTGTGCTCGCCGTCTTCAAAGCTGCGCTCTTCGTGGGCCGCCAGCTTGCAACCCAATGAGGACGCAATCCGCTCGCCCAGCTCCGTGCTGCCATTCAAGGCAAAAAGGCGCAACCGATCGCTCCGCGTCCGTGCGGTACGAGGCGTCCAGCTACTGTCCATTGTGAGCACACCACCAATTGAGATGAGGAACCACCTACGTCCGCATGCCGTGTTTGCTCAGGAGCCTGACCGTGCTGGCCTGAGGCCCCTTTTCTCCGAGCTCCTCGACATAGCCGACACGCGCGCCGACGGCGATGTTCGCGCGGCCTTCCAGAACACTGTTGCAATTGAAATAGACCTCGTGGCCGTCGTCCGCCTCGAGGAACCCGAATTCGCCGCTAGGATCGATCCGTAGCACAGTGCCAACCGGCTCTCCTTGGTGGTGCTTCGTCTCGCGGTGCATCACAAGCACCTGATCCTGCAGTTGCCGCCGCGCCCGCTTGAAAGCGTCGTCCACTGCAAAGGTCGGGTCGGCATACCTTTCATCCTCCTTGGGCGTCCGGCCCACGTTGACTTCGCGCCCGTCGGGAAGAACGAGCCGGATGTTTACCTGGTACTGACCGCCCGTCTTGTGACGCTCGCCAGGGCCTCGCACGATGACGCGCCCTGCGGTCGCTCGACCGAAGCGCTTTTCCAGCTCGGAAATGTGCTGGCTGACCGCAGCTTGCAGCTCAGGAGACGGCGTCAGATTCTCGAATTCGATTTGAGCCGGGGTTTGCATGATCTTGCTCCTCAGAAAAGGCGACCGATCTGAGCACGCCGCCCGCGCACGGCCTTGCGCGAAATCAACCCGGCCCGACGCCCTCAACCAGGTAACTCGCCGCCGGTCCAGAACGCCCGGCGGCGCTCATTTTGTTGCCCTCCTTCGGGGAACTTTGCGGCAGGTCAAAGCAGGCCGAGGACAGGCTGCGACTAATTGACCATCTGTCTCTGTCCTGGGAGCGAGACCATGAGCACAACAACGGGTGTGACTGCATTGGATCATTCGGTTCAGGAAACCAATGTTTGGCTCAAAGCGATCGATGAGCAGTTGGCCCTGGAAAGCCGCCACCATGCCTACAATGCGTTGCGAGCCGTCCTGCACGCGCTGCGCGACCGTCTGCCGCCGGAGGTCGCAGCCAAGCTCGGCGCGCAGCTACCAATCATCGTGCGCGGC
Organism: Bradyrhizobium sp. SZCCHNR1093; assembly: GCF_032381175.1. Lineage (NCBI taxonomy): Bacteria > Pseudomonadati > Pseudomonadota > Alphaproteobacteria > Hyphomicrobiales > Nitrobacteraceae > Bradyrhizobium > Bradyrhizobium sp. SZCCHNR1093. The sequence goes on from NZ_JAUHJJ010000001.1 coordinate 93,979, forward strand.
ATCTACTACGAGGGCTGGCATATGGCGGCGACTCCGACCAAGGAGCGGCACATCGACGAATTTGTAGCGCATGTTGGCCGAGAGCTTCCGCCGCAATTTCCCATCGATCCCCTCACGGCCGCGCGTGGAATCTACGAAGTGCTATGGGAAAAGCTGGATCCCGGCGAATTCGAGAAATTGATGGCCCATCTTCCGGCCCAACTCAGAAACCTCCAGGGCTGACCCAGAAGGGCTGACCCAGAGCGGATGTGTCATGAAGATCGATCAAGCGTTCGACGTTCGCATTCCGCCTTTCGGGCTGGCAGGAACGCTGACCCTGCCGGAAAATGCGCGCGGCCTGGTCGTCTTTGCACACGGCAGCGGCTCAAGCCGATTCAGTATCCGGAACATTGCGGTCGCGCAGGGGCTGAATGAGCGCGGCTTTGCGACGCTGCTATTCGATCTTCTCACGCCGCAAGAAGAGCATGACCGCTCGAACGTTTTCAATATCGGAATGCTTGGAACGCGGCTGGTCGCAGCCGTCGACTGGCTTCAAGGCCTTAAACCGGCGATTGCCGGCCTCCCGGTTGGATTGTTCGGCGCCAGCACCGGCGCCGCGGCCGCCCTTGTTGCCGCGGCTCAATTGCCTCATCGAATTGCCGCCGTAGTCTCCCGCGGCGGCCGTCCGGATTTGGCTGGCGAGGCCTTGTCTCATGTCCATGCGCCAACCCTGCTGATCGTGGGCGGCGCCGACTCCGGCGTGATCGAGCTGAACGAGGAGGCGCTCACCCGGCTTGGCGGGCCAACGGAACTGGAAATCATTCCCGGCGCGACGCACCTGTTTCCAGAGCCGGGCGCAATGAACACCGTCATCGACCATGCCAGCCAGTGGTTCGAGCGATATCTGCGCACACCAGCGCCTGTCCCCACCTCAAGCTAGGAGAGAACCATGGAACTCCTGTCCGGCGCTTTTGTCGACCGATCGACTATTCCGCGACGCTTCACCTGCGACGGCGAAAACCTGTCCCCGCACCTGCAGTGGGCCAACGCACCCGAGGGAACCCGCAGTTATGTCCTGCTCTGTGACGATCCCGATGCCCCAAGCGGCACCTGGCATCATTGGGCGGTCTACGACATCCCACCCACGCAAACCGGCCTTGTGGATGGCGCAGCACAGAAGCCCGGGCTGAAGCAGGCCGCCAACGATTTCCGGAAGATTGGCTATGGAGGACCGTGTCCTCCGCCGGGACATGGCGTCCACCACTATCATTTCCGGCTCCTTGCGCTCTCGGCGGATCATCTGAATCTACGGGCGAATGCTTCGTGCCGCGACGTCGAACGCGAGGCGCGCAAGGTCACCCTTGCCGAGGCCACTCTGGTCGGCCTGTATCATAGATAGTCGCGTGCGAGACGCCGATCGTCACGACCGGCCCAATGTGCCTGGAACTTGCGCCCACAACGGTTTAGCGGACTCTCGACTGAACCCAAATATGAAGTAGGCGATAGGACACTCATCGTCTGAACCGAATGATGGACCAGCGAGACTGGGATCACCGCTGCGAGGGACACTGCCAGCAACCTCGGCCATTCCTCCGGACAGCACATGTCCACCTGCGATATGGACGGGAGGGCTGTAGGTGCGATCGCACGTGCCGGCGTCAGTGATGATGAGACCATTCCAATATCCGTCGTAGCCGTCACCCCGGCCGGAGATCGCCATCCGGTGCGCCTGCCGCGCATCCGCCGCACTGACGAAGGCAGCGGCTACGACCAGCATGGTCCAGAATCCTGCGCGACAAACGTTAGCGCGAATGGTGGGACCGGCGGCTATTGTCATTCCGGGTGCTTAGGGTGCGTCAGGCGTCCAAACTTAACTCGCTGATGTTCTGCCCTCGCCGAAGAAGCTCGTTCTGCACGCGTAGCAGCTCGAGTATCTCTTCATTCTGCGCCTGGAGCTTGGGCAGGACAGACATAACCAGCTTGGGTGGGGCGCCTTCCGGAAGGCTCGCCATTATCCACCCCATGTGGGCGAGCATCTTCTTGTTCACCCAATCACCTGCTGTGCGCGTCAAGCGATGCCGCGGCTCGACCGGAAGACACCGGAGCGCGACCACGCCGCCAACTGCGGCCAACCCCAGCACGACCAATTTGGTCATCCAAGTCATTCCGGCCTCCCTGCGCCGCGCACTACCACGCGCCTACGAAGATTCAGCCCTTCGCGAAAGCGTCTTCCAAAGCAGATAGCCGCCGAGCACGATCAAGATAATGGGCATAAGCGGCAAGGGCAGAGCAACAAGATCCCAGATGCCGGCCGCGAGCATGATGAGCCCCACGATTAAACCAAACATCTCGACCTTCAGGCCCCGTTGCTGTCGCACGATCTGCGCGCCTACAATGAGGACGCCGACTCCTACAAGGAACCAAGCCCAGGGCAGGTCGGCGAGCATGACGACACCGACCCAGATGAAGAACACCGCCCAGGCTGCTGAATCGATCTGGCGAGTGCGTTCGTCTCGGCTCGAAGGTCCCGGTGAGTCAGTCAAAGGCGACTGCACGGACATGGTGCACCTCTTTTGTAAAAAGATCGCGCCGTTACAGCCGACTGCTATTGATCTGGATCAACGGTGCTACTGGCTTTCATTTCGATCGGGTTCGTCCCAATCGACGCGAAGCGCCTCCCCGTCGACCGATCAGGAACGGCCTCCGAGGTGCCTGATCGCATTCTTTCGAAATGGCACAGCGCCCGCTTACCGGTCTTGAATGCTTGACTTGACCTCAATCAGTTTCATCAAGTCGAATATGCCTCATTCTAAATTTAAGATACGCGGCCAAGCCTTACAATTTGAGAACGATGCCCACCATCGCCGATCGCGAACGATATCTCCTACGCCTGTGCTCTACCGAATAGATCGACATCGATTGGTGCTAACGTCCATCGAAGGCACTGCGGTCAGTGGCAAGTTTGAATTTGTTCGCGCTCCAAGTACCAGGTCACTTATCTCGTACGCCGTCGCAATGCATGAGTTGGCGCACATCAAGGACCACAATCAGCGCAGCAACATTGTGCGTGCCCCTTGAGCTTGAGGACAGCGCAACATCGATCTTGTGATCAGGTATATCAGTTCAGAGGAAGATGCCCGACACGGCTTGCCGGAGCGGCCGCAACGCGCACGCGACTGGAGGCGAAGCGCGATCGGATCGAGGGCGAGCGGCAACGCATTGCAGAGCTGAACGAGGGACGACAGCGTGTCGAGGCGGAACGGGCCGCGCTTGCGGAAGCCCCCATCCCTGTGGCCCTGCATCCGGCAACCTTGGATCGCCATGTCGCGACCGTCGACGCGCTGGCGGAAAGGATGGCGGGCCACGCCAGTGCCGACGACGACCGAGGCACCCTGATCGACGATTTCCGGGCCCTCGTGCATGGCGTCGCGGTTCACCCGAAGGGACCCCAGGAGGACTTTGAGATTGAAGTCAAGGGAAAGCTGGCCGCATTGCTCGGGGCAGATGTGTTCCCAGAGGCCCACTACAATAGTGGGTCACGCGTGGTAGCGGGGGAGGGACTCGAACCCCCGACCCCAGGATTATGATTCCCGTGCTCTAACCAGCTGAGCTACCCCGCCACGGTGTTCGATCAAGGCAAGACCCGTCGAAGCGGGCGTCGGGGCCTTGTGAACGGGCGGCATATAAGGAGGCGTCTCCGTCCCTGTCAAGCAAAGCTCGCGGGCCGCAACGGTTTTCGCACCAGCGGATTTCTCGGCGACTCTCCAAGGCCTTGCGGATGTATCCGCCACTCGCCGAGGGGCACGGGCCGACGCGCGCAGGAGAGAGCGGCAGCTCGGCAATGCAGATCACAAGAGGCTCACTTCGGCTGCACGTTCGGATTGCCGCCGGGGCTGCCGGGCGGCGGAATCACCGGCGTCGTGCCGCCCTCGGGGGTCGGCGCGTGCATCTCCGGATCGACCCCGCTCGGCGGACACAACACGCCGTTGGTCTTCGCCAGCTTGTCGCCGAGCGGCTCGCCGGCGCGGCCGGTGGTGATGCCGTCGGGCGTCGCCGTCGCGCGGACGTTCGGCGCGCAGGCGGCATTCGCATCGGGCGCCGGCGCGGTCGCCTGCGGCGGTGTGGCCGGCGTCGGGGGCGCCTGGGCGTGGGCCGCAGCCGCGGCCAGTGCGAACGAGAGGAACAAGGATTGCCTAATGCTCATGACGGGGCAACGCAAACCCCGCGCTCGCGTTCCGCGCGGAGGGCATGGCAAAGCGCTGCCAGAGTATCTGGCGATCAGCCCTTGCGGTAGCGAATGAGCGAGAAGTGTCCGAGCGGCGGCATCGGCCGGCGCTCGGCCAGCGTGACGCCGCCATGCTTCGCGGCCCAGTTCACGAGGCGGGCCCAGGGGAACTCCGGCCGCCAGCCAAGCCGGCGCGCGATCGGCGCGAAAGCGAGCTCGAAGAGGCGGCGCGGGCCGCTCTCGGCGCCGATGTGGTTGACCAGGATCAGCTCGCCGCCGGGCTTCAACACGCGGATGAAATCATCGAGCGTCGCTTCGGGATCCGGCACCGCGGTGATGACGTATTGCGCGACCACCGCGTCGAAGAAATTGTCGGGAAAAGCGAGATGCTTCGCGTCCATCACCGCAAGCGTCTCGACGTTGAAGAGCTTCAGCTCGCGCACGCGGGCCTGCGCCCGCCGCAGCATCGGCTCGGAGATATCGACGCCGCAGATCTTCGTGGTCCGGGCATAGTCCGACAAAGACAGGCCGGTGCCGACGCCGACGTCGAGAATGCGGCCGCCGATGCGATCGGCTTCCGCGATGGTCGATTGGCGGCCCTGATCGAAGACCTTGCCGAACACCAGATCGTAGATCGGCGCCCAGCGCTCATAGGCCTTTTCGACCCCCGCGCGGTCGATGTCCCCCATGCCCCTGCCCCGAATGATGGATGCTGATCAGCCGCGGACCGGCTCGGCCACGCGCTGCGGCCTGATCACGTTGCCGCCCAAGCTGCTGCTTTCCGCAACAGCGCTCTGGATGAAGCCGCCGCCGAGCACGCGGGCGCGGCCGGACGCGGCATCGTAGAACACGCAGGCCTGGCCCGGCGAGACGCCCTCTTCGCCGGCGACGAGCTCGACCTCGTAATGGCCGTCCGCACCGCGCAGCCAGGCCGGCTGCGGCGGCCGCGTCGAGCGCACCCGCACGAACAATTCGAGGCCCTCGCGCGCGGCCGCGTCGAGCGCGCCGTCACCGATCCAGTTGACCTCGCGTAGCGTGATGCGATGCGTCCGCAGCGCCTCGCGCGGGCCGACCACGACGCGGCGGGTGGCGACGTCCAGCTTGACGACGTAGAGCGGCGCGCCGGCAGCGATGCCGAGGCCCTTGCGCTGACCGATCGTGTAGTTCGCGATACCGTGATGCACACCGAGCACGCGGCCCTGGAGATCGACGATCTCGCCCGGCTCCATCGCGTTCGGGCGCAGCTTGCCGATGATGTCGGTGTAGCGGCCGGTCGGCACGAAGCAGATGTCCTGGCTGTCGTGCTTGTCGGCGACCTCCAGGCCGAAGCGGCGCGCGAGCTCGCGCACCTCCGGCTTGGTCATGTCGCCGAGCGGAAAGCGCAGATAATCGAGCTGCTCGCGCGTGGTCGCGAACAGGAAGTAGCTCTGGTCGCGATCGCTGTCCGCCGCGCAAGTGAGCGCGCGCGATCCGTCCGCCAGCCGCCGCGAGGCGACGTAGTGGCCGGTGGCGAGCACGGAGGCGCCGAGCTCGCGCGCGGTCTTCAGGAGATCGCCGAACTTGATGGCGCGGTTGCACTCGATGCACGGCACCGGCGTCTCGCCCGAAGCGTAACTGGCGGCGAAATTGTCGATCACCGACTCGCGGAAGCGGTCTTCGTAGTCCAGCACGTAATGCGGGATGCCGAGGCGCTCGGCGACGTTGCGGGCATCGTGGATGTCCTGGCCGGCGCAGCACGCGCCCTTGCGGTGCGTCGCCGCGCCGTGATCGTAGAGCTGCAGGGTGATGCCGACGACGTCGTAGCCTTCCGACTTCAACAGCGCGGCCGTCACCGACGAGTCCACGCCGCCGGACATGGCGACGACGACCCTGGTGTCTTCGGGACGGCCTTCGAGATCGAGACTGTTGAGCATGATCCGGTCACTGCGATCGCGGCGTCAGGCAACGGGTTCCCGGCGCGGGAACGCCTCGCATGCGCCGTCTTTGCGGATGGCTTGCTTCCGGCGATCTCCGACAGGATGTCCTGATCGGAAACAACACGAAAGCATCTGTCTCTAATATAGGCGCACTTCCTGCGAAGCAATTGCGCCGGTCGCAGATGCCGGCGGCAAATCTTGCCGGCCGGGCAGAAATGGCGAGGACGCGGCGGGGGATCCACGCCGCGATCGATTCCATAAGAATTTGAATTTGTTGACTATTTTTGACAGAACTGGCTTGGCCCGCTCCTTGCTGAACTGCTTCGTCGAGTTCATCGCGAGAGGTTCCAAGGTGTTCAGCGTCACGTCAGACATCCAGGCCGGCACGGCTCTCAAGACCACGGCGCCGAGACAGTCCCGTCAGGATGCTCCGCAGCCGTCCGACAGCTTCTCGGCGCTGGTCGACGCCGCGACTCCGGATCCGTCGACAGCGTCGCCGCCCACCTCCACGTCGCCGTCACCGCGCGCCGGCAGCGCCTCCACCCCGAGCCGCGAGCCGGCGCGGGCCGGCGACGCCGATCGCACCACCCAGGCCAGGTCGCAGGACAAGCCGGCGGACAAGGCCAACGGCAGCAGTGCGGGCGCCGACGCCAGCGGTCCCGATACCACGGCCGACGCGACCACCGGCACGCCGACCAAGACCGATGCGGCCGGGACCGCCGACGGAAAGACCAGCGACGGCAAGACGGGCGACAAGAAGGACGGCGATCAGGCCGGCACGGATGCGAGCGCTGCAACGACCGCTATAGCCGAGCAGACCGTGGCCGTGCCGACGCCGGTCGCCGTCGCTATCCAGCCCGACATCACCCTCGCCAACCCCGCCACCGGCGATGGCACGGCGGACGGCGACGGCACATCCAACGCACCCGGCGCCACCGCGCTCGTCGGAGCATCCGGTGTTGGCCCGCAAGGCTCGGTCGATGCCGCGGCGGGTCTGCTGGCGGCCGCAGCCAAATCCACCGGCGCGGCCAAGGATGCCGACGGAGCCGGATCCGCCGCGGCGGCGCCCGAGACGGCAACGGCGGCCTCCGGCGACGCTGCCGCATCTGCCGATCAGACCTTCACCGCCGCGCTCGATACGGCCGTTCCCGGCGGCACCAAGACGACGGGCAAGCCGGGCACCCAGACCAAGACGGGGCTCGCCGACGGCGCAGCCGGCAAGGTCACCGAACCGGGCAATGGCGACGTCCAGGCCGCTCAGCAGCCGGGCCATGGCCCCCTCGCCCAACAGCCCGCTGTTGCAGCCAAGCCGGACTCCGTCGAGGCCGGCGACGGGAAGGCGAATGGCAACGTGCAGGCACCAGCCTCACATGATCGCAATGCCGCGCCGACGACCAGCCCGACCAACGCGCCGGCGCCCGACCCGAGCGCACAGGCCACGGCCGCCGTGCAGCCCCAGCTGTCGACGCCGGCCGTATCGACCAGCCAGATCACCTCGGCCAACCTGACCGCGACAGCCGCCACGGCGGCCGCTGTGCCGCTGCACGGGCTTGCCGTCGAGATCGCAGCCTCCGCGCTCAACGGCAAGAGCCGCTTCGAGATCAGGCTGGATCCGGCCGAGCTCGGCCGCATCGACGTCCGGATCGACGTCGACCGCAACGGCCAGGTGACCTCGCATCTGCGGGTCGAGAAGCCGGAGACGCTGGCGATGCTGCAGCAGACGGCGCCGCAGCTGCAGCAGGCGCTGCAGGACGCCGGCCTCAAGAGCAACAACAGCGGATTGCAGTTCTCGCTCCGCGACCAGAACTCGTCCGGCCAGAACGGCGGCGATTATCAACAGAATGGCAACGCACAACGCCTGATCGTGACCGAGGACGAAAACGTCCCGGTCCAGCTCGCCGGCCGGTCCTATGGACGGATGTTCGGCGCGCAAGGCGGCGTGGATATCAGGGTTTAACAGGAGGCTTCCATGGCAATCGGCGACGCAATCACGTCAAGCCCGCCAGTCTCGGGCACGACCAACACCAATTCGTCATCCGGAAACAGCAACCTCGGCTCGAGCGCAGGCTCGACGATTGCAGGCAACTTCCAGACCTTCCTGACGCTGCTGACGACGCAGCTGCAGAACCAGAATCCGCTGGATCCGCTCGACACCAACCAGTTCACCCAGCAGCTCGTGCAGTTCGCCGGCGTCGAGCAGCAGCTCAAGACCAACGACCAGCTGGCCTCGCTGCTCACGATGCAGCAGACGGCACAGGCGACCCAGGCGCTGGCCTTCGTCGGCAAGACCGCGGTCGTCGCCGGCGACACCACCAGCCTGTCCAGTGGAAAGGCGAGCTGGGGCCTCACCATCCCCAAGAACTGCAATCTGACGGTCAACATCATCAACAAGGCCGGGCAGACCGTCTTCACCGGCAAATATACGGCCAACGCCGGTGACAACCAGACCTACAGCTGGAATGGTCAGGGCAATGACGGCACGCAATGGCCGGATGGACAGTACAAGATCACGACGGTGGCGACCGACGCCACCAACGGCAATCCGGTTGCGATCAAGACCCAGGTCCAGGGCGCGGTGTCCTCGGTCGACCTGACCCAGCAGCCGCCATTGCTGACGATCGGCGGCCAGACCTACACGGTCAACCAGATCCGGCAGATCGTCGGCTAGCCCCCAAGGCTCGCAACCGGCTCCTGAGACCACGGATGCGCCTGCAGCTGAGCTTGAACATCAAGCTCAGCTGCCGCGGCGACATGTCAGCGTAAGCGCCGGAAATTCTTAACCAATCATTTACCACGATTCCGCTCCCGGGGCGTCTCGCCACCGGAAGTGGCGGCGTTCGCGCACATCGCCGGATTCGCGCCCTTGGCTTAGGCAAATTTTAAGCGAGGCGGCGTAGGGTCTTACCGTGAGTTCAGTGGTTAAGAGTTTGTGAGTACGCCATGACAGAACCCCATCGCCCGAGGGTGAAATACGTCATCGGGCCTGACGGCAGCCCGCTCACCATCGCGGATTTGCCTGCCCCAGGCACCAAGAGGTGGGTCATTCGCCGGAAGGCGGAAGTCGTTGCCGCCGTTCGCGGCGGCTTGCTATCCCTCGAGGAAGCGTGCAGCCGCTACACCCTGACCGTCGACGAATTCCTGTCGTGGCAGTTCTCGATCGACCAGCACGGTCTGGCCGGCCTGCGCACCACCCGAATTCAGCAATATCGCCAATAGATCGTTACCGACGCGACTGGACTTCTTCGAAAATCGGCTTGGCCCTGCCAAGCCGATTTTTTGCATGTCTACACTTTGTTAGGACCCTTTAACCACCGTTAACCATATCGAAACCTTCCCATAGGCAATAATTGCCCAGTGGTTCGTTTCAACCTCCGCAACCCGTCCCGCGAATGGCGGGGGCAGCGGCTGACATCGGATCGCCACCTGGAATGCGGGTGTTGGTGAAGGTTAAGGATTGAATTTCGCGATCTATGCAACCGGCCGTAAAGGCCCGCGAAGCTCAAATCACCTTTCAGCAGCCACCCGTCGAAATGCCGAACTATGGGGCAGTTGCTTGCAAGGTCTCTTGGACTTTCTGAAGGGTTTGGGCGCCGCGCGGCTCACCGCCATGATCGCAGTCACCGCTGCTCTGATCGGCTTCTTCGGTTTCGTCATCATGCGCGTGACGGCGCCGCAGATGACCACCCTCTTCACCGACCTGACCATGGAAGACTCCTCCAGCATCATCAAGGATCTGGAGCGGCAGGGCATCGCCTTCGAGATCCGCAATGAAGGCAGCGTGATCCTGGTGCCGAAGGACAAGGTCACCCGGCTGCGCATGAAGCTCGCCGAGGGCGGCCTGCCCAAGGGCGGTGGCGTCGGCTACGAGATCTTCGACAAGTCGGACGCGCTGGGCACCACGAGCTTCGTCCAGAACATCAACCATCTCCGCGCGCTCGAGGGCGAGCTCGCCCGCACCATCCGCGCCATCGACCGCGTCCAGGCGGCACGCGTCCATCTCGTCCTGCCGGAGCGGCCGCTGTTCTCGCGCGAGACCCCGGAGCCGTCCGCCTCGATCGTCGTGCGCGTGCGCGGCACCCTCGAGCCGGCGCAGATCCGCGCCATCCGCCACCTCGTCGCTTCCGCCGTCAACGGCCTGAAGCCGCAGCGGGTGTCGATCGTCGACGAGGCCGGACAGCTGCTCGCCGACGGCACCCAGACCGACATCGACCAGCAGGTCGGCGACGAGCGCCGCAACGCCTTCGAGAAGCGGATGCGCAAGCAGGTCGAGGACATCGTCTCCTCGGTCGTCGGTGCGGGCCGCGCCCGCGTCCAGCTCTCCGCCGACTTCGACTTCAACCGCATCACTCAGACCTCCGACCGCTACGATCCGGAAGGCCGCGTGCTGCGCTCGAGCCAGACCCGCGAAGAGCAGTCCGCGACCAACGAGAGCAACGGCCAGGTCACGGTCAACAACGAGCTGCCGGGCAACCAGCAGAACCAGCCGCCGCAGCAGCCGCGGGACCAGAGCAAGAAGACCGAAGAGACCAACAATTACGAGATCTCCCGGACCACCAAGACGGAGGTCACCGAGGCCGGACGGGTCAACCGCATCTCGGTCGCGGTGCTGGTCGACGGCGCCTACTCCAAGAACGAAAAGGGCGAGCTGGTCTATCAGGAGCGCAGCAAGGACGAGCTCGACCGCATCGCCGCGCTGGTCCGCTCCGCAATCGGCTTCGACCAGAAGCGCGGCGACCAGGTCGAGGTGGTCAACCTGAAATTCGCCGACGCTCCCACGGTGCCGCAGATCAACGAGCCCACCGGCTTCCTCGGCATGCTCCACTTCACCAAGGATGACGTCATGTACGTCATCGAGCTCGCGGTGATGATGCTGCTCGGCATTGTCGTCGTGTTCATGGTGGTGCGGCCGCTGGTGAAGAAGATCATTGCCACCGAAGAGGTCGCCGCCCTGGGCGGCGGCCTGCCGGCGCTCACCGACGAAACCGTCCAGGCCGCCGCTCACGCCCAGCAGACCGCCAGCCTGATCGACGTCGCCCAGGTCCAGGGCCAGGTCCACGCCCAGTCCGTCCACCGCGTGGGCGAGCTGGCCGACCGCAACCCGGGCGAAGCCGCCGCCATCATCCGCCAGTGGCTCGCCGAGCCGCAGCAGAACTGATCCCACCGACGTGAACCGCCTGAACTGAAAAGAACGTAGACGCCATGTCGCTGCCGCAGACCCAGAACGCCAACGCCAACAACAACGACATTTCCACGGTGATCGCGACGCTGGCGAGCCGCCAGGCGCAGCGCCCGAAGACCGAGCCCTTGAGCGGCCCGCGGCGCGCTGCCGTGATGATGCTCGCGCTCGGCGAGCAGTATGGCGGCAAGATCTGGCAGCAGCTCGATGACGACGAGGTGCGTGAACTGTCGCTCGCGATGTCGACGCTGGGAACCATCGAAGCCGACGTCGTCGAGGACCTGATGCTCGAATTCGTCTCGCGCATGTCTGCTTCCGGCGCGCTGATGGGCAATTTCGACGCCACCGAGCGGCTGCTGCAGCAATATCTGCCGCCGGAGCGCGTCAACGGCATCATGGACGAGATCCGCGGCCCCGCCGGCCGCAACATGTGGGAGAAGCTCTCCAACGTCCAGGAAGAGGTGCTCGCCAACTACCTCAAGAACGAATATCCGCAGACCATCGCGGTCGTGCTGTCCAAGCTGAAGCCGGAGCATGCCGCGCGCGTGCTCGCGATCCTGCCCGAGGACATGGCGCTCGACGTGATCGGCCGCATGCTCCGCATGGAAGCGGTCCAGAAGGAGGTCATCGAGCGGGTAGAGCAGACCTTGCGCACCGAATTCATGTCGAACCTGTCGCAGACCCGCCGCCGCGACGCCCACGAGGTCATGGCCGAGATCTTCAACAATTTCGACCGCCAGACCGAGACCCGCTTCATCACCTCGCTGGAGGAAGATAACCGGGAGTCAGCCGAGCGCATCAAGGCGCTGATGTTCACCTTCGACGACCTGATCAAGCTCGATTCCGCCTCGGCGCAGACGCTGCTGCGCAATGTCGACAAGGACAAGCTCGGCGTGGCGCTCAAGAGCGCCAACGAGGAGGTGCGCAACTTCTTCTTCGGCAACATGTCGTCGCGCGCCGCCAAGATGCTGCAGGACGACATGGCCGCCATGGGACCGGTGCGGCTGCGCGACGTCGACGAGGCGCAGGCCCTGCTCGTCAATCTCGCCAAGGATCTCGCCGCCAAGGGCGAGATCATGCTCAGCAAGAACCGCGCCGACGACGAACTGGTGTATTGATGGCTCAGCCCGCGAAATTCCTGTTCGATACCGACTTCGCCGCGCCGGAGAAGACGACGCGGGAGCGTGCGGCCACGTCCGCCGAGATCGCACAGAAGGTCGCGGCCGCCGAAGCCGCCGCCTACCGCAACGGCTACGAGGCGGCGCAGCGCGAAGCCAAGGTCGAAGCCGACCGCCGCGTCGCGTCGGCGCTGGAGCAGATCAACATCCAGTTGCAGGGCATCTCCGCCCGCTTCGAAGGCATCGAGCAGCGGATGGAAACCGAGGCCGTCGATGTGGCGGTCGCCGTCGCCCGCAAGCTGTGCGCGGCGCTGATCGAGGCGGAGCCGCTCGGCGAGATCGTCGGACTCGTGCACGACTGCTTCGCGCATCTGGTGGCCACGCCACACCTCGTGCTGCGCATCAACGAGACGCTGTACGAGCTCGCCCGCGAGAAGATCGAGAAGCTCGCCAAGCAGAGCGGCTTCGAGGGACGCCTCGTGATCCTCGCCGAGCCGGAGATCGCGACCGGCGACTGCCGCATCGAGTGGGCCGATGGCGGCGTGGTGCTGGAGCGCGCTGCGATCGACGCCAAGATCAACGAGCTGGTCGGACGCTACATGGCGTCCAGGAAGAACTAGGCCGCTGTGGCGGCCGAAGGAGTTTAAGTCATGAGCGACAACGAGATCCCGCTTCCCGACCTCAATTCCGCGGACGCGCCTCCGTTGGGCGGGGACGTCGGCTACAACGAAGAAGAGCATGCCGCGCGCATCGCGGCCGACCTCGAGGCGGTGTTCGACGTCCCGGTTCAGGTCTCGGCCGTGCTCGGCCGCTCGAAGATGGATGTTGGCGAGCTCCTGAAGCTCGGGCCCGGCACTGTGCTCGAGCTCGACCGCAAGGTCGGCGAGGCGATCGACATCTACGTCAACAACCGGCTCGTGGCACGCGGCGAGGTGGTTCTGGTCGAAGACAAGCTCGGCGTGACGATGACCGAAATCATCAAGTCCGACCGCAACTGACAGGCATGACCTGCGTGCCGATCGAGAGCGGCGCGACCGAATAGGAGACCAACATGCGGCTTCTCATCGTCGGAACGCTGAAGGGCCAGTTGACGACGGCCACCAAGATCGCCATGGAGAACGGCGCCACCGTCACCCATGCCGAGGACAACGAGCAGGCGATGCGCGTGCTGCGCGGCGGCAAGGGCGCCGACCTGCTGCTGGTCGACGTCGCGCTCGACATCCGCGACCTGGTGATGCGGCTCGACGCCGAGCACATCCACGTGCCGATCGTCGCCTGCGGCATCACCAGTGATGCACGCGCCGCGGTCGCCGCCATCCATGCCGGCGCCAAGGAATACATTCCGCTGCCGCCGGATCCCGAGCTGATCGCGGCGGTGCTCGCCGCCGTCGCCAACGATTCGCGCGACCTCGTCTATCGCGACGAGGCGATGGCGAAGGTGATCAAGCTTGCCCAGCAGATCGCCGGCTCCGACGCCTCGGTGATGATCACCGGCGAGTCCGGCACCGGCAAGGAGGTGCTGGCGCGCTACGTCCACACCCGCTCGGCCCGCGCCAAGCGTCCCTTCATCTCGATCAACTGCGCCGCGATCCCCGAGCATCTGCTGGAATCCGAGCTGTTCGGCCACGAGAAAGGCGCCTTCACCGGCGCGGTCGCCCGCCGCATCGGCAAGTTCGAGGAGGCCAATGGCGGCACCCTGCTGCTCGACGAAATCTCGGAAATGGACGTGCGGCTGCAGTCCAAGCTGCTGCGCGCGATCCAGGAGCGCGTGATCGACCGCGTCGGCGGCACCCGCCCGGTGCCGGTCGATATCCGCATCATCGCGACCTCCAACCGCAACCTTGCCGACGCCGTTCGCGAGGGCACGTTCCGCGAGGACCTGCTGTTCCGCCTCAACGTCGTCAACCTGAAGATCCCGCCGCTGCGCGAGCGCCCCGCCGACATTCTCGAGCTGGCACAGCATTTCGCGCGCAAATACTCCGAGGCCAATGCCGTGCCGCTGCGGCCGATCTCGGCGGAAGCCAAGCGCATCCTCACCACCAATCGCTGGCCGGGGAACGTGCGCGAGCTGGAGAACACGATGCATCGCGCGGTGCTGATGGCGCAGGGCGACGAGATCGGGCCGGATGCCATCCTCACGCCGGACGGCACCCGTCTCGACATCGGCAAGACCCAGCCTGCTGTCGCGCATGCTACGATGGCCGCGGAACAGGTTACACGCGCTTTGGTCGGCCGCACGGTCGCCGATGTCGAACGTGACCTGATCCTGGAGACCCTAAAGCACTGCCTGGGCAACCGGACACATGCGGCCAATATCTTGGGCATCTCGATCCGCACGTTGCGCAACAAGCTCAACGAATATGCCGACGGCGGCGTGCCGATCCCGCCGCCAGGCTCCGGCGACACGCCGCGCGTGCCGAGCGCCGTATAATCTGCCCATCCGGATCGTTCTCGGCGGCGCGCTGGCCCTCGGCGCGCCGCTTGCCGTTTCGCCGGCTGATGCCGCAACGCGCGGCGTGCTGTCCGGCTGCTGGGAGCAGACGTCGCACGCGCCGCTCGTCAATCCGTCGTCGGGTCAGGAATGGGGCGCCCGGAGCTGGTGCTTCGCAGGCAAGGGCAAGCTGATCTCGCGAACGATCGCCTGTGGCAGGGAGGGCTGTGACGGCTGGGACAATGAACGCAGCTATCGCTGGCGGCCGCCCACCCTCTCGTTGTCCGATGCCGAGACGTCGCCGGATGGCGGGCGCATCAAAGTGTGGCGCCGCTGCCGCGTGCAGTTTCTGACCGACGATTGGATGCAGCTACAGGACTGTCAGCAGTCCCCGGATCCGTGGGTTCGCGAGAACACGCCGGCGCGTCGTCGCCGGGCACCACCTCACGAATAGTTCGGCGCCTCGGGATTGCGGAAGATGTGAATGGGATCGCCGGGCGTGAACTCGCGTTGCGTCAGCACGGCATAGGCATAGAGCGCGAGATACAGGATCGCGACGGTGCCGATCACGTAGAGCGCCCAGGTTCCGATCCGTTTCATCAGCTCCGCCGCAAACACCGCCTCAAGGCCGCGGTGCTTTTACGGCGTTCAGCTTCGGGACGCCACCCTGCGACCAACCGCCGCTCACCCCCTACGGCACGTCCTGCGGATCGGCCCCGCCGAGGGGGCCAAGTCGGGCGATGTCCGCGTCGCGGTCGACGTGCACATAGCCGCCATGCCAATACGCCAGGGCTGCCGCTTGCGGCGCCACCTCGACATGCACCACGCGGCCGATCACGATGCCATGGGAATGCCGCTCGATGATCTCCTCGACCTCGCAGTCCAGCGCGGCGAGCGCCCCGACCAGGAGCGGCACGCCGGTCACGTGCTTGCGCCACTCGGCGCCGGCGAACCGCTCGGCGCCTCTGAGACCGCCTTTACCCGAGAACCGCTCGGCCACGCCGATCTGGTCCGCGGCGAGCAGATTGGCGCCGAAAACACGCTCCCGCTGCAGGATCGGCCAGGACGAGGCGTTCCGATTGAGGCTCACGATCACGGACGCCGGCTCGATCGAGAGCGATGACAGCGAACTCACCGTCATGCCGGTGACCTCATCGCCCCGCCCCACCGTGATCACGCTCACGCCCCCGACCAGTTGGCGCATCGCGGAGCGGAAATCGGGCTGAAGCGCGGTGACGTCGGGCATGAGGCGGACGATGGAGTTCATTGCGGTATTATCTCCTAACCCGTCGTGCCCGGTCCGAGCAACTGGCCCAGGATCGAGCCTTCCAGCGCCGCAAGCTCCGCCGAGCCGCGCTGGCGCGGGCGCGGCAGATCGACCCTGATGTCCTCGGCGATCCGGCCATTCTCGATGACCAGAACCCGGTCGGCCAGGGCCACGGCTTCCGCCACGTCATGGGTGACCAGGATTGCGGTGAAGGTTTGATCGGCCCAGACCCGCTCCAGCAGCCGCTGCATCGCGATCCGCGTCAACGCATCGAGGGCGCCGAGCGGCTCGTCGAACGCCAGCAGGCGCGGACCGCTGACGAGCGCGCGCGCCAGCGCGACGCGCTGCTTCTGGCCGCCGGACAGCACCGCCGGCCATTGGTCGCGCTTGTCGGCGAGACCCACTTCCTCCAGCGCCTGCCGCGCGCGCTCATGCGCGCCGGCGGCCTTGCGCTCGCGGCCGAGGCCGACCTCGACATTGCCGAGCACCCGCGCCCACGGCAGCAGCCGCGGTTCCTGGAACATGACGCGGACGTCCTCTGGCCGCGCCGCGGCTTCACCGAAGCTGATGCTGCCCGACGTCGGCTTGTCCAGACCTGCGATCAGGCGGAGCAGCGTGCTCTTGCCGCAGCCACTCTGACCGACGATCGCGACGAACTGACCGGCCGGAATCTCGAGATCGATGCCGCGCAGCACCTCGTTGTCGCCGAACGCCTTGCGAAGGTCGCGGATCACCAGCGGCAGGCCGCGCGTCTCGGGTTTGGCCGGGGTCACGCCTGGCTTCCTCGCGTGGCGGAAGGCCTCAGCCTGCCCGATCACGTCAGCGCCGTCGATCGCCTCGGCGCCGGACACGGGAATTCGGAGCGCTTGCTGCATTTACGAACCTCAATGTTTGCTGAAGGCCGGATGCCAGGACAGCGTCATCCGTTCCAGCACCCGCGAAGCGCTGTCGGCGACCTTGCCCAGCAGGGCGTAGATCAGGATGGAGAGCACGACGACGTCGATCTGCATGAACTCGCGCGCCTGCATCGCCATGTAGCCGAGGCCTGAAGAGGCCGCGATCGTCTCGGCGACAATCAAGGTGAGCCACATGATGCCGAGCGCGAAGCGCAGGCCGACGAAGATCGACGGCAGCGCGCCGGGGAAGATCACGCGGCGAAACAGCTCGCCGTCGGTCATGCCGTAGACGCGGCCCATTTCAATGAGTTGCGGATCGACGGTGCGAATCCCGTGCAGCGTGTTGAGGTAGACGGGGAAGAACACGCCGAGGGCCACCAGGAACAGTTTTGCGCTCTCGTCGATGCCGAACCACAGGATGACCAGCGGGATCAGCGCCAGATGTGGCACGTTGCGCACCATCTGCAAGGTGGTGTCCGTCAGCTTCGCCGACAGCTGCGACAGGCCATTGGCGAGCCCGAAGGCGAAGCCGATGCTGCCGCCGATCAAGAAGCCGATCGAGGCGCGCCAGAAGCTGACCCAGATGTTGCGGCCGAGCTCACCCGACCACAGCAGCTTCCACCCGGCGCGCGCGACGTCGCTCGGCGCCGGCAGCACCCGCGGCGACACGAGACCGGCGACCGAGGCCGCCTGCCAGATCAGAATGATCGCGAGCGGAACCAGCCAGGGCAGAAATCCATCCGCCTTTGGCACCCTGAGCTTGCGAACCTTGGGAAGGCTTTCGATCAGGCTCATGATTGCGACGCCCGCTGCAGGGGACGATGCTCGTTGGCGATGGTCTCACCGAATGGGCCGGTGTTGGTGCGCAGTTTGGTCACGTTGCCGGCCTGCTCCGACACGTTCAGCCCAAGCTTGGGAAACACCAGCTCGGCGAAGCGGTAGGCTTCTTCGAGGTGCGGGTAGCCGGACAGGATGAAGGTGTCGATGCCAAGCTCCTGGTAATCGCGGATGCGCGCCGCGACCGTGTCGGGATCACCGACCAGCGCGGTGCCGGCGCCACCGCGGACCAGCCCGACGCCGGCCCACAAATTGGGGCTGATCTCGAGCTTGTCGCGCCGGCCGCCGTGGAGCTGCGACATGCGCTGCTGGCCGACCGAATCCATCCGCGCAAAAATCTTCTGTGCCGAGGCGATGGTGTCGTCGGTGACGTGCTTGATGAGGTCGTCGGCGGCCGCCCACGCCTCCGCGTTGGTCTCGCGCACGATCACGTGCAGGCGGATGCCGAACGACAGCCTGCGGCCACGGCTGTCGGCGACGGCTCTCACCTTGGCGATCTTCGCCGCGACATCTGCCGGCGGCTCGCCCCAGGTAAGATACTTCTCGACCGTATCGACGGCGACGTCGATGCCGGCATCCGACGAGCCACCGAAGAACAGCGGCGGGCGTGGCGACTGCACCGGTGGGAACAGCAGCCGGCCGTCCTCCACCTTGATGTGCTTGCCGGCGAAGTTGACGGCTTCGCCTTCGAGCAGCGCGTTGTAGACGGTGAGAAACTCGCGGGTGACCTCGTAGCGCTCCTCATGCGACAGGAAGATGCCGTCGCCCTTGTTCTCGACCGGATCGCCGCCGGTGACGACGTTGACCAGCAGGCGTCCGTTGGTGACACGGTCGAGCGTCGCGGTCATGCGCGCGGCCACGGCCGGCGATTGCAGACCCGGACGCACCGCCACGAGATAGCGCAGCTTCTCGGTGAATGGCGCCACGGCCGACGCCACGATCCAGGAATCCTCGCAGCTGCGTCCCGTCGGGATCAGCACGCCGAAATAGCCGAGCTGGTCGGCGGCCTGCGCGACCTGGCGCAGATAGTTGAAGTTGACCTCGCGGCCGCCTTGCGAGGTGCCGAGATAGCGGCCGTCGCCATGGGTCGGCAGGAACCACAGCACATTTGGCTTCGACGAAGCGTTGCTCATGTCGTTGTCTTTCGGATTGGTGTCGCGATCTGGCGTCAGGTGGACGGCGTCCACTTCCAGACGATGTCGGCGACGTTGACTTGTTTCGGGATGAGCCCGACCCGGGCGAAGCGGTCGGCGACGGCCTGCTGGCTCTTGATCACCTCGTCGTCGATCGGCACGACGCTATAGACCGAGCGGTCGACGAAGCGCTTGACCGCCTCAAGATCGACGCCGGTGGCCTCGGCCTGGGCCTTGGCGACCTCCTCGTGATGGCTGTTGGCCCACACGCCTTCCGCGGCGAAGGCGGCGTTCAGCCTGGCCACCACGGCCGGGTACTTTTCGACGAAGTCGGAGCCGACGATGTAGAACGAGTTCGGCTTGTGCACGTCTTTGTCCCACGCGATCACCCGCGCATTCTCCTTGAGCTCGGCGAGCGCGAGATATGGATCCCAGATCGACCAGGCGTCGACCGAGCCCTTGACGAAGGCGGCGGTGGCATCGGCGGGCGCGAGCGGCGCCGGCGTGATGTCGGTCCAGGACAGGCCCGCCTTCTCCAGCGCGGCGACCAGGAGATTGTGCGCGCTCGAGCCCTTGCCGAAGGCGACGCGCTTGCCCTTGAGATCGACGAGCGACTTGATCGGCGAGTCCTTGGGCACGATGATCGCCTGGCTGCTGCCGTTCTGCTTGACGGCCGCCGCGTAGCGGATCTTGGCACTGGCGGCCTGCGCGAAGATCGGCGGCGCGTCGCCGACATAGCCGAAATCGACGCTGCCGACATTGATGGCCTCCAGCAGCGGCGGGCCGAACTGGAAGTCGACCCAGACGATGTCGATGCCGACAGGCTTGAACGTATCCTCGATGGTGCGGCGCGCCTTCACCGCCGGGAAGAAGCCGCCCTTCTGGGTGCCGATGCGGATCTCCTTCGGCTTGTCCTCGGCGCGCAGCGGCGCCGCTGAGGCCATCACCGCAGCCGATGCCAACGACAGTTTCAGAAAATCACGCCGCTTCATTGCCCTCTCCGATCACCCTTGCGCATCTACGTTGATGCGATGCACAGGATGATGGTGGCGGGCGAAACGCGTGTCGAGCACCCCTGGAAAATAGTGATGCCGGTCCTCTCGGCTCACGACCAGAGGGGATGATCGTATCGAGGCCCCCACGCAAAGCAGCGAGAATTTCTCGCAAGCAAAGATGCGATCACGCGTCTTCACGGCCCATCAACCAAGATCTCGGTGGGACCGGCGCGACTCCGCTCTGGCGGTGCGCCGGTGTGCGCGAGGTTCCGCCCGCTTGATCCAGGTCAACGCCGGTTTCCGGAGCTTTCTTAAACATAAAATTAGGCGCGGCCCGGATGCCGCAATCCCTCCTGAACCTCCCCTAGCAGAGAATTCTCTCATGTCGCTCGTTGGCAGCGATGCGAACGCGCATGCGCGTCGCAGACGCATGGAAATTTTTGCCTTCCTGTTTCTCACCGCCGTGCTGATGCCCGCGCTCGCGGTCGCCACCGTCGGCTCCTACGGGCTCACGGTGTGGGTCTACCAGATGATGGTCGGGCCGCCCGGCCCGCCTGCTGCGCATTGATTGGAACGACCACGCCTATGCTCTCCCACCGCACCTCCCTCGACCGCCGCGCGCTGATCACCGGCCGTGTCCTCACCGCCGATCCCGTCGTCGCGCCGGCCAAGGGCGAGATCGCCAGCATCATCGTGCAGACCCGCCCCGAGCAGCTCGATCGCGTCGAAGCCGACATCCTCGCGCTGTCCGGCTGCGAGATCCACGGCCGCGACGAGCGTGGCAAGCTGATCGTGGTCGTCGATGCGCCCGATGCCGGCGCGCTCGGCGCCACCATGAACCGGATCGGACTGCTGCCGCACGTGCACTCCGCCTGCCTCGTCTTCCACGCCATCGACGCCGGCTAATCACACGAGACTCCAATGACCGACATGAAGATCGATCGCCGCCAGATGCTGAAGCTGGAGGCCGCCGCGATTGCCGCGGCCGCCGCCGGCATGCCGAGCGCCTCGCTCGCGGCAAACCTCGTCACCGAGCGCGAAGCCTCCGAGTTGAAATGGGACAAGGCCGCCTGCCGCTTCTGCGGCACCGGCTGCAGCGTGATGGTCGCGACCAAGGACAACCGCGTCGTCGCCACCCATGGCGACATCAAGGCCGAGGTCAATCGCGGCCTGAACTGCGTCAAGGGCTACTTCCTCTCGAAGATCATGTACGGCCATGACCGCCTGACGCATCCGATGCTGCGCAAGACCAATGGCAAATACGACAAGAACGGCGAGTTCACGCCCGTCTCCTGGGACGAAGCGTTCGACGTCATGGCCGCGAAGTACAAGGAGGCGCTGAAGAAGCGCGGGCCTTCCGGCGTCGGCATGTTCGGCTCCGGACAGTGGACGATCTGGGAAGGCTATGCGGCCTCGAAACTGTTCAAGGCCGGCTTCCGCTCCAATAACATCGATCCGAATGCGCGGCACTGCATGGCCTCGGCCGTCGCCGGCATGATGCGCACCTTCGGTATCGACGAGCCGCCCGGCTGCTACGACGACATCGAGGCCACCGACGCGTTCGTGCTGTGGGGCTCCAACATGGCGGAGATGCATCCGATCCTATGGAGCCGCGTCACCGACCGCAGGCTGTCGGCGCCGCATGTCAAGGTCGCCGTGCTCTCGACCTTCGAGCACCGCTCGTTCGACCTCGCCGACATCGGCATGGTGTTCAAGCCGCAGACCGATCTCTATCTCCTCAATGCGATCGCCAACCACATCATCAAGACCGGCCGCGTCAACAAGGAGTTCGTCCAGGCGCATACGGTGTTCAAGAAGGGCCAGACCGACATCGGCTACGGCCTGCGGCCCGAGCATCCGCTGGAGAAGAAGGCGACCGGCCGCACCAAGGCCAATGACGCCACCGACATCTCGTTCGACGATTATGCCAAGTTCGTCTCCGACTACACGCTGGAGAAGGCCGCCGAGATGTCCGGCGTGCCGCTGAACCGGCTGGAGGCGCTGGCCGAGCTCTATGCCGATCCGAAGACCAAGGTGGTCTCGTTCTGGACCATGGGCTTCAACCAGCACACCCGCGGCGTCTGGTGCAACAACCTCGTCTACAACATCCATCTCCTGACGGGAAAGATCAGCGAGCCCGGCAACAGCCCGTTCTCGCTCACGGGCCAGCCCTCGGCCTGCGGCACCGCGCGCGAGGTCGGCACCTTCTCGCACCGCCTGCCCGCCGACATGGTCGTCACCAACAAGGAGCACCGCACCAAGGCCGAGCACATCTGGCAGTTGCCGGAGGGCACGATCCCCGACAAGCCAGGCTATCACGCCGTGCTGCAGAGCCGGATGCTGAAGGACGGCCTGCTCAACGCCTATTGGGTACAGGTCAACAACAACCTCCAGGCCGGCCCCAACGCGAACGAGGAAACCTATCCGGGCTTCCGCAATCCGGACAATTTCATCGTCGTTTCCGACGCCTATCCGTCGGTGACCGCGCTCGCCGCCGATCTGATCCTGCCGACCGCGATGTGGGTGGAGAAGGAAGGCGCCTATGGCAATGCCGAGCGCCGCACCCAGTTCTGGCACCAGCTCGTGTCGGCACCCGGCGAGGCACGCTCGGATCTCTGGCAGCTCATGGAGTTCTCCAAGCGCTTCAAGATCGAGGAGGTCTGGCCCGAGGAATTGATCGCTAAGAAGCCGGAATATCGCGGCAAGACGCTGTTCGACGTGCTCTACAGGAACGGCCAGGTCGACAAGTTTCCGCTCGACCAGATCGAGCCGGGCTATGCCAACGACGAATCCAAGGCGTTTGGCTTCTACGTCCACAAGGGCCTGTTCGAGGAGTACGCCTCCTTCGGCCGCGGCCATGGCCATGACCTGGCGCCGTTCGAGGCCTATCACAAAGAGCGCGGCCTGCGCTGGCCGGTGGTCGACGGCAAGGAGACGCGCTGGCGCTTCCGCGAGGGCTCCGATCCTTACGTCAAGGCCGGCACCGGCGTGCAGTTCTACGGCTTCCCCGACGGCAAAGCGCGCATCTTCGCTTTGCCCTACGAGCCGCCGGCCGAATCGCCCGACAAGGACTACCCGTTCTGGCTATCGACGGGCCGCGTGGTCGAGCATTGGCATTCCGGCACGATGACGCGCCGCGTGCCCGAGCTCTACAAGGCCTTCCCCGAAGCCGTCTGCTTCATGCATCCGGACGATGCGCAGGAAGCCAACCTGCGGCGCGGCGACGAGGTCAAGGTCGCCTCGCGGCGCGGCTTTATCCGCGCCCGCGTCGAGACCCGCGGCCGCGACAAGCCGCCGCGCGGGCTCGTGTTCGTGCCGTGGTTCGACGAGTCGAAGCTGATCAACAAGGTGACGCTCGACGCCACCGATCCGATCTCGCTGCAGACCGACTACAAGAAATGCGCCGTGCGCATCGAGCGGGTGTGACGATCATGATGAGAAAAATTGCTGTCATGCTGATCGCGGCCAGCGTTGCGGCCGGATCGAGCGCCCTGCTCGCCCAGAGCGTCTCGTCCTCGCTGCGCGGTCCCGCACCGCTCAACGACGAGGGCCCGGCGCCGCCGATGCAGCCGATGAAGAACACCGCCGAGAAGGAGGTGCGCAACTATCCGGAGCAGCCGCCGGTGATTCCGCATGCCATCGACGGCTATCAGGTCGACATGCAGGGCAACAAATGCCTGTCCTGCCATGCCCGCGCGCGCACCGCGGAGTCGAAGGCGCCGATGCTGTCGATCACGCACTTCATGGATCGCGACGGCCAGTTCCTGGCGTCGGTGTCGCCGCGCCGCTTCTTCTGCACCCAGTGCCACGTGCCGCAGAGCGTCGCCAATCCGCCTGTCAGCAACGACTTCGTCGACGTCGACACGCTGCTGGCGCACGACAGGCCGGGTGGCAAGCGATGAGCAGCGCCGACATCCCGGAGGGCGCCAAAGCGCCCGTCCCCGAGAAGCGGCTCGGCCTTGTCCGCCGCGCCTGGCAGTTCATTCTCGACCTCATCGACGTGCTGCTGAAGCCGAGCTCCGTGTTCGGGCTCGGCGTGCTGGTGCTGGCGGGCTTCCTCGCCGGCGTCATCTTCTGGGGCGGCTTCAACACCGCGCTGGAGATCACCAACACCGAAAAATTCTGCACCGGCTGTCACGAGATGCGCGACAACGTGTTCGCCGAGCTGAAGTCGACCGTCCACTTCTCCAACCGCTCCGGCGTGCGCGCCAGTTGCCCGGACTGCCATGTGCCGCACAACTGGACCGACAAGATCGCGCGCAAGATGCAGGCCTCCAAGGAGGTCTGGGGCCATCTGTTCGGCTCGATCAACACCCGCGAGAAGTTCACCGACCGCAGGCTGGAGCTGGCCTTGCACGAATGGGCGCGCTTCAAGGCCAATGATTCGCTCGAATGCCGCAACTGCCACAGCGCGCAGTCGATGGACATCACCAAGCAGTCGCCGCGCGCCGTCGAAGCGCACCAGCGCTTCCTCTTCACCGGCGAGAAGACCTGCATCGACTGCCACAAGGGCATCGCGCACCATCTGCCGGACATGCGCGGCGTCCCGGGCTGGCAGTAGGCTTCTTCTGGAGGGGAACGAGCGATCGCCGCAGGCACGCTGCGCCCCCTCCCCCGCTTCCGGGGGAGGGCCTGGGGTGGGGGCGCCACACGGGCAGTCCCGCCGGAGCGTTCCCCCACCCGCATCGCATCTTCCGATGCGATGCGACCTCCCCCGCAAGCGGGGGAGGCGTGGACCCATTCACATCGAGCGCTTGATCTCTCCCCGCCAGCCCTTAGGTTCACGGAATGTCCCCGAGTCGCCGCGCGGCTCCATCCTCGTGAGCCATGACCACCTTCTCCCCGCATCAGGATTCCGCGCTCAAGGCCGTCGGCGACTGGCTGAAGGCCAAGCCGGGCAAGAACGGCACGCCGCAGGTGTTCCGCCTGTTCGGCTATGCCGGAACCGGCAAGACCACGCTGGCCCGCCACATCGCCGAAGACGTCGACGGCGAGGTCAAGTTCGCGGCCTTCACCGGCAAGGCGGCGCTGGTGATGCGCAGCAAGGGCTGCGACAATGCCTCCACCATCCACTCGCTGATCTATCGCGCGCAGGAGAGCGGCGAGGAGCAGCCGAACTTCGAATTGTGGGACGACGCGCCGGCGTCCAAGGCCAAGCTGATCATCATCGACGAATGCTCGATGGTCGACGCCGATCTCGGCCGTGATCTCCTGTCCTTCGACTGCCCGTTGCTGGTGCTCGGCGATCCCGCGCAGCTGCCGCCGGTCAAGGGCGGCGGCTTCTTCACCGAGAGCGAGCCCGACGTGATGCTCACCGAGGTGCATCGCCAGGCCAAGGACGATCCGATCGTGCGGATGTCGATGGACGTGCGCGAGGGCAACACGCTCGACATCGGCCGCTACGGCGAGAGCGAGGTGGTGGAGCGCCGCGAGCTCGATCCGTCGCGCGTGATGGAGGCCGACCAGGTGCTGGTCGGCCGCAACGCCACCCGCCGCGCCTACAACAACCGCTTTCGGCAGCGCCTCGACATCGAGGACGCCCTCCCCGTCGCCGGCGACAAGCTGGTCTGCCTGCGCAACAACCGCAAGAAGGGCCTGTTCAATGGCGGGCTATGGCGGGTGAAGTCGCGCGCGACCTCGAAATCCAAGATCGTGACGATGCGGGTCGCGCCCGACGAGGATCTCGGACGCAAGGTAACGAAAGTCTCGGTGCGCGGCGAATGCTTCGGCGGCGGCATCGAGGACATCCCGTGGGAGCAGCGCAAGCCTTATGACGAGTTCGACTACGGCTACGTGCTGACCGTGCACAAGTCGCAGGGCTCGCAATGGGACGACGTGGTGCTGTTCGACGAGAGCTTTGCCTTCCAGGAGAGCCGCGCCCGCTGGCTCTACACCGGAATCACACGGGCCGCGAAGCGGCTGTCGATCGTGGTGTAACGCCGGCTTTACCGCGCGAGGCGATTTCGTCCGCCTCGCTGGTACCCGCCTGCGGCCGGTTGATCCACGTCAACCTGACGCAGGGTCCTTGGCGGATAGAGATCGATTCACATCTCTGTTAATCCGGCAGCAGGCGGCGGGATCGCATGGCAAAGTCCAGGACCACGAAGGGCAAGGCCTCCAACGGCCAACGCATGAAGCGCGCAGCCGCCACCGCGCGCGTCGCGCGCCGGCAGTCCGCCGCCAGGCTCGATCCGATCGCGCAGTCGCTGGTCGACGAACAGATGCAGGCCGCGCAGATCACCGGGCTGTCGGCGTTCGAGACCGTGCTCAACGGACCGCCGGCCCTGGACGCCAACTCTGCGCCGGTCAAGGCGATGCTGGATGGTGCCGCGCCCGACGATGCCAAGCTGATGAAGGCGCTGATCGAGGGCAAGGCCAAGCCCGACAAGCGTCACACCTCCGACGAGCTCGCCGACAACTGGCGCCAGGGCGGCTACCCCTACAAATTCCGCATGTACCGCAAGGACTATGAGGAACAGAAATTCATCCTGCAGACCGAGCTGCTCAAGCTGCAGAACTGGATGAAGGATGCGCGGCAGCGCCTGGTGCTGCTGTTCGAGGGCCGCGATGCCGCCGGCAAGGGCGGCACCATCAAGCGCTTCATGGAGCATCTCAATCCGCGCGGCGCCCGCGTCGTCGCGCTGGACAAGCCGAGCGACGTCGAGCGCGGCCAATGGTATTTTCAGCGCTATGTCGAGCACCTGCCGACCGCGGGCGAGATCGTGCTGTTCGATCGCTCATGGTACAACCGCGCCGGGGTCGAGCGCGTGATGGGCTTCTGCTCGCAGGCCGAATATGACGAGTTCCTGCGCCAGGTGCCGGAGTTCGAGCGCAATCTCGTGCGCAGCGGCATGCATCTCATCAAGTTCTGGTTCTCGGTCAGCCGCGAGGAGCAGCGCCGCCGCTTCAAGGAGCGCGAGGCGCATCCGCTCAAGCAGTGGAAGCTGTCGCCGATCGACACCGCCTCGCTCGACAAATGGGATGACTACACCCGCGCCAAGGAGGCGATGTTCTTCTCCACCGACACTGCCGACTGCCCGTGGACCGTGATCAAGTCGGACGACAAGAAGCGCGCGCGGCTGAACGCGATGCGCTGCGTGCTGCACTCCCTGCCCTATGCCGGCAAGGACGCCTCGCGCATCGGGCAGGTCGACGATCTCATCGTCGGCCGCGCCAGCGTCATCCACGAGCGCGAGGAGCACGCGAGCTGAGGCGACGCGCTCAGCGCCGATGACGCCGATGCGCCCTCACGGGATCGGCTGGCGGCATCGCTGCATTTGCATTCGGAAAGGCCGGCGGGCCACGGCGAGCCAGCTCCGCCTGCGCCGCCGGCGTCAGCGCGCCGCCATTGAGCACATCGCGGTCGGGATGCATGGCCGCATAGGCCGCCGGCTCGGAGAATTGGGCCGACGCCGCGGTGGCCGCCAGTGGCGACATCAGCAGAGCTGCCGCCAGGCTCCTGAATGCGATCATGATTGGTCTTCCCTGTTGCGCACCAATTCGCGCAGGCGATGATGTAGGCAGGCGAAAGCGGCATCCCAATCACGACCGCGCGAGGTGACGGCCGTTCGTGATCGCGCCCATCTCTCAGACGTAGCGCTGCAGCCGCTGTCCGGGCAGCAGATCGTAGGACGCCTTCCAGGCGACCCGTCATCGCCGCTGCGGCAGCCGATCATACGGGCGGAGATGAGCGGACGGCGGAAACGCGGGCGCCGCGCCTGAGGCGCGCACCAGGCCCATTCGTCCCGCCGGCGTCAGTGCGCCGCCGTTGAGCACGTCGCGATCGGGATACATCGCCTGAAACGCCCCCGGCTCCTGCTCGCCGTAGAACCAGCCCTGCGCCGATGCCGGCGCGGCAGTCGCCATCGACAGCAGCACCGCTGCCGCCTTTGATTTCCAGGATGTCATGATTGTTCTCCAGGTTCTCAAGATGCGGAGAACGCGCACTCGATGTCTGGTCAGGGGTCTGACGATCGAGACGCGTCCGCCTCTGTATTGACCGCAGAGAGAACGAAATATTCGCGGCGTCTCCGCCGCGCGGGCATCACGACCACGAGACCTGAACCACATCATGGTTCGAAGATCGACGAAGTGTGATGTCATCGTGAGCTTGCGGACTAGATGGCCCGTCGGGCAAATCGGCAAACGACGACAGAAGCTGTCAAGGTCTTCTGAAAAACATAAATCGTTTCGCGGTTTGCCCAAATCAGGCTTATGATGCCCGCGTTTCGTTGCACGGCAGGGGACGTATCGCGATCGTCACGGACGTTGGCAGCGAAATGCGATGGACGCGACATGTTGCGGCGGGCGAAGCGCCTGCGGACGAACGACATGGCGCGGACGGCGAAAGCGTGTGGTCCTGGCCTCCCGACGCTGAGGCCAAGCTGGTGGTGATGATCCGCCGGCGACGGGGGCAAGACAGCCGGTCCCCGAGGAGAGCACGTATAAGCGTTAACACCATCGCGCGGGGAAGGCCGGATCTGTCTGGCTGCACCTGTGGTACCTGCCGCCTGCATTTTTTTGAGCAGGCGGGCCACGGGCCTCAGCCGAGGTCCGGCCTTCCCTGCGCCCTCCGCTTCCGGAGGGCCAATGAACCGGTATCCCTCGGGCCATTCGAGCCGCGAGAACAAATCGCCATGTCTGGAACGCTCCCGCCACAACTCACAGTGTCGTTCCCGGCGCCCAGCGCGCAATTGTGCACGCCTCGCGCCACCCCGGCCGTTCACGCAGTCGTGTCGCGTCCCCCGTAACGCCGGCCGAGCACCGACGTATCTTGCAGCAGAGGCCGGACCAGGCCAGTGTTTCCGGCTGGCGAGACGACAAGCCCCCCTAGCGAGGATCCAAAGATGCGCCTCACCCGCTCCCTTTTCGTCAAGACAGCCGCGCTCGGTGCCATGGCGGCCGGCATCCTGGCCTGGCAGCCGCTGCACGCCGCCGAGGTGGCCGTCGTGATCCCGCCGCCGGCCCAGGATCAGCCGGCCTCCGACGGGCTGGAAACCGCCGTGGTCGCCGGCGGCTGCTTCTGGGGCGTCCAGGGCGTCTACCAGCACACGGCGGGCGTGGTCAGCGCGGTGTCCGGCTATGCCGGCGGCACCAAGGCCACGGCCGATTACCGCACGGTGTCGAGCGGCACGACGGGCCATGCGGAATCGGTCCAGATCAAATACGACCCGAAGAAGATCTCCTACGGCAAGATCCTGCAGATCTTCTTTTCGGTCGTGCACGATCCGACCCAGTTGAACCGCCAGGGCCCGGACTCAGGCCCGCAATATCGCTCGGCGATCTTCACCACCTCGGAGGCGCAGAGGAAGGTCGCGGAGTCCTATGTCGCCCAGCTCGACAAGGCCAAGGTGTTCGGCAAGCCGATCGTCACCAAGATCGGCAAGCTCGAGGCGTTCTATCCGGCCGAGGCCTATCATCAGGACTATCTGACGCTGCACCCGAGCCAGCCCTATATTGCCTATAACGACCTGCCGAAGATCGAGAACCTGAAGAAGATCTTCGCGGAGAACTACATCGAGAAGCCGACGCTGGTCGGCGAGGCCAAAGCGACGAACTGAGGCGACGACCTGTCGCCACGACTTTGAGGCCGCGACGGTGGCCGATCAGCGCAATGACAGGGGCGGACGAGTCTAGGTCCGCCGGAGGAAAAGAGATGAGCGACACCAGGACCGACGACAAGGTCATCAAGAGCGAGGCGGAATGGCGCGAGGAGCTGACGCCGATGCAGTACGCCGTGCTGCGCGAGAAGGCGACCGAGCGCCCGTTCTCGGGCGAATACGAGCATGAGCATCGCGCCGGGACCTATGTGTGTGCCGGCTGCGGCCAGACCCTGTTCGAGTCCGACGCCAAATTCGACTCCGGCTGCGGCTGGCCGAGCTTCACCCAGCCGGCGACGGAGAGCCACATCGACGAGGAAACCGACTATACCCACGGCATGGTCCGCACCGAGGTGCTGTGCTCGAAATGCTCGGGCCATCTCGGCCATGTCTTTCCCGACGGTCCGGGGCCGACCGGCCTGCGCTATTGCATCAACTCCGCGGCCCTGAAGTTGAAGCCGCGCTGACGTCACCATCGGCCCCGGTTCCGTTACGGACGGTAATGGGGCCGCTGGGCTGGCGGCCGGCGAGGCGTGGGCGGCCAAAACCGGCCACCAGGGGTGAGATTTTAGCCGTGCAGATCGGGCTCTCCTGCATTCACAAGTTGCAGATCGATTAAACTATTGAAAAAAGAGGATATTTCAGCGCGGTCCGAACCAGGCCGGATTTACGATGTGAGCGTGCAGGATTCGCATTTCTGCCAAATCGGCCTATATTAGGGGTCGTAACTGACTATGCAGGGCCGGGCCGCCTGGAGCGGCAAATCCCGCCCTCCACCCCCGCAATCGCTGGCGTCATCGCCAAGCTGAATGTTTTGAAAGCTCGCGTCAGCGCTTCCAGCCGACAAGAAGAGGTCTCAGACCATGCGTCCACTGCGTCCGTTCAACTTCAACACCTCTGCCGAACTGTTTCCCGCCGCCATCCGCAAGAAGAAGCGGGCGGGGTTTGCCTATCGGCGGTTCGGCACCGCGGCTGAAGCCGTGCGCTTTGCCATGGAGGAGTTGCCTGCGGATTCGCTGAATGGCGCCTACCTGCAGGTCGAGGAAGCCCGGTTCGACCAGAACGGCATCCGCACCCTGTATGAGAGCGAGGCGTTCCCGCTGCCGCGCCGGGTGGTCGACAAGGCGCCGGACGCCGATGCAGCCTGACGGCTGCCAGACCATTCTCCAACACCCTGCCCCGCCTTGTGCGGGGCAGTTTTTTTATAGGGGTCGGTTTGTGCGGCTTTTGGCCCGGTCTCGCGGCGCGTCAACGCGGCTGGGTATCGAGCCACCGCCGCAGGATCTTGGCGTTGCGCATATTGGCGCGGAACAGCACGTCGAAGGCGTCGCCCGCCACCGGCACCATGCCGATCACCCCCTCGACCGCGACATTGCCGAGCATCCGGGTGATGACGTGCCAGGGCGCGCCCAGCGCACGGGCCTCGCGCACCAGCCACAGCGACAGCGCGGTCGCGATGAGGTCACCGACCACGGGGATCAGGCCGATGATGCCGTCGATGCCATAGCGGATGTTGGTGCCGGGCAGGACGAAGGCGACGTCGAGCAGCTTCGCCACCGCCTCCAGCCGCGCGATGCGCTGCTCACGGGTCAGATTGCCGAATGGATTGGAGGTGCTGAAATCGAAGCGCACGCCGCCCGGGCCGACGAAGGCGCCATTGAACGAGGACTGGAAGGATCCCTGCGGGATCTCACGTCCGTCCTGGTCGATGATCGGTCCGCGCGCCTCATTGGCGTTGAAGCGTGCCTGCGAGGCGCGTCCGGAGGCGCGGCGGGGCGAGGGGGTCATCTGCTCTTGCATACCCATCACATAGAAACGCGGCAGCAGGGCGCAAGTTGCGTCACGCCGTCACGCGCTGTGCTCGCTGGGCTGAGCCGCCGGCGCTTCGGGCGGGGTTTCGTCGACGAATTTGTGCACCAGCCACGACGACACCGTCGCGGGAATGAAGCCGACCAGTCCGTAAAGGACCCATTGCAGGGCACCGTATTCGGAGCCGTGCGAAGCGTAGTTGAAGCCGGCGAGCAGGAAGGCGATGCCGCCCACCAGCAGCATCCGCAAGGTCGGCCCGATGCGCCTGACGTGGAACAGGATGTCGTCGATCGCGCACATCATCAGTGCCGGCAGGAAACCGAACAGGTAGCTGTATTGCAGCGAGGTGACAAAGACCTTGAACAGCTTGGCCACTTCGCCGGGATTGGTGTTGGTCCAATAGCCGGACATGTAGGTCGTGACCAGAAGCAGCGCGAAACCGCCCAGCGCCGGGCCCACGGCAACGAAGATGAGATATCGCTTCATGCCCAATCTCCTGCCTCGCCGATTCGCCCAACGCGCGAGGCGCGTGCGGACTGCTCAGTCACCCCACAGCGCGAAGGCGTCGTTGAAGGCGCGCTCGCCCGGCGCGCCCTTCTCGATCGCGATGATGGCCCGGCGCTGATTGCTGTAGACCAGCGGAACGTCGAACCAGGAGCGCTCCTTCAGGAGCTGCACGTTGCGGGTCCGGTCGGCGTCGACATTGGACAGGCCGACCAGGAAGAAGCCGTCGGTGACCTTCACTGCGAGGCCGGCCAGCGGCGTCCCGCGCGCCTGCTCGTTGGATTTCATCAGGATCCCCGGCACGTTGCCGACGCCGCCGCCAGAGAAATCCTGCGGCAGGATGAAGGTCAGTTCCGCGGTGTGGCTCGCCGGCAGCGACGTGTCGGTGTTGCGGCGGAACGACATCGTCATCTTGAACTTGCGATCGGGAATCTCGATGTCGGCGCGCACGGCGATGTCGGCCTTCTGCGTCCCCGTCGCCTTGATCTGCTCGGTGCGCCAGACCACCGAGCCGATATATTGCTTGCCCTTCGGATCGGCTGGATCCTCGTCATAGAGCACGACGCGTTGCGCGACCGGCGCGATCTGGTCCGAGGACGGCGACTGCCCGACACGGTCGGTGATCTTCGGCTTGCTCAGCGGCGTGCCGGTGTCCTTGGGCGCCTCGACCGTCGAGGAAGATTTGAACAGGCCATTGACCATCCCAACCAGCGGCCGGCCCCACAGAATTCCGGCGCCGATCAGGATCAGCACGATCCCTGCGGCGATGGCGGCCTTGAACGGAAAGGTCGAGCCGCTGCGCTCCGACTTCTTCTTGCCCTCGCGATCCGGCGCGGCGCCGCGCTGGCGGGTCGAGGTGGCAGGCAGCGCGTAGCGCTCGGCCTCCTGGACCGACTCGTCATAGGAGTATGGCGCCTCGGGCAGCGGCGGCCGGTCATCGTCGTCGCCCTCGAGCCGATCGAGATCGGTGGTCGGAACGTTGGCGTAGGTTTTGCGCGCCGCACGGTTGGCCTGGGCAGTGGCCTTGCCGAGATCGTCGACATCAGCGGTGATGTCGCGGAAGCCGCGCATGGCGGGCGGCGTTGCCGGATTGCCGTTGTCCTGAGCACCGCGGCGGGCGGCCGCCGGACGTTCGCGCACTGGAGGCGCCGCCCCATCCTGTGGAGGCGTTTGAGGCGGCTGGGGCCGCGGCGGCACAGCCGGTGCGCCAGCGGCAGCCGGCGGCGCTTCCGGTCGCGGATTGCGCGCCGGACGCGGCTCGGCCGTCTCGCCGCCGAGCGGCGGCCGCTCGGCCCGGGCAGCGGCCGGGGCCGCCGGTCGTGGCCGCGAGGCGGTCGTGGCGGCCTGGTCTGGAGTCGGAGCGGGCTGAGCCGCGGGGGTGGCCGGAGCATCCGAATTGCGCGCACCGGCCCGCCGGAGCGCATCACCTGGGCGGGCCGCGCCGCTGGACGCCCGCTGTGCCTCGCGGGCGCGCTGGGCCGCTTCCGCCTCAACCTTGCGCACGGCTTCCTCGAGCGACAGCCGCTCGCGCGTGATCTCGGATTCGCTCAGCGGCGGCTGGACGCTGCGCAACTGTGCGATCAAGGCCGCCCGCGCCCGCTCGTAAAGCGCACGCCGGCTTTCCCCGGGAGCGTTGGGGTCCAATCCGGCAATGGCACGGGCTATCAGCGGGTAGTAGTCGGCCATATCAACTCAATTCGCGCGCTCAGCTGTCGGGTCCCGTCACGCCTCGAAGGGATTCTGGACCAGAATAGTATCCTCGCGTTCGGGGCTGGTGGAAAGCAGCGCGATCGGGCAACCCACCAGTTCCTCGATCCGCCGGACGTATTTGATGGCCTGTGCCGGCAGATCGGCCCAGGAGCGCGCGTTTGCGGTCGGCTGCTTCCAGCCTTCGATGGTCTCGTAGATCGGTTCGACCCGAGCCTGCGCGCCCTCACCTGCCGGGAAATGATCGATCTCCTTGCCGTCCAGCCTGTAGCCGGTACAGACATCGATGGTGTCGAAACCATCGAGAATGTCCAGCTTGGTCAGCGCAAGACCGTTAATGCCGCAGGTCCGCACCGCCTGGCGGACCAGGACCGCATCGAACCAGCCGCAACGACGCGGCCGGCCGGTATTCGTTCCGAATTCGCGGCCACGCTCGCCGATCTTGCGGCCGGTCTCGTTGTCCTGCTCGGTGGGAAACGGCCCCTGCCCGACCCGGGTCGTGTAGGCCTTGCACAGGCCGAGCACATAGCCGATCGCGCCCGGCCCGAGGCCCGCGCCCGTGGCCGCCTGCGCCGCGACCGTGTTGGACGAGGTCACGTAGGGATAGGTGCCGTGATCGACGTCGAGCAGCGCGCCCTGCGCGCCCTCGAACAACATCCGCTTGCCTTCGCGGCGCTTGATGTCGAGCAGACGCCAGACCGTCTCCGCATAGGGCAGCAGCTTCGGCGCAAAGGCCGTCAGCTCGCGCAGGATCTGCTGGCCGTCGATCGGCTCGAGGCCGAGGCCGCGGCGGAGCGCATTGTGGTGCGCGAGCAGCCGATCGATCTTGTGCGGCAGCGTATCGAGATCGGCGAGGTCCATCAGGCGGATCGCGCGGCGGCCGACCTTGTCCTCATAGGCCGGGCCGATGCCGCGGCGGGTGGTGCCGATCGCGGTCGCCGCGCTCGCGGACTCGCGCAGCGCGTCGAGTTCGCGGTGCAGTGGCAGGATCAGCGTGACGTTCTCGGCAACGCGCAGATTGTCCGGGCTGATGGCGACGCCCTGCGACTGGAGCTTGCCGACCTCGTCGAGGAAGGCCTGCGGATCGAACACGACGCCATTGCCGATCACCGACAATTTGCCGGTGCGCAGCACGCCGGATGGCAGCAGCGCCAGCTTGTAGGTCGCGCCGTTGATGACGAGGGTATGGCCGGCATTGTGGCCGCCCTGGAAGCGCACGACGATGTCGGCCTGCTCCGACAGCCAGTCGACGATCTTGCCCTTCCCCTCGTCACCCCATTGGGCGCCGACGACGACCACGTTAGCCATTCGCAGCTCTTTCCTCTGCCAAGATCCAAAACAGCACGATCGGTTCGGACGAAATCGCTTCCGATGAGGGGCCAGCCTGGCCAACCATGCGCCCAGCCCAAATCGCGGCCGGGACCGCTCGCTTGCGAGGCGACCCACCGGATAAAGGAAGCCGCCGGGCTAGGCAAGCGAGAACGGGCCTTCGGAGCACACAAGAGCGCCACCAAGCCTTTGATAAGCCCCAAAATTTCATGCCGCCCCGGCTGCGGATCGGGCGACCCGGCCGTACGCTTCTGGCGGCGCATCGACCTGGGCGGTTCCATTGAGCACCCGAACGGCGGCGAATCTACGATCGAAGCGGCGCGCTCTCAGCTCTGGATGCGGCCGTCGACAACCTCGATGATGCGATCGCAGCGCCGGGCCAGATCAAGGTTGTGGGTGACGAGCAGGAAGCTCGTGCCGACCTCTTGGCTGACCTCGCGCATCAGGCCAAAGACCGCCTCGGCCGACTTGGTGTCGAGGTTGCCGGTCGGCTCGTCCGCCAGCACCAGATCGGGGTTCATCGCCAGCGCCCGCGCCACTGCGACGCGCTGCTGCTGGCCGCCCGACATGTTGCTCGCGAGATGGTCGGCGAATTTCGCCAGCCCGACCTGGTCGAGCAGCTCCGACGCCTGCGCCTCGATCTCGGGGCCCGGGAAGCCGCGATCGACCAGCGAGCCGACGAAGCCGAGCAGTCCGCCTGCAGCAGAAACACACGCAAAATCTGTCCGCGCGAGGTGCCCATCGCACGCAGGATCCCGATCTCCTTGGAGCGCTGGATCACCGAGACGATCAGCACGGCGGCGATGCGGCGCATTGCGGCAACCGAGGCCATCACGGCAGCGGGATGTTGCGCTAGGTCAACCGCCGCCCGGAGAGCTTCATGCAAATCAACCATGATGACCACGACTATTCATCCACCAACTTGGACAGGCCCGCGTGAGCACTGAGACGACCTCCGGCCCGCACCAATTTTGGCGCCTGTCGCCCGCACAGGCGGGCGCGACGCTCGGCTGCGACCTGAACGGTCTCGGCGCGGCCGACGCCGAGCAGCGGCTGCAACGCTACGGCCACAACGCCGATGCGCCCTCGCACGTCGTGGGTCCATTGCGCGCCGTGCTCCGCCGCCTACTCGAGCCGCTGTCGCTGATCCTGCTGGTGGCGGGCATCATCTCGATGGTGACGGGAGACGTGATCGGCGGCGCCATCATCGTTCTCATCCTGACGCTGTCGATCGGCCTCGACACGGTTCAGGAGGGACATGCCGTCAAGGCGGCCGAGGAGCTCCGCCGCTCCGTCGCCTTGAAGGCCGAGGTCAAGCGGGATGGCGCCTATCGTCAGATCGACGTCGAGGCGGTCGTTCCCGGAGACATCCTGCGCGTACGCGCGGGCGACATCGTTCCTGCCGATGCGCTGGTCATCGAAAGCAAGGCGTTCACCGCCGGCGAGGCGGCGCTCACGGGAGAGCCCTATCCCGTGACGAAACAGGCCGGCATTCCGGCCGTTGAGAACGACACGTCGAATGCGCTATTCCGCGGCTCGGTGGCGCAGACCGGCGAGGCCGTCGCCATCGTCGTCAACACTGGACCGAACACGATGTTCGGCGCGGCCGCCGCGGCGCTCGCCGAGGGGCAGGCGCGCACGCCGTTCGAGCGCGACCTGCATGAATTCGGCCTCGTCATCGCGCGGCTTACGCTGGCCCTGGTCGTGATCGTGCTCACGGTTCGCGTCGTATTCGGACGCGATGTGCTCGACTCGCTGTTGTTCTCGGTCGCGCTCGCGGTCGGATTGACGCCCGAGCTGCTGCCGATGATCACGACGGTGACACTGTCGCGCGGCGCGCTGCGCATGGCCAAGCGCAAGGTGATCGTGAAGCGGCTCGCGGCGATTCATGATCTCGGCGCGATGTCGGTGCTGTGCACCGACAAGACGGGAACGCTGACATCCGCGGAGATCACGCTCGCCCGCAGCGTCGCGCCCGACGGCACCGACCATCCGCGAGCTGCGGAGCTCGGCGCGATCGCGGCCGCACTCGGCGGTGATCGCGGCTCGCTCGATTGCGCGCTCGTCGCAGGCGCCAATCATGCGGCCGAGGGATGGTCCTTGGGCGGCCAGCAGACCTTCGACTTCTCGCGCCGGCTCGGCTCGGTGCTGGCGATCCGCGGCCAGGATCGGATCCTGATCGTGAAGGGCGCGCCTGAGGCGGTGATCGAGTTGTGCACGCAGCAGCGGCATGGCGGCACGTTCGCGCCGCTCGACGACAACGGCCGCACCGAGATGTACGAGCGCGTTCACGCGCTCGCACGCGAGGGCTTGCGCACGGTCGCGATCGCGTCACGGCCGTGGAACGGCGCGCCGCGCGAGATCGAAACCGACGACGAGCAGGAACTGATCTTCGAAGGGCTGTGCGCGTTCGCCGATCCGCCCAAGCCGACCGCGGCGGCTGCGATCGCGCAGCTTGCCCGCGCCGGCATCGCGCTGAAGATCCTCTCCGGCGACGATCCCGTCGTGGTCAAGCGGCTGGCCGGCCTGGTCGGGCTGAAGGCGGATCGCGTGCTGTCCGGCAGCGACATCGCCGAGCTCAGCGACGACGCGCTCGCGGTGCAGGTGCACTCAGCCGATGCGTTCGGCCGTCTGGCGCCCGATCAGAAATCGCGCATCGTCAAGGCGCTGCAGGCCTCCGGCGAGATCGTTGGCTTCCTCGGGGACGGCATCAACGATGCGCCGGCGCTGAAGGCCGCCGACATCGGCCTGTCCGTCGAAGGCGCCACCGGCGTCGCCCAATCGGCCGCCGACATCATCCTGCTCGCCTCTGATCTCGACGTCGTCGCCAACGGCGTCGAAGAAGGCCGACGCACCTTCGCCAACATCCTGAAGTATGTCCGAATGGGTGCGAGCTCGAACGTCGGCAACATGCTGTCGATGGCCGCCGCATCGATGGTGCTTCCGTTCCTGCCGATGCTGCCGACGCAGATCCTGCTCAACAATCTGCTCTACGATCTCTCCGAGCTCGGCATTCCGTTCGACCGCGTGAGCCGGCAGGCGACCGCGCGGCCGCAGCGCTGGGACATGAAGCGGCTCATGCGCTTTGCCGCGATCATGGGGCCCCTGTCGTCCCTGTTCGACTTTCTCACCTTCGGCGCGCTGCTGTATTTGTTCCATGCGACGCCCGATGAATTCCGCACCGCATGGTTCCTCGAATCGATGGCAACCCAGATTCTCGTCATCTTCATCATCCGGACCAATGGGCGGCCATGGAGCAACCGGGCGGATCCGATGCTGACGGCGTCGTCGCTCACCGCGCTCGCCGTCGCACTGGTCGTGCCCTTCACACCGGCCGGCGCATGGTTCGGCTTCGTTGCACCGCCCCTCACCGTCTTGGCTGCCATCGCCGCCCTCGTCGTCGCCTATCTGGTCAGTGCGGAGGGCCTCAAATCGCTCGCGGTGCGATCCGGACCGCGGAGACCGCACCAGGGACACGCTCGTGCGCGATCTTGACGACGGCCATCGCTGCATGGTCGCGATGCATCTGCCCTCTTGATAGGCATCTGCAATTGGTGTCTGTCGAAAGCGCCGGGAGGAACGGCGGCCGGACATCCCGGCCGCGCGCCGCGGCGCATCGAACCAGGCCAACACCGCCGCATGTCCGCCGCCGATCCCACCGCGTCCGCCGCGCCCGCGCGCGCCTGGATCGCCAACCAGCCCTATGTGCTGCTCAGCATCACGGCGCTGTGCTGGGCCGGCAACTCGATCGTCGGGCGGCTTGCCGCCGGCCACATCCCGCCGGTGACATTGTCGTTCCTGCGCTGGTCGCTCGCCTTCCTGCTGATCCTGCCGCTCGCCTGGAAACAACTGCGCCAGGACTGGCCCGCGATCCGGTCGCGGCTCGGCATCATGATCGCGTTGTCCGTGACGGGCATCGGCGCCTTCAACACGCTGCAATACTGGTCGCTCGAATATACGCAGGCACTCAACACCCTGCTGCTGCAGTCGGCTGGTCCGCTGATCGTGGCAATTTGGTCGATGCTGCTGTTGCGCGTGCACCTGACCCTGGCGCAGGCCATCGGCATCGTGCTGTCGCTCGTGGGCGTGCTGCTCATCCTGACGCGCGGTCACCCCACCGCGCTGGCCGACATCAGCTTCAACAGAGGGGATCTGATCTTCCTCCTCGCGATGGCGGTGTTCGGCTTCTACTCGGTGCTGACGATCAAGCGGCCGCAGATCCACGGCCTGTCGATGGTCGCCTTCACCTTCGGTTGCGGCGCAGCCAGCCTCATTCCGCTGCTGATCTGGGAACTCAACGCGCGACCGGTCATGGCGCTCGACGCGCAGAACCTGTTGTCGCTGCTCTACGTCGCGATCTTTCCTTCGACGATCGCCTATCTCTGCTTCAATCGCGGCGTGCTCCTGATCGGCGCCAATCGCGCCGCGCCGTTCTTTCACGTGGTCCCGGTGTTCGGCTCGATCATGGCCTTCGTGTTCCTCGGCGAGCAGCCGCAGATCTTTCACGTGATCGGCTTCGTCCTCGTGCTGGCCGGCGTGTTCGTGGCGTCGCGAAAACAAGCGACGTGAGGCACTGCTCCCGGGCGACGGCTCCTGCATGGCACCAATCCCCGGCAGCGCATTGCGCTGCGCCGCGATTTGGCCCACCTTGCGCGCTTCCGCGTCAGAGCGACCCGCCTCCCTTGTCCGTCGACGACATCAAGCCATCATCGCCGCTCGCCTGGCTCAACAACCAGCCCTATGTGCTGCTCACGCTGGCTTCGCTGTTCTGGGCCGGCAACATCGTGCTCGCGCGCTACGTCGCCGGACACGTGCCGCCCCTGACGCTTTCGTGCATCCGCTGGATCGGGACCTTCCTGATGCTGTGGCCGTTCGCACGCGCGCACCTGGCGCGCGACCGGCGAACGCTGCTCGCGCATTGGCCGCTTCTACTGCTGCTGGCGCTGACCGGGTTCGCGATCAACAACGCGCTGTCCTATTGGGCCATGCAATACACCCAGGCGCTCAACGGGCTGCTGATTCAATCGTCGACGCCGCTGTTCGTGGCGCTGTGGTCGCTGTTGCTGTTCGGCGTTCGGCTGAGCCTGGCCCAGTTCGCAGGCATCGCGATGTCGCTGAGCGGCGTGCTGGTGATCCTGACGCGCGGCGATCTCGGCGCGCTCGCGGGCATCCAGTTCAACCGCGGTGACCTGATGTTCGCCGGCGCCTTGCTGGTGTTCGGACTCTACTCCGCCGCCATGACGCGGCGGCCGGCGGTGCACCAACTGTCGCTGATCTCGTCCTGCACGGCCCTCGGTGCCGTTCTGCTGCTGCCGCTGGCGGTCTGGGAATATTCGTCCGGGTTCGTGCTCGCGCCCGACCTGCTGTCGATCGCGACGCTCGGCTACGTCGTCGTCTTCGCCTCGACGCTGGCCTATTTGTTCTTCAATCGCGGCATCAGCCTGATCGGACCGAACCGCGCCGCGCCATTCCTGCACCTCGTGCCATTGTTCGGCTCGGTGCTGGCGATCCTGCTGCTTGGAGAGGAGCTCAAGCCGTTCCATCTCGCGGGCTACACGCTGGTCATCGCCGGCGTGATCGTCGCCTCGCGGGTCCCGATCCCGCAGACGCGGGCCGGTCACCAACCCGACCAATGAGCGTGCGGCAAGACGCCTCATGACGACCGGCCTGCATCATCCGGCTGTCATCGAAATGTCAGCGGCGCGTCAGGCCTCCTGTTCAGAACGGCGCGTGTTCAAGCTCCCAGGAGGCTTTTCATGCATCGATATCTTCTTACCACCGTGGCCGCGATGGTCCTCAGCGCCGGCTCCGCATTCGCCCAGGGCGAAGGCGAATTCCCGGCGACGCTCTCCGGCCATGCCGTGATGCCGGCCGAGTCCTTCGTCGAGGCGCCGGCCGATGCCCCGAACGATCTCAAGACCTCCGGCAAATACACCACCGGCAAGCGCATCGACGCGATCGGCAGCGTGATGGGCAAGTCCTATGAGCGTCCGACCGGGGTGTCGCTCCCGTTCAAGGGACAACCTCTCCAGGGCCACTCCGGCATCAAGAAGATGGCCGACGGCACGTTCTGGGTCCTCACCGACAACGGCATGGGCTCGCGCTACAACTCGCCCGACTCGATGCTCTATCTGAACCACCACAAGATCGACTGGACCAGCGGCAAGGTCGAGCGGCTCGAGACGATCTTCCTGCATGATCCCGACAAGAAGGTGCCCTTCCGCATCGTGCACGAGGACACTTCCAAGCGCTACCTGACCGGCGCCGATTTCGATACCGAGGGCTTCCAGATCATCGGCGACAATCTCTGGATCGGCGACGAATTCGGTCCCTACGTCATCAAGGCCGACAGGACCGGCAAGGTGCTTGCCGTGTTTGAAACGATCGCGGACGGCAAGCCGGTGCGCTCGCCCGACCACTGGGCGGTGCAGTCGCCGGCCGCGCCCGGCGCCACCTATACCAACGTCAACCTGCGGCGCTCGAAGGGATATGAAGGCTTTGCGTCGTCGGTGGACAGCAAGTTCATCTATGGCCTGCTCGAAGGTCCGCTGTGGGACACCGACAAGAAGGACTGGGAGAAGGTCGACGGCAAGGAAGCCTCGCGCATCCTCGAATTCGACGTCGCCGCGGAGAAGTTCACCGGCCGCTACTGGCAGTATGTGTTCGAGCAGAACGGCAACGCCATCGGCGATTTCAACATGATCGATCCGACCCAGGGTCTGATCATCGAGCGCGACAATGGCGAGGGCACCAGCGACAAGGCCTGCCCGCAGGGCACGCGCGGCGGCAACTGCTTTCCCGATCTCGCCAAGTTCAAGCGCGTCTACAAGATCGAGCTGTCCGACGCCAACGTCGGCAAGCCGGTCCGCAAGATCGCCTCTATCGACCTGATGAAGATCAAGGATCCGGACAAAAAGGCGCGCAAGCCGCTCAACGACGGCGTGCTCGCCTTCCCGTTCTTCACGATCGAGAATGTCGACCGCGTCGACGACACCCACATCATCGTCGGCAACGACAACAACCTGCCGTTCTCGTCCAGCCGGGATCCCAACAAGGCCGACGACAACGAGTTCGTGCTGCTGGAGGTCGGCGACTTCCTCAAAGCCAAGTGACGGCTGGCACGCCTACGACTTGACGGCCGCCGTTGATCCGAGAGCCCCGGATCAACGGCGCGCCCTGACCTGATCAGGCCGTTCGCACCTTCGCCATGAAGCCATCGACGGCCTGCTGCAGCAGGCCCGACTGGCTGTCGAGCTCGCGCGCGCTCGACAGCACTTCGGAGGCAGCCATGCCGGTCGCTTCCGCCGCCTTGGTGACGCCGCCGATATGGGCGCTGATCTCGTTGGAGCCTGCAGCGACGGACTGGATGTTGCGGGCGATCTCGCGCGTCGCGTCGCCCTGCTGCGCGATCGAGGTCGAGATCGAATTGGTGATCTCGCTCATCTGCGCGATGGTCTGGGTGATGCCGCTGATGGCGGTGACCGCATCCTGGGTCGAGGTCTGCATCGCCGCGACCTGTGCCGAAATCTCCTCGGTCGCCTTCGCCGTCTGGTTGGCGAGCGCCTTCACCTCCGAGGCGACGACGGCAAAGCCCTTGCCGGACTCGCCGGCGCGCGCGGCTTCGATGGTGGCGTTCAGCGCCAGCAGGTTGGTCTGCGCCGCGATCGAATGGATCAGCTTGACGACCTCGCCGATCTTCTCGGCGCCGGTCGACAGCACCTGAACGGTCGCATTGGTGCGCTCCGCGTCGCCCACGGCTTTGCTCGCAATCTCGCTGGAACGGGCGACCTGGCGCGAAATCTCATTGACCGAGCTCGACAGCTCTTCGGCCGCGGCCGCGACCGTGCCGACATTGTCATTGGCGCTCTGGGTGGCGGCGCTGACGGTCGAGGCGCGCGAGCTGGCATCGCTCGCGGTCGAGGTCATCGATTGCGCGGTGTGCTGCATGCTCTCGGCCGCCGACGCCACCGAGCGGACGATGCCGTTGACGCTGCGCTCGAAGTCGGCGGCGAGGTTCTGCATGGCCGCGGTCCGCTCGGCGGCCGCGCGCTGCTGGGTGGCGGCCTCGGCCTGCTCGAGCTCGCGCATCCGCAGCGCGTTGTCCTTGAAGATCTGGACGGTGGCGGCCATCCCGCCGATCTCGTCGCCGCGGCCGACACCGGGAATCTCGCCATCGAGCCGGCCATCTGCGATCTCGCGCATGCGGATGCCGAGACGATCGAGCGGCACGCTGATGCTGCGGCTGATCAGCCAGGCGATCCCGCCGGCGATGACCGCGATGCCCGCGCAGGCCATCCAGATCAGCCATTTCAGGGGCTTCATCTTCGCATCGAGATCGTCGACATAGACGCCGGTGCCCACGAACGTATTCCAGCCGGGAATCATCACCGCATAGGAGATCTTGCGGGTCGGCTGCTCCTGACCGGGACGCAGATATTCGTAGTGCAAGGTGACTTCGCCGTTCTTGGCAACGCCGTCGCGCAGCTCGACGACGAGCTTGCGGCCGTTGAGCTCGAAATCGATCACATTCGAGCCACGCTGCTTCGGATCCTGGGACAACACCACGTTGCCGTCCATCGTGTAGGCGAACAGATAACCCATGCCCTTGTCGAAGGTCATCGTTCTCGCGCGATTGACGAACTCGTCGAGCGCGGCCTCCTTCGTCAGCTTGCCGGCTTCGACCTCCTTGATGAGGCCCATGGCCATGTTACGCGCGGTCTCGACGATCGCCCGGCACTGTTCGATGCGGGCGTCGACCATCTCCTTTTGCATCAGAGTGCCGGCAAACGTACCGGCCGCAGCAAGGCCCAGCATCGCCACGCCGACGACGATGGCGAGCTTGGGGGCGATCTTCAGGTTATTCAGCAGCACGTAACGAACTCCGCCCGGTCCCCGATCGACGACCTCGATCTGTCAAGGTGAGCTGCTGGTCAACTGATCAGGCGATGGTTAGATTTCGGTTGCGAACACCCCCCGTAGAAACCCGGATCAGCTCGAGACAACGGCATCCCGGACCGGGACCGCAGCGGAGGCCGGCCGCAACGGCGCAAACTCCTCGGCGGTCAGCGTCTCCTTGGCGATCAGGAGCGTGACGCCGCGCTCGAGGTCCGGGCGATGGCTTTCGAGGATCGCGCGAGCGCGGGCGCCGCCGTCTGCGATCAGATCCCGCACGGCGAGATCGATCTCGCGGCCGGTCTCCTCCGCCGCCGACACGATCTGATCCTGTGGCTGCAGGAACGAGACCTGTGGACGCGGCGCGTATGTGCGCTGCCCGACGGTCGCATCCATCCCGTATTTGGTGACCATCTCGATCGCGATCTCGGTCGCACGCTGCAGATCGTCGGCGGCACCGGTCGAGACGTCGCCGTCGAAGATCAACTGCTCGGAAGCCCGTCCGCCCATCAGCACGGCGATGCGGTTCTTCAATTCGCTGACCGCGAGCAGGAAGCGATCTTCGGTCGGGCGCTGCATCGTGTAGCCGAGCGCGCCGACGCCGCGCGGAATGATCGAGACCTTCTGCACCGGATCGACGCCGACGAGATTGGCTGCGACCAGCGCGTGCCCCATCTCGTGATAGGCGACGCGGCGGCGCTCGGCGGGACTGAGCACGCGGCTCTTCTTCTCGATGCCGGCGACGATGCGCTCGATCGCCATCGTGAAATCGTCGAACGTCACCTCGTGGCCCTTGCGGCGCGTCGCCGCGATCGCAGCCTCGTTGATCAGGTTGGCGAGGTCGGCGCCGGTGAAGCCGGTCGTCAGGGCCGCGACCTTGTCGAGATCGACGCTGTCGGCGACCGTGATCTTGCGGACATGCACCTTGAGAATGGCAAGCCGCCCGCCCCTGTCGGGACGGTCGACCAGCACCTGCCGATCGAAGCGGCCAGCGCGCATGAGT
Source organism: Bradyrhizobium sp. SZCCHNR1093 (assembly GCF_032381175.1). Classification (NCBI taxonomy): domain Bacteria; kingdom Pseudomonadati; phylum Pseudomonadota; class Alphaproteobacteria; order Hyphomicrobiales; family Nitrobacteraceae; genus Bradyrhizobium; species Bradyrhizobium sp. SZCCHNR1093. The sequence goes on from NZ_JAUHJJ010000001.1 coordinate 138,795, forward strand.
GCGGGATCGAGGATCTCCGGCCGGTTGGTCGCGGCGAGCAGGATGACGCCGGAGCTTGGGTCGAAGCCGTCGAGCTCCGCCAGCAATTGATTGAGCGTCTGCTCCTTCTCGTCGTAGCCGCCAAACTGGCCGCCGCCGCTTCGGCTGCGCCCGAGGGCATCGAGCTCGTCGATGAAGATGATGCAGGGCGCGGCCTTGCGCGCCTGCTCGAACAGGTCGCGCACCCGCGCGGCGCCGACGCCGACGAACATCTCGACGAATTCGGATCCGGAGATGGAGAAGAACGCCACACCCGCTTCGCCCGCGACGGCGCGCGCGAGCAGCGTCTTGCCGGTGCCGGGCGGGCCGACCAGCAGGATGCCCTTGGGCACGTGTGCGCCGAGCCGGCCATAGCTCTTCGGATCCTTCAGGAACTGCACGACCTCCTGCAGCTCGAACTTGGCCTCGTCGACGCCAGCGACATCGGCGAAGGTCACCTTGGTGTCGGTCTCGACATAGACCTTGGCGCGCGACTTGCCGATCGACATCAGGCCGCCGAAGCCCTGGCGGTCCATCACCTTGCGGCCGAGGAACACCCAGATCAGATAGAACATCAGCGCCGGCACGACCCAGGACAGCAGCGCCTGAATCAGCCCGCCCGAGGGTACGCCGGTCACCGTCACGCCCTTCGCGGCAAGCTTCGCCGCCAACGGCGGATCGACACGCGTGGTGATGAACGAGGTCTTGCCGTCCGGCTGCTTGTCCTTGAACTTGCCCTGGATCGTATCCTGGCCAACCGCCACTTCGGTGATCTTGCCCTGCTCGATCAGCTGCTCGAACTGGCTATAGGGAATGGTTTCGACCGTGTTGTAGGTCGTCAGCAGCCATTGCAGCAGCAGCATGCCGACGCCGGCGAGGAAGATGTAGCCGACGGCGACGGCCTGCTTGCGGGTGTTCGGGTCGGATTCCATGGCGGCGCTCTCGGTCGAGTTCGATCACGGCCGGACAGGACGTGATCGAACGGGTTCCCACGCGCATAACAGGAGCGGGACCGGGCGGCTTGTCATGGATCAAACGGCGCCGGCCCGTGGCCTCACGCCCCGCTTCAACCCGACGGCTGCATCACGATCGACTTGTCCTTCGGCCAGCGCACCCGCCAGGCGAAGGCGATATCCTTGGCCTCGCCCGGTTTGGCGTCGATGACCCATTCGACGACGCCGCGGCGATCGCGCACGTTCGTCGACGTCGGCGGCGTGGTCGCGGACAGCATCTCGACCACGATCTCCTCGTTCTCGCTGACCGGCAGCTGATCCTGGATCGCGACCTTCAGCGGGAAGTCGTGAGCGTTGCGGACCGTCGTCTTGAAGGTGCGCTCGTCGATCTTCGCCGTCGTCACGATCAGGCCGGCCGAGCCTTCGTTGCGCTTGACCACACTGCGCTCGACCTTGACTTTGTCGTCGGCCCCGAAGCCGACATGAACGACCTCGTCCTTGCCGGCCGACGCCAGTCTGCTGGTGCCGACGAACATGCCGTCGCGATAGATCGAGACCTTGCCCGGCAGCAGCGGTGCCTCCTCGTTCTGCGGGAAGCTCGCTTCGAGGTAGGCGGTGGGATCGATGACGGGCGCCGAACGGATCGTCAGTTCGGGCGTGATCGTCGCGGTGGAAATACGCAGGCTCTTCGCGCCATCATTGGCACCGACGCTGACGCGTCCGGGGAGGTGAAAGACGGTCTGAAAGGCGCTGATCTCCGCAACCGTCTGCTGCTCGACGGCCTTGTCCGCGACATCTCCGAACGTCGTCCCTCCGCCAAAGCGAAACTCCTGTCGGCTCTCCATGAGTCCTCGCGCGGCGCTGACGGCGGCCGGCTTCGGCGCTGGCTGTGGCGGCGGCGGATATTGCGCGATGATCGTCCTGAGCTCGGGCGCGCTGCCGCCGCGTCCGGTCCGCACCGTCGAAACCGTCAGCGCGACCTCGGACCAGTCCTCCCCCGTGGCCTGCTGGATCTCGGCGCGTCGCACCAGTTCGAGAGCCGGTTTGCGGTCCTTCGCCGACGTGTCGAGACGCGCGTCGTAGAGCGGCACCCAGCGGGCATTGCGCACCGCGTAGGTCACGCGCAAGGTCGCCTTGGTCGCTGCTGCAGCCGACAATTCGATCCGCACCTCCAGCTTGCTCGGAGGCTTCGTCGTGAGATTGTCCTGCAGGCGCGCGATCTCGCGATCGATCTCGCGCTGCTTGCGCTCGGCATCACGGATCGCCGCGTCGGCCTGTCCAACCTCGTCGGCAACGGCGGCGAACGCGGCACGCCATTCTGTGATCGGACGCGCCTCGCCCTTCTCGCCGAGCCCGGCCGGTGACGCCTCGGCAAAACGCTCGGCAAATTTCTTCCGCGCCAGGGCCGCGGCGATCGTGCCATCGAGATTGGCGCGCTCGTCCTTCAGCGCTTCGATGCGCTTGTCGATGTCGGGCAGGTTGACCGGCGGCGCCGCACGCGGCGGCTTGGCGTCGACGGTGCCGATCACGAGCTTGGCGCCGGCCTCGCCTTCCACACGAAGCGAGGACGCATCGAGTCCGAGCGGGAAGTCCTTGGCAATCGCCGTCGTGTCGCCGGCGGGAAGGTCGAGCGAGATGACCCGGGTCACGGTCGCGCCGTCGGGATACACGGTGACAGCATCGACGGTGGACGTCGTGTCGAGGCTTGCCGCATGGCCCGGCGCCGCCGCCAGCGAGGCACCGAGAACGAGAGTTGTCGTAACCAGCCACGTCGTTCGCATTGCCATCGATCTCTCCGTATCCCAGCGCCCCTGAGAACCGGATGAGCCGGTCCCTTGCGGGGCGTTAGACGCCACGAGAGGTCCGCGGGTTCAAATCGTGCGACCGCAAAGCTTGCCGTTGAAATTCCGTCGAGCACAGACGAGCACAGAAAAGGGCAGCACGGCCACGGTGCCGTGCTGCCCCTTTCCGGTCGGTCAATTTGGCCCAGCGCGTGAAGAGTTGAGGTCTGGTTGCGAACCGCGAAGGATGTGCGCTCCCTCTCCCGCTTGCGGGGGAGGGCTGGGGTGGGGGTGTCTCCTCAATTGAGGCTGCCCGAGTGGAGGGAGCCCCCACCCGGCGCTTCGCGCCGACCTCCCCCGCTCTGGCGAAGCGAAGCTTCGCTTGACGGGAGAGGTGAACTGGGCCAGCGGCTAAGTCGATTCAACCAAGAAGCACCGCGCGCCCCAGCGCGTCATCAGAACGCCAGCGCCTTGGCCTGCTTGACCTGCGGCAATGCCTGGATCTTGCCGAGCAGCTCGGCCGGCACCGCACCGTCGACCTCGACCAGTGCGATCGCGTCGCTGCCCGGCGCCACGCGGCCGAGATGGAAGGTCGCGATGTTGATCTTGGCGTCGCCCAGGAGGCTTGCGAATTTGCCGATGAAGCCCGGCTTGTCCTCGTTGGTGACGTAGATCATCGACTTGCCGAACTCGGCGTCGACACGGATGCCCTTGATGTCGACGAGACGCGGCTTGCCGTCGGCGTAGACCGTACCCGACACCGCGCGCTCCTGGTGCTCGGTGGTGACCGCGACCGTGATCAGGCTCTCATAGTCGCTCTCGCCGGCGCGCAGCACCTCGTCGACGATCATGCCGCGCTCCTTGGCGATCACCGGCGCCGACACCACGTTGACCTCGCCCAGCATCGGCCGCAGCAGCCCGGCCAGCACCGCCGAGGTCAGCGCCCGGGTCTTCATCTCGGCGACGTGGCCTTCATAGGTGATCTGGATCTTGGTGATGCTGCTTTCGGTGAGCTGGCCCGCGAACGAGCCGAGCTTCTCGGCGAGCGCGATGAACGGCTTCAGCTTGGGCGCTTCTTCCGCGGTGATCGACGGGAAGTTGATCGCGTTCGAGATCGCGCCGGTGAGCAGGTAGTCCGACATCTGCTCTGCGATCTGCAGCGCGACATTCTCCTGCGCTTCCGTGGTCGAAGCGCCGAGATGCGGCGTGCAGATCACATTGGCATGACCGAACAGCGGATTGCTGGTCGCCGGCTCCTCGGCGAACACGTCGAGCGCCGCACCCGCGACATGCTTGCTGTCGAGGGCCTCGAGCAGCGCCTGTTCGTCGATCAGGCCGCCGCGCGCGCAATTGATGATGCGCACGCCCTGCTTCATCTTGGCGATCGCCGCGGCATCGATGATGTTGCGGGTCTTGTCGGTCAGCGGCGTGTGCAGCGTGATGAAGTCGGCGCGCTTCAGCAGCTCCTCGAGCTCGACCTTCTCGACGCCGAGATCGAGCGCGCGCTCCTCGGTGAGGAACGGATCGAAGCCGATCACCTTCATGCGCAGGCCCTGCGCACGGTCGCAGACGATCGAGCCGATATTGCCGCAGCCGATCACGCCCAGCGTCTTGCCGGTGATCTCGACGCCCATGAAGCGGTTCTTCTCCCACTTGCCGGCCTGGGTCGAGGCGTCGGCCTGCGGGATCTCGCGCGCCAGCGACAACATCATCGTGATCGCGTGCTCGGCGGTCGTGATCGAATTGCCGAACGGCGTGTTCATCACGATGATGCCCTTGGCGGTCGCCGCGGGGATCTCGACATTGTCGACGCCGATGCCGGCGCGGCCGATCACCTTGAGCCGCTTGGCGCGCTCGATGATCTTGGCCGTGGCCTTGGTCGCGGAGCGGATCGCAAGGCCGTCATAGTCGCCGATGATGTCGGCGAGCTTGTCCTTGTCCTTGCCGAGATTGGGCTGGAAGTCGACCTCGATGCCGCGATCCTTGAAGATCTGCACGGCAGCCGGCGACAGCGCATCGGAAATGAGAACTTTGGGTTTGGACATGACGATGTTCCTTCACGCCTCTCGCGAGAGAGGGACAGCGCATCGGCGCCGGAATGGGTGGAAGCAATCGAATCGTAGGGTGGGCAAAGCGCAGCGTGCCCACCGTCTTTCGCGTCGGTTGACGTTGATGGTGGGCACGGCGCTTCGCGCCTTTGCCCACCCTACGCGTCTTGAATTTCGTCATTGCGAGGAGCGGAGCGACGAAGCAATCCAGGCTTTCTTCGTGGCCCTGGATTGCTTCGCTGCGCTCGCAATGGCGGCACGACGAGCGTGGGTCAGGCCACCTTGGGCAGCGCGGCCTTGGCTTCGGCAAAAGCCCAGTCGATCCACTGCGTCAGCAGCGCGACGTCCTTGGCTTCCACCGTGGCGCCGCACCAGATGCGCAGGCCGGCCGGCGCATCGCGGTAGTGCGCGAAGTCGAAGCCGGCGTTCTCCTTCTCGACCAGCGACACCAGCTTCTTGGCGAACTCCGCCTGGGCATCGGCCGACAGCGATGTGATCGCGGGATCGACGACCTTGAGGCACACTGAGGTGTTAGAGCGGATGGCGGGATCCTTGGCGAGAAAATCGATCCACGGCGTCCGCGCCTTCCAGTCCGCCAGCACCTTGGTGTTGGCGTCGGCGCGGGCGATCAGCGCCTTGAGGCCGCCGATCGACTTGCCCCAGTTGAGCGCGTCCAGATAGTCCTCGACGCACAGCATCGAGGGCGTGTTGATGGTCTCGCCCTCGAAAATGCCGGCATTGAGCTTGCCGCCCTTGGTGAGGCGGAAAATCTTCGGCAGCGGCCAGGCCGGCTTGTAGGTCTCGAGACGCTCCACCGCGCGCGGCGAGAGGATGAGCATGCCATGCGCGGCCTCGCCGCCGAGCGCCTTCTGCCAGGAGAAGGTGACGACGTCGAGCTTCGGCCAGTCGAGCGGCTGCGCGAATGCGGCGGATGTCGCATCGCAGATCGTCAGGCCTTCGCGCGTCGCGCTGATCCAGTCGGCATTCGGCACGCGCACGCCGGAGGTGGTGCCGTTCCAGGTGAAAACGATGTCGCTCGCGGGATCGGCCTTCGACAGATCCGGAATCTCGCCATAGCCGGCGTGCAGCTTGGTGACGTCCTTGAGCTTGAGCTCCTTGACGATGTCGCTGACCCAGCCTTCGCCGAAGGATTCCCAGGCGATCGTGGTGACGGGCCGCGCACCGAGCAGCGACCATAGCGCCATCTCGACCGCGCCGGTGTCGGACGCGGGCACGATGCCGATCTTGTAGTCGGCCGGCACTTCGAGGACATCGCGCGTCAGCTCGATGGCCTGCTTGAGCTTGGCCTTGCCGATCTTCGCGCGATGCGAACGGCCCAGGGGAGCGTCCTTGAGATTTTCGGAGGTCCATCCGGGGCGCTTGGCGCAAGGGCCGGAGGAGAAATGCGGCACGGCAGGCCGCTGCGAGGGCTTCGCTGCAGTCATCGTCTATCCTTCCAGATAGTAAGCCTCCCGTTGGGGGGAGGTGTCCCGCCGGCGTGAATACGGGAAGGGTCGTTCCGCGTCAAGGAACTTCGCGCGCTCTTGTCGGCGTTCACGCAGTCGTGCTGGCATGCAAGCGAATGCAATTCATTCCGGTGCGGCACCGACCGGTGCCTGACCAGCCGGCGGACGATGCAGGAAGGTCATCGAGGCGTAGGCGCCGATCCAGGAGCCGACCGCCGCAAACGCGACGTAGATCCAGTTCTCGGTGTAGCTGATCACGGCGAAGGACGACAGCATGTACCAGATCGAGCTCCAGGTCGCCGCTGACACTCGTCTCTTGGCAACGACCGCAGAAGTGAACATGACGTAGACCGCGTCGGTCGCTGCAGTCGCCAGCACGACACCGAAGGCCGTGAGTGGATTGATCGCCGACATCGTCCCCTCCTCTTCGTTGTGCTGCACCAAGCGACGTCATTGTCTCGCCAAACGCATCCATGCACAATGACGCGATCTGCACGCGCCAAACAACAAGGACAGAAGAATGGAACGCGTCCGTCTCGGGAGGAGCCCGCTCGACATCACCCGCCTCGGCCTCGGCACGGCGCCGCTCGGCGGCCTGTTCGAGCCGGTCAGCGATGGCGATGCCGAAGCCACGATCGCTGCGGCGTGGGCGCGCGGGGTGCGCTTCTACGACACCGCGCCGCTCTACGGCTTCGGCCTCGCCGAGCAGAGGCTCGGTGCATTTCTGCGCCAGCAGCCGCGCGACAGCTACGTGATCTCGACCAAGGTCGGCCGGCTGTTGCGGCCGGACCCGGCCGCCTCGGGCGAAGATCCGCACTACAAGGGCGCACCGCCGCTGCGGCCGCGCTTCGATTACTCCTACGACGGCGTGATGCGTTCGGTCGAGGAGAGCCTGGTTCGGCTCGGCCTGGATCGCGTCGACATCCTGCTCGTGCATGATCCCGACGATCACTATGACGAAGCCGTGGCTGGCGCCTTCCGTGCCCTGCAGCGGCTGCGCGACGACGGCAGCATCAAGGCGATCGGCGCCGGCATGAACCAGTCGGAGATGCTGGCGCGCTTCGCCGAGGCCGTTCCGGTCGACTGCTTTCTCCTGGCGGGCCGCTACACGCTGCTCGACCAGGGCGCGCTGACGGCGCTGTTTCCGATCTGCCGCGCGAGGAACATCGCCATCATTCTCGGCGGCATCTACAACAGCGGCATCCTCGCCAATCCTTACGGGCCCGCGAAGTTCAACTACGAAGATGCCGATGCCGCCTTGGTGGCCCGCGCGCGCCAGCTCGACGCCCTGTGCAAGCAACACGGCACCGAGCTCAAGGCCGCCGCGATCCAGTTCTGTCTCGCCCATCCCGCCGTCACCGTCGGCCTGCAGGGCGCGCGCAATGCGCAGGAGGCCGCCGACAACATCGCGTTGGCGCAGGCGCGAATCCCCGACACGTTCTGGCGCGACCTGCGCGCCAGCAATCTGATCGATGCCCGCGCACCGCTGCCGGGAGAGGCGTCATGAGCCGCGTCATCGATGCGCATCAGCACTTCTGGGATCCCGGTCGCGCCGACTATCCGTGGATGGCCGGGGACGCGCTGGCGCCGATCCGCCGTCCGTTCGGTCCTGCCGACCTTGCTCCGCGGCTCGCCGAGAATGGTATCGAGGCCAGCATCCTGGTGCAGACCCGGTCGTCGCTCGACGAGACCGAGGAATTCCTGCGCATCGCGCACGCGACGCCGTTCGTCGCCGGTGTCGTCGGCTGGGTCGACCTGAGCGATCCATCGGTAGGGTCGACGATCGACAGGCTGCGCGGCCTGCCCGGCGGCGACAGGCTGGTCGGCATCCGCCACCAGGTCCATGACGAGGCCGATCCGGCGTGGATCTATCGCGGCGATGTCAGGCGCGGCCTCGACATCGTGCTCGCGCACGACCTGACCTACGATCTGCTGGTGCGCACGCGCGAGCTGCCGGCGGCGATCGCGACCGTCCGCGCGTTTCCAAGAGCACGCTTCGTGCTGGACCACGCCGCCAAGCCGCCGATCGTAACCGGGTTCGATCAGGACTGGGCCGATCGCATCGCCGAGCTCGCGGCCTGCGGCAATGTCTGGTGCAAGGTGTCGGGGCTGGCGACGGAAGCCGTCTGGACCGACTGGGATGCCGAGCGGCTGTTTCCCTATGTCGCGCACGTCGCACGCTGCTTCGGCGCCGACAGGCTGATCTTCGGCTCGGACTGGCCGGTGTGTCTGCTCGCCGGCAGCTATGGCGAAATCAAGCAGGCGCTCGAGCACTGCCTGACCCGGCTCGGTGCCGAGGTCCGCGACAAGGCCTTCGGCCCGAACGCCGTCGCAGCCTACCGCCTGCCGCTCTGATTGGATCAGAACCGCATCACCATGCCGAAATGGCTTTTGGCGAAGCCGAGCCGCTCATAGAAGCGCTGTGCGTCGGTGCGGCTCTGATGCGTCATGAGCTCGACCAGATTGCAGCGCCGGCTGCGGGCCTCGGCAATCGCCCATTGCAGCAGCTGCTCGCCGATGCCCCGGCTGCGCCGGTCGATTGCGACCCGAACGTCTTCGATCAGCGCGCGCGACGCACCTTGCGAGCTGAGCCCGGGCAGGATGCAGAGTTGCAGGCAGCCGACCACCCTGTCCGCCTCCACGGCGACGACCAGGGTGATATTCGCGTCCCGCACGATCGCCTCGAATGCGTCGTAGTAGGACTGCGGCAACGGCTGCTCGACACGCTCCCGCGCCCGGCCGAGATGATCGTCGGCGAGCATGGCGACAATGGCGCCGACGTCGTCGCGTTGCGCAGGCCGGATCATGATGGACATGAGCTTTCAGGACAGGCTTGCAAACAGCTCAGAACTTGTAGCCGAGGCCCGCGCGCACCGTGTTGATGCTGGTGTCGACGGTCGAGGTGAAGCGGATGTATTCGTATTCGGCCCGCGCAAACAGGCCGCCGACGAGATTGACGTCGACGCCGAGACCGGCGCTGTAGCCATAGATCAGGTGATTGTGCTGAATGTTGTTGGCGCTGAGCGGCGCGAGCGGCGTGTAGGTCCCGAGGAAAGTGGTGCTGACTCGATCCTGAACCGTCACGGACTGGCCGAGATCTGCATTGCCGAGCGCAAGGCCGAAGAACCCATAAGGCAGGAAACAGCCCATTGCATAGCCGGCACGACCCCGGATCGTTGCCATGTCGGTGATCGATATCTGCGAGGACTGCGTCGAGGTCACGGCGTGAAAGTTGCCGTCAGACAGTGCGGCCGTGCTGACAAGCGTGCGGCTCGAAGAGGCCATGCCGCCATACTTGCCATGCAGATAGCTCGCCTCGACGCCGAGCACGACGTCGTCCCACTGACTGTTGTAGCCGACGAAGGCGCCGAAGCCAGATGCGCGCGAGGACTGCTTGCCGAGATTGGGGTTCCACGACGATACCTGCATCTGGCTCTCGATCAGCGTGTTGGCAAGCACCGCCGCCGTGATGTTCTTGGTCGAGCCGTTGAAATTCTCATCGGACGAGCCGTAGCCGCCCTGGACGCCGACGTAATAGCCGTCCCAGTTGACCCGCGAATTGTTCAGCCCCTCGGTCAGGCCGCCCCGCAGGATCGGAAGGTCGGACAAATCCGCGGCCTGCGCCGCGGAGATCATGCCGCACACCGAAACCGCCACCACCAGGCTACGCATCGCAACGCTCCAATCAACACTTGACTCTCTGTTCCGATCATCGCGCGTTAACCTTAATCATTCGTTGTCGCAGCGCTCTGCACGGAAATTCTTTCAGCGCGGAGGCGTTCGAACAGCGGGATCAGAAACGCCAAACGGCGCGGGACGCCCGCGCCGCTTGATTGTTTACAGTGATGAGGACCGCTCGGCTCAGCCCTTGCGGATCAAGGGCGGCATCATCGGGGGCGGCGGAGGCTGGTCGAAATTCCAGCGCACGCCGAGCTTCAGGTCGTGCGAGGTGATGTCCTTGAACTTGAAGACGTTGCCGGTGGTGTTGCCGACATAGTCGGACAGGACGCCGGTCTGCCCTTGACCGAGATCGACGTAGCTGTAGGCCAGCTCCAACACCAGGTTCGGATTGACGTTGTAGGCGAGACCCGCATGGGCCGCCCAAGCGAAATTCCATTTCGAGGAGGTCGGCGCCGTCGCGAAGCTCGTGGTCGTGAACGGCAGGTTGTTGATGCCTGTGTCGGTGAAGTTCGAGACCGTCACCCGCGCACCGCCGACACCAGCGCCGATGAACGGCGTCACGCACCACCAGGTGCCGAGATCGACATAGGCGTTGGCGAGCACCAGCCATTCGGACTTGCTGCCGCTGTAATTGTCGATGCCGCTATAGGGCACGCCGCCCGCCGTTGCATTGAAGCGGTCGGTGGCCTTGAAGTTCGAATTGCCGCGATACTGGCCGGTGACGTCGGCGCGGAACCAGCTGTTGAAGCGATAGCCGACGCCGACGCCGTAGATGCCCGCGGTGTCGAACGCCGAGGTCTGGTTGAACGACGTCATCGGCGTGTAGGCGGACTCGCGCGAGTAATGAACGTCCTTGACCTTTTGATTGCTGAAACCGATGTCGCCGCGCAGATACCAGCCACCGAAATCGGCCGCCAGCGGCGGCGCGTAGACCGGAGGAGGCGCGATGGGCATGTCGGCCGCAAAGGCGAGAGTTGAAAACAGAGAGGCCGCTCCGGCGGCGATCAAAGACTTAACGCTACGCATTGGCTTCGTCCCTTTGGCCGGTGAGGCGATCGAGAATCCGGCCCCACATCACAACTGACGACCGTACAATCGCGCCAAATGCTTAAGCGGCGCTTAACCCTAATTATTAAGGTTGATATTTCCTGAGCGCACAAGAACCGTTAACGACCGCGCAACACCTCCTAACAATTCGTCATCTCCGTCTCGTCTTCGTAGTAATCATCAAATAATTAGTTCAACTTAAAATTGTCGACGTCGCCTCTCTCCAGACGGAGCGATCGCATATGGCGATCTGCGTTTTGCGCCGTCTGCTCCCACATCGTCGTGGCCGGCCTGTCTCGGCCAGCCCCGTCCTTGTTGCGCTCGGAAGGAACGTCGTGGATGCCCGGGTCAAGCCCGGGCACGACGTAACAGATTGGCAGACTTGCCCGCCGCGATTGGCCGATTTCATCGATGCATCGCCCTGTCCTGGCCCCTGCCCGCTCCACGACGAGCCGCGGATCGCGCCGGCAGACCCGAGCCCACCGCTCTCGCGCGCAGGACGACAAGCTGCCAAAAAAACGGCCTGCCATCAGACGATGATGGCAGGCCGCAAGGGCCGAATATGACGGTTGATGACTATGCGGCGGCCGCAGCCGCGTTGCCGACCGCAGCAACGATCTCATCGACGACCTCCTCGACCAGATCGCGGTCGTCACCCTCGCCCATCACGCGGATCACCGGCTCGGTGCCTGAGGAGCGCACGAGCAGTCGGCCATGGCCGTTGAGGCGCTTCTGTCCGGTGTCGATCGCCGACTTCACCTCGTCCGCGTCGAGTGGCTTGCCGCTGCGATAGCGGACGTTCTTGAGGATCTGCGGCAGCGGATCGAAGCGATGGCAGACCTCGGAGACCGGACGGCGCAGCCTCTGCACCGTCGCCAGCACCTGGAGCGCGGCGACGAAGCCGTCCCCCGTGGTCGCGTAGTCCGAGAGAATGATATGGCCCGACTGCTCGCCGCCGAGATTGTAGCCGTCGGCCAGCATGCGCTCGAGAACATAGCGGTCGCCAACCGGCGTGCGCACCAGCTCGAGCCCTTGCCCCTGCAGGAAGCGCTCGAGACCGAGATTGGACATGACCGTCGCGACGATGCCGGCGCGCGCCAGGCGGCCGTCTTCCTTCCAGCTCTGCGCGATGACCGCGAGCAGCTGATCGCCATCGACGATGTGGCCGCGCTCGTCGACCAGGATCACGCGATCCGCGTCGCCGTCGAGCGCAATGCCGATGTCGGCGCGCATTTCACGCACCTTGCGGCACAATGCCTCCGGCGAGGTCGAGCCGCATTCCTTGTTGATGTTGAAGCCGTCCGGCTCCACGCCGATCGAGATCACGTCGGCACCGAGCTCCCACAGCGCCTCGGGCACGACCTTGTAGGCCGCACCATTGGCGCAATCGACCACGACGCGCAGGCCGTCGAGCGAGAGGTCGCGCGGCAGGGTGCGTTTGGCGAATTCGATGTAGCGATCATGCACGCCGTCGATGCGGCGGGCGCGGCCGAGGCTCGCGCTCTGCGCCAGCTTCTTGTCGAGCGACTCGTCCAGCAGCTGCTCGATCTGCTTCTCGACATCGTCTGACAGCTTGAAGCCCTGCGGCCCGAACAGCTTGATGCCGTTGTCCTCGAACAGATTGTGCGAGGCCGAGATCATGACGCCGAGATCGGCGCGCATCGACTTGGTGAGCATGGCGACCGCCGGCGTCGGCATCGGGCCGACCAGCAGCACGTCCATGCCGACCGAGGTGAAGCCGGCCACCATCGCGTATTCGATCATGTAGCCGGACAGGCGGGTATCCTTGCCGATCACCACCCGGTGGCGATGCTCGCCGCGCTGAAACAGAAGACCTGCGGCCTGCCCGACCTTGAGCGCGAGTTCCGGCGTGATCAGGCCGTTGGCGCGGCCACGAATCCCATCGGTCCCGAAATAGTTACGGCTCATATGACCCCCAGCAACGGCTTCTGGATTTCGTTACCGGCGGGGGCGAATCACATCGCAAGCCCCTCCGGTCAGCCCGCGGGTTATAGTCGCCTTAAAGCTAAGATGGATTCAAAAAATGTGATCAATCATTACCACGAAACCGCCACGGCCGCCGCAAGTCATTGTTAAGGCTAATTTTTCACTCGACCTGACGGCTCCGGAGGGCCCCCCTCGGAGCGCCCCCGCAGCAGGAATGTGCTCGCTCCGGCGGCCCCTGACGTCCTGTTGCGGAACGCTCGCAGTTTGCGTGTCTTGCCCGGACGCCGTGGCGGTTCCCAAGTTGGATTTGGCAGGCGCCGCAAAGATGCTAGATGACTGCCGAGCCCAAGAAACGAGACGTCGGTGGGGAGTCGAAGAGCGCGATGAAACACGTCACCTGCATTGAAGACCTGCGCCTGCTGCACAAGCGCCGCGTGCCCAAAGCCTTCTTCGACTACGCTGATCGCGGCTCCTATGCCGAGGAGACGCTGCGGGCCAACCGCGACGATCTGCAGAAGATCAAATTCCGCCAGCGCATTCTGGTCGACGTGTCCAAGCGCGATCTGTCGACGACGATCCTTGGCGAGCCGTCATCGATGCCGCTGATCCTGGCGCCGGTCGGCCTCCTGGGCATGCAGCACGGCGACGGCGAGATTCACGCCTGCCGCGCCGCGCAGGCCGCCGGCATCCCGTTCACGCAGAGCACGATGTCGATCTGCTCGATCGAGGACATCGCGGGCAGCGTCGAGAAGCCGTTCTGGTTCCAGCTCTACGTCATGAAGGACCGCGGCTTCATCAAGGCCCTGGTCGAGCGCGCGATCGCCGCGAAGTGCAGCGCGCTATGCCTGACCGTCGACCTGCAGGTGATCGGCCAGCGCCACCAGGACATCAAGAACGGCATGAGCGTGCCGCCGGAATGGACGCTGTCGAAGCTGTTCGACTTCGCCACCAAGCCGGCCTGGGTGCAGGGCGTGCTGCAGGGCAAGCGCCGCACCTTCGGCAACATCGCCGGCCACGTGAAGAACACCGAGGATCTCACCAAGCTCTCGGCCTGGACCGCAGCGCAGTTCGACACCTCGCTGAACTGGAAGGATGTCGACTGGATCCGCTCGATCTGGCCGGGCAAGCTGATCATCAAGGGCATCCACGACATCGAGGACGCCAAGCTCGCGGCCGCGACCGGCGCGCAGGCGCTTGTCGTCTCCAACCATGGCGGCCGCCAGCTCGACGGCGCACCGTCCTCGATCCACGTGCTGCCCGGCATTGCGGAAGCGGTCGGCGACAAGATCGAGATCATGTTCGACGGCGGCATCCGCTCGGGCCAGGACGTGATGCGCGCGCTCGCGCTCGGCGCCAAGTCGTGCATGCTCGGCCGCGCCTATGCCTACGGCCTCGGCGCCGGCGGCCAGGCCGGCGTCGCCAAGGCGATCGACATCATCCGCAACGAGCTGCTGACGACGATGGGCCTGTGCGGCATCAACACGGTGGCCGAGATCGACCGGAAGGTGCTGGCGGATTGATCGACACTTAACCGGTTGGGACAAAGCATGACGCTGGTCTCACACCGTGATGATCCGAAGCGCTTGCCAAGCAAAAGCTGTCGTCCCTGCGAACGCAGGGACCCATAGCCACCGCTGTCAGTTATTTCGGGCGGTCGCGCCACTGCATGGTGCGTTTGGGCATCTGCTCAGACTAAGACACCCTGGCGTGCCCCGACACTCCATCCTGGGGTTATGGGTCCCTGCGTTCGCAGGGACGACACCTTTTGTCAGGATGCGGCATACGCTCCAGATGAGCTGGGTCACATCGGCGGCGTCAGCCCATCGCGGCCGACGCTGACGCGGCTGGTCTCGAGCGAGCCATCGGGTAACTGCTTGATGGTGGCCATCACCTTCGCGCCGGCCTTCAGCTCGGACTTGTCGCCGGGCACGAAGGTCACGATCGGCGTGTCCGGCGCGATGTCGACCCGCTTCTCGCCGCCCTTGTATTTGACGAGCAGCGAGTGACCGTCGGTCGAGACCGAGCTTTCGGATACGGTGGCGTTGGTCATGCTCGAATTCGGCTTCAGGTCCCACGACCGCGAGCCTTCGCCCGTGCCGCGCATGTCCTCGGGAAAGATGTGGATCTCGACCGCCTTCGGCGCGCCGTCCGGACCGGGCACCGTGGTGGCGCCGATGAACGAGCCCAGCTTGATGTCGGAAAGCTGCGCCTTGACGACACCCGAAACGCGCAGATCACCGGCCATGCGCAGCTTGAAGATCTCGCCGCTGCGGGCTTTCACCGTCATCATGTCGGCGTCGACGCTTTCGATGGCGCCGCGCACGCGCGTCGGCACCGGCGCCTGCTGGGCAATGGCGAGCGCGGATACAGCCGCAACCATGGCGAGTGAAGCGACGGAACGGATCAGGACGAGACGAGCGGACATGCAGGGCTCCGAGGGCGAGAGAAGATCATCCGCGTCCAATGCGGGGCTACGCGGACGCTCGATCAATGAGACGCCGACCATCTGCGCTTATTCCGCGTTCAAGCCCTTGTGAGATCGGCCTCGACCAGCGCGCGCAACTCGGGCGTGACCTGCGGACGGCGGCCGAACCACAATTCGAAGCCACGCACGGCCTGGTGCAGCAGCATGCCGAGCCCATCGGCAGTGCGCAGCCCCCTCGCCCGCGCCGCCGCGAGCAACTGCGTCTCCAGCGGCACGTAGACGATGTCGGCGACGACAGCCTGCTGCGGCAACAGCTCGACGTCGAGCTCGAGCGGCGGCTGGCCGTGCATGCCGAGCGAGGTGGTGTTCACGAACAGGCCCGCGCGCGGCAGCAGCGCGCCGACGCGGTCCCAGCCTTCGGCAACGACATGGCTGCCGAACTGATCAGCCAGGGCCTGTGCGCGCGCCGCGGTGCGGTTGATGACGTGGATGCGGCCGATGCCGCGCTCGAGCAGGCCGAACACGACGGCCCGCGCCGAGCCGCCGGAGCCGAGCACCAGCGCCTCGTCGGTGCGGTCCCAGCCTGGGGCGGCGGCATCCAGATTGCCGATGAAGCCTTCGACGTCGGTGTTGGTGGCCCGCAGGATGCGGTCCTCGTACCAGAGCGTGTTGGCCGCGCCGACCGCGCGGGCACGCGCGTCCGGCTCGCTCAGCTCCAGCACGCGCTCCTTGTGCGGGATCGTGACGTTGGCGCCGACGAAGCCGCGACGGTCGAGATGCATGACGAAGTCCGCCAGCTCTTCCGGCGGCACCGCCTCGATGGTGTAGCCGCCGGCAATGCCAAGCTCGTGCAGCCAATGATGATGGATCAAAGGCGAGCGCGAATGCGCGGCAGGCCAGCCGATCAGGCACGCAGCGCGGGGTTTGGCGGCGAGGGTCATGGCCGTGACATCGGACAAGCCCCGGCTGGAGTCAATGCTGGGGCTCGGCAGTCGCCCCCCGGGAAAGCGCCGCAGCGGCCGAGAGGCGCCATGGCCCCAACGGCGACGCGGCGTTAAGGTCGCGTGTCAGCTCGCGGCGAGCCCATCGGCGACGTCCGCCGGCGCCGTCTCCTTGCCCTTGATGTCGGCCACGGCGCGCTCGATTGTCTCGCGATAGCGCACCAGCGGCGGCCGCACGCCGTGGGTCAGCAGCGCCCGGCGCACGGTCGGCGACGCGCCCGTGATGAACAGGCGGATGCCCTGGCGCCTGGCCTTGGCGGCGACGCGGCTCATGGCGTTGGCGGCCGTCGAATCCAGGAACGGCACGGCGGCGAAGTCGACCACGAAGGCTTTGCGGCGGTCGGCGATCGAGTCGAGCACGGTGCCAACGGTCGAGGCGGCGCCGAAGAAGAACGCCCCGGTGATGCGATAGACCAGCACGTCCTTGTCGGTGCTGAGCTTGGGGTTGTAGGGCACCCGCGCGCCGTCCTCGAAATCCGCACGGTCCTGCGCGACCAGCGGCGTGCTGTCCTCGACGCCGGTCATCTGCGCCATGCGGTTGATGAACAGCACGGCGCCGAGCGCAAAGCCGACCAAGATGCCCTCGGTGAGATCGCGGAAGACCGTCAGCCCGAAGGTCGCGAGCAACACCGTGGCATCGCCCCAGGACGATCGGATCAGGGTGGCGAACTCGTGCTTCTCGGCCATGTTCCAGGCCACCACCACCAGCACCGCGGCGAGCGCCGACAGCGGGATGTAGCTCGCGAGCGGAGCCGCGATCAGCATGAACACCAGCAGGAACAGCGAATGCAGCATGCCCGACACCGGCCCGCGCGCGCCGGCGCGAACGTTGGTGGCGGTGCGCGCGATGGTGCCGGTGACGCAGATGCCGCCGAACAGCGCCGAGCCGACATTGGCAAAGCCCTGCGCCACCAGCTCGCAGTTCGAGCGATGGCGACGGCCGGTCATGCCGTCGGCGACGACGGCCGACAGCAGCGATTCGATGGCGCCGAGCAGTGCGAAGGCGATCGCGTCGGGGAACACCGCCTGGACCTTGGCGAGCGAGAACGCCGGCAACGCCGGCGCCGGCAGCTCGCGCGGGATACCGCCGAATTTCGTCCCAATGGTCTCGACCGGAAGCTGCAGCGCGAAGGTGATGATGGCCGCGACCACGACCGCGATCAGGATGCCGGGCCAGGTCGGCCGCAGATGCTTGAGGCCGATGATGATCGCGATCGACAGCGCGGCCGTCACGACCGCAGACATGCTCGCGGTCGGCGCGCCATGCGCGAGCGCCGTGAGCTTCGGAAGCAGCTCGCCCGGCTCCTTGCCCGCAAGCGTGATACCGAACAGATCCTTCAGCTGACTGGCAAAGATGATGACGGCGATGCCCGCGGTGAAGCCGACCGTGACCGGATAGGGAATGAACTTGATGTAGGTGCCGAGCCGCAAATATCCTGCGATCACCAGGATCACGCCGGACATCATCGTCGCGATCAGCAGGCCATCGAGACCCTGGCGATCGACCGTCGCAGCGACCAGCACGATGAAGGCACCCGCGGGACCGCCGATCTGAAAGCGGCTGCCGCCGAGCAGCGAGACCAGGAAGCCGCCGATCACGGCGGTGTAGAGACCACGCCCCGGCGAGACACCGGAGGCGATCGCGATCGCCATCGACAGCGGCAGCGCCACGATCGCCACGGTCAGGCCCGCCAGCGCGTCGGCGCGAAAGTCGCTGAGGCCGTAGCCCTCGCGCAAGACCGTCAGGAGTTTGGGGGAATAAAGCTCGGCGAAGGTCGGCTCATGATGTCCGACCCGCCCGTGCGAACGGTGTTCGTTTGCGATGCTCATGCCCATCACGCTCCCGTCGCCTCATCGGGCCGCGGCGCAGCCGACGATGCGTCCCACACGAAGCGCCCACGGGCCCCGTGCCGCGCGATGAGCCTAGCTCGCGTCATCGCGCACAATGTCAGTTTGACGGCCCATGCGGCGGGGCGGCCCCGGTTCCTTCAGGCGAACACCACGCCCGCCATTCTCGCTGCGGGAATGCTCACCGATCAGATCCACGCCCGCACGATTGAGCGCATCGACGACCTTGGTCAGCGAGTCCACCACGCCGCGGACGTTGCCCGTGGAGGCTTCCATCCGCTGGATCGTCGGCAGCGACACGCCGGCCAGCTCGGCCAAGGTTCTCTGATCTATCCCGAGCAGCGCACGGGCTGCTCGCATCTGGAACGACGTGATCACGATGGCCTCACGTAGCAGACACCATAAATGATGTCTGAGACAAAGACAATGATGTAAAATACATCATAAATTGCTTTCGGAGGCAAGCTGGAACCCAGCCCTCGTCCTCTGTTCCCTGCGCGCCCGAGCAAGGTCCCGACGCGATCCGGCCCGCCATCCCGAGAGAGGATGACGGGCCGGTGCTGCTCGGCGCGGAGCGTTCGGCTCAGGCGGCGTCGCGGTGGGAGGCGATGATGTGGTCGGCGGCGCGGCCCGTCACCTCGGCCATGTGGTCGAACTGGCGGGTGAAGCTGCCGGCGCCGGCCGTGGCCGAGCGCAATTCGACGATCAGCTCGCCGATCTCGGCCTCCGGCATCATCGCGCGGACGCAATCCCAGCCCGGCCAGCCGTCGCGGGTGTCGAACGACAGGATCTGGCCGCGCCGCGCCGACAGGATCGCGTTGATCCTGGCGGTCGCTTCCGTGGGGCAGACGATCTCAACGGTGTGAATCGGCTCCAGCAGCACCGGCTGGCATTGCGGCAGCCCCTCGCCGACGCCGACCCGCGCCGCGGTGCGGAACGCGAGGTCGGACGAATCCACGCTGTGATAGGAGCCGTCGGTCAGCGTGACCTCGACGTCGATCACGGGGAAGCCCAGGGGGCCGCGGGCCATTGCGTCGACAACGCCCTCCTCCACCGCCGGGATGTAGTTGCGCGGCACCGCGCCGCCGACCACCTTCTCGGCAAAGCGGAAGCCTTCGCCGCGCGGCAGCGGCCTGATGTCGAGCACGACGTCGCCGAACTGGCCGTGACCGCCGGACTGCTTCTTGTGGCGGCCGCGCTGCGTGATCGGCTTGCGGATGGTCTCCTGATAGCCGATCGCAGGCTGATGCGATTTCACGTTGACGCCGAAACGGTCGCGCAACCGCTCCAGCGCGACGCGCAGATGCATCTCGCCCTGCCCCCACAGCACCGTGTCGTGGGTGCGCGGGTTCTGTACCATCGTCAGCGATGGATCCTCCTCGTGGAGCCGCTGCAAGGCCTGGCCGAGCTTGACGTCGTCCTTGCGGTCCACGGCGGCGATCGAGAGCGCCAGCACGGGTGGACACGCCTCGACCTTTGCCAGCGGCAGCGGCGCCGTCTTGCCGGTCGCAACCGTATCTCCGGTCTTGACCGCATCGAGCTTGCCGAGCGCGACCGTGTCGCCGGCTTCGGCGCCCGCGCGCTTGCTGTCATAGGCGCCGGTCGCAGCCAGGATGCCGGACACGCGCGCCGCCTCGCCCGAAGCGGCATGCAGCGTCGCGCCGTCGTCGAGATGGCCCGACAGCAGGCGCGTCAATGACAGCTTGCCGCCATGCTGCAGGTGCAACGTCTTGAAGACGTAGCCGAGCGCCTCCTTCGCGTCCTTCACGCCCAGCCGCTGCGCGGTCTCGGCGATTCCGGGCGCCTCGTGGCGCAGCGCCTTCATCAGCCTCAGCACGCCGTTCTCGCGCAGCGCCGAGCCGAGCAGCACCGGGCAGATCAGCCCCTCGCGCAATTCGCGCGCGAGATCGTCGAACACGGCGTCGCGCGGCGGCGGGATGTCCTCCAGCAGTTGCTCCATGAGCGCGTCATCGTGATCGGCGAGCTTCTCCAGCATCGAGAAGCGCGCCTCCTTCTCGCGGTCGAGATCGCCGCCTTCGAGCCCAACGACTTCCGACGCCTTGTGCTCGCGATAGATGAAGGCGCGCTCCAGCGCGAGGTCGACGAAGCCCTCGATCAGCTCGCCGTTCCAGATCGGAATCTGGCGCAGCACCAGCGGCACGCGCGAGGCCGGCTGCAATGTGGCAAGCGTCTCCCTGATGCGCGCATTGGCGCGGTCGATCTTGTTGAGGAACAGGAAGCGCGGGATGCGCAGCTCCTCGAGCTCGCGCAGGATGATCTGCAATTGCGGCAGCTTCTTCTCGTCGGCCTCGCAGACCACGATGGCGGCATCGACCGCCGGCAGCGCCGCGCGCATGTCGTGGATGAATTCGACCGAGCCGGGACAATCGAGGAAGGTGTAGCTGTCGCCCATGAAGGTCGTAGTCGCCGCCGTCATGGCGACGCTCATCTTGTGCTGACGCGCCTCCGGGCTGGCATCGCCGACGGATGTGCCGGCGTCGACGCTGCCCGCGCGTGGGATCACGCCCGTCCGCGCCAGGATCGCCTCCAACAGAGTGGTTTTACCGCTTTGGAAAGGGCCCACCAGCGCAATGCACCGTGGACCGCGGGGACTTCTCAGGTCTTGTCCCATTCGCCGCCTCCTCGTTGTGGAGCTCGGCCCTTGATTGGGTCGGCAAAGCCGAATGCTCTGCCTCGGCTGCCGCTTTGGCAAGCAGGTGGCCTGCGAAAAACGTCGCTGCAGTGCGGGGAGCACGCCGCCTTCCCGCACGATGGCGGGAAGAGCGGCTATTCACGGCAAAGGGAAGATCACCGACCCGGGCGCAATTCGAGGCTTTGCAGCCCCGCCGAGACGCTGAGGCCGACCTGGCCCTGGACGCTGAGTGGCTGCAGCGCGATCGAGTTGGCGGAGCCGCCGACCAGCACGTTGCCGCCAAGGCCGACGCCGACGGCGGCCGAGCCCTGTGCGCCGGCATAGTCGCCGGAGAGATCGCCCGGCCCGAGCCGTGCAACCGGGGCATAGACCACCCAGGCCAGCAGCGATTCCTGGGTGATGCCGAGATCGAGGCCGACCTTGCGGATGGTCGCGACGTAACGATCCTCCGGCAGCCCGTCGGCGCGCAGCACGCAGCCGAGATGGGTGACCGAGCCGACGATGAAGCCGACGCTGGCGCCACCGCGGCATTCGAGGACGCCGACCCGCACGCGATCTTGCGCCTGGGCAGCGCCGCCGGTGCAGAGGACGACCGCAGCAGCGAGCCCGGCGAGGATGGTCGAGCGCA
This sequence comes from Bradyrhizobium sp. SZCCHNR1093, assembly GCF_032381175.1. NCBI lineage: Bacteria > Pseudomonadati > Pseudomonadota > Alphaproteobacteria > Hyphomicrobiales > Nitrobacteraceae > Bradyrhizobium > Bradyrhizobium sp. SZCCHNR1093. The sequence goes on from NZ_JAUHJJ010000001.1 coordinate 160,291, forward strand.
TGAATAAAAACTCCGGCTGAAATGAACGTGTGATGCAGACCCGTCGATCGGACTGACGATCACGGGGCATCACATCTATGCCACAAGCCTTACAGTCGCACCAGATTCGCCGCGCCGTCAGCACGCGCCATCGCGCCGGCCATTGCGACGCGTTCGCCCGAACGCTTCCGCGGCTCAGCGATAGAAGCGCGAGAAATAGGACGATGAACGGCTCGGGCTCGGGTGGATCGGCAGCAGCGGCACCAGCTCGACCTCGGTGATTCCGGCAGCGATGTTCAGGCCGGTCTGCCCCTGCAGGCTGATCGGCTGCAGGGCGGCGGCGCGATCGGTGTCGCGCACCAGGAAGCTGCCGCCGAAGCCGACCAGAGCCGCAGCGTTGGCGGACAATCCACCGTAGCGCCCGCGCAGCTCGCTGCGGCCGAAATCGTTGACCGGTGCGCTGACCGCCCACGCCATCCTGGTCTCATCCGTCAGCCCGACATCGAGGCCGTAGCGCCGGACCTTGGCGACATAGCGCTCCGGCTGGCGGCCCTGGCTGCGAAACACGCAGCGGAGGCGTGACTGGGACATCACGAGCTTGCCGGAAGTCTTTCGTCCCGCGCACTCGAGCACACCGGCGCGCATGGGGCGATTTGCGTGGGCTTGCGCGAACGGAGCAACCGACACAAGCAACATGATCGACAGCAGAAGCAGCCGCATCGAACTCCAACCCTACGCCACCAGACTTATCGACCGACAAGAGAAAGGCGCCATGTTCAAAACATGGCGCCTTTCGGCCTGGAACTTGGCTTCTGGAGTTTCGAGACGGATGTTGCCCGATTACCTCAGATTGCCGCAGAAGCGCTGGATGCGCTTGCAGGCGTCCTCGAGATCGGAGGTCTTGGTCGCGTAGGAGATGCGGAACGCCGGGCCGAGGCCGAACGCCGAGCCGTGCACCACCGCGACGCCCTCGGTCTCCAGGAGCTCGGTGACGAAGGCCTCGTCATTGTCGATCACCTTGCCCGACGGCGCCGTCTTGCCGATCGTGCCGGCGCAGGACGGATAGACGTAGAAGGCGCCTTCCGGCCGCGGGCATTCGATGCCGCTCGCCTGGTTCAGCATCGAGACCACGAGGTCGCGGCGCTCCTTGAACACCTTGTTGTTCGCGGGAATGAAGTCCTGCGGACCGTTCAAGGCTTCCACCGCCGCCCATTGCGCGATCGAGCACGGGTTCGAGGTCGACTGCGACTGGATCGTCGCCATCGCCTTGATCAGGTGCGCCGGACCGCCGGCATAGCCGATGCGCCAGCCGGTCATGCAATAGGCCTTGGAGACACCGTTCACGGTCAGCGTGCGGTCGTACAGCGACGGCTCGACCTGCGCCGGCGTGGTGAACACGAAGTCGTCATAGACGAGGTGCTCGTACATGTCGTCGGTCATGATCCAGACATGCGGATGCTTGACCAGCACCTCGGTGAGCGCCTTCAGCTCGGCCTTGGTATAGGCCGCGCCGGTCGGATTCGACGGCGAGCACAGGATCAGCCACTTGGTCTTCGGCGTGATCGCCTTCTCCAACGCCTCCGGCTGCAGCTTGAAGCCATGCGCCGCGGTGCAGACCACCGGCACCGGCTCGCCGCCGGCGAGCGCCACCATCTCCGGATAGCTGACCCAATACGGCGCCGGGATGATCACCTGGTCGCCGGGATTGATGGTCGCCATCAGCGCATTGTACAGCACCTGCTTGCCGCCGACGCCGACGATCACCTGGTTCGGCTTATAGGTGAGGCCGTTCTCGCGCTGGAACTTGCCGATGATGGCTTCCTTCAGCTCGGGGATGCCGTCGACCGCGGTATACTTGGTCTTGCCGTCCTGGATCGCCTTGATCGCAGCCTGCTTGATATTGTCCGGGGTATCGAAATCCGGCTCGCCGGCGCCGAGGCCGATGACGTTGCGGCCCGCCGCTTTGAGGACGCGCGCTTTATCCGTGACCGCGATGGTCGCGGACGGCTTCACACGGTCGAGCGCAGCGGCGAGAAAGGACATCATCAGCTCCTATGCAGGCGTCGTGGATCACCCCCTCGGGGCCACGACCAGTCATGTCAGGGAAACGCCCATTTGTAGGGCCCCCAGCGCTGCATCGCAAGAAGCTTGGGCACATGGCTCCCAAGACTTTAGAGAACGTTAAAGCCGCCCCGCTAGCGTGGGCCGACGATTGTCCAGAGTCTCAGGCCGAAATGACCACTATCGGGTGCGCCCTGCGATCCGGCGACTGGCTCACGGCCACGCGGATCAAGTCCTACAGCTGGATTCTGCTCGCGGTCACGATCGCGGCAATCGCCGGCTGGATCGCGCTGTCCGACGGGCTGATCGACCGCAACGGCAAGCCGATCGGGACCGACTTCTCCAACGTCTATGCGGCAGGCGTGCTGACCCTTCACGGCAAGGCGGCGGATGCCTACGATCCGCCGCTGCAGCATGCGATGGAAAAGGCCGTGTTCGATGGCCGCGACGTGCCGTTCTTCGGCTGGCACTACCCGCCCTTCTTCTTCGCGATCGCCGCCATCACCGCCCTGCTGCCCTATGCCGGAGGGCTCGCGCTCTGGGTCGTGTCGAGCCTGCTCGCATACCTCACGGTCATGCGCGCGATCCTGCCGCGTTCCGAGACCCTGCTGGTCGCGACCGCTTTTCCCGCCGTGTTCGTCAACATCGGTCACGGCCAGAACGCGTTCTTCACCGCGGCGCTGCTCGGCGGCGCGCTGTTGCTGATGGAGCGCGGCCGGCCATGGGCGGCCGGCATTTTGATCGGCCTGCTCGCCTACAAGCCGCAATTCGGCGTCCTCATTCCCGTGGCGCTGCTCGCAGGCACGCGCTGGCCGACGATCGCTGCTGCAGCCGCCACGGTGGCCGCGCTGGTCGCGATCAGCTTCGCCGCGCTCGGCAACGAGGTCTGGCACGCCTTCTTCCAGTCCATGACCTTCACACAGAGCGTCGTGCTCGAGCAAGGCGGCACCGGGTGGGAGAAGATCCAGTCGGTATTCTCCGCCGCGCGCCATTGGGGCGCCGATGTCAGGTCCGCCTATGCGCTGCAAAGCCTGCTGGCGCTGTCGCTCGCGGCCGGACTTGCCTGGCTGTGGCAGAGCGAGGCTGCGTTCGATCTCAAGGCTTCGGCACTGGCGAGCGCGAGCCTGCTGGCGACGCCCTACGTGCTCGACTACGACCTCGTGGTCGTTGCGGTTGCGATCATTTTCTTCGTCCGGCACGGCCTCGCGAACGGCTTTCGCGACTACGAGCTTAGCGTGCTCGCTGCCGCCTGGATCGTGCCGCTGCTCTCGCGCAGCGTCGCCGGGCTGACGACGATACCGCTGGGCCTCATCATTCTGATGGCCCTGTTCGCGCTGACCCTGCGCCGCGCACTCACCGATCGCGCCGTCGAGATCGGTGGACACGCGCGCATCGCACAAGCGTGATCTCGATTGTTTGAATCTATTGGAAAGTTGTTATTCGAGAGTGCAGTGCAGTAGCGCATTTCGACTTTTTCCATCCGCCGGCACTTGCAGCCTGCGCTCATCGGCATCATTGTCTGGCCGCATTGCGGGACGATCTGGCGTCCGGATGCGCGATGCGTCCAACCCTTGATTCCTCGAACTCGAAATCGGCCGGATGTACAAGCTCTATTCGATGCAGCGGTCAGGCAACAGCTACAAGGTCCGCCTTGCGCTCGCGCTTCTGAACGCGCCCTATCAGGCGATCGAGATCGACATTCTGCGCGGCGAGAGCCGCACGCCGGATTTTCTCGCCAAGAATCCGAGCGGCCAGGTGCCGCTGCTGGAAGTCGGCGAGGACCGCTTCATCGCCGAATCGAACGCGATCCTCTGGTATGTCGCCGGCGGCACGCCGCTGGTGCCGGAGCAGCGCATCGAGCGCGCCGAAGCGCTGCAGTGGATGTTCTTCGAGCAGCATGCGCTCGAGCCGAACATCGGCGCCGCCTATTTCTGGCTGCTCCTGGTCAAGGGCGGGCGCGACCTTCAGACCCATGCGCTGGAGGACTGGATGGAGCGCGGCTATGCCGCGCTCCAGGTGATGGAGAATCATCTCAAGAGCAACGATTACTTTGCCGCGAAACAGCTGACGGTCGCCGACATCGCGCTCTACGGCTACACGCACGTCGCCGATCGCTGCGACTTCGATCTGTCGACCTTCCCGAAGATCCGCAACTGGCTGCGCCGCGTCGAACAGACACCCGGTTTCGTCGCGATGGATTGGCAGCCGGCACTGATCGATTCAGCCGGCATCGCCGCCGACTACGGGTGACATGCTCACCGTAAAACTACCGACCGCCCGTAGAACAGCGGGGAAAATACACGTTTAGGCGGGAACAAATACCACGAACGCCATGTTCTTGCCTTTTTTGCTGATTTGCCGCCGCAATCCTGCCCAGCGCTACCTTAGAATTTACCTCTGCGAGTGATTCGCTCGCGGATGTATGGGTAAGGGATTTCGACTTCATGTCCCGGTGGCGTTGTGCTTCCGTTCCGAAGTTCAGTTGGGTCCGCGGCCGCGCGTCGCCGCAGGAGTCGAACCACCGTAGAGGGCTCCGCACGCCCGTCAGCGGCTTTCACGACCACGCAACGCTCACCCTTTCGCCCGGCCTGACCACCGCCGTGGTCGCAACGATCGCGGCCAGCACGCTCTCATTGGGTGTCAGCGTCACCATTGCGGTGGTGTCGATTCGCGCCGTCTTGTCGATGCCCGCTTAGCAGGAAGCCATTTTGACAACCCTTCGCGGTTTTCGCGACAACAGGCGATGATTGTCTCGCACACAAAATGGCGATGAAATCAACGGTCGTAATCGTTGCCGTGACCCTGGCACTCGCGATCCTGCTGGCGGCGTCACTGCTGATCCTGATCGAGCGACGGGGCGAGCTCTCGCTCTCGCCGCTGACCGAGGAGGATCGGTCGGTCTACGTCGAGCTGATGCGGCCGCCCACCGCCGAACCGGTGCTGCCCATCCCTGATTGATCGCGAACACGGCTGCGCGTATCGAAGGTCCGTGGAGATTTTCAAACGGACGACGAATCCTTGATGCACGAAGCACTCACTGTGCGCGCCATCGCGCGCGACGACCATGATCGCTGGCTGCCGCTCTGGGACGGCTACAACGCCTTCTACGGCCGTTCCGGGCCGACGGCGCTGCCGGCCGAGGTGACCGCGATGACATGGTCGCGCTTCTTCGATGCCAACGAGCCGGTGCATGCCCTGGTCGCCGAGAGCGGTGGCGAGCTGATCGGCTTGGCGCATTACCTGTTTCATCGCGCCACCACCACGATCGGGCCGCTTTGCTATCTCAACGACCTGTTCACGAGCGAAGCCGCCCGCGGCAAGGGCGTCGGCCGGGCGCTGATCGAGGCAGTCTACCGCGAAGCGCGGCAGGCCGGTGCGCCGCGGGTCTATTGGCAGACGCACGAGACCAACAGGACGGCACAGGCGCTCTACGACAAGATCGCCGAGCGCTCGGGCTTCATCGTCTACCGCAAGGCGCTGTAAGCGGGCGGTGTCACGCCGCCGTCACGGGGCCGGCCTACGCTCCATCGAGCGCCTGATCATCCCCCCGTCACCGGTCACGCGTTTCAGCGGTCCCCGTCAGTCGCCGTCTCTGACCGGGGCCGCATTTTTTTGTCGGGCCTGGTCGTTGGACGTGGCGCGTCTCACGCCACGTTCGTCGTCGTGTCCTGCTGCTCCAATGGTGCCAGCTGAGAAGCCTTCGCCTGCGCGGCTTCGATGCACATTCTGACAGCCTCGCCCATGCTCGCCGCGACCAGATCGGCCTTGGTGGCTTCTTGCAGCACCTTCGCGGCCTCCTGATCGACGTCGGCCGCGCAGCAGACCAACATCACTTTTGCTCTGGGGAGCCGTCGCTTCAAGCGACGAACGGAGTAGCGCATATGTGCGACGCCGGAATTGCCGATATAGATCAGGCAGGCAATCGCAACACCTGCGGGCTCGAGCTTGATGACGTTCGCCGTCGAGAGCGCCTCCGCTCCTGAGACCTTCGCGCCCAGCCCGTGTGCCGACGACAGTTGCGCGAGAATCACCGCCGCCGCTTCGTCGATCGGGGTTCGCCCGGCCACGCACAGGACCGGCTGCTCGCTCCGCCATCCTTCGGCGAGATTGTCCTTGCTGAGGATGGGTATCGTGTCGATGGCCCCACTGCTGGCCGAGCTGTCGACGGCCGATGCCGCCTCCGGATCGCTGGTGGTCTCGCGTTTCGCCAGCGGACCATCATTCTGATCGGAAAGATCGGCGGTCAACTCGGCGACGGCGTCACGGATCGTTGCAAGGCGATCATAGGCGAGCGCCCCTCGGTCGGCGTCGGCTTGGGCCAATTGCAGCCCCTTCACCGCGACCTCGTCGCAATAGGCAATCAACGAGCGCTCCTTCAAGAACTCCTCTGCCTTCTCGGCCGCTTCCGTCGGATCGTTCGCAAGCATGCGCTGGTAGAAGATCTCGGGAGGAGACAGCGCTGGACGATCACCGAACATGACGTCGAGGAACTCCAGGCGCTCCACATGTCGTCCGATGACGACCAGGCAGACCGTCAGCGGCGTCGCGAGCACCAACCCGATTGGGCCCCACAGCGCGGTCCAGAACGCGGCCGAAACGACCACCGCCACGGGGGACAGGCCCGTGCTGCGCCCATAGACCATCGGTTCGATGACGTGGCCGAGCAACGGCTCGACCACGAGGAACAGGGCCAGCGTCCAAATCAGCATCGACCAGCCAGGGTCCACCGCTGCCGCCAGAGCAAGCGGAAACGCCGCGGCGATGACGGCGCCGATATAGGGCACGAACCGAAGCGCTGCGGCGAGGATTCCCCAAAGGAGGGCGCTGGGGATGCCGATGAACCACAAGCCGACGCCGATCACGACGCCGAACCCGCCGTTCAGGGCGAGCTGGGTGAGGAACAGCCGGCTGAGCCTGTAAGCCGCATCATCGAGCGCCGCCGTGGTGCGCTGCAGGTCCGATGAGCCCGCAAGGCGGATGAGCCGATTCCTCAGGTCCTCGCGTTGAAGCAATATGAAGATCACGAAGATGATGATGATGCCGGTCGTCGCCAGCGGATGAATGAGCGGCGAAATCAGCGTGCGAAGACTGTCCAGCGCTCCAGGATCGGGCTGCCGGACCTCCACCGGGATCGGGGTCACAGGGACTGAGGAATTCGTTCGCAGTCCGCTCGGCGACCGAGCCGCTTCCGGCTCATTCGGTTTGTCGAGTTCCTTGCCCAGATCCTTGAGCATGTCTGATGCACGCTCGAGCGTCCCTCTCCCGGCCTTGGTGTCGCGGAACGACTGGATCTTGTTGCTCATCGTCGATTGATAGTTCGGCAACTCACTGGCAAGCTGGGTGAGCTGGGTGGCGAGCAGGCTGCCCAGCGTAAAGATCACGACGAACGCGAGAACGACCACGCTGACGACGGCCAGTCCGCGCGGGGCACGAAGCCGCTGCAGTTGCGCGACCAACGGCGCCAATACGAAGCTGAGCAGGATGGCCAGGGCCACGGGCACCAGGATGTCACGACCGAAATACAGCAGCGCGATGATGATGACCGCAAAAATGGCGACGGCCAGCGCGCTGATCAGCCCGAGAACTTCCTCCGGGGTGCGGACCTTGAGCGGCTGTCTGATGATCATCGAATCTCTCTGCGAACGAGGAGGGCGGCGCACGTCGCTCATGCGGTCAGGCTGTCAACGTCGACGAAGGCGGCGCGTTGCAACGGAGGGAAGCTTCTGACGATGTCGCCGGCGCAGGTGGTCATATGCCGAAAGGTTCGTCTCGATCCGAGCAACCATCCCGGCCTTCGCTAGAACAGAGCGACCGAGGGCGCTGGCCAGCGCTGCCCGCCCTGCCGGACATTCGGCTTCCTGTTTCAGACACGCGATAACAGCCTCGTGAGGCTCCAGTTCCCGAGAGCGCCTGACGTCGCATGCGCGTCTGCCGACGGCTACGACTGGTCCGCTTCGGCGCACCGTCGCACCTGCTCGAATCAGCCGGAGCTTCGCTATGGCGTCGTCCTTGTTGACGCCAGCAGGCCCGGCGGACCGGCTGGCCCGGCGCGAGCAGCTTGCGATGGCGCACGACCGGCGGCCGTCCGGGTCCTGTCGGCCGCCGCGTCGCTTCAGCGCAAAACAAGCGTCCGCTCGGCCGTGCTCAGCCAAGACGGGTCGCGGAGACGGATCGCGATGGTGGGCTTTGTCCTACGTCTTGCTGCCCACCGTTTGGCGGACCTCGAACCCCTCGAACTGCGGCGGGCCGAGATAGTGCACCTTGGTGTCGCCGGCCCGCTGGTGCGCGGCGCGGAATGCTTCGGACTTGGTCCAGTCCTCGAACGTCGTCTTCGACGCCCAGATCGTATGCGAGGCGTAGAGCGTATGGTCCTCGGCTTCCGGTCCCTTCAACAGGTGAAACTCGACGAAGCCCGGCACCTTGTCGAGATGGCTGTCGCGCGACAGCCAGACCTGCTCGAAGGCGGCCTCCGAGCCCTTGGCGACGCGAAAACGATTCATGGCGATGAACATGCTGATCTCCTGAGGGATGAATGCCGCAGGTCGAGGAGTAGCAGACTTCGCGGTGCAATGCGCCTGCGACGACGGCCGCTGATGCCGCAATGTGGAAGGCTTCAGGACGCCTGATCGGGAAATGGCGCAAGCGAGCCTTACGCTACGAGCCCCTTGATCGGCTTCACGGCCGCGCTGTCCGGAAACACCGCGCCGCCGAGCGCGTGCTCGCCGATGCCGAGATGATCGGCGAGTACGCCCTTGAACACCGCTCGTAGATCCGTCGTCGGCGCAAGATCGCGTCCCTGGTAGAGGCTCGCCATCTTCAGCGTCGGCCAGTCGGCGATCACCCGTCCGCCCTTCACCGCACCGCCGGCAAGCAGCGCAATCGTCCCGGTCCCATGATCGGTCCCCTGGGTGCCGTTGATCCTTGCCGTGCGCCCGAACTCGGTTGCGACCACCACGACCGTATCGCGCCAGCGCGGGCCAAGCCCGCTTTCGAACTCGGCGAGCGCACCGTCGAGACCCGACAAGAGCTGCGCCAGCCGACCGACCGCACCACCTTCATTGGCATGCGTGTCCCAACCGTCGAACGCCAGCGCGGCGATGCGCGGACCATCCTCCGCGGCGATCAGCTTCGCTGCGCCGCGCGCGACCTGGCGCATCGCCGCGATCTGGTTGCCGCCCGGCTTCGGCTTCATGTCGTCACCGACCGCGACCTTCTCGAGCTTGAGCCCTTGCGACAACGCAGCCGCCAACGCGGGATCGCGATGCGCATAGAGGTCGACCAGCCGCATCGCGGTGTCGTCATCGGCCTGCGGCAACGTCACCGGCGCCCAACCAACGGTGGGCGCTGCGCCGCGCAGCACCAGCGGCGCCGTCGGACCGACCGCGAGCGCGCCCGTGACGCGGGGGCCGCGCGGCAGCGCCTCGACTGCGCGGTTCAGCCAGCCCGATTGCACGCGGCCAGGACCGGCGAAGCCGCTTTCGAGCACGTCCTGACCATCGAAATGCGAGCGCTCGCGATACGGTGTCGCGACCGCGTGAATCACGGCAGCCTGCTTGTCGCGATACATGCGCGCGAATTCCGGCATCGACGGATGCAGCGCAAAGAACGAATCGAGCGGCAGCGCCGGATTTGGTCCCGCCGTCGTCAGCGCGATCGCGCCATGCAGTCCGGCGTAGTCGGGATCGCCGATCGGCGCGACGGTGGCGAGGCCATCGAGCGCGCCGCGCAGGATCACGACGATCAGCCGCGGGTCGCGCTGGCCGGCGGCCCGCGCGAATTTCGGCAGACAGCCCCAGGCCGCAAAGGACGCGCCTGCCAGCAGCAAATGGCGTCGCGAGGTCAACAGCGAGGTCGCGATCCGGTCCACCGTCATCTCCTCTGGAATTCCGGCGACATCAGCAACAACGCCAGCGCCTGCTGGCGCGATTCCGCACGCTCGATCGTGCGCCGCGTCTCCGTCGAGGTCGCATCGCCCGCGACGAGATCGAGCAGGTCGCGCGGATCGAGATTGTTGCCAAGACGGGCGGCGAGTTGCGCGGAAATGTCCAGCCGCAGCTTCATGCCCTCAGGGGCAGCCCACATCGCGTTGGTATCAGCAAATCCGTTTGGTCCTGCGGGCGCCCATAGCGGCTGGCCGAGCGTGTTCAGGGAACTGAGATAGAAGCCGGGATCTTCCGGCACGCGCGCCAGCAGCCGGCCGCCGGCGACCAGGAACTCATAGGGCGAACGGATCTTGGTCAGCGGCGCCGACCAGGCCTCGTCGGAGTCGACCAGCGCCAAGGTCAGCGCCTTGAGGTCGCCATCGCTCTTCTTGAACACGGCTTCGAGCCGGGCGACGAGCGCGGGCGGCGGATCATCGGCGACGAAATGGCGCGCGAGCCTGGTGGCGATGAACTTCGCCGTCGAGGGATGGCGGGCGATGTCCGCGAGCGCGGCCTCGCCCTGCGCGAGACCGTCATCCTGATAGACCTTGCCGAGCAGGGTCTGCGGCCCCGGCTGGTGCGCATTGGCATTGAACACGAAGCTGCCGGGCGCCGCGTTGCGGCTGTTGCGTCCGGCAAAGCTCCAGCCGGTGATGATGCGCGCCAGCGAGGTCACGTCCTCCTGGGTGTAGCCGCCGCCGACACCCAGCGTGTGCAGCTCCATGATCTCGCGGGCGAGGTTCTCGTTGAGGCCGCGCTTGCGGTTCTGGCCGGCGCGCGAGTCCGGTCCGAGCGATTCCTGGTTGTCGAGGAAGAACAGCATCGCCGGATGCTGCTCGACCGCCTTCAGCATGTCGGCGAAGCGTCCGAGCACGTGCGGCCGGATCGCCTCGCGCTCGAACGCACCGGCCCACATCCGCGCCAACTCGCCCTTGCCTGCGGAGATGCAGAAATGGTTCGACCAGAACGCCACCAGCCGCTCGGTGAAGCCGCAATCGGCGAGCACGGCGCGCTGCAGCCGCGCCAGCGCCTCGGCACGGAACGTCTTCTGGACGACGTTGGGCGGCTGCTGAGCCTGCGCGGGCTTTGCCGGCGTTCCCTGCATCGCGGGTGCAGGGTCGGCGCCGGCTGCTGGGGCCGCCGATGGCGTTGCGGCCGTGGCTTTGTCCGCGCCGTTCGTGGACAGGCCGCGCGTGGGGCTGGACTGCTCCTGCGGCGCAGCCTCCGACTTCGCGGCCTCGCGGGCCCGCTTGACCTCGTCCTGATAGGCGAAGACAGCATCGGCGAGTGCGGGCGTCGGCTGCAGACCCGGCGCTTCCAAGAGCGCTCCATTGGGACGCCCGAGCTCGGCCTTGACGAAGCCGCGCGGGTCCGACGCCGCATTGACGAGATCGCCCGAGGCGCCGCCACGCGCGCCGAAGCCGAAGCGATTCAATGCAACAAGAGCCGCTCGAGCATCACGCGCCATGCCACATCCTCGAGCCTGTCATCGCGGGAGCTCCCGAAACGCGGTGTTGCCGCGACCGCAGACTGCGATGGCGCGGCAGATTGTCACGCACTATACTTGCCCCGGCAGATGAACCGGACATGAAAAGGGGCTGGTCGGACGTGGCTCCGAACGTGACAAATCGTTTAGCGGACATGACCGCGCGGCAACTCACCTGCGAGTCGTGCGGCGCGGAGTTCAGCTGCGATCCCGGCGGCTCCTGCTGGTGCTTCGAAGAGGCCGTGCGCCTGCCGCTGCCCAACAACGGACAAAGCCGGTTCAAGGACTGCCTGTGCGTCAACTGCCTCAAGAGGCTGGCCGGCGAACCGGAGGCGGGATCGTGACGCGCTGGCACGTCGAAGCGGTCCTGCTCGACATGGACGGAACGTTGCTCGACACCGAGAAGGTCTATCTCGAAGCTGCGATCGCGGCGCTGAATGCGCTCGGCTACAGCGACGGCGTCGTCGAGCTCTGCCATGCGATGATCGGCATTCCCGGACCCGACAACGAGCAGACCCTGCGCGACCATTTCGGCGACGATTTTCCGCTGGTCGAAGTCAACCGCCTGTTCGCGGCCAAGACGATCGAGATCCTGCAGGCAGGCATGCCGCTGAAGCGCGGCGTCGTCGCGCTGCTCGACGCGATCGACGCGGTCGGCCTGCCCAAGGCCGTCGTCACCTCGTCCTCGCGCAGCACGGCCGCGGAGCATCTCCGCCTCGCCCGCATCGACCACCGCTTCGATGCGGTCCTGACGCGCGACGACGTGACCCGCGCCAAACCGCATCCGGACCTCTATCTGCTCGCCGCGGAACGGCTACGGACGCGCGCGCCGGCCTGCGTCGCAATCGAGGATTCCAATCCCGGCGTCGCCTCGGCGCACGCCGCAGGCGCGATCACCTTGATGGTGCCGGACATCGTGCCGCCGAACGATCATTCACGGGCGAATGCGGCGGCCGTGCTGCCGGATCTCGATGCCGCCATCGCGCTGCTCGCGCGCCGTTCGGTGTTGCCCGTCAAGACATGACGTCACGTCGGCAGGCTCGTCCGGCCATGCCGCTAATTCATCAGCCATTGTCTTCAAAGGCGGCAGAAGACGGTCACGATCGGTTCACGTCGTTGCGCGCCGCCGGCGGCCCTATCGGATGCATTAACCCGCACGCACTACCGTACAGGCGTTGGCGGATGGGCTTCTTTCATGTTGCGATTTATTGGCGCCGCAGGTGCGGCATTTTTGGTTGCGTTCGCAGGTGTGAGTTGGGCGGTGAGAGGCTTTCCGCTTCCGTATGGACCGTGGCGGGGCATGGCTCGGACGGCTTCGATTGAAACCGCGGCAAATCTCGCTGCGCCCTTGCGCGAGAGCGGGGCCGTTGTGACACCTCTATCTCCCCTGGTGGACAAGACCTTCGGCGGCCCGGAGGCAAAAGAGTTCGAGCGCAAGGCGTGGCTCGCGGAGCATACCTCGCAGAGCGACAAGAATCCCAAGCTCGACGCGTTGCGCATGGACGCGCTGCAGGCCGCGACGGCCTACAAGCTGTCGCCATGCGACAAGACCATGAAGCAGAACCTGGTGGACGCACTGACGGCCTATACTCGCGCCTATGTCGCCAAGCTGGATTGCAAGCGGCAGTTCTGGGGTGCAAAAATCTGCACGGACAAATCGCTCCAGGAGGCGGCCGACAGCGTCGGCACGCCGCTCGATCAGCGCGTGAAGGAGGCCTTGTTCGAAGCCTTCGACGAGAAGGGGATCACCAAGGCGGACTTTCCGGCCGATGTGCGCGAGGACGTCCCAATGTTCGCCGGACCCGGTCTCTGGTCCGACGAATCGTCGGTGTGCCGTATCCGGCAGGCGCAACGGGACCGGCGATAGCAAACGAGCGCTGCCATGAACCGGCTCATCTTCATCATCGCAGCCATCCTCGTCTGGCAGGTTGGCGGACGCCTGTTCCTGACCGACGCGCCGAGTGCGGCGGTTGCGTTTCCGCCCGTCACGGGCGCGGAGTTTCAGGACCACGAGAAATACACCGAGGACGCCCGGCGCTCGCAGCGCCAGGACGCGCTGAAGGCGCTCGATCTGGCGTGGAGCGACCGCTGCGGCGCCAAGCGCGACAGCTTCATCAGCGGCCTCAACCACTACTACTATCATCGGCAGAACCAGAACGAGCGCTATCCCGAGACCTATGGTCCGGCGGGCGCCGCCTACATCGCCGGCGTCTGGACGACCGCCGAGGATCGCCGGATCGAACGCCTGACCCAGGAAGCCTACGCCGCCGGCTACATCAAGCCGTCCGATTTCGACGGCATGGCGAGCCAGATGGTCGCGACGATCGTTCGCGGCGAGCGGGTCAGGGGACGCGGCTGCACCGGCTGACGGTCCTGCGGGGAGCGTATCGCCTCCCCTTTGGCAGCGCCGCCGCGACCAGCGTCCGTGCCGCCGCGCCCGCGGTCTCCATGTAGCTGGCGTCCCGATGCAGCAGCACGACCGCGAACGCGCCGTCGAGCAGCAGCAGCATCTGCCGCGCGAGCTCGCCCGCTTCGGCAATTCCCTGCTCTTCGAAGACCGCCAGCAGCCAGGCCTCGAACTTCTTCTTGTGGGCGGCGCCGATCCTGATCGCGGGATGGCCGGGCAGATTGGCGAGCTCCGCGGTGGTGCGCAGGAAGCCGCAGCCGCGCCATTTCGGATGCCGCGCGGCGCGCGCAAGCTGATTGAAGATCCCGGCGATCTTGTCGGGCAGCGCGCCCTCGGTCTCGTCGAACCAGCGCTTGAACAGCTCCAGGTTCGGCTGGTCGCGCGCGGTGAGATAGGCCGCGACCAGATCGTCCTTGCTGCGGAAATGATAGTACAGCGTCTTCTTGGTCACGCCGGCCTTCTCCGCCACCGCGTCGACGCTGACGGCGCGGATGCCCTCGGCATAGAACAGCCTGCTCGCGGCGGCGATGATGCGGGCGGGCGTGGGATCGGAGGATCGGGGCATGGCGGCGCTCGGTCTCGGTCAATGTATACTGACCAGTTAATATACCTCGGCTGCCGCGGCGCCTAGTCTTCGCTTGCTCCAACCGCCAGCCTGCGAGACGCCATGACCGACCTCCTCCTGCTCGACATCTCCGACCGCATCGCCACGATCACGCTGAACCGGCCGGAGCGACTGAACGCGCTCAGCTACGCGCTGATCGATCGATTGATGGCCGCGCTCGACCGCATCGAGACCGATGCCGGCGTCAGGGCCGTGATCCTCACCGGCGCGGGACAACGCGCCTTCTCGGCCGGCGCCGACATCGACGAATTCACCGCAAGCGTCCGCCAGGGGCGCGCCGCGGCGCTGCGCGACTTCGTCCGGCGCGGCCAGGCGATGACGGCGCGGCTGGAGGCGTTCCGCAAGCCGGTCATCGCCGCCGTGAACGGGCTCGCCTTCGGCGGCGGCTGCGAGATCACCGAGGCCGTGCATCTTGCGGTGGCGAGCGAGCGCGCCAGCTTCGCCAAGCCCGAGATCAGGCTCGGCATGCCGCCGACCTTCGGCGGCACGCAGCGGCTGCCGCGGCTGGTCGGCCGCAAGCGCGGACTCGAGCTGCTGCTGACCGGCGATTCTTTCCCGGCGCAGCACGCGCTGGAGATCGGCCTCGTCAACGCCGTCGTGCCGCACGACGAGCTGTTGCCGGCGGCGCGCGCGCTGGCGCAGCGCATCATCCGCCACGGGGCGGACACCATCGCCGGCATCATCACCGCCGCGACGCGCGGGCTCAACATGGCCGTCGGCGAAGGGCTGCAGGTCGAGAGCGAGCAGTTCGCGAGCCTGGTCGGCAGCCGCGATCTCACCGATGGGCTCGCGGCCTGGCGCGAGCGCCGGCCGCCGCGTTTCTAGACCGGGTGGCCCGGCGACTTGCGCGCCAGCCCGTCGAACGCATCGAGCAGCCGCTCGCGCCAGGCATGGACGCTGTCGCTCTCCTCCAGCAGCTTGAACGGGCTCACCACGCGCGCCCATTGGAAGCCGCCGAACACGATGTAGTCGGCATAGTCGGGCGTATCGCCGCCGATGAAGGCCTGCGTCTTCAAGGTCTGGCGCAGCGGCTCCAGCGACCTGCGGAAGCCGATGACCGCCTGGTCGCGCGAGGCCATGACCTCTTCGAGGCTCTTGCCGAACCGCGCCTCGCGCGACGCGCGGAAATAGTCGGCATCCTCGGCGGCGAGGTTCTTCGGAATGTCGGCGATGATCAGCGGGAAGATGCCGCCGACGATGGCGATATCACCCCAGGCATTGAGGAAGCGCGCCATCGCGCGGCCGCCGGCGCCGCCGAACAGCGACGGCCGGTCCGGATAGGTGTCCTCGAGGTAGTTGGCGATCGTCCACGAATCGGCCACCGCGCGGTCGCCGTCGAGCATGACCGGCACCTTCTCCGATCCATGCGGCGCGATCGCGCTCTTCTCGGTGAAGCGCCACGGAATCGATTCTGCGCTCAGCCCCTTGTGCGCCAGCGCCATCCGCGTGCGCCAGCAATAGGAGCTGAACGGGCGGCCCGCATCGGTCCCGACGAGTTCATACAGCTTCACTGCCATTCCCGGTCTTTCCTCCAAGTCCGGACCGTTCTAGCGCGCGACGCGGCCGTTGTCGCGCAACAGCCGCGCGCCGGCGTCGGTGACGATGATGAAGAGGCCGACGCCCGCGATCGCCTGGCGCGTGACATAGCCCAGATCGGCGGCATCCTCCCACACCGTCAGCCGCGGGCAGCTCGTTCGCCACGTCGCCACCACCTCGGCATGGCTGCGCGGCGCGCGCGCGATCCATTCGACGAAGTCCAGCACCAGGGGGTCTGCCGATACGGCCATGCTCGCCTCACTCTGCCGCCGCCGAGCTCTGCGCGGCCAGCAGCAGCCAGCCGCCATAGAGGATGTAGTAGCTCGCCACCGCCGTGATGATGCGGTTGGCCCAGGTGCGGAACTGCTGCTCGCTCATCGCCTCCAGCAGCCGCCGCGCCAGGCTCGTGCCGAGCATCGACGCTCCGACGGCGACGAGCGCGAGCACGGGATCGAGGCCCGCGGCCTGATCGATGATGCCGCCGAAATAGATCAGCTTGGTGAGGTGGCTCGCGACCTGACACGTCGCCTTGGTGGCGACGATCGCGCGGCGGTCGAACCGCGCGCCGAGAAAGAACGTGTCGAGCAGCGGCCCGGACACCCCGGTCATCAGCATCAGCCCCATGCAGATCGTGCCGTAGATCGCGCCCTGCCAGACGCTGTCCGGATCGGGCCTGAGGCCGGCCGGCATCAGCCGCGCCATGAACGGCGTGACGCCGAGCAGCAGGAGCGCGACCGGCTTGTCAGGCACGTAGCGCACCAGGGACCACAGGCCGAGCGCCAGCGCGCAACCGACGAGATACACCGCGACCGGCCGCCAGCGGATGTGCCGGCGCCACAGCACGGCGCGCCAGCCGTTGGACGCCATCTGCGTCGCCGCGTGCAGCACCATCGCCGCCGGCAGCGGCATGATCGCCAAGAGCACGCCGATCAGGATCAGCCCGCCCGCCATGCCGAACAGGCCCGACAGGAACGCCGTCGCCACCATCAGCAATCCGAGCGCTGCAATCAGGGCTGGTGTCATGGCTGATCTCCTCGCCATGCAGATTGTCGTACTGGCGACGGCCGCACAAACCGAGTTATCTTGCCCTCCATCAGTTTTCCTGAGGGCTCGATGAGACGGCTGCTGTTCCTCAACGGCATCAAGGCATTCGAGGCGGCTGCGCGCACCGGCAGCTTCGCCGCGGCCGGCGGCGAGCTCAACGTCTCCGCGGCCGCGATCAGCCGCATGGTCAACCTGCTCGAGCAGCGGCTCGGCGTGGTGCTGTTCGAGCGCAAGGCCAACCGCCTGGCGCTGACCGCGCCGGGCCGCGCCTATCAGAGCGGGCTGACGCCGATCTTCGATGCGCTGTCGAGCCTGACCGCGCAGATCATGGCGCCGTCGTCGATGCGCGTGCTGACGCTCGGCGTCGGTCCGACCTTCGCGATGAAATGGCTGATCCCGCGGCTCGCCGATTTCAGCACCGAGCAGCCGGACATCGAGGTCCGCATCACCACCGGCGGGGCGGCGGTGCCGTTCGGCGACGACTGGAGCTGCGGCATCAAGCTCGGCCACGGCGCCTGGCCGGGTCTCGTCGCCGAGCCGCTGTTCGCCGCCGATCTCGTGCCGGTGTGCACGCCGCGGCTGGCCGCAACCTTGAAGAAACCGGCCGACCTCAAGGGCCCGAGCCTGCTGCGAGTGTCGCATGCGGCCGAGGACTGGGCGCTGTGGCTGAAGGCCGCGGGCGTCACCCGCGTCAGCGCGCGCGGCACCGAGTTCCAGTATTACGGGCATGCGCTGCAGGCCGCGATCGACGGGCTCGGCGTCGCGATGGGCATCCGTCCCTATATCGACGATGACCTCGCGGCAGGACGGCTGGTTGCACCGTTCGCACTGACCGTCCCAAAAGGCGAGCGCTGGTATCTTGTCTACCGCCACTTCCAGGCCGGCCAACGTGATTTCGCCGCGTTCCGGCGCTGGATCATGCGCGCAGCGTCGCAACCCGCGACCCGGAATTCTCAGCGCAGGGACGCGCTCAAAAAAGACGCTGACGTGTGAACCTGTTCACAAATGCCCGGACAAACTCATGCTGTTGTTGCAGTTTGGAACATCCAGGACTGCGCAATGACGTACTTGTACGAAGACTTCGCCATCGAGCCGTTCGAAGCAGGACGCGGCTTGTGGCACGCGCGGATCCGCCGCGCGGACATGACCCCGGTGGTGATCAATGGTGTTTCGTTCCCGTCTCTCGAAGTCGGCTTTGCCTGGTCCGATGCAGACATGGCGATCGCCGATGCCAAGAGCCACATCGACCGCTTCCGCAAGCGGTGGGACTGACGACGGCCAACTGATAGGCCGTCGCTTCGAGCATGCAACGGAGGATATCGACCGCCCCCCGGGAAAAGACGGATAGCGCGACGTGGAACAATCTTCGAGAGTGAAGTCCCCGAGAGTCCATCCGCGCGGCCAGACGGTTCCAAGCCAACAATCCAAACGCCAATTCGAAATGCCGAGTGTATTCGTAATGCGGACTGCAATTCATGGCTGAGCCTGCCGTCAAACACCTCGCTTATTCGGTGCGTACGCGATGCCCGGACTGCGATGCCGAGCTGAGCGTCCTGAGCGTCATCAACGGCCGTGGCGGTTCCGAGTACTGGGCCCTGCAATGCGTCGCCTGCCACGGCGTGCATCTCGACATCGTCGAGCAGCCGACCCGGCATTGAACCGCAGCGGGGCGTCGCTGGAGCGCCATCGCGCGCGCCACGGCTCGCGAGTCGCTCGCTGATCTCGTGTGGCCTTCCGCGTGCAGGCGCATCTCGGGCCGTCCTGCTGCCACCATGCTGTCAGCAAGGCTGGTGCGCGGCGCCCGATCACTCTTTCAAGTCGGCGTCATCCGTCCCATATTCGGGCCATGGCGAAGACCCCCGACACCCCCAAGAAGCCTGGCCGAACTCCGAAATCGAAAGCGCACCGGCCCGACGTGCAGCCGATCGCGCCCGCGCTCGCCGAGCTGCTCAATCCCGCCATCAACCGGGGCGAGAGCGGCATCGGTTCCTCAACGGGACTGAAGCCTCCGCCGGACAATTCCTGGGACCGCCGCAGCGGCGGCGAGGCCGCCGCGCACCGCGCGCGGGCGTCGACGCGCGGCAAGAGCGCTGAGGTTGCGACGGGCGACGCCTCGGCGCGGTCCATGCCGCTGCGGCCGAATCCGCAGCCGGTGGGTGGGCGTTCGTCCGTCCGTGACACGTCACAAGCTTCAGCCCAGCAGGACGCTGCGCTCCCTCCCCCCTTGTGGGGGAGGGCTGGGGAGGGGGGTGCCCCAAGCAACACTGCCCGTGAATCCACCCCCGCCGCCTCCCCGCAAGGGGGAGTGGAGAAGAGCGTGGCGGCGCGACCTGAGTCCCCTCCCGCGTGGGCCGACGACTCAGACGCGGCTCGTGCCGGAGTACCCCCCTCCCCACCCCTCCCCCACAAGGGGGGAGGGAGCGCCGCAGCGCAAGCGGACGCGCCCTTTGACAACGCTGGCGAGTCAGGCCTTTCCGAAGCGCCGCAAGCCAATTACGGCACCGCCGCCACCATCCCGACGCTCGATCCCGAGCTGGCGCGGCAGCTTGGCCTGCCCACGGCCGAGGACGACGAGGAGGCGCTCGCCCGCCCGCCGCGCAACAAGATGGAGGCGCTCGGCGTCAAGGCCACGGCGGAAGCGCTGGAGTCGCTGATCCGCGAGGGCCGTCCCGAGTTCCGCAAGGACGACGGCTCGCTCAAGGTGTGGACGCCACACCGTCCGCCCCGTCCGGAGAAGTCGGAAGGCGGCGTCCGCTTCGAGATCAAGTCGGCCTATGAGCCGAAGGGCGACCAGCCGCAGGCGATCAAGGAGCTGGTCGAGGGCATCGCGCGCAACGACCGCACCCAGGTGCTGCTCGGCGTCACCGGCTCCGGCAAGACCTACACCATGGCGAAGGTGATCGAGGCGACGCAGCGCCCGGCGATCATCCTGGCGCCGAACAAGACGCTCGCCGCGCAGCTCTATGGCGAGTTCAAGAGCTTCTTCCCCGACAACGCGGTCGAGTACTTCGTCTCATACTACGACTACTACCAGCCCGAGGCCTACGTCCCGCGCACCGACACCTATATCGAGAAGGATTCCTCGATCAACGAGCAGATCGACCGCATGCGCCACGCGGCGACGCGCGCGCTGCTCGAGCGCGACGACGTCATCATCGTCGCCTCGGTGTCCTGCATCTACGGTATCGGCTCGGTCGAGACCTACACCGCGATGACCTTCGCGCTGAAGAAGGGCGAGCGCATCGACCAGCGCCAGCTCATCGCCGACCTCGTCGCTTTGCAGTACAAGCGCACCCAGCACGATTTCACCCGCGGCACCTTTCGCGTGCGGGGCGACGTCATCGACATCTTCCCGGCGCACTATGAAGACCGTGCCTGGCGCGTGAACCTGTTCGGCGACACCGTGGAGAATATCGAGGAGTTCGATCCGCTCACCGGCCACAAGCAGGACGAGCTGGAGTTCATCAAGGTCTACGCCAACTCGCACTATGTGACGCCGCGCCCGACCCTCGTGCAGGCGATGAAGTCGATCAAGTCAGAGCTGAAGATCCGGCTCGACCAGTTGCACGCGCAGGGCCGCCTGCTCGAGGCGCAGCGGCTGGAGCAGCGCACCACCTTCGACATCGAGATGATGGAGGCGACCGGCAGTTGCGCCGGCATCGAGAACTACTCGCGCTATCTCACCGGCCGGCTGCCCGGCGAGCCGCCGCCGACGCTGTTCGAATACGTCCCCGACAATGCGCTGGTGTTCGCCGACGAGAGCCACGTCACGGTGCCGCAGATCGGCGGCATGTTCCGCGGCGACTTCCGCCGCAAGGCGACCCTGGCCGAATACGGCTTCCGCCTGCCCTCCTGCATGGACAACCGCCCGCTGCGCTTCGAGGAGTGGGACATGATGCGGCCGCAGACGGTCGCGGTGTCGGCGACCCCCGGCGGCTGGGAGCTGAACGAGGCCGGCGGCGTGTTCGTCGAGCAGGTCATCCGCCCGACCGGCCTGATCGATCCGCCGGTCAACATCCGCCCCGCCCGCACCCAGGTCGACGATCTCCTCGGCGAGGTCCGCGCCACCGCGCAGGCGGGCTATCGCTCGCTGATCACGGTGCTGACCAAGCGCATGGCCGAGGATCTCACCGAATATCTGCACGAGCAGGGCATCCGCGTCCGCTACATGCATTCGGACATCGACACCATCGAGCGCATCGAGATCATCCGGGACTTGCGCCTCGGCGCGTTCGACGCGCTGGTCGGCATCAACCTGCTGCGCGAGGGCCTCGACATTCCCGAATGCGCGCTGGTCGCCATCCTCGACGCCGACAAGGAAGGTTTCCTGCGCAGCGAGACCTCGCTGATCCAGACCATCGGCCGCGCCGCGCGCAACGTCGACGGCAAGGTGATCCTCTACGCCGATCAGATGACCGGCTCGATGGAGCGCGCCATCGCCGAGACCAACCGCCGCCGCGAGAAGCAGGTCGAGTACAACACGGCCCACGGCATCACGCCGGAGAGCGTCAAGAAGTCGATCGGCGACATCCTCAACTCGGTCTACGAGCGCGACCACGTGCTGATCGAGACCGGCGGCGGCACCACCACCGACGACGTCATCTCGATCGGCCACAATTTCGAGGCCGTGCTGGCCGACCTCGAAACCCGCATGCGCGAAGCCGCCGCCGATTTGAACTTCGAGGAAGCCGCCCGCCTGCGCGACGAGGTCAAGCGCCTGCGCGCCACCGAGCTTGCCGTCGTCGACGACCCCACCGCCAAGCAGCGCACCGTGCAAGGCAAGGCCGGCGCCTACGCCGGCGCCAAGAAATACGGCGACGCCGCCAACCTCCCGACCACGGCGATGAAGGGCCGCGGCGCTGCGACACGCGCTGGCGGCTCCTCTTCACCCTCCCCTGGAGGGGGAGGGTCGGCCGCCAAGGGCGGCCGGGGTGGGGTGAAGCCCCGCGACCCGCTCGTGCCGTCCCTCGACGATATCATGAGCGGCGGCTCGCGCACCGGCTCCAAAGTCCACAAGCCGCATCTCGACGAGATGCACGGCCCGGAATCCCTGCCCTACCGCCCCAACGCCAAGCTGCCGCCAAAGCCATTCGGCAGCAGCAGCAAGATCATCCAGCCCACCAACTCCCGCGAGTCCGGCCCCGAATTCGGCCCGGCGCCGCGGTCGACGGGTGGCGCGCCGGGCAAGCGAGGTGGGTGGAAGAAGCGGTGAGCACTCAAAAGCCGGCCTTGCAGAACTGGCCGAGGGGTCAGGGCGAGATCGCAGCTAATAACTCTATTTGCCGATCCTGATTCTTGAAGACGTTGCCAGGGTAAGCATCGGGAAACTTCTTGTTTATGGCTGGGATTATTGCCTTGAGCTTGTCGAGCGCTAGTTTTTGACAATGTGCTTTGATCGGGTCCAGATCGATACTGGACTGCCTTAGCTTCTCGAGATCGAGTTGCGTGAACACGCAGAAAAGAATGAATCTATTTCCATGAACCGCAATCAATCTTTCTCTACCCTCGAGGCTCTCGGCCTCTTCTGCCAGCTTTGCATCCACTGCCGTCATCAGGCGGACTATATTCCAAAGATATGCCGCCGTCGTACTGTCATTGAACAGCTTTGTGTAGGGCTCCTTCTTAATATCATCCCAAAGGCCACTGATGTAACGCTTGGCGGAAACCGCCAATTTGAGATCGCCAGAAGCGCAAGCGGCGGCAATAGTTGCAGCTCGTATATTGAATCCGGAACTGATCGGAGGATCCGGTTCACCGCGTCGAAACGCGTAGGTTATTCCCAACTGAATAGCCTCTCGCCTAAGCCGCTCTTGATTTGGATCGAATGCAACGAAATCAGCAGCATTTAGATCGTTTTGAGTATTGTTGGATCGAGTTACTCCGGACGCAAACCCTTCTGGCGTACCCTGCAATGATATAATTCGAATGTGCACAAACACGTTGTCGATGCTAACTCCAGACGCCTTAGCCTTTGCGAGTGACCCAATTGTCTGAGCGCCGTTTATGACGCTTATTTTTTGAACGTCAAAGACGCCGCTGTCTGTCTGGTTACCACCGAACGGCTTCTTAGCAAATGCGTCGCAAATCGCTGTTACGCCGTTGTTGAAATACCAAAAATTTGCAGGCTCCTTTTCAGCAGTCTCAGCTATACCCTCATTCACATCTGACTTCTCAATTACGTATCGGAGATTCTCCGCGAACAGCTTCGTACCATTCTCCTCGTACCATTTTGCGAGATCTGATCCAGATACTGCGCCATAAACCGCCTCGTAGGGATCAACGAGACGCCCCAATTCCTAAGCAAGATTGACACGTCGATATCAGACGCCCTGATCTTTGACCTAGCGATGTGGGTGATCTTGGAAAAATCAATTTCCCGAAATTCAAGAAAATCCTTTTGGATCTTGTTCTGCTCCTGCAGAAATTCAGCAATCTTGTTGTTGATGTTCTTGGCTATATTGTTATCACTTGTATGAGCAAGCACCATTACAAGCGTGGTTTCGATATCTTTCAGCGCACCTTCAACCTTTTTGCTGAAGGGGTGCAAGTTGGCGTTATCAGCAGTCCACCTGAGTTCCAGAACATTCTTCACACCGTCTCTAAATCTCGTGAAATCTGAAAGTTCAACGCCTTTCGTGCCTGACCTCCATTTGCTCTGAACGAAATAGATGACCTTCTTCTTCTCATCGACATATAAGCCATCGATCCCATCATCAGAACCACCGTCGGTTACACATTGAGCGGCTTCATCTGGCCTCAAGTCAGCATCGTCCATTAGCGAGAGTGCGGCCAAGGCGCGGGTAAGGAAAAAACTCTCGACTTCCTTTTCCTGCTTACCGCTAACATCGCTCAGATTGACGAGACCATCAAAGAGGCCATGCAATCGATCTGCGAGACGCGTCAGGAGCAACTGACGATTTCCAGTCATGGGAGGCTCCACTGCATACAACCAAAGAAAGCATTAATATTACATTGCACGCGATGAATCAAAATAGATATTCGCCTAAACCGCGACTGGCTTCTTCGTACCTCCATTCTCTAGCAGCCTCGACAGCCGGCCGGACGACGCAATGGGAAGGCGCATGCTGCTTCTGAAAAAAGAAAATATCTTGCGCTTTATCGGAATTCATGATTATCTCCCCCGCATCCCGCCTCACCGCAGAGGGGCGTTGCGCGCGATCGTCACGACACGCGAGGTGGGGATGCGATAGCCGCGAGAGATCGCAGCATTCTCTTCAACGAGGATGCGGACGAACGAGCGCTTGCGGACGTGAAGTCGCAGCGTCCTGATACCCCGATGCTGGTATCAACCTGGCGCAATGCGAGCGCATTGCGCTGGGGATGGTGGCCAACAAGCCCGGCGCACCAGGGAGACTGCGTATAAGCGTGAAGACCGTCGCGCAGGGAATGCCGGTTGAATCGGCTTTGCCTGTGGTACCTGCCGCCTGCATTTTTTTCGCAGGCGGGCCATGGGTGAGGCCTTCACCCGGCATTCCCTGCGCCCTCTGCACTCACGAGGGCCACGCGGATCGTATCACTCGGGCATCACATGCCGCGAGACCGCGCCGTCATGTCCCGGAGCAATCCTTAGCTGTTTGAATCGTAAATCCGTTGTTCTCTCCACTGCCGTCGCGGGCAAGCTGCGACGCGACAGCGCGGCGCGGCGACCTGGGGTCCATACGCAGCGGCGGTCGTGAGGGACAAGAAGCCAATAGCAAGCGTGCCTCAAACCGCTCCCTTGGGGGTATGGGTCCCGGCGTTCGCCGGGACGACAACAGGGTTTGTTGAGGCCGATGCGCATCATCCTCGCTGGCGTAACGGAAAAAGCCACGACGCGAACAAGAGTCGCTCCCTTGTAGCCGGCACCTCCGGCACGGACCGAACGCCCGGTCACGCCGGGCCATCGCCGCCAGCTTGAGGTGAAGGCACGCCAAGCACGATGGACGCACGGATCAACTACGTCCGGCCCTGCCCGTTCACCTGGCCCTGCTGCTGCTGTTGACGCTCCTGCTCCTTGGCACGGTGACGGCCATAGAGGCAGCCGGCGGCGGCGCCGAGCACGCCGTGATGACCGGCATAGTGGCCGGCCACGCCGCCGACGATGGCGCCCTTGATGCACCCCTTGGCTTCGGCGGCCTGCGTCGACAGCAGCGCCAGCGCTGCGACGGAGGCGGCAAGCATGGTCTTGGTGATCGACATCTTCGTGATCGAGCTCCGCAAGAATGGTGCGGGGTAACGGCGACGCGGCGGAGCCGTTCCCGCCTCACAACCGACATGACGCCTTGCGCGAACCTTTCGCGCGCGGGGATGACCCATGGGGTGAGAGATGGCCCGAGACATGATCATGACGCGATCCCGCGCCAAGCTTCCGTTCACCGTACCGGCGCATTGCGCCGGCAGACGGTTACACAAGTGGTTGACGGCCGCGGGCCGGCATCTCCAGAACGCCATCGCCGACGCGGGCGTTCCCGTCAGTGGAGACAGGATGATCGAGCACATCAACAAGCAGCGCGTGCGCAAGCTGCTCGAGGCCCATGCCGCCGGCGATTTCGACAGCGTGCTGGCGCATTGCACCGACGATCTCGAGCACTTCGCCTCGGCGCCGATCGACATCTTCCCCCATCTCGGTGGCCGCCGGGGCAAGGCCGAGGTGCGGCAGATGTGGGAGACGGCACGCAGCCGCTATGCCGAGGTCCGGCACGAGATCAAGACCATGATCTGCGAAGGCGACCAGGTCGCCGTGGATCTGCGCATCTTCCTGCGCAAGCGCGACAACGACCGCATCGTGCAATACGACCTCGCGGCCTTCTACACGCTGCGCGACGGCCGCGTCGCCCGCATCCGCGAGATCATGGACACCTACGACCTGGTGCAGCAGGTGCTCGAATGCGATCTCAGCCGGCTGCTGATCGCGGGCGCCGCCCGGCCCTGAGGCCCGGCACGGCGGTTGGGGAGGCCAGCCCTGACCGGCCGATCACGGAAACGTCACCACCGGCGGCGCCGTTGCCTTGAACCTTGTGGCCCGGGCTCCGCACCCCATCAGCGGTGGTATACGGGGCATCGGTGACATGAGAATAGCATTCCTGGCGATGGCCGGACTGGTGATGGGCGTCGTCGGCGGCGCGACGATCGGAGTAGGGCTTGGACTGGCCTGGATCGAGCTGTTCAACACCAGCGAATTCGAAGGCTATGCGGGCATGCTGGTGTTCTTCACCTTCATGCCCCTCGGCGCCCTGATCGGCGGTCTCGCCGGCGCCACCCTGTTCGGCATGGCCGCCTTCCGCGACCACGAGGTCGCGATCGCGCAGCAGCGGATGCAGCACGAAGGGCGTTGACGGGGGTCCTGGCGCCCCGCTGCCGGCACTGGCGTGCATTTGTGCGATGCAAAAAGAACCGTTGCGCGCGCAGGTGGTTGATTTATGTGAGGCGTAAGAGAGATAGATTCGGCGCCCCGGCGTGACGTCCATTGCGGCGTCGCCTTCGGGCCGGCGCGCCCCCTCGCAAGCCAGTTCAGGATCCCGAGCCGATGACGGAGCACAGCCTCTGGCGTCTGTCGCGCGCATTGCATGGCGCGATCAACGACCGCCGTTTCGACGATTTCGCCGAGCTTCTCGACGACGACATCGACTGGGCCATCTACGGCCCGATCGACATGTTTCCCTTCCTCGGCGCGCGGCACGGCCGCGCGGCGGTGCTCGACGCCGTCAGGCAGATCGCCGACAATGTGAGCATCCGGCGGCTGGAGCGCGAGACCTTGATGCTGGACGAGACCAGCGCGGCGACGATGGTCCGCTGCGCGATGACGGCGCAGGATTCCGACAAGCCGATCACCGCGCGGCTCGCGCAATTCATGCAATTCCGCGCCGGAAAGCTCGCCCGGCTGCGGATCCTGATCGATACGTTCGATCTGGTCGAGCAGACGCTCGGCCGCTCCATCGACCTGCCGCGCATCGGCAGCTTCGCCTGAGCCCGCCGCCCCCGCGTGTTGGATTGTGGTCAGACTCACCGACAACCCAACAGATCGTGACTGGCGCAGCCATAATTTTGCGCCAAGATTCCACCATATTCCGGCACACAGGTTCGGGCGGCGGGGGTTGCTCTCATGACATCGTATGGTTGCGCGCTGGCGGTTTTTACGGCCGGCTTCGGCCTTCTTGCGTCCGCCGCGCAGGCCCAGACGCTGATGCAGGCGCCGCAACCGCTGCAGATCGTGCCCTGGCAGCAGATCGCGCCGGAGCCAGAGGACGATGACAAGTCCGAGGACCAGGCCGCAGCGGCCGACCCGATGAAGGGCATCGACGTCGAAAAGCTCGACTGGAGCCAGCTCGCGATCGACGACACCACCTTCCTCGACCGTCCCGGAGCCACCGCCGCGGCGAGGCGCAAGGCAACCGCAGAGAAGGCCGCCGCGCTCGACTGGTCGAACCAGAACAAGGGCAGCCTCGCCTCGGGCGTGTCGGTCAAGCAGTCGGTGTCGCCGTTCTGGGACGCCCGCGTCGGCGCCGACATGACGGTCGCGCGGCAGCCGACCACGATGTCGGAATTGCTGGCGGAGAAGGCCGAGAACGGCGGCAATGCTCCGCAATCGGGCGGCTCGGCCTGGGCGGCCGTCACCGCGCCTGGCGCCGGGTCGATCTGGGACAAGACCGCCATCGAGGCCCGCGTCGACCCCGGCTCGGACCAGAGCCGGCTCGGCACCACCATCACCAAGGCGGTGCCGATCGATCACTACAATCTGACCCTGCAGAACGGTTACAACGTCACCCAGCAGGGCATGGTGCCGATTCCCGGCGCGGCGCCGAAGACCAGCCGCAGCTTCGACACCGAGCAATCCGCCAGGCTCTCGATCGGCGACACCGGCACCAGCGTCACCGCCGGCCAGACCCTGTCGTCGAGCGACGACAAATGGCTGCGCAAGGTCGGTGCCGAGCAGAAGCTGTCGGATGGCCTGAGCGTATCCGGCTCGGTCAGCGAGACCGCGCAGGGCGGCACCAGCAAGAGCATTTCAGCCGGCTTCAAGCGGAGCTGGTGACGTTCACCATTGCGGCAGGCCGCCACGAATGGTCGAACCATCGCCGCGACTTCGCCGCGGTGCGGCCCAATTTGGCCGCACTGATAGGCTTTGAGAAGTTCGTCGTGCGGGGACACCGCGCTCGCTTGAACGCGAAATGAGGAAATAGCCGATGAATGTCATTCGTCCGGACAAGATCGATGGAACTGAAGCCGAGCTGGATACGGATCTGGCGGCGGTCTCCGAAGTCGAGGCCGGCATTCGTGATTTCGTCCGTAATGATATCGCCTATCTGCGCCGTCCCAATGCGGCCGCCACGGCCGAGGCTTCGATCGACGCCGATGCGGCGGTGAACAGCGTCACCACGCTGATCCAGCGCGTCGCCGGCACCTCCCTGTCGGAGATCGAGAACCTGATCGGGGAGCTCGAGAGCCTGCGCGAGCTGCTGCACGCCGAGGGACAGCGGGTGCAGCGCGAGATCGCGAGCTATGCGCAGCTCAGCCAGGCGGCGATGAAGTCGACCCGGGCGATCGCCGAGAACGTGACGCAGTGGAAGCGCGCCGCCGACGGCCTGCGCAGCAGCTGAGCGTTCTTTCCGGACCTTGAAGAGGACCGCCGTGCGAGCCATCGCGCGGCGGTTTTCGTCTTTGCAGCGCCTCGCCCTTGAACGTGACCCGGCCCTCCCGCGACCAACTCCCGCCCATCTCGTGGCGGGCAGGTTGCGTCAAGAGGGTGTCACTTTCATGGAAACGATCCGGCCGGAAAACACCGATCCGATTCCTCTGAGGCCTGAGCCTCAGCGGATCGGGACCATCATGGTCCGCTTCGTCGGTTTGCTGGTGGTGGCGATGGCGGTCATGGTGCTCATCTGGAGCCGCTAGACCGCCTCTACAAACAACAGAACTGCGTGGTCCGTTCTGGTTAACGAGTAGTTAATCCGTCACTCGTTGATCGTCGCTGACGTCTCCAGCGAATACGAGCCGTCGGCATAGCCCTTCACGACCATTCCCGTCGCGAGCATCACCGCGAGCGTCACGCTGGCAAAGATAAAGCCGAGGAGTTTCAGACCACCGCGATCTGCCATACTCATCCCCCACATCCTGATCCCTGATTGGCTGTCTTATAGAGTCGGAGTTCAGAATGCGTTAGCGCGAAGTTCGTTCCGCGCCGACAATCCTACGAAGCGTGACCTTTTCGCCTCAACCCTCGTTCCGTCGAGGGACAAAGGCCGATGCCAGCACCGAGAACACCAGATCGCCGTGCTGATTGATGCCGGTATTGCGCGCCTGCAGGATGCCCCACTCCGGGCGCGACGCCGACGCGCGAAGCGAATCAATCTCACTGGAAAAGCTGATCGTATCACCCGCAAGCACCGGCTTGTGCCAGCGCAGATCCCGAAAACCGGGAGAAGGACCTCCGAGGACGATCGGCTCGCCGCGCGAGCGCGCGATCTCCAGGAGGCGCTGATTATCCGCGACGATCAGCTTCATGCAGACGGAGCCGATGTGCCATCCCGATGCCGCGAGCCCGCCGAACAGCGATCGGCGGCCCTCTTCCTCGTCGAGGTGAAAGCGTTGCGGATCGAATTGAACGGCAAAGCGCTTAATCTCTTCGGCTGTGAACGTGTAGGAGCCGAGCTCTCGGCGCTGGCCGACCTGAAGATCTTCGAAAAAGCGCATCAGCCCACCTGCCCGCGGCTCTCACGGCGCTCGACGATGATCGGCGAAACCATCTCGCAAAGCCTCATGCCCGCCTTGTTGCGCACGCTGCATTTGAAGGTGACGATCCCGGTCGACGAACGGCTCCGCGACACCCGCGCTTCCAGAACCTCCACATCGAGCATCAGCTCATCGTCGGGACGCAGGGGCGAGAGCCACCGGACCTCGTTGACGCCCGGTGAACCGAGCGAGGCGGTGCGGCCGATGAAGCCGTCGAACATCATGCGCATCATCAGCGAGCAGAGGTGCCAGCCCGAGCCGGACAGGCCCCTGAGCATCGACTGCGAGGCGGCTTCTTCGTCCAAATGCATCGGCTGCGGATCAAACTCAGAGGCGAAGGCGATGATCTCGTCGCGGGTGACGTGTCGCGGGCCAAAGCTGCCGAACGGGCCTTGCGGAAAATCTTCGAAGGTGAGGGTCATGAGGCTGGGAATGGCTGAAAGAAGCCCGATTGTGGCCGCACTTTGCAGCAATCACAACCGGGCCGCTCGCATGGCTGACGCCCGGTCCAGTCGCACGAGAGTGCCAGAAGGCGCCACACACTGGGACCAACTCGGCCGCCGCGCATGTCGTCTGGCGCGAGAGTCGAGCAGGACTTAAAGACGGATTCGACTTCGATTCGGACGTGGCCGGGGGATCAGGATGTTGGAATTTCGCGATTTGTTCCAGTGGGACCGCTTCATCACGCCCACCATCATCAAGACGTTCTATTGGCTCGTGATTGCGCTGATCATCCTGTCGGGAATTCGCGGCATTTTCACGGGCCTCTCCGAAATGGCAATCAGCCCATTCGGCGGTTTCCTGATGCTGTTGTCCTCGCTCGCCGGAATCATCGTCGGCATGGTGTTCTCGCGCATCATCGCCGAGTTCGTGCTGATCGTCTTCCGTATCAACGAGCACCTCGGCGCGATCCGCGAGCAGGGGCGGATGTAGCCGCCCCACAGGCTCTCAGTTGTTGAAGCGGAAGTGCATCACGTCGCCGTCGGCGACGACATACTCCTTGCCTTCGAGCCGCAGCTTGCCACCCTCGCGCGCGCCCGCCTCGCCGCCAAGCGCGACGTAGTCGGCAAAGGCGATGGTCTCGGCGCGGATGAAGCCCTTCTCGAAATCGGTGTGGATGACGCCGGCAGCCGCTGGCGCCTTGGTGCCACGGTGAATGGTCCAGGCCCGCGCCTCTTTCGGCCCTACGGTAAAATAGGTGATCAGGTCGAGCAGCTGATAGCCGGCGCGGATGAGCCGATCGAGGCCAGCCTCTTCGAGCCCCAAGGTCTCCAGGAAGTCGACGCGCTCCTCGCGCGACAGCGTCGCGATCTCAGACTCGATCTTGGCTGAGATCACGACGGCGACCGCACCCTCTTCCTTGGCCCGCTCGAACACCGCCTGGGAGAAACTATTGCCGTCCTTGGCAGAGCTTTCCTCGACATTGCAGACATAGAGCACGGGCTTGGATGTCAGCAGGCCGAGCATGCCGAAGGCGCGCTCCTCTTCAGGCTTACGCTCCAACAGCCGCGCCGGTTTGCCGTCGCGCAGCAGCACCAGAGCACGGGTGACGAGCTCGTACTGCTCCTTGGCATCCTTGTCGCCGCCCTTGGCCTTCTTGGACAGGTTGTCGACCCGCTTCTCGAGGCTGTCGAGATCGGCCAGCATCAGCTCGGTCTCGATGGTCTCGATATCGGCGAGCGGCGCGATCTTGCCCTCGACATGGGTGATGTCGGAATCCTCGAAGCAGCGCACGACATGCGCGATCGCGTCGACCTCGCGGATGTTGGCGAGGAACTGGTTGCCGAGGCCTTCACCCTTGGAGGCGCCGCGCACCAGGCCGGCGATATCGACGAAGGTCAGCCGCGTCGGGATGATCTGTCCCGACTTGGCGATGGCCGCGAGCTTCTCCAGCCGCGGATCGGGCACGGCGACCTCGCCGACATTCGGCTCGATGGTGCAGAACGGATAGTTCGCGGCCTGCGCCGCCGCCGTCTCCGTCAGCGCGTTGAACAGCGTCGACTTGCCGACATTGGGCAACCCGACGATTCCGCATTTGAATCCCATGACCCGTCCCGCATCCTTTTAGACGACGGCCCGAAGCGCCTCACACGGCGCCAGCGTCGCCCTTGTCCAGAAAACCTTTGGCCTGCAGCGCCAGATGCACCTTGTTGGCGAAGGTGGAGTCGCGCCGGCCCGTCAACAAACCTGCATTGTCGGCGACCGCCTCGCACAGCGCCTCGACCCAGGGCATGTCGGATTTGGCGAAGTCCGACAGCACGTGGCCGTGCACCAATTCCTTGACGCCGGGATGGCCGATGCCGAGCCGGACGCGGCGATAGTCGTTGCCGAGATGCGCCGAGATCGAGCGCAGCCCGTTATGGCCGGCAATGCCGCCGCCGACCTTCACGCGCAGCTTGCCCGGCGGCAATTCCAGCTCGTCCTGAAACACCGTGACGTCGCCGACGCCGAGCTTGAAGAAGCTGGTCGCCTCCTGCACGGCGCGGCCGGATTCGTTCATATAGGTCGAGGGCTTCAACAGGATGACGCGCTCGGAGTCCAGCGTGCCTTCCGAGGTCTCGCCCTGAAACCTGCGTCGCCACGGCGAAAAGCGGTGACGCCGCGCGATCTCGTCCACGGCCATGAAGCCGATATTGTGCCGGTTGCGCGCATATTTCGCGCCGGGATTGCCGAGGCCGACAAACAGCAGCATGACGCGGCATCCGCACCCGCCGTCGCTTCGGGAAGCACGGGACCCGCCCGTGCTTCCCGCAAGCGGAACGGCTTACTTCTTCTTGTCGCCGCCAGCCGGCGCCTTGGCAGCGGCCGCGGGAGCCTTCGCAGCGGCAGCCGGAGCAGCGGCAGCGGGTGCCGCGGCGGCCCCAGCAGCAGCCTTCTGCTCCTCGCCATAGCCGGACGGCGGCACGATGGTCACGAGGGTGGCGTCGTCGCGCGACAGCGTCTTCACGCCGGTCGGCAGCTTGACGTCGGAGATGTGCAGCGAGTGGTTGATCTCGAGCGCGCTGACATCGGCCTCGATGAACTGCGGGATGTTCTCCGCCAGGCACTCGAGGTCGAGCGTGTGGGTCACGATGTTGACCGTGCCGCCGCGCTTGACGCCCGGCGCGGCTTCCGAACCCACCACATGCAAGGGCACGCTGACGCGGATGGTCGCGCCCTGGCCGAGCCGCATGAAGTCGACGTGGATCGGGAAGTCCTTGACCGGATCGAGATGGAAGTCGCGCGGGATCACCCGGTGCTTCTTGCCGTCGAGGGTGACGTCGAAGATCGTGGTCAGAAACCGGCCCGCAAGGATGCGCTGGCGCAGCTCGCGGTCTTCCACCGAGATCGGCAGCGGGGGCTGGTTGTCTCCATAAATCACTCCGGGCACTCTCCCGGCGCGACGCTCTGCCCGTGCGGCCCCCTTGCCGACTGACGGACGGGCGGTCGCCTTCAGTTCTCTGACGGTCGCCATCGTGTTAAGTCCTTGTTTTAAAAAGTTAAAGGCCGCGATGCGGCCCGTTGCTGGACGTCCTTCGGCAAGCCTCCAGGGGTGCGGGGGCCGCGGACGTGGCGGCGTTCTAGCGGCAAACCTGGGAAATGACAAGGAAATGAAGGGGCCGCCTGCCCCTCCCGTCCCAGGGCGACCCGGCCGCGGCGTCAGCCGTCCGCGCTGCCGGCACCCGGCGGCGTGCCGGCCGCGCCGCCCAGCTTGGCTTCCAGCGCCGCGATCCGGGCCTTCAGCGCCTCGTTCTCCTCGCGGGCGAGCCGGGCCATGTCCTTGACCGCCTCGAACTCCTCGCGCTTCACGATGTCCAGGTCGTTCAGGATCTTTTCCGCCTGGTTGCGGATGACGGAATCGACCTCCCGCTTCATGCCCTGGGCGGCACCGGCGGCATCGTTCATCAGGCGGCCGAGTTCGTCGAAAAACCGGTTGTTGGTCTGGGTCATGTGAGAAACTCCGCGTCCCGCGACGAGCACGATTGTGGAAGACAGAATGGCGATCCCTGTCGCCGCCCGCAAGATGGGCCCGTCTTGTCATGCCTTGGTTTCCTTGTCATCGTACTTGTTGCGCCGGCCCGCGGCGCTGGTATGAGCAGCCCTGAGATCACATCGCGCCGCGCCTGTTCATGTGGCGGGGCCCGTTCGAAGCCCGCATCGCCCGGGGGCTTCCAGAAGCGGGACGCCGTGTCCACGAAAGCCAGTGAATGACGCCTCTCCTCATCGACTTCCCCGTGTTCGATCCGGTTGCGATCGCCATCGGCCCGTTCGCGATCCGCTG
Organism: Bradyrhizobium sp. SZCCHNR1093; assembly: GCF_032381175.1. NCBI lineage: Bacteria > Pseudomonadati > Pseudomonadota > Alphaproteobacteria > Hyphomicrobiales > Nitrobacteraceae > Bradyrhizobium > Bradyrhizobium sp. SZCCHNR1093. The sequence goes on from NZ_JAUHJJ010000001.1 coordinate 194,341, forward strand.
GTACGCGCTGGCCTATATCTGCGGCATCGTGCTCGGCTGGCTCTACGCTCGCTCGCTGCTGAAGAAGGACCGGCTGTGGGGAGGCCCGGCGCCGATCTCGCTGCCACAGCTCGACGATTTCATTCTCTGGGTCACGATCGGCATCATTCTCGGCGGCCGCACCGGCTACGTGCTGTTCTACAACCTGCCATTCTTCATCGACCATCCGCTGGAGATCTTCCAGCTGTGGAAGGGCGGCATGTCGTTCCATGGCGGCTTCATGGGCTGCGTCATCGCCGTGATCTGGTTCAGCCGCCGCAACGGCCTGCCGATCCTGTCGCTCGGCGACCTCACCACCGCCGTCGCTCCGATCGGGCTGCTGCTTGGCCGCATCGCCAATTTCATCAACAGCGAGTTGTGGGGCCGCACGGCCGATCCCAGCCTGCCCTGGGCGATGATCTTCCCGCGCGATCCGACCCACCTGCCGCGCCATCCGAGCCAACTCTACGAAGCCGGCCTCGAAGGCATCCTGCTGTTCATCGTCCTGGCGATCATGATCCGGATCGGCGCGCTGAGGCGGCCCGGCATGATCCTCGGCAGCTTCATCGGCCTCTATGGCACGGCGCGCATCGTCAGCGAGCTGTTCCGCGAGCCGGACGAGCAACTCGGCTTCCTCTGGCGCGGCCTGACCATGGGCATGCTGCTGTCGGTGCCGATGCTGATCGTCGGCGCCGTTCTCGTGGCACGGGCGCTGCGCAGGCCCGAGAGTCGTCAAGCCACTCCCCCGCTGCAGGCCAATCCGTGATCGAAACGTCTCCGCTCCACACCGAGATCAAGCGGCTGATCAAGGCGTCCGGCCCGATGCCGGTCTGGCGCTACATGGAGCTGTGCCTGATGCATCCGGAGCACGGCTACTACATCTCGCGCGATCCGCTCGGACGCGAGGGCGACTTCACCACCGCCCCCGAAGTGAGCCAGATGTTCGGCGAGCTGCTCGGGCTGTGGGCGGCCTCGATCTGGAAGGCGGCCGGCTCGCCGCAGCAGTTCCGGCTGATCGAGCTCGGGCCCGGCCGCGGCACCATGATGTCGGATGCGCTGCGGGCGCTGCGCGTGCTGCCGCCGCTGTACCAGACGATCTCGGTTCACATGGTCGAGGTCAATCCGGTGCTGCGTGAAAAGCAGAAGGCGACGCTGACCGGCCTGCGCAACGTCACCTGGCACGAGAGCTTCGACGAGGTGCCGGAGGGCCCCAGCGTCATCTTCGCCAACGAGTATTTCGACGTGCTGCCGATTCACCAGATGGTGAAGCGCGAAACCGGCTGGCACGAGCGCGTGGTCGAGCTCGACGAGGAGGAGAACTTCGTCTACGGCGCGGCCGCCGATCCGACGCCCGGCTTCGAGCTGCTGCTGCCGCCTCTGGTGCGCGCCGCCCCGGCCGGCGCGATCTTCGAATGGCGGCCGAACACCGAGATGATGGCCATCGCCAGGCGCATCCGCGACCAGCGCGGCGCCGCCGTCATCATTGATTACGGCCATGTGCGCAGCGACGTCGGCGACACCTTCCAGGCCATCGCCCGTCATAGCTTCGCTGATCCCCTCAAGACACCGGGGCTTGCCGACATCACCGCCCATGTCGATTTCGACGCGCTGGCGCGGGCCGCGGAAGCCGTCGGCGCGCGCGTTCACGGCCCGGTCACGCAGGGCGAGTTCCTGCAGCGGCTCGGCATCGAAACCCGCGCGCTGACCCTCATGCAGAAGGCGTCGCCGGAAGTCTCGGAGGACATCGCGAGCGGGCTGAAGCGCCTGACCGGCGGCGGCCGCGGCGGAATGGGGTCGCTGTTCAAGGTGGTCGGCATCTCCGATCCGGCCATTCCGGTGCTGGCGGGCATCAGCGACGAACACACCAACGAGACGACGGGAGGCGCATGATGCTGGTATCATCGGATGTGATGTCCGCGATTCCTGGCCTGCGCCACGCGTTCTTCACCCGCGAGGGCGGCGTCTCCGACGGCATCTATGCCGGGCTCAATGGCGGGCTTGGATCGAATGACGTGCCGGAGAACGTCCGCGAAAACCGCCGCCGCATGGCCGTCCATCTCGGCGTCGCGCCCGACCAGTTCCTCAGCCTGCACCAGATTCATTCGCCCGACGTCGTGGTTGCGACCGGGCCCTGGGACGGCCCCGTCAGGCCTAAGGCCGATGCGCTGGTGACCACGACGCCGAATCTCGCGATCGGCGTTACCACGGCCGATTGCGGGCCGATCCTGTTCGTCGACCCGCATGAGCGCGTCATCGGCGCGGCCCATGCCGGCTGGAAAGGTGCGCTCACCGGCGTGCTCGAAGGCACGCTGCAGGCGATGGAGGAGCTCGGCGCAGAGCGCGGCCGGATCATTGCCGCGATCGGCCCCCTGATCCGCCAGCCGAGCTACGAGGTCGGCGCCGAGTTCGTCACGCGCTTCCTCGACGACGACGCCGAGCACGCGCGCTTCTTCCTGCCGTCGGTTCGCGACGGCCACGCGATGTTCGACCTCGCCGGCTTCATCCGGATGCGGCTGGAAAACGCCGGCGTGCTGCTGATCGACGATCTCGGCCTCGACACCTATGTCGACGAGCGCTTCTTCAGTTACCGCCGCTCGGTCCATCGCAACGAGCCGGACTATGGCCGGCACGTCCACGCCATCATGCTCGAAGGCTGAAGCTGGGCGCCATTGTGGCCGCATGTGGATTGCTTAACCCTTTCTGTACAACTGAGTGCACTCTGTCCCGATCTGTGGCAGCCGCGACCTAGACGTTAATCGATTTTAACGATATCGCTCCCGACGATGAGGGGAGCGCCGACACCACTTCGACGGATCAGCCGCGCTGCGCAGCACGCCTGCGTTGCCGTTTTGCTGATGACGTCCGCCGCAACGCTCGGCGGCTGCGCGACCAGCAGCGGTGGTCCGTCCAACGCCTATGCGATGGCGCCTGCATCCGATAGCGCCACGATCGCCTTCGAGCAGATCGACGGCCCGCCGCCGCAAATCTTCGATCGCATGGTCAGCGTGCTCGACAGCGAGTCCAAGCTGCGCAGCCTCGCCATCGTGTCGCGCGAGGCCCCTGCAGCGTATCGTGTCCGCACCTATCTCTCCGCCCAGGTCGTCAGCGGCAAGGGCGTGATCGCCTGGGTGTTCGACGTCTACGATCGCAATCAGCAGCGCGCGCTGCGGCTGTCGGGCGAAGAGCCGGTCGGACGCGGCGGCCGCGATCCGTGGAACAATGTCGACGACATGGTGCTTCGGAAAATCGCGCAGGCTGGCTTCAGCGGACTTTCGAACATGCTGAACGGCACCGCGCCGGCCGACAGCGCGCCACCGGCGGCGCCGGCCGCCCGCGGCCCCGCGGTCGCCGCGGCCGAGCCCGCATCGCCCAGATCCGACGGCACCAGCGTCGCGGCCCTCGGCTACACCGACCATTAGGCAAAGAGGCGCAATTTGCGCCGTTCTTGACCGGGAAAAACACCTGTTTGACCGGGAAAAACGCCTGCGGCGGGTTGCCATGCGCGCAGTGTCCTTGATATCACCTCGCCCGTGCAAAACTGCCGGTTCCATGGATAGCCCGATATGCTGAACAAGGTCTCCAGCGAGACGCGAGGAGAATTCACGATGTCGGCCAAGAACGGCTCCATCAAACTCGTCGCCGGCAACTCCAATCCGGCCCTCGCCGCCGGCATCGCCGCTGAACTTGGGCTGCCGCTGACGAAAGCGGTGGTCCGGCGCTTCGCCGACATGGAGATCTTCGTCGAGATCCAGGAGAACGTCCGCGGCTCCGACGTCTTCATCATTCAATCGACGTCCTATCCGGCGAACGACCTGCTGATGGAGCTCCTGATCATCACCGATGCGCTGCGCCGCGCCTCCGCGCGCCGCATCACCGCCGTGGTGCCCTATTTCGGCTATGCGCGGCAGGATCGCAAATCGAACTCGCGCACGCCGATCTCGGCCAAGCTCGTCGCCAATCTGATCACCCATGCGGGCGTCGACCGCGTCATGACGCTCGATCTGCACGCCGGCCAGATCCAGGGTTTCTTCGACATCCCCACCGATAACCTTTTTGCCTCGCCGCTGATGGTGCGCGACATCAAGGATCGCTTCGATCTCTCCAGCCTCATGGTCGTCTCGCCGGACGTCGGCGGCGTGGCGCGCGCCCGCGGCTTGGCCAAGCGCATCAACACGCCGCTCGCCATCGTCGACAAGCGCCGCGAGCGTCCCGGCGAGTCCGAGGTCATGAACGTGATCGGCGACGTCTCCGGGCACACCTGCATCCTGATCGACGACATCGTCGATTCCGGCGGCACCCTGGTGAACGCGGCCGACGCGCTGCTCAAATACGGCGCCAAGGACGTCTACGCCTACATCACGCATGGCGTGCTCTCCGGCGGTGCCGCGACCCGCATCACCTCGTCGCGCCTGAAGGAGCTCGTCATCACCGACTCCATCATGCCGACCGAAGCGGTCCGCAACGCGCCCAACATCCGCACGCTGGCGATCGCGCCGCTGATCGCCGAGGCGATCGGCCGCACGGCGGCGGAAGAATCGGTGTCGAGCCTGTTCGACTGACCTCGGTTGTCTGCGAACGTCGCCTCATCCTTCTCGCGCTAGAACTCGATTTGGCCACCCTCCTCTGGAGGGGGAGGGTCGATCGCACGCGAAGCGGGCGAGCGGGGTGGGGTGATCTCTCCGCAGGCTCTGGTGCAAGTGGAGAGATCACCCCACCCCGCCTCACGTCTCGCTTCGCTCGTCGTGAGGCGACCCTCCCCCTCCAGGGGAGGGTGGACAGCTTGCCCCGTACGCCGTCATTGCGAGGAGCGCAGCGACGAAGCAATCCAGGGTGCCTCAACGGAGAGATCCTGGATTGCTTCGCTGCGCTCGCAACGACGCCCGCGGTGTCTTTCATGGCAACATTGTCTGCCGACATCTGGAGATACAGCTCCGCGATCTCGCGACGCATTTTGCGTCCGAGCTTTGCTCATCGTGCCGCCCTCACGAGATGAAGGGCGCAGGGAAGGCCGGGCGCTGGCCGCGCCCGTGGCCCGCCTGCTGAAAAAAAAGCAGGCGGCAGGTACCACAGGTCTGGCCGAACACACCCGGCCCTCCCTGCGCGATGGCTTTAACGGCTGCTTCGCGTTCTCCCCGGTGCACCGGCTTTTGGCCACCGTGCGCCCCATGCGCTTTAAGCGCATGACGCGGGATACCAGCATCGGGGTATCAGGACCGCGCGACTTGACCGTGCGTGCCGAGTTGTTCGTCGGCGCGAAAACGCGCTGCAACCCGACCCGCCCATCGCATTCCGCTGCCGACGTCCATGACGACCGCGATACGTCCCCTCCGACGCAACGGAACGAGCGGGACCATAATGCTGATTTGGCGAACTCGACAAGCGATTTATTTTTATCCGAAGGGCTGGACAGGATTCAGGGAGACGAGCTGATTTTGGTCGACGGGCAGCATTGGAGCCAACCAGCAGCCGACGGCGAGGATGCATTCGGCGGATTAGCGCAGCGTCATCCGCCAATCAGCCCCCCGCCTTGCACGCCCCGTCCGCTTCGGCCAACATCCCCCACGACACCAACGACAACAACAAGAACCCCGCCCGAGCCGCCTTCCCATGTTCAGCGCCATCGAACGTCCCGCAGGCCCGCCGCCGGCAGCGGGGCAGATCACCAGCGATTTGGGCCCACTCTATGTGTCACACGGCTTCATCGGCTGGCTGTTCGCGATCACCGGACCGGTCGCCATCATCCTGTCGGTCGGCGCCAATGGCGGGCTGTCGCAAGGCGAGATCGCGTCGTGGATCTTCGGCGTGTTCTTCATCAACGGGGCAATCACGCTGCTGCTGTCGTGGCTCTATCGCGAGCCGCTGGTGCTGTTCTGGACCATTCCGGGCACCGTGCTGGTCGGCCAGTCGCTGACGCATCTGACCTTCCCGCAGGTGGTCGGCGCGTTCTACGGCACGGCGCTGCTGATGCTGATCCTCGGGCTTAGCGGCTGGGTCAAGCGCGCGATGCAATTGGTGCCGATGCCGATCGTGATGGGCATGGTCGCCGGCGTGTTCCTGCGCTTCGGGCTGGATCTCGTCCGCGCCGTGTTCGCCGACTTTGCCATCGCCGGGCCGATGGTCGTGCTCTGGCTGCTGTTGACCGCGCTCCCTGCGCTGGGCCGGCGCTGCCCGCCGATCATCGGCGCGCTCGTCATTGGCACGCTCGCAGCCATCCTGTTCGGCAAATACGACCAGAGCGCGTCGCTGCAGATCGCGCTGATCCGGCCCGTGATCCAGACGCCGTCCTGGTCGCTGGCGGCCATGATCGAGCTGATCGTGCCGCTCGCGGTCACCGTGCTGGTGGTGCAGAACGGCCAAGGCTTTGCGGTGCTGACCGCCGCCGGCCACACGCCCCCGGTCAATGTGGTGACCGTGGCCTGCGGCATCGGCTCGGCGCTCGCGGCTGTCGTGGGCGGCGTGTCGACCTGCCTGACCGGACCGACCAACGCCATCGTCGTCTCCGGCGGCGAGCGCAAACGTCACTATTCCGCGGCGATGGTCGTGGGCGTGCTTGCGCTCGGCTTCGGCCTGCTGGCGCCGACCTTCACCACGCTGCTGCTGATCGCGCCGAAATCATTGATCACCGCGCTGGCGGGCCTCGCCATGCTGCGCGTGCTGCAAACGGCGTTCGTGACCGCGTTCAGAACGAACTTCTCCCTCGGCGCCCTGATCGCCTTCCTGGTCACCGTCGCCGACGTGCCACTGCTCAACATCGGCGCCGCGTTCTGGGGGCTCGTCGCTGGCTTTGCACTGTCGTGGCTGCTGGAGCGGGCGGATTTCACAGCCGCATCGGGCGCATAACGGATTGCCGCATCGCACCACGCGCTGTCGTCGCATTCCCAGCCGAACGGGCACCATGCTGTTGCAGCGCCGCTGGATCGCGCTACACTTCACGACCAAACAAGAAGTCTTCTGGGAGGATATGATGACCGCGATCACGCGCCGCAACATGCTTGCGGGCACGGCAGCAGCAGGCGCGCTGGCGCTCACCGGCCAGCCGGCCTGGTCTGAGCCGCAGTGGAAGAAATATGCCGGTACCAAGCTCGAGGTGATCCTCGCCAAGGGGCCGCGCGGCGACAATCTGCAGAAGAACATCAAGGAATTCACCGCGCTGACCGGCATCGAGGTGGAATCCGAGCAGATCCCGGAGCAGCAGCAGCGACAGAAGGTCGTGATCGAACTGTCGTCGGGCAAGCCGAGCTTCGACGTCGTCCATCTCAGCTATCACGTGCAGAAGCGGCAGTTCGAGAAGGCCGGCTGGCTCGCCGACATCACCGACTTCATGAAGGATCCGAACCTCACGGCGCCGGACCTCGTGCAGAGCGATTTCTCCGCCGCCGGGCTGACTTACGCCAGCAACGACAAGGGCCGGATGTTCTCGCTGCCATGGTCGGTGGACTACTTCATCCTCTACTACAACAAGGAGCTGTTCGCGAAGAAGGGCGTCGAAGTGCCGAAGACGCTCGACGAGATGGTCACGGCGGCGCAGAAGCTGACCGATGCCAAGGACGGCACGTTCGGCTTCGTCGGCCGCGGCCTGCGCAACGCCAACATGACCCTGTGGACGAACTTCTTTCTCAACTACGGCGGCGAGTTCCTCGACGCCAAGGGCAACATCCTGACCGACGGCCCCGAAGCGATCGAGGCCACCAAGCTGTATCAGAAGCTGCTGACCACCTGCGCGCCGCCCGGCGTGGCCGGCTTCAACTGGATGGAGTCGATGGCCTCGTTCACGCAAGGCCGCTCGGCGATGTGGATCGACGGCGTCGGCTGGGCGCCGCCGCTGGAGGACGCCAATGCCTCGCGCGTGGTCGGCAAGGTCGGCTACACCGTGGTGCCCGCCGGACCGAAGGGACAGTACTCGGCGACCTATGGCGACGGCATCGGCATTGCGGCTGCGAGCAAGAACAAGGAAGCCGCCTGGCTGCTGTGCCAGTGGCTTGTGTCGAAGCCGCAAGGCGCCCGCCTGGTGCAAGCCGGCGGCGGCGTACCGTTCCGCAACTCGGTGCTCAACGATCCCGGAGTCCAGGGCGGCGTGAAGATGCCGAAGGAGTGGCTGCAGTCGGCGATCGACTCCGGCAAGATCTCTAAGCTCGGCCTGCCCGTGATCATCCCGGTCGCCGAATTCCGCGACCTCGTCGGCGCTGCGTTGACCGCCACCCTGTCGGGCGCCGATCCCGCGACCGAGCTGAAGAAGGCGCACGAGCAGTTCCGCCCGATCCTGGAGCGCAGCGAGAAAGCGTGAGCACGATCGTCGAACAGGCCGGCGCGGCAGCGGACGCCGCTGCGCCGGAACGTGCGTTGCGGCCGCCGTCGTACTGGCCGTTCGTGGTGCCGGCGCTGGTCACCGTGCTCGCGGTGATCATCTTTCCCTGGCTGTTCACGATCTGGATGAGCTTCCAGGAGTGGAAGGTCGGCTCACCCACGACCTTCGTCGGGCTGTCGAACTACCTGCGGCTGCCGGCCGACCCGCGCTTCGTCGAGTCGGTCGGGCACACGCTGTCCTACACGGCTCTATCGGTGCTGCTGCCGCTGGTGCTCGGCACCTTCGCGGCGGTGATCTTCCATGCGCGCTTCCCGGGCCGGGGGCTGCTGCGCGCGCTGTTCATCATGCCGATGATGGCGACGCCGGTGGCGATCGCGCTGGTGTGGACGATGATGTTCCACCCGCAGCTCGGCATCCTGAACTATCTTTTGTCGCTGGTGGGCCTGCCGCCACAGCTCTGGGTGTTTCATCCGGGCACGGTGATCCCCTCGCTGGTGCTGGTCGAGACCTGGCAGTGGACGCCGCTGGTCATGCTGATCGTGCTCGGCGGCATCGCCTCGCTGCCGACCGAGCCCTATGAGAGCGCGCAGATCGACGGTGCCTCGACCTGGCAGATGTTCCGCTACATCACCTTGCCGCTGATCATGCCGTTCCTGTTCATCGCCGCGATGATCCGCGCCATCGACGCCATCAAGAGCTTCGACATCATCTTCGCGATCACCCAGGGCGGGCCGGGCTCGGCGTCGGAGACCATCAACCTCTATCTCTACAGCGTCGCCTTCGTCTATTACGACCTCGGCTATGCCTCGGCGATCGCGGTGGTGTTCTTCGCGCTGATCATCGCGCTGACTGCGCTCTTGCTGGTGCTGCGCCGGCGCGCACAGTGGAATGCGCTGGGGAGCGACGCATGAGCGCGCAGACCATCCTCGGCCGGCTCGGCCTCGCGCTCGGCGTCTTCCTCATCGTCTCCCCGGCGATCCTGTTCTTCCTCTGGATGATCTCGCTGTCGGTGAAGTTCGAGGTCGACAACGCCGCGTATCCGCCGGTGTTCTGGCCGGAGCATTTCGCCTGGAAGAACTATGCCGACGTGCTGTCGTCCAACCGCTTCTTCACCTATTTCAAGAACAGCCTGCTGGTGACCGGCGGCGCGACTTTTCTCGCCATGCTGGTCGGCGTGCCCGCCGGCTACGGCATCGCACGGATGGCCGCGCATAAATCGGCGATCGTGATCCTGATCGCGCGCATCACGCCCGGCCTGTCATACCTCATCCCGCTGTTCCTCTTGTTTCAGTGGCTCGGCCTGCTCGGCACGCTGTGGCCGCAGATCATCATCCATCTCGTCGTCACCGTGCCGATCGTGATCTGGATCATGATCGGCTATTTCGAGACCACGCCGATCGAGCTCGAGGAAGCCGCGCGCATCGACGGCGCAACGCGCTGGCAGGTTTTCCGCCACGTGGCATTGCCGGTGGCGAAGCCCGGCCTCGCGGTCGCCTTCATCCTCGCGGTGATCTTCTCCTGGAATAATTTCGTGTTCGGCATCGTGCTGGCCGGACGCGAGACCCGCACCTTGCCGGTCGCGGTCTACAACATGATCTCGTTCGATCAGCTCTCGTGGGGGCCGCTCGCGGCGGCGGCGCTGATCGTGACCCTGCCGGTGCTGCTGCTGACCGTGTTCGCACAGCGGCAGATCGTGGCCGGCCTGACGGCGGGTGCGGTCAAGGGGGGCTGACGGGTATAATGCATACCAAAGAGAACCTGCGGCGGAATGCCGAACTTGCCTTGGTCAGGCCATAGTCTACCACTTGGTTACCTGCGTGGAACCGGGATTCGCCCCGCCCTGAAGCGCGGCGATGGCCGCGTTGATGGCTTCATCTCGTCTCTGCGCCGGCTTCGTTCCAGCCGAATACCACTGCGCCGCACGATCGACCGGCTCCGGATTTGCGCTCCGTCCGGTCCGTCTTGCAACCTGTCACCGGCTGAACGCCCGACCGACGAAAGCTGCATGACGTCCGATCGCGACGCCTCCGCGCCAGACCGATTGACTTCCCTGTTGCAGACCGAGCTGCTCGACTCGCCGCCGGAGCCGGGCTTCGACCGCGTCACGCGCCTGACCACGCGGCTGTTGCAGGCCCCAGCGGCGATCATCGCGCTGGTCGATCGCGACCGGCAGTTCTTCAAGAGCTCGGTCGGCCTGTGCGAGCCATGGGCGTCGCTGCGCGAGACGCCGCTCAGCCACTCCTTCTGCCAGCACGTCGTGACCTCGGCGCAGCCGCTGGTGATCAGCGACGCCAACGAGCATCCGCTGGTGAAGGACAATCTCGCGGTGCCGGTTCTCGGCGTGATCGCCTATCTCGGCGTTCCCCTGCGGCTGCCGAGCGGCGAGGTGATCGGCGCGCTCTGCGCCATCGATCACGAGCCGCGGCCGTGGAGCGACGACGACATCGCCCAGCTCACCGAGCTCAGCGAGATCGTGATGGACGAAATCGCACTGCGCACCGAGAATGCGCGGCGGCGCACGGTCGAGCAGCACCATCGCGTGCTGGTCCACGAGCTCAATCACCGCGTCAAGAACACGCTGGCGCTGGTCGACAGCGTCATCGCGCTGAGCATCCGCGCCGATTCGGCGCTGGCCGAGTTCGGCGAGGTGCTGCGCGGCCGTATCGCGGCGCTGACGCGCAGCCACGCGCTGGCGCTGGATCGCGGCCGCGAAGCGATCGCGCTCAATGAGCTGGTGTGCGCCGAGCTGGCGCCGTTGCAGTCCGACCGGATCGCCGTCGACGGCCCCGCCCTGCAGCTCGCGCCGGGCATCGCGCTGTATCTGTCGATGGGCCTGCACGAGCTCGTCACCAACGCGGTGAAATACGGCGCGCTGTCGAACGATGCGGGGCGGGTGACGCTGGGCTGGACCCATGCCGACGGACGGCTCAAGCTGTTCTGGCAGGAGAACGGCGGGCCGGATGTCTCCCCGCCCGCACGCAACGGCTTCGGTTCGCTGCTGTTCGAGCGCATTCTCGGCGCCGCGCTGAAGGGCGAGGTCACGCGCGACTTCGCGCCGGACGGGCTCAGGGTCTCGTTCGACCTGCCGCTCGCGCCGTGACGGAATTCAGCCGCGCTGGCCGCGCCGCCGCACCTGAGTGATCTCGGCCAGAATCGACATCGCGATCTCCTCCGGCGTGATGGCGCCGAGATCGAGGCCCGCCGGGGCCTTGACCTTGTCGAGCAGCGCGGCGTCGATGCCGTCCTTGATCAGCTTGTCGCGCAGGCTGTCCATCTTGCGGCGGCTGCCGACGAAGGCGTGGTAGGCCGCATCGCAGGCGAGTGCGGTGCGCAAGGCCGCCTCGTCGCCCTTGCCTTGCGTCGACACCACGACGAAGCGGCTGCTCCCGGCCGGTTGATCCAGCGCGAAGCCATCGATCAGCACATCGGCCTCTGGTGTCGTGACGAGATCGGACGCCGGCGCCGCCAGCGTCACGTGATAGCCGAGCGGCCGCGCCTGCGCGGCGAGCGACAGCGCCACCGGGCTCGCGCCTAAGATCACCAGCGCGGGATACGGCAGCACCGGCTCGACGAAGATGTCCATCGTGCCCTTGCTCGGACACATGTTGGCGGCGAAGCGCACGCCCTCTTTCATCTCGCCCGGCTTGACGCCGAGCTCAGCGAGCAGGTCGTCCGGCTGCACCGAGACCATGCGCGGGACACCGTCGGCGAGCGCCTCGCGCGCGGCTTTCAGCACCGCGCCACGGGCGCAGCCGCCGCCGATCCAGCCCGCAACGATGGCGCCATCCGGTCGGATGATCGCCTTGGCACCGGCCTTTGCCGCGGTCACCGACACCGTGCGCACGACGGTGGCGAGCACGAAGCTTTCGTCGGCAGCTTTCAATTGGGCGGCGAGATCGAGCAGTTCGGAGGAGGTGGTCATGGGTGCCTCCTCTGGCGCACGTTCGAGGCAGTCTGCAGCAGCACTGAAGGTCTGTTCCCTCCCCCCTCGTGGGGGAGGGTTAGGGAGGGGGGCGTCTTGCACCGAACTCGGGGTGCCCCCCTCCCCAGCCCTCCCCCACAAGGGGGGAGGGAGCCGACCGCCGATGCCGAGGCAGTCTGCGTCAACAACACTTCAGAGCGGCTCACCCTCGTCATCTCACAACCTCGCCAAATAAGGCTCGAGCGCCGCGAGCGAGCCCAGCGTATGCGCGGGCGCGTAGAGATCGACATGCGGCAGCGCCGCCTTGATGCCGCGGGCTTCCGGCGCGTAGCCGTGCCAGCCGAGCATCGGATTGAGCCAGACGATACGGCGGCAACGGCGTCGCAGTTGCGCCATCTCGCGGCCGAGCAAGGCTGGATCACCGGTGTCGTAGCCGTCGGAGACGATCATCACGCAGGTGCGCGAATGGATGACGCGCGGCGCGTGCCAGCGGTTGAAGGTCGCTAGGCTTTCGCCGATCCTGGTGCCGCCGCCGGCGCCCTGCGCCATCATCGACAGCCGATCCAGCGCCCGCGCGGCATCCCTCTCCTTCATCGCATCTGAGACGTGAGCCAGCCGGGTGTGAAACAGGAACGCTTCGGCCTCGCGGAAGGCGTCGAGCACGCCGTGGATGAAGCGAACAAACACCGACGTATAGGGGCTCATCGAGCCGGAGGCGTCGAGCAGCACCACCAGCCGGAGCGGCTTGGGCTTGCGGCGGCGATGCACCAGCGCGATCGGCACGCCGCCATGGCTGATGTTGCGGTGGATGGTGCGGCGCAGGTCGAGCCGCTCGCCCTTGCGCCGGAGCTGATCGCGGCGGGTCAGGCGCGTCTGCATGGCCTGGGCGAGCCGCGCCGCCGCCTCATGCGCCAGCGCGACCTGGTCGGGATCTGCGAGCTTGCGGAAGTCGGTATCGCTGATGGACTCCACGCGCGAGGCACCTTCGCGGACGCCCTCGCCGGCCGCCTCGCGTGGGGTTTCGTCAGAGGGAATCTGATCGGTCGGGCCGTGATGCCCCTGCCGAGCAGCATTCGCATCCTGCAGACTCTTCAGGGACGGGCTGTTCGCCGATTGCGGCGACCCTGCCGTCAGAACGCGCGAGCGCACGCGCTTGCCGAGCCAGAACGCGTCGAACAGGCCGTCGAAGCGATCCCACTCGCTCTTGCGCGCCGAAAACAGGTGCTTGAAGGCGGAGCGCAACAGGCCGGGCCTGTCGGTATAGCCTGCGGTCATCACGGCTGCCGCATCCTGCCCCTCCGACAGGCCGACCGCAAAGCCGTTGTCGCGCAGCGTCTTGAGAAATGCGCTGAGGCGTCCCGCGACCAGCCGCGCCACCGCATCCATGTCCTCATGATCAGGCGTGGCGCCACAGCAGCTCATGCGACCTTCCCCAACAATCGCGCGGCGACCTCGCGGGTGATGCGGCAGCGGTCCTCATGCGTCTTGAGCAGACACATCAAGGTGTCATGCACCACCTCCGGCTGGTCCTCGAGGTCGCGCACATCGAGCCCGACCAGCGCGGCTGCCCAGTCCAGCGTCTCGGCCACACCCGGCACCTTGCGCAGCTCTTCTTTTCGCAGGCCCTCGACCAGGCGCGCGATCTGCAGCGCAAGCGACGCCGACGCGCCATCGATCCGCGCCAGGATGATGCGGGCCTCGCGATCGACATCGGGATAGTCCACATAGTGATAGAGGCAGCGCCGGCGCAGCGCGTCCGACAGCTCGCGGGTGCCGTTCGAGGTCAGCACCACGTGCGGGATGCTGATGGCTTTGATGGTGCCGAGCTCGGGAATCGATATCTGGAAGTCCGACAGGAGCTCCAGCAGGAACGCCTCGAATTCGTCGTCGGCGCGGTCGATCTCGTCGATCAGCAGCACCGGCGGCGTGGCGCGGCGGATCGCCGCAAGCAGTGGCCGCTCCAGCAGATACTTCTCGGAGAAGATCTGGTCCTCGATGGTATCCGGCTGGCCGCGATGCGCCTCGATCGCAAGCAGCTGGCGCTGGTAGTTCCACTCGTACAGCGCGGAGCTCTGGTCAAGACCCTCATAGCATTGCAGCCGGATCAGCTCGGTGCCGTGCACGCAGGCGAGCGCCTTGGCGACCTCGGTCTTGCCGACCCCGGCCTCGCCTTCCAGCAGCAGCGGCCGCTTGAGCAGATGCATCAGCGCGATCGCAGTCGCAAGCTCGCCATCGGCGATGTAGCCGCAGGCGGAGAGCGATTGCGCGATGTCGTCGCGGGTTTTCATGTCAAGTTCGACTGCTGCGTCATCGGAGGTGAACTCCCCTCCCCCTTGTGGGGAGGGGTTGGGGGTGGGGGTCTCCACGCACACTGCCCGTGGGGTACCCCCCTCCCTAGCCCTCCCCCACAAGGGGGGAGGGAACGCGCGCGCGCGGCGAACGCCAACGCCTTCAATATTACGACCCCAATACGCCCAGGTTCTTCGCTGCCTGCCAGTTGCGCCAATAGTCATGCGGCATCTGGATGTGCGTCGAGCCTAAGAACGAGAACGCGTCATTGACCGCGTTGGAGAACGCCGGCACGCCGCCGACATTGGGGCTTTCGCCGACGCCCTTGGCGCCGATCGGGTGATGCGGCGAGGGCGTCACCGTGAAGTCGGTCTCCCAATGCGGCGTCTCGACCGCGGTCGGCATGAAGAAGTCCATGAACGAGCCGGTCACGACATTGCCCTCGGAATCGTAGCGGATCTCCTGGCCCATCGCGATCGCGAAGGCTTCGGTGAGGCCGCCATGAATCTGGCCCTCGATGATCATCGGATTGATGCGGGTGCCGCAATCATCGAGCGCATAGAAGCGCCGGACCTTGTACACGCCGGTGTCGACGTCGATGTCCATCACGCAGAGATAGGCGCCGAACGGATAGGTCATGTTGGGCGGATCGTAGTAGCTCACCGCCTCCAGCCCCGGCTCCATGCCCGGCGGCACGGAGTTGTAGGCCGCCCAGCAAATGTCCTTCATCGACATCACCTTCTCCGGCAGGCCCTTGACGCGGAAGCCGTCGATGTCCCATTCGAGATCGTCCTCGTGCACCTCGAGCTTGTAGGCCGCGATCATCTGCGCCTTGGCCTTGATCTTGCGTGCGGCCATGGCGATGGCTGCCCCTGCGACGGGCGTCGAGCGCGAGCCGTAGGTGCCGAGACCATAGGGCGCCGTGTCGGTGTTGCCCTCCTCGACCATGATGTTGTCGGCGGGAATGCCGATCTCGCTGGCGATGATCTGGGCCCAGGTGGTCTCGTGCCCCTGGCCCTGGCTCTTGGTGCCCATCCGCGCGATGCCGGCGCCGGTCGGATGCAGCCGGATCTCGCAGGAATCGAACATCGCGATCCCCAGGATGTCGCAGTTCTTCGACGGTCCGGCACCGACGATCTCGGTGAAGAAGGACACGCCGATGCCCATGATCTCGCGGGTCTCGCCGCGCTGGAAGGCAGCGCGCTTGTCCGCCTGCTCCTTGCGCAAGGCCGCGTAGTCCACGGCCTCCATCATCTTGCGCATGGCGGTGTGGTAGTCGCCGGAGTCATATTCCCAACCGAGCGCCGAGTGATAAGGAAACTGCTCCGGCCTGACGAAGTTCTTCAGGCGCAGCTCGGCCGGATCCATGCCGAGTTTCTGCGCCAGAATGTCCATCGCGCGCTCGATGCAATAGGCCGCCTCGGTGACGCGGAACGAGCAGCGATAGGCGACGCCGCCCGGCGCCTTGTTGGTGTAGACGCCGTCGACGACGCAATGCGCGACCGGGAAGTCATAGGAGCCGGTGACGATGTTGAAGAAGCCGGCCGGCCATTTCGACGGGTCGGCGCAGGCATCGAAGCCGCCATGGTCGGCCAGCACGTGGACGCGCAGGCCGGTGACCTTGCCATCCTTGGTCGCCGCGATCTCGGTGGTCATGTGGTAGTCGCGCGCGAACGCGGTCGCGGTCAGGTTCTCGATGCGGTCCTCGACCCATTTGACCGGCTTGCCGGTGACGATGGAGGCCACCGCGGCGCAGATGTAGCCAGGATAGGCGCCGACCTTGTTGCCGAAGCCGCCGCCGATATCCGGCGCGATGACGTGGATCTTCTGTTCCGGCAGTTTCGCGATCAGCGACACCACGGTTCGGATGACATGCGGCGCCTGGAAGGTACCCCAGATCGTCAGCTCGCCCTTGATCTTGTCGAACGAGCAGACGCACTGGCAGGTCTCCAGCGGCGATGGATGGGTGCGGTGATAGGAGATCATCTCCTTGATCGTGACGTCGGCCTTCTTGAACGCGGCGTCGGTGAGCTCCTTGTCGCCGACGCTCCACTCGAAGATGTGGTTGTGGTGCTTGCGCGGGCCGTGCGCGCCCGAGGTCTTGCCGACGAGGTCCTCGCGCAGCACCGGCGCATCTGAATCCATCGCCTTGAACGGATCGACCAGCACCGGCAGCGGCTCGTACTCGACCACGACCTTGTTGACGCCGTCATCGGCGGCGTAGCGGTCGGTGGCCACGACAAAGGCGACCTCCTGGTTCTGGAACAGAACCTTGCCGTCGGCGAGCACCATCTGCACGTCGCCAGCGAGGGTCGGCATCCAGGCGAGGTTGACGGTCTTCAAGGTCTCGGCAGTGATGACCGCGAGCACGCCGGGCACCTTCAGCGCCTCCTCGGTGTGGATCGCCTTCACCCGCGCATGGGCATGCGGCGAGCGCACGAAGTCGCCGTGCAGCATGCGCGGCAGCTTGACGTCGTCGACGTAGTTGCCCTTGCCCTGGGTAAAGCGGATGTCCTCGACGCGCTTGCGCCGGCAGCCCATGCCTTCGAGCGCGGCTTCGCGTTGTTCCCGCGTGGGAGTCATGTCGTTCATTCCGCGGCCTCCTGGAATTCAACGCCGTTGATCTTGGCGGCGGCGTATTGGATCGCCTTGACGATGTTCTGATAGCCGGTGCAGCGGCAGATGTTGCCGGAGATGCCGGCGCGGATCTCCGCCTCCGTCGGCGACGGATTCTCCTGCAGCAGCCGGTGCGCGCGCAAAATCATGCCGGGCGTGCAAAAGCCGCATTGCAGGCCGTGCATCATGCGGAAGCCTTCCTGCAGCGGCGACAGCGTGCCGTCCGCGTTGGCCATGCCCTCGATCGTGGTGATCTCGCAGCCATTGGCCTGCACCGCGAGCATGGTGCAGCTCTTCACGCTCATGCCGTCGATGTCGATGGTGCAGGCGCCGCAATGGCTGGTCTCGCAGCCGATATGGGTGCCGGTGAGCTGCGCCTGCTCGCGCAGGAAATGAACCAGCAGCGTGCGCGGCTCGGCGAGGCCTTCGACCTCGCTGCCGTTCACCTTCATCGTGATATGGGTTTTGGGCATTCGTTGCTCCCTGAAAGATCGCGAGGCTGGGCCCGATTCGGGCCGCGTTGTGGGTGCGCTCCCCTCCCCCTTGCGGGGAGGGGTCGGGGGTGGGGGTCCACATCGGCAGTGTCGCTTGGGGCTACCCCCCTCCCCGCCCCTCCCCCACAAGAGGGGAGGGAGAAGATAGATCGTGCCGCGAGGCGATGACCGCCTGCGTGGCAATAGCGTCGACCAACTCTGTTACTTCGCCCGCCTCGCAGCGCGCTGCAGCGCGCGCATCACCATGATGCCGCCGACATGCGTGCGGTACTCGGCAGGTCCCCGCGCGTCGGAGGCCGGCTGCATGATCGCGCGCGCGGCGCTCGCCGCCGCCTTCAGCGCGGCATCATCGAGCGTAGTACCGATCACTGCAGTCGCCGCGTCGGTCGCCAGCAACGGCGTCTCGTGCAGATTGGTCAGTGCGATCACGCACGTCGCCACCTTGCCGCCAGCCATCGTCAGCACCACGGCGGCTGCGGCCGTCGCATAGTCGCCGACCTTGCGCTTCAGCTTCTCGTAGGCGTAGCCGTGCCCCGCAGCCGGAAGCGGGATGCTGATGCCAGTCAGGATCTCGCCGGGCTCGAGCGCGGTGAAATAAGCGCCCTGGTAGAACTCGCGCGCCGCGATCTCGCGAACGCCGTTCGGCCCTTCGAGCCGATAGGACGCGTCCAGCGCCAGCATCAAGGCCGGCATGTCGTTGCCGGGGTCGCCATTGGCGACATTGCCGCCGAGCGTGCCGCGGTAGCGCACCTGCGGATCGGCGATCAAGAGCGCGGTCTCGTGCAGGATCGGCAGCGCCTCACCGATGTCGGCAGACGCCAGCAGCTCGGCCTGCGTGGTCATCGCGCCGATGACGATGCGGTCGCCATCGCGGCAGATGCCCTTGAGCCCGGCGATGCCGTGCAGATCGATCAGATGCGCCGGGGTCGCCAGCCGCAGCTTCATCATCGGCAGCAGGCTGTGGCCGCCGGCGAGCGGTCGCGCGTCATCGCCGAGGTCGGCGAGCAGCTTGATCGCATCGCTGACGCTCGCCGGCCGGTGATAGTCGAACGGGCCAGGAATCATGACGTTTCCTCTCCTGTGCTGGCCTGCCTTATCGGCAAGGCCGTCGCGTTGTTGCGGCGGGCGTTCGTGCTGCGAGAGCGAAGTACGAACGCGGACGCATCGCGGATTGGCGCGGAGCGTCGATCGGGATCGCTGGCCGCGCAACGAAGCCGGCACGGAGAGCGGCGAAATCACACGAAATGCGGCTGGTCGCGCACGAATTGCGTCAGCGAGGGCGACCCAATCGCGCGAGTGACGGCGTGAGCGGCCGGGCAAGACGCGCGAGCGGTGCTGCATGCGTTGGGGAGAATGGCGGCGCTCTGTTGCAACAGCGAAACGAACGCTGAACTCAGGCCGGCCGCCGCAGCCCGAGCCGCGCCTTGACCTCGGCGACCTTGGCGCGGCTCACCGGCACGCGCGGCTTCGAGGGGCCATCGAGCTCGATGATCGCGCCCTCGCCTTCGCGACCGACGTAGATCACATGCTCGATCGCCACGATGTGGCTGCGGTGCACGCGGATGAAGCGGCCGGGATCGAGCTGCGCCTCAGCCTCGGAGATCGACCATGGGCACATCCGCTCGCGGGTGCCGTCGTGGATCCGCGTGTAGTGCGCATCGGCGCGCACGCTGCGCACGTCCCCGGCATCGATGAAATGGGTGCCGTTGGCGCCCTCCAGCGGCAGCCGCGCCGCGGTCGCGCGCGGCGGCTGGCCGATGCCCCCCAACGGCGCCGCCGTCGCCCGGCTCGGAGCGGCGACCTCGACAACCGGCTCGGCCGCCGTCGCGGCCGGCTCCGGGGCCAATTGCGGCGCAGCCTCGGCAACGGCCGGCATCGGCTGCGATTGACGGCGCGGGTCCGGCACCAGCGACAGCAAAAATCCGGCGACGATGACGAAGCACAGCACGGCGACGACGATCGCGAGCGCTTGCGGCGACGCAGCAAGTCCCGGTGCGGCGTGATGGTGTCCCTCGCCGATCGGCACGACATGCATTCCCAGCATCGCCGTGTAATGCATGCCGGACACGGCGATGCCGAACGCAACCGCGCTGATGGCGAGCCGTAGCCCGTCCTGCCGCGCCAGGAAGATGCGCAGGCCGCCATAGGCGGCGACGACTGCAATCGCCACCGACAGCGCCACCAGCGCCGGATCATGCGTCAGCCCGAACGAGCCGGACAGGCCGTGCATGCCGACATAATGCATGCTGGCGATGCCGGCGCCGAGCAGCAGTGCGGAAGGGACGACGCGCCGGGGGGAGGGATCGCCGATGCTGACGAAGAACAGCGAGATGCCGATCACGAGCGCGCAGATCAGGAACGAGATGATGGTCGGCAGCACCAGATAGACGGCATCGGCCGGCAGTGGCGCCGCCATCATGCCCACGAAGTGCATGGTCCAGATGCCCACGGCCAGAATGCCGGCGGCGCCGGACAGCAGCACGCGCGCATTCTCTCCCGGACCGCTGCGGATGCGCGCGGTGAGACTGAAACCGGTATAGCCACCTAGGCTCGCGATCACGACCGAGAGCGCGACGAGATAAGGATCGTATCCTTCGATCATCCTTGTCGGCCGCCCGTCGCCACGGGCAAGCCTCCTCCCGGGGATGATTTTACAGGGGGCGCGAGGAGAATGACAACACAAGGCGGGGAGCGTGAGGGGGCGTGGTGTCGCTGAGGGTGGGGCGGACGACACGATGACTGATCGGCGCGGAGCAAGAGGCTGAATTCGAGCTCGAGCCGCGAGACGGTAAGCCCCCCTCCCCCTCGCGGGGAGGGGTCGGGGGTGGGGGGTCCACGAGTCGTGCTCTCGATGATGATCACTCGTATTCGAGAGGATGACGGCGATGACACACGCCATCGCATTCGTCTTGTTCGGCAAAACCGAAGATGCACATGACGAAGTTCGGCGCCCGGAGACCCCCACCCCCAACCCCTCCCCGCAAGGGGGAGGGGAGTTCACTGCCGTTGCCGTGAGATCTCGATCCCGGCGTTTCGATAGCGGGTGTGTGGCTAGCCTGAAGCCAGCCACACGACATCACCGCCTCAGATGATCCCCGCGGCCACCTGCCCCCGCAGCCGCTCCAGGCTCAGCAGCGTCTCGGCGCAGGCGGTCGCCACCTCGATGCCCTTGGTCGCAAAATGCTTGCGGAAGAACTCGAAATGCGCCTGCGTCTCGTGGAATTGCTGCGGCGTCAGCACCGCGGAGAACATCGGCACCTCGGTGCGCAATTGCACGTCCATCAGCGCCTTGATGACGGTGTCGGCGACGAATTCGTGGCGGTAGATGCCGCCGTCGACAACGAGGCCGGCCGCGACGATGGCGGTGTAGCGCCGCGTCTTGGCCAGGAGCTGCGCATGCAGCGGAATCTCGAACGAGCCTGGCACCTCGAAGATGTCGACACGATCGCGCGGGATGTGGCGCGCCTCGATCTCGTCGAGGAAGGCCAGACGGCATTCGGCGACGACGTCGCGATGCCAGGCCGATTGCACGAAGGCGACGCGCTGCGGCTTGCTAAAGCGCGGATGCGACGGCGCCGGTGGCGACTCGTCGGGCGGTGACGCGACCGGCGTATCCGCCGGCGGCGACGTTCCTGCGGTGATGGTGTCGGTGGGCGTATCAGTAGGCGCGTCTTGCAACATCTGATTCATGGTTGTCCTCGTCAGAGACCAGAATCAGGGCACACGGAACAACGACGCCCCCACGCTGGATTGCGCGGGGTGCCGGGACCCGTTCTCTTTCATCCGGACTGTGACCGTCGGCTTCGGAGTCGCACCGAATCTGCTGACCCTTCTCTGCGCGACGCGTTCCGGAGAACGGAATTCTCCAGACCGCGCCTTGCCGAGAAGGCGCTCGCGGGCTCGCGCGCTCGACCGAGAAACGCTTACCGCCGGTGGGGAATTTCGCCCCGCCCTGAGAACATCGGCCGCCCGGATGGACGGCCTGAACGAACTATGCAGGCGGTCGGCGGCTGCGGCAAGGCCTCACGCCCGCGGTCCACGACGGGCGGCCATGCAACCGCTCGCGGCCGTTCCCGCGGCCAAATCGGCTCGGACGGGGCGGTTGCGGCGAATCCGATTCCGTTTTGTTCTCATTCCGCCATGATTCCACAGGCCGGACAGGAGTTGTGGACGAAGCGGTGTTTGGCTGTGGACGGACTCGCCCCCCCGTTGCGCAGATTCCGCAAATCACATCAGTTTGTCCTCGCACGCCCGGGGTACCTCCGGGACTGCAAGCCGGGTCTCGAAGCGCCGAGAGGGCGTGGGCCGGGTCGCCGCGTATGTACCAACGAGATCAAGAAGACGAGGTCGAGACGGCATGTCCCTGCTCGAAAGCACTATCGATTCCACCGACCACCCGCTGAGCGTGGTCGAGACCATTGCGGCCGACAACAATTGGATGTTCGAGCGCTCCGGCGAGGACGAGATCACGATTGCCTCCAAGGGGCAGTGGACCGACTATCAGCTCTCTTTCACCTGGATGGCGGAGATCGAGGCGCTGCATCTGGCCTGCGCCTTCGACATGAAGATCCCCGAGGCGCGCCGCGCCGAGGTGCAGCGGCTGATCGCCGCGATCAACGAGCAGCTCTGGCTCGGCCATTTCGACATCTGGACCCACACCGGCATGGTGATGCACCGCCAGGCCCTGGTGCTGCCCGGCGGGATCACCGCGTCGGGACTGCAATGCGAGAGCATGCTGGCCGGCGCCATCCACGCCTGCGAGCGCTATTTCCCGGCCTTCCAGTTCGTGGTCTGGGCCGGCAAGTCGACCCAGGAGGCCATGGCGGCCGCGCTGTTCGATACGGAAGGCGAGGCGTAGGCCGGCGCCGCTTCCTCACACGCGGTGTCGTCCCTGCGCACGCAGGGACCCATACCGCGTGATGTCCGTCTGGCGCGCGACGCTTGTCGCTCTGCCCCTGCTCCACTAGAACCGCCGGTGGTTATGGGTCCCTGCTTTCGCAGGGACGACAGCGGAGTGCGTCGTGACATCAGCGGACAACAACCTGCTTCATCAGCTCACCGGCACCATCGTGCTGGCCGGCGCCGGCAAGATGGGCGGCGCGATGCTGACCGGGTGGCTGGCCGGCGGGCTCGATCCTGCGCGCCTGGTGGTGATCGAGCCGATGCCATCGGCGGAGATCACGGCGCTGGTGGCCAGGGGCGTCCGCCTCAATCCGACGGCGGCTGCGCCGGCCGAGGTCGTCATCGTCGCCGTCAAGCCGCAGATGTTCCCGGACGCCGGCCCCGCCTTGAAGCCGTGGGTCGGCGACGCGACGCTGGTGCTGTCGATCATGGCGGGGACGACGATCGCCGGCCTGCAGCAAACGATCGGCGGCGCGATCGTGCGCGCGATGCCGAACACGCCCGCCGCGATCGGCCGCGGCATCACCGTGGCCGTGCCGGCCGGCAATGTCAGCGCCGCGCAGCGGCTGCTGACGGACGCGCTGCTGCGCGCCACCGGCGCGGTGGAATGGGTCGACGACGAGGCGCTGATGGACGCGGTGACCGCGGTGTCCGGCTCGGGTCCCGCCTATGTGTTCCTGCTCGCCGAGGAGCTCGCCCGCGCCGGCGTCGCCGCCGGCCTGCCCGAGTCCCTGGCGACAAAGCTCGCGCGCCACACCGTGTCGGGCGCCGGCGAATTGCTGCGCCAATCGGACCTGCCGTCCGCCACGCTGCGCCAGAACGTCACCTCGCCGGGCGGCACCACCGCCGCCGCGCTGTCGGTGCTGATGGGAGCCGACGGCTTCCAGCCGCTGCTGACCAGGGCGGTCGCCGCGGCCACGGCGCGCTCGAAAGAGCTCGCGAAGTAGACAACCGCGAGCTGGCAGCTCAGCGCGACGGCGTCGGCGGCCCGCCATGCTGCTGGCGCCATTGCAGGAACTGGCGGAACAGGGAGCTGCGCTCAGCCGGATCGTTGGACAGCTGTCCCCCGCTCTGGCGCACGAAGCTCTCGAATTGGGTCTGGCGCACGTCGGCAACCTGCGGCCGCGGCACCATGTTGCGCGCCAGCAGCCACTCGTCCGCCGCCTTGAAGCGCTTCCAGTTCGGGATGGCGGCGACGATGCTCGACTCCCGCCATTTCGGATGCCGGGGCGGCTTCATGAACTCGTCGTAGTTGGCGAAGAACGCCTCGACGAAGCGCGCCACCTTGCGATAGCGCTCGGTATTCTCCGGCCAATTGTAGCTGACGAGCAGCATGCCGATCGCCACCGTCTCGATCGTCTCGCCGGGGTTGAGCAGGTTCGGATATTCCTCCGAGGACAATGTCGTCGGCAGATAGAGGTCCTGCAGCCGGCGGTCGTAGGGGATCGTCACCAGGTGCAGCGCGCGGTTGTCGTTCCTGATGTTGCGGGCGAGCTGGAACACCTTGCCGGTGGAGACGATGTAGGCGTCGGCGTCGCCATCGATCAGCTTCTGGATCGATTTGGCATCATCGGTCGCGTAGTCGAACGACGCCGTCAGGCCGAGCCGGTTGAAGATCACGCGCGCGGAATAGAAGCCGACATCGGTCGGCGCGATGATGCGCTTGCCGTTGAGGTCGAAGATCGAGCGGATCGAGGAGCGCGCGATGACATGGATCTCGTTGTGATAGAGCCGCGCGATGTAGCGGAGCTGCGAGGTGATGTCGGGGATGCCATATTGCAGGCGGTAGAATTCGGGCACGTCGGCTGCGACCGCGCCCATGTCGATGCTCTTCAGAAACAGAATGTCGGAGACGTTGCGCACCGGTCCCTTGCCGAGCACCGGCAGCACGCGGACGTTGGTCTGATCATCGAGCACGCGCGCCATGTCCGAGCCGAACACGGAGGTGGCGCCGCCGGCCGGCGCGGTGATGATGGTGACGGTGCCGTCGTTGACGTCGGTCGGGTTGGGCAGCCGCCATACGTCCGGCCCGCTGCCGGGCGCGGGCGACAGCGACGCCGGCAGGCCGGCGGGACGTGGCGGCGCCGGAGCAATGGCGGCGTTGGGCTTGGACGGAGCCGGCGCCACCGGCACGATCACCGAGCGGGTCGCCGCGGGGCGCGGCGGCTGTGAAGGTTGCGGCGATTGTTGCAACTGCGGCCACGCCTGCGCAGACACCTGACTCAGCATGAGTCCGGCTGCGAGCGCGGCAAGCGCGACTTGCGAAGCTGCCTTCGTGACGATGGACATAGCGCAACGGCCTCCTGCACCATCGCGATGCCGCCGCAGCGTTCTCGACCGGTCCGGAGCATTCACCTCGAGGCCTGCCTGCGTCAGGCATGCGACGGGCGACCGCGGCCTCGGCTGAGACCTCGCGACAACCAACCTCGCGATGCGGAGCACGCACGAGGCCAAATGGCCACGATCGGCTCCGATCGAGTTCCACAGTTGGGTGAGGTGATTCGATGAATTTGCGGCGGGCGCCGGGATTTTGTATGACGACGTGCATATAAACCGGATATTGGACTCCGGCTGTGGCTCCGATGCAACGCCTCTTGTTTCAGGCCGCCAGCCGGTGTTGCCGTCGTGCCAGGATCAGCAGCGTTACGACGATGGCCAGGTTCAGGCCATTCCACGCGATGCCGTTGGCGAAGGCCGCCGAATAGGACCCCGTGGCGTCGAAGATGACGCCCGAGACCCAGCCGCCGAACGACATGCCGAACACCGAGGCGAAGATGATGATGCCGACCCGGGTGGCGGCCTCGCGTGCCGGCATCGCCTCACGCACGATGATCGCATAGCTCGGCACGATGCCGCCCTGGAACAGGCCGAACATGCCCGAGATCAAATAGAGCGACGTCAGGCCATCGAAGAACAGATAGAACAGAAGCGCAAAACCCTGCGCCAGCGAGCCGATCAGCAACGTCCGCATGCCGCCGACACGGTCGGCGAGAAAGCCGGAGCCGATCCGGCTGACGATGCCGAGCGCCATCATCAAGGACAGCATCTGCGCGCCGACAGCGACGCCATAGCCGAGGTCGCCGCAATAGGCGACGATGTGCACCTGCGGCATCGCCATCGCCACGCAGCAGGCGATCGCGGCGATGCTGAGCAGCACGGTCAGCGCGTTGGTGGAGATCGGCAGCTCCAGTTGCGGCGGCGCCGCGCCGGCATGGTCCTGCGCGCCGGCACCGTCCATGCGCGCGCGCAGCACCAGGAGCAGCGCGCTCATCGTCACCGCGCAGAAGACACCGAGCGCGACATGGCTGGCGCGCCAGCCGATCTGCTGCACGCCCCAGTTCACCAGCGGCGGCCACACCGTGCCGGCGACGTAGTTGCCCGAGGCGACGATGGTGACGGCGAGGCCGCGATAGCGCACGAACCAGTGCGATGCCTCGGCCATCAGCGGCGCGAAGGTGACGGACGAACCGATCCCGATCAGGAAATACACCGCCTGAAACTGCCACAGCGTCACCGACGCGCCGGCGAGCAGATAGGCGGCCGCGGTGCAGGTGATGCTGAGGGCCATCGCGGTGACGATGCCGAAGCGGTCGGTGATGCGGCCGACGATGACGCCGCCGAGGCCGAAGCCGAACATCGTCAGCGTATAGGCCAGCGACACCGCGCCGCGGCTGGCGGCGAACTCGGCCTGCACGACCGGCAGAACGACGACGACGGTCCACATCCCGGCGCCGCCGATGGAACCGATGACGAGCGCAAGCGCCAGCCGCGCCCAGGCCTGGCGCGAGTCCGGAATGAAGTGAGGCGCTTCCTCGAATCTTGGCTTCGGTGCGTGCACGATATGCGCAACCTCGTTGCCGCACCGCATCAGGTCAAGCCACATTGCTGCGGCATTGGGCATGCAGAAGCAGCGCAACAGGAGGGATCTGCACGATCACGGTCCGGCCCTCTTGGCGGCGCCGCGCTTTATCATTAGGTTGCGCGGCGGATCGGAGTGATTTGGGCGCGCATGTCGTTGGGACTGACACGGAAGATGCTGATGGTGGCGGGACGGCTGCTCGTCCTCGCTTACCTCGTCTGCGTGCTCAGCCCGGGCGTGGCGCTCGCGCTGGGCGATGGGGCGGCGCCCTGCTTCGACGAGACCGTCGTTGCCGTTGCGGCTACTCATCATGACGCGGCTCATCACGAGATGATCTTGGCGGCGATGCCGCAGGTAGAGACCGCGCACGCCCATCATCATGATCACCCTGTTGCAGACGCTGGGATGCAGGCGCCGGCTCCCGCGCCGTCGCACCACGATCACAGCAAGATGCCGGGCCCCTGTTGCGCCATGATGTGTGCGGTGGGCCTCGCTGCCGCGCTGCCGGCGGTCACCCTTCCCGCTTCGTTCGCCGCCACCAGCGTGACCCCGCGCGACGAAGGCCTGCCCGGTCGCACGCCGCCGCGCCTGTATCGCCCCCCCATCGTCCTGGTCTGAGCGAACGACGCCGGCTTCGTGCGCGTGTCGCGCGCGGCTGCTCGCGATTCATCGACAGACCAAGGATACCTCATGTTGTCGCAATACATGGCGACGCCCGCTGCCGCATCTCCGGCGCGGCGCAGCCTGCCATTCTCCGTTGCCGCTTGCGCATTGACGCTGCTTGCCGCGGCGAGCCTCGGCGCCTGCCAGCCGCGCACGATCGCATTGGCCGGGGCTGATCCGGCCGATCCGGCGGCGAACGTTGCGCCCGTGCGCATGTCGGGGGTCGTCGGGCCCTACACGCCGCTGCGCCCGGCCGCGCCGGCCGCCTGGGGCCAGCGCACCGACCCCGGCGCACCGCGCCCTGAGCCGAGCCGCTAAGGAGCGCCACATGCAGGGGATCATCAGGCTCGCGGCGCTCGCCGCAGCACTTGCGCTCGCAGGCTGTGCCTCGTTCTCGCCGGACGGCGGCATGAGCGCCGTCGCGGACATCACCGGCCACACCACCGGCAAGGAGGTCGCCTCCGTGAGAGGCAATGACGACGCCGAACGCGTCCGCGCTGCAACGCGCCACCTGCTCGCCCGGCCCTTGTCGGCCGATGCCGCCGTGCAGGTCGCGCTGTTCAACAACAAGGGCCTGCAGGCGGCCTACAACGCGCTCGCGCTCAGCGAGGCGGACATGGTCGAGGCCAGCCTGCCGCCGAACCCGACCTTCTCCCTGATGCGCATCAGCGGCGACGGCGCGCTGGAGGCCGAGCGCCAGGTCGCCGGCGACATCCTGGCGCTCGCCACCTTGCCGCTGCGCTCGGAGATCGCGCGCGAGCGGTTTCGCCAAGCCCAGTTGAAGGCCGCGCTGGCGACGCTGCGGCTCGCCGCGGAGGTGCGCCGCGCGCATGTGCGCGTCGTCGCCGCCACCGAGCTGGTGGCCCTGCTGGTCGAGGCGCAATCGGCCGCGGAGGCGACCGCGAAGCTCGCCTCGAAGCTCGGCGAGACCGGCGCGCTCAACCGGCTCGACCAGGCCCGCGAGCAGGTGTTCTATGCCGAGACCACGGCCGAGCTCGCCACCGCCCGCCGTGCCGCAGGAAGCGCCCGCGAGCGGCTGATCCGGCTGATGGGCCTGTGGGGCGACGATCTGAATTTCCGCCTGCCCGACCGGCTGCCGGCACTGCCGCGCCGCCCGCTGAGCCAGCCCTTCGTCGAGGCCGATGCCGTCGGCCATCGCATCGATCTGCAGATCGCCCGCCTCGAGCTCACGGCGCTCGCCACATCGCTGCAGCTCAGCGAGGCGACGCGCTTCGTCACCCTGCTCGATCTCGCCGGCCTCGATCGCAAGACCGTCGAGCCCGACGGCCGCGTCATCCGCGAACGCGGTTACGACGTGCAGTTCCAGATCCCGATCTTCGACGGCGGCGAGGTCCGCGTGCGGCAGGCCGCCGAGACCTACAACATCGCCTTCAACCGCCTCACCGAGCGCGCCGTCACCGTCCGCTCCGAGGCGCGCGACGCCTATCGCAGCTACCGCGCGGCCTTCGACATCGCCGGCCACTACGCCCGCGAGGTGCTGCCGCTGCGCCGGATCATCAGCGAGGAGATGCAGCTGCGCTATTCCAGCATGCAGGTGGACATCTTCGCGCTGCTGCTCGAGGCGCGGCAGCGCCTGGCGTCACGCCGCGCCGCGATCGACGCCGTCAGAGACTTCTTCCTCGCCGAGGCCGAGCTGTCGGCTGCGGTCAATGGCGGAGTCGCGAGCAGCGAGGACAGCGCACAGCAGACCGCGAGCGCAGTCGCGCCCGGCAACGACTGACAGGAGAGCACGCATGTTTTCACGCCGCACACTGCTCGGCTCCGCGGCGCTGGCCGGCGCCTCCGCCGTCTCCGGCCGGGTCCAGGCCGCCGCCATTCCCGAAGCGCCTGTGATGGACAAGGCGGTGATGCAGCCCCCGCTGCATCCCAGCGCCGGCCCGGACTATCAGCCCGTGGTCACGCTCAACGGCTGGTCGCTGCCGTTCCGCATGAACGGCGACTGGAAGGAATTCCATCTCGTCGCCGAGCCGGTCACCCGCGAGTTCGCGCCCGGCATGACCACGCATCTGTGGGGCTATAACGGTCAGTCGCCGGGCCCGACCATCGAGGCGGTCGAGGGCGACAAGGTCAGGATCTTCGTCACCAACAGGCTGCCGGAATACACCACCGTGCACTGGCACGGCGTCATCCTGCCCTGCGGCATGGACGGCGTCGGCGGCCTGACGCAGCCGCACATCAAGCCGGGCAAGACCTTCGTCTACGAGTTCGAGATGAGGCATGCCGGCACCTTCATGTATCACCCGCACGCCGACGAGATGGTGCAGATGGCGATGGGCATGATGGGCATGATCGTCGTGCATCCGCGCGGGCCGCAGCCGCCGCCGGTCGACCGCGACTTCGTGTTCGTGATGTCGACCTATCGCATCGAGCCCGGCAGCTACCTGCCGAAGGTCACCGAGATGACCGACTTCAACATGTGGACCTGGAACGCGCGGGTGTTTCCCGGCATCGATCCCCTGCCGGTGCGGCTCGGCGATCGCGTCCGCATCCGCATCGGCAATCTCACCATGACCAACCATCCGATCCACCTCCACGGCCACAAGTTCAAGGTGATCGGCACTGATGGCGGCTGGCTTCCCGAAACGGCGCAATTCCCGGAGACCACGACCGACGTGCCGGTTGGCGCGGTGCGCGTGCTCGACTTCACCGCCGACAATCCCGGCGACTGGGCGTTCCATTGCCACAAGTCGCATCACACGATGAATGCGATGGGCCACGACATGCGCAACTTGGTCGGCGTGCCGCGCAAGGAGCTGGCCGCCGCCGTCGGCAAGCTCGCGCCCGACGGCATGGTGATGGGCAACACCGGCATGGCGATGGGCAGCATGGAGATGCCGGCGCCCGACAACACCCTGCCGATGATGACCGGCAGCGGTCAGTTCGGGCCGATCGAGATGGGCGGCATGTTCACGACCGTGAAGGTACGCGAGGGCCTCGCCCGCGACGACTACCGCGATCCCGGCCCTTATCAGTTCCCGCAGGGCAGCGTGGCCTATGAGGTCGCAAGCGCACCGGAGCCGGTGCGGCGAAGCGACGGCCCACCGACGCAGGTCCGCACCCAGCGCTGAATTCACCAAGCACCGCATCAACCGACGACCACCATCAGGAGATCTCCATGAAGACTGCATTCGCGATCAGCGCAGTGGCGGCGGCCGCTCTGATCGTCGCACCGGCCCGTGGCCATGAGCAGCACGGATCGCGCGGCTATTCCGCCGGCGAGCCGGGCGATCCCAAACAGCCGTCACGCACCATCGAGGTGCTCCTGAGCGAGATGGAGTTCACGCCGGCGCGCATCGAGGTCAAGCGCGGCGAGCAGATCCGCTTCGTGCTGCGCAACGCCGGCAAGGAGGATCACGAGTTCCTGCTCGCCACCAAGGCCGAGAACCTGAAGCACGCCGCGGTCATGAAGAAGCACCCGCATATGGAGCACGACGAGCCGAACGGCGCCCGGCTCGCGCCGAACAAGACCGCCGAGCTGCTGTGGCGGTTCACCAAGCCCGGCACGTTCGAATATTCCTGCCTGATCCCAGATCATCGCGAGTTCGGCATGACCGGCCACGTCGCCGTGAAGTGACGGATGAAGCCGTCTTGACAACGCGTAGGGCGGATCATCGCCGCGTCATCCGCCCTACGCCTCGCTATGAGTTCACCAGTAGAAGGAAACACATCATGAAGACGTTCTCTCAGCTCACGACCGCCGCCGCGTTGGTTCTCGCTCTCGCGACCCCTGCCCTCGCCGCCGAGGCGATCAGCGGCGACGTCAAGAAGGTCGATGAGGCCAACGCCAAGATCACGCTCCACCACGGCCCGGCCAAGAGTCTTGGCATGGACGAGGCCATGACCATGGTCTACCGTGTCAAGGACGCCGCGCTGCTGAAAGGCCTCAAGGCCGGCGACAAGGTGAAGTTCGAGGCGGTCGAGGACGCCTCCGGCTACACGGTGACGAAGATCGAGAAGGGCAAGTAGCAACGGGCATCCGGCTGCTTTGCCCAACCGCTACAGCCTCGCCCGGGCGAATATCCCCGTGATCCAGTCGAGGAACACGCGCAGCCGCAGCGTCATCTGCCGGTTCTGCGGATACAGCGCGTGCAGCGGCGTCGGTGATGGCGGCGTGTCGGCGAGGATCTCGACCAGGCTGCCATCCGCCAGATCCGGCGCGAAGCGATAGCGCGGCGCCTGCACCAGGCCGAGGCCGAGCCGGGCGAGGTCCACCATCGTGTCGGAATTGTTGACCGTGACCCGGCTCGGCAGAACCAGATGGCGCAGCGCGCCGCCGCAGGTGAATTCGAGCGGCAGCACCTCGCCGGTACGCGACGAGATGAAGCCGACCATGCGGTGGCCGTCGAGATCATCAGGTCCAGCCGGCGTTCCGTGCTCGCGCAGATAGGCCGGGCTGGCGACGGTGATCTCCTCGATCGTGCCGAGTCGGCTCTGGATCATGCCGCTCGCCTCCGGCTCGCCGGAGCGGATCACGCAATCGACACCCTCACGCACGAGATCGACCAGGCGGTCGCCCTGGCCGATGCGCAGATCGAGCTGCGGATGCGCGGCGAGAAACGCGGGCAGATGCGGCAGCACGAACGTCCGCGTCAGCAGCGGGTGCGCGTCGATGCGCAGCAGGCCACGCGGGCGCGAATCGCGCAGTGCAGTCTCGGCCTCCTCGATGTCGGCGAGGATGCCGACGCAGCGCCGGTAGTACTCCTCGCCATCCAATGTCGGGGTGACGTGGCGCGTGGTGCGCTCGATCAGCCGGATGCCGAGCCGCGCCTCGAGCTCCTTCAGCACCTCGCTCGCCGTCGAGCGCGGCAGGCCGAGATCGGCGGCAGCGGCGGTGAAGCTGCGGCGCTCGACGACGCGAATGAACAGACGCATGGCATCCAGGCGATCCATAGCGATTGTTCGCCCAGGCCGACATCTGATGTCAAGCCAAGGCCGATTATACGGACGAGGCGATCAGCTATGTCCGCTCGCATTGAAAAGAGGGAGACTGACCATGCCCAATTCTTCATCCCAGGTCGCGATCATCACCGGCGGCTCGCGCGGGATCGGCGCGGCCATCGCCGAACGCCTCGCCGCTGATGGCGTCGCGGTCGTCATCAACTATGCCCGGGCCGAGCAGGCCGCGGCGCACATGGTGCAACAGATCGAGGCGACCGGCGGCCGCGCGCGCGCCGTGCAGGCCGACGTTGCCGATCCCGCCAGCGCGGCGGCGCTGTTTGATGCCGCCGAGCAGGCCTTCGGCGGCGTCGACATCCTGGTCAATAATGCCGGCACGATGGCGCTCGGCGCCTTCGCGGAGCTGAGCGACGCAGATGTCGCGCGCCAATTCGAGGTGAATGTCGCGGGCGTGTTCCGAACCCTGCGCGAGGCGGCGCGGCGGCTCCGCGACGGCGGCCGCATCGTCAATTTCTCGTCCAGCGTGGTCGGGCTGTATCAGCCGCGCTACGGCGCCTACGCCGCCACCAAGGCCGCGGTGGAAGCCATGACGCATGTGCTCGCCAAGGAGCTGGCGCGGCGGAGCATCACGGTCAACGCGGTGGCGCCCGGCCCCACTGAGACCGAGATGTTCCTCAACGGCAAGACCGACGAGCAGCTGCGCGCGATGGCCGCAGCGAAC
Source organism: Bradyrhizobium sp. SZCCHNR1093 (assembly GCF_032381175.1). NCBI lineage: Bacteria > Pseudomonadati > Pseudomonadota > Alphaproteobacteria > Hyphomicrobiales > Nitrobacteraceae > Bradyrhizobium > Bradyrhizobium sp. SZCCHNR1093. The sequence continues at coordinate 227,047 of NZ_JAUHJJ010000001.1, forward strand.
CCGTTCGGCCGGTTCGGACAGCCGCGCGAGATTGCCGATGTCGTGGCCTTCCTGACGAGCCCGGAGGCCGGCTGGGTCAACGGCCAGGTTGTGCGCGTCAATGGCGGCGTGATCTGACGCCGCGCTGCTGTCACCCGCCGGCCGATGCCGGCCCAACACCAAAGGAGTTCCCATGCCGTTCGCCAACATCAAGGTGCCGCAGGCCGCGCTGACCAAGGCGCAGAAGGAGGAGATCGTGCATCGCGTGACCGCGATGTTCGTCGACTATTTCAGCGAGGCCGCGCGACCGCACACGATGGTGCTGATCGAAGAGGTGCCCGACGGCGGCTACGGCCGCGCCGATGAGGTGTTCGTGATCCCGCAAGCCTATCGCGCGACGACGTGAGCCGCGGGCCGCGGCCGCTCGCGCAACGGTCGCCGAACGGGCAGGCATGGGCTGATGAGCAGCAGTATCATCCGCCCTCCCCCGCGAATGCATCGGAAGCGCACGTCGACGGAACGCGCACCGATCTATCGGCCGCTTATGGCTGCGCCGATGTTCCGATCGTATGATCCACCGCGTCGCGCGGAGCCCGCCATGAAGGCCTATCTCGTCCTCGATCTCGCCATTCACGACCACGCCTCGTTCAAGGCCTATATCGATGCGATCCCCGCCTTCATCGCGAGGCATGGCGGCCGCTACATCGTCCAAGGCGCGGTGCCCACGCCGGTCGAAGGCAGCTGGACGCCCGAGCGGATGGTGATCCTGGAATTCCCGTCGCGCCAGACCGCCACCGACTTTCTCGTCGATCCCGAGATCCAGCACCTGTTCGCCATCCGGCACCGCACCACGACGAGTCGGCTGGTGCTGGTCGACGGGTGCGCGGAGTGAACGCGCATTGCGCGCCTGCCCCTCGCACTTGATCCATATGAGAGCGCGTGCAACGGATGGCTCCTCCGTCGCAGGGCGAGACCAGCCACCGCGTGCACCAAATATCTCAGATGCAACTTGCTTCTTTTCGGACGCTCGCTGTGCTGGGGCTCGGCGTAACCGCCGCACTGCCTACGTTCATGCCCCGTGCCGCGATCGCGGGCGCTGGCTTCTTCGACGTGCGCACGCTGTGCCAGCCGCTCGAGATCCGAAACGGAGCGCCGGAGGAGAGCGCCTGTCTGAAGGAGCAGCCGGCCATCGCCCGGCGTGACGGCCGCAAGCTGACGCTGGCGCTCACCAACGGCAAGACCAAGGTCATCACCGACGCCAAGGAGTGCGAGCCCGAGGGGCCTGAAGCCGCCTGCATCAGCTACCGGCTTGTCGGCCACGTCGGCGGCCGGCACTACATCGTGCTGGTCATGCCCTACGAGTGCTCCTACGTCATGCTGGTCAACCGGCGCACCGGGGCCGAACTCAACATCGGCAGCGGCCCCTTCCTGTCGCCAAACGGCCAGCGCTTCATCACCATCGATCCGCGCGACGACGGCAATTGCGGCATAGACTATCGCATCGGCATGTTTTCATACGGCGACAGCCCCAAACTGGAGTGGAGCTACAAGCCGGAGGGCCTCGAGCAATACGAGATCGACACGTGGATCGGCGACAATCGCGCGCGCCTGCAGGCATCAGACGATGCCCGCAAGGAGGCATCGACCGATCTGACGCGCACGGCGCTGGGCTGGCAGCTCAAACGCCCCAATGGCGAGATCAGCATGGGCTCGGTGCCGGCGCCACAGGCTTCACCGCCCCGAGCGAGTCCAGCCCCAGGCTCGTTGGGCAGCCGCTGAGCTGCTGGTGCCTGTCGACCATTTCCATCGCGTCCCTGGGCATTCGCGGGCGCGACAAGCTCCTTCCGTCATCCCGTTAACCATTTACTAACCATGGCGCGGGCAAGCTTTGCCGCGTCGCGCTGCGCGTGGCCGGCGACCGGACGACCACAGGACATCCTGGGCTTTGCTGCCGCCGGGCATGGCGGCGCCCCGGTTGCCGGTCGCAGCGCATCGCTGCGGCGTCCGACGCCATGCCGTCCTGTCTGTCCGGAGACCCAAGTCCTTGAGCACCGTCGGTTCGCGCGCCTTCCAGAAGGCACGACAGGAAAAGAAACAGAAGAAGCTCGTCGAGGGGCAGTTGGCGGTGGCGTTCAAGGCCTTCCAGGCCGGACGCCAGGCGGAGACGCAGGCGCTGTGTGCGAAGCTGCTGCAGGAGGTCCCCGGCTGCTTCGATGCCATGCATCTGCTCGGCGTGTCCCTGGTGTCGTCGGCACGCTTCGCCGAGGCCACCGCCTTCCTGGCGCAGGCCGTGGCGATGGAGCCGAATTCCGCCGACGCGCAGTCCAATCTCGGCTGGGCGCTGGTCAATTGCGAGCGCTACGAGGAGGCGCGCGCCGCGCTGGAGCGATCGCTGGCGCTGCGCCCGAATGCGCCGATCACCTTGCGCAACCTCGCGATCGCGCTGCTGCGGCTCGGACAGGGCGAGGCCTCGCTCGCGGCCGCGACGCGGGCCCTCGAGCTCAAGCCGGACGACGTCGATGCCTGGTGCAATCGCAGCGTCGCCGAGCTGATGCTGCGGCGCTGGGACGCCGCTGCCGCCAGCGCCGAGCGCGCGCTGGCGTTCAACCCGAACCATTTCGAGGCCACGGTCAACAAGGGTCTCGCGCATCTCGAGCTGCACCATTTCGAGCTGGCGGAAGCGACCTTCAATGCGGCGCTGGCCGCACGCCCGTCCCATGCCGAGCTGCGGGCGCATCGCGGCCGGCTCTACATGATCTCCGGACGCACGGCGGACGCCGAAGCCGATTTCGACGCCGCCGTGACGCTCGATCCCCATCTGCAATTGGGATGGCAGGGCAAGGCGCAGATCTGCATCCTCAACGGCAACGTCGCTCAGGCGATGGCCGCCTGCAAGCGCGTGCTCGACACCAATCCGAAGGCGCAGGTCGCGCTCACCTTGCTCGGCGCCTGCCGCGGCCGGCTCGGCGACGTCGCAGGCGCCATCGCCCAGTTCGACCAGGCGCTCGCGGTGCAGCCGGACTATGACGAGGCGATCACCAAGAAGATATTCTATCTCGACTTCCTGCCCGGCGCCGACTTCGCGGTCCAGCAGGCGGCGCGGCAATATTGGTGGATGGCGGTCGGCTCGAGATTCCCGCGCCGCAAGATTGCGCCGCGTTCGCTCGATCCCGACCGGCGCATCGTCGTCGGCTACGTCTCGGCCGACTTCCGCATGCATTCTGCGGCCTTCGCCTTCCTGCCCGTGCTGCGCGGCCACGACAAGACGCAGGTCCAGGTCAACTGCTACTCGACCTCGCCGCGGCACGATTCCTACACCGCGACGTTCCAGTCGATTGCCGACCTCTGGGTCGAGGCCTCGAGCCTTTCCGACGACGAGCTCGCCGACCGCATCCATGCCGACGGCGTCGACATCCTGGTCGATCTCTCCGGCTACACCACGGGCACGCGCATGCCGGTATTCGCGCGCAAGCCGGCGCCGATCCAGGTCACGGCCTGGGGCAGCGGCACCGGCACGGGCCTTGCCACCATGGACTACTTCTTCGCCGATCCGGTCACGGTGCCCGAGAGCGTCCGGCCGCTGTTCGCCGAGCACGTCCACGACCTGCCGTCGGTGATCACGATCGATCCGGTGCTCGACGTTCCGCCGGCACCGCTGCCGATGCTCACCAACGGCCACGTCACCTTCGGCGTCTACAACCGCATCGACAAGATCTCCGACGCGGCGATCGCGCTGTGGGCGCGGCTGCTCGCCGAGATCCCCGACGCGAAGCTCGTCGTCAAGCATCTCGCGCTCAACGATCCCGCGGTGCGCGACGGGCTGCTCGCCCGCTTCGTTGCGCAGGGCGTGCCCGAGGCGCGCATCCTCTGCCTCGGCGCCAGCGAGCGCGTCGAGCATCTCAAGTCCTACGAGCGCATCGACATCTCGCTCGATCCATTCCCGCAGAACGGCGGCATCTCGACGTTCGAATCGCTCTACATGGGCGTGCCGGTCGTCGCCAAGCTCGGCGCCGGCGCGGCCTCGCGCGCCGCCGGCGGCATCCTGACCGCGGCCGGCCTCGCCGACTGGGTCGCCGGCGATGATGACGGCTATATCCGGATCGCCAAGAACTTTGCCGCGCAGCCCGAGCTGCTGGCGAAGCTGCGGCCCGGGCTGCCCGGCATGGTCGCACGCTCGCCGGCCGGCGACGTCGCCAACTACACGCGCTGCGTCGAGGCCGGCTATCGGCAGTTCTGGCGCGACCATTGCGCCAAGGCAAGCAAGGCCGGCGCCTGATCGCGCCGGCATCGCCGAGGTCAGCATCTCGCAGCAGGCCTAGAGGCCCGACCGCAAGAACGTCCCGCGCGCGCACGAGCCGCGCTCACGACGGTCCGGCTTCGACCGCTCCCTGCAACCGCAAGCTGCACCGGCTTCCAGCGAGCCATTGTGGCCGCGTGCGATGAGGCGACGACTCTCGGACTGATATCGCGGCGTTTCTCCGTCCAGACCGAGGCGCAATCAAGCCTATGGCTTTTTGGTGGCGAGGATGCGCTTCGCAGCAGCCCCGGCTGCGCCCAACCGGCGAGTAGTAGACCTCATTCCTCAACCAAGGAGATAATGCGCGAAAATCGGCCGCGCCTCACGATCGCCGTGTGGCCGGCAACGGAGGAATTTGGGGCATGCGGGTCGCGTTGTTGAGTTGCGTCGTTGCGGCGGGATTGAGTCTGGTGGCACCGTTGCTGCCGGCCATGGCACAGACGGCGCGGACCGGAAGGCCGGCGGCGGCAACGGCCGCCGCGGCCGGCGAAGGCGGCAAGCTGCAGGAGTCCAACGAATGGACGGTCGGCGTCGCCGGCGGCCTGCTCGAAGGCACCAACATCCGTTTTGCGGCCGAGATGGCCAAGGTGCTCGACGACCGCCCGAACCTGCGCGTGCTGCCGATGGTGACCTACGGCGCACTCGGGAACATCGAGGACCTGCTCTATCTGCGCGGCGTCGACGTCACCATCACTTCGGCCGACGTGCTCGATGAGTTCGTCCGCAACGGCACGCTCGCCAACATCAAGAACCGGATCCGCTACATCTGCTCGTTCTACATCAACGAGATGCATGTCTACGTCCGCCCGGAGATCAGGACGCTCGAGGATCTCGCCGGCAAGAAGGTCTCCTTCAACACCGTGGGCAGCGCCGCCAACCTCACCGGCGGCATCGTGTTCGACCGGCTCAAGATCGGCGCGGAGAAGGTGTTCATCAACAATTCGGTGGCGTTGGAGAAGATGCGCAGCGGCGAGATCGCCGGCGTCGTCCACGTCACCGGCAAGCCGACCGATCTGTTCGCCAAGTTCAAGCCCGAGCCGGGCTTCCACTTCCTGCCGATTCCGTTCGCGCGCAGCCTGCAGGACTACTACGTGCCGACCAAGCTGACCTCGCAGGACTACCCCAATCTGCTCAAGCCCGGCGAGAGCGTCGAGACCATCGGCGTGCCGCAGGTGCTGGCGGTCTACAACTGGCCGCCGGAGACCGAGCGCTACCGCCGCGTCGCGCGCTTCGTCGACTATCTGTTCAAGCGGTTCGACCAGTTCAAGCGGCCGCCGTTCCACCCCAAATGGAACGAGATCAGCCTCTCCTCCTCGCTGCCCGGCTGGACCCGCTTCCGCGCCGCGGAGGAGCTTTTGGCCAGCACGCGCGCGCCGCAGGCCGACGGCGCCGCCATCAAGCAGCAGTTCGACGAGTGGATGAGCGCAAGGGCGCCGACCGGCGGCCGGCGAATGAGCGAGGACGAAACAAGGGTGCTGTTCGAGCAGTTCCGCGACTGGATGAAGCGCGACGGCGGCCAGCCGGCGCGGTAGCGCCGATGGTTCTGGCGTAGAGCATGATCCGGAAAAGTGGAAACCGGTATTCCCTCGCGACAAACGCCGAAGGCGTTTGCGCGGAGATCATGCTCAACAAAGAGATGAGGCTACGGCGCAGCCGGCTTGGCGCGCAGCGCCGGCGGCGTGTCCGGCTGCGCCAGCGGATGGGCGGACGCGAAGGCCGGCAGTGCCATCGCGGCCTCGACGACGCGCTGCACCGTCGGCGTCGCGGCGAGGTCGAGGCCTTTATTGCGCGCGTAGACGGCGTGGCCGGCGAGGCAGATGTCGGCCATCGTCGGCGCATCGCCATGGCAGAACCGGCCGGTCGCGACATGGCCCGCAAGCTGGGCCTCGATCGCGACCAGCATCTCCGCCGTCCAGTGCCTGAGCCAGGCCGCGCGTGCCGCGTCGTCCACGTGCAGCACCTCGGTGAGATAGCGCTGCACCCGCGGCGTCGTCAGCGGATGCGCATCGCAGGCGATCATCGCCGCCAGCGCCCTCACCCGCGCGCGCCCCTTGGCATCACCAGGCAGCAGCGCAGCGCCCGGACAGGCCTCGTCGAGATAATCGAGGATCGCCAGCGACTGCGTCAGCACGGTGCCGTCGTCGAGCACCAGCGCCGGCAGCGCCATCTGCGGATTGAGCGCGGCATAGGCCTCGTCCCGCTGCTGCTGCCGGTCGACATCGACCGCGACCTGCTCATAGGCGATGCCCTTGAGGTTGAGCGCGATGCGCACGCGAAAGCTCGCAAGCGACTGCCAGAACGAATAGAGCTTCATGCGGGTCCCCCTTCACCTCAATATCGCATTTCAGCAACCAATATCGTTTCGATGAAGGCGCCCGCCGCTTCCGAATCGTCTTGCCCGAGGCTCGTCCCGTCACTCCGCGCCCGGCGTGAAGTCCTGGTCGGCAACGCCGGCGGTCTGCGGCACCTTGATGACCACGGCGGCGCGATTGAGCGCCTGGTGGCAGGAATTGCAGGCGGCCGTGAGGTCGGCATAGGAGCGCTCGAAGCGGCCGATGTCCTTCTGCTTGATGGCCTGCGCCAGCTCGTCGAACGGCTGCTGCGTCACGGCCGTCGTCATGTCGGCGAACGAATTGCCCTCAACCAGCGGCTGCGCCCGGCTGACACGGTTGAACGCGCCCTTGAGATTGCCGAGCTCATAGGCGCTGAACGCCCAATTGCCGCTATGGCCGGCGATCCAGAGCCTGAGATGGCGAGGCTGGATGGTCGCGATCATCAGGTCGCTGACGGTCGGCAGATAGGCCGGTGCTGGTGCGGGCGTCGGCGTCTCCGCCCTTGGCGCGGCGATCGCGATCAGCGATGCAAGCCCGGCAAGGCCAGCGGCCGTCACTATCAGCCGCAGACCATGGCGGAGCTTCGGTCGATGCATCTTCGGGTCTCCTGAGAAAGATTTAGAAGCCTTCTAAAGAGCAACGTCCCGCATCGCCAATCGCAATCGCTGATCGCAGCGATCAGAAAAACTTGAAGTTGCCCGCCGCACGACGCGCACGATACGGACACATTGCCTGGTGCCGTGGGCACCATCGGCCCGCGCCGCCTCCAGGTCCAACTGGAATCGCCTGCAACCTCCGCGAATGGAAGCGGCGGATCACCCTGCTGATCCGCGCCAAGGCGCGATGAGACAGAGTTGATCGAGCTTGAGCAAAACCGCGAGAGCTCCTCCAGGTCTCCCTGAAATTTTTGATTTATCGAAACAATCTGCTTTCTTTTTTTCCGAGTTGCTCGATCATCCCTGCGTCGGTGAGCGGTCAATGCGATGCGCCGCTTGCGGAGCGCGTCGCCGCGGTGCCTTGCGGGCCATGGCGGCAACTCCCGGACGCCGACCGCCGCGGCCTGGTGATGACGCTTCGATGCCGTCCGGCCGTCGACAGAGAACTCAGTCCACGCTCGACAGGAAGCCGGCCAGGATTGTCCGGCTCTGGCTCAGCGTCTCGATCCGTTGATCGATCAGGCCAACCTGCTCGGCCAAGATGCGTCGCAGATTGTCGCATGGCGTAAAGGCCGGCTGGTCGCTCTTCACGCATGGCAGCAACTGCTGGATCGTTTCCAGCGTCATACCGGCCGCGCCGAGCAATTTGATCCGCCGCACGGTTTCCTCTTCCGCCGGGCCATAGTCGCGGTAGCCGGCATCGGTCCGTCGCGGCGCCAGCAATCCCTGGTCTTCGTAGTAACGCAGCATCCGGACGCTGACCCGCGTCCTCCGGGAGAGCTCGCCAATCTTCACCTGAAAACCTCTTGACCCTGACAGCGCTGTCAGACCTTACAGAGTCTGCTCATCCAGGTGAATGCCCTTGGAAAGGAGCAACCATGAAAGCCTATCATGTGAATGGCCATGCCGGCGCCGGTCGCCTCGTGCGGGTAGACGTCCGCAAGCCCGAACCCGGCAATGGCGAGGTCCGCATCCGCGTCGAGGCGGCGAGCCTCAACTACCGTGACCTCATCATCCTCGACCGCGCGGGCCAAGACGGGCTGGACGGCCGCATTCCGCTTTCCGACGGCGCAGGCGTCGTCGATGCCGTGGGCCCCGATGTCGTCCAATGGCAGGTCGGTGACCGGGTCGCCGCGTCGTTCTTTCGCGATTGGGTCTCGGGTCCGTTCAAGGCCCAATACGTCGCGTCAGCGCTGGGCGGCAGCACGATGGATGGCATGCTGGCGGAACATGTCGTGCTGCCGGTCACGGCGGTGGTCGCCGTGCCGGAGCACCTCACGTCGATCGAGGCCGCGACCCTGCCCTGCGCGGCCGTTACGGCCTGGCATGGCCTCGTCACGCGCGGCGGGATGGGCCAAGGCGACACGCTGCTGGTGCAGGGCACCGGCGGCGTCGCGCTGTTCGGGCTTCAGTTTGCCACCGCGCTGGGCGCGCGTGCGATCGTGATCTCGTCCTCGGATGAGAAGCTCGCCCGTGCCAAGGCGCTCGGGGCTGCGATCCTGATCAACTACCGCACCACGCCTGATTGGGATGTGGCACTGATGACGGCGACCGACGGCCAAGGCGCCAGTCATATCCTCGAGCTCGGCGGCCCCGGCACCTATGACCGATCGATGCGATCGGTGGCCTCCGGTGGCAAGATCGTCCAGATCGGCGTCCTGACCGGATTCGGCCCGAAGCCCGACCTCGCGCGCCTGCAGTGGGAAAATGCCGACATCATCGGCGTCACCGTCGGATCGGTCGACCATTTCACCGCGATGAATCGTTTCCTGATTGACCATGCGATCCACCCGATCGTCGATCGGGTGTTTGGCTTCGACGAGGCCCCCGAGGCGTTTGCCCATCTCCGGTCCGGCTCGCATTTCGGCAAGATCGTTGTGAAGCTGTAGGCGAGGGGCAATGGCCGGCATGATCATGGGCGGATCGGCTCATGGCGGCCAGCGCTGCCGATGCCGCCATCTCAGGATGGCCGGCCTTGCGCATTTAGTGCAGCGTCACTGTAACCACTGTTGTGCTTGCGTTCGGTCGGTTGCTGCGAGCGCAGAGGCAGCGATCAATGTCCCGAGGACAGTCAAGGCGCTTGTCATGTTTCTTCCCATGCTGGCCGTCTTGTTATGAGAGAGCCTACCGGAATGACGGCCGTTCACTGGCCTCGGTCAAATCACTATCTGATGGTGGCCTGAAAGAGTTCGTTCCGGTCGGCTTCCGTCGCGTTGGGGGGAAGCAATGCGTCTCGCATCAGGCGCCGCTTCCGCTCCAAGAGCGCGTGCAAATTCTGATCGAACGAAGCAGTCGACTCCGGAAGCAACGCAAGGGGGATGTGTACCTCCACATCGCGTGTCTGGCCAATGCGTACGACACGGCCAGTGCATTGATCTTCCACCGCCGGATTCCACCAGCGAGAAAGATGGATGACGTGATTGGCGTGCGTCAGCGTCAATCCGACTCCTCCCGCGCGAGGAGAGAGAATCATCGCGTCAAACTCATCAGGGCCAACTTGGAAACGATCAACCCTCGCCTGTCGGACTGCGCCTCCAACGTTACCGTTGATGATCATCGGAGGGGCAGTCATGCCGTATCGGCGCTGAATAATTCCTGCCAATCGAGCCTGCAAATCAAGGTCATCCAGGAATATCAGAACCCGCTCGCGACGCTGAGCGATCAAGTCGAGCGCATCGAATGCGATCCGCATCCTCGCCGAGGCTTCGATAAAGTCGCTATCCGACATAAGCGGACTTCCACCAGGATGAAGAGATACTGCTCTCATCCGCTGAAGTATCTCAAGAACTCCACCAGGCTTGCTGATTTGGCGCGCATCATCGATAGCCGCCTTGTATTGGGCCAGTTGCGCGCCCGCCATTACGGCTTTCGAAACGCGCTGTATGGGTCGCGGCAAATCAGGAAGCTTGTCTTCCTTGAGACGACGCAGCAGAAGGGGCGCCCGTCCGCCATGCCAAACATCAAGGGATGATTTTAGGCGTTGAAGGCGCTCAAGGTCGGGATCCTTCTCGTAGGTGGCGCTAAAACTTTTCAAATCGCCCAAGCAAGCCGGATGAACAGCGTCCGTAATACACCAAAGATCGGCCAGCCGGTTCTCAACGGGCGTTCCCGTCAAAGCAATCCGAAACTCTGCGTTCATCGCTTTCGAGGCATCCGTTACTCGCACACCGGGCGTTTTAATCTTTTGGGCTTCATCAAACAGCAGGGCCGAAAATCGGACTTGGCCGAAATCCCGGTCATAATCCCGCAGCGTTTCGTAGGTCGTCAGTACCCAATCAGCCCGGCGAAGCTTTTCAACATCGATGCCGGGTCGCCCCTCCGGCGCACTCTTGCGGATATTCGCGAGGGCTCGTCCATAAGCCGGAACACAGGATCCAAGGCCGGGCGCAGAAAGATGGCGATCGTGTTCCGCCCGCCAGTTCTCAAGCAGGCCCGTTGGTGCCACGACCAATATCGGCGCGCGGTCGATTGCTCGTGAATCCATTCCCTCTCGCAACCAAGCGAGAAATGCCAGACTTTGGAATGTCTTTCCGAGCCCCATGTCGTCCGCAAGAAGAACTCCGGGTCGACCGCCTGCCCATGCCTTTTGAAGCCAATCCAGCCCTTCGACCTGATGATGCTTGAGTCGCGAGGCAAGGCCAGTGGGCTGCCCGAGCGGCGGCGCAGATCGCTTGGAAAAGTTCGCTTCGACCTGGATCTCCTGCTCGTTCGGTTTAATAACCAGCGCTTCTTTTTCCGAAGCTGCATTGGACTCTTTTCCAGGCGGTGACGCAAAATCCTTCGTCTGATCAAGCGGCGACCGGGCCACCTTCAGGGCTTCGAGCGCTGCAAGCGCTTCGTATGATGCAGGGACGTCAATCACTCGTCCCGCAACATCTAACGATACGGTCTTTTGATTGGCTCCAATGGCATTCTCGATGCGCGCCCTTAGTTGATCGGCTTCTTCATCGGATAGTGGAACGGTCTCTGCGCCGATGACGATGCCAGCTGCGCTAGCTGCGCCACGCCGACCTTGCGTATCGTCGCCAATTTCTGGACCAAACCAGTTTGTTGTCCCTAGCCTTATCCAGGGAAGAACTCGTCGTTGCCAAAGCCCTAGCCCAATCACTCTTTCCGCATAGCTCGAGGTCTCACGGAATACCGATTCAATAACCGTCTCCTCCGTATCGTCGCCCAAAGCCTCTCGCAAAAATGCCCTAGGTGATGCTAGGAGAGCTCGCTTTGTCGCAATGGGCGAGGATTGAACTCTCCGGACTTCCGCGAGCGCCTTCCGTAGCGGTGGCGAGAGAACAAGGTATTTTCCTTTTCCGAGCGCGTATACCGACCGAGCTGTCCCGAAACGATTGAACTGATCGCGACCAAAGGCAACTTGCTCGTCAGCCGACAGAAGCCAATCATCGGGATTTCCACCGGCTCGATGAAGGATGGGCTCAAGCTTAGCGTCGCTTCCGGCCCCGACTAAATCCAATGAGAATGCGTCCGCAACCGCGATGGCTATTTCGCCAATGAGTCCGGTCGTCTCAACTGAAGCCGACGAAATAGCCGCGGGAAGCACCTCGCGTAACGAGGAGATGGCCTTGAGACGCTCTGCCAAATCGTCATCGGGCAGCGCATGTAGGCGATCCACTCCCTCAGCAATCTCAAACAGCGCATCCGGCAACCGCTGCCAAGCGTTGCCGACACGCAGCCAAGCACCCGTTCGTTTGGCGCCGACTATCGGCTGCCCAGCAGCACGCCGCCAACTCTGTCTTATGCTGAAATCCGGACGAGCAATTATCCCCGTCGTTTCGAGATGACAGACGACGTCAGAGATCGGTGGCAGCCCTAAACTCTTGGCTTCGCTGGCCGACAGAGATGCAACCGCTCGATGCTCGATGAGTATCGTGTCGTCTTCCGAGATCGCAGCACCAGCCGCGATGAGACGCTGCGCGAGATCGACACCGGGAAGCAGAGACGCTGGCGCCTCGATCGACCATGAATCCGCGGGAATATTGCCGCGAGGGCCTGCCATGCGGAGTTCAGTCGCCTCGGGTGTTACCTGATAGTCGAAGCGGTACCTCATCGGGGCCACCAATCCTTAGGCCCAAGCACTATCTGCGTTCGCCGGGCAAGGAGTTCGGCCGCGCTTCCCTGCCATTGATTGCGGTCAGACCCGATATGGCTCAGACCCATTCCATCAGACGACCCATTCGATCCAAACCTGGCACTAGGTGGGAAGGGGAGGCCTTTTCCGGTCAATTCGGCTCGTGTGTATCTCGCGCGACCGAGTTGGGGCGCATTTGACCAATCTGCCGGCCAAGCGCGGAGCTTTCCATTATGACTCCATTCGCAAAATACCAAGCCTTTTACTCGCAGGAGCAGCACGGCCTGATCGCCGCTCGCTCCATCAAGCCTGGCAAAGGCTCTTTTCAGATCCTCTACAGCGCGAGCTGAGGCGTAGATTCGGCTTCCCAGAGCAAGCCAGGCCTCAATGGTCGCATCCTTCTCCAGACACGCTGACCAAAATGCCTCTCGATATCGCCAATGGGCATCTAATGCGTGATCAGAGATAAGGCCAAAGAACGCCTTCAATGACGCGCGAGTTAGCCATCGACGCATCAGATTGGTCGCGTGCACGCCAGCTTCCTGCCAGCGTTGCGGCTTCAAGCGAGGATCGTCGAGATGCTCTAACAAGAAGTCTTGGATCTGAAAGCGAATTGATTCGTCTGGTTCATCTTCTGCCTCAAGCCAGGGCCTCAACAGGCCCCGAGCCATTTCGCCGCGGGACTTTGGCTCGGCAAAACGGAGGCTACCTTGGGGTGCCAAAAACGCCAGGATACGCTTCAGTGTTCGGTCTGCATCCGATCTCGTCAAAGAAACCGAAGCTTTCGCAACGATCTCCTTCTGCACCGCGCGCATATAATTTCCGGCGGCGCGCAACGGATCGTCAAAACCGACCGCGGACAACTCTGCATCGAGCGCTTCTGGACCTAACATTATCCGACGAGCAAGCTTTCGCGGCCCCTCTTTGGTGTCAAATAGTTCGACTCTACGATCGGCATCTCGCCAAGATTCCAAGCGCGGATTCGGCCGCATGACCAAGAGCTGTCGTATGGCCATACCGGTGGGCCCGACACTAGGGTTCTCAAGCGAAAACGCCCTGAGCCAAGCTTCAATCAGAGCACGCGCGGTCGCATTTGACTTGTAAGCCTGCGCCCAGACCGCCTCTACCAGACCCGGAAGATCTGCAAGAGGCTGCTTCTCAGTCCAAAGAAGCCACACTGAAGCACGCAAATCACTTCGCAAGTATTGACCAGTACCTGCAGAAGACACCTTGACGAGGCGACTACGAACAGCGTCCAAAACTGCTTCGACCGGCAGCGCTATGGCGGCATCAGACGCCCTCAATGCCTCGACCGCCTTAGCGCTTTCTGACTTTACCGGGAGCCTTGACGAAGCATGCGGAAGAAGCTTCACGAAAGCATTCAGTCGATCGATTGCAAGCAACGCATGGGTCATTGGCTCTTACCCAACGCTTGTTGGATTTGTTCGCGCAATTTCATCAGTTCGTCGGACGTGCGGGCTGACAGGACAAAGCGAAGATCGATGCGGCGATTTTTATCGAACTCTGTCTGCGATGACCCCAACGCATCAGGAAGAGGACGACGCTGCCCATATCCCGAAAAGCCCAACAGAGGCTGTTGGTCAGAATTTCTTAGTGAGTCCAACGATGGCTGGGCCTGCCTAAGCTCCTTAAAAACATTTAGGGCCCTGTCCGTCGACAAACGATCGTTTCGAAGTTCGGAGTCCTTGGCAACAACAGCTCGCGCAGGCAACCGTCTCACCGGCTTCGCTAGGAGGGAGCCCTCAGTTGCGACCGGCGTAGCTGAAGGTTGAGCGATGCTTCTGTAAGCCTGTCGATCGGTGTGCCCCTCCACCAATACGGTTTCCAGGATTGGCGCCACGACACCACCGCATCCGGCTGCATCTCCGCCATTGACGTAGCACGGCAACGTGCTTGCCAGTACCGCAGCGAGCGCCTGCAACCTCGGCAGATTGTTCTTTCCGATTGTCGCGTCGCCAATCTTAAAGAGGAGATCCTCGGGAAGACGAAGGATGCCAGATGTTGGGTCGATCGAAACTGACACTCCTTTATTACTAAGGGATTGCTTCAGCGAGATCAACAATTGGCCACGAGCCGCTTCCCGATCCGCAATGTCTTTCTGCAATTGCGCAGCAGCGTCAAGCAATAGGGATCTAAATCTAGCATTTTCGGCATTAATAGCTGCTGCCCGCGCTGCCTCCCGCTTAGCGTCTGCCTCGGATTCGCGAGCTCGCCGCGTCGCCTCTGTCGCTTTCTTTTGGGCTTCAACATATTTGACATACTCAACCTTCTGGTCTTGCTCGGCCTCTCGAAAATTCAAGGCAAGCACGGTCAGCAACAGCAGAAAAATGAAGAGGATACCGACCATCATATCGCTAACCGAAGCGAAATACCCTTCTCCGCCACTTTCATCAGTCGCGTCCATCAGCGCCACAAGCCTACTCCGGAATCCGCCGTTTCATCGCTGAGCTTGGAAGTTGGGTCGACCCTCATTGGGGCTCGAGCACGCGAGTAGTGAAATCTTCCAGGGTATCCTGCAGGCCCTTCACCAGATTTCCAAGTTGAGTTGCTGCCTTTGCAAGGTTCTCATCAGTTCCGGCGACAAATACATGGACCTCGCGCGTGAAACCTTGAAGCCCATTTTGCAAGGCGACCAGAGTCTTCGAGAGTTCTTGATCAACGCCCTCAAACCGCTGAGATGCGGCCGCCAGGCTTTCGATCAGGCGTCCAGCGGCTGCGTGGGTGGCATCCAGCCGTTGGGCTACGCCAGCAATCTGATCCATAGACCTACCGACTATTTGGGCGACCTGATTCAGCGGCTCAACCGCAGTCCTCGCTGCTTGTCCAGCGAGTTGCATTTCATTTGCCGTCGCGGCCAAAGGGGTTACGGCCTCTTGCGTTGCGCGCTGTAAATCGGTCATCTTGCTGACCATCTCGTTGGTGGCCAAACTGATATCAGAGATACGCCCCGCCAGCCCTTCCGACGCACTCGCAATACAAAGAGCCGACTGTTCGGCCTCTCGCTCCCACGTCTTACTTGTGTTGGTCGCGGCATCGCCGAGTTCGCTCGCGACCCTTGAGGCGGTCGACTCGAACGTAGCCGCGGCGACTCCTACGCGCTCAGCCAGGGCGGTCAAGGCCTCCGTGCCTGTCGTTCGACTGTTCTCGGCGAGCAAGCGTAGTTCTTCCACAACCGCCTCGAGCTGCTTAGAGAGGCGCGCGGAACTCTGTGTAGCCTGTTCGCCGATCCGCGCCTCCATGCCGGCGGCAGCGACGGTGAGGCTCTCGGATACGTCTCGAGCAGCCTGCTCAAACATCTTAGCAGCTGCCTCGATTCGCTCCGACATATCACGACCGGCATTGGTCCCAGCCGCGCTCGTCTGATCGACGATGGTCCTTAGTCCGGTCGCTAGCCCACCTATCTGGTCCGTGATTCTTGAAAGCGCAGCTTCGGCACCTTCGCCCATGCGATTGGCCATCGCATCAGCGGACTGCGCCATTCGCACGGCGGCATCGCCAAGCCCTGACTGGAGTCCTTCGAGCCGTGAACTTAGACCCGCAAGGCTCTGCGCGACGTCTTGCATCCGATCGCCCGTACCGCCTTGAAGCCGTTGAACGAACGTGTCCAGCATAGCCTTCAGCGCATCTTCATTCCTTGAACCGATGCCATCGGCGAGACGTTGCATCGCGCTCGTCAGTGGCGCGATGTGCTCGCCCAGCCGGTCATTGAAGGCGTTGTCAAAAACTCCGCCAAGATTGACCGCGAGGTCAGTCGAAAACGTCTCCAATTGGATCGACTGGCGTTTGAGGAGCTCGTTGGCCTCTTGTTGCAAGGCCGCAGGAGTTAGGAGAGGCACTCTCGTTTCGAGAACCGTCAGAAAGCCATCGAGCGCTCGTTCGATGCGCTTCAAACAAGCCTTACGGAACAGCGCGTACATAATTGAGAGAAGCAGTCCGATGAGCGACGTGATGAACTTAAACGATGCAGTGGCCAGTAGATCCTGGAGCGCGGTGTTCCGCCCAGCCGGATCCGCTCCTCCTATGATACCGCCTGCCTTTCCTAACGCGGCAGCCAAGCCGAGGAAGGTGAAAAGCAGGCCGGCTCCAACCAGGAGATTTGGAAGGGCTGCATGATATCTTGCATCAACTCCAATGGCGGGAACACGCAGAAGACTTGTATCGAACCAGGCCCCCGCCCGGGCGGTAGCGCGTATCGGCCGATTGCTTTCCTGAGGCAGGACAAGGGATTCAGTATACTCGCGCCAGCGCGAACCCAAAACCGGGTCGGCAGCAATTTTCGGCGAGATGACCTCGTAGTTCCGTGCGAACTCGGTGGGGCTTCCGGTCTTTTCGATGATGCTTCTGGCACGGCCAAGCGCTCCAATCAGTCGATTTGCCCCACGAGCAAAGGAGACCCCGGATACAATGGCCCACAGCATCAGCACTATGCCGACGGCGAAAACCGTCTCGGGGTGGGTGATGAAGTGGGCGACAACCTGCATTTCCATTGATATTCAACCCAAACAAAACCCAACGCAGCGTGCGTGACGCACGCTGACACGTTCGAAAAACGTGTGTTATTTTAGCAGTACAATCATGATCATATCAATTTTTATTGGCACCCAACTCTTCGAGACCCGTGAGTGCACGCTTGTCCGCCTACCCGATGGAAGGGATGGAGCGATCTGGCGCGGACTGGCCTATCCAATAGCACGTCCGGATGGTCGCATCGAGATGGGCGGTGAAGCGTTCCCTCCAGCCGACTGCCTGCACGGGGATGCCAGCATCCAGGCGCCTCAAACCAATTTCGCGGTGATAGAGGGCGTCGAAGAAGCCTATCTGCTGCTCTCTGGATCGAGCCTAGCGTGCGAGACTGCAGCTGCGGCGCTCAAAGCTTCCGGGTATGACGTGCTCAGGATGGGAAGATATCTTGGTGATCCCGTCGACGGCATGGAAGCCGATTGGTTCATCCGCATCACGAAGCCGAGGGATGCGGGGGACTCGCTTTCGTCCCTCCTCACTGGCGTCCTCGCGGGTCAGACTCTGAACGTACATCGCCCGGAGACTGCTGCTGAACACCGTGCTCGGTTGATTGCTGGAGAACTGGCGGCGGTTAAGGCGCGCGAGGCCGCGCTGCGGGCGGAGGTCACCCGGCTAAAGCTTGAACGGACCACCGGCGTCCAAACACAGGCAGAGATCGACGAACTCAGGGCTGCCATCGAGTTCGAGCGAAGCTTGCGTCAAGAGGCGGATCTAGCGGCGTATGCGGCAGCGCAGCTGATAAACGAGCCTCGAGCAGATCGCCCCGTCAGCCCACCCGGCAAATTGAAAAGTGAAATTGAGGTGGTATTCGAAATTCTACTTCCTGACGTGCGGTTGATCCGGGACAGCTTAATCGTAATTGCTGCTGAATTCTCAAATCGGCGGGCGCTTTATCGCGGTCTCGCGGAATTGCGGAATGTAAGCGGCCGGCTACCGCCGACCTGGAAGAAGCTGAAGGGCTTGGGGGAATGGTGGGAGCGCCATATGAGCGACGGCCAGGATGACGCGGGCAGAGTCTACGCTCGACTTTCGAATACTGAGCGAATTTGGGACGTACTCATCTCGCACAAGGGCGACCAAGTGCGCGACATCGCCTGGTTAGCCCGTCAATAGTCTGCTGTCAGCAGCGCGGGCCAGATCCGCCCCACGCATTGCTGCACCATACAAATTCGGCGAACTCGTCGATGCAGCTCGATCGCACGAAGTTCATGCACACAACATCAAGTCGGCCGCAAACTAAGAAATCCGGGCATTAAAGATCGGACGTTGGGTACGCTCTGAGAGCCGTCGGAATTTCGGTGCATAGACGCCGGGGGGCTCCGAGAATTCTAGGCTGATCTTCTCCTCGCTGGGCGAGCCAGACACATAACTAGAGGACTTTGGGCTCGCCCAAAGATTCTTCTTTCATTTTTTCCGAAATTATGTATATGTCCTCCCGTCCTGCTTCCGCCGGAGGGGCGTGTCGCGACCGTCACGAGACGTGGGGAGTGGGATGCGATGGGCGCAGGGAATCGCAGCGTGGCCTCTGGTCGCGCGGACGAACGGTTCGTTGCGCACGGCGAAATCGTGCGGTCCTGACACCCCGATGCTGGTGTCCCGCGGCTGGCGTGCGCAAGCGCGCCGTCGCGCATGGTGGCCAACAAGCCCGGTGCACCAGGGAGACCACGTATAAGCCGTTCCAACCGTCGCGCAGGGAAGGCCGGGTGTTTCGGCCAGACCTGTGGTGACTGCCGCCTGCTTTTTTTGCTGCAGGCGGGCCACGGGCGCGGCCAGCGCCCGGCCTTCCCTGCGCCCTCCATCCGATCGAGGGCGGACCTGACGCACAACTCGGGCGCGCGGCGCCGCGGGAGACGATGCCGCATGTCTGCGAGAGGAAATTCATTCGTGCTTGTTCGCAGTCAGACCCGGCAGGGGCCTCATGGTTCGAGACGGCGCTGCGCGCCTCCTCACCATGAGGGTTTGGCGCCGAAACCGGAGCTGCATTTGGCCGTGAGCGGTGTGCTCATCGGGAGGAGCGCGATGGCCGGCACAATTCATCGTCCGGGGACGACCCTCGCTCCTCACCCTGAGGAGCCCGCCGTAGGCGGGCGTCTCGAAGGGCGAGGCCCGGATCGTGGCGGCGTAACGGAGATGCGGCAGGAGAGCGCATCCCGTCTCCCCCACAACCCTTTGTTAACCGCCATTAACCGAACGCTAACCAACCACCGGGCAAAAATTGCCGGGTGGAATGTGCGTGTCGTGGTTGGGTGCAGTTGACGGAGGAGACCTTCCGTGGACGCCGGCGCGGTACCTCAGTTTCGGAACGGCGGCCCTGCGGCCGTCGCGCAGTCGTTTGGGGCCGGCACACGCGGCCGGCGGGAAGGGGCGAAAGCCATGGTCGACGTCACGGCGGGTCAGGGGGTCGGATCTCCGGCCGGCGGGTTCTCATTCGCTGACCTCAAGACAGCAGTCCTGCGCGGCGACATCGCGCTGGCGCTCGGCATCCTTACCATCCTGGTGGTGCTGATCCTGCCGCTGCCCTCGCTGGTGCTCGATCTGTTCCTGGCGATCTCGATCACCCTGTCGATCCTGATCCTGATGACCGCTTTGTTCATCCAGGCGCCGCTGGAATTCTCGTCCTTCCCGACCATCCTCCTGATCTCCACGATGCTGCGGCTGTCGCTCAACCTGGCTTCGACCCGGCTGATCCTGTCGCGCGGCCACGAGGGCACCGATGCGGCCGGGCACGTCATCGAGGCATTCGGCAACTTCGTGATGAGCGGCAATTTCGTCATCGGCATCATCGTGTTCGCCATCCTGGTGACGGTGAACTTCGTCGTCATCACCAAGGGTTCGGGCCGCATCGCCGAGGTCGCGGCGCGCTTCCATCTGGACTCCATGCCCGGCAAGCAGATGGCGATCGACGCCGACCTCTCCGCCGGCCTGATCGACGAGAAGGTCGCCAAGATCAGGCGCAAGGAGCTGGAGGACGAAAGCGGCTTCTTCGGCGCCATGGACGGTGCCTCGAAATTCGTCCGCGGCGACGCCGTCGCCGGCCTGCTCGTCGTCTTCATCAACATCATCGGCGGCATCATCATCGGCGTCGCCCAGCAGGGTCTCGGCTTTGCCGAGGCCGCCCGCACCTACACCACGCTGACCGTCGGCGACGGCCTCGTCACCCAGGTGCCGGCGCTGATCGTCTCGACCGCCGCGGGCCTCCTGGTCTCCAAGGCCGGCGTCAGCGGTGCCGCCGACAAGGCGCTGATCAAGCAGTTCTCGGGCTATCCGCAGGCGCTCGGCATGTCGGCCGCCGTGATGCTGGTGCTGGCGCTGCTGCCGGGCATCCCGACCCTTCCGTTCCTGGCGCTCGGCGGCGGCGCCGCCGCGCTCGCCCTCAAGGCGCGCAAGCAGAAGGAGGTCGCGAAGGCCGAGGAGGTCGCCGCGGCTGCAGCACCGGCGGCGGCTGCCACCGCCGCGGCTGCCGAGGAGCCGATCTCGGCCGCGCTCAAGATCGACGACCTCAAGATCGAGCTCGGCTATGCGCTGCTGCCGCTCGTGAACGCACCCGACGGCACCGACCGCCTGACCGACCAGATCAAGGCGCTGCGCCGGTCGCTCGCGATCGAGATGGGTTTCGTGATGCCGTCGGTGCGCATCCTCGACAACGTTCAGCTCGAGGCCAACACCTACATCATCAAGATCAAGGAGGTCGACGCCGGCTCCGGCAAGATCTGGCCGAGCCAGTTCATGGTCATGGACCCCGGCGGCAACCAGGTTGCGGTGCCCGGCATCCACACGACGGAGCCGACCTTCGGCCTGCCCGCCACCTGGGTCGACGCCGGCCTGAAGGAAGAGGCGACGCTCAAGGGCTACACGGTCGTCGACGCGGCGACCGTGCTGTCGACGCACCTGACCGAGCTGCTCAAGGCCAATATGAGCGACCTGCTCTCCTACGGCGAGGTGCAGAAGCTCCTGAAGGAGCTGCCGAAGGAGCAGAGCGAGCTGGTCAAGGACATCGTGCCGACGCAGATCACGATTTCCGGCATCCAGCGCGTGCTGCAGCTGCTGTTGTCGGAGCGCATCTCGATCCGCGACCTCTCGACCATCCTCGAAGGCATCGCCGACGCGCTCGCGTTCTCGCGCAACCCGGCCACGATCGTCGAGCACGTGCGCGCCCGCCTCGCCCGCCAGATCTGCGCCCAGAACACCTCGCCGATGGGCTACCTGCCGCTGATCGCGCTGTCGGCGAGGTGGGAGCAGGCGTTTGCGGAATCGCTGATCGGCCAGGGCGAGGAGCGCAGCCTGGCGATGCAGCCGTCGAAGCTGTCGGAGTTCATGACCGCGACGCGCGATGCGTTCGAGCGCGCCGCACGCGAAGGCGAGTCGCCGGTGCTGGTGACGTCGGCGGCGATCCGACCCTTCGTGCGCTCGCTGGTCGAGCGCTTCCGGGCCCAGACCACGGTGCTGTCGCAGGCAGAAATCCATCCGCGGGCGCGGCTGAAGACGGTGGGGAGCGTGTGACGGCTGGCGTTGCGGAACCGCGGAATCCCGAGCGCGTTTGATCAGCGGGGCCGGCGCCAGGCGCCGGCTTTTGCCGTTTTTACCGGCAGACCACCCCTTGCTTTACCGCCACATGCAAACAAATTCTTAAATTTGCGTTAAGTAGCTGAAGTTTCATCCGCACATCGAACAAGCAGTCAAATTATTGATATAGCTATATAAATGTATATTTCATCGACTTTCGATCGCGAAGCATCACGCCTTATCACACACTTGTGATGTGGTCTACGAAACAGAATTGAGGTTTCCTACGTTAGTTCACGCGAGACGATGAACCGGAAAGCCCCCGGCTCACACGAATCAGCGAAGGACGGAAGACGGCAGGAGGCTTCCATGAACCACTCGATTTACAGCGCGGATCGGACCACCCACCTCAAGATCGTGGTGGTGGCGCTCGTGGCTGGCATCGCAGTGGCCGGCTTCGGCATCTCCGCCCGTCTCAACGCGGAGCCGAACTACGCGCAGACGGCAAAGGTCCTCAAGGCCGGCAAGCCGGTCGTGGTGACGAGTTCGGAGACGTCGCTGGTTCGCTGACAGGAATTTCCCGAATTCACGCGGTTCTCACAGCCCCCCAACTGGCCGCGTGGATATGTAGTAGACCCAACCCCAAGTCGACTACTGAAAACGCCCGCTCCCCACGGGCGTTTTCTTTTTTGGGCCCTGAATCACCGCGCCGGCGGCACCGTCTCGATCAGCTTGCCGGTAAACACGATCGGCCCGGTCGCCTGCCCAGTCGGCGACCCGCCCTCGGGCTCGACAGTGACGGCGTAGGTCGCACGACTCACGGTGTCGGCGTCGTAGGACGAGAGAACGGGACGGCTGGTGAAGTCGCTGCCACCGATCACGCCGAGCGAGCGCGGCTTCTGCAGCTTGTCGGATACGAGCCACAGCTCGAAGCTCTTGCCCGGCTCCGGCGCAGCGCCGACCCGGCGCACGGTGTAGCTTTTGCTGGCAGCATCGACGGTCAAGATGAACGCCGGCGACGCCGCGTCCTTCTGCAGGAGAGCAACGAACTGGGCGGAGGGTTGCGCGACCGGCACCTTGACCTCCACAGTCTGGATCCGCGGCTTCGGCCGCAATGGCTGCGGCAAGAGATCGGGGCGGTAAACCTGGACACCGACCAGCGCGAGCAGCACGGCCGCGAGCGCGGTCATGATGTTGGCGACCGCGCGCAACTGCCGGACCTTGGACGAGAGCCGCACCACATTCGCATCATCGTTCGCGATCTCATGCGCTGCAGACGCGCTGCGCGTCGCGGCGACGGCCGCGACCTCAGGCTCGGGCGCCTCGACCGGGGCCGCTTCGATCGGCAGGGCTTCCGCCGCGACAGGCGAACCCTCGGGAGGCGCAGGGTCAGGATGAACAGCAAAGACTGGAGCCTCGGCCACCGCCACCGGTTCAGCCGGCGGCGCGCTCTCGGCGAACGCGCGCAACCGCGCGATCTCGGCCTTGATGCGCTCCCACAGCTCGGGGCGCGGCTCGACCAGCCCGACCATCTGGTTGAGCGGACCGAGACGAAATTCCCACGCCTGGACCAGCGCGACAAAATCCTTGTCGACCGCCATCATGGTCTCGACCTGCGCCCGTTCGGCGGCGTCGAGCGTCCCGAGCGCATATTCCGCCGCCAGCGCGATATGGTCTTCGCTATACGCCATCACAGGTCCAGGTCACGTCCTACAAGGTCTCTCGCCGGCTCGAACGGCACCTCATCCGAGACCGAGGCATTGGCGGATGTCCATCATGCTCCGCCGCAACCAGGTCTTCACCGTGTTCACCGGCGCCTCGAACTTGGTCGCCAATTGCTCGCGGCTCCAGCCGTTATAGTAGGCAAGCAGCACGAGCTTCTGGCGGTCGGGCTCGAGCTGGCCGACACATTCCAAAAGACGCTTGAGCTCCTCCGACATCTCGCGCCGCGCCAGCGGATCCGGCGTCTCGGCCGCAACCTCGAGCGCGGAGGGCTCATCCTCCAAAGACAACTCACCGCGCTTGCGCACCAGGTCGATGGCGCGGTTGCGGGCGATGGCGGCCATCCAGGTGATCGGGGAAGAAACGGCCGGGTTGAACTGCGCGGCGTTGTTCCAGACCTTCACATAGGTCTCCTGGACGACCTCCTCGGCGAGGTCCTGTCGGTGCAAGATACGGAGCACGACGCCATAGAGTTTCGCGCGCGTCGCCGCGTAGAGGCGCTCGAAGGCGGCCTCGTCCCCTTTGGCAACAGCGGCAAGCAACCAGACCAGCTCTGCCGGCGTCAGCATTCAGCGTCCCCGAAAATCGCCCCACTCCCTCGTTCGAGCCTACGTCCTCCCGTAGCACAAGTCCTGGGCAACTCTCCACCGGGGCGGGCGCGACGAAAAACCCGGACCTCGCGGCCCGGGTTTTCGAAAGCGACAGCCGCGACGGCGACAGGGGCTCAGGCGATGACGCCGAGCCGGGCGCGCATCAGGCCGATAGAGTCCATGTCGGCCTGCTCGCGGGCGCTCTCCTCGGCCTTTTCGCGGGCCTGGTCACGCTCGTCGAGCAGTTCGACCTTCTTCATCTCCTCGAACGCCTCGGACAACGCGGCCTTGGCGTCCTCGAGCTGGGCGCGCAGCTCGTCGGCCGAGCGCGTCAGGTTTTCCCGGCGCTGGATCGCGGCCTTGGCGTAGGTCGGATAGGCAAAATGGGTCGGGTCGTTGATGCCGGCCCGCTCCTGCTCGGTCTGGATCTCCCGCTCGAGCTCGGCCGACATGCGCTGGAAGTCAGCGATCATGCCCTCGATCTGCGTCACCCGGCGGCGTTTCTCATCCACCTGAAACTTCTTCAGACGGATCAGCGTTTCGCGCGACTTCATCGACTCATACTCCCCAGAAGTCCCGTGTACGGCGCGGGACAGGGCCGGCCGCCCTCCCTGGGCTCGCCGACTAGGCTCGTTACATGGAGGGGATGATTACCCGACAAAGTTAGCTTTCCGTTTCCAAGCGCCCCAGGATCTGTTCCAGTTCCCGATACCCGCTTTGCAACGTCGAGACCTCGTCCTTGCGCTGGCGCAGGAACGCCTCCAACGGCTCGTGCAGCCGGATCGCCTCGTCGACCTCCGGACTGGAACCGGCGCGGTAGGCGCCGAGCCGGATCAGCTCCTCCATGTCGGCGTAGGTCGCCATCACCTGGCGCGCCCGCATGATGGTCGGCAAGAATACGGGGTCGGCCGATTTCGGCATCGTCCGCGACACGGATTTGAGGACGTTGATCGCCGGATAGCGGCCGCGTTCGGCGATCGAACGTTGCATCACGACGTGGCCGTCGAGAATGCCGCGCACCGCATCCGCCACCGGCTCGTTGTGATCGTCGCCATCGACCAGCACCGTGAAGATCCCGGTGATGGTGCCGTCGCCGCTGCCCGGCCCCGCCCTCTCCAGCAGTTTCGGCAGCTCGGTGAACACGGTGGGCGTGTAGCCCTTGGCGGTCGGCGGCTCGCCAGCCGACAGCCCGATCTCGCGCTGCGCCATCGCAAAGCGCGTCACAGAGTCCATTAGACAAAGGACATCCTTGCCCTCGTCGCGGAAATATTCGGAGATCGCGAGCGTCAGATACGCCGCCTGCCTTCGCATCAGCGCCGGCTCGTCGGAGGTCGCGACCACGACGACCGAGCGCGCGAGACCCTCATCGCCGAGATCGTCCTGCAGGAACTCCTGCACCTCGCGGCCGCGCTCGCCGATCAGTCCGATCACCGACACCGCCGCATCGACGTTGCGCGCCAGCATCGACAGCAGCACCGATTTGCCGACGCCCGAGCCGGCGAAGATGCCGAGCCGCTGACCGCGGCAACAGGTGAGAAAGGTGTTCAATGCGCGGACGCCGAGATCGAGCGGCGAGCCGACGCGCCTGCGCGAATGCGCCGGCGGCGGATTGTTCCGATAAGGAACCGGCGAGGCGCCCTGCGGCAGCGGCCCCTTGCCGTCGATCGGCTCGCCCATCGCATTGATGACGCGGCCGAGCCAGGCCGGCGACGGCCGCACCTGGTTGGCCGCATTGGCGATCACGGCGCGGCAGCCGCGGCGCACGCCCTCCAGCCCGGCGAACGGCATCACCACGGCATTCTTGCCGGAGAAACCGATCACTTCGGCAGGGATGTAATTGTTGCCGGTCTCGATCACGATGCGCGCGCCGACCGACATCGCATGAATCGGCCCGGCGATCTCCACCATGAGTCCCTTCACGCCGACGACACGCCCATAGGTGTTCACGGCGTCGATGTCGCTGATCTGCTCGGCCAGGGCCTTCATTGCCAAAGCGCCTTCATCGCGAGAGAAAGTTCATTGCGCCAGAGCCTTCATTGCGAAAACCTTAAGTAGGGGCAGATTCGCGTCGTCGGCTTAACTCTGTGTTTACTCGCATCATTAATCATTACGTCATGGTCTGGAGTGACTGACGTGCTTCGCTTTGCCGCCTTCGAAAAGCGGTGAGATCTGAGAGTCGGTTAGGTCCATCTCTTAACATGGAGCTTGAACGAGGACGGCTAAGAAAAACTGCCTTATCGCAACACCTTACGGCGATTCGATAAAAATTGCACGGATAGAGCTTGCGGAGGGGAATCAGGATTTGTTAACCATCTCTCGTCAGGATCCGAATCAGTTGTTCAAAGGCGTTTTGAGTGCCGCGATGGCGGCCGACCTGACGCCCGGAGCGGCGACTATGGGGAACTGGCATGCGCGTTTTGCTGATTGAGGATGACAGCGCCGTCGCGCAGTCGATCGAGCTGATGTTGAAGTCTGAGAGCTTCAACGTCTACACGACTGACCTTGGCGAAGAAGGCGTCGACCTCGGCAAGTTGTACGATTACGACATCATCCTTCTCGACCTCAATCTGCCCGACATGTCCGGTTACGACGTGCTCAAGCAGCTGCGCGTCTCGAAGATCAAGACGCCGATCCTGATCCTCTCCGGCCTCGCCGGGATCGAGGACAAGGTCAAGGGTCTCGGCTTCGGCGCCGACGACTACATGACCAAGCCGTTCCACAAGGACGAGCTGATCGCCCGCATCCACGCGATCGTCCGCCGTTCCAAGGGCCACGCCCAGTCGGTCATCCAGACCGGCGACCTCGTCGTCAACCTGGACACCAAGACGGTGGAGGTCGGCGGCCAGCGCGTGCACCTGACCGGCAAGGAATACCAGATGCTGGAGCTGCTCTCGCTCCGCAAGGGCACCACGCTCACCAAGGAGATGTTCCTCAACCATCTCTACGGCGGCATGGACGAGCCCGAGCTGAAGATCATCGACGTCTTCATCTGCAAGCTGCGCAAGAAGCTCGCCAACGCCTCCGAAGGCCGCAACTTCATCGAGACCGTCTGGGGCCGCGGCTACGTGCTGCGCGAGCCGCACGACATGGACGAGCGCATCCCCGCCTGATCTTTCACTGGGTACTCCGGCAGGCCTCACCGGCTTGCTCCTCCCAGACTGGGCCCCGCCGCAAATGGCGGGGTTTTTGTTTGTGGGGGGTGTGATTGCTGTGGGGCCGGTGCTTGTTTGCTCGGAGCCTTGGGGGCGCTCGACCCAAACTCTCGCGACCCGATCGGTGCGCTCCCCTCCCCCTTGCGGGGAGGGGTCGGGGGTGGGGGTCCACGGAAATGGACTTCATGGAAGCCACCCCACCGACAGCTGATTAGTTAGTCATCCCTATAGCGCACACGCCGCTCGTGCCTGCATGCGCCACAAACTTCGTTCGGAGCAAGAAACCCCCACCCCCAACCCCTCCCCGCAAGGGGGAGGGGAGCCCACCGCTTCTGCCGCGCCTACGCGCCTCAAACCCCGAACTCCCAAACACGACCACCCTCGCCTTCCAGCAATGCGAGCACGAAGCTCGATAGAGCCTCGACCGCGATCCACGCCCCGCGCTTCAAACCTTCCGTCATCCCAAGCTTTCGCGATCTCGCGGCGCCCAGCGCCCGAGCTATGCATCCATCTCACCGCCCTCCTCTCACTGAGGGCGCAGGGAAGGCCGGGCGCTGGCCGCGCCCGTGGCCCGCCTGCAGAAAAGAAAGCAGGCGGCAGTCGCCACAGGTCTGGCCGAAACACCCGGCCCTCCCTGCGCGATGGTTTTACGATTTATACGCGATCTCCCTGGGGACCGGCTGTCTTGCCCCCATCACCCGCAGGCAGCTCATCAGCAACGCCCACAAGCTTGACCTCAGCACCGGGAGGCCAGGACCACGCGACTTCACCGTGCGCCGGGGATCGTTCGTCGGCACGGCCAAGCCATGCT
This sequence comes from Bradyrhizobium sp. SZCCHNR1093, assembly GCF_032381175.1. Taxonomy (NCBI): domain Bacteria; kingdom Pseudomonadati; phylum Pseudomonadota; class Alphaproteobacteria; order Hyphomicrobiales; family Nitrobacteraceae; genus Bradyrhizobium; species Bradyrhizobium sp. SZCCHNR1093. Next base: position 254,715 of record NZ_JAUHJJ010000001.1, read on the forward strand.
GCGACCCCACAGCGCCCATCGCATCCCACACCCGACGTCCGTGACGACCGCGAAGCGTCCCCTCGTTGGGGCGGGACGGCGCGCAGTAGAGCACATTTTTCGGAAAAACAAAATAGAATTTCGATAAACAGAAATCATATTCCTTTCAGGCGTTCGAACGGTCACCGCCAAGGCTTGCGTTCCCGATCGAGACCCTGTCGAACGCTCCTGTTTCGGATCGGCGATCTGCCATGAGCGGCTTCGCGCAAGTCACCTGCGATGCCCATGCGGCGCAGAGCTCGGTCCCAATTCCGATCACCACGCTCGGCGGGGTGGTGTCGACCAGTTGCCAGAACGTGCTGAGCAGCGATCGGCTTCTGGTCGACATGACGACCGGCGTTTCGCAAGTCGAAGTCGATAGCGGTACGGTGAAGGCATCGGTCAAACCCGTCGTCAGAGGCATGTTGCGGAGCGACATCGGCTCCGCCGGGCACCGCGCCAAAGCCGAAGAAATGATGCCAAAAGTCGTGCGGACCGTGACGTCGCACCCGCTTTTAGTACCTTGAGTTGCATCAAAGACGGTCAGCAAGTTCCGTGGCAGGCTAACATTGACGGCGTATCCGTCATCAATGGTCCTTCAACGTGAGGAGTTCACTATGGCTAGAAGCATTGCTGTTGGTCTTGTTATTCTCGCCGTCTCTACATCTGCGGCCTTGGCCGGACATCGTACTCATCATGCAAGAGGTACTCATGCAAAAGCCAGTGCGGCTCAGCAGGTCGGGGCGGGCAAAAGTGATCGCGACCAATATGGAAATATGCAGGTCAATCCCGGAACTCCGGGCCTGAGCGGCAGCAACGCTGACCTACATGCAAAAACGCATCGCGATTCCGGCTACAGGCCGAAGAGTGACTACAATGCAGACGGGACCATGCGGGTTGACAGCGGAACTCCGGGCGCAAGCGGCAGCAACGCTGCCCTACATCGTAGAACGCACCGCGATTCCGGCTACAATCCCAAGAGTGACTACAACGCGGACGGGACCCTGCGGGTGCATCATTAGTCGCTTCTTGCGACCACGTGATGAGCCCGGAGCGTTCCGCGCACCGGGCTTTCACGTCCACGAAAACTAGCTGTCCTTGCATTGACCGACAGCGATTTCATGTCGGCTGTTCTGTAACGGCGGGCCCATGAGTCTGGCCGGTCGCGCTGGCGGCACCGTACGCGCGGACGCCATGTAGGAGCTAGTCGCGGAGATACTGTTCCTGCTGTCGCCCGGGGCGTCGAACCTGACCGGCGCATTCTACGCGACGGACGGCGGATGGACGGCCTATTGAACCCGCTTCCAGTCCGCTGAGGACTGGAACGATCGTTCACCCACGATCAGCTTCGAGCAAAGAGACGAGATCATGATGCGATCCCGCGGACCCACATCATGATCAGGGTCTCGGAAGAGCCGCGGACCTAGCGGCACTCCTTGTCTGACGGTTGTTCACGGGAGCGATATCGCAATTGGCCGTCATTGCGAAGGGCGAAGCGACGACGCAATCCAGAGTCGCGAGCTCGAGTTTGGATTGCTTCGCTGCGCCGCTGCGCTCGCAATGACGGATGGGAAGAGCGTGCTTAGGCCACTCAGGCCACTGCACCCGGCTTGCCGCGCGTAACGTAGCGGCCGTCGCCCTTGGCGCCGACCAGCTGGCCGTCGCGCACGACAAATTTTCCGCGCAGCATCGTCGCGACCGGCCAGCCGGTGATCTCGATGCCTTCATAGGGCGTGTAGTCGGAGCCGTGGTGCAGGCCGGACTGGCTGATCTTGGCCGTCTTGGTCGGGTCCCACAGCGCGATGTCGGCATCGTAGCCGATCGCGATGGAGCCCTTAGCCCTCAGCCCATACGTCTTGGCGTGGTTAGTGGCGGTGAAGGCGACGAACTGGTTCAGGGTGATGCGGCCCTTGTTGACGCCTTCGGAGAACAGGATCGGCAGCCGCGTCTCGACGCCGGGGATGCCGTTCGGCACCCAGCGAAAGCTGGTGCGGCCCTTCGGCGTCAGCTTGCCGGCCTCGTCGTCATAGCGGAACGGGCAGTGATCCGACGAAAACAGCGAGAACACGCCCTGCTGCAGGCCCTCCCAGCACGCCTCCTGGCTGGCCTTGTCACGCGGCGGCGGCGAGCAGACATATTTGGCGCCTTCCATGTTGAGGCCCTGCATGTCCTCTTCGGTCAGCACCAGATATTGCGGGCAGGTCTCGCCGTGGATCTTCAGGCCGCGCGCCTGCGCGCGGCGGATCTCCTCCATCGCCTCGCGGTTGGAGACGTGGACGATGACGATCGGCACGTCGATCAGCTCGGCCAGCGAGATCGCGCGATGGGTCGCCTCGCGCTCGACCGGAATCGGCCGCGACTTGCCGTGATAATACGGCGCGATGTTGCCGGCGCGCTCCAGGCGGTCGGTGAGGAAGCGGATGGCGTCGTAGTTTTCGGCGTGAATCTGCACCAAGGCCCCGCGTTCGCGCGCGACCTGCAGCACGCCCAAAATCTCGTAGTCGCTGAGCGCGAGGCCCTCATAGGTCATGAAGATCTTCAGCGACGAATAACCGTCGGCGACCAGCGCCGGCAGCTCCTGGCCGAGCACGGCGTCGGAGGGGTCGGCGATGATGAGGTGGAAGGAGTGGTCGACGTAGCAAGCGTTGTCGGCGAGGGCATGATAGTCCTTCAGCGCTGATCGCAGCGGCTGGCCCTTCTCCTGCAGGCAATACGGCATCACGAAGGTGTTGCCGCCGAACGCCGCGGCGCGCGTCGCACTCTCGAAATCATCGGCCATGACGATGCCGGGGCCGGAGGGCTGGCTGATATGGACGTGGCTGTCGATGCCGCCCGGCAGCACCAGCAGGCCCGTGGCATCGACGATCTCGTCGGCGTCGGTGATGGCCTCGCCGATCGCGACGATGCGGCCGCTCTTGATGGCGACATCGGCCTTGAACGTATCGCTCGCGGTGGCGACGGTGCCGTTGCGGATGGCGGTGTCGAATGCAGCCATGTGACGTCCTTCTCAGGCGAAGTTCTTGAACAGCGAGCCCCAGCCGGTCACGGCGGCCGGATCGACGCCGGCGACCTTCAGGCTCTTCCATACCACGGTGGCGATGGTGTCGAGAATCGGAATGCCCGTCTCCTGCTCCATCCTGTCGACCAGCGGCGCGGCGCGCAGGTTGGTGCAGACGACGGCGATCGCATCGGGCTTCTCGGCCGCGACCTCGCGGATCATGCGCTCGAGCTGCGCCTCGGTGACCTCGGCGAAGGAGAAATTGTCCTGCAGGCCGAGATGGCGGTCGCCGCCGCAACCGATGCCGAGCGTCTCGTAGTTGGCAATGATCCGCGCCTGCACGTCGTCGCGATAGGGTGTGACATAGCCGAGCCGCTTCACGCCGGATCTCGTCAGAATCTCGTTCAGCGCCAGCATCGAGGTGGTCGCGGGAATGCCGGTCGCCGCGGTGATCTGCTCGCACAGCTTGACGTCGGCCTCGAAGCCGAGCCAGCCGGACGAGGTGCCGTTCCAGCCGATGACGTCGACCCTGGCATGCGCGAGCAATTCTGCCGCGCGCAGGATGTTCGATGTGTCGAACTGCGCCAGCGCGTCGGTCGACAACGCGATCTCAGTGACCTTGAAGCGCGAGAAATGCGCGGAGACGCTGGGCAGCCCGGCGACCATGGCCGAGGTGATCGGCTCCAGGGCGGTGTTCGACGACGGCGTCAGCATGCCGAGGAGAGTGCGTTTGGTCATGAGTGGCTCACCTTATGCCAAGCGATGCGATCGCACGTGGCGTGCGGGAAAACCTCTCCCGCTTGCGGGGGAGGTCGGATCGCATCGCAGATGCGATCCGGGTGGGGGACATCTCTCCTCACGGGCAGTCTGCCGTGTGGCGCCCCCACCCCTGCCCTCCCCCGCAAGCGGGAGAGGGGGCGCACTGCCGTTGGGGCGATGGCTCGGGCCCAACGACTCGCGTTCAGATGGGCGCGGGCCATCCTCACACCCGCTCCCCCTGCTCCGCCCGCTCGCCGCGCAGCAGCGCCAGGATGTGGCGCTTCAGCGCGTTGAACTGCGGCGAGGTAATATCCCGTGGCCGCGGCAGGTCGATCGGGATGATCTCGACGATGCGGCCGGGACGTGCGCTCATCACCGCGACATGGGTGCCGAGCGTCAGCGCCTCGTCGATGCCATGGGTGACGAACACGATCGTGCCCTGGTGCTGCTGCCAGATCCTGACAAGCTCGGTCTGCATGTCCATGCGGGTCTGCTCGTCGAGCGCGCCGAACGGCTCGTCCATCAGAATCACTTGAGGATTCATCAGCAGCGCCCGCGCGATGCCGACGCGCTGGTTCATGCCGCCCGACAGCTCCGACGGATAGTGGTTCTCGAAGCCGGTGAGCCCGACCATGTCGATATAGACCTGCGCCCGCGCGCGGCGCTCGGCCTTCTGGCCGCCGCCTAGCAGCAGATGAAAGGCGACGTTCTCCCACACCGGCATCCACGGCATCAGATTGGCGTGCTGGAACACGACGCCGCGATCGGCGCCGGGCGCCGTCACCGTCTCGCCGTCGACGGCGATGCGGCCCGCGCTCGGCTGCTCGAATCCGGCGATCATGTTGAGAAGGGTCGACTTGCCGCAGCCGGACGGGCCGAGCAGGCAGACGAACTCGTTGCGCGCGATGCTGAGGCTGATGTCGGCGAGCGCCGTCACCTCGGCGTTGCGCTTCCTGTCGGTGAAGATCTTGGAGACGCTGGCGATCTCGATCGCGACCATGCTCATTCCCCGCCGCCCAAGGTGGTGTTGCGCTGCCAGTGCAGCACGCGCGCCATCACGAAGCGGATGGCGAGATCGCTGCAGAAGCCGAGCAGGCCGATGCTCGCCATCGCCGCCAGCACCAGATCGTAACGCAGGAAGTAGTAGGAATCCCACAGCACGTAGCCGAGCCCGCTCTTCACCGCGACCATCTCGGCCGTCACGGTGAGCATCCAGGCCGATCCGATGCCGATGCGAAGCCCGGCAAAGATGCTCGGCATCGCCGCGGGCACGACGATGTAGCGCAACAGCTTGCGCTCGCTGCCGCCGACCATGGCGCCGGCGCGAATGAGATTGCGGTCGCAGGTCTTCACGCCGTGGATGGTGTTGAGCAGGATCGGAAAGAAGGCGCCGAGAAACACCAGGAAGATCGCCGGCTTGTTGGCGATGCCGAACCAGATGATGGCGAGCGGGATCCACGACACCGGCGGGATCGGCCTGAGCATCTGCAAGGTCGGCTCGATCACGATCTCGGTCTTGCGCGACCAGCCGATCGCGACCCCGAGGCCGACGCCGAGCAAAGTGGCGATGGCAAAGCCCGCCGCGACGCGCGACAGGCTCGCCAGCATGTCGGCGAGCCAATGCGCGCTGTAGGTCTGGGTGTTGCCGTCGGTGCCGACCAGCCAGTCCGCCCACGCCCACAGCACCGTCGACGGCGCGGGCAGCAGCGCCGCCGGCAGCGCGCCGGAGCGCGAGAACGCCTCCCAGCCCGCGAGCACCAGCACGGGCACGATGGTGCGGTCGAGCTTCCTGAGCTGGGCGAGCGCGGCCATCTCAGTAGCCGAGCTCGGTCTTCGGCTTGCCGGTCGCCGCTTCCAGGAAGCGGTAGTCGAGATTCTTCTCGACCGCGGCCGTGACATCCGAGTTGATGTATTTGAGGTCGCGCATCATCGTGGCGATGGCGAGCGCGGAGGAACGATACATTTTCGGATCGGGATCGAGGTTCTCCACCGCGCCAGTCGCGATCGCCTTGTCGAGGCCGGTGATCTTGGAGATGACCTCGATCAGCGCCGGCTTGTCGGCCGCGATGTGCGCGTCGACCTTGACGACGGCACGCACCACGCCTTCGAGCCCCTTCGGGTTGGAGGCGATGACGTCGGAGCGGGTCAGGATCAGATTGGTCAGCTTGCCGGCGGCCTGGTCATAGGGGAAGCCGAAGAACTTCGCCGCCTTGGCCTGCATGATCTGGGTCGCGAACGGCTCGACGGTGCAGATCAGTTCGACCTCGCCGCGGCGCAGCGCCTGCAGATGATCCGAGGGGTTCGGGATGTTGATGAACTGCACGTCCTTGTTGATGTCGATGCCCTGCTTGGCGAAGGCACCGCGCATGTGGATGTCCTGCGCATTACCGCGCGAGGCGGCGACGCGGAACGGCTTGCCGTCGGTCTTGTATTTGGCGATCAGCGCCTTCAGCGCGGCCCAGTCGCCCGGCGCGATCTCAAGATCGTTGCCGAGCAGGATCGCCGAGCCGCCATTGACCTGGCCGGAGATGGCGACGACATCGAAGCCTTTGTCGAGCGCGATGGCGTAGTGCAGATAGGTCACCTGGGCGACGTCGATGTTCTTCGACACCAAAGCGGTCAGCGCATCGGTGCCGGTGTTGAAGCTGACGGCGTCGATCGCGACGCCCTCCGCGAATTGCGGCGTCAGCGACATCGGCGTGCAATGCGCGCATTTGGCGTAGCCGAGTTTGATCTTGGCGGCGTCGTCGGCGAAGCTGAGCGAGGGCAGCGCGAGCGCGAGCAGGGCGAGAATGGGCAGCACGAAACGTTTCACATCCATCTCCAGGGCAGGTCGATCCACGGGATTGTCACGGCTTGTCCTCTCATCAGCAAACGACATGCCAACTGGATGCGATATGCAATGTTGATTTTATACAACAAAATCAATATGAAATAGCATATCAAACTTGGAGAACCTGCCTGATCCGCGGGCGCATCGCCCGAATTTCAGGCATCTCGCAGCGGAGCAGCCGCGCCCGACATGACCCCACCGGCACCCCGGCCCAGACTGAAGACGCGCTTCAAGCCGGCGCGGCTGAAGCTGTCGTCCGACCACTCCAAGCGGCCGCTCGATCGGCTGTCGCTGCACGATCAGCTCGTCGCCAGGCTGCGCGAGATGATCGTGGACGGCGAGCTCGCCGCCGGCGCTGCCTTGCCCGAGCGCATGCTGTGCGAGACCTTCGGCGTCTCGCGCACGCCGCTGCGCGAGGCCTTCAAGATCCTCGCCGCCGAGGGCCTGATCGAGCTGCGGCCGCATCGCACGCCCGTGGTGACGCCGATCGACGCCCGCGAGATCGCCGAGATCTTCGACGTGATGGTGTCGCTCGATGCCGCCGCAGGCCGCGCTGCGGCCGCGCGTGCAACGGCGGACGACCTCGCCAGGCTCGACGCCATGCATGCCGAGCTGGTGGCGCTGCATCGCGCCGCCGAGCGCGCCGCCTATTTCCGGCTCAACCAGCAAATCCATGCCGAGATCACCAAGCTCGCCGGCAACGCCGTGCTGCTCAACATGTGGAGCACCCTGCACGCGAGCGTGTTTCGCGCGCGGGCGGTCGCCAATTACGACGCGCGGCGCTGGGACGAGTCGATCGGCGAGCACGAAGCGTTCATGGCGCTGCTGCGGGCGCGGGACGCATCCGGCTTCGCGCAGGCGCTCTCCGAGCACACCCGCAAGACGGGGGATTCCGTGCTGCAGATGCTGGACCAGGCCAGGCTGGATCCGGCGAAAGGCGGATAGACTTTGTTCACGTCGAACCGGGCATGCTGGCATCGCGACAGATGAGAGCTTCCACGCGTCGGGCCTGATCCATGATCCTGCAATCGCTCGCCGGCCTGCCGGCCTTTCTGGTGTACTTCTGTACCGCGCTGGTCGCGGTGACGGCCTACCTGTTCATCTACACCCGCGTCACGCCCTACAATGAATTCCAGCTGATCCGGGACAACCATCCGTCGGCTGCGATCGCGCTCGGCCTCAGCCTGCTCGGCTTCACCCTGCCGCTGGTCAGCGCCATCGCCCATTCCGCCAACGTGCTTGACTGCCTGATCTGGGCGCTGGTCGCGCTGATCGTCCAGGTGATCGTCTATTACCTCGTCCGCATCCCGGTGCCGGATCTCGCCCAGCGCATCGTCGCCGGCGAGCTGGCCTCCGCAATCTGGCTCGGCCTCGCGTCGCTCTCCGCCGGCGCACTCAACGCCGCCTCGATGATCATCTGACCATGGCCGAGCAACGCCGCGAATTCGGCAAGCGCCGGCCGATGCCGCCCCCGCCCGCGACGCCGCCGGTGAAGCGCTCCGGCCACGTCGCGCTGCTGCTGATGGGCACGCTCGCGGTCGGCGGCACCGCCTATGCGCTGATGCCGCGGCAGCAGAGCTGCCCGCAGCAGGGCACCGAGACGCCGACGATGGCCGGCCAGCCGCAGACGAGCGAATGCACGACGCGCCGCTCGAGCGGCGGTGGCGGCGGCAGCGGCTCCGGCCGCTGGGGATTTTCCAGCGGCGACAGCGATTCCAGAAGCAGCGGCTCGAGCCATGTCGCCGAGGCGTCCTCCGCACATGTCTCGCGCGGCGGCTTCGGCTCGTTCGGACACGGCTTCGGAGGCGGCGGCTGATTTTCGTCGCGCCGGCGCCGTGAAAACACCGCGTTTGTGATGTTTCCTTGGATTCGGATCTTTGACACAGACTCAAAATCATAAAAAACTGGCCTACCGACTCATCGGAAGCGATCCGATGCAACGTCCGCACCCTGGGGTGCCGACGACTATGACGGCTGCGGTGGCCGCCGCCACCTCGCCGCGCTTTGGTAGCAAACAATCGTACGGAGCCGGGCGCGAGCTTGCGCCTGGACCGCGCGGACGACGTCATGGCCGCATCAGCGATGAGGGCCTCGGCTGTGCTGCGCCCCGTTGCCACGGGCACGGCATGATCGCCGCTGCGTTAGGCTGACACCGATGCAGCGCATCCCCTGCCCCGAACGTGACGACTGGCGCGAGACCGCGGCACGATGCGGCTTCGACTTCTACGAGCTCGACGGCGAGCGCTATTGGGACGAGCGCGCCTACTACGCGTTCACGATTGCCGAGATCGAGCTCGGCATCGAGGAGCCGACGGCCGAGATCGAGCAGATGTGCCTCGCGCTGGTCGCACGCGTCATCGGCGACGAGGCGCTGCTCCGCCGCCTGAAGATCCCGCAGGCGATCTGGCCGCTGCTGGCGGAGAGCTGGAAGCGAAGGGACGGCAGCCTCTACGGACGGTTCGACCTCAGCTATCACGGCGGCCGCGCGCCGGCGAAGCTGCTCGAATACAATGCCGATACGCCGACATCGATCTTCGAGGCTGCGGTGTTCCAATGGACCTGGCTCGAGCAGGCGATCGAACGTCGCATCCTGCCGGGGCGTGCGGACCAGTACAACTCGATCCATGAGCGCCTGATCGAGCGCTGGCGCGCCCTCGGCAGGCAGCGCCGCGTGCATCTGGCCGGGCTCACCGGCAACGCCGAGGACGCCGCGACCCTGGCCTATCTGGCCGACACGGCAGCCCAAGCGGGCCTGTCGACAACCATCCTTGATGTCGCCGACATCGGCTGGCGCGAGATCGGCGGCGGCTTCGTCGATCTCGACGACGGCGACATCGCGCTCGCCTTCAAGCTCTATCCCTGGGAATGGATGTTCCGCGATGAGTTCGGCGCCAAGCTCGCGCAAGCGCCGACGCAATGGATCGAGCCGCCGTGGAAGGCCATCCTGTCCAACAAGGGCATCCTGCCGCTACTCTGGCAGATGCACGAAGGCCATCCGAACCTGCTGCCGGCCTATTTCGAGGACGATCCGAAGGCCGCCAGCCTCGGCTCGAGCTTCGTGCGCAAGCCGATCTACTCGCGCGAGGGCGCCAATGTCAGCCTGGTGTCCGACGGCGTCGCCGTCTCCGTGCAGGACGGGCCCTACGGCGCCGAGGGCTACATCCGCCAGGCGGTGGCGCCGCTGCCGGATTTCGGCGGCGCGTTCCCGGTGATCGGCAGCTGGCTCGTCGACCACGAGCCATGCGGCCTGTCGATCCGCGAGGACACGAGCCCGATCACCGGCAACCGCTCGCGCTTTTTGCCGCATGCAATCCTGTAGGATCTTGACGACAGCCAGCGAAAGCGCCTCGACACGCGGTTCCGGAGCACTAGATAGGACCGAGGGGAATTCCCTGCCGGATCGGCGCGCATAGTCGGGATGAGGCATGGCGACGGACAATACCGAACTCGAAGGCCTGCGGATCCTGGTCGCCGAGGACGAGGGCCTGATCGCGCTCGATCTGAAGATCGTCATTACCTCGGGCCATGACGATGCGACGCTGTTTCCGCCGGATATCCGCGGCCTGCCCCGGCTCGCCAAGCCGTTCGACAAGCCGTTCGACAAGCGCGCGCTGCGCGCGATGGGCGAGACCACGTTCGTTCGGCATCAACGCAACTCATAAGGCTTCGCTCGGGCCCGGCACATCCGGAGGCATCGCGTGTCCATCATCGAAGATACCGCGGCCTACGAGGCCTGGCTTCGCAGCCAATGCGCAGTGGTCGAGGACGACCTCCTCACCAAGCACGAGCGGATGCGAAAGAGCCCCTTCATCTTCCTGCGGGCGACGTACTACCGCTGGGCGCGGCGCATCGCCGAGACCAGCCCCGAGCTCACCGACGCACCAGCTGCGCTCTGCGTCGGCGACATCCATCTGGAGAATTTCGGCACGTGGCGCGACGCCGACGGGCGCTGGGTGTGGGGCGTCAATGATTTCGACGAGGCCGCGGTGATGCCCTACGTCCTCGATCTGGTCCGACTCACGACCAGCGTCGAGCTCGCGCCGAAAATGGAGATCGGCAACCGCGATGCGGCAGACGCGATCCTGGAAGGCTATCGCCACGGACTTCAAAGGCCAGGGCCGGCGCTGCTCGACGACCATGAGATGTGGATCCGCTCCTACGTCAAATGCTCGGATCAGTGCCGGCGAAAATTCTGGGACGAGATCGACGGATTGACGCCGGCGGATGCAATTCCTTCCGCCGTCCATAAGTTGCTCCTCGGCAGCCTTCCCGGGACGGGCGAGACGCCGAGATTCTTCCGCCGCGCCGCCGGCGGCGGCAGCCTGGGACGTCCACGCTTCGTCGTCGTCGCAACATGGCGCGGCGGCCGCGTCGTGCGCGAAGCGAAGGCGTTGGTCCCTTCGGCCTGGACCTGGGCGAAGGACAAGCCGCAACGGAAGCCGGCGCCTCAGCACAGGTTCATTGAACTCTCGAATGGAGCCCATCGCGCGCCCGATCCATTCCTCCGCGTTTACCGGACCGACGAGGGGGACTACGTCGTTCGGCGATTGTCGGCCGATGCGCGCAAGATCGACCTCGGCAAGGAGGCCGGCGCCGACCTCAAGCTCGTCCTTCTGCGCGGCATGGGCGCGGAGCTCGCCTCCGTCCATGCGGCTGACGGTCGCGTCAGCAGCACCATCGCGGCGGATCTCAGGAAACGCGGTTCGGGCTGGCTGCGCAGAGCTTCCCGCGCCGCACGCGAGGCGACGGAGAGGGACTACGACGTGTGGTGCCGACGGGCCTGAGTTCAGCGCTCGACGTGAGGGCCGATACGGCGAGGACGAGGAAGCACCGACCGGAGCCCGACCTTCATCACACACCGGTCAGTCCGGCCGCACGGCCGACGCCGGCCGATGTTCCGACGATGTCTCCGCGCCAAGCGCAAACGTCAGCGAGCCGCGACCACCTTGAGGCCGGGCAGCAGCGCAGCGCCACCGCGCGGACTGCGCACCGGATTGATCTGGTACAGACCCCGCCGCTCCTGGTTGGGCCTGAACGCGTCGGTGATGCCGACGACCGATTCGGCGGCTCCCAGCAACAGCGTGCCGTCCGGCTCCATCACCTTGGCCATCCGCTCGAAGATCGAGGCCTTGGTCTCCTGGTCGAAATAGATCAGCACGTTGCGGCAGAAGATGATGTCGAACTTGCCGAGATGCGAGAAGTCCTGCAGCAGATTGAGCTGGCGATGCTGGACCATGCCGCGGATGTCGGCGCTGAGCTGCCAGAGCTCGCCGAGCTGTGTGAAATATTTCACCAGCAGCTGGATCGGCAATCCGCGCTGCACCTCGAACTGGCTGTAGAGGCCGGCCTTCGATTTCTCCAGCACCTCCTGCGACAGGTCGGTGGCAATGATCTCGATGCGCCAGCCCGCCAGAGCGGGACCGAATTCGCGCAGGCACATCGCGATCGAATACGGCTCCTGTCCGGTCGAGCAGGCGGCCGACCAGATGCGCAGGGAACGACGATTGGCGCGCGACTGGATCAGCGCCGGCAGGATGCCCTCACGGAGATGATCGAACGGAATCTTGTCGCGGAAGAAGAACGTCTCGTTGGTGGTCATCGCCTCGACCACCTGGGTCGTAAGCTGCTCCGCGCCGCTCCTGATCTTCTGCACCAGCTCCGGGATGCCCGGCAGGTTGGCGCGGCGGGCCAGCGGCAGCAACCGGCTTTCGACCAGGTACTGCTTGTCGGCCGACAGATCGAGGCCGGAGCGATCCTTCAGGACCTTACGCAAGAACTCATAGTCCAGGGGTGTCACGAACGGTCTCCAGCAAACAGACGGACCAGCTTCGGTCCGATCTGGTTTAAGGGAAGGACGGCCGCGCAGATGCCGGCATTGGCGGCTGAGCCCGGCATGCCCCAGACCACGCTGGTCGCCTCGTCCTGCGCGATCACGCTGCCACCGGCGGCGACGATGTCCTTGCCGCCGCGCATGCCGTCGGAACCCATGCCCGTCAGGATCACGGCCAGGGTCGAGCCCTGCCAGACCTCGATCGCCGACATGAACAAGGGATCGACGGCGGGCTTGCAGAAATTGATCGGAGGACCGTTGTCGAGCGCGATCACCACATCGGCGCCATGGCGCGCCACACGCATGTGGCGGCCGCCGGGGGCAAGGTAGATCTGACCCGGCCTCACCACCTCACCGTCGACGGCCTCGTGGGCCGGTCGGCGGCTCGAGCGCGCCAGATGCTCGGCGAGGATGGTGGTGAAGGTCGGCGGCATATGCTGGGTGATCAGCACCGGAAAGCGGTCGATCACGGGACCGAGCTCGGTCACCAGCGACATCAGCGCCTGCGGGCCGCCGGTCGACGATCCGATGAGCAGCACCTTCGGCATCTGCGTGCTGAAGGAGCGGCGCGCCAGCTGGGTCGGCACGGCGGGCGCCACGGGGGCGACCATCGGCCGCGATGCAAGCACAGGCCGGAGCCCTTGGACTTGCGGAACGATCGGCGATGCGGCCGGCGCATGCGGAGCAGGAGCGGCGCGGCGCGCCTTGGCGCCAAGATTGCGGATCTTCTGAATCAAATCGTAGTGGAAATTGTCGGCCGCCGAGGCCTCGCGCGTGCTCTCGGGCTTCGGGATGTAGTCGGCCGCGCCGAGCGACAGCGCCTTGAAGCTGATCTCCGCGTTGCGGCGGGTCAGCGTCGACGCCATGATGACGGCGAGGTTCTTCTTCTTGGCAAGCAGCTTCGGCAGGGCGGCAATGCCGTCGAGCTCGGGCATCTCGATGTCGAGCACGGCGACGTCGGGATTGACGCGATCGATCTGGTTCACGGCTTCCAGGCCGGTGCGCAGCGACGCCGCCACGACCATGTCGGGCTCAGACGCGATCCAACGCGAGATCATGCCGCGGATGACGACGGAGTCGTCCACGACCATCACCCGGAGAGGTTCCTGCCTGATCGAACTCGGGATCGAAGAACTGGCCAACGCGACGCTCATAGTTCACCAACAGGACAGAGGCACGGGGTGACGGCAAGCCCGGACGACCACGGGACCGCCGCACGCAACGGAGATCAGATCAGCCCGACTTCCTGAAACTTCGCGGTCACGATGTCCTTGTCGAAGGGCTTCATGATGTACTCGTTGGCGCCGGCGTGCAGCGCGCGCGCGATGTGCGCGACATCGTTCTCGGTCGTGCAGAACACCACCTTCGGCGCGTCGCCGCCGGGCATGCGCCGGAGATTGCCGAGAAACTCATAGCCGTCCATGACGGGCATGTTCCAGTCGAGCAACACCGCATCGGGAAGGCCCCGCTTGCAGATCTCCAGAGCCTGCTCGCCGTCCTCCGCTTCCACGATCTGGAAATCCAGACCTTCCAGAATGCGTCGCGCCACCTTTCGAATGACGCTGGAATCGTCAACTACCAGACACGTTCTCATATCAGCCTCACGAGGTCAGGATCCAATGCAACGACGCCTGATGCGCCGCCGCCCTCAAATTGCAGTGTTCAGGCCGCCATCTTGTCTGCTGCGAGCTCGAGCACGCGATCGACATCGAGGATGACCATCAGCTGACCGTCGAGGCGGTGCACGCCGCCGGCGAGCTTCGCCATGCGCGGGTCGAGATTGACCGGGTTCTCCTCCCGGCTCTCCTCGGGCAGCCGCAGCACCTCGCCGATCTGATCGATCAGGAGACCATAGGACTCGCCACGCAGATCGACGCCGACCGCCATCGGCGGCTTGCCGTCCTCGGCGCGGGCGAGGCCGAGCCGCGCCCGCATGTCGACGACGGTCACGATGCGGCCGCGCAGGTTGAGGACGCCGGCGATCTCCGCCGACGACAGCGGCACCCGCGTCACCCGCTCCGGCATGAACACGTCCTGCACCCGGGAGATGGGCAGGCCGAACAGCTGACCGCCGATCATCGCAGTGACGTATTCGACGGCGGCACCCTCGGTGGTTTCGATCTTGCTGCTCATCGCACGCTACTCCTGTCCGCTTGCTGTCACGCGGCCCGCCGGTTGGCTTCGGCGCGCGCCCGTTCCTCGATCTGTTCCTTCAGCGCCGCGATCAGGCCGGGCCGGTCGAACTTGGCGATGTAGTCGTAGAGCCCGGCCTGGCGGCCGCGCTCGATCGCCGCCGGCGACACCAGCGACGACACCGCGATGACCGGCATCTGGTTCAGGTTCTGGTCGGCGCGGATCGCCTCGGTGAACTCGAAGCCGTTCATCTCCGGCATCTCGATGTCGGTGACGACGATGTCGAAGCTGTGCCCGGAACGCAGCGTGGCGAGGCCCTCGATCGCCGACGCCGCCGTGCGCACCTTGTAGCCGGCCGACTTCAACACCGGCGCCAGCATGTTGCGGAAGAACGGCGAGTCGTCGACCAAGAGCACCGACTGCGTCTGCGACTCGGTCGCCATCTCCTTGCGGATGAACCAGTCGGCGAACGCCATCGGCAGGAAGTGGCCGACGTCGATCACTTCCGTCGCCTGGCCCTTGATCACCGCCGAGCCGAGGATGCCGTCCTTGGCGCCGGAGACCTGGATGTTGAGCCGCTCCTCGACGATGTCGATGATCTCGTCGACCACGAGGCCCATCGCCCGGGTCTCGTCGGCGAACACCAGGATCGGCTGCGAGCCCGACGTCTGCACCGACACGCCTTCCATCTGCACCAAGGGCATCAGCTGGTCGCGGTACTGCACCATGTAGCGGCCGTTGGAGATCTCGATCTTGTCGGCCGCGATCTCCTCCAGGCGCGTGACCAGCGCCAGCGGCACCGCCTTGGGCTGCGCCGTGCCGGCGCGGAACACCAGCAGCGAGGTGAGCTGCTCGCCGCCGATCGCGTGATGCGCGGCGTGCTCGTCGGATACCGCCTGCGAGGCCGAACCGGCGGCGCCGAGCGCTTTCGCGATGCCGTTCGGATCGATGATCATGATCACGGCGCCGTCGCCCAGGATGGTGTTGCCCGAGAACATGTCGATGTGACGCAGCTTGGTCGACATCGGCTTGACCACGATTTCCTCGGTGTGGAACACGCAGTCGACCACGATGCCGAAGGTCTGGTTGCCGACCTGCGTCACCACGATGAAGCCGTTCTCCGGATCGGTCGACGAGCCGTCGTCGATCTTCAAGAGCTTCTTCAGATGCATCAGCGGCAGCAGCTTGTTGCGCAAGCGCAGCACCGCGGTGTCCTTGATGCGCTCGATGCGGTGCTCGGAGTTGGCGCGCGCGCGCACCAGCTCGACGACCGACAATTGCGGGATCGCGAAGCGGTCGCCACCGGCTTCGACGATCAGCGCCGAGACGATCGCGAGCGTCAGCGGGATCTTGATGGTGACCGAGGTGCCCTCGCCGAGCACCGACTTGATGTCGATGGTGCCGCCGATCTGGTCGATGTTGGTGCGCACCACGTCCATGCCGACGCCGCGGCCCGAGACCGAGGTGACGGCGGCCGCGGTCGAGAAGCCCGGCTCGAAGATGAACTTGTGGATCTGCGCTTCCGTCATCTTCTCGAGCTCGGCCTCGGTGACGAGGCCGTTCGCCAAGGCCTTGGCCTTGATGCGCTCGGTGTTGAGGCCGCGGCCGTTGTCGGCGATGCAGATGATGATATGGCCGCCTTCATGATAGGCGGACAGCCGGATGGTGCCCTGCTCGGCCTTGCCGGCCGCGGCGCGCTCGGCCATCGTCTCCAGGCCGTGATCGGCGGAGTTGCGCACCATGTGGGTGAGCGGGTCCTTGATCAGGTCGAGCACCTGGCGGTCGAGTTCGGTGTCGGCGCCGTGCATCTCGAGCTCGATCTGCTTGCCGAGCTCGGTGGCGAGGTCGCGGACGATGCGCGGCAGCTTCTGCCAGGCATTGCCGATCGGCTGCATGCGCGTCTTCATGACGCCCTCCTGCAGCTCGGCGGTGACGTTGGACAGCCGCTGCAGCGGCACCTTGAACTCGGTGTCCTCGTTGCGGCGGGCGATCTCGAGCAGCTGGTTGCGCGTCAGCACCAGCTCCGAGACCATCGTCATCAGATGTTCGAGCGTGTCGACGTTGACGCGGATCGACTGGTTGGCGACCTTGTCGTTCTCGTGCACCTCGCCATCGGCATTGGCCTTGGCGCGCGCCGCCTTCTTCGGCGCCTCGGCCCTGGCCTCTGCTTCCGCCTTGGCAGGCCCGGCCTTGGCGACCGGCGCCGGGGCAGCGGCCTTGGGCTCAGGCGCCTTCTCATGCGCGGGCGGCAACTCGATCGCGGTCTCGCGGAAGGCCCGCTCGAGCTCGTCGAGCGATACTTCGCCCGGACGCAGCGGACGCTCCAGCGTCTGGTCGATCAGCGAGCCGTGCGTGACCGCGGGCGCGGCCGGCGCTGCAGGCGCAAGCGGTGGCGCGGTCTCGCCGGCCATCGCGATCGGCTCCGCCGACGCGGCCATTGCCGCCATGCCACGCTCGACCATGGCTTCGAGCTCGCTGATGAGGTCGCGGTCCTCGCCCTCGGGCTCGGCCTCGTTGGCCTCGAGCTGTCCGAGGATGTCCTTGATGCGGTCGATGGTGGTGAGGATCAGCGTCACGGCCTCGCCGGTGACCGGCATGCCGTCGCGGAACTTGCCCATCAGGGTCTCGGCGGCATGCGCCAGCGCTTCGAGCCGCGGCAGGCCGAGGAAGCCGCAGGTCCCCTTGATCGTGTGCACCAGCCGGAAGATGTTATCGAGGATCTTGGCGTTGTTCGGCTCCTGCTCGAACCGCACCAATTGATTATCGACGGTGTCCAGGCTCTCGCTGGTCTCCGTCAGAAACTCACGCAACAGGTCATCCATGAAACTGGCCTTCGCACGCAACGGAACGCGACATGACGCGCCCTTCAAACCGTGGCCAGTTTCGGTGCAAAGCGTTTAATATTAGTTGAGTAAGCGCAAATGAACGGACTCAACAAAGAGATAAGATGCATCCGGACAAATTCGGACCCATCGGCAAGGCTTGATTAACCATGGTGAATGGATTGTTGCGCCTGTCCCACGACACGAGGTCGCAGGACTGACGCGGCAGGACGTCTGCCAGATCAGGCCGCCTGCACGACCATCGCGTTGCCGTCGGCGGTGAGCGTCACCTTGAGGCCGCAGGCATCGGCGAGCAGACGGGTGTAGTAGGGCTGCACCGCGTGGGCATCGATGGTCGATTGCAATTCGCCGCCAAGCAGATTGACGATGTTCTGCGGCAGCCGGGCATTGAGCCCGGTGGCGGCGACGCGGAAGCTCATGGACTCGCCGTCGCCGATCGGGTCGACGGTCAGCATGCCGCCGCGCGGGATCGTCTGCTGCGCCACCACCATCATGTTGAGCAGCAGCTTGACCCGGTTCTTGGGCAACAGCAGCCGCGGCAGATTCCAGGTGATCGAGGTCTTGGCGTCCTCGATGTGGCCGCGCGCCATGGTCTGGGCGTCGCCGAGATCGATCTGCGCGCCCGCAGAGCCGGCCGCACCAAAGGCGAGGCGGCAGAACTGCAGCCGCGCCGACGCCGTCTTGGCGCTCTTGCGGATCAGCTCCAGCGCGAAGTCGCGATCCTCCGGCTTCGGATTGTCGTCGAGCACCTCGAGCCCATTGACGATGGCGCCGACCGGACTAATCAGGTCGTGGCAGACCTTCGAGCAGAGCAGAGCGGCAAGTTCGAGCGTATCGGGAGCGGGAATCGGATTGGCGATCTCGGGAGAGGACGTGCCGGACATTCGATGTTCCTGAAATCCGCGAACCTGGGCGAATCATGCTTGCGTTAACGCTTGATACACTGCGAAAGCATGGACCGCCACCGGACTGAGGGCGGGACACGGGAAAGTACGTAGCGGTTTTCCCGGCAGCCGCAGCTCAATGAACGTGCGAACGGCCGTACCCGGATGCGCCGGCGCCAGAACAAGGATACGATGATGCAAGCTGCGTACGGAACGGCCGGAAGGAGCACCGCGCAATGACGACGGCACCGACTGCAGGAACCGTCGAGGTCGAGGCCGCCGCCGCGCTGATGACGCCCCTGACGGAGCTCGTTGTCGAGGCGGCCTACGCGATCCTCGCCGTCAACCGCCGCGCCATGGCTGTCACCGACAAATCCGACGGCTCGCCGGTCACCGAGGCCGATCTTGCCGCCGACAGGGTCATTGCCGAAGGGCTGGCACGGCTGGCGCCCGCGATTCCCGCGCTGTCGGAGGAGCGGGTCGGGGCGAGCGCAGGACCGTTCAATGGCAGCTTCTTCCTGATCGATCCGCTCGACGGCACCAAGGAGTTCGTCGCCGGGCGCGGCGAGTTCACGGTCAATCTGGCGCTGGTCACCGGCGGCAGCCCGCTGCTCGGCATCGTCTGCGCGCCGGCCATCGGCCAGATCTGGCGCGGCCTGGTCGGCCGTGGCGCCGAGCGGCTGTCGTTCACGGAGGCGGGTTTGGCGGCCGCCGAGCCGATCCGCACCCGGCCGATGCCGCCGCAGGGCGCGGCATGGGTCGCCGCGGTCAGCCGGTCGCATGGCGATGCCCGCACCGAAGCCTTCATTGCGGCCCGTCCGGGCGCGGTGCGCCTGCCGCTCGGCTCGGCCGTGAAGTTCGGCCGGCTCGCCGAAGGTCTGGCCGACATCTATCCGCGGCTCGGCCCAACCTCGGAATGGGACGTGGCGGCAGGCCATGCCGTGGTCGCAGCCGCCGGCGGCGCCGTCACCAGCGAGACTGGCGCGCCGTTGCGCTATGGCGAGCGCCCTGACGGCTTCATCGTGCCGTCCTTCATCGCCTGGGGTGACCCGGCTGCGGTGAAGGTTTGAGACAGCCCTGCCGCCCTACTGCGGCAGATCCTCCTCCAGCGCCGGCCAACGAGCTTCCGCCCGCGGCAGATAGCGGCTCGGGTCGGTCGCGAAGGCGTCGCGGCTTTCCTCGCGGTTGAACAGGAACAGCCGTTCCTCGACCACGACGAAAAAACGCGGGTTGCCGGCCACCGTCACGCCGCGAGCCACATCGGTCGGGTCGTAGCCGCCGAATTGCGGGCCGTAGACCTCCGGATGGGCCAGGAAGGAGGCGCGATTGCCCTCGTTGCGAAACCGCCAGACCACCCCACCCTGGGACGCCTCGAAATCCGGCAGTCCCAGCAGGGCCTTGCCATCCACGAAATAGGAAACGGGGTCGAAGCCGTCGATCGCCAGCCCGCTGAAGCGGTCGGAGATGATGCGCTGCGTCGTGGCCGCCGGCGCGCCGACCGGCAGCAGCAGCCCAGCGAGCGCGATAGAGGCAATTACAAGGCGAAACAGCGACTTTGATCCGGTCTGGTTCGGTTGTTGCCGTTGTGCGGTCATAGTTGGTGCCGATAACATGGGAGTCGCAGGGGCATCGCCCCTCGCCCGACAATCGCCCGATGGGGTTGGCGTCAGGTTAAGGCGAGGCTCGGGCAGCCGATAGCAGGGGATTTCCATCGATGAGTTTCGCATCACGCCTTGCCGCCGCCACGCTAGCGGCCGTGCTGGCCATGACCGCGTCGGTCGCCGCGCAGCAGGCGCCCCCGCCTGCTGCGCCGCCCTACCAGGCTGCGCAGCCGTATCAGCAGCCCGCACCGCCGCCGCGCCCTGCGCCGAGCCCGGACAGCTTCAATCCGGACGAGCTCGTCAATGCCGGCCACCGCTTCTTCGGCAACGTCTCGCGCGGCCTCGCCTCGGTCATCGAGCGCGCCGTCAGCCAATGGGGCCTGCCGAACGGCTATATCCTGGGCGAGGAAGGCGCCGGTGCTTTCGTCGCCGGTCTCCGTTACGGCGAGGGCACGCTCTACACCAAGAACGCCGGCGACCTCCGCGTCTACTGGCAGGGCCCCTCGCTCGGCTTCGACTGGGGCGGCGACGGCGCCCGCACCATGACGCTGGTCTACAACCTGCCGGCCACCAGCGCGATCTATCAGCGCTTCGTCGGCATCGACGGCTCGGCCTATATCGTCGGCGGCTTCGGCATGACGGCGCTGACCGCCAACAACATCGTGCTGGTGCCGATCCGATCCGGGATCGGCCTGCGGCTCGGCGCCAATGTCGGCTACCTCAAGTTCACCCCAAGTGCGACCTGGAACCCTTTCTGAGGTCGCCGGCTGGTACCGCTAGGACACGTTCTCCCGCGACGGATCAAGGTTAACACGGCATTGGGCTGGCGTTGAATCAGCCCGCCGTGCATTGTGATTCCGTTAATCATTTTGGACCGGGAGTTGTGCGTCATGGTCGAGCCGATCATGTATTTTGCGATCGGTTTTCTGATCGCCATGCTCTGTGCGCTGATGATCGTGCCGCTGGTGCACAATCGTGCGGTGCGGCTGACGACGCGCCGGCTCGAGGCGGCGACGCCGCTGTCGATGGCCGAGATCCAGGCCGACAAGGACCAGCTGCGCGCGGAGTTCGCGATGTCGGCGCGGCGGCTGGAGATGAGCGTCGACGCGCTCAAGAACAAGGCCACCGGCCAGCTCGCCGACCTCGGCAAGAAGACCGACGCCATCAACCGCATGAAGATCGAGCTCGGCGAGAAGAACGCTGCGATCTTCGCGCTGGAGGCGCGCGAGAAGGCGCTCAAGGACCAGCTCCGCGCCACGGAAGAGGAGTTCGCCGCCAAGACCGAGGCGCTGCGCGCCGCCGAGCAGGCGCTGAAGGAGAAGCAGGCCGAGCTGGTCCGGCTGAGCACCGAGCTCAACGACAAGGCGCTGCTGGCGGACAGCCGGCAGGTCGAGTTGGTGTCGGTCAGGACCCAGGTCGAGGAGCTGCGCAGCCGCGTGGCCGACGCCGAGAAGGAATTCTCCGCGACCCAGACGCGGCTGGCGCTGGAGCGCGACGAATCCGACACCGCGACCAAGGCGCTCAACGACGCCCGCGCGCGGGTCGAGAATCTCAGCCAGCGCGTCACCGAGCTCGACCGCCAGCTGATCGTCCAGGTCAAGGAAGCCGAGATGCTGGCGACCCGCGTCGCCGACCTCGAAGGCCGGCTGTCGACCCAGGGCAAGCTGCTTGCCGAACGTGATTTCGAGAACAACCAGTTGCGCGAGGCCAACGTGGCCGCCGACCGCGCCTTGAAGGAGCTGCGCGAGGAGCTGGCCGGCTTCGGCAGCGGCAAGTCGGCCGCATTCGAGCGGCTCAAATCCGAGAAGGCCGCCCTCGAAGAGCAATTGCAGGCCGCCCGCGACGAGCGCACCAAGCTGCAGCGCGAGATGAACGCGATCCAGCAGCAGGCCGAGAGCACCTGGGCCCAGGAGCGGATGGAGAACGCGCTCTTGCGTGAGCGCATCAACGACATCGCCGCCGAAGTGGCCAAGCTCGCAATGCAGATCGAGGGCCCGAACTCGACCATCGAAGCCATGCTGGCCGCCGAGCCGGCCCCCGCCAAGCCGGCCAACGCCAATGGCGTCGCCGCGGCTCCGGCCGCTGCAGCCGGCGCAGGCGGTCCGCAAGGCGGCACCCTGGCCGACCGCATCCGCGCGCTGCAGTCTCATGCCTCGCGAGCACGGCAGCTCGGGGCCTGAGGCCGCCGGATCGGCGCCGAGTGCGGCGGATATCTGCCCCTCGCTTCAGTATGGAGGCCGGCCCGCGAGAGGGCCGGTTTCGGCCCCTATCGAGGACGGGCCACCGCACCCCGGCAGTTTTCCTCGCCAGCGGCGCCGCAAATCCTTGACACCCCCTGCCCGCGCTTCGTAAATCGCGGGCTCCGACGGACTGCTTCGGCAGCTGCCTCTTACGGCCCCACGGCCGGCAGCCACCAGGATCCGGGCGCATAGCTCAGCGGGAGAGCGTTCCCTTCACACGGGAGAGGTCCAAGGTTCGATCCCTTGTGCGCCCACCATCTAAAGCCCTTTAAGACAAGGGCTTTTTTAATTTCCTCGCTACGTTCCAACTTGCGTTTCGTGTCGTTCTTGCGCTCCAAATAACGAACAGATGCGCCCAAAATCCGCCCAGTCCGCCCAAGGTGTTTGACTTCGTTCCCAGTCTGATCGCGCCTCGTGCTAGCGGTCTTTCCTCAGGCAATGAACGCGATGCTGGCTGCCTATTTCGACGATAGCGGAACACATCCGGACTCGCCCGTGGTGGCCTTTGGCGGCCTTCTGGGAACGGAGGAGCAATGGAACGTCTTCGAGACGGCTTGGAGGGCGCTTCTAGAAAATCCACTTCCCGGGAAGCCACCCCTCAAGCAGTTTCATCTTGCGCCGCTTCGGGCCAAGCGAGGCGAATTTGAAGGCTACAGTTTGGCGGAACGAGATCGCCTCAACTATTTGTTCCGACATGTCATCTTGGATATTGGCCTTGTCACTTTCGCCGTTGCCGTTGACCGGATTGCTTGGAACAAGTTGGTCGTGGGTCCTATGGTGGAGGAAGTCGCGCCGCCCGAAGCACTATGTTTCGTTAAATGCGTGGACTCCGTGCTTGCTACGTGCCGATTTCGGAAGCCGGGGCAACCGCTCGTTATCGTCTTCGATCAAGGTGTCCGTCGCCAGCTTGAAATATGGGGTCGCTTCTACAAGTCGCAGCGCGAAAAGTATCCTGAGATTGCGGGCATAGGCTTTGCGACAGTGTCGGAGGTGTTGCCGCTCCAAGGGGCCGACCTTATCGCGACCGAAAGCTATCAATTTGCCCAAGAGTGGTTGAAAAGCCCGGACGGCCCAAAGGCCAACCCGCACTTTCAGGACTTCATCATGCGCGATCTATCTGGTGGAGTAATTCTCACAACAGAGCACATCGAGGAAATAATCGAGCGTTGGAAGAGCGTTTCTGCAAGGACTTAGACCGTTTCGGGTCGTTAACGAGCCGCATCACCACTTGCGCCCCCCGCCCAAGAACTCTGCCCTGCATCCGGCTCAGGCTGCGCGACCACGAGGAGGTTACGCTCGCCGATAAGCCCGTCAAGGCGGGCAAGCTGCCGCGCAAGCATAGGCTCCGCGTCTGCCGCCGAACGCATCAGAATTAGTGCGCCGCCCGGTGAAGGAACGCGGTGCCGTGCCGGTGAGAGGCGACGATCCTTGAGATGACCTTCAACTGTACAAACAGCGCCACCCCTATCACCCCAGCGAGAGCAAAAATGGCAAGCGCTAGGGGACTATTAGCGATGGTAGCAGCCATTGCATACGACGTGAATCTATCGAAATCCTTCTTGAGCGGCTCCGGGACATCTTCCAGAGCGTCAATCGGCGACAAATCCACAAAAAGTTCAGCGATCTTGCGGGTGGGCAGCACAACGAACACGGCGCAAATCATGACACCAGCGAGCTGCCACGCAGCCCAACTGCTATAAACCTTGTCCATATACTCATCGAGTAGCTCGCGCAGTGCAGGCTCCATGCGATCCGATGCGATCATCTGCTGGTATAAATCCAGCATCTTGGCACGGAAGGGTTCGGTTGCGTACAGCAGACCTCGACAGAGCACTGCATAAACGAGCACAACCGCAACGATATATAGAGCTCCACGAATGGCCGCTTCGTCCATTGTCAGCTCCTCACCTTCAGGCGTCGTTCCTTAAAGTTACGCTTGGCTACGGCCTTTGGTTCCGCAATTATAAGTACCCAAATGAAAGCCGCAAGAGCGCACAGCATCACATACGGAAACGTATGCTCAACCATGACATAGATCATATAATTGAGAAAATTGACTAATTTTTCGTGCGCGCCCGGGAACTGCTTATCAAAGTCCGCTTTGTCCGCTGCGGCTAAAAGCCCATAGCCCGAGCCGATCGCCGTGGGCGGGAACCCAGTAAAGGCGACGCAATATATTAAGAATTGACGAAACACACCGTTGGCTCCGACAACCTGAAGTTACTGCCAGATCACCTTCAGCGGAACCAATAGTCAACGTCGCATTTCCAGAATGCACCGCACTCCACGGAACTGCGCGGGCAGTGTGTATTTATACACTTGACGCCGCACGCCCTTGTGTGTACAAATACACACATGAGATCGACGGACATCATTTCAGCCTTGAAAGCCGATGGTTGGGAACAGGTCGCCCAGAAGGGCAGCCACGTTCAATTCAAGCACCCGACGAAGAAGGGCCGAGTGACCGTCCCTCATCCCAAGAAGGACATCCCAATTGGGACACTGAGGAGTATCGAAAAGCAGGCAGCATTAAAGCTGAAATAACTATCAGCGCACCGCTGGAGAGCGGACGCTTACAATAGCCGGATGGCTTGCCTCTCCCACCACAGAGGAAACGTAGAATGCGTTACTATATCGCCCTAATCCATAAGGACGCCGACAGCGATTACGGGGTTTCATTTCCTGATCTTCCCGGCGTGATCACTGCTGGTAGCAGCCTCGACGAAGCGCGAGATATGGCCGCAGAGGCTTTGGCCCTTCATCTCGAAGGCTTGGCCGAAGACGGGGAAGCCGTTCCGGAGCCCTCAACCCTGGAAGCGATTATGTCAGCCCCGGAAAACAGGGACGGCGTTGCCGTCCTAGTGCCCGCTCCCGCCGAGCAGGTTAAGAGTGTACGCGTCAACATCACACTCCCAGCTGACATTCTAAGCGAAATCGACAGCTACGCCGAACAGCAAGGCTTCACCCGATCGGGCTTTCTGGCCCACGCCGCGAAGAAAGCGTTAGCGGCCTGATACACGACCAATGAGAGGAGAGCGCGCCTCTCCTCGGCCAGCCTAGAGGCTTCGATTGACAACCGCGAGCCGAAACGTCCAATTCTGATTTGGCCAGTCCGGTCGCTGTGGCACAGCACACTAAATCTGTGGTAGTGACATAGCATGCCAGACACCATCCAATTCTTGGACAAGCTGACGCCGCAGCACCTCGCGGGAATATGCCTTCTGACTGGCTTATTCGTACTCGCGTCGTTCACAAACGCCGAGCGAAGCACCAAGATCGCTGGCAGCGTTTTTATCCTGGCCCTCACTTTCGCCGCTAATCACCCCGGGACATATGCGCTCGGCATGATGATAGTAGCAACACTCGTAACCGAGCTGTCGTTCATAGAGCGAATATTCGCTATCTTTCTGCGAAACGACTCTTATTTTCGCTGGAACACTGCGCCGGCATCCGTGCAGCAGGTGGCACAGAAAAAAGAGTCGGAAGCCGTGGAGCCGCCCCCAAAAGATGGCGATATACCCGACCATCCCCTGCCCGACAGCGCTAGCCCCACCAAAATCCCACGCGGAGCGAGCCTCGTCCTAGAGGAGGAGACGTTTGAACTCATCGTCGGACAAGCCATCGCGGGCGGTGTACCGCCTTTCGAGTTAACAGGCTTTACGTATCGCAATATCGCCCTGACAAACGCGAAGTTGGGCGAGACCTTCGTGGTCGATATTCTATACAAATACAAAAATGTACACGCGATCATCGAGGTTAGTGCCAGCAAGAGCTTCTTGACGCGCAGCTCTCTAGTCGCCTTAAGGAAGATCACAAACTCCTACAAGAGCTATCTTGAAGAACGGCACGAGCACAACGTTCTTGTTGTTTCAATTCTTGTCACACGCTCATCCGTTCGGCCAAGCGTCTTTAGTGATGTTTACGTTCTGGCGTTTGATGGAGCAAAATTCTCTGATAACGGCAATGCTTTGAAGCCACTTTCTGAGATATTCTCGCGAGCCGCTTGACTTTAAAATCCGTACCCACCCCCAGAACGACGCAAATCCGGACGCTCGCACCGTCGAGTTGCCACTCTCACACTCCCTCGACGATGCGGCCAGGGCCGCGCTTGCCGTCGGCGAGATAGCGCGCGACCGGATCAGGGAACGCCTCGGCGAGCATCTTCATTTTGCCGTTGAGCTCGTCGAGAAAGCCGGCCGGCGCCCTCGGCGGCCGGTCGTCGATCCATCGCCCGTGAATTTGCGCGGCGCGCAGCACCATCAACGAGGCGATTGCCTTCGAGATATGATGCAAGCCCGCCTTGCTTTCCGCGTCCACTTCCTCGCCGAGATTCCAGAACTGGAATTGATGACGATCGCAGGCATCGACGTACACACTCGCGCGCGGTGCGGCCTCAAGGTAGTTGTGGCCGCCATACTTGAACCCGCCCTCGGCGAGAGCGAGCGCCACCTCGAAAACGACTTCCATCGGAAGCCACGACAGACACGCCTTAAGCGTGCCGAACGCATCTTTCGGATTGTTCGCCTTCGCAGCCGCCGGCGCCGGCGAGCTCGCCGCCTGGGCGGCCGCCTGCAATTGGCGCATCGCCTCGGCGCCCTGCTCGATCACGTTGCGCGGCGGATCGCCCGACTTGTCGCCCAAATCGTCATGGTCACACTTTGCCATTGCGCTTACCTTTGCGTTTGGCGCGGCGAGCGGCGGCGGTGAGCCGGCGATCGCGTCGCGCCCTGAAATACAAAACACCGTCCTCGATCACGTAGTCGATCACGTGCACGAGGCCGCAATCGCAGCATTGATCGGCGAACCCGCGCCGAACCGGCCGCACCCACTCGCCGTCTTGGAGTTGCTGATAACCGTCTCGGCGCCCGCTCATGCCGCGCGCCTCATCGAGGGCGGCGGGATGTTGCGGATTACACGGCCCTCGGGACCGTCCTTTTTGTGCAGCGTGATCAATTGCAGCGATTGCGACGAGCGCCACGCGCCGCCGAACGCATGCGAGTCCTTGTCGGCGATCGTCGAAAACGACTCGACCCGCACGTCGCCGTGAGTGTCAACTTTCTCGTTGTGAATGTGGCCGTACAGAAACCAGTGATAGGCCGTGCGGCCCCATGCCTCGCGCTGATCGACAGCCATCGCCATTGCCATGCGCGAGGGCGGCGCCTTGTCGCCGTGCGCGCAGCCGAGCAGCGTCGCGCCGAACTGCCGATAATAGATATCGGAAGGAAACGCGATCTTGACTCGCTTGTTGCGCGAATAGAAGCACGACAGCGCCAGCGCCAGGGCGGCGGCGGCCTCGGGATCGTGGTTTCCGGGAATGTTGACGACCTCGACGAGCTCGTGCCGGCGCAAGCCGAGCTCAATCACGTCAATGAACAGCCGGACGCCCGTGCGCAGCACCTTGAACCAACGCCCATCAACGTCGAGTTGGTGCTTGCTCTTTGGCGTGACATTGCGCTGATCGTTGGCGTGATACCAGTCGCCGAGGTTCGCGATCAGCAACTCGCGGGCGCGCGGCGCGCGGTTCATCACCTCGGCCGACGTGCTCAACACCCGCTTGCGGGCGATGTTGAGATCATAGTCGGCGCCGGTCTGCTCGCCCCATGACAACATGCCGATATGCGGATCAGCGATCGGCAGCACGTTGAGCAAATCGCGATCGGTGCTCGCCGGCTTGCGGATGATCGGCGCGCGGCCGTCATAGGCGCTGAACTCGGCCTTGAGCGCCTCGATCAGTTTCGGCGCAGCGCTATCGGCCTTCGTCTTGATCCATTGATGCCGGATGCGCCCCTCGGCATCGACGAACGCCGAGGCCCCTTTGAGGATCTGCCCCGGCGCCATCTGGAACACCGGGCCGCTTTCCTTGTGCTGCGTTACCCATTCCTTCTCGACGTTGCCGGCCTTGTCGAGTTGCGCCGAGGATCGCTTGAGCTCATAGCCGGGCAACACCGGCTTGAAGCCGAGCAGGCCCTTTTCTGCGGCACGCTTCACCCGCTCATGCATCGCCGTTTTCGACAGGCCGAGCGCGCGCGCGGCCTTGCGCTCCGAACCATGCTCTTTGTATGCCGCAGCCGCTTTCGCGAGCTCGGCGTCGCTCAATTCAGTCATGTGTGAGTGTGCCCCTTGCCCGCGCCGCCCTTAAGGCTTCTGCAGCGGGTGCAATTGCCCTTTGAGAAATTCGAGCTCGCGCGATGTCGCGTTAGTCGCATCCCAAAGCTTGATGATCCGCGCTTCGTTCTCGCGGCGCGCGATCTCGGTTTGCGCCTTGCTTTCCGATATCGCCTCGCGCACCGGGTAGTAGAGCGCGGCGCCGATCGCGAGCAGCGCCGAAACAATGATGCTGATCGGAGTCCATTCGATCTTCCGACCCGCGTCGATCTTCGAGGCGAGCAGAGAAAAGCCGGCATCGACCTTGCCGTCGAGCATGCGAAATTCTTTTCGCAACTCGCCGTGTCCCTCTTTGAGGTTCAAAACCTCTTGCGTGAGGGCGCCGTGATCCAACGGCGCGCCGGGCATCACTTGGCCCCCCGCTCGATCGCGACGGCTTGCTGATCGTCGCACGCCCGCCCCGCAACGATGCGATGATTGGCTTTCAGATAGGCCGCACGGTAGCCGGCGGCGACGTTGCCGAGATCGTCGCCGACCTTGACGCCGGGATCAGGCACCTCACGCAACACGCGCTGACACTGGCGCGGCATGATCTGCGGCGCCGCCGCCGGCGCCGGCGGCGGCGGATTAACGGATAGAAAGCAGCCGCCCAACGTCGGCATCAGTAGCGCGACGACAAGCAACGTCAGGAGTTTTCGCAACATAGGTTGAAACCTTATCGTCGATGTGTTTGGAAAAAACGCCGTCATAGGCGAGCACCTGATCGGCGAGCTTCTGCATGTCGGCGCGCAAGGCGA
Organism: Bradyrhizobium sp. SZCCHNR1093; assembly: GCF_032381175.1. NCBI lineage: Bacteria > Pseudomonadati > Pseudomonadota > Alphaproteobacteria > Hyphomicrobiales > Nitrobacteraceae > Bradyrhizobium > Bradyrhizobium sp. SZCCHNR1093. The sequence goes on from NZ_JAUHJJ010000001.1 coordinate 283,756, forward strand.
GCTCGCGCACCGCCGCCGCCTTGGATTTCGCCGCGACATCGGCGCGCCACGCCGAGCGCACTGCATTCGAGCCGTGCACGTCGCCAGCGATCCAGCCGGCGACGTACAGCACCGCGACGAGCCCGAGCAGGCCGGCCACGGTGCCGAGCGGCGATTTGAGGAAGTCGAGCGCAGCCTTGAGCAGCGCCGCAACCGTCGGCATGAACAGTGCGGCGATCCACAGGCCGCCACCGGCGCCGGCGAGGCCGGCGAGCGTCCAGAACAGTGATGCGATCATGTGTCAGTCCTCGACGATCGGGCCGGCGTGCGCCCCGCTGTTGTGATCCGCGACGCGATAAGCCTTGATCTTGGCGAACAGGAACCACGCCGCCACACCGCCAGCGATCAGCACGAGCCCGACGACGATCGGCGCGCCGCCGGAAAACACCGCACGGGCGAGCTCGCCAGCCGAGTCAACAACGCCCTTGGCTTGGTTCGCCTTGTCGATCATGTCTTGCGCCTGATCGAGCAAGCCGGCCTTTTCAGCCGTGCCCCCGCCAACGAGCACGGTGCCCGCGATGCCTTTCGCCCAGGCGATCAGCGAGCCCTTGTCGGCCGCCGCGATGGTGCGCGAGCCGGCCGCCTTGAGCTCGGGCGCATCGGCGAGCTTGCGATCGCGCGGCGCCTCGATCGGCTCGGCGGTTTTCAGCGCCTCGCGCGTCGCGGCGTCGAGCTTGCCCGTCACGGGCAAACCCTCATGCGCCTGGAACGCCGACAGCGCGCCCACCGTCTTGACGCCGAACCGGCCATCAGGATTGCCAACGGCCGCATAGCCGAGCTTGCGGAGCTTGATTTGCACCGCCCTGATGTCGTCGGCGGGCACGTCATCCGGCGCCACCACGGCGCCGCCGGCGAGCTTGCGCACCCACCGCTTATAGGCGTCGGCGAGCCGCACATCGTAGTTGTTGGCGCGGTAGCCCTTGCCGTTGTAGCCGAGCGCGACGCGCGCCCAGGCGTGCGCGTTGAGCTCGTCGATCAGCCCCTTGCGACGGAGCTCGCCGATCATGCACTCGATCTGCCCGGCGACGTTGCCGGTCATGTGCTCGACCATGGCGCAGGCCGAGGCAAAGCCGAGCTCGGCGTGCAGAAAGCCCATGGTTTGCCCGAGGCCCCAGGACGCCGATTGATTGGCAACCTCCTCGTTGACGGCGCGCGCCTTGGCGATCAGCGCCAGCCGGCCGGCGCTCGTGCCCTGATCCTTGTATTGCGTCGCCTTGGACCATTTCGGAATGGCGAAGCCGGCGCGCGCGAAGGCGGACTGCAGCGCCCTGGACACCGCCGCAGCCATCCGCCAGGCGACATGTCGCTCATAGAGGAGCGCCGGCGTGCGGCCGTCCTGCTCGAAAGGATGCCCCGAGGTTTCGACCTCGACGAGCGCGAGCAGCGCCGGCCGCTCGATGCCGGCCTTGGTGGCGGCGGCCGTGATTGCGTCAATGATGGATTGCGAGAACATGTCCTAGACCTTTCGATAGGCGATGATCCCGCGCGTCGAGCGCACCCGCTCGCGCACCGCGTTGCCATCGTTGCCGGATAGGAGGCGGATCAAGCCGCCGCCGAGGTTTTCGGTGATCAGCCCGACATGGTGCGGCCACACCGCGACGACGCCGGCCGCCGGGCCGCGCACGGCCTCGCCGATCGACGCCCAGGCCCGCGCCAGATTGAGCCGCGCATCGCCGATGCCGAGGTGCAGCCGCAGCCAACACCCGCACCATTGAATGCCGGCGCAGGCCGACGGCTGACCGGGCTCGTTGACGTTGGCCGCGCGATGGTGATGCCGATGGTGATGCGGCCGCGCGTGCGCCGGCGAGGCCGCCAGCACCAGCGCCAGGGCGAGCGCCGCGAGAGAGGATCGCACGCGCCTAACCTCGGATGCCCGACACGGTGACTTGCCCGGAAACCGTCGCCGATCCGGCATTGTTGCCGCCGAGCACGGTTCCGTAGAAAAGCCCCTCGGTGCAAACCAAGGCGGCGACGGCGCTCACACATTGATTGTTGGCCGTATTGGTATACTGCACCGTACTCGGGCCGACCGCAGCCGCAGCGTTGCCGCCGGCGGCATAGCCCATTTGACAGCCCATATTTGTTGTCGCCGATGTCGAATAATTCAACATCGTTGACCCCTGCACGACAGGCTCGTCGCTCCATACCAAGAAGTAACAACGAGCGCCCGGCGCGCTCGGGCCGGTTGCCGGCGCGATCTCTTGAAAATAGCCCGACGGCGAGGCGATGCTACTCAAGAGAGGGCCGGACAACACGCGAGTGCGGCGATTGAACCAACTCGCAACCAAATTGGTGTAAAACTGCCCGCTCGCGTCGGTGTACACCATGCCGACGAGCGTTCGCGTATCATCGCCAGTCTTGATCTCGGTGCCACTGTTACCAGCCGTCGCGCTGGTAGCATGCCCCGTCGTTGAAAAAGAAGGAGTCAGCACCCCGCCGACGTTCATGAGATAGGCATAATAGAGCGTGCTCGGCGCCAAGTTTCCCGTGCCCGTGCCGTCGATGTTGACTCCGGTATTCGGGAAAGTGACGCCGCCAGAGGGCAGGCGATAAACCGAGCCGTTGACCCTGACGAGATCGCCATTTCGCGGCATGAACTTGCACGCCGTCGCGCTCGAATAGACGAAGCGGCCGGCCTCGGGCTGCACGCCGGCGTTAGCCAACGCCTGAAGTCGCTGCGCATCGCTCAGCGCCTGGGCGGCGAGATAGCTCACATATCCCGACACGTTGAGCAATTGCGAACCGTCGATCGCCGGCAACTTCGCATTGCCGTCAAGCTGCACAACGCTGTTAGCCGTGGTGCCGACGTTGAGCGCGGCGGCGGTGCCGAGCGTCGGCTTTCCGCTCAAGTCGGCATAGGCGCCCGACACGGCGACCGTTGCGAGCGCGAGGTTTGCGATCGCCAGCGCCTTCTGCGCCGAGGTGAGCGCCTGGGCGGCATCGACGCGCAAGCGGTTGCCGAGCGCCGTCGTGATCGTCGCCGCGAAATTCGGATCGGCGCCGATCGCGTCCGACAATTCCTTGAGCGTGTCGAGCAGAGCCGGCGCGCCGCCGGTGAGATCGGCGCGCATCGCCTGCAGCGCCGCCATGGTGGCGATCTGCCCGGTATTCGTTCCGAGCGCCGCCGTCGGCGCCGTCGGCATTCCCGTGAAATTCGGACTGTCCGGCCCGACACCGCCGATCGCCGTCAGCATCGCCGCCGCCGTCAGTTTCGACAGCATCGCAAGCGCCGGCGCCGAGATCGGCGCGAGCGCGCCCGAGCCGTCGGCGGCGACGATCGGCAGCGTACCGGCGACAGGCGCGAGCCCGGCCCATAGGGCGAGCAGGCCGTCGAGCACGTGCTCGTCATTCCAATCCGACGGATGCACCGCATTCGGATCGGTGCCATCCTCGGCGAAAACAGTTTTCTTGTGCTTGATAGTCATTGCAAGCCCGCCCTTGTCTCAAAAGCAAAAGGCCGCCCAAGCGGGCGGCCCTGTTAGTTGAATGAATGCGCAGCAGAGGCTAGGCGAGGCCGGCGTCGATCTGCGAAAATGTGGTGATCACGCCGGCGTCGATCTTCGCCATCACCGCCGCAAGCTTGTCGAAAGTCGCTTGCACGAAATCGGCGATCTCGATCGATGCGGCGATAAAGTCGCCGGCGGCGATTGTAACGAACGTCGACTCGGCGGTCTGCCACTGCACCGAGGCGGGCGGGTTGGCTTGCTGCAGCCGCGCCACCTTGCCAGCGATCAGGCCGAGGCTTTCCGTCGATGTCGAGATTGGCACTTGCGCGCCGCTGATCGTCGCCAGATAACCGCCACTCGCTTTTGCCCATTGCTTGGCGTTGGCGTAGGCTTTGAGATCGGCCCACAACCCATAGGGTGAGAGCACCTCTTGCAGGGACGCGGTTGTCTGCGCGCCGCTCGCATCGGTAGGCCAGGGCGACGGACCATTGCCGGCCGCGACCCAGGCCGTATATGCCTGATCGTTCGCCGGCACGATCGCCGCGACCCTGCTCGACCAAACCCGCCCGTCGTCCGCGAGCCAGTACCAATCCGCCGGGGTGAAACGAAACGTCATGAATCGGCCTCCTTAGCCGTAAGTACCATTCGGGCCGCGCACGCCTGCGCTTGAACCGGGGTAGTGATTGTCACCGGAGCCGACGACGGAGATCACCGCATAGTTTGCGACATAGAACTTCTGCCCGGTGACGGCCGCGCCGTTGACGATCGACGAATAGACGATTTGCACGAGCGACATCGTTGAGCACTCGACCCAGCCGCCGCCGTTGCCGCACACGATCGAGGCAAGGATCGTGAGCGAAACGCTCGTCAGGCTCGGTTGCTGAATGATCGCGCCGTTCGCGCAGTAGACGTGCCATCCGCTCGTCATGAGCGGGTTGCCGCCTTGCGGCGACCCGCTCACACTCATCGCGCCGGCATAGGTGACGACGGCGGCTTGCGACACCGCGAGGTGAGAGCCGTTGCAAGTGCCCCAATTGAAGTTTGTGAGCGTCGTCGAGGTGCCGGCGCCCGACACCTGTACGCCGTTCATTCCGTCCTGGGAGCCAGAGGCGCCGAACGTTCCGCCGGCCGATACCGAGAAGCCGTCGAATTGATGCGCCTGCCCGCAGTTCACAACCGAGATAGCACTGATGTTGACGCCGGCCACGACGCAAGCTTGCGGGTTGGCGTGGTTGCCGATCCAGTAGACGAAGCCAGAGCCCGACATCATCTGACAGCGAAGCGCCGCATAGTTGCCGTTCGCGACGTGAATTTGAATGTTGAACCCATTCAAATTGAACCGCGTGATAAACGACATTGCGTATTGCAGTGTCGCCCAGGCGGTGCCCGGCGTGAGTCCGTCGTTCGTGTCCGATCCGGTATTCGAGACGTAGTAGTCTTGTGCCGCCTGCAGATAGATCGGCGATCCCGGCTGGCGCTGCATCCACAGCAATTGCCAGCGGTTGCCGTCCCATCCGAAAGCCTGCATCGATCCGCCGATGATATCGGCAAACTGCAACGCCGAGCCGTCGGATCGGACAACCGCTTTGTTGCCGAGGCCGTTGAGATTGAGCACCGTTGGGCCGCTATTGGTGAACTTCACCGTAGCGACGACGATTTGCCCTTTCTTGAGCTCTTTCGGCTGCGGCGACAGGTTCACCACGAGATTGTTGGCGGTGCCCGTGTCGTCGCCGTAATTCGTCTGTCCGCGCTGAATGAGATACATCATCGCATTCGCGAACATCTGATCGGAGTTGTCCTCCGTCACGACGGGGCCGCCGGCGGCAAGAGCTCCGTTGATGCGCGCACCGTTGCGCAACTGCGCAATGATCGCATTCAGCCACGATGCCATGACGCGAGTGCCGTCATTGGCGAGCTCGGACGAGCAGTCGGCAAACCACGTATCACTTGCGCCGAACACGCGCGTTTCGGCCGGCCGCTGCGTCACCGTGAAACGCGCGTTCGACGGCCCGAGAATATCGGTCATTTCGGATTACCCCCCGATGGTTTGATAAGTGACCTCGATGTGCGCGTGCACGACGCGATCGAGGATGCATTTCAATGGCGTGATGTCAGGATCGCAGGCGAGGCCGCCGCCGGCTTGCATGTGCCCGGCATAGGGCAGCACTTCCGCCGGCGCCGTGTAGGCCGGGCTTTCGTTGAGATTGACGACGATCAGCAGCCGCGCGCCGCCGATCTGCCCGCCCGGCCAACTGCAACCCGCCTGGAACGTGCCGGCCATGCCGCCACAATCGTTGTTGATGCTTTCGCACGCGATCGACCAACCGGCCCGCGCCGCAACCTCGGCGTAGTATTCGCAAGTCGCGCCGCCGAGCGCGGCGACCTTGGTGCAGAGATCAGGGAACGGATCGCAGGAGTCCGGCAAGCCGTATTCCATCATCCACAGATCATGCGTCTCCTTGTGCGTCGCGCACCAAAACTCAAGCCGCAGATCGCAATAACGCTGCAGGATGAAGGCGACGACGGTCGAGATCGATCGCCAGAAGCCGAGCAGTCCGCTCGGCACACGGCTTCTAGTCTGAAATGGCGGATCATCGAACACGCCGGGATCGAAAGCCCGCACGAGCCCCGGCAACGGCCCGCCCTCGTTTGACTGCCATGCGCGCCCGCGCGGCAATAGCTGCAACACCGCTTCGAGCACCTCGTTAGGCGTGCGACATTGCAGCGGCGCTGGGCGCGCCTGCTCACATCCTGACATCTGAGTGCCTCGCTTAGTTGGCCGCGAACGTCATGCTACCGAGCGTCGGAATCTGCCCAGGCGCGAGAGCGATGTCGTCGGCCGGCAGACTCACCGCCGCGCTCGCCTCGCCGGCGGCGTTTGACATCGCCTGCCAAATCCACGAGCGCGAGAACGATGTCGGCGACGCGATATAGGGCATCGGCGCAATCGGAACATCGATTCCGGCAACGCGCGAGTTGGTGCGAAAGCTCGCGGCGAGCTCGGCCCTGATCGCCTCCTCGACATCCGTCGTAAACGGGTTGAGCCGTCCGATCGAGATCGGCACGGGCAGCGCCACCGGCGCCGCGACCGTCACCAATGCCGCCGCCGGCGCCACCAAGTCGATTGCCTCGGCGACGCGGGCGATATCCGCCGCTTGCGGGATGCCATCGGCGTAAAGATCATCCATCAACGGAAACACGCGAACCGTTCCGGGACCGTTGAACCTGCGCTCGACGAAAACGCGCGTCACGCCGACAACCTCGCTCGCCCACGTCACATAATCCGCCGGCGAGCCGCCGGCCGGCGGGTTGCGCTTGCGGAATAGGATGCGCCCCCGGAACGTGCCGAGATCGCCGGTATACGGCGCGCCGTCTTCCTCCACATTGAGCCCGCCGACGATGCCCGCACTATCAACGCTCGCGGTTGCGTCGGTGAGACCTGGGCCGCTAAAGCCCGAGGTGAGATCGAGCGGCGTGTTAGCAATGGCGTTGCTATCCGCACCGCTCACCGCCGCAATCACGGGCACGATCAGCGTGCCGGCGCCTGGGATCGTACCGGCGGCCGTGGCGAGATAGCGCGCGCCGTCGTCCCGCGTGAGCACCGCGCCGGCATCGACGGCGAGCGCGTCGGTTGTCACAATCGACGCCTTGCCCGACGCCGGCCGCGCCGGGCGCCGCGACAGGCCGAGCTCCTCGCCGTGCTTGTCGAGGTTCTCGCCGTCGGCCGTCAGCGCGAATTTCTGTTTCTGGATGTAGTCGGCGAACTGAAAAATCAGATGCTCGATACCGCCAAAAACCTTGCTCGTCGGGTTGATGTTGTTCGGCTTGATCCATGCATTCGTGCTCGGAAGATAGGAGCGGAACGCGCGGCGCGCCCGCTCAACGGAGTCGTTAAGCGTAGGAATTGCGAACATCAGCGCGCCACCTGATTCCAGAGAACATCAAAATTGCGGTTGTAGACGAGCGCGCCGTCGCGGCCGTACAGCGCGACGGAAAGCTCAAGCCGCCCCTCGATCGGGTATTGCGTCGCGCTCACGTCGATGCGCACGCACACGCCTTGATCTTTCAACGGCGCGAGCGCCTCGATCGCGAATTGCTCGGCATAGTGGGACGCGGGCAGGCCGAGAATGGTGAGCGGCGCGCGCTCCAAGAGCCAAAGCCACGAGCCGGGGTGATCATCCTCAAGCGGCACACCGTCGCCCCAATAGCCGCCCTGTTCGCCGTCGGCGAGAAAGTAGAGCGGATGATCCGGCGCGATCCGCTTGTCGGTGAACAGCGCCAGGATCACGGCGGTTTCGATTGCCGCCTTGGCGCGAAGTCCGCCACGATTGTTGATCTCGTCAGGCTTGGCCGGCGCCCAATCGCCAACGCCGCGATTAGGATTCCAAACCGTATCCCAAAGCAGGTTGAACTCCTCCGCGCAGCCCTCGGCGACGCGGATCACAACATCTGATGCCATGCTTGCTATTCCGCAAAAACCTTGGTTGCGCATGCACCGCCGCAGAGCGCGACAGGCGTCGAGGCGTTGACCGAGCCGAGCTTGATGTGCGGCGAGGTGATGACGACTTGCGTCGGGTGCGTGATCTCGATGTCGCCATCGGTCAGCTTCACCACGGCTTGCTTTTTGGTAATCGTCACGTCGTCTTTCGACATGGTGATCGTCACGCTCTGATCGTCGCTCTGCTTCACGCCGGCGCCGATCGAGAGCTTGATCGTTTTCGTGTGATACACCTCAAGCTGATCTTTGAAGACGCGCACCACGTCGCCCGTGTGGTTGTAAAGGATGGTGCCGCCCTCGGGCGTGTTCTTCGGCCGATGATCCTTGTGCTCGAAGCCGAGCGCGAGCAGCCGATCGGATCGGCCGCCGAGCGCGAGAAACACGCCCTCCGATCCGCTCGGCGCGTGCGATGAAAAGCCGTGCATCTGCGGCCGATACACGTCCTCGAAATGCTCGGTTTTGAGCCCGGTCATTTTCTTGAGGATCTGCTGCGTCCCGCTATCGTCGGTTTTCTGCACCGTCGCGCGCCGCAGATGCCCTAGCAAACCCTCTTGCCCCTCGGGAAACCACATCCACATTTCTCAATCGCCCCCCGCATCCGTGCCCCAGGCGCCGCCTGCCGAGCCGCCCTTTGTGCCCTTGCCGCCGAGCGCGCGCGGATCAACCAGCGACAGCACCGACAGCGAGCCGTCGTCGCGATCCTGCGACCATTCCACCGTCTCAATCGCCATATCCTGATGCACGTCGGCAAAGTCGCTATCGGTGAACACGAGATTTCCCGGCTCCCAAAGCGCGCCGCCGTCGTCGGCGAATCCCTGCACCGTCACATTGGCCTTGAGCGCGTTGCCGGCCTCGCGATCGCGCCGTGTCGTCGCGCGTTTCTTGGCGCGGTCGTTGTCGGTGTCGCCGTCGTGATAGACGATCACCGGGCGGTAGCGCCCGACCTCGGCGTCGCGGGCGAGGCCCTCGATCTCCAAGGCGTCGGCGCCGTGCCCGTAGGGCTTCTGCCCACGCACGATCACGTCGGAATGCCGGCCGCTCCAATTATGATCCGCCTCGATCTCTTTGAGGTTGATGCCCTCGATCAGGCCGCCGGCGTGGCGCTTCTGCCCGCCCTTGGTGATCTTGATCGAGCCATCCGCCTGCCCGACGGGAAAGACGCCCTGCTCGCGGCAAAGCTTTTCCAGGCACCGGAACGCCGTCTCGCCGGGCGTGACGCGATAAATCGGCACCTTTTTGAGTTGCTGATCCGTCGAAATGCCGACGCCGAACTTGTCGAGCTCGGCGGCGATCTGTTGAGGATCCTTGTTCTTGAATTGGTTGGTGTCGTGAACCGCGCTGCAGTCGATGAAATCTTGCGACTTGGAGCGCCCCGAGATCGTGATCTCGGCGCGCTTATGCTCGCTCAATTTCGGCTGATAGCGATCGACGTAACCACGGCAGGCGAGCGCACCATCGAACAGGATATCGATTTGCGTGCCGGCCTTGAACGTCCAGGCCGTTGCGGCGCCGCCGGGCTCGGCGGCCGCCTCGATCTGGAATGAACGCGCCGCAGACTTGAACGCCGCGCGCACCAAGACGCGCCGCCATGCCGTCCACTGCGCGCCGCCGGCGAGCACTGTCACGACGGGGTTTTGCCCGCCGAGGCCGTAGCCGAGCGCAAATGCAAGTGAAATATCCATCGCGACTACCTCGACAGCGCCTCGATCGTGCGCGGCATGAAGAACGGGTTTTGCACGGCGTTGCGCGCCGAGAGCTCGTCGGCGCGGTTCGGATCGGCGTACAGAATCCAGGCGAGCGCGAGCGACGGCCGCAGCCTTGCGCTTTCGACCGTGATCACCGGCGCGAGGTTGGCGATCGCTTGCGACAGCCAGGCGATTACCTTGTCGCGTAGCTGCTCGATCGCCAGGAACAGCGCCGCGTTTTCGGCGCCGTCGGTTTGATAAAGCTCATTCTCGAAGCGCTCGGCGAGCTCGCCGCGCGCCGTCACGCCCTCGGGCCGCGAGGTGTACGTCGTGCGCAACACCGACTCGGCGTACGCCGTGAGCGCGGCCAGCCGCACCGCGCGCGCGGCGGCGGCGGCGTTGTCGGCGGCGAGCTTCTGCGTCGGCGTGCGATAGACCGGGCCGGCGAGCTCGACGGTGCCGACAACCGTCGCCGCGCCCGAGGTGTCGGGAAACGACGCCGCCAGTTCCAGCGCCGCGCGCGTCGCCGAGGCCGCCGGCAGCGCATCCATGGTCTGGCGCACGAGCCCGACAAGGCTCGCGACAGCCGCGACGGCATCGCCGCCCGGCGCGGCGGTGTTGGTGATCGCCGCCGGGATGCTCGCGATCAGCGGCCCGACGGCATCGCGCACCGCGCCCGACACCACCGGATCAACCGGGTAGGATTGCCGCAACACATCAACGGCCGCCGCGCCCTGGGCGAGCGTGTCGGTGACAGCGGCAACGGCCGCCGCCGGCTTGCCATAGGTCGAGATCGCCGCCGGCAGCGACAGCGCGATCGCGCTCGCCAGATTGTCGGCCGCCTGAAACGCGATGTTGGCGAGCAGCGGGATCGAGACGAGCGCAGAGCTCGCGCCCTTGCGCACGAATTTGAGATCGAACGCGACATAACCCATTTTGTCGCGCTGCGTCGCCCGCTCGAAATCCTTGCAATGCACCGTCACCGGGCCGAAATACGGCACCACGAGAATGCCGGCGCCGCGCGAGGCGAGCGCGGTTTTCAGGGCCGAGGCGAGCGCGTCGGCCGCGTCGCCGTGCACATAGGCCGCGCCGCTGTAGAAGCGCGGCGCCTCGCCGAGATCCTCGACGAACGGATCATCGCGATTCGGGAACTCGTGGATGACAAGGCCCCGGCCGCCGGCTTCCTTGTCCTCCTCGAAGTAGAACGGCACCCCTTTGTAAGATGCCGGCCAAAGGCTCGTGAGCCAGTCGCGGCCCTGCTGCGTCGCCATGCCGGTTGCCCTTTGTATCGTACGAAACAAAAAAGGCGGCCCGCCAGGGCCGCCCGTTCTCTGCTGTCCGGTAGTTCGTCCCGGCCGATCGGATTTAACGCACCACGGGCCGCCGCTGCGAAGCCTAGCGGCTGTTTAAGATCAGGGCGCCGGCGATGCGTCGGGGCTCGATTGCCCGGTCGAGCCCGTCGAGCCCTTGGCCGAGGATCCGCTCGCCCGAAAGGCGTTGATCGCGTTCTCGACCTTCTGCTCGACTTGCGCCCAAAAGCCGGCCGCCGGTTGAACCGTGACCATCGTCGTGAGCGTCGCGTTGCCCTCGATCTGCGCCTTGACGGGCTCGCCCGAGCCGATGCCCGTCGCCTTGCGGATGTCGTCGATCGTCCAGCCGGCATCGCCGCCGCGATAGCGCCCCTCGGTCACGTTGCGATTGTAGCCAAAGCCCTCAAGCTCCCTTTCGAGGCGCGCCCGCGCTGCCACCCGGCCGTCATCCTCGGGCCAGATGTGCCGATCGAGCCAACTCGGGTTTTTCATGCGCCCCTGCTCGTCGCGCGCCGGCCCCCATCCCGAGCCGCCGAGCGCGGCCTCTTGATCGAGCGGGTAGCGCGGCCCGGCCTCGTAACGCTTCAAGCGCTCAAGGTCGTGATCGTCCATCACCGCGTCGGCAATCTGCGGCAGCGCCAGCACGGGCGCGAGCGAGGCCGCGACCTTGCTCGCCATGAACGATGTACCACCCTTGCCGGTGATCTTTTCCAGGCCGGCGAGCGTGGTGTCGAGCGACAGCGCGCCGCCCATGGCCGCAAGCCATCCGCCGCCGGCGGCGATGTCGCCGGGCCGCGACTTGGCGTGCTCGGCCGCCCAGGAAAGCCCGCTCGCAAACCAGTTCATGCCCTGATTAACCGCCGGCATCGCCGTTTCGGTCGTGTTGGCGAGCAGGTTATCCGCCTGCGCGCCGATCGACTTGCGGATCACCTTGGGATCGTTCTTCTGATAGTCCTCGGCCGCCGAGCCGCCCTTTGCGCCGGCGACGAGCTCCTTATCCTTTTCGATGCGCGCCTGTTGAGTGGCAAAAATCCCCATCATCTGCGCGGTTGTCTGCTGCGAGGAGATCGCCGCAATGATCTCCTGAATTTTCGAAGGATCGGTCACGCCCTTTTTCGCGAGCGCCGGGATCAGAACCTTATTCACCCACATATAGGGATCGGTTTGGCCGGGCTTGAGATACTCCTCGCCGACGATGCCGCCGGGCTTCACGCCCTTGACGTTGCCGGTTTTGGTCTTGATCACCTTATCCTTGTCGATCAGCCCATATTGCCCGAGCGCCTCAACAGCCTTGTTCGACATCTTGCCGCCAACGAATTGCGTGTAGAAGCTCGACAGCGCCTTACCGGCCGACGATCCGCCGAGCTCCTGCGCCAGCGTCGGCGCCGTCTTGAGCATGAAATCATCGCTCACAGCGTTGGTCGCGGCGCGGCCATACTTGAACATTTCGTAATAGTCAGTCGGCCGCAGCGTATCGCCGAACACGTTGACGGCTTTCGCCATGTTATCGATGTAGTGCTCGAACTTGCCGCGATCCTGCGTCACGCCCTTGATTTCCATGCCCTTCGCGAGCTTGTCAAAATCTTCGTTGAGCTCCTCGGCCTTCTCAGGATGCGCACCGAGCGCCACGACGCGCAGGCGGGCGAGCGGCTCCAAGACGTGCGTTGCCTCCTCGAATGTGCCAACCATCGAGCGCACGTTGCGCGCCGTGTGCATCATTTCGGTTTGCGACAGCGAGGGAAACTTTTTCGAGATATCGCCGGCGAGCTTGCCGGCCTCCTCGATCTCGTGCGCCGACATGCCGGCGGCGTCCATGCGCTGGCGCTCGTGCGCCCGGTTTTCCGACGCCTCGGCCGCGCGCTCGGCGATCGCCCTCATGGCATGCGCGCCGCTGTAGACGGCGGCGCCGCCGATCGCCATCTTATAGCCGTGCGCGATCGAGGCTTGCGCGCGCTGCGTGCGGTCGATGTGCCGCTCGGCGTTGGCGGCGGCCGTCGAGGCGACGGTCATTTGCTTTTGAACATCGCGGTTGAGCGCATTGGCGGCGCGGGCGATACGGCCGATCTTGCTCGCCACGGCATCGAAGGCGCCGCCCGTCGCGTCTTTGCCCTTGATGATCGCCGTTGCTTCGAGGATCTGACTCATTTACCGCCCCGCTTCCTTTGTACCGTGATTGCGCGATCGGCCCATCGCACCAAGTCCGACAGCCCGGCATTATCGGCCGCGTCGGCATCGGCGATGCGCGCACCGAGAACGACGTAATCCCAAATCGCGCCTATGTCGGCGGATTCTCCCGCTGCGCCGGCGCCGGCGCCGATTCGCGAAAAAAACCGAGAAGCGCCTCGCGCACCGCGATCGCGTCGAGCAGCGACATTTGGCTCATGGCGAGCAGCGGATTTGGCTCGATGATCGCACGCTCGGTATAGGCCGCGATCGCCGCATCCTCGTCAACGAGCGCCATGCCGCCGGCGGCGCGCACCCAGGTTTGCACCGGGCCGAACTTGAAAAAGTCCTGCGCGCTCGGCTCCTGCAGCACGATCTTTGTAACCGTGCCGCCCTTGCCATCGGCGAACGGCTTTTTGAGAGTGATTTCCTTGGTCTCGCGCGCCATGGCGGCACCTCCTCAGTTTGGTCGAGAGAGAAAGCGCCGGCGAGCTCACCCCGCCGGCGCGAAAGCCCGTTAGTTGTTGAGCTTCTGATACTGCGAGCCGCGAATTTCGCAGCCCGTCACCTCGCCGTTGGAGCGATCGACGACGGGCTCGCCGACGATGCGCGCCGAGGTGAAAACGTGCGTCACGTTGTTGTCCTCCTCGACGATGGTCCAGTCCATCGTCTTGCGAAGAACGTCGTTCCACACGATGCCCGAGCGATCGCGAAACTTGATCTTGGCGCCGTAGAGCTTCGGCGTCGAGGTGTAGCAGGCGGTGCCGTCGCCGTTGGCGGTTGCATCCGTCTTGATGTTGGTCGGATCGAGCTCGATATTGACATCGGACGGAGCGTAATTGTCGGTGCCGCCGGTGACGGACATCCGGCCGCCGAAACTGTAGTTGTTGGAATCATCGGACATGGGTTGACCTCCAGAACGAAAAAGGGAAAGCGCCCGGCCTCACAAGGCCGGGCGCCTGGGCGAGGCTTAGACGGCCGCCGCGCCGGATGCGGTCTGATATTCGAGGAAGGCCGTGACGTTCGCGGCGAACACGCGCAACTGATTCACGACATCGACCGGCAGATACGCATTCACGCGGTTCGCGTCGTTCGGATCGCGCTCGACGACGAGATACTGCGCGAACAGATCGGCCTTTTCACACACGCCGAGCGCAACGAGATCGTTGTAGGCGTGAATGAGCGTGTTGCGGATCGACTTCGGCGTCGCGATCTGCGGCAGGTTGAACGGATTCTCGTCCGCCAGGGCTTGCCGGCCGTGCTTGTTCGACACCGCGGAGCGCAGATAGCGAACAATGAACATCAACTGATACATCGTCTCGACATCGCGGAACGTGCCATCGGGAACGCCCGAGGCGTTCTTCTGGTAGGTCGTCACCAGGCGATCGATTGCGACCTGCCCGTCGCTGCGCACCTTCAGGGCCGCGATGCCGTCCGCATAGAGCGCCTGACGATCCGCGATATCCCACCACAACGAGCGATCGCGCGGCGGCTGCACGCCGGGCAACACCAGCGTTTGCAGCGGGCGCGACACTTCCGGCGCGGTGCCGAGGTGAACGCTCGCCATGGCCGCCGCCGAGGCCGAAACTTCCCACTCGGGAGTCGGTAGGCGCTGCGATCCGATCACGACGGCGTGCTGATCGTTGCGGCCATCGCCGAACGTCACGAGGCCCGACAGGTTGCCGGTCTGCATCCCGAAATAGCCGCCGTAAAGCTGCTGACTCGGAGACCAGCGGCCCGCCTGATCGTCGAGGAAATCGCGGATCGCGTCGAGCGAGGCCGTGTCGGAATACGGCGCGCCGATGAAATCATATTCCTGATCGCCCAGGCTCGCCAGCGGCCCGGCGAGATCGGGAACGCCACTGCCGCCGGCGAACGCCGTCACGGTGACGTTGCCGCTCTTGAGCACGTTGGACTCGTCGCTCGCGATGGTCATTTCCTGACCGTTGAAAATCGCGCCCTTGTGCGTCGAGGTGACGTTCACTTTGGCCGGCGTGGTGCCGTCGACGGCGGCCGTCACCGGCAGGCCCATGGCATTGATCGCGGCGGCGGCATTGGTTGCGATATTCGCGGCGGTGTCGGCCGCGTTGATCTGGAACGGAATGCGCCGGCCGAGGCCGAGCAGGATCGCCGCGCCGGTCACGCCGGGCGCAGTGAACGTGTAGGACATCGCCGCCGAGGCGCCGGCGGGATCGGCGAGCGGCAACGCCCAGATCGGCTGAAACGGCGCCGCGCGGCGGGCCATGCGGTACTGATCGACGAGCATCGAGCCGGCGCCGAACTGCGCGATTGCCTCGCGCTCGTTCTGGATCGGGCCAAAGACGACGCCTTCGGCGGCGACGCCGGCGGTGAGCTTCTGACCGATCAGAAGCACGCGCGGATTGTTCGCGTACGGCGTGCCGCCGGAATTGATCTCGGCGAACCAGAACGGCACCAACTGGTTGCCGGGGATGTTGTTGAAAAGGACACCCATCGTTGACGTGACTCCTCATGCGCGCGGCGTGTCACACGCCGGCGGGGTTGCGGTTTTCGGAATTTCGAGAAAGGGAGAGCGCGGGCCGCTAACTGACGGCGACGGGCGGCGGCGAGCTCGGCGCCTGGGCAGGCGACACCTCGATCACGTCACCTTGCAGCAAGCGCCTGTTCCAATATTGCGATCGAGGTTTCCACTCGCCGGCCGGATCGAGGCGCTTGAAGGACACCGGATCGCGCACCGGCGCCGGCCGCGTGATGCCGTCGATCGTGACGAGCACCGGCTTAACAAAGATGTTGGTTGCCATGGTTTACCCTTGCAGATTGTTCGCGGTGCCCTGCACCGGCGCGGACACGGCGGGTTGCGGTGACGCCGTGAGCCCCACCGTGTTGAGATTGACGCGCATCGGCATTGCCGTGGCAACGCGCGCGACGCTAAGCACGAGATCGGCGAGGTACGTCGAGCCGTCGAGCGCCTGCGCGATCGGCTGCAGCGTCGCCGGCAGGCGGGCGAGATCGGCCGGCGCCGTCGCCGGCGCGGGATCGAGATAGGTTTCCTTGAGCCGGAAAAGCGCCGTCACCTTGCGCCGGGCGAGCCGCACATCCTCCTCACCCGAACGGTGCGGCTCGGAATGCCAGGACTCGGCCATGCCCTTGCCCATCTGCCGAAACAAGGCGCCGCTCGGCGCGAAGTGCAGCACCTCATAAATCTGCGCTTCGAGCGAGTCGAGCATCGCCTCGGTTTGCCCGTCGGTGACATAGAATTGAGGATCTGGCGTCGAGCCGTCCGCCGCCGCATTGCCGACGATGGAAATCTCGAACACGAGATCGACATCGGCCTTGTGCAACAGCGGGCCGGCTTGCGCGATCTTGCCGAGCCGCGTGCCCTCGGTATAGACGGCGATCAGCGCGCGGCGCTCGTCGCTCGTGAGGTTGTCGTCGAAAGGATCGATCCGCGAGTCGGACACATACGGGCCGGCCAATGTCGGCCACGGGCCGCCGGCGGCGAGCAGCGGCGAGGGCCGCAACGCTTCGAGCGCGCAGAGACGGAAAAAGGTTCGCGCGAGCATGTCACAACCCGTTCAATGAAATGCGGACAAAGCCCGGCGTCGAGGGCAGCACCTCGAAGATTTTGAAGCGCCGCCCCGTGCCCTCTTGCGTCACCATGTCGCCAACGCGCGGGCGCCACGGCAGGCGCGAGAGATCGAGCGAAACCGTCGGCCGCGCCGTTGAATGCGCGGCGCGCTCAGGCTGCACGCCAACTTGCGCGAACGGCCCGGCGCCGGCGCGCGCAGCCGTTTCGGTGAATGGGCAAAGCACGTGCGCGACGACATCGCGCGAGAGATCGGGGATCAGCGGCGCGTTGCGATCGGTGTCGTATTTCATCGGGGCGAACGTGAATAGTTCGCCCTGGATTTTGTCATGCATCACCGCCGCAGCGGCGACAGCACGCTCAAACGGTGATGCCATGACTTGAGCCCCCTCGGTTAGCCGACGCGGCGATCGATGACGACGGTTGCCGTCGCGTCGCCCGACGCCTTGGCGGCGCCCGCGAAGCCGGCGCGCAGATTGTTGGTTGCAGTCTTGGTGAACACGTGATTCGTGTTGTCCCAATAGAGCGCATCACCGAACGTCCAGGCCGCGCCGGTATCCGTCGG
Source organism: Bradyrhizobium sp. SZCCHNR1093 (assembly GCF_032381175.1). Lineage (NCBI taxonomy): Bacteria > Pseudomonadati > Pseudomonadota > Alphaproteobacteria > Hyphomicrobiales > Nitrobacteraceae > Bradyrhizobium > Bradyrhizobium sp. SZCCHNR1093. Next base: position 301,027 of record NZ_JAUHJJ010000001.1, read on the forward strand.
CTGATCCGAGAACACGCCCTCGCGCACGAACGCAACCACGTCGCCGGCGATGCCGTCGATCGTCGGCACACCGAAACACTCCGCGCCAACCAGCGCCGCAACGCCGCCGGTCACGGCGCCGGTGAGAGTGACGTCGAGCGTGTCGCCCTTGGAGAGATAATTTTTCATCTGCTGACTCTTTCGCTTGCAGAAGTTGAAACGAAAACGGCCGACGCGAAAGGCGCCGGCCGTCATACGAACGCGGAAACGTCGGCTGTTAGTTGCCGCCGTTCATGAACATGCCGCGATGGTCGATCGCCTTCGCTGCGAAGTCGAGCCGGCCCTTGATCTCGATGCCGTCCACCTCGAAGCCCAGGCGAGACTCCGTGTAGAGCCCCTCCTCGCCTTCGAGATAGGCGTATTCGATGGTGTCGATCGTCGCGGGATCGGCGAACAGATACCACGCATTGCCCTGCAAACGCGCCTCGACGACGGGCTCAAGCGAGCCGGCGAACACGTTCACCTGATCCGGATTCTGCGGGTACATGACCGTGTGCAAGAACTGCTGCACCTCGGTTTCCTTGTCGGGCGACACCGCGATATAGCGCGGCGTCAGGTTGAGCGGATCGGCCGGCTCGGAAGCCTTGGGCGCGAGTCCCTTCTGCTTGCGCATCGACGCCCGCGCCTCGTTGAGCGTGGTGAGGTTGATCGCGCCGGCGGTGCCGAGGTTGCCATGCGCCGCGTGGAACAGCGCCTTGCCGTCGCCCATCTGCGGATTGCTCGTGATGATCGCCCAGAACAGCGATGCCTCGGTTTCGGCCGCCGCACGGCCGAGCAGCATCGGCAGGCGATCGAACGCGCCGAGATCGTCGTTGATCAGCGCCTGACGGGTGATCGTGACGACGCGGCCGAACGTGGCCAGCGCATACGACTCCTTCGAGTCGGCGAGCGCGGCGCGCTGATATTCGCCGCCTTCGCTCACCGGCTTGAGGTGCGGCATGTTGGAAAGCTGCACGATCGCGCGCGCCTTGAAATCGGGCGCGTTGTTCTGGCGCGAAAGCTTCTTCCAGTTCTGCGGCGCGACCTCATAGGCCGAGCGCAGCCGCTTCGAGACGACGTTCGCCAGGATCGCCGGGAAATCCGACGTTGCCAGCATGCCGCCCGAGCGCAAGCCGGTATCGAGGCCGAGCAGGCGGGTTGCGAGCTCCATCTTGCCCAGGCCTCGCAGCCGCTCGCCCGTGGTCTGCTCGTGGAAAGCGCGGCCCATTTCCATGAGCGACATGCCGCGCCACTGGCGCGCGGCGTCGTCGAGCTTGACGGCCGACGGGCTCGCACGGTGCAGAATGGCGGCCTCGACGGCGGCGCGGATGGTGTCGCCTTCGTCGCGGGTGATCTGCGCGTCGATGCCGCGCGCGCTGATCTGCGTCTCGTTGGCGCGCGCGGCGATCGCGTCGAGCACGGCGGCGCGCACGTCGGCGACGGCCGAGCCCGCGTTGACGTGCTTAGCGACGAAATCGGCGGGCATGCCGTGGCGCAGGCCGAGCGCGGTAATCTCGGAGACGCGAACGCGCTCGCCCTCGACGGCGGCGCGCACGGCGTCGGCGTTCGGAGCGGCGCGGCTCGCATCGGCGGCCGGCGCAGGCGGCACGGTCACGGCCGGCGCGGTGCGGGTCTCGTTGGTGTTGGTCTCGATCTCATCCATTGCGGAAGTTTCCTTGTTGGCGGGCATCGCCCGTTGGATGGTGACAGGAAAGGTTTCCTCGGTGCCACGCACTTGCGCGCCGGCATCGGCGGGAACGGTGACGAAAGACACCTCGAAAGGAGTCCATCGGGTAGCGATGCGCTTTTCGACATCGCCCTTTTTCTGCGGCTCCTCGACGCGAACCTCGTCGAGCGAGTAACCGACAGACACGTTTCGAATGATGCCCTCTTGCACCATCGCGAACATGCGATCGGCGGCGTCGTCGACTCCCTTCGTCGGGAATCGAATGAGCGCCCGGCCCTCCTTGCCCTCGATCCAGGCACGTTCGACAACACCGAGTTGCGAGCGCGTGCCATAGGTCGAATGGCTATCGAGCGCCGGCGCGCCGGCGTTGAGGCGTTCAAGGTTCACGGCCGAGCGCGACACCTCAAGCACCTCGTCGAACAGCGTCGAGCCGTTGTAGCCCCAGGCGCGACGACGCACCGCGGCGCCCGTGGTGAACGTCACCTCGACGGTGCGCTTGTCGGCGTCAACGCTGTTGACCGGAAGCGAGCGCGTTTGCATCGGCAGCGCGCCCGGCTCGTCACTTTTTGGCGGGCTTACCGCCACCGTCCTTTGCGACATTCGTATTTACCTCGGTTTGTGACTCGGCGCCGGCTCCGCCCTTTGTCGATGCGAGGGCGACGCGCGGATCGGTGTCGAGAATGATCTTTCGTTTATCGAGCTCGCCGAACCACGACTCGATCTCGTCGAGTTGCGTGTCGGGATCGAAGCCCCAGGCGAGCACGAATTGCGGCCACGTCATCCGGCCGGATCGCACGGCGAGGATGTCGGCTTGCAATTCCTTCATCGGATCAATCGGCTCCCATGCCGGCATGATCCATTCAACCGGATAACCTTCCTCGCGCTCGGGCAAGATGCCGTTGAGCACCGCGAGCTCACACCATCGCTCCCAAAGCGGTTCAAGGAACATCGGGACCAGCGTCAAATGCTGGAACTGCTCAATGACGCGGCGAAACTCGATCTTGCCAGCCTTGAGCGAGGAGAAATTCGCCCGCGACAGATCGCCGGTGAGCTGATCGTAAGTGATGCCGGCGCCGGCGGCGATCGCCTGCAACGTGCTCTTGAGCACGCCCTCGAATTGCATCGAGCCCGACGGCGCAACGGTTTGGAGCTCCTCGCCGGGCTCCAAATAGGCGACCATGCCCGGCGCGAAACTCTCGATGCGCCGCGAGGCCGAGCCGCCATTCGATTCCTGTTGCGCCTGGGCTAGCGTGCGCGCCGTCGAGTTGGTCTTGATGAAAGCCGCGAGGCACGATTCGATGCGCGCCTTGACGACAATCGCCTCTTGCAAGTCGGCAAAATCGCGCCCGGTGAGCATCACCGGCGCCAGCCACGGCACGCCCCGGCCCTGTCCGATCCGATCCTTGCGGTAAGCGTGCAGCATATCGGCCGCCGGCACCCGCACCGAGGCCGAGGGCATGACAAGCCCGCGCGCGCCAGGGTGCACGGGATAAATCCAATATGCCTTGCGCTTGCCGGCGAGCGTGTATTCGATGCCCTGATCGACGACGACGCCCTCGGCGTTGATCGCCGACAGCGGCTTGCGCTCCACCATCATGATGCGATCGCGCGATTGGTCGAGGTGATCCGGCTCAAGCAACTGCAATTCGAGCGGCACGACGCCGCGCGTCGCCTCGGCGGCCGAGAGCGGCACCATGCGGCCGAGCACCTCGCCGGACTCCATGATGCAGCGAACCGCGAGCGCCTGCAGTCCCTCGAAATTGAGTTGCCCCTCGCGGTCGCACTGTTTCGCCCATTTTTTCCAGGCGCGTTTAACGCGCTTGTCGAGCGCCTTGTCGCCAGTGCTCGGCTTGGGAATGATGCCCGTGCCGACGGTATGCGAAACCGTCACCTGCTCGATGCGCTGCCCCCACCACGTATTGCGCACGAGATCGCGCGAGCGTGCGCGCAGGCGCGGCAGCGCCGCCTTTGTCTCGACGTTCGCCGAGGCGTTGGTTGCGCGCCAATCGCCGGCGCGACGGCCGCCCTTGGCGCCGTCATAGGACCGCACTTGATTGAGGCTGATCCGCGCGGCGGTGCGGCGCAAACCGGACTCCGGTGAGAAATAGTCGACGACGCGATCGAGCATGTTCATTTGATCACCCTCAGTCGCGGCAATGCCGAACGAACGAAACGAACGGCGCCGGCGCGGTGCCCGTCACCTCGCGAGTCATGTCGCTGAGTTGCGCGAGCATTTCCGCCCGGCTTTGATATTCGACATCGCGACTATCAGGCCCCGAGCCGAACTTGACGCGCCGGGCGCCCGTTGCGAGCGCGGCCTTGAGCGCGTCGATGTCGTCTTGCGTGTAAGCCATCGCCACACCTCACAATGAAAGGAATTGCCCGATGCTTCGCAACGGCGGCGCCGGCGCCGCGTCGGGACCGCGCGGATTCTTGGTAGTTAGGGCAACTGCACCCGCGCATACTGCGCGAACACGCGATCGAGCCACGTGCCCACCGTGCCGCGCATCACCGCCGACGGATTGCTCTTGGCGAACAACGAAAACGGCTGATTCGACTTGTCCACAGCCTCTGCCATCGCCGGAACGAGCATCGGAATGTCCAGCGCGTCGGCCGGAAACGCGAACTTCGTCGCATTGATGCGGTTGCCGACGAGAATGTGCCGCATGCCGGCCAGCTTGCTCGCCACCGGCGCAACCTCCTCGATCGACGCCTGACTGTTGCCGAGCACGTGCAGCAAGCGGATGTCGAGCTTGGACGAGTCCAGAAAGCCGATGTCCGACAGGATTTGCAGCGTCGGCGACAGCAAGCTCGCGCGGATGTCGATCACCGTCGCAATCTGCGCGTTGAGCGTATCGAAAACGCGCATCTGCCCGTCGGAGTCGAGCAGATCGACGAGCTCGGTACGATCCGGATAGAACCGCTTGAGCGTGCCGCCTGGGATGTCGGTTTGCGTGTCGAACGCACGGTTTCCGATGCCGTGCCGATCGAGATAGTCGATCAGCGTGCGCGTCGTCGTGGTCTTGCCGACGCCGCCCTTGTCGGCGCCGACGATGTAAACAACCGGCTTGGTCATGGCCGCCTTCCTTCTGTTGTATCGTACGAAACAAAACCGCCCTTAGCGGCGCAACCAGCCGCCCGTGTTGCGGCCGATCCATCCCGAGCCCGACGGCTCGGCTTGCGATCGCGCCGCCGGCGCCTCGGCGCTGGCATTTGCGGGCGGCGTCGAGGGCGCAGCCGGCGGCGGATCACCCGGAAGATTGGCGATCTCGCCCTCGGCGAGCTCGTCGATCAGCGCGGGCACTGCAGACGCGGGACTGGCTGCAATTTGAACGGCAAGCGGGCGAGGCGCGAACAAGTCACCTTGCTTGATCGTCGGCGCCCGCTCGCGCGCGAGGATCTTCCATTCGTCTTCCGTCATGGTCGAAAGGCCGAGGTGATCGGCAACCGCCATGTTGTAGACACGGCAATCGAGCAAATGATTGTCCTGGGCGCCGCGCGGGCGCCATCCCTTGGTGAGACGTCCGCGCGACTTGATCTCGGCGAGATATTCGGCCGTCACTTGCTTGAAATACACCTCATCAAGCCACTTGCCGAAATGGCAGTAACCAGGCGGATCAGTCTCGCGGCCGGCGGCCTTGCCCTCGCGGCGCAAGTCCTCATACCAGTGACCTTTGAGCGGCCACGTGCCAACCGGCCACAACTTGACGTGCCCGAGCTTGCGGCCGTCGAGATCGATATCCTTCACGCTCGGCGTGCCGATCGCCGGCAAATGCCAGCCGTCGCGGCCGTCTACCGCGTAAGCGTTATGGCGCGACGTGCACCAATGATAGACGACATGCGAGCGGAAGCCGGAGTCGACGGCGAAACCATCGACCTTGCGGCGCCCGCCGAACGCATCCGGCCACTCGCGATCATAGAGCTCGGCGAGCTTGAGAAACGCGCCCGCGTTGGCGTCGGTCGTGTCGCCTTCGAGCATGTCAACATAGATCACCCATGACTCGCGGTTCGGCGCCCAGGCGACAACCTCAACATAGATGCCGTTCATCTGCACGTCGGCGGCGGCCGTGAGCATCAGGCCGCGCGGCGGGATGCGCCCTTTCGGGTAGTCCTCGCGCCGCTCCATCAGGCGAACATGATCGGGCGCGTCGCCCTTGATCTCGTACGCCTCGCCGAGCGTGAGGTTGTAGAACGCTTTCAGCTTGGCCGGATCGCCCTGGGCGCCGATCCAACGCTCTGCGATCTTGTCCCACGGCACGAACGGCGACGACATCGCGTCGATGTGGTAGCTCGGAAACTTTCCAGGCCCCGGCGCCGTCGCGATCCACTCGCCCTTGCGCACGAGCGCGTTTTTCTCGTGCGCCTCGATCGGCCGGCCGCAGCACGGCGCGATGTAGTGCGCCTGATACGGAAACGACTCCTTGAATTTGAACTGCGGCCCGAATCGGAACGGGAATTTCCCGTCACATTGCGGGCACGGCACGTGCCAGAGCCGTTGATCGCCGGCGTTAAACTGCTCGTCGATGTAGCAAGCGCCCTTGACCGTCGGCGTCGAGATATTGACCTCTTTCCAGTCGCCGGTTGCCAGAAACGACTCGTAACGCGCCTCGATCATCGTGTGCGGCGAGCCCTGCCCGTCGAGATCGGCCGGGTATTCGCTAGCCTCATCCTTGACGATCTTGCGTTTCGTCTTTGAGCGGAGATCGGCCGTCGAGTTGGCGATCGCGAGCGCCATCGAGCCGCCAGGATAGCGCTTGAGGTACGTCGTCGAGCCCTCGCCCGAGCGCGAAACCTGCGGCTTCACCTTGGCTTTGAGCGCCGGCGTGCTCTCGATCGCCGGATTGAGCTTATCGGCGATGAAATCCGCGAGCGCGCCGTCAGTCGGCTGCACGAGCAGGATTCCGCCGCTCGGATCGGTGTCGATCGTCGAGCCGACGATCGCGATCGCCATTACCGTGAAGCCGGTTTGAGCGCTCTTGCGGATCGCCCACTTGTTCACCGGCGAGTCCGGGCCGGAATTGTTGAGCGGCTCGACGACGTACGGCGTAAGCGTCGCCGACCATTTCTCGTTAGCGCGCGGCCCATCGGGAACGATCAGGTTTTCGGCCGCCCATTCGGCCGGCAGCACCTTGCGCGGCGGCCGGGCGAGCGTCTCGATCTCGTCCGCAAACAGCGCGACACCCGAGTTTTTGAATTTCAGCATGTGAGCACCGGCCTTTTAGCCGGGCTCGCCCTCATTGCCCGGCTCGATCGTTGACGGCTCGGCCTCGGCCCGGATCGCGCCCATCGCGTCGGCGATCGCCGCGCGGAGCTCGCGGGCGATGTCCTTCAAACTGGCGCGCGCGCCTTGCGTGCCGTCCTTTGCCGTAGCGGTTGCGATCGCCTCGGCGTATGTCGGCAGGCGATCGACGGTCCGCACAATCGCCTCGGCGGCCTTCTGGCCGGCCTCTTTCACCTCGGCGACGGGCACGAGGCGCCCTAAGCGTTCTTCGAGCTCAAGAAAGCGCAGATCGGCCGAATACTGCGCGTTGCGCGCCTGATGATCGCGCAGCGCCGGCGAGCTCGCCGGCGTGGTTGCGTCGATTTCGGCGCGCGTCTCGGCGGCGGCTTCCTTGAAGGCGTCGCCGGTCTCGCCGACGGCGCGATCGAACTGCGCGAGGTGCACGAGCTTGGTGCCGTTCGGCCCTGGGCGCGTTTCCAGCTTGCCGGCCTCGACGAGCTCGGCGACTCGCTTCGCGATCGCCTGCCGTGATTTGCCGCGCTGGCGCGCGATTTCCGACACCGACAGCCACAAGCCGGCGTCGAGATCGATGCGAGGCTCGTCGCTCATCGTGTCAACCTGTCAACCGTGTCAACCCAAAATTGGAAATGTGCGGCTAGCGACTTTTCGGGGCGCGCTTGTGCCGTAGGGGGGAGGGGCCGGGGAAGGACCCGCCGGCCTATGCCCCCACCATCCCCCGGCCGGGCGCCGGGCCGAGGCAACAGGCGCGCGTCGAGGCGCTCGCGCTATCCGGCGCCGCCAAGGATGCGCGCTAGCTCGTGCTGCAGACGCACGGGCAGGATGGTGCGCACCGCCGCCAGAAACTCAGCCGCCGTTGCGCCGCTGATCATTTCTTTCGGGATATGCAAGCCCGAGCGTTGCGCCTCGATCGGCAGGCGGCTCGCGCCCGTGCGCTTGAATACCTGCCCGCCAAACATCGAGCCGCCGCCGCTCGCGTGCGCTATGAACGTTCCCGCGAAGATGCGGCGCTTGTTCCAGGGCGCGGCCGATACGCCTTTCTTGGTTGGCCTCGCCTTGAAATACTTCAAGTGCACGTTGCCGCCGCGCGAATGCAGGCTGTAGCTCATCCCCGCCGGCTTGGCCTTGACGGCGCGCACGATCACATCGCGCTTAAGCCCGGTTTGCTTGGTGAGGGCGCGCACAACGCGCACCTTGGACATGTCTCCCGTGCGCTTGATCGCCCGCACGATCGCGAGCGGCGCCTCGCGCTCGGCTCGCTTGAACGTTTCGGCGAGGCCCTGCACCTCGTGCGCGTCGATCTCAAGGCTTGAGAACGCCATCGCATCACCTCATCAAGCCGTGCAGGCAATAGATCAGCAGCGGCAGCGCGACGGGCAGCGACGCGCAAAACACGATCGCATCAACCATGGGCTAACGCCTTCTGATGTTCTGTTTCAAGCTCGCAAGCTTGGCAGCCGCCGCCGCGCGCAGTGCGCCCGAGCGCGCATCCTCGACCAACGTGCGCGACACAAAGGCGGCCGAACTAGCAGCGCCTTTAACGTCACCACGCGCGACGGCGGAAACGCCGCTGCTGATCGCTTGCTTGCGTTCGTTGCAGCGGCAACCCATGACATCACCCCGAACGTAAATCGTCGCACACGCGATCATGCTCGCGGTGTTTGCTTGTATGCGTGGCGCGGTGTCGCGCGGCGACGATGTTTGAATTGGTGCACCGATTTGCCGCCCTCGGTGCGAGGCGTCCCGATCAAAGCGCCGGGCTTACTCGCCGTGTTTAACGAGCGTGCGATTGCTCGGCCGTCAGGCGATCGATTTGCCCCGCTATGCGTAAGGCCCGCCATCATCCGGCGCTTGCCGGCCATATAGGCGAACTAATGGCAATGCGTGGCGTTGCGTCATCAGTAGGATGCAACAGGCCCGTAAAGGCTAGGGTTGCTATGCGGTGCGCCCGTTTGGCGCGGTATTCCACCGATCTCCGCGCGCTACAATCTCAAATCACGCGCGGCAGTCCATAATCAGGGCTGTGAAGGTGCTACTTCATTGCCGCTACTCGGTTGAGGTGTTTTCTTTGTAGTGCCAACATACATCAACGATCCGGGTATAGGCTGACACTTTCCTTCCGGTCAATGCACCCGGTCACGGATTGCGCGAAAACCCCTTAGCTTGCAGCGGATTTGCGCATTTTTTCCCGGCTCGCCCGCGCGTAGCTTTGGACGGTTGCGGCCTCGATCGGCGACTCCACCGGCTTGCCGGCGACGGCGTTGCGCCTGGGCGCGACGGCGAGCTCGACATCCGCCAGGGTGAGCTTGCGGCCAGCGAGCACGCGCGGCGCCGAGGATCCGTCGCACCACGGCATCGAGCGAACAGTGCGCGGCTGCACCTCGATCGTTGCCAGCTTGCCGGCGAGCGCGCGCGTGAGATCGTCGAGCGCATTGCACCACGTCACCCACTCGGCGCGGCACTCGCCGATATGCAGCGGCGCCGGATCGTGCCAATCGAGCGGCGAACGCGGCGACATCGCGAGCGTGTATTCGCCGTCACGCTTGCGCGCGCGGCCTTCGTTGCGACGGAGCTCGACAAGCTCGCCGCCGGCGTTGAGTCCGTGCACGATCGGGCGCGGCCGGCCGGCCGTCGGCGCGAACATCTGGTAAGGCGTCGGGCACTTGAACTGCCACGACGGCCGCTTGCCCATCGCGCCAGCGAGCACGATCGCTTGCGGATTCCAAACCGCGAGCATCAGCGACGGGATCACGTGTTCGGCGATCGGCGCGAAGTCGCCGAACAGGGCGCGCGCGCCGTCGGCGCTATCGAGCGTGACGGATGTCGCAAGCCGGCCGATCGCGTCGGCAACGATCTGCGCGTCGGCGTGCGGCTCACCTGGAACGTAGCCCATCGAATCGAAATCATTATCGCGCGCGCGGCCCATGCTGCGCGCGATCGCGAACGGCCGCACCTCGCGCCGGCCGATCGCGCAGCCGACATCGGCGGCGACGGCGCGCCCCTTCGGCAACTCATCCCGAACAGCCCATTGCAACAGCTTTTCGATACCGAGCTTGCGTTTCATTGTTCCAATGCCCTCATTTGAAGATGGATGTAGGGATGTAGGGTGCATGTAGGGTTGCCGATCAACACTACATGCTGCTTTGTTGTTTGATTTCAGATGCTTACTAACGAGGGATGTAGGGATGTAGGGTTGAGACTAGACGCATACATGAGAAAAGGTTTTTGGCCTCGCCCCGCACCCCAAAGAGGATTGGAGATGGAAATTTGCCCGAAACCCTACATCCCTACAGCGCGCCGCCCAGCCCGTTGAGAACACTTCGCTTTTCGTGGATGTAGGGTTGCCGCCGACCCTACAGCGACCCTACATCCCTACATGCTTAGATCGGAGCAACGTCGTCATCGCCGGGGTGCGGCGGCGGATCGCCGTTGTTCCGGCGTTGCGCGGCGGGCACATTCTTGAGCCGCACGTGCAAATAGCGCTGCCCGGCCTCATTGCGTTTCTTGGTGAAACCCTTCTGCCCCATCACCACGCCGAACGCCTTTTCCTTCCAGGGCCGAACCGCGTTGGCGCTCGCCCAGGCCGCAAAGGCGTCGTACATCTCACGCGCGGAAACAAACGACGCCGGCTCGCCGTCAGGCTTTGCGGGCACACTGTCGATGCACATCCCGCAAAACATCCCGATAGGGTCCTGCTCATCGCGATATTCCGCCGTCGCGTCATTCACCTCGGCCGGCGTACGCAAGCCGCTGTTGAGATAGTCGAGCGCGCCGGCGAGCAGCCAATTCAAGATGCCGGATCGCTCGGGCCAAATCTCGCCCATCACCTCATCCATCGGCCGCCGCTCGTGATCTGCGATCGTCACCGGCCACGGCACGAACTTGATACGCCGCCAAATGCCATGATCGACGCCGCTCACCTCAGGCTTGTGATTACCTGATAGTACCATCTTAAAGGCCGGCCGAAACTCGAAAAACTCTTTGTTGAGCGATCGAACTAACATCGGCTCGCCGCCCGTGAGCGACTTGATCAGCGCCTCCTTGAACTGCACGCCGCGCTCGGGCTCCGAGGCACGCACAAGGCGAGCACCGGGCAGGCGGGCGAGATCAGGCGTCGCCTGCGATCCTGATCGCTGCTGATCGCCCGACAGCGATTCAAACGCGATCGTTGCGCAGTATGGCCCCATGATGCGCGCGACGATCTCGACGAATGTCGATTTCCAGTTCGCGCCCGTGCCATAGGAGAACACAAAGCATTGCTCGCCGGTGAGGCCGGTCAAGGCATAGCCGTGGTAACGCTGCACGAAGTTGCGAACCGGCTCGATCGGCAAAAACCGATTGACCGCCGCCAGGAAGTGCGGGCACCGCGCGCCCTCGACATACTCGACGGGCGCAACCTTGGTAATGTGATCGGTGCGCTCGTGCGGCGTAAGCTCGACGCGCCAGCGCTTCACCGTCTTGTGCTCATGATCGTGCGCGTCGGGATCAGGCTCCTCGGTGCAGACAAAGCGAATCGTGCCGTTGAGCACGTTGAACGCAAGCCCGTCGGCGTCGAGCTCGTCAACCGTGACGGTGCGATAGGGCAAAGCCTGATCGAGCATCCCGCGAATCTTGCCGGCGTTACCGCTCGAAACCGAGTATTTGCGCCGCGCGATCTGGCGCGCCTGCAGCGCCCCGCGCGCCTCGGCGCCACGCTCGACGAGCCGCGTCAACATCTGCCAACGCTGATCTTTGCGCGCGTCGGCGCCCTTTTCGCGCTCGATCGCGGCGAGTTGGTCGCGCGCCTGGTTTGCCGCATCGATCGCCGCTTGCTCATTCGGCGTCGCCGACATCACATCGGCCTCAAGCACGATCCGCGCCGCCGTCTTGTGCGCGAGCCGCGTCGCGAGCTCGTTGCCGCCTTCGCGCTCCCAATGCGTGCCCGCCCAGGCGTGCCAACCTACATTGCGCACGTGCAGGAGATCGGCGCCGAAATGGTGGATCAGCCGTTGCCCGTTGCCCGTGTCGTTTTGCGGTTCGGCCGCGCAGGCGATCAACACGTCGCGGCTGATCTCGGCGGCGTCGGCGGGCCGCTCATTGTCCGCCGGCTCGACATCATCCTCACCCTGCCCCTCGGGGAAGCCCCCACCGGCGGGGTGCGGGGCGTAGGCGGCAAAGCCTGAAATGTCGGTGTCGTCGTCGCCCTCGATCAGGCGCACAATGCGCTCATGGGGCGGCACGTCGTCGTCGTGGTCCATCATCAGTCTTTGCCTTGCATTACGTCGTTGAAGTCGAGCCCATCAGGCGCGAAGCGGCGGCGGATCAGCCGGCCGGGCCGCGCGTGGCGGTATGAAGCGCGCTCAAGCGCGTTGCGTGTGAGGAACGGATCGGAGTCGCCGTCGCCGAGGAGCACGAGCTCGACGACGGAATCAGGCACCGGCATCGCCGGCGATGCGAGATCAGGCTCGGGACCGGGCACGCGCTGGGCGCGGCCGTTCTCGGTTTTCGCGTACGGGTGCGCGATCGGCTGCAGCGATCGGCCGGCGAGGTTGCCGAGATCGCCGGCAGCGCGCAGCGCCGTCGCCGACATGTCGAGGCCGCAACGCATGTAAGCCGTATAGACGGCCGCAACCGTCTCGATGCCCTCGCCGGCAATGATGCGGCGAGGATCCGGCGCCCCGCCGAGATCGAGGTAACAACCCGATTTCGAGCCGCGCATTTTCTTGGACGGCAGCACCTCGCCCGTGTGCGGGTGCCGTACGATCGCCTTGCATTTCTCCGCAGCCGTATCAATCCAAGTGATATGCAGGCCGCGAAACGTGCCCTTGTCGTCGCCGGCGCGAAACGCCGCGAGCATCGCCGGGCCGCGATGCACGAGCAGCGGCTCGCGCGTCCTGCCATCGGCAAACAACGGCATCGCCGGGTGATATTTGAGCCGCGCATTTGCCGGCAACACCACGCCACGGCAGGCGAGATAATCCTCAACGGGCGTTCCCGGCCAGCGCTCGCCGGCTTTCCAGAACGCGCGCAGATAGCCGAGCTCGCGCTCGCGCATCTGCGCCGCGACGCGATCGCGCTCGGCGCCGGTTGTCCAGCCCTTCACCCATGCATGACGCAAATCAGGATCGGCGCCGTAGGGCGGCGGCACGTCGCCGAGCGGCTCGCCGGCGCCGTGCGCCCGCAGGCCGGCGCGGTGCGCGAGCGCCGGCGTCGGCTTCTCCTCACGGGCGCCGCCGAGGCGCTCGATCGCATCGCGAAAGCCAATCCCCTCGCGCTTCTGCACGAGCTTGATAACGTCGCCCTTGTCATGGCAAACCGCGCAAATCCACTCATCGTCGTTACATTCGAAGCGGCCGGCCGAGGCCGATTGCAGGCTTCGCGAGCAGATCGGACACGGCCCGGTGAAGCCGTGGCGCTTGTATTTGCTGCTACCCTTGCGAAGCTTCACCCATTGCCCGGCCACAGCGGGCACGGGGTTGCGCGCTTTCAGCGCGTCGAGTGCATCATCTGAAATCATGATTAGTCGTACCGGGTTTGATCGGCATCGAGATCGCCGCCACGCTCTGCGGCACTGATCTCGCGCAGCCGCCGCAAGAGCTTGTCGTCGCTGCGAAGTGCCCAGATCGCCCGCCATACCGCGCTAAACACCTCGACGCGCCGCGCTTGGCTCGCGATCGCCGAGCGCAGCGTCGCGCGCTCTATCGGCGTCAACTGCTCGCCGGCGAGATCGGCAACCAGCCGCGCCCGCGAGATATCCGCGCGCTCGGATTCAGCCGCCAGGGCGCCGAGCATTTCGGCCCATGTCACCGGCTTTTCTTGGGGTGCCCCTTCCGCGCGGGGTGCGGGGTTTTCGCTCATGGCGAACCGCATCAACGCCCCCGCGCCGAGATCAGGTTCGCAGCCTCGCACCACTCGCGAACCTTGTGCGAGATCGCGCCACGCGCGGCCTCGACATCGCGCGCGGGTTTCGGCATGTTCGGCATGCCCGGAAGATAGACGGCCCAAAACCAGCCGTTCGCCGCGTCATGCGTCACGGCGCCGACAACGACGACGCCGAGCCGCACCTCGAGCGCCTGGGCGCGATCGTGGAATTGCAGCCGCACCGGCGCCGAGCCGGCATCGCCGCCGGCGCGACCCGAGCGACGCGCGTCGCCCGGCTTTGATTGGTAGTCCGCGCGCGGCTTGCGCGACGGCTTAACCTCGACGACGAAGGCTTGCCCCCGGTTGCTCATGCGATGCACCGCCTAGATCACGTCGATGTCGGACATGGCGAGCACGGGAATGCCGAGCGCAGCGGCGATCGCCTTTTCAGCAAAGGCGCCCTTTGAGTGCTGCGAGCCGGGCAGATACACAACCGCATCGGCGTACAGGCAGATGAACGCCACATCGTTGAAAAACACCTTGCGCGGATCGATCGCCGTCAAGCCTTCGTTGCCGGCCGGGTTGTTCTCATAGACGCCCTCGCCATAAATTCTGATCGTCTCCTCGACGGGGTTGAAAACCCGGTACCCCTTGGCGCGCAGCGCCTCGGCGGCCTCCATGAACGCGGGCTTGTTGAAGTTAGGCAAGCCGCGCATAGGGCCGGCGAGATAGATAGTCCTCATAGTTAGTAACCTCCCCCAAAGGCATGATTGAAAGCGACGATCGCGAGCTTGATGTGCGGGATCATCACAGCGAGAGCGGCGACGCCGCCGGTGACGAGGCCGATGGCAATCACGACAGGCAGCGCTCGGGCGATCATCACAGCCCTGCAAACAGCGAACCGGCCTCGAAAGGCTTCTCGCCTTCCTTTGCCTTGATGGACTCACGTTTGCGCTCATCAGGGCCGGCGAGCGCCAGCGCCATGCGGCGCGCAATATCTTGCTGATACTCAGGCTCGCGCTCGATCAGCACGGCGCGACATCCCTCGCGGAATGCGGCCTCGCCGGTTGTACCCGTGCCGGCGAACGGATCGAGCGTGACGCCGCCCTTCGGCGTCACGAGGCGCACGCACCATTGCATGAGATCAACGGGCTTTACCGTCGGATGCTTCGAGCCGATGCGATCGTGCGCGTCGGCCTTGCCGCTGTAGAAGAACCGGCCGGCCGAGCCGACATCGCCCAGGCCGCCGGAGTTGGCGCCCTGCCCCGACGTGCGGCCCATGCGCAGCGCCTCGGCGTTGCCGTTGGTGTCCTGCCCGCCAGAGCTCTTGCTCTGCGGAAACATGGCGAGGATCTCGGGCGATCCATCATGCACGATGTTGGCCGGGTAGCGCCCGCCTTCCTTCTGCTCGTAGACACCGGGCGCATTGGCCGCGCCATAAATACCGCTGCTCGACGAGCCCAAGGCAACATTGCGCGTCGCTGTGATCGTCTCGCTAGTCGGCACGCGACACCCGTCAATGTTGAGCGCGCCGGCGCACCACTTGAGCAGATTGGCGACGATGGTCGATTTGCCGATCGTCTTGCGCGCGAGGCAAATCGGCTCCCAAGCCGGCTTGAGCGCGGTCTGCCACCCCTCCCATTCAGCCGCCGCCGGGTGCCGCCATTCGCCGCGCACGAGCTCGGCGCCATCGCTCTTGTAAACCCACCGCGCGTCCTCGCCCTCGCCCTCGCGCCGGCAAAGCGTTTTCTCGATCGCGAACGCGGCGTCGATCGACTTTGGAAAGCCCGAGCCGTACAGCCACGCGAGTTGATCGCGCACCTCGAAACCGGCGTCCTCGATCGCGACCGCCAGGCGGTGATATGTGCGCGTGCCCGAGAACGCGATCATATGGCCGCCGGGCTTCAACACGCGCAGGCACTCGCGCCAGAATTCAGGATCAAAGGCAACCTCGCCCGTGTCCCATTGCTTGCCCATGAAGCCGGCGAACGCGCCGGAATACATTTCGCCCTTTGCCGGCGCCGCGCCTTCCCTGCCGAACCGCTCGACGATCGAGACCAGCGCATAGGGCGGATCGGTCACGATGCTATCGATCGAGTTGTCGGCAAGGCCGCGCAACACCTCGCGGTTATCGCCGCCGTACAGCGTCACCTTGTTGTCGAGAAAGGATTGCATCAGTTGCCCCCGTTGATTGGCAGCGCTGCGGTGTTGCGCACCGCCTGGGCGATCTGCTCGCGCAACTCGCGCTTGGTTGGTTCCTCACGACGGCGGCCGTCGAGCAGCGCGGCGAGAGCATCCATTTCGGAGTCGAACCGCTTGAGCTTGTTGTCGAGGCCGGCGCCTCGGTTGCGGAAACGCATCGCCGCGGCCCTTAGAACGGAATGTCATCGTCCATGTCGGACGAGCGGCCACTGCTGATTGAGCCGGAATTGCGCGGCGGGACCAATCGCGCGCCCGCTCGATCGGCGTCGTCGTTCGCCGGCGGCCCGTTGCGTTGGCCGCCGCCTTCGAGCGACAGCGACGCATTGAAGCCGCGCAGAACGATTTCCGTCGTGTATCGATCGGTGCCGTCCTGCGCCGTCCACTTGCGGGTTTCGATCTGCCCCTCGACGAGAACGCGCGAGCCCTTTTTGACGTATTGCTCGATGACCTTGCAAAGGCCCTCGCTGAAACACACGATGCGGTGCCATTGCGTGCGCTCTTTGCGCTCGCCCGTATCCTTGTCGCGCCACTGCTCCGACGTGGCGATCGAAAAGCTCGCGATCGGCTTGCCGTCCTGCGTTCGCCTGATGTCAGGATCACCGCCGACATTGCCGAGGATGATCGCCCTGTTCAGTCCACTCATTCCGCGTTCCTTCGAAGTGTCTCTTGATCGTGCGCCTCGCGCATTTCGCGCGAAGCCTCACGCGCCCTAACCTGGGCACGCATGAACGCCGCGCCGTCCTGGGCGCGAGCAGCGGCGAGCGCGTCGTCGAGCGCGCGCAGGTAGTCGTCAGCCGGCCACATCATGCTAGCGCCTCGACACTATCTTTCGCGTCATGGGCGAGGCACATGGCCATAAGCATTGCATGGGTCGGCGTCGGCGCGCCCTTGCGATCGAAGCGCAGCCACGCCGCCGGCACGCAATGTGCCGTCGATTGACTGGCATCAGCGTGGTGCGTGTGCAGAGCGTTGAGGAGGCGCGCGCTCTGCGCTTTGACGAGCGAGGTCAGAGACTCGTCGTCAAGCTCATTGTCGAGATCGTCGCCAACAAACCCTGCCAGCGGCACCGGCAACGTGGTTTGCTCCGCAAAATGCGGACGAACGTCCGGCAGAATCCCGGCGGCTTTGCCCTTGGCCCAAAGCCGCTGCAATGTGCTTTCGCTGACCGCATTCGCGCGGGCGATCTGCGCTCGCGATTGCGGCCCGAGGTAAGCGTGCCGTAGTTTGACTTTTTTCGCCTCTCGCATAGGGATTGGCCCTGCCCCTTTGATGATGATGGATAGAGCCGCATAGCGGCGCGGCAGACATCGAGGGTTGAGCAATCGCGCTCATGGCAGCAGGACGGGCAGCCGCGCGGCATGCGATTCCGCGCCGCGCGGGCACGCCCGGCCCCGCGCGGATTGCGCACGCCGTCAACAACACAAACACATGCGGCCGAGCGCGCCGCACAGTTGCAAGGAAGCACTGCTGGCTTTGATGCCCGCAGCATGTAGTTGCGCGGTAGCTCAACATAGTCGGACGCGTCCGCCCAAGGCCGCCGGCGCGCCAGCACATCGCACGCCCACAATCCCCCGATCACGACGACAAGCGTCGCGCCGACGGCCACAAAAACGAGTCCAAGATCAGCCGACGCCACGGCGAGACCTGCTGCAGAAAAGCCGCGATCCGCCGCGTGCCGCGCGATCGCACGGCATTGCGTGGTCTTGCCCGTCGTGGATGACGGGTTGGATGCGAGACATAGTTCCCCCGTTCCCCGAAACGGCGGGTTCGCCGCTCCGAGGTGCCAAAACCCATTCGACTTGGAACCGAGCTCAGTCTAAGGTGGTCGCCGCTCTACGCTTGCCGAGACGCCATCACCCTCAAACCGCAGCGATACGAATCAACCGAACTGCCGATGCCGATCGCGAATATACAGTTACCGTATAATCGACAAGGGACCCTATGCACTTCCCGGTTAGATGCGCCTATACGGAAAGCGTATTATCGAGGGATGTCAGATACTTCCCTTGCTCAAAAAATCCGTGCGTTGCGCGCCCGAAAAGAGCTGACGGGCGAAGCGCTCGCCCACCTGATTGGGGCGACTCAGGCAAGTGTTTCGCGTTGGGAAAAGGGAATCGTAAAACCGAAGGGCGAAAGCTTGAAGAAGCTTGCCCAGCTTGCCGGAGAGACGGAGGCCGAGTTCCTTTACGGCCGGCAAATCGGCGTCCCGTTGCTCTCGTGGGTGTCGGCAGGCAAGCTCTTACAGGCTCAATCCGTCGACGCAGCCTTACGAGACGACGTAGAGCGCATCGGCGTTTCAGGCCTTGGCCCAGGCGATTTCTTTGCTCTTCGGGTCAAGGGCGACTCCATGAACAAGATCGCGCCGGACGGCTCTATCGTTATAGTCAACCGCGCCGAGCGCGAGCCTATTGATCGGAAGTTTTTTATTTTCCTTGCCGATCACGAGACCACATTCAAGCGCTTCCGAGCAAATCCGACGCGGCTTGAACCGTATTCATACAACCCCGAGCACGAAACGATTTACCCCGACCACAGCTATTTTAGCGTCCTTGGACGCGTTCGCCGGGTCCAAGTTGACGATCTCTGACGCGAACTCGCCGATCGTATAATTTGTCCAGACCGATTCGGATTGCGGCAATCATCGCTTCTGTCAATATACACATCGTGTATTTTTACCGTTGGCAAATTATACATTGTGTGCATAATCCGCTGCGCGGCGCAGACGTTTGCGAGCGTCAGTCAGTTACCTGCGATGTCATTCGAGAACACACCCACCATCCAAAGCCGCAAAAGCCTTCTTCGCTCCCTTGAGTGCGAAGACGCGGTCAAATTCAACGTTGCCACGGATGATGCGGAACGCGGCCTCTTTCGCTTTGGTCATATCGACAACCATGCCGTCTTTGGCGACCATTTCGATTGTGTTGCCCTCGATCGCGTTCGCGAACCCGCGCACGATGTCGCCGCTATCCGCGCGAAAGAAATAACGCACTTCTTCCCCTCTGCTGTAGCGATCCGGCACGGCATCAACGAGCGCGATTGTCAGCTTGTTATGGATGCAGCGGACAGCCAGCGTATGGCCGCCCTGCTCCGTGGTGACAAAGACATCAGTTGGCGGCGGAAATCCGGCAACGGTTTTTCCGAATCGATCGACTTCGACGCTCACACGCCAATTGCCGATGAGTTGCTCCGTTGCAACCGCACACAGCGGCACGCACGCAAGCACGGCCGCCAATATCCTTTGAATCATCACGTTTCATCCTCTGCACGGAGGATGTTGCCACGCCCTGACGGCGTTTTTCAACCCAGCAAAGGAGCAGCCTCTTGTCTCAACACAATCGCCTAATCACGACCGGTGTCGCGCCCGCGATCACGATGCCGCGCCCGGCGCTCAAGGGCACGGCCGCAGTCGAACAGATGGCCGACGATTTGCGCGTCATCAATACGCGCACCGGCGGCGTCACTGCCGACGATCTCACCTTAGCGGGTTGGACCCGCGAGCAGATCGAACGCCACGTCGCCGACGCCCGCGAGACAGCGACGCGGCTTTCAACCGTCGCCGCTTAACTGCATCGGTCACCACCATTGCCCAACCGCCGAGCCACGACTCGGCGGTTACGGCCGCAAGACGGCATTGCAAGCCAACACGCCGGGCGACTGCCAGCACTGCGCCGGCGATGCCCGTTTGAGGAAGTCACCTGACACAACGCTGCGCGGTGCCGCGGCTCGCTAGCAATCATCACTGGGCAAAAACACAGAATCCATGCCAGTCAAGCTCTACACCATGGACGAGGCCGCCGGGATCTTCCGCGTGACAAAGCGGGTTTTCGCGGAGTTTATAGCCGATAAGCCATTTTACCGCGTGATTGGACGCGCAAAACTGTTTACAGATCAAGACATTGCACAACTTTACGAGGCAATGGCATGCCCCTCAAACTCGAAAGGCGAACAGACTCGCCAGTCTGGTATCTACGCGGGACGCTCCGAGGCGTCCGAGTTCGCGAGAGTACGGGCACTGATGACCGGAAAGCAGCCGAGGAAATCAAAGCGAAGCGGGAATGGGAAATCCTGCAAGGTAGTGTCTATGGCATCAAAGCGGGGGGAACGTTCCTCGCCGGAGTCGCAGCCTACTTAGAGAACGGCGGCGAGCGGCGCTTTCTTCAACCGCTCATCGACCATTACGGCGCCACACCGCTTGCAAAGATAGATCAGGCGAGCGCCGACGATGCCGCCAGGAAGATTTACCCCGGCCTCGCTCCGTCAACACTTAATCGCCAGCTTTACACGCCGCTCGCCGCTGTCATGAACAAGGCGGCCGAGCACGGCCTTTGTTCCCCCGTCAAATTCAAGCGCCCCAAACTGCCAAAGGGCCGCGTACGCTGGATTACGCACGGCGAGGCGCACTCGCTCATCGAGGCATGCGCCGATCACCTAAAGCCGCTCGTCGCCTTCCTGTTCTACACCGGCGCCCGCATTGGTGAGGCGCTTTGGCTGGATTGGCGTAACGTCGATTTGCAGCGCGGCCAAGTGCAGTTCCTCGACACAAAGAACGGCCGCGATCGCGGCGTGCCGCTGCACCCGGATCTCGTCGCCATTCTCGCCAATCTGTCTCACCGCCACGGTTGCGTGTTTCGCAAACCCGGCCGCTGGATCGTGCCAGAGGGCAGCAACGGCCGCGAGAAAATCCAACTGCTCGGCGAGCCCTATCGGCCTCTCGATCCCGACGACGATCGCGACGTTTCGGCCGGCGATCGCATCAAGAAAGGTTTCAAGGCGGCGTGCGACCGCGCCAAGATTTCGGACTTTCACCCGCATGATTGCCGCCACACCTGGGCGACCTGGCACTATCAGGAAAACCGCGATCTCAACATGCTCATGCATCTCGGCGGTTGGTCGAGTCTGTCCATGGTGCTGCGCTACGCGCATGTGAACGTCGAGCACGCCGCGCCGTCTATAAACAAGATGCCATCAATTGGTAGCAGCAAGGCGAAAGCGCGGAAGATATCGGCAGTCAAGCTGGCAAAGAGGAATGCAACATGAGACATAGATCAACGTTCCGACAAACCTTCCTTCCTTATGCACTCGCTAAGCTGGCGCCGGACGAGTTCTTGCCGCTCAATCGCTACTATAAGCCGATAGGCATCATGTCAGATCAATGGGTCGAATACGAATCTCAACCAAGCAGGATTCGGATCAAAGGCCTTACCAACACCCGCGCGGAACGCATGGGGTTGACGGTCCGCGAATTTGAAGATGGTAGCACTAAACTTTACCTCTACAACGACGGAACCGTGCCAGATAAATCCCCTGCCAATTGGGATCGTTATCAGCGCATCTTGCAAATACTCGCCGCGATGGAAATCAAAGCAGCGGATCATGTGGATTGAGGTGGGGCTCGTCGGCGCGATTTCGATTTAAGCTGGCATGGTGCTTGCGGTTCAAGCGAGCCCAAAGAAGGCCGGTTAAACGCGCCGGCCAAAGGACGAAAAATATCGCTCATAGCAATTGACTGAAATATCGCTATAAGCTATATTTTCGTCATGAAGACGATCGCTTACACCCTCACCGCAATGGTCGCCCTTAAGCGCCACGCCAACCGGGCTAGGCTGATCCGGGCTAAGATCGAGCAGTATGCCGCCAACCCGGCGGCGCAGGCCCGCAACGTCAAAGCGCTCATCGGAAGCGATCGTTTGCGGTTGCGCGTTCAAGACTTTCGCATCCTGTTTACTGAGACTGCCGACACCATCACCATTCACGACATCGGCCCGCGCGGCGGGATTTACGACTAAGGACAAACCGACATGCCCGTGATGACCAAAACCCCGCAAGGCGATGACATCGTGATCCTGTCCCGCAAGGAATACGATCAACTGGTCGCCGCAGCCAATGAAGACGCCGCCGACGCGGAAACCCTACGCCGCTCAATCGCCCGCGTTGAGAGCGGCGAGGAAGAGACCTTTTCGAGCGCCGAGGTTGACGCGTTCCTTGCAGCGAAAACGCCGCTCGCATTCTTCCGTAAGAAGCGCGGCTTGAGTCAAGATGACCTCGCCAAACGCGCGGGCATCACGCAAGGCTATCTGTCCGAGATCGAGGTCGGGCGCAAAAGCGGCGACGTTCAAACGCTGCGCAAGCTGGCGGACGCGCTAAGAGTGACGCTCGATAGTTTGGTTCCGGACGGGCCGAGCGAGGAAGATGCGCCGCGCCCGAGCGCAAAAAGGCGGAAGTGATGGTCATGACAGAGATGCCTGCTCTTACTGCTATTGCCGCGATCTTAACGGCCCTCGCGGCCGTGATCATCGCTCCTGCAATGGCGAATCGCACTGCCAAACTGCAAATCCGTGCGAACGTAGTCTCAGTGAACAGACAGGCATGGATTGACAAGTTGCGTGATGAGCTTGCCGAGCTTTTCGAGTTGCTGACTTGGCGTCTTTTGCAACGCCCCGGAACATCGACCGGAGAAGAAGGCGCACGATATGAAGCAGAAAAGCGTTCGCGTATCCGTTTGCTGACGAACAAGGTCAGGCTCAGACTAAACCCTTTAGAAAGCGACAGTCAGTCACTCGTTGATCTTCTGACGAGGCTAAATCAAGCTGCCAGTCGAGGCGAAGAAGCTGATTTCGACGAGCTGATGGAAAAAGCAGTTACAACGGCTCAAACCATCCTCAAGACGGAATGGAGGCGAGTCAAAAACGGCGAGTAGACAAGCGCCAAATCGAGCACGATCGCTACGGTAGCGCGACAGCCGGCTCCAGGCGTGATTAATTGCCCTCGTTAATGGTTTACGACGCACCGCGCCCGCGCGCGAAGAAGCGCAAGGCATCGTGAATAAGCGCGATCGCCGCTGCCTGCGCGAAGGCCGGTCGTTCGGCGTCATCAATCGAGAATGGACGGCATCATGAAGACGACGACGGAGCAAACGACGGTGCGGCTGATTCCGCACGATGAGAGTTTCGAGGTGCGGATCAGCCGATATTTCTATTTCGATGCCGACGCGGGGCGGCGGTCAATCACCGGCCGGCCGGACCCGAAAGCGGCGCGATCAGCGGCGCAAGCCTTCGCCCGCACGGTCAGCCCCTCGACGGATGATAAGCGCCCAACCAAGACGCCCGGCGCCGTTGACGAGGCGATCGCGGCCGGGTTGTTCGAAGATGACACCACCGGCACGACGACCGACCAGGCGGCGGCGATCGTCGAAGCTTGGAAACAGGCGCAAGGCTTGCCGCTGCTCTCGCCCGAGGCATGCGGCGCGCTCGCCGCCAGCATCGCCGGCGCGCTCCGCGAAGCCTATGAAGCCGGCCGCGAGGAGGCGCCCTAGCGATGAAAGCCCCGCCTGACGCGACCGCGCGGGCACTGACCGGAGAACCCTCGGCATGCTGCCTGAAAAGAAAATCCCAGCATGGACCCACGCGGTCCTAGCGTCGATAATAGCCGGCGGCTTTGCTGCGCTTCCCTTTTGGACATGGGGGATATCGCTTAGGGAAGCCGGTATTGCAGCGCCGATCATCTTTGTCTTAGTGATCGGTGTCTATGTTTACGCTCTACACAAAAGCTAGGCAGAGGGCGGCGGTGTCGAGCAAGCGCAGGAGATTTGGAACCGTCCTGATCGCTTTTGGCTGCTTCGAAAGGCCCGCTTAACATAGTTTCACTTGCGACCTTTTCCTCTCTGAAACTGCAAGTTTGGCAGGATTTCATCGCGAAACAGCCGACTGTTCGATAGCATCGCGAGCCGCTCAAACATTTCGTCGTGGCTATTTAGAAATTCTGGGATCGGACCACCGAAACCATCAGTTGATCCAAGGCGCTGCGAACCCATCTTCCGCTGTACGAATACCGCCCCGAGCTTATTGATAGCTTCCATAAACTGGTCGCTCAACTCTTTCGGCATAAAAATTCGTTGCTTGCGGAGCAACAATCTCGCTTGGTGCTGTTCGCGGCCCGCGCGCGTTATTTGTCGCCAGTTTACGATAGCAACGTATTCCGTATGCTTATCGATCGCTCTGCGAAGTCGGTCTTTTTCGCGGTCGGGGAAATCGCTCTCAGAAATGAATGCTTCTGTCTCGGCTTCGGACATCCTCGCGAAGTCGGGAGGCTCGACATGCCCAAGAGCGCAGGTGGTCGTCGCTAGATATGCTTCGACGAACCCCTCCCAAACCAGCTTAATCGCCGCGAATTCCATTTCATTCGATCGTTTTCCGCGATCGCCAAGGTGTGCGAGCTGCTCCCTAAGTTTCTCGATCTCCTGGGCATGGCCGTCCTTCAATTCGGCAAGTTTCCGGTCAAAATGGAAGCCGAGATACCTTTCCCCAAACTTTGTAGGCAATAGCGTGATAAACGACGCCGCTGCGAGAAGAGCAGCGAGTGTTGTTTGCAGGACCCACGTCGCCACCTGCGGGAGCCACAATGAAAATTCCCCCCAACCGGTCATTGCAGCAGCACCTCGCCGTAAAAAATCACAACCTTGGCAACTCACCTCCTGATTCTACCACGTCGCGACCTTTGTCGTGACGCAGGGAAATGCTGGCCCAAAATCCGCCCACCGCCTGCTCGAAATGGCAAAAAAGTGATCCCTATCAATAAGTTGATAATAGCAGCAAGATACCTTCACACGGGAGAGGTCCAAGGTTCGATCCCTTGTGCGCCCACCATTGACCTCTGAATTTGCGCGGCCGTTCCGTGTTTACTACCGTCCATCTGGGGCCCATACCGCCATCGCATGATGACGATCGGGGCACCGCCAGCGGACGCTCGGCGAGCTTGACCTTGCATTGGCCGAGTTCACATTCCGGCAGGCCGAAGCGGCCGATGTCGACCGGTAGTCCGAGCTGCTTCCCTGGCGAGAATGTCGGCGTCCTCGTCGTGAGATCGCGCGATCTCCATGAGAATCCCGGCCGCGACGTCCGGCGGCAGGCAGATATGATCGACCATCCACAGCGGCGCCATGGCCGCTTCGCGCTGACAGGTCTACGCCTTCCGCAACGGCGCGAGCTTCTGCAACGCCTGCTCGCGACGCTCCGCCCGAGCGTCGGCGACTGCATCGCGCGCGAGCGTCTCGATCTCCTCGGAAGAGCGGACCGCGCTCAGGTTGTTCGACTTTCCGTTCTTCCCCATGAAGCCCGAAGCTATTCCATTTGGACCAGAGGCCGACGTCGCAGCAACGGCCGCGGCTACGCATCGAATGTGCATCGAGGCATTTGGATCGCCGCACCCGGCCATTTTGACCTCGCTCGTCCCCGCATGGGCGCCCTGCACCCAGCACATCAGTCACAGAATGCACCTGCTACCTCCGCGGGGCCGGCGCAAGGCGGCTTTTGCGGGGCGGCGCTCTCACGTTTTCCTGATTCCTGCGTCAGAACGCCGCGACTCGAATCCGCCTATGGTCCGGGGCGTTTCCAACCCACGGAGGTTTTCCGCATGCGTAAACTGATCATCGCCACCGCCGCCCTCGCGTTCGTCTCGTCGGCCGCTCTTGCCCAGTCCACCGAGAAGCCGATGACGACCACCGGCCAGTCGGCGAAGAGCGGCGACGCCATGGGCGGGGGCGACGACATGAAGATGAGCAAGACGAAGAAGAAGTCGGCGAAGAAGTCGTCCGGCGACGCCATGTCGAAGTAGGGCGTGGGCGCGCCTGTCCGCAGGCTCCACATGCGCGACGAGATCGGGCCGCTCCTCTCAGGGGCGGCCCTTGTTCATTCGCGTCGACCGCGATCGCGCACCTCTTCTGCGAGATGTCTCAGCCGGCGGCGAGTCCCATCTGCTGCAATCGCCCCGCGAACCAGGCCGACAGTCCCGGATCGATCCGGGCGCCGACATAGACCTCCGGCGTGATCACGCTGCGGCGGTCGAGAATCACCAGCACGCCGATCCAATAGGCGAACCACAGATGCGGATCGGTCAGCGCCATCAGCTTGTGGCGGTCATGCGCCAGCGGCTGGTGGTTGCCGGCCTTGCGGACCTCGATCGCCAGCAGATTGTCGGGCACGGCACGCTTGTGCACGACGATGTCCGGGTAGACCGATTTGCCCAGCTCATCGTCGGTCGAGACGATGGTGCCACGCGGCAGCAGCATGGCGCGGTCGCCGAGCCGATTGTAATCGCAATCGACATCCCACCCCAGGAAGTTGCGTTCGAGATGCACCGCCAGCCGATGCGTCAAGGCGCGCTCGCCGAGATCACGGTCGAGGATGAAGCGCTCGCGCGCATAGAACTCCTGCAGCGCAGAGATCAGCCGGTTCAATTCACTGTGCATGCCGCTCAGATACAGGAGAGAAGGACACCTCACCATCAACACGCGATCGGCGTGAGTCGCCAACCCCATAAATGAGGCGATGCGCCTTCCCTCGGCCGGCGGCCGTTTTGCGGCCGCCAGCGTTGCGGATTTACATCTGCACTTCGATCAGGCGCGGGCCATATTCGGCATTGGCCTCGGCCAGCGCGGCATTGAACTCGTCAGCCGAGGTGACGGCGCGGCCGGGGACGCCCATGCCCTTCGCCATGGCGACGAAGTCGAGCGTCGGGCGGTCGATCTTGAGCATGTCCTGGGCGCGCTGGCCCGGCTCGCCGGCGCCGACGCCGTCGAACTCGCCGCGCAGGATCTGGTAGATCCTGTTGGCGAACACCACCGTGACGACGTTGAGGTTCTCGCGCGCCTGGGTCCACAGCGACTGGATCGTGTACATCGCGCTGCCGTCGCCCACGAGGCACATGACCTTGCGGTCCGGGCAGGCCACCGCGGCGCCGGTCGCGACGGGGGTCGAGAAGCCGATCGAGCCGCCCATGTTCTGCAGCCAGTCATGCGGCTTGGCGGCCGCCGTCGGCGGGAAGAAGCCGCGGCCCGTGGTGATGGATTCGTCGACGATGATCGCGTTCTCCGGGATCGCATAGGCGATCGCCTGGGCGATGGTGGTGTGGTTCAACGCGCCGGTGGGCTTGATCAGCTCGGCGAGCGGCTGCGGCTTAACGTCGGCGGCCTTGGCGCCGAGATGGCCGGCGAGCGCCTCGAGGGCGGCGGCCGAGTTCTCGCCCCAGGCGGTCATGCGGTGCACCTCGGTGCCCTCGGCCTTGAGCATGCTCGGCTTGTTCGGATAGGCGAAGAAGGCGACGGGGTCGTTGGCCTCGACCAGCACGATATGCTTGTAGTTCTTCAGGATCGGCAGCGCCTGCTCGATCACGTAAGGGATGCGGTCGATCGAGAACCGTCCGGCGCCGCGCGCCATGCGCGGGTGATAGGTCTGGCCCATCACGCGGCAGCCGGTCTTGCCGGCGATCTGCTGGGCGAAGGTCAGAGCCTGCTCGGTCAATGCGCCCGCTGTCATCAGCACCAGCGTCTCGGGGCCGTGGGCGTGCAGGATCTTCGCGGCCTTCTCGACCGCGTCAGCCGAATAGCTCGGGCGCTGCGCCTCTCCCGGAACCTGGGCAATGCCGTCGACCTCGTTCCAGGCGGTGTCAGCGGGCAGGATCAGGGTGGCGATCTGCGGCGGCGCGCTCTTGGCGGCGGCGATCGCGGCGGCGCCGTCGGCAGCCACGGCCTTGGCGCTCGGCGAGGTCCGCACCCAATCGGACATCGGCCGCGCCAGGCCCTCGATGTCCGAGGTCAGCGGCGCATTGAAGCCGATGTGGTAGGTCGCGTGCTGGCCGACGATGTTGACGATGCCCGAGCGCGCCTTCTTGGCGTTGTGCAGGTTGGCGAGGCCGTTGGCCAGGCCAGGACCGAGATGGAGAAGCGTCGAGGCCGGCGTGCCCTTCATGCGGAAATAGCCATCTGCGGCGCCGGTCACCACGCCCTCGAACAGGCCGAGCACGCAGCGCATGCCCTCGACGCGGTCGAGCGCGGCGACGAAGTGCATTTCGGAGGTGCCCGGATTGGTAAAGCAGACGTCAACGCCCCCTGCGACCAGGGTCCGTACCAGGCTTTCCGCACCGTTCATCATGTTCTCCTGCTGATTCCGCGCACTATTTGCAATGCCGGGCAGATCAATCATTGTTCGCCCGCGGCGTCAAAGGGGCTGGCCGCATTGCTGCCATCGCCACGGTGCTCATGCGCGGGCTTGGCTAACAGGATGTTGGTCCAGGACGCGCGCGATTGTCCGTGGGATTTGGGTCACGGACCGTCGCCACATACCGGCCTCACGCCGCCGTGGGTTGCGAAGTGCAACCGTTTATGGCCTGTCTGCGAACGGAATTTGATGTTTGCCAGGGGACGGAAATGAAGCGCTGTTTGGCTTTGGGAATTGCTGCGGTCGCGTCGGTGGCAAGCGCCGGGATGGCGCGGGCGGAAATGTTCGACACCAGGGACCTCTTCGGCGGCGGGCCGAACTTCTATCAGAGCGGTGTCAGCCCGATTCCGCGCCAGACCGTGATGTTCCAGAGCCAGTATGCGCCAGGCACCATCGTCGTGAGCACCAGTGAGCGCCGGCTCTATCTGGTCCTGCCGGGCGGCCAGGCGCTGCGCTACGGCATCGGCGTCGGCCGTGACGGGTTCCGCTGGAGCGGCGTGCACCGCATCTCCGCCAAGAAGGAATGGCCGGCCTGGACCCCGCCGTCGCAGATGCTGCGGCGCCGGCCCGACCTGCCGCGCCACATGGCCGGCGGCATCGAGAACCCGCTCGGCGCGCGCGCAATGTATCTCGGTTCAACGCTGTACCGAATCCACGGCTCGAACGAGCCCGAGACGATCGGCCAGGCGGTATCGTCGGGCTGCTTCCGCATGACCAATGACGACGTCGCCGACCTCTACGACCGCGTCTCGGTTGGCACGACCGTGATCGTCAAGAACTAGAGCCGCACTCGACCACGACGATGAGGCAATGTCACAGCGCGCATCCTCGCCACGAGCATCCGTGCTCCTGGCGCCCCCTGCGGAGCGCGGTGGCGGCCGCGCTGGCTGCGCTTGTGACCGCGATGGTCCCGCTGCCGGCGTCGACCACCGAAATTCCGGCGATCGCCGCCCGCCAGCGCATCGAGAAGAAGAGCTTCACCGACGCCGAGATCACCGACGGCTTCTTCAAGACCGCGTTCGGCGCCGAGTATCACCTGGCGGGCCGGGTCGACCGCATCCGGAAGTACAGCGCACCGGTGCGGGTGTTCGCCGATGGCCGCCGCGCCGATCGCAAGGCGCAGCTCGCCAAGGTCGTCAGCGACATCGCCGCGCGCATCCGCAACCTCGACATTGCGATGACCGACACCGACGGCGACGCCAATGTCCGCGTCAAGCTGGTACGCGACCGCGATCTCTACCACACCATCAGCCAGTCCTATGGCAGCGAGCGCGCGCGCGAGATCAAGACCTCGCTGGATCCGCAATGCCTGTCCGGCTTCCGCAAGAACGAGGCGTTCGAGATCGAGCATTCCGACGTCATCCTCACCGTCGACAACGGCGATTTCGTCTTTCTCGACTGCGCCTATGAGGAGCTCCTGCAGTCGCTCGGGCCGATCAACGACACTTCGAGCGTGCCCTGGACCATGTTCAACGACAACGTCTCGATGGGCTATTTCGACGTCTACGACCAGTACATCCTCAACCTGCTGTACGATCCGCGCGTCAAGGCCGGCATGACGCTCGCCGAGGTCAAGGCGGTGCTGCCGGACGTGCTGGCCGATGTGCGGGCCTGGGTGAAGAAGACGAACAATCTGGCGGAATAGGTGTCGGCGCTGCCATCTCACCAGCAGTGCCGTCGCTCAACCCGCGTCGAAGCAGACGCGCACCGCTCTCACCCCGTCATTGCGAGCGCAGCGAAGCAATCCAGAATCTTGCCGCCGAGGACATCTGGATTGCTTCGCTGCGCGCTGCGCTCGCAATGACGGATGAGAGAGGGTCGATCGTCCCGACGAGCCGTGCGTGAGGCGCCGGATCGCCGGCGGCTACTTGCAAATTCCCTTCAACGCCCGCCACTCGTCCGCACTCAGCAGCGGCGGGCCGCTCGGCGGCCGGTCCTCGGCGCGCATGCGGGCGAGACGGTCCTCGCTGAGCGGATGGCTGGCCCACAGCGACGGGCGCTTGCCATCCTCCTTGCCGGTGATGCGAAACAGCAATTCGCCCATCGGGCGCGTCGGCCGTCCGAGCTTGTGCATCACGTCGATCGCGAAACCGTCCGCCGCCGCCTCCGCCTCGCGCGAATAGGACGCATTGATCATGGCCCGCGAGGCGAAGATCGCCGCGCCCGCGCCGGTGACGTCGCCGAACAGCAGACCGATCAGGAATGAGCTGCCGCCATTGTGGATCAGCTGCCGCAGGTTGTCGCGGTGCTTGAGGTGGCCGAGCTCATGCGCCAGCACGCCGGCGACCTCGTCGGGGTCATTGGCCTTGTCGAGCAGCCCCCTGAACAGGAAGAATTGCCCGCCCGGCAGCGCGAAGGCGTTGGGGATCGGCGTGTCCAGCACCTGCGACGCGATGCTGTCGTCGAGGCCGGCGGGGCGGCGCAGCGCCGTGACCAGCTTGGCGAACGCGGCCTGCCCGGCCGCCTCGCTGCAAAGCTTGTCGCCGAACACGGTCTGGATCTGCACCACGGCGGCCTCGCCGAGATGCCGCTCCATGGTCGGCGGCACCAAGGGCGTCAGCCGATCGGATGCGAACGGAATCACCACCAGCACGACGGCGACGATCGAGGCGACGGCGGCCAGCGACCAGCCGACGATGCGCGCGATGGCGCCGCGGGTCATCCTGTTCTGGTCGATATGGCTGCAGCGCGCGATCAGCTCGGCCGACAACGCCGCGTCGCGGATCTCCAGCCGTGCCAGCGGCGACGCCGACAGGCAGCTCACGCGCAGCGTGCCGCTCGGGCCGTCGACGCGGCGGATGTCGGCATAGGGCCAGGAGACGAAATTGTCCGCGCTGCGCATCACGAGCTGATTGGCGAAGCCGATCGTGACCGTCTGCCGCCGGTTGGACAGGCCGTCGAAATAGACCGCAGGGCCGCCGAGCGGAGCGGCCGGCTCGACCGGCGTGGCGGCGGCCGGCGCAGCAGCGGCCACCTGCCCGGGATCAGAATCCGGCGACGTCGAGTCCATCGGCAAATCCTTCGCCGAGCGCGCTGGCCAGATCGCCCTTGGCGGCGACATTGGCCATGGCCTCGATGCCATGCACTTGAACCGACTGCAGCACGGTCGCCCACATGTCGCGCACCAGATAGAGCCGCATCACGACGTTGAGCGCCAGGATCCAGGCGATGTAGCCCAATCCGACCAGCACCAGCATCGGCACGTTGTCGGACAGCGCCTGCGCCTGAGGCCGGCCGTCACTCCCCGGCCCCAGCAATCTGAGCATCAGTGCGGCGACACCGCCGAAATAGGCGCTGGAGGCGATCGACAGCAGAAACCACCAGCCGATCACCTTCCAATAGAGACCATAGAACGCATTGCCGGGCAGGTCCGATTCCAGACGCACGCCGCCGAAGCGAATGCCCGACAGCCACCAGCGCCACTCGATCGCTTTGAACTGCGCATAGACGAACGGAAACAACGGAAACAGCAGCAGCGCAAACGGCGCGATGACCCACAGATACCAGGCGCGCTTGAAGAACTCCCAGCCGCGTCCCTCGAAGTCGCCGCTGAGATCGCCATAGTGCGAATGTCGCATCTTGTAGCGCTCGAGCGCGGCGGCGCGCCACGGCCAGGCCAGCCCCAGCGTGACCACCGTCAACAAGGTCCACAACATGGCGCGCCCGGCATAGGCCCAGCCCGAACCCGTCATCCAGAACCGGATGCCGCGCCAGACCGTGCGCGTCAGCCGGTAGCGGCGCGCGCGGAAGATGGCGAACTGGCCGAAGGCGTAGAAGGCGATCACCAGCGGCACGCTGGCGAAGCCCTGGTAGCGCTCGGCCTCGACGCCGATGAGGAAATAGGCGAGATAGATCGGGACCAGGATCGCCATCGCGAACAGGAAGCCGATCAGGAGCTCCTTGCCGCGCCCGGTATATTCTGCGGCATCACCGTCGACAGCCGTGTTGACCCAGAGATGCCGGCGGATGTCGGTCGCGAGCCAGAACCGGTAGAAGCCCAGTGTGATCAGTTCGATGGCCGCCCCGCGGCTGACCAGCCGGAAGAACTCGCCACGCGCACCTGAGAAGGTGGCGGTGAGAGGCGGAAGCGGCGGCAGCTGCTCCGGAACGTAACTCATCTGGTTCACGGCTCAGGGCCTCCGACACACGCAAAAGATCTACAATATACCTCGATTGTTCGTCGCCGGGACGACTCCGAGGTTCGACGTATTTTCTACGCAAGTCGGCCGGAAAAAAACACCGGCCTCGACGAGGATGACTAAAATATCTGCATCCGGCCGGTTGGCGAACGCATGTCCCGCATGCGCCAACCGCTTGGTCGGCACCTCAAGACGTCTTGTCGAACAATTCCCGCCCGATCAGCATGCGCCGGATCTCGCTGGTGCCGGCGCCGATCTCGTAGAGCTTGGCGTCGCGCAGCAGCCGCCCGGTCGCATAGTCGTTGATGTAGCCGTTGCCGCCGAGCAGCTGGATCGCATCGAGCGCACATTGCGTCGCCTTTTCGGCGGCGAACAGAATCGCGCCCGCCGCGTCCTCGCGCGTGGTCTCGCCGCGATCGCAGGCCTTGGCCACCGCATAGACATAGGCGCGCGCGGCGTTCATCGTCGTGTACATGTCGGCGACCTTGCCCTGCACGAGCTGGAAGGTGCCGATCGGCTGGCCGAACTGCTTGCGCTCATGCACGTAAGGCAGCACAGCGTCCATGCAGGCCTGCATGATGCCGAGCGGACCTGCGGCGAGCACCGCGCGCTCGTAGTCGAGGCCACTCATCAGCACGTTGACGCCGCGGCCGACCTGCCCCAACACGTTCTCCTCCGGCACCTCGCAATCCTCGAACACCAGCTCGCAGGTGTCCGAGCCGCGCATGCCGAGCTTGTCGAGCTTCTGCGCGGTCGAGAAGCCCTTCATCCCCTTCTCGATGATGAAGGCAGTGATGCCGCGCGGGCCGCCCTGCGGATCGGTCTTGGCGTAGACCACCAGCGTTTCCGCGATCGGACCGTTGGTGATCCACATCTTGTTGCCGTTGAGGACGAAGCGATCACCCTTTTTGTCGGCGCGCGTCTTCATCGACACCACGTCGGAGCCGGCCTGCGGCTCGGACATCGCCAGCGACCCGACATGCTCGCCCGAGATCAGCTTCGGCAGATATTTGCGCTTCTGCGCCTCGTTGCCGTTGCGGCGGATCTGGTTGACGCAGAGATTGGAGTGGGCGCCGTAGGACAGGCCGACCGAGGCCGAGGCGCGCGAGATCTCCTCCATGGCGATGCAGTGCTCGAGATAGCCGAGACCCGCCCCGCCATACTCCTCCTCGACGGTGATGCCGTGCAGGCCGAGCTCGCCGATCCGGGGCCAGAGGTCGCGCGGAAACTGGTTGGAGCGGTCGATCTCGGCGGCGCGCGGCGCGATCTGCTCCTGCGAAAAGCTCGCCACCGTCTCGCGGATTGCGTCCGCAGTCTCGCCGAGATCGAAATTGAACATGCGCTGCGCGTTGGCGATCATGGGGCGGCCTCCTGCTAGTCTTCTGCTTTGCAACAATCGCTCAAAGCCATATTCCGTGACGTGGCGCTTGTCACGCCCGACGTCCGGACAAATACCAGCGTTGCGACGCAAGACCGGCCCGGCGGCCCAAACTCCGCGCTTGCCCCGCGCTCCCGGGCAGGATGTAATCGCGCCCGACATCGCCGGACAGCTAGAATCCGGCCATCAGGGAGACGTCCATGCACGGGACCACCACGACGGCCGAGGCACAGCGACACGCCGCAGCAGGCGACCGCGTCAACGACGCGGCCGCCAGTCGCGCCGCATCGTTGCCGCTCGCCGAATTCGACCCCGGTCATCCGGAGTTGTTCCGTACCGACACGCACTGGCCCTATTTCGACCGGCTGCGTCGCGAGGATCCGGTGCACTACTGCAAGGAGTCGATGTTCGGCCCCTACTGGTCGATCACCCGCTACGACGACATCATGGAGATCGAGACCAACCACGCGGTGTTCTCCTCGGCGTCCGCGCTCGGCGGCATCACCATTCGCGACGTCGACCCCGACCTGCGCCGCGAGAGCTTCATCGCGATGGATCCGCCGCGCCATGCCGCGCAGCGCAAGACCGTGGCGCCGATGTTCACGCCGACACATCTCGACGAGCTCGCGATCAACATCCGCAAGCGCTCCGCCGAATGCCTGGACAATCTGCCTGTTGGCGAGGTGTTCGACTGGGTCGATCGTGTCTCGATCGAGCTGACCACGCAGATGCTGGCGGTGCTGTTCGACTTCCCCTGGGAGGACCGCCGCAAGCTGACGCGCTGGTCGGATATCGC
This sequence comes from Bradyrhizobium sp. SZCCHNR1093, assembly GCF_032381175.1. NCBI lineage: Bacteria > Pseudomonadati > Pseudomonadota > Alphaproteobacteria > Hyphomicrobiales > Nitrobacteraceae > Bradyrhizobium > Bradyrhizobium sp. SZCCHNR1093. Next base: position 335,316 of record NZ_JAUHJJ010000001.1, read on the forward strand.
GACCACCATCCCGGGTCCGGACGGGCTGGTCGCGACCGAGGATGAAAGGCAGGCCGAGCTGATGGACTGCGCGCGCTATTTCGCGCGGCTCTGGCAGGAGCGCGTCAACCAGCCGCCGAAGAGCGACCTGCTGTCGATGATGGCCCACAGCGAGGCGACGCGGAACATGGATCCGAAGAACTTCCTCGGCAATCTCGTGCTCCTGATTGTCGGCGGCAACGACACCACGCGCAACACCATGTCCGGCAGCATCTATGCGCTCAGCCAGAACCCGGATCAGTACCGCAAGCTCAAGGATAACCCCGCGCTGATCGACAGCTTCGTCCCCGAGGTCATCCGCTGGCAGACCCCGCTCGCCCACATGCGCCGCACCGCGCTTTTCGACATCGAGTTCCGTGGCAAGCAGATCAAGAAAGGCGACAAGGTCGTGATGTGGTATGTCTCGGGCAACCGCGACGAGGCCGCCATCGAACGCCCCTACGACTTCATCATCGACCGTATCAGACCGCGTCAGCATCTGTCGTTCGGCTTCGGCATCCACCGCTGCGTCGGCTTGCGATTGGCCGAACTGCAACTCAAGATCATCTGGGAGGAAATCCTGAAGCGATTCGATCATATCGACGTGATGGAGGAGCCAAAGCGGGTCTATTCGAGCTTCGTGAAGGGATATGAGGCATTGCCGGTCAGGATTGCGGCTTAAGTTGTATTGAAGACGAATCGGGTCCGACACGAACGGTCCCGTAGGGTAGGCAAAGGCGGTCGCGCATCGCGCGAATGCTGTGCCCACCATCTTTCGATTGGCGCGAAACGCGGTGGGCACGCTTCGCTTTGCCCACCCTACGCGTCCTGCTCGCGACGACAGGCGAGCAGACTTATGACTTGTCTCGATTGTCGAGCGACTGTTTAGCAAAGGACGCCCCCATGACCGCCCAGGCCGCGCTTCGCTCCGATAAGGCCGATCTGCTGCGCGACGCGCGCCTCGAGGCCTATTCCACCCCGATCGAGGACTTCCATCCTGGCGCACCACGGCTGTTCCAGAACGACACGATCTGGCCGTGGTTCGAGCGGCTGCGCAAGGAGGCGCCGGTGCACTACTGCACCAAGGCGCCAATCGAGCCCTATTGGTCGGTGACGCGCTATCACGACATCATGCATGTCGACACCAACCACGCGATCTTCTCCTCGGACGTCAGCAATGGCGGGATCATGATCCGAGACGTGCCGCCCGGATACGAATGGCCGAGCTTCATCGCGATGGATGAGCCCCGCCATGGCGAGCAGCGCAAGACGGTGCAGCCGATGTTCACGCCGGACCATCTCGACGAGATGGCGGTACTGATCCGGCAGCGCTCGGCCAAGGTGTTGGATTCGCTGCCGCGCAACGAGACCTTCAACTGGGTCGAGAAGGTCTCGATCGAGCTGACCACGCAGATGCTGGCGACCCTGTTCGATTTCCCGTTCGAGGAACGCCGCAAGCTGACGCGCTGGTCCGACGTCTCGACCGCGCTGCCCAAAAGCGGCATCGTCTCGTCGGAGGAGGAGCGCCGCCGCGAGCTCGGCGAATGCGCCGAGACCTTCGGCCGGATGTGGAAGGCGCGCCAGGCCGAGCCTGGCCGCGACCTGATCTCGATGATGGCGCATAGCGAGGCGACGCGGCACATGACGCCGGACAATCTGATGGGCAACCTGATCCTGCTCATCGTCGGCGGCAACGACACCACGCGCAACACCATGACGGCATCGGTGCTGGCGCTGAACGAGAACCCGGCCGAGTATCAGAAGCTGCGCGACAATCCGGCACTGATCGAGACCATGGTGCCTGAGGTGATCCGCTGGCAGACGCCGCTCGCCCACATGCGCCGCACCGCGCTGGTCGATACCGAGCTCGGCGGGAAGACGATCAAGAAGGGCGACCGCGTCGTGATGTGGTACGTCTCGGGCAACCGCGACGGGGAGGTGATCGAGAATCCGGACGCCTTCATCATCGACCGCAAGCGGCCGCGCATCCATTTGTCATTCGGCTTCGGCATCCATCGCTGCGTCGGCATGCGGCTCGCCGAGCTGCAGCTGCGCATCGTCTGGCAGGAGATCCTCAAGCGCTTCGACCGTATCGAGGTCGTGGGCGAGCCGAAGCGGGTCTATTCCAGCTTCGTGCGCGGCTACGAGAGCCTGCCGGTGCGGATTCCCGGGTGAGCTCCAGTCGACCTCTTCCAAATGGACACTCGTTCAGTCGACCGAATTCGGGCCTCATGGTTCGAGACGCCGCTACGCGGCTCCTCACCATGAGGGTGAAGGCCCGCCTGGATGAGCGAGGCTCCAGACCCTCATGGTGAGGAGCGCCGCTTGCGGCGCGTCTCGAACCGTGGGGCCTTAGCTGCCTATAACGGCATGGCTGGGTCCACCGGGATTCAATGGGCTTCGACGGTCGTTTCTGGCTAAATCATCCGCTGCACCACGGGTGCACACGAACCACAGGACGCCATGGCCGCTTCCGATACACCAAGCCCCAGCCCCGACTGGCCGCTCGCCATCTACCAGGCGCTGAAGGCTGCCGACGTCCGGCAGCTCTGCTACGTCCCCGATGCCGGCCATTCCAGCCTGATCAGCCTCGCCCATGACGATCCCGCGATCGCCACCACGGTCCTCACCACCGAGGAGGAAGGTATCGCGCTCTCCGCCGGCGCCTGGCTCGGCGGCCAGCGCGCAGTGCTCCTGATGCAGTCGAGCGGCGTCGGCAATTGCGTCAACATGCTGTCGCTGCTGGCGAGCTGCCGCTTCCCGTTTCTCAGCTTCGTGACCATGCGCGGCGAATGGGCCGAGTTCAATCCGTGGCAGGTACCGATGGGCAAAGCGACGCAGGCGGCCTTCGAGATCATGGGCGTCACGGTGTTCCGGCTGGAACGTCCCGAGGACGCCGGCGAGATGGCGGCCGCTGCAGCGAGGCTCGCGTTCGACAGCGATCAGCCGATCGCGGTGCTGATCTCCCAGCGCATGATCGGCGCCAAGAAGTGGACGGAGGCGAAGTGATGGGAGCACCGCTCGACCGCCGCACCGCCGTCAAGGCGTTGCTCCATGATCGCGGCGATCTGCTGGTGATCAGCGGCCTCGGCTCGTCGTCCTACGACGTGTTCGCCGCGGGCGATCACGACGCGAACTTCTATCTCTGGGGCGCGATGGGCGGCGCGGCCATGATCGGCCTGGGTCTCGCACTGGCGCAGCCATCGCGCCCGGTCGTCGTCATCACCGGCGACGGCGAGCAACTGATGGGGCTCGGCAGCCTCGCGACCTCGGCGGCGAAGCAGCCGAAGAACCTCTCGATCGTCGTGCTCGACAACGCCCATTTCGGCGAGACCGGGATGCAGATGAGTCATTCCGGGCTCGGCGCGAAGCTGGAGCTGATTGCCGCGGGCGCCGGCTTTCCCTCGGTGAGCACGATCGAAACGCGTGCCGCACTCGACGCCTTCCGGCCGAAGCTGCGCGATCGGCAGGGTCCGCATTTCGCCCGCGTGACGATCTCGACCGATCATGTCGACCGCGCGTTGCCGCCGCGCGACGGCGTTTTCCTGAAGAGCCGCTTTCGCGGCCATCTCGGATTTCCCGTCAGCTAGAACGCGATCACCGCGCGGGCGCGCCATGCCGCTGGGGCGGGGCCGGACGCGCGCGGCGTGGTCATTCCCTGCTTGCCAAGGCTGGCATGCTTCGTCATAGGCTATGACGAACAAGCATAGGGAGACCGCGGGGCCGCGCGACAGCGGTCCGCGGAGCAGCGCATGACCGAACACCATCCGCACGACGATTATGCCGACATCCGCGACGCGGTGGCAAAGCTCTGCGCCCAGTTCCCCGGTGAGTATTGGCGCAAGCTCGATCGCGAGATGGCCTACCCGTCCGCCTTCGTGGATGCGCTGACACAGGCTGGCTATCTCTCCGTGCTGATCCCCGAGGAATATGGCGGCGCCGGCCTGAAGCTGTCGGCTGCGGCAGCGATCCTCGAAGAGATCCAGCGCGCCGGCTGCAATGGCGGCGGCTGTCATGCCCAGATGTACACGATGGGCACGGTGCTGCGTCATGGCAATGCCGAGCAGAAGGCCAAGTGGCTGCCAAAAGTCGCAAGCGGCGAATTGCGGCTGCAGGCGTTCGGCGTGACCGAGCCGACCTCGGGCACCGACACATCGTCGCTGAAGACCTTCGCCAGGCGCGACGGCGACAGCTACGTCGTCAACGGCCAGAAGATCTGGACCAGCCGCGCCGAATATTCCGACCTGATGATCCTCTTGGCGCGCACCACGCCGAAGGACCAGGCGCAGAAGCGCACCGACGGTCTCTCCGTCTTCATCGTCGACATGCGCGAGGCCAAGAAGGCCGGGCTCACCATCCGCCCGATCCGGACCATGATGAACCACGCCACGACGGAAGTCTTCTTCACCGACATGCGCGTGCCGGCGGAGAACCTGATCGGCGAGGAAGGCAAGGGCTTCCGCTACATCCTCTCCGGCATGAACGCCGAGCGCATCCTGATCGCGGCCGAATGCGTCGGCGATGCCAAATGGTTCATCGCGAAAGCCACCACCTATGCCAAGGAGCGCGTCGTGTTCGGCCGGCCGATCGGCCAGAACCAGGGCATCCAGTTCCCGATCGCCAAGGCCTATGCGTCGATGCGGGCCGCCGAGCTGATGGTCAAGGAAGCCACGCGCAAATACGAGGCCGGGCTCGACTGCGGCGCCGAGGCCAATATGGCCAAGATGCTCGCCGCCGACGCGTCGTTCGAGGCGGCCAATGCCTGCATCCAGACCCATGGCGGCTTCGGCTTCGCCGAGGAGTACGACGTCGAGCGCAAGTTCCGCGAGACGCGGCTGTATCAGGTGGCGCCGATCTCGACCAACCTCATCCTGTCCTACGTCGCCGAGCACGTGCTCGGCATGCCCAGGTCGTATTGAGGTCCTGCCATGCTGCCGCTTGAAGGGATCATTGTCGTCGCCGTCGAGCAGGCGGTGGCCGCGCCGTTCTGCTCGTCGCGTCTCGCCGATGCCGGCGCTCACGTGATCAAGATCGAGCGGCCCGAGGGCGATTTCGCCCGAGGCTACGACGCCGCCGCCAAGGGCCAGAGCAGCTACTTCGTCTGGCTCAACCGCGGCAAGGACTCCGTCATCGTCGACCTTTCAAAACCGGAAGGTCGCGCCGAGCTGGAGAAGCTGATCGCCGGCGCCGACGTTCTCTTGCAGAACCTCAAGCCCGGCTCGATGGACAAAATGGGCTTCGCCCGCGAGCGGCTGCGCCAGGACTATCCGAAGCTGATCTGCTGCACCATCACCGGCTACGGCGACTCCGGTCCCTATGCCGACCGCAAGGCTTATGACCTGCTGATCCAGGCCGAGAGCGGACTGGCCTCGATCACCGGCGGGCCGGATGGCCCCTCGCGCGTCGGCATGTCGATCGTCGATGTCGCGACCGGCGCGACGGCCCATGCCGCGATCCTCGAGGCGCTGATCAGGCGCAGCCGCACCGGCGAAGGCGCCGATATCAGGATCTCGATGTTCGACGTGATGGCCGACTGGCTCACGGTGCCCCTGCTCAACGCGGAAGCCGGCCATGCGCCAAAGCGCATCGGCCTCGCCCATCCCTCGATCGCGCCCTACGGCGTGTTCACCTCGAAGGACGGCAAGGACATCCTGATCTCGATCCAGAGCGAGCGCGAGTGGAAGACGCTGTGCGCCAAGGTGCTGGACCAGCCGGCCCTGCCCGACGACCCGCGCTTCGCCAACATGGTCGAACGCGTGCGCAATCGTGCGCTGACCGACGGCATCGTCGCCGAGCGCTTCGCGGCATTGTCGCGCGACGCGCTGCTGGCCAAGCTCGCCGCGGCCGACATCGCCTTCGCCGAGGTCAACAGCATGGCGGATCTCGCGGTCCATCCGCATCTGCGGCGCATCGAGGTGGACACGCCGAACGGCGTCGTCAGCTATCCCGCGCCGGCGGCGATCGTGGTCGGCGAGGACAGGCATTACGGCGCCGTGCCCGCGATCGGCGAGGCCGCTTCGCCCCATCAGCGCAAGGGATGATCATGACGGACACGCTCGATCTCGACCATCTCCGGCAATGGGTCGGCCGCAGCGCCGAGGCGACCGACATCGTCACCGCGCAGCTCACCAAGGGCCTGCGCGCGACGCTGTTCCAGGACATCGGCGAGCCGACAACCGGCGACATCGCGCCCTACACGGTGCATTGGTGCCTGGGCCAGCCCGTGTTTCCGCACGATCAGCTCGGCCCCGACGGCCATCCCACCCGCGGCGGCTTCCTGCCGCCGGTACCCTTGCCGCGCCGCATGTGGGCGGGCGGCGAGGTGCAGTTCATCGATCCCTTGCGCGTCGGCGATGTCGCCACCCGCGTCTCGACGATCTCAGACGTCACCCTGAAGAGCGGTTCGACCGGCCAGCTCTGCTTCGTCGCCGTCGAGCACGTCGTGACCACGCCGCGCGGTGTCGCGATCCGCGAGCGCCAGGACATCGTCTATCGCGACATGGGCGGGGCGCAGGCTGCGCCGGCAAAAGCGCCGCCGCCTCCACCGGTCGCGCAGCACAGCGAGACGCGTGTCTCCGATGCCGTGCTGCTGTTTCGCTATTCCGCCCTGACCTTCAACGGCCATCGCATCCATTACGACCGCGACTACGTCACCAAGGTCGAGGGCTATCCCGGACTGATCTTCCACGGACCTTTGCAGGCCGCGCTGCTGGTCGAGTTCGCCGCCAGCCTCAAGGGCAAGCCGCCGGCCAAGTTCGCCTATCGCGGCGTGCAGCCTTTGTTCGAGGGCAGCGCGTTCTCGGTGAATGCGAATGACAAGGATGGCGGCCTGGAGCTGTGGACCGCCAACGCCGAGCGCCAGCCGACGATGAAGGGCACGGCGAATTGGTGAAGTCGGTCTCGTCAATGCGAGCGAAGCGACGCAATCCAGAGTTCCACCCGCGACTCTGGATTGCTTCGTCGCTTCGCTCCTCGCAATGACGGTCATTCGAGGAAACGCCGTGCCAAAAACCACAAGAACAACAACCAAACCCGTCACCGTCAAGCAGGCCACGTTCGAACTGCTGCGCGCGTTCGGCATCAAAAAAGTCTTCGGCAATCCCGGCTCGACCGAGCTGCCCTTCCTCAGCGACTGGCCCGACGACATCGACTACGTGCTCGGCCTGCAGGAGGCCTCGGTGGTCGGCATGGCCGACGGCTATGCCCAGGCGACGCGCAATGCCGGCTTCGTCAATCTGCATTCGGCGGCCGGCGTCGGCAACGCGCTCGGCAACATCTACACCGCGCATCGCAACCAGACGCCGCTGGTGATCACCGCCGGCCAGCAGGCGCGCGCGATCCTGCCTCTACAGGCGTTCCTCTATGCCGAGCGTCCGTCCGAATTCCCGCGCCCCTACGTCAAATACAGCGTCGAGCCGGCGCGGCCCGAGGACGTGCCGGGCGCGATCGCCCGCGCCTACTACACCGCGATGCAGCCGCCCTGCGGGCCGACCTTCGTCTCGATCCCGATCGACGACTGGATGCATCCGGCGCAGCCCGTTGCCGCGCGCAAGGTCAGCCGTGAGCTCGGCCCCGATCGCGCCGCGATGGACGAACTGGCGGGCGCGCTCGCCGCCGCGAAGAATCCCGCGCTCGTGGTCGGCCCCGGCATCGACCGCGCCGGCTGCGTCGAACTGATGGTCGAGGTCGCCGAGAAGGCCAACGCCGCGGTCTGGGTCAGCCCGTTCTCGGCGCGCTGCTCGTTTCCCGAGCGCCATCCGCAATTCCAGGGCTTTCTGCACGCCTCGCCCGGACAATTGTCCGACGCCCTGAAGCCGCACGACCTCGTCGTCGTGTTCGGCGCCCCGGTGTTCACCTTCCATGTCGAGGGCCATGCCGCGATCTTCGACGGCGCCACCACGCTCTATCAGGTCACCGACGATGCCGAAGGCGCCGCCGTGCCGCCGATCGGCACCAGCATCATTGCCACCATGCGGCCGGCGCTGGAGCTGTTGCTGGAGTTGCTGCCGGAGACCAGGCGCGCGGCGCCGAAGGGCCGCGTGCTGCCGGCCGCGCCGAAGCCGGCCGATCCGATCCCGGTCGACTATCTCCTGCATACGCTGGCGCAGGCGCTTCCGGCGGGCAGCGCCGTGGTCGAGGAGATCCCCTCGCATCGGCCGCTGATGCACAAGTACATGCCGATGCCCGGCGCGGATTCGTTCTACACGATGGCGAGCGGCGGACTCGGCTACAGCCTGCCGGCGGCGGTCGGCTTGGCGCTGGGGCGCACCGCGGGCCGCACGGTGTGCCTGATCGGCGACGGCTCGGCGATGTATTCGCTGCAGGCGCTGTGGACCGCCACGCAGCGCAGGCTGCCGCTGACGGTCGTCGTCATCAACAATTCCGGCTATGGCGCGATGCGCTCGTTCAGCCAGGTCATGCAGGTGCGCAACGTGCCCGGGCTCGAGCTGCCCGGCCTCGATTTCGTCAAGCTCGCGGAAGGCATGGGCTGCGATGCAGTGCGCGTGAGCCATGCCGCCGAGCTCGCCAGTGCGCTGACGCGAGCCCTCGCACATGCCGGCACGAGCCTCGTCGAGGTGATGGTCGACGCCGCGGTCCCGCTGCTCTACGCGCAAAAAGGCTGATCCGCCGTTCGCACAGCGGACGACTTGTCAATCATGACATATGCGACAATGCGTCGCATCTTCAATGGCGGCAGCATGGCTCGCCGCGAAATGCTCATCGGCCCGCCGCAACCGTGCGACCGGCGTACCGACGGCAACCGCTTGTTTCAGAAGCTTTCTGTTCCCCTGCGCCATCTCGTCGCGGCCGGCTCGCCGCAAACATCGCGAAATCCTGCCGTCAGCTTGCAGGCAGACGCCTTGCTGCTTGCAAGGTCCGACCATGCTGCAAGCCAAAATCATTTTCAAAAGGTTCCATCATCCAATCCAGCGTACCAAGGGAGTTGAGCTGATGGCGGACAAGAAGAACCTTCAAACCGCGGCGTCGAGGACCGATCTCTATTGCCATGTCAGCGTGCTGGCCCTGATGACCGCCCTGACGATGACGGCGCTGCCGCATCGGGCCCATGCGCAGGCCATGACCACCGCCCTTGCCACTTCGGCCACCACCAACGCCGCCGCGAAGGCGGCGCAGGATGCGGCGGCGAAGGCCGCAGCCGCTGCCGCCGCCAAGGCGGCGCAGGACGCAGCTGCCAAGGCTGCGGCGAAGGCGGCGAGCGATGCCGCTGCAAAGGCGGCAGCTAACGCCGCTGCAAAGGCTGCAACCAACGCCGCCGCCAAGGCCGCAGCCGACGCCGCTTCAAAGGCCGCCGCCAACGCCGCCGCAAAGGCCGCGACCAGCGCCGCCGCCAAGGCGGCTGCAACGGCAGCCGCCACCGCAGCGAGCACGGCAGCCAAGACCGCCGCCGCAACCCCGACCGCCACGGTTGCAACGGCCAGCACCGCGGCCAAGCCCGTCGCGGCCACCACTACGGCGGCCAGCACAGCCAAGCCCGCCGCGGCCGCCACCGCGGCAACGACGACGACTGGCACGGCCAAGACTGCAACCGCGACCACCACGGGCACGAGCACGAGCGCTGCCAAGCCGGCCGCGGCTGCCGCAGCGACGGCAACCACCACTGTCGCCCTCGCAAAGGCCACCGCCACGCCTGCAGCCGCAGCAACCCCGGCCAAGGCGGCGGCCGCGGCGTCGAGCAGCACCGATGCCGTCGCCAAGGCCAACGCGGCGGCCGCGGCCGCCGCGCAGACCGCCGCCACCGCCGAGGCGCAGGTCGCCGCCGACCGCAAGGCGATCGATGTCGCGCGTCAGGCCGAGCAGAACGCACGAGGCGCCGCGATCGAGGCCCAGGAGCAGGCCGAGAAGAACCCAACCGCGGCCAACCAGGCGGCGGCGACGGCGAATGCCGCGAAGCTGACGGCCGCCTCGGCCGCGCTGCAGGCGGCCTTCCAGAAGCTCGACAAGGACATCGACGTCTCCAACGAGGCCAAGGAAGCCGCCAACGCCGCCAAGGACACGGCGCGCGAGACCGCCGAGGCCGCCGCGAAGGCGGCCCAGCAGGCCGGCCAAGCCGCCGGAAACGCCAACAATGGTGGCAACGCCAACAATGGCGGAGCGGCGGCCGGCAACGGCGGCAACAACAACAATAACAACAACCAGCAGAACCAGGCGGCCCAGGAAGCCGCCGAGCAGGCCGCGCTGCAGGCGGCGTTGAAGACCGGCGAGCAGGCCCGCGCGGTCGCCCAGCAGAAGACCCAGGCCGCGCAGGCGGCTGCGACCCAGAACCAGAAGACGGTCGAGGCCGCGCTGAACCAGAAGATCGGCACGATCGATGCGACGGTGGAAGCGGCCGAGCAGAAGGTGAATGCCGACCGGCAGGCCCTGGAGCAGGCGCGTCAGGCGGCACAGCAGGCCAAGCAGGATGCGCAGGAGGCCGCCGAGGTCCTCGAGCGTGCCAACAATGCGGCCAACCAGGCCGCGCTGGCGGCGGCCCAGGCCAAGGCGCAGACCACCGCCAACGCCTTCAACCAGGCCAATGCGACGCTGAACGCCGACAACCAGGCCCTGACCCAGGCGCGCGAAACCGGCGAGCAGCAGGAGGGGGCGCTGCGCGCGGCGGCTCAACAGCAGATCCAGGCCGGCTACACCGCCGCTCAGCAGGCGACCCAGGCCGCCTGGGCCGAGGCGCAGCAGATCGGCAACGCTGCGCTGGCCGCGCTCGAGCAGTAACGCGATTGCGGTCCGCGTCGCCGACCGGCAGCGCGGACCCGCTCATAACAACAAGACCATCACCAGCCACATGCCGAACCGATCGGGGACGGCGCACGCGTCGGCGACCTGACCTCACCCCGCCGCGTGAGACGCGCCCCGGTCCCCCCCCACCGCCCGGCATGCCATGCCTTGAGCCCCGCCCCCCTGCGGGGCTTTTTTTGTGCGCGACCGAGCGATCATGTCGCGGCCATCCTTCGAGCGCCGGTATCGGAGCCAGACCTCATGGTAAGGAGCGCCGCTCTTCGGCGCGTTCAGGCGATGCTCTGCATCGCCCTGAGAACCATGAGGCCCGGAGGGCGCCGCCATGGGAAGGCCATCTGCAATAGCCCTGCGGGTCGGCGGTGATGTTGGCGACGACGGTCAGCCAAACGGCCCCCATCACACGCTCAGTACTGGACACGCACGCCGACGACGCCGACCACCGCCATGAAATTGTTGAGCGCGATGTTGGAGCGGGTCCATTCGGTGCGGACCTCGCTCTTCAACTGAACGTTGCGGTTCATCTTGTAGGTGCCGCCGGCGGCGACGAACATGCGCTGGTCGACGCGGCCGATGCCGACGAACTGATCCTGGCCGTAGCCGCCGCGCAGCGTTCCGATCAGCCACGGCTCGAACTGATGATCCATCTGCAGGATCACGTCGCGGGACAGGATGCCCGAGACGTTCATCGCCGGCGTCTCCGAGGCCTGCGAGCGCGCCACCAGCACGAAGGTCGTGGTGTCGGTCGCGGCCCATGCGAGCGTCGCATCCGCGATCACGCCGCTGACGTTAGGCATCAGCGGCGAGTCCATGCGGCGCGTGAGATAGCCGACCGAGGCTTCGCCGGTCAGCGATCCCATGTTGACGACGGCGCCGCCACGCGCGGTGATGCCGCTGGAATCGCGGCGCTGGCCGTTGAAGTCGACCTGCAGATCGTGGTTGCGCCGATCGAAGCTCATGTCGACGAACGGCGAGATGTTCGGCGTCAGCACATAGGTGACGCGGACCTGCGCGCCCGGCTGGGTGTAGTTGCGGTCCTGCGTCCGCAGCGGCACGTTGGCCGTGATGACAGCATCGTTGAAGACGACCCGGTCGGCCGATCCCTTGAACGCGATCTCGGCGGGACCGATCTTCTGCAGCACGCCGGCGCTGCCGCCGAAGCTGGTGGCCCGCGGCAGCTTGAGCGCGCCCGGAAGCGTCAAGGCGTCGTTGACGAAACGCGCCTCGCCGGTGACGGCCGTGCCCTCGGTGACGTCGTAGCGCCCTTGCGCGCGCGCCTCGAAGGTCGGATGGCTGATGGAGCGGACGTTGGTGTCCTCGGTATAGGCGCCGCGGAAATCGGCGTTGAGCTGATGCCGCTCCCATTGCGAGCGGACCGCGACCTCCGTCGCCACGATCGCGACCGGTGAGCCCTGCCCGCCGTTGCGCCGGGTGGGATTGGTGTCATAGCCGGCCAGGATCTCGACGGCCGGCTTCACCAGGAACGACCCGACCGTCATCCCCGTCGGATCGTAGGGCTTCGCATCGGCGGTCACCGGCTGCGGCTTCACCGTGTTCAGATTGCGATCCGGAAGAACGTCGCGGTTGCGCAGCACGGCCGCGGGCTGGGCGGCTGCCACGGTCTCGTCCGGCTTGGCCGGCGGCGCCCCGGCGGCTGCCGCGGGCTTTGCCGCGATCTGCCGTGCGGCCGGTTGCGGCGCGGCGCGTTGAGCGTCTCGCGCCGGCTCGGCCGTGGCCACGCGCGCACCACGGGCGGGCTGAAACGCGGAGAATCCGAAGCTGCCGACCGACGCGCCGGGCCTGCCCGGCGCGGCCAGCGACGGCGCGCCGGCCTCCCGCACCGGACGCAACAATGCGCTCACGCCACGCGGGTCCTGGCGCATCATCAGCGTCCGGCTGTCGTTGGTGATCCGCGGAACGTTGTAGTAGATGCTGCGCGCCGTCACGTGACGGAAGAACAGCCGATCGGCGCGTCCCGGGACGACGTCCGTCGGCTTGGCCTTGATGGTCTGCTGTCCGGACGCGGCATCCACCACCATCACGGTCAAGAGCAGCACCTCGACGAGCGCGAGCGTGACCCCGCGGTGGGATCGCGTCACCATGAGCCGCTTGGTCCGCACCGCGAACGCGCCGGTCTTTTGTCGTGAATGAGCCTGCAAAGCAATGCCGGAGAGTATGCCAATATCACGCGACGACGTCAGGTCGGGGCGCCGCCGCAACGACTACGCAGCGCATGCTCGCGACGAGCTCCCCTTGCCTTGCAGATAGCCGGCAAACGTCGGCGGAAGTTTTGCCGAGCTGGGACGATTTCAGGCGAGATTGAGAGGTGTTCGCAATGAACCGCCGCGAAGCGGCGCCGCGGCATCTCCGCGTTCGCAGACAGCACTAATTAGTTGAAACGAGGACAATCGTTGCGCGGGCTTCGCCAAAGTCGGCGAAATTCGGACTTCGGCATGATGTCGTTTCGACGATCATTCGCCCGAGACCGGCTTCGGCGATCGCGGGTCTTGCGCCGTTGCCGCCGTTCAGGAAGCCAAGAAGCCGCCATCGGCCGCCAGAACGTGGCCGACGACGTAGGACGACGCGTCCGACAACAACCACAGCACGGCCTCGGCGATGTCCTCAGGCTGCCCCATCCGGCGCAGCGGCAGGCCGGCGGCGACGGTCGCGACGTCGCCGACACCGGCGCGCAGCATCATGTCGGTGACGACACGTCCGGGCGCAATCGCGTTGATCCGGACGCCGCGCGGTGCCGCCTCCATCGCGGCCGATCGCGTCAGCGAAATGACGGCCGCTTTCGAGGCCGAATAGAGCGCAAGCCCCGCATTCGGATTGCGCACGCCGCTGACGGAGGCGTTGATCACGATGCGTCCCCGGCCGCGCGCATACATGATCGGCAACTGCGCGCGCAGGCACAGAAAAACCGAGCGCACATTGGCGTCGAACACGTCCGCATAGACGCCGTTGCCCTGCTGCTCGATCGGCGCTCGGCGCTCCTGGACACCGGCATTGTTGAAGGCCGCATCCAACCGGCCGTAGCGCTCCAGCACTGCCTGTACCAGGCTCGCCACATCGTCCTCGCGCGTGACGTCGGCTTTCACCGCGAGGGCCTCGGCCCCGAGCGCCCGGCATCGTGCCGCCGTATCGGCCAGCTCGGCCTCGCGCCGCCCGGCGACGACGACCGCCTCCGCGCCGTCGGCGGCGAGCTTCAAGGCGGCGGCGCGGCCGATGCCGGAGCCGCCCCCGGTGACGAGGCAGACCTGCCCCTGCATGCGCGACGCCGCGGTCAAGCGTGCCTCGGCCGTGAGCTGCGTATCACCCATCTCCGACCCTCCGGCGATATGGCGTCGTCGATGCCACGTTGCATCGGCTATTTGTTGTATGATACAACTATATGGCAGGAGTCAAGATGCCGGATCCCGATCTCACGCTCGTCGACGACATCCGCGCCGCCTCGCGCCTGATGGTGCGCGAGCTCGGCTTCATGGAATCGACGCTGGCCGCCACCGACCTTCCGCCGTCGGCGGTCCACACCATCCTGGAGATCGGCCTGCGCGGCCCGCTGACCGCGATGCAGCTCGGCACGATCCTGCATCTCGAGAAATCCAGCATCAGCCGCATGGTCCGCAAGCTGATCGACAGCGGCGAGTTGCAGGAGACAATCGATTCCGGCGACGCCCGCATCAAGCCGCTCTGCCTCACCGCGAAGGGACGGAAGACGCTCGGCACGTTGCACGCCTTCGGCCGCCAACAGGTTCGCGGCGCCCTGTCGTCGCTGTCGAAAGCCGAGCAGCGCACGGTGTGCGAGGGCCTGTTGCTGTACGCCCGCGCGCTCGAAGCCTGGCGCGCGGCAGAGCAGGACATGCAGCCGTCGGAGCCATGAGCGCGCCCGACGGGCAGATTGCGCATACGCACCATGACGAAACTGCCCGTCGTGTTGAAATGCCGCAGCATGCGGCCTTGCGTCGTCGGGCAAATCAGGACGATCTTTCCGCGCATCCCGCCTCACCACGGAGGGGCGTTGCGCGCGATCGTCACGACACGCGAGGCGGGATGCGATGGCCGTGGCCATGCCGCAGCGTAGCTTGCTACGCGGACGAACGGCGTGGCCGCGGACGTGAAGTCGCAGCGTCCTGACACCCCGATGCTGGTGTTACGTTCGCGATGGCGCTGATGCGCCGCGCGGACAATGGTGGCCAACAGCCCGGCGCACCAGGGAGACTGCGTATAAGCGTGAAGACCATCGCGCAGGGAATGCCGGTGATCGGCTGCACCTGTGGTACCTGCCGCCTGCATTTTTTGCTGCAGGCGGGCCATGGGTGAGGCCTTCACCCGGCATTCCCTGCGCCCTCCCATGTGTTGGAGGGTCGTGTCGACCGAACCACTCGGGCGTGATCCGCCGCGAGGCCGTAAGGTCGTGTCAGAAGCTGTTTGAGATGTGAATCGGGCGAGCCTGAGCGACACTGCCGTAGGGTGGGCAAAGCAGCCGCCCGCAGGGCGGTCGCGTGCCCACCGTCGATCTCCGCACGCGGAGCAAATGGTGGGCACGGCGCGCGAGGGAGCGCGGCATGATGCACACAGTATCGCCCGCGCGCCTTTGCCCACCCTACACGCTTAAAATTCGCAAGCTTATGCGCGGTGCAAGTGAATGCGCCCTCTCCCCTTGGACCTACTTAAATTCCTCGCGCATCTTCGCCTGGATCTTGGCCATGCCGCCGAGCCAGCGGTCGTAGTTCTCGGTCTTCTTGCGCATGTAGCCGAGCACCTGCGGATGCGGCAGGATCAGGAAGCTCTCCTCGGCAAGGCCCTTCAGCACGTCCTGCGCGACCTGCTCCGGCGTCAGATCGCCGTCGCCGGATTGCGGGCCCTTCGGGATCGCGCGCAGCATGTCGGTGTCGACGCCCTGCGGACACAGGATCGAGACCTTGATGTTGTCAGCCTTGTGCGAGATCGCGAGGTTCTCGGCAAATCCCACCGCGGCATGCTTGGTGGTGGAGTAAGGCGCGCTGCCAACCTGCGACAACAGGCCGGCCGCCGAGATCGTGTTGAGGAAATAGCCGCCGCCGCGCGCCTTGTAGCGCGGGATCAGATGCCGCGCCGCATAGACATGAGCCATCACGTGGATGGCCCAACTGCGCGCCCACGGCTCGTCGGAGGTGCCGCCGGCATTCACCGACAACGGGTCGAAGCCGCCGCCGATGCCGGCATTGGAGCAGAACAGCGCAATGGGTCCGAACTGCCGCTCGGTCTCCTCGATCACGTGCCGGATGTCGGCTTCCTGGGAGACGTCGCATCTGAAGGCTGCGCCGCCGATGCCATCAGCGACGGCCTTGGCTCCGGCTTCGTCGAGATCGGCCACGATCACCTTGGCGGCACCGGCCTTCGCAAAGGCCTCGCACAGCGCCTTGCCGATGCCGCGGGCTCCGCCGGTGACCACAACAATCTTGCCGGTCACCTGCATGCAAAGCCCTCCTCGTGGAATTTTCTAGGTCAAGACCAGATCGAGCACCGCGGTATAGTGAAAGCCGGCGCCCAGCAACACGAAACCATGCCAGATCGCGTTCTGGAAGCGCAAGCGCCGCCACGAGTGGAAGATGACGCCGAGGCTGTAGAGGATGCCGCCGGTGAGCACGCAGGCCAGGACCGAGGCCGGCATCACCGAGATCACCCGGTCGTACATCATCACGCCGCTCCAGCCGAGCGCGAGATACAGGCCGATCGAGAGCGCATCGAAGCGCCCGGGCCAACGCAGCTTCAGCACGATGCCGAAGATGGCGACGCCCCAGACACCGAGCAGCAGCGCGGCCGAGAATACCGTATCCTTCAGGGCGGCGATGAACGGCGTATAGGTGGCTGCGATCAGCACGTAGATGGCGGAGTGGTCGAAGCGGCGCAGCACCCATTTGGTCGGCGACACCGGCCACAGATTATAGGTTGCCGACAGCGTCAGCATCGAGAGCAGTCCCGCGACGTAGATCGACACCACCACGATGTCGACGGCGCTGGCATAGATCGAGGTCAGCACGACGAGCACGGTTGCGGCGACCAGCCCGGCGGCGATGCCGACGACGTGGACGACGCCGTCCGCGATCATCTCGACCCTGTCGTAGTTCCAGCGCATTGCGCCGGTGGCGGCATGGACGGAGGTCGAGGCGAACTGCTTCAGTTGAAATACGGTCATGTCAGAACCTGGTGCCGGTTTTCCGGGACAATTGTGTCGGAAGGATTATGGTTTCCAGTGGTCAACGTTCCGTTCAAAGTCTGGTTCTATCCGGAAACGGGCCGGAATTGTGAGCTTGAATCCGGCGTTTTGCATCGCCACCTGTCAAAAATCGCTCACGCCCTTTTCAACTGCGAATTCCCCCTCCTCCCATGGTGACCTTTTCCGAACTCGTCGAGGAAGCGCGGCTCTCGGCCCGTGCCCTGCTCGATTATGGCGAGAGCTTCCTCAACCCGACCATCCGCCTCGGCGTCACCGGGCTGTCACGGGCCGGCAAGACCGTGTTCATCACCGCGCTGATCCATGACCTCGTTCGCGGCGGGCGCATGCCGGTGTTCGAGGCCTTGGCATCGGGCCGCATCGCCCGCGCCTATCTGACGCCGCAACCCGACGACGGCGTGCCGCGCTTTGCCTATGAGAGTCATTTGCGGGCGCTGGTCGCCGAGCGGCGCTGGCCGAGTTCGACCGTCGACATCAGCGAGCTCAGGCTGGTGATCGAATTCCAGCGCGCCAACGGCGCCGAGCGGACGCTCACGCTCGACATCGTCGACTATCCCGGCGAATGGCTGCTCGACCTGCCGCTGCTGAACAAGAGCTATGAGCAGTGGGCGCAAGAAAGCCTCGCGCTGTCGCGCAGCGAGCCGCGCGCGCATGTCGCCAAGGACTGGCACGCGCATCTGGCGACGCTCGCCCCCGAAGGCCTGGAGGACGAGCCGGCGACCCTGGAGGCGGCGCGGCTGTTCACCGAATATCTGCGTGCCTGCCGCGACGAGCGCTTCGCCATGAGCCTGCTGCCGCCCGGCCGCTTCCTGATGCCGGGCAATCTCGCGAGCTCGCCGGCGCTCACCTTCGCGCCGCTCGACGTGCCGGCCGAAGGCCAGGCGCCGAGCGGATCGCTGTGGGCGATGATGGCGCGGCGCTACGAGTCCTACAAGGACATCGTGGTGAGGCCGTTCTTCCGCGACCACTTCGCCCGGCTCGACCGCCAGATCGTGCTGGTCGACGCGCTGGCGGCGTTCAATGCCGGCCCCGAGGCGCTGCATGATCTCGAGGCCGCGCTGACCGGCATTCTCGATTGCTTCCGCGTCGGGCGCGGAAACATGCTGACGGCGCTGTTCCGGCCGCGCATCGATCGCATCCTGTTCGCGGCCACCAAGGCCGACCATCTGCATCACACCAGCCACGACCGGCTCGAAGCGGTGCTGCGGCGTGCCGTCAACCATGCCGTCTCGCGCGCCGAGAGCACGGGCGCTGCGATCGACGTCGTGGCGCTGGCCGCGGTCAGGGCGACGCGCGAGGCGCTGGTCGCCCGCGGCCGCGACAAGCTCCCCTCGCTGCTCGGCACGCCGGCGGCCGGCGAAAGCGCCAATGGCGAGATCTTCGACGGCAACACCGAGGTCGCCACTTTTCCGGGCGAGCTGCCGGCCGACGCCGAGGAGCTGTTCAAGGGCGGCGCCTATCGCGGCCTGTCGAGCGCCGCCGCCGACGGGACCGATTTCCGCTTCCTTCGGTTCCGCCCGCCTTTGCTGACCCCAGATGCTGGCGCCGAGCCCGCTTTGCCCCATATCCGCATGGACCGCGCCCTTCAGTTCCTGATCGGAGACCGGCTGCAATGAGCGAACGCGCCAAGCCACGTCGTCCCCAGACCTTCCGGCTCGACGATCCCGACGTCGTCGTGGTCGATGCCGAGGAGGCCACCCGGCCGGGCCGCGGCACCATCCAGATCACGCCGGAGGCCGATCCGGCGCAACTGCCGGTGCAGGTCGAGACCATACTGCCGGCGCGGCGCGGCTTTGGCTGGGGCGCGCTTTTTTGGGGCTCGGTCGCCGGCCTCGTCCTGCTCGGCCTCGGCCTCGGCGTCGTCAGACTGATCGAGGATCTGTTCGCCCGCAGCGAAGCCCTCGGCTATGTCGGCGCGGGGTTCGCGGCCGCAGCCGCGATCGCGTTGGCGGCCGTCACTGCCCGCGAAACCTACGGGCTGGTGCGTCTCGCCACCATCGAGAAGCTGCATCAGCGCGCGGCCGCGGTGCTGCTGTCCGACGATCGCGCCGAGAGCCGCGAGGTGGTCACCGAGCTGCTGCGGATCGCACATGCCAATCCCCGGCTGGCGCGTCCGCGTGCCGCGCTTGCCGGCCACGCCGACGACATCATCGACGGCGGTGACATGATCAAGCTCGCCGAGCGCGAGCTGATGGCGCCGCTCGACATCGAGGCACGGCGGCTGGTGTCGGTCGCGGCGCAACGGGTTTCCGTGGTCACGGCCGTGAGCCCGCGCGCGCTGATCGACGTGCTGTTCGTCTTCGTGGCAAGCTTGCGGATGATCCGTCAGCTGGCGCGGCTCTATGGCGGCCGTCCCGGCGCGCTCGGCATGATCAGCCTGTTGCGCCACGTCGTCGCGCATCTCGCCATCACCGGCGGCATGGCCGCGAGCGACAGCCTGATCCAGCAGGTGCTGGGGCATGGCATCGCGGCCAAACTGTCGCAGCGGCTCGGCGAAGGCGTGCTCAACGGACTGCTCACGGCGCGGCTCGGCCTCGCGGCCATCGACGTGACGCGGCCGATGCCGTTCGCCGCGCTGCCGCGGCCGGCGCTGGCGGATCTCGCCAAGGATCTCCTGCGCAAGCAGGAGGACCAGGCATGAAGCTCAGGCCCGCGGCGTGTGATCGGGGTCACCGGCGAGCCAGCGCCATGGGTACAATGGCGAGTCCGGTGGCGGCGCCAGCTCCGGCGTCCAGCCCGTCAGCTTGCCGAACGCGTAAGTGTCCATGACGTGGCCGCGCCAGCTCCGCTCGACATGTCCGAGCGGCTCGCGGTGCGCGGTCGTGTCCGCCAGCAGCGGGCCGGCATTGTCCGGCTCGCGCACGACATAGAGGCCGGCATGTCCTGCGATCAGGTCCATGCCGGGATCACGGAAGCCGATGAAGCGGGCACGCTCGTTGATCTGGACCACCGGCACGCGGCCTCTGAAGAACCACCGCATCATTGCGTAGGTGCGGTAGTCGGAGGTTGCGATCCAGGTGGCGCCGGTGTTTGCCAGTTCCTGCTCAACGCGCGCCGCAACCTGCTGATAGCCCGCCTCGGCGCCGATCGGATCGGCTCGTCCGAGGAAATTCCAGGGCGCTGCGACGTAGTAGAGGAAGATCAGGACCACCATGGCAATGCCGCTGACGACGGCGATGCGCGCCCAGCGCACGGTCGATCGGACGAACCAGGCGGATGCGCCATCCTGCGTCAGCTTGACGATGTTGATCGCGACCGCCGCAAACCCGATCGGCCACATGAACATCGGCCAGGTGTCACCGATCCGCAAAGTGAGCGACTTCCAGAGGAAGTAGAGGAACGGCACCAGCACCGCCGTCGACAGCAGAATCGCGACCGGCTCACGCGTGCGACAGCCGCGCCAGGCCGTGAGCGTCAGCGCCGACAGCGTGACCGGCAGCAGGACGAAGCCGACCTGTCCGAATTGCAGTCCGATGTAATCGCCCAGCGTCCGCAACGAAAAATCATGCGGCGCCGTGGCGCGAACGAACTGGAAGCGGAACGAGGCCCAGTCGTGCTGAACGTTCCAGATCAGCACCGGCGAGAACACGGCAAGCGCGATCAGCGCCGCGCACCAGGGATAGGGGCTGGCAAGCCAACGGCTGCGCCAGGCCGGAACGAGCAGGAACGCCGCCACGCCCGGCAGCAGCATGACCACCGTGAATTTGGACAACAGCGCCAGTCCACCGAACAGGCCGGCCGCGAGCCACCAGCGGCCATCGTCGCTCTCGGCGAGGCGCACCAGCGCCCAGATCATCGCGAGTGCAAACGGGATCGCCGCGACATCCGGCGCCACCTTGGCCATCAGCAGGCCATAGTAGAGCGCCGCCTCGGGCAGCAGCACCGCGAGGATCACGGCCCGCATATCGTGAGTGGTACGGCGAACGATGTCGGCGAGCAGGAGCTGCGTCACCCCCATCGCGAGGATGCCGGCAAAGCGAACACCGAGATTGGTATCGCCGAACAGGGCAGTGCCCAGCCGGATGAACCAGGCGATCATGGGCGGATGATCGAGGAAGCAGAGCTGCAGCTCCTTCGACCAGGTCCAGTAATAGGCCTCGTCGGTGCGCAGATCGAGCGTCCCGGCATAGACGATGCGGATGATCGTCATGCTCGCGATCACGGCCGCAGCCATCAGCCACGCAGCGCGCATGGACCGAGACTCTGGGCTGTCGATGCCTGGGGAAATGGCCGTCACACGGTGCTTTTCCCCGACTCCGCCGGGCGAGTCAACGTTCCCGCGCACAGCTCGCGCCGCCGGATGACCGCCGTCACCAGCCCTCTAGGACAACAGGGAATAAATCTCTAGCATTGCCGCTCCAGATCATACGGACCACATGACCATTTCGATTTACCATCGTTTGCAGTCCGCCTGTCGCGGCATCGGTGTGCGGCAGGTGCGGCTGATCTGCGGCTTCATACTCTTCAGCTACCTGCTCAGTCATTTTCTCAACCATGCGCTCGGCAACATCTCGCTGCAGGCGCTCGCCGAGGGCGTGTCCTATCATGTGGCGTTCTGGCAGTTTCTTCCGATCGCCGTGCTGTTCTATGCGGCCGCTCTTACCCATGGCGGGCTCGGCGTGTGGGCGCTTTATCAGCGCCGGCAATTCAGCCGCAGCACGATGGAGCCGCTGCAACTGCTGCTCGGCCTGAGCATTCCGGCGCTGATCTTCAGCCACATCGCCGGCGTCCGCATCGGACAGACCCTGTACGGACAGGAGAAGCTGTACCCGCAGGTTTTGTACTCGTATTGGACCGGCCCGTCCTGGCGGATCTGGTTGATGTCGGCAGCCCTGCTGACGTCATGGGCGCATGGCTGCATCGGGCTGCACTTCTGGCTGCGGCTCAAGCCGTTCTACAAGCGCGCGGCGCCGTGGCTGCTCGCCTGCGCCGTGCTGCTCCCGGCGCTGGCGCTGCTCGGCTTCTACCGTGGAGGTCGAGACGTCATCGCCGCCAACGCAACACCGCAGTGGCGTGCCGAAAATCTTTCATTGAAGCAGACCGGCACGCCATCTGAACAGGCGGTGCTGGAGACCATCATGAACGGCTTTCTGGTCGGCTATGGCGGCCTGATCGGCTTGGCGCTCGCCGCGCGCGGCGTGCGAGCAGTCCATGAGCGACGTGGCGGCATGGTCACGCTGTCCTACAACAATGGCCGCTCCATCCGGGTGCCAAAGGGTTTGTCCGTGCTCGAGGCCAGTCTGCGCAACAACGTACCGCATGCCAGCATGTGCGGCGGCCGCGCGCGCTGCTCGACCTGCCGCATCAGGGTGATCGGAGATCCCGGCGCGCTGCCGCCCCCCTCGCCTCGCGAGGCCTTCGTGCTCGCGCAGATCGGCGCGGCGGACCCGTCGGTCAGGCTGGCCTGTCAGTTGCGCCCCACTGACGATCTCTCATTCTTTCAACTGTTCATGCCGAACCCGACACCCGGCGAGCGCGGCAGCTCGCGTGCCGGAATCGGGCAGGAGCGCTACCTCGTCAGCCTGTTCGTCGACATGCGCGGATCGACCGGCCTCGCTGAGAAACGGCTGCCGTTCGACGTGGTGTTCATCGTCAACCGCTTCCTCAGCGCCGTCTCCCAGGCCGTGCTGGCGAATGGCGGGCAGCCCAATCAGTTCGTCGGCGACGGTATGCTCGCGCTGTTCGGACTAGCCGCCGATTCACATGTCGCCTGCGGCCAGGCAATCCAGGCAGCGCGTGACATCGCGGCCAACATCGCCGAGCTGAACGCGTTCCTCAGCCATGATCTGCATGAGCCGATCCGCTTCGGCATCGGCATTCACGGCGGCGAGGTGATCGTCGGCGAGATCGGCTATCGCGACCACATGGTGTTCACCGCGCTGGGCGACGCCGTCAACGTCGCATCACGACTGCAGGACATGACGAAGATCCTCGGCTGCCAGGTGATCATCTCGGACGAGGTCTACGCGCGGGCGCGACTCGCCTCCGACATGCTGCCGCAACGCGAGGTCGAGATTCGCGGCCGCGCCGAGCCGATGCGCGTCAGGACGGCCATGGATGCCGCCGAACTCGCTATGCTCTCGGACGAAGGGGCCGCGGCATGACGCGTTGCGTTGAACCTGTTTGCAGCCTGCGCTGTCATACCGAGAACGGTTGCAGCGGGTCCGCGGTGACTGGCGGAACGGTGGCGCTACGGTCAAAAGCCGCAAAGCCGCCACGATATCGATCATTTCGGGCCAAAACCGCCCGCGGTTTGCGCTATCACGCCTGTCGCAACCGCAGTAGTCTTGAATTCCGGGCCTGACGGTTTGCGGGGACCGCCGGCTCGTACTCGGATTGGTCCCGCGGAGGCGACGTATGGCTAAAGGTACGGTCAAGTGGTTCAACCCGACCAAGGGCTATGGCTTCATCCAGCCCGCGGCCGGGGGCAAGGACATTTTCGTTCACATCTCCGCAGTGCAGAAGGCCGGGCTGACGACCCTCAACGAGGGCCAGACGATCGAGTACGACGAGATCGCCAACCGCGGCAGGAGTTCGGCCGAGAACCTGAAAGTGTAGTGGACCAATTGGCGCGCCATTCCGCCTCGCGGCTTTTCGGCGCGATCGTTTCCCTCACCAAGCCAGCATGATTGTCGACACGTCGAAATAGACAGGAGCGGTGCCCGCTCCTGATCACATCTTTACGTTTGTTTGTAGTTTCGGCTCCCTCCCCGCCATTGCCTCGCTCGCCCGACCTGGGTCAAATGCGCCTCGAACCGCGCCGTCAGCAGAATTCCAGCGCGCGGAAACAAGCGACGGGAGCGACGCATCATGGACGACAAGGGCATTTTCCATGGCCTGAAGGTGCTGGACTGCGCGAGCTTCATCGCGGCCCCTGCAGCCGCCACCGTTCTTTCCGATTTCGGCGCTGACGTCATCAAGATCGAGCCGCCCGGCGCCGGCGATCCCTACCGCAACCTGCCGAACCTGCCGGGCTATCCGCGCAGCGAGCATAACTACGCGTGGTATCTCGAAGCCCGCAACAAGCGGAGCCTCGCGCTCGATCTTTCGAAATCCGAAGCTCAAGCCGTGCTGCAGCGGCTGGTGAGTGAAGCCGATGTCTTCATCACCAACTTCCCGCCGTCGGTCCGCGCCAAGCTCGGCCTCACCCACGAAAAGCTGGCGCCGCTCAATCCGCGGCTGATCTATGCGTCGTTCACCGGGTATGGCGAGAAGGGCGAGGAAGCCGACAAACCCGGCTTCGACAGCAATGCCTATTGGGCGCGCTCCGGACTGATGGACCTGGTCCGCGCCGACGAGAGCACGACACCCGCCCGCTCCGTCGCCGGGATGGGCGACCACCCCTGCGCGATGGCGTTCTATGGCGCGATCGTCACGGCGCTGTACCAGCGCGAGAAGACCGGCAAGGGCTGCCATGTCGCCTCCAACCTGATGGCGAACGGGGTCTGGGCGGCCTCCGTGCTTGCTCAGGCCAAGCTTTGCGGCGCGACCTTCGTCGAGCGGCGGCCACGCGAACGCGCGCTGAACGCGGTCGCCAATCATTACAAGTGCCAGGACGGCCGCTGGATCATGCTGTCGCTCCTCAATGAGGAGAAGCAGTGGCCGATCCTCGCCCGTTGTCTCGGCCGAGAGGAGCTGATCGATGATCCGCGCTTCGTCACCAAGGCCGATCGCCACGCCCGCTCGGTCGAGCTGATCCACGAATTCGACGTGGTGTTCGCGACCAGACCGTTGGCCGAATGGCGCCGGGTCCTCGACGGCAGCGGGCTCGTGTTCGGGGTGGTCGGAATTCTCGACGACATTCCAAACGACAGGCAGATGATCGAGAACGAGGTGCTGGTGCCGTTCGAGAACGACACCATGCTGACCGTCAACAGCCCGATTTTCATCGACGGCCAGCGCAAGGTCACCCCGCGCAAGCCGCCCGGCATAGGCCAGCACAGCGACGAGATCCTGCGCAGCGCCGGCTTCGACGACGAGACCATCCGCGACCTGCGCGCGCGCGGCGCGGTGGCCTGAGCTAGCGGGTCGCGATGAAGCACATGCCGAACCGCGTCGCCGGGCCGGTCTGACAGGACAGGTTCGCGGCGCAGGTCCAGGTCGAGAAGCTCTTGTCATTGTCCGCGGCCGCGGCGTGGCTCGCGTAGCAATGCCCGCCCCAGCCGTCGTTGTAGACCGTGCCGACGAGCTCATCGCTGCCGCGCAGCTGCGGGCGGCTGGCGAAGCCGCGCGAGAAATCCGGAGTCCGCCCCTCGGCAAAGGCGTTGAGGATGTCGCGCCGGCGGACCTGGTCGCCGAAGAAGTGCGGCGAGCCCGGCACCACGACGGTGTTGGACGGCTTCTCCGCCATCCAGTCGACGCCGGGAAAGTGAAAGCCGCCGATGCCGCGGGTCTGATGGCAGCCGCCGCAGCTCGAATCGTTGAGGCGGCGCTCGAAGCCCGCGACCGACCGGATGTTCTGCAGCACGATGCCCTGCGCGGCCGCCTTCTCCAGCGCACCGACCACGTCGGCCTCGGTGAACACCGCGCCCTGCCCGGCCGCGCTCCCCTGCACCAGCCCGTAGGCCGGCAGCAGATCGGAATTGACGAATCCGACCGGGGTCGGCGCCACCGCAACCTTGGCCAGGAACTGCTCGGGGATCACCGCGGTGCCGCGGTCGAGCTCGCCGAGATGGACCGGGTCGAGCAGCCAGGCCTTGAACTCGCGCGCCAGAGCGGCATCCGCCAGCAGCCGGTCGCGATCGACCTGATCCTCCAGCACCGCCTCCTCGAACGTCCCGCTCGCGGCCTGATAGTCGAACACCTTCATCATGTAGTCGGTGCGGAAATCGCGGATCGCCGATTTCGGCGCATGCGCGATCTGCAGGTTGGTCTCGATGCGGTGGATGTTCTCGGGCCTGATCAGCGCCAGCGGGCCGTCCGGCGCCGTCAGCTTCGCGGCAAGCTCCGGGCCGGTCAGTTGCAGATCGGACATCGCCAGCCAGCGCTTGGCGATCTCGGCACAGCTCGGCGAATTGCTCTTGGCCTCCGCATCGCTGCGCGCCTTGAGCACGATGTTGAGCGTCATCGGCAGCCGCGGCGAGGCGACCTCGCCATCTTTGGCCTCGGGCGGCGTGGTCCGCGTCAGGCGGTACAGCAGCCGCACCTCGCCGCAATGGTCGGGATCGACGAAGGCGCGATCCATGCGATTGACGACGCCGGCCAGCACGAAGCGGGCATCGGACGAATCGAGCATGGTGCGGTCGAACAGCTGGAACGCGTAGGACGTGCCGACGCCAATGCTCTCGTTCGGCAGCGTGGTCTTGTGCTTGTCGACATAGCGGTCGAACTCCGCGTCGAGCGCCTTGCGCACGGGAATCATCGACGGCAGCGCAAACAATGCCGCGTCGGTCAGCGGCGCATCGCTCGCGCGCGCAAGCATCTTCCCAAGGCCGAACGCGCCGTTGTCGAGCTCACGCAGCGCGAACGGCTCGAGGATGGCGGCGCCGCGCTCGATCGGCGCGCTCTCGTCCGCATGAGCGAGCTGGCCGCAGCACAGCATGACAAGGCCGAATACCGACAGTCGCAAGACGCGCCTCCTCGCTTCCACGAACATGCAATTGAGGGCCTGCTAGTCCTCGAAGATAGCCGAAAGGCGGGCGGCTTCGGACAATTGTGCGACGAGGCGCCTCACGTCGCGGTGAGGCGCCTCGTCAGATTTGTCTCCAAAAACAGATGGTCCGTCAGCGCGCGACGACAAGCCCCTTGGTGGTGACGACCACCCAGCGACCGTCCTGCTTGCGGATCGCGTCGACCTTGCCGAGGCCCGGCACGGGATCGCCGGCATAGACCTCGTAGAGGCCACCGCGGCCCTCGATCAGCGCGCCACCACGACCGACGTCGCGCAGCACCCAGCCCTCGACGACCTTGGGCTTGGTGGCCTCCGCGCGGCTCGGCTCGGGGCGAGCGGTCTCCGCCCTCGCCGGCTCGGCCCGGCTCGCCTCTGCCCTTGCTGCTTCGGTCCTGGCTGCCTCGGTGGTCCTGGCCGCGTCGGCCCGGCTCGCCACGCCCGCGGGCGGCGCCGCCGCATTGATCGCGCCCACCGCCTGCGGCACGGACGCGGCGCTGTCTCGCGCGGGGGCCTGCGCGGTCGCGGACGCCTGCGCGGCGCGCAGCCGGTCCACGGCCTCGCTCAGACGCTGCAGCTCGCTCGGCTTGGCCGACGATTTCGTCGACAGGTCACCCAGGATCTTCTCGAGCCGGTCGAGACGCTCGGCGGACTTGTTGAGCTCGACGAGGCTGGTCTGATTGGTCTGGTCGAGGCTCGCCTTCAGCGCGGCGACATCATTGTCGATCCGCGCCACGGTCGCGCCAAGCGTGGAGTCTGTAGCCTCGCCTGCCGCCGCATCGGCCACGTCACCGCCGCCGGAGCGCGTGACGAACTTGGCCGTGACCAGACCACCGGCAACGCCGCCGACAATCATCGACAGCAGCAGGATCGCAGCCATGGCCGGCAGGCCGAGCCTGCCGTTCACGGCATGCGGCGGCGGGGCCTGGCCCGGCTGCGGAGGCGGCAGCGCCGCTCCGGCAGCGGTCGCGCTGGCCGCCGTTGCGGCAGCGGCCGCCGGCTTGGACGCCGCATTGAACTTGAAAGGCTCGGTCTTGAACTTCGCTTTGGCCCAGGCCGCGGCCTTGTCGACCGCGGCAAAAGCACCCGCCCTGGTCGCCGGTCCGGCATCCGCCTGGACTGGCGTGACCGGGCGCGTCGCGGACACCTCGGGTTTGGCCGCGGATGCCTGCTTGGCAACGGGCTCCGACTTGGCCTCCGACTTGGCGACAGTCTCTGGCCTGGCAACAGTCTCCGGCTTGGCAGCCGGCTCTGGCCGGACGACGGCTTCTGTCTTGGTGGCAGCCACGGACTTGATCGGCGCGTCCGGCTTGATGGCCGTCTCCGGCTTCGGCGCAGCCGCCGCCATCGGGCCGACTTTCGGCGCATTGGCCGCGAGCATCGACAGCTTCGGTGTCTCGACCTTGAGGAGCTCACCGGCCGCAGCCGTCTTGATCGGCTCCGACTTGACCGGCTCCGTCCTGATCAGATCCAGGATCGTCGAGGGAGATCTCGCAGCACTCGAGCTCGCTGCGGCTTCGACTTTGCCCGTCGCCGCAAGGTTGCCCCCCGCCGCCTGGGCCTTGGTCAGCTCGGGCTTGACCTTGTCGGATTTGCCCTTGTCGGACTTGACCAGGTCGAGCCGCGCGGGCTCTGGTTTGGCTCGCTCCGGCTTCGCCGCTTGGATCTTGGCGGGCTCGATCTTTTCCGGCTCGGCCGTAAGGGCTTCGACCTTGACCTGTTCGGGCTTGACCGGCTTGACGCTGATCGTCCCGATCTCGGTGTCGGCCGTCATCTCGGTCTTGATCTCAGACTTGTTGGCCTCGGCCTGCGGCTCGGGCGCGGTCACCGCTTCCACGATCGCCGCCTTGGGGTCAATGCCCGGACGGTCAGCCGCAGGCGCTTCGTGATCCGGCGCGATCATGGGCGGGGCGACGGTCGCGATCGCAGGCACGGCCAGGTCGACTGCATCGGGGAACGCGGATGTCTTCGGCATCAGGTCGACACTCGCACTGGCCATGCCAGTCGTATCGGCCACGCCAAGGCTGGCCCGTTCGGGCTTTTGGTCGCTCACGTTCAGAGTCTCCGCATGACGTTGAGCACTTGGTAACCTTAGTTAGCGTTCGATTGATTGCCAAAATCTTACTTTTGGAAGGCTTACCTGAGTTTTAGGGATTCATACTGGGCGGATTTGCGCCAACAAAGTGGAGCAGATGTGGCGGGCGGTGCCCGAATATTCAGCTCTGGGCGGCATCGCCCGGTGTCAGCAGGCTCCGATCGGCTCGCGGCGCAGCGCGGTCGACGCGGAGACGAACGGAGCCGCTCTCGCGGCGCGATTGCGCCCGAGCTTTGACGATCATTCCCTCCTCATTAGTCGGAGGGCGCAGGGAAGGCCGGGTGCCGACTGGCACCCGGCCTTCCCTGCGCGATGGCGTTACGGCTGCTTTGTAGTCTCCCCGGTGCGCCGGGCTTTCTGGTCACCGTCATCCGCACGAGGCGAAGCCTGTATGCGAACTTGGCATCGGCATCGGGATGCCAGGACCCTACGACTTGACCGTCCGTACCACGCTTGCTCGCCGGCCCGCTTGCGCAGAGCCCCAAGCCCGATACGGCCACCGCTCCCCGCTGCTACGCCTCGTGACGATCGGCCGAGCCGCCCCTCCTCATCGCGAACGGGATGGCCGGGATCATCGTCGCGATTTGCCCGACGCCGCAAGGCGGCACACATGCGACAAACTGGCTCGACGGGCAGTTGGCGCATGAGAGGGATGCGGGAATTGCCCGTCGTGCGGGGCGGAGAGCAAGGCGGTTGATCCAAGCCGGTGCGTTCAACACGGCGCCGGAATTCCTTGCTAACCTGGCTCACGGCATTTGATTGGACAAGGAAGCATGCGCTTCATTGCGAACATGATCGATCATCGGAAAGTCCGGCGTGCACTTTTCGACTACCCCATCTATTCGCCTCCATTTCACGACAGCGAGGCAGTTCTGTCAGACGCAAAAATCAGGGCAAACTTCGATTATTTTCTCGCGCAGAAGCAAAGCCGCCTCAAAGCATTGGCGGACTATCTGAGGTCATTCTCGATCGAGCTGACGCTATCGGACCGATTTCTGCCGACACTCGACAGCTGGATCTTCAGATATGGCGGACACCTGTTGCCGAGCGACGGCGAAGTCATTTCAGCCATTCATGACTACGAGCCGGCGTGGACCGGTCCATATCACGGCATCAACATCGTCCACGACATCTCGATCTTCGCTGGCGATCTTGTGGTGTCGAAGAACGCCGACATCAGATGGAATGTCTACCACGGCGACGGCACCAGGCGTGATCATGAAGAAATGGGGTTCGGTCAACCGTGTCTCGTGGGGATCCCTCATTTTGGATATGAGAGCCACTGCCCGATATTCTACGAGGTTTTTCGCTGGTTCGCCGCCGCGCGCCACAGGTTGGCGGGGCGTATCGGCCTGAAGATGGACGTCGATCGGAGAGGCAGCTTTGCGGAGCACCTCAACTTCCTGGCCGCCCCCGAGCCTCCACCGGTCGTTCCGCTGTCC
The DNA here is from genome assembly GCF_032381175.1 of Bradyrhizobium sp. SZCCHNR1093. Lineage (NCBI taxonomy): Bacteria > Pseudomonadati > Pseudomonadota > Alphaproteobacteria > Hyphomicrobiales > Nitrobacteraceae > Bradyrhizobium > Bradyrhizobium sp. SZCCHNR1093. The sequence continues at coordinate 365,447 of NZ_JAUHJJ010000001.1, forward strand.
CAGCGCGTGATCGATGATTAACAAGCCTCTCCATCCACGAACTAAGTTTGCGGTCCAGGACTGTCACCTCAACTCCCTTGCGAGAGATGCCGAGGTCTCTGGCTTCAGCCCATTGCGCCCCTCAATCTTCATTGACGATCATGCACCGTGCTCGCCGCACGTTACGGGTCAGCTTCGCGGCCTTCAGCGCAGCCTCGAGCCGCCCGCTCAGAAACAGCGCACCCGCAAGGCTCGGGTCGGTCCAGAGGTCACAACCTTCCAGAGCTGCCGCCCCGACCGCAATTTGGTTGTCTTTGGGCAAGCTAACCATCAGTTTGCCCTTGGGCCACAAGTCCGGCTGAACGAAACCGCCGGTTGATCGCCCGGAACGAAAGGTCTGCTTCTGACATCCGAGATTTAGGAAATACCAGGCCCCCGGCACCCGTTCGACGCGATTGCCCTGATAGAGCTCTATGTTGGACAGGCCGCCCTTTCCAAGCTCGAATCTCCCAAGCACTTCGGCAAAATCGGAAGAGACAACGATGAAGGCATTGACCCGAAAGAAATCGGACAACTTTCCAATGCGCCGATCCTTGTACCTCGGGTAGGCCCGCTTCGGACGCTCATCTTCCGTCAACGTTTCACCGTCCTCGTGCTTGCGCATGAGCTTGTCCAGACGGTCCAGTTCTTCCCGATATTCGGTATCTTGCCAGTAATCCTTGCCCTGGTCATCCGGGTTCAGATTGAATTTCGAAATATTGGAAGAGTCCATGAAGCAGTCACTCACCCAGACCCTTTCAATCACGCGACTTCTCCCGAAAAAGACTTATCTCGCAGAACGAGTTTCGACCCACTCCGCCAGAGGGGCGGCGCCGAATACTTCAAACATTTTTACTTACGTCGCTCTTAAAAAAAACGTTGATCCTGCGCAGAGCGATCTTCCAAGGCGCCTGCGCCAAATCACAGGACAATGTGCACTCAATTGGCAGGAGGGGCGAAGGCGAGCAAACTATGAGCTGTCTTGCCGGCGTCGTCATGAATTCTCACCGCGTTTCGGCTGGGCGCCGGTTCTCGATCGCAAATGTGCCGTCTCCCTCGCCGTTTTCGATGAACGCTCTGGTTGCTTTCGTAGACTAATACTCTGCGTTCGGGTTATTTTTTCATTTCCAGCATTTCAAGGGGAGCGCTCATGCGAAAGCTCATTTCTTCGATCGGATTTTTGTGCGCCGCACTTTTGATCCTGGCCTCGCCAGGGGCTCACGCGCAGGCGACGCGGACCTGGGTGTCCGGCGTCGGCGACGACGTCAACCCGTGCAGCCGCACGGCGCCCTGCAAGACCTTCGCCGGTGCGATCTCGAAGACCGCCGCCGGCGGTGAGATCGACGTGCTCGATCCCGGCGGCTACGGCGCCGTCACGATCACCAAATCGATCACGATCGACGGCGGGGGGACCATGGCCTCGATCCTGGCGTCGGCGACCAACGGCATCAACGTGAATGCCGGCGCCAACGACGTCATCATCCTGCGCAATCTGAGCATCAACGGCGCCGGCACGACCCTCGGCCTCAACGGCGTCAATTTCCTGGCCGGCCGAAAGCTCGTCGTCGAGAACTGTACCTTCGAGAACTTCTCGCAAAGCGCAATCTCGGTCGCGCCGACCGGTGCGGCACAGGTGGTGATCGCAGACTCCTCGCTCAAGGCGTCCGCGTTCGGCGTCACGGTCTCGACCGCGAATTCGAGCAGCGCGATCAGCGTGCTCGTCTCGAACACGAAGGCCATCGAAAATGCCAATGCCGGGATATCCGCCACGGTCCCGGCCGGAAAGCCGGGGATGGGCGTGTTTCTCGACCGGCTGACCTCCGAGTTCAACAACACCGGCGTTCTGGCGAGCGGCAGCGGCGCCATCGTGACGTTGGGAAATTCCGTCATCCAGGGCAACGCCAACGGCGTCGTCCAGACCGGCGGCGGCTCCGTCTCGTCCTTCAAGAACAACGCGATCAGCAACAACGGCGTCGACGGCACGCCGCTCACGGGGATCAGCCTGAACTAGCGGCGCCGCCGCGGGAAGCCCGGCATCTGGCGAGCTGCGCCTGCCGGACAACGTGCAATCACATCAGCGAGGTCCCGTTGCCGGCGGGACCTCGCTCGATTGCGTCGATGCTGGCGCTCAGACGCCGGCGGCGGCCGCGTGCTGGGCCGCCATCTCGGCATCCGCGGCGGTGACGCGCTGGAACGCCGGACGCTGGGTGATGCGCTCGGCATAGCGCACGAACACGTCCTTGCGCGGCACGACGCCGAACATCATGGTCCAGTTGAAGGCGACGCCCCACAGCACGTCGGCGGCGGTCATGCGCTCGCCGAGGAGATACGGCCCCTTGGCGAGCTGCTGCTCCAGCGCGCCCAGCATCGTATCGTAGTCGGCATAGGGCGACTGCGTGATCGGGGCCGGTTCGCGCTTCATGAAATGGTCGATCACGGCGGGCTCGAACGACGCACCGTAATAGGCGATCCAGCGCAGATAGGGCCCGCGCATGGCATCGTCGAGCGCCGGCGTCAGCCCCGCTTGCGGAAACAGATCGGCGAGATAGATGAAGATCGCGACCTGCTCGGTCACGATCTGGCCGCGATGTCCGATCGTCGGCACCTTGCCGAGCGGATTGACGGCCAAGAACTCCGGCTTGCGCTGCTCGCCCGCCTTCATGTTGAGGACATGCAGATCGTAGGGCGCGCCCAGCTCCTCGAGCAGGACGCGGGTGCCGGCGGCGCGGGTCTGCGGTGAGTAATACAGCGTGATCTTGTCGTCGGCGGTCATGATGGTGTCCTCCCATTGCCGGCTGCGGTGCGGGCTTGTCGCACACCATACCTGACAAGGTGTGTCAGGTATGTTTAAAGAAGGGCATGCGCGCGAGCCGGCTGCTCTCGATCCTCACCACCCTGCAGGCCAGGGGACAGGTTACCGCGCCCGAGCTCGCAGACGCCTGCGAGGTCTCGGTGCGCACGATCTATCGCGACATCGACGCGCTCGCCGCGGCGGGGATCCCGGTCTATGCCGAGCGCGGCGCCGAAGGCGGATTCCGCCTGCTCGACGGCTATCGCGTGCGGCTGAACGGGCTGTCGCCGACGGAAACCGACGCACTGTTCATGGCGGGCCTGCCGGGCCCCGCCGCCGCGCTCGGGCTCGATGGCGCGATGAGCGCGGCGCAGACCAAGCTGGTGGCGGCCCTGCCGGAGAGCCTGCGCGCCAATGCCGGCCGCATGCAGGCGCGCTTCCATCTCGACGCGCCTGGCTGGTTCGGCGAGTCCGAGGAGCCGACGCATCTGCGAACCATTGCGGACGCGCTGCTCGCCGACCGCCTGATCGACATCCGCTATCAGAGCTGGCGCGCCGAGAAGCGCCGCCGGGTGGCGCCGCTCGGCCTCGTGCTCAAGGGCGGCGGCTGGTATCTCGCAGGGCAGGTCGAGCGCAGCGTGCGCACCTATCGCGTGGCGCGCGTGCTCGATTGCACCGTCACAGTGGAGACCTTCGCGCGGCCCGCCGACTTCGATCTCGCCGCCTATTGGCGGGCTGCGACCGAGCGGCTGGAAGCGGAGCTGCATCCGAAGCTCGCAACGGTGCGGCTGTCACCGCTCGGCGTGCGGCTGCTAGAGGCGCTGAGTCAGCCCTATGTGCGCGCCCGCACGCGCCTGGCCGACGAAGCCGATGCCGATGGCTGGCGCATCGCGACGATCCCGACCGGAACAACACTATGGCATGCGGTTGGCGAGCTGCTGCGCTTCGGGCCGGAGGTCGAAGTGCTCGATCCGCCCGAGTTGCGGGCGAAGATGACGGAGATGGCGGGGGCGATGGCGAAGCGGTACGGCGCTTCTGCGACGACGACGTGAATGGCAAACACGGCTCCGTCCGCGCCATTGCGAGCGCAGCGGCGCCGCGAAGCAATCCAGAATCCCTCCGCAGAGACGGTCTGGATTGCTTCGCTGCGCTCGCAATGACGGGGTTGGAATCGTGCCCGCCAATTTCAAGTCGGGTTGAGCGAGACGTGTGCCGCGGAATGGATCGCTACAGCACCACTGGCGCGTCGGGCAGCTCATTTGGATCGCCGGCGTGCGGCGGATAGTGCCTGGCGAGCTCGCGTGAGACGGCGGAGATGCCTTGCATGACGCCCTGCTCGAAGTGGCCCTGGCGAAACTCAGCCTCCATCGCCCGGCAGATCGCCTCCCAACCCGCCGCGCCGACACGGTCGTGGATGCCGCGGTCGGCGATGATCTCGACGTCGCGATCGGCAAGCAGGAGATAGATCAGGACGCCGTTGTTGTGCGCGGTGTCCCAGATGCGCAGGTGCGAGAACAGGTCCAGCGCGCGCTCGCGCGGCGGCTGGTCGCGCCAGAGCGGCCGGCCGTCGAGCGCGCCCTCGACGACGAAGCGAAGCTGGCCGGCATGGGTGCGCTCGCCATCCTTGATCGCCTGCTCGATGCGCGCGAGCACTGCAGGCGTGAAGATGCGCTTCAGCTGCCAGGGACGATGCAGGAGATGCCTGCCGATCCGCTTGATGCCCATGGTCGCGCGTCCCGTCCTTACCAGCTGCCCGAGGCGCCGCCGCCGCCGAAGCTGCCGCCCCCGCCGGAAAAGCTGCCGCTATCGCTCGAGCTGCCGCTGCTCCAACCGCCCGACGACGATCCGCTCGACCAGCCGCCGCGGCGGCCGCTGCCCGGCGTATTCATCCCGGCGAAACTGTCGGCAATGAAAGCGATGACGAAGCCGGCGATGGCCGACAGTGCCGCCAGCCCCGCCGATCCCACCAGCAGCCAGGCGATCACGCCCATGGCGCCGCCAGTCGCGAGCGATCCGATCAGTCGTCCGAGCAAGGTCCGCAGGATGCCGCCGATCACCAGCGCACCAAACAGCGCCACCGGCGCGAAGGAGGAGATCGAGTCGATGTCGAGATCCGTGCCGTGCGAGGCCTGGGGCTGCGGCACCGGCAGGGTCTCGCCATTGATCACGCCGATGATGCGGTCGACGCCGGCGTCGATGCCGCCGGCGAAGTCGCCGGTGCGGAATTTCGGCGTGATGACCTCGTCGATGATGCGGCGCGCGGTGACGTCGGTGAGGCTGCCTTCGAGGCCGTAGCCGACCTCGATGCGCAGCTTGCGGTCGTTCTTGGCGATCACCAGCAGCGCGCCGTCGTCGACCTTCTTGCGCCCGATCTTCCAGGTCTCGGCGACGCGGAGCGAAAACTGCTCGATGGTCTCGGGCTGCGTCGTCGGCACGATCAGCACCGCGACCTGGCTGCCCTTGCGGGTTTCCAGGTCCTTCAGCTTCTGCGCGAGGCCTGCGATGTCCGAGGAGGACAGCGTGCCGGTCTGGTCGACGACGCGGCCGGTGAGCTGCGGCACCGCGACGTCGGCCAGCACCATCGTGGCGAAGCAGACGAGCAGCGTCGCAAGCAGCGCCTTGAGGACCGGCAGCGCGCGCACGATTCCCTGCTCCGGCTATTTCGAGGGCGCAGGCGACGGCGCGTTGAAATCGACCTTCGGCGCCACCGAGATCTCGCGTTCGTTCTCGACCGTGAAGTTGGCCTTCTCCTTGTAGCCGAACATCATTGCGGTCAGGTTGTTCGGGAAGGTGCGGATGCCGACGTTGTATTCCTGGACCGCCTTGATGTAGCGGTTGCGCGCCACCGTGATGCGGTTCTCGGTGCCTTCGAGCTGGGACATCAGGTCACGGAACAGCGCGTCCGATTTCAGCTGCGGATAATTCTCAGTGACGACCAACAACCGCGACAGCGCGCCGGTCAGTTCGCTCTGCGCGGCCTGGAACTTCTGCAGCGCAGCGGGATCGTTGACGACGTCGGGCGTGGCCTGGACGCTGCCGACCTTGGCGCGGGCGTTGGTGACGCCGAGCAGCACGTCCTTCTCCTGCTGGGCAAAACCCTTCACGCTGTTGACCAGGTTGGGCACGAGGTCGGCGCGGCGTTGATACTGGTTGACGACCTCGGACCAAGCCGCCTTGACTTGCTCGTCATTGGTCTGGATGGCATTGTAGCCGCAATTGGTCAGGCTCAGCGTCATCAGCGCCGCCAGCACGGTCAGCAATTTCCGCATCGCGCGTCCCCCTTCTCCCGGTTGTGCCGCCTCGTCAGAGCACAGCTTGGGCAGCGGCGCAATGACGGCCGGCGGCCGCCGGACATAAGTCTCGGCGGCCGGAGCGTGGGTTCGGGAGAGTTCCCGGGTGACCTCGCGGATGCCAGTCATTGGCCGCGCAGGCCGTGACGGGTCTCGCTCAACTGCCCTTGCGGTCGCGTAGCTGGGTCACGAACATGTCCTGCCAGCTCGCCGGCTTGACCTTGATCGAGCCGACGCCGTGCATGAACTCGGCGATCTTCAGCACGCCCTCCGGCGTCGACGAGAACCAGGTGTCCTTGTCCTGCAGCATCTCCAGCACGTCCTCCTTGGTGGTCTTCACCTTGGCGGTGCGGGCATAGATCTCGGCCGCGGCAGCCTTGTCGTTGGCGATCAGCGTGCAGGCCTCGTCGAGCGCGTCGAGGAACGCCTGCACGACCTTGGGATTGGCGTCGACGAAGCGCTTGGGCGCGAACACCACGTCCATCGTCATCCGTCCGAGCACGTCGGCGGAATTGGCAACGCGGCGAATCTTCGAATCCTTCAGCTCGATGTAGGAGAACGGCGGCGAGGTGAAATGCGCCGTGATCTCGGTCTTGCCCGAGGTGAGCGCCGCCAGCGCCTCCGGATGCGGCAGGCCGACAGTCATCGGATCGAGCTTGGCGTAGTTCTCCTTGCCGAACTCCTGCGCCGCCATCATCTGCAGCATGACCGCCGACAGCGAGGTCTTGATGCCCGGCAGGGCGATCTTGTCGCTCGGCTTGAAATCCTTCAGCGACTTGATCTCAGGATTGTTGGTGTTCATCCACAGCGAGGTCGAGCTGAGGCCGCTGACGCCGACCACCTCCACCGCCGGAATGCCCTTGGCCTTGGCCCACAGCGTGATGAAGCCGGGCGCGCCGGTGCCGGCGATGTCGAGCGAGCCGGCCATCATCGCGTCGTTGATGATGTTGCCGCCGTCGAGCATCTGCCAGTTCACCTTGAACGGACCGAGCCCGGCCTTCTCCGCCTGCTTCTCCATCAGCTTCTGATCCTCCATCACGATCAGCGGCAGATAGAGGATGCCGTAGCCCTTGGAGAGCCTGATCTCCTTGACCTCGGCCTGCGAAGCGCCGGTGGCGCCGAGCAGCGCGGTGAGGCCGAGCGCGGCGGCCGTGAGTGATTTGCTCCAGGACATGGTCGTCTCCCTTCCGTGTTGTTGTGCTTATAACTCGAAAATCAGTGCTGCATGCCCCAGCGCCGCACCGTCTTGCGCTCGATGGTCGCGAACACGAGGTTCTCGACGACGAGGCCGATGAAGATCACGGTGAACAGGCCGGCGAAGACGTTGGCCGTCTCCAACTGGTTGCGGTTCTCGAAGATGAACCAGCCGAGGCCGCCGGAACCCGAGGACACGCCGAACACCAGCTCGGCCGCGATCAGGGTGCGCCAGGCGAAGGCCCAGCCCACCTTCAGGCCGGTGAGGATGGCCGGAAATGCAGCCGGGATCAGGATGAAGCGCACCAGCTTCAACCCGCGCAGGCCGTAGTTCAGGCCGACCATGCGCAAGGTGTTCGACACCGAGCGGAAGCCGGAATGGGTGTTGAGCGCGATCGCCCACAACACCGAATGCACCAGCACGAAGATGATGCTGCCCTTGCCGAGCCCGAACCAGATCAGCGCCAGCGGCAGCAATGCGATCGCCGGCAGCGGATTGAACATCGAGGTCAGCGCCTCCAGCATGTCGGCGCCGATCCGCGATCCGATCGCGATCGTGGTCAGCACGGCCGCCAGCGCGATGCCGATGCCGTAGCCGATCAGCAGCGTCTCCAGCGACACGAGGGTGCGCGCAGGGATGATGCCGTTACCGATGTTCTCGAAGAAGGCTGAGAGCGTGTCGGTGAAGGTCGGAAACAACAGGGGATTGCCGAGCCACAGCCCATAGGCCTGCCACAGCGCGGCGAGTGCCACCAGGATGATGGCCTTGCGGACCGCACCGACGTGGTAGATGCGTTCCAGCCAGGACAGGCTGGCCTCGACCTTGACGTCGCCGAGGGGCGTGTCTGCATTGACGATTTCGGGGCGCAGCGCCAGCGTCTCGCTCATGATGCTCTCCTCGTGTCTCAGTGATGGCCGAACAGCATGTCGTTGATGCGCCCTTCGAGCGCGACCTGCTCGGGCGAGCCCATCGTGCCCGGCGGCACGCTGTTGAGCTCGGCGCGGACGCGGCCGGGATGCGGCGACAGCAGCAGAATGCGCGAGCCGATCTTGATCGCCTCCTCGATCGAATGCGTCACGAACAGCACGGTGAAGCGGGTGTCCTGCCACAATTGCAGGAGCTCATCCTGCATCTTGCGCCGGGTCAGCGCGTCCAGCGCGGCGAACGGCTCGTCCATCAAGAGCACGTCGGGCTCCATCGCCATGCCCCTGGCGATCGCGACGCGCTGCTTCATGCCGCCGGAGAGCATGTGCGGATAGGAGTCGATGAACTTGGTGAGGCCGACCTTGTCGATATAGGACCTGGCGCGCTCGTTGGCCTCGGCGGTGCCGAGCCGGCCGCTGGCCGTCAGCGCGAACACGACGTTCTCGCGCACCGTCTTCCACGGGAGCAGCTGGTCGAACTCCTGGAATACCATCATGCGGTCCGGGCCGGGCTCGGCGACATCGTGGCCCTTGAGGCGGATGCGGCCCTCGGTCGGCTTCAGATAACCGCCGATCGCCTTGAGAAGCGTGGATTTGCCGCAGCCGGAGGGCCCCAGCAGCACGAAGCGGTCGGAATCGAAGACCTTGAAATCGACGCGGTAGGTCGCCGTGACCAAGGTGTCCGGCGTCTTGTACTGGAGCGTCACGCCCTCGACGGAGAGCAGCGGCTCGAACTGAGATGGCGATTGATGGACGGTCATGCGTCCTCCCCTCCGTTATATTGCAGTGCGAAATTTCGCTTGGTGCACTTCGGCGCCCTTATCCGAGGTGATAGAGGAGGAGACTGACGCGAACCTGACTCCGAGGCGGACAACGAGACCGTGCGCATCCTGCTGGTGGAAGACACGCCCGAGATCGGCGCCGCCGTGACCAGCCGGTTCGAGCGGATCGGCTACGCCGTCGACTGGGAAAAGGACGGCCGCACCGCGAGCGAGCTGATCGAGGTGCAGACCTATGACCTGATCGTGCTCGACGTGATGCTGCCGAACATGGACGGCTTTGCCGTGCTCAAGCACCTGCGCAAGCGCGGCCTGCGCACGCCGGTGCTGGTGCTGACCGCGCGCTCGGCGGTGGACGACCGCATCGGCGCGCTCGACCTCGGCGCCGACGACTACCTGATCAAGCCGTTCGACTATCGCGAGCTGGAGGCGCGGGCGCGGGCGCTGCTCCGGCGGGCGGCCGGGCAGTCCGACAATCTGCTGACCCTGGGACCGCTGGTGATCGACCGCGCCGGCCGTACTGCAAGCGTCGCCGGCCAGCCGCTGGATCTGACACGGCGCGAGCTGACCGTGCTGGAGATTCTCGCGGCGCGTCCCGGCCGCTACGTCGCCAAGGAGGAATTGGTCGAGCAGCTGTTCAGCTTCGACCAGGATCCGAGCCCCAACGCCGTCGAGCAGTTCGTCGCCCGGCTGCGGCGCAAGCTGGCGGCGACAACAGTCGAAATCAAGACCGAGCGCGGCCTTGGCTATCAGCTCCACGCTTCGTGACCTCAGGACCTCGCTGCGCGCGCGGCTGTTGATCGCGATCGGCGCGATCCTGGCCGTCGGCGCCGTCGTGCTGAGCCTCGCCGCCTGGCAATATGCCGCCACCGCCGCGCGCGACGCCTACGACAAGCTGCTCGCCGGCGGCGCCGTGCAGATCGCCGAGAACATCTACATGCAGGGTGGCGTCGTGACGCTGGATCCGCCGGCGGCAGCGTTTGCGACGTTGTCGGCCTATGACCTCGTGTTCTATCGCGTCACCGATCCGCGCGGCGTCGTCGTCGCCGGCTATGACGATCTCGCCGTCACCGCGCCCGCCAGGGCGCTGCGCGAGGGCGTCGTGCTGCGCGACGGCATCTATCGCGACCAGGCCGTGCGCATCGCCGCGGTAGCGCGCAAGCTCGACGGCGCGCCCGGAGACGGCTGGAGCCAGATCGTGCTGGCGCAGACCCTGCGCGCCCGCGACGCACTGACCTGGGATCTTGCCTCGAAGGCGATCGGCCTCATCGCCGCGATGAGCGTGCTGGCGCTGGTGGCGACTGCGCTATGCCTGCGGCTGGTGTTCGCGCCGCTGACGCGGATCGAGGCCGAGATCGTCAAGCGCCGGCCGGACGATCTCAGCCCGATCGCGATCACGCCGCCGCGCGAGGTGCGCGCGCTGGTCGGCGCGATCGACGGCTTCATGCAGCGCCTCGCCGAGCGCATCGCGCTGATGCAGCGCTTCATCGCCGACGCCACCCACCAGCTGCGCACGCCGCTGGCTGCGATCGATGCCGAGGTCGAGCTGCTGAGCGATCAGACCAAGGACCCGAAGGCGCTCGACAGGCTGCGCAGTCGCATCGCGGATCTCGCCCGCCTCACCAGCCAACTGCTCGATCACGCCATGATCCAGCACCGCGCCCAGGCGCCGCGCTTCGCCGCGACCGACATCAACGCGCTGGCCAAGTCGGTGCTATCGCAGAGCGTGCCGCTGTCGCTCGACCGCGAGGTCTCCGTCAGCTTCGTGCCAGCAGAAGACGATGCCGTCATCGCCGTCGATGCCATCAGCCTGCGCGAGGCACTCGCCAATCTCATTCACAACGCGCTGGCGCATGGTGCAAAGATGCGGCTGATGGTGACGGTGGAAAGCAAGGCGAGCCATGTCGCGATCATCGTCTGGGATGACGGCCCCGGCATCGCCGCCGAGGCGCAGCAGCGATTGCTATCTCCCTTCCAGAAGGGCGACGGCTCCCACGGCTCAGGCCTCGGCCTCGCCATTGCGAGCGAGGTCGCGCAGGCCCATGGCGGCCGTCTGCGGTTCAGCGGAGTGGCAGGCGACTTCAGTGTGCGACTGGAGCTGCCGGTGGATCGGTCGACAGCAGTCGATCCACGTCCAGATTCACATCTCAAACAGCAGCAGACATGACGTCGTCGTCCCGCGGCGGATCACGCCCGGGTCTTGCGATCGACATGCCCTTTCGAAGATCGAGAGGGCGCAGGGAAGGCCGGGAGCTCGCCGCCCCCATGGCCCCCGTGCGAACAAAATGCACGGGGCAGGAACCACAGGTTCGGCCGAGACGTCCCGGCCTTCCCTGCGCGACGGTTTTAACGCTTATATCGTGCTCTTCTCGGTGCACCGGGCTTTTTGGCCACCGTCGTCGCTCGGATCATCACCCAAGCAACTTAGCATCAGCGTCGGGATGCCAGAACCACACGACTTCACGTCCGCCCTCGCCGCGTTCGTCTCACGCCGCAAAAACGTCCATCGCATCCCCGCCTCGCGTGTCGTGACGATCGCGCGCAACGCCCCTCTCGTCGAGGCGGGATGCGTGCATCATCCATGATTTCTGATAAAAAGAAAGAGGAAAATTTCGGGACTACGGCCTCACCAGCCCTTGCGCGTTGAAACGGCTGGCGAAATGAGTTTTTGCGCGCCCATGATTTTTCGTCCCCTACGGCACTCCCGTACGATCGGACCGGCACAAATCTTCGCGCGTTTTGCCCGACTCAGCCGCCCCCGGTCGCGACCGTTGGGGCGGACATCCTGGCTTGCCAGCATTCCCGGCAGCTTTAGCTTGGGTGTTTTCGTCGTAGACGGACCGACCGACTTTGATCGAAATCAACACGTAGTATTCTGAGATAATTTCTACTTCTAGGTGTAAGCATGACTGAATTCAAGTTCGCGCCAAGCTAACGGGTGCTGGTCGGTTTTATATTGAGTTGACCGCTTGACATCGAACCGGGACGCAAGTGGCAGCGCGCAATTGAGGAGAAAGAACCATGACCGATGAAGATCTGTTTCTCAGTAAAGACAAAACAACAGTAACGGACAAAAAAGGCAAAACCATTTTGGTGCGAACCGAGATCGATGGAAAGACAATATATGTCGAGCCATCCTTGGCAAAGGCATCGGGAAAATACTGTGTAAGTTTTGGAAAAAAGAAGATCTGTGTCAATTGGGATGAACATAAGGCGTGTATCGGATGGGACGACATTGAGTTTTGTTTGAAATGGGAAACTAAACCCTAGTTCTCTTCTCAACTCATTGCTTTCCAATGATGATGCCCAAACGATACGGCCTCTCGCGCTGACTGGACGCCCGGGGCGTGACATTACGTCGTCTGCTCATCGCTGAATCGCCCGACTCCCCACCCTTGTCCACCGTCAGGCCACCACCGCAAGAGGGATCGAGCCGCACTTCTGCGCGGTCCTGCGAAGGCTCACCATCCCGATTGGCCGACCGCGAGCAACCAGTCTTTTTCGAGGCTGGGGGATTTGCGGCGGGGTCGTAAGAGCGAAGTAGATTCTACCGGAGCCTACAATTTTGGATGTCAACTTCGGACCAAGGGCGGCTGTGGCCGGCAGGCGGGTGGCACAGCCGATCTGACCCCAGCTCCGGAAATGTCGGGCGCGCTCCAGCTCTTACGCTTCGGGCCATGAGCCGACATGCCGTGCTGTTCGATCACCACGGCGGCCGTAGACGAAATCTCCATCAGGTGCCCAGGCAGCTCTCAATTGATGATCGACTCATATTTGTTGGCTCTTGAACCGCTTACCCAGGGTGATCCGACAAGCCGGCTTTTCCGTAGCCTTCCAGCGCGCACTTGCAAAGTGTAAGGGCTTGGCGGAACGAGTTGGCAGAATAGCGAGACCGTGGAATTCTGACACGAACTCCGTCGAGGATCGTTAAGCCCATCTTTTGGGAGAACCTCTCATGGCCTGGGTGATCTTATTCATTGGCAGCCTTTGCGAGGTGGGTTGGCTGATCGCTCTCAAATATTCCGAAGGTCTCTCGCGCCTGCCGTCGATCCTGGTCACCGTGGGTTTTATGGGCGCCAGCGTCGGTTGTCTTGGCCTCGCCGTGAAGACGATCCCGATGGGCACGGCCTACGCCGCGTGGACCGGCGCGAGCATCGCCGTCGCCACTCTCTTCGGAATCTATCTGTTCGACGAGCCGACGACCGCGACCCGGCTCGCCTCGATTGGTCTCATTGTACTTGGCATCGTCGGACTGCGCCTCGAGTCCGGATAGGCGTGCCAATCCTCAAAAATAGCTCTCGAGCGCCCCGCGCCGCCTGATGTCGAGTGTCGCGCAATGGAATGCGCCGCCAAATGCGGCGTAATGCAGGAATTCGCAGGGGATCGGCTCGAAACCCCATTGCTCGATCGCACGCATCGTTCGCACATGATGCGGATCAACGATGATGCGCTTTTCGTCCACCATCAGCACATTCATGTTGAGCCATTTTCCGCATAGCGACGTGATATTGAGCAAGCGATCGGTGATCGGATCAGGCTCGGGAGCGACGAGAATGTCCCATTTCTTCAGTATGTCCGGGAGGCGGCTGACGTCGATGTATTCGGGATTGATCAGAAGCCTGCCCGGCCCCAGCGGCAAAATGGTCGTGTCGATGTGCATCGGGCTACGACAGCGGCTCTCGATCTCGTGGATGCGATAGCCGTCGCCGAGATGGCGGCGCAGCCATTCGATGCCGGATGCATTGGTGACATTGCTGAGGGTTACAAACAGATCGCGCCCGCAGCGAACGAAATCGGCAGCGTCGAACACCGGTTCGAATTCAGTCAGAATATATGACATCGGCTCACCTTCTTCGGGCCGTCTGAAATCGGCGTTATACAGTTCGTCCGTGAGTTGCGGCCGTGGCGCGGCAGTCCAGCGGGCGCCGCGACGGAAATAGTCCTTCAGGACCGGACGAAAGGAATGGGTCTCGAAATAGCGGCTGGGCCACGCCATGGGCGTTTCAATAATTTCGTCTCCGATCACGAGCATGCTATCGCGCGGGCAGGAGTTGCAGAAGCCGCGCGAAGACCATTCGGGCGTGCTGAAGCGCTTCTTGAAATCAACCGGTTCCGGTCGGGTGACCACCACGCCAAGCGACTGCAACAGCGCAATAAAGCCATCGAGCTCGCGCTGAGCCGGTTCAATCAACATCCTTGGATAGCGGAAGCCCCCGAGCAGCGCTTGCGCCCGTGCAGCCATTCCCGGAATGTTACAGGCGACGACCGGATGGGCGGATGGGATCGTCGCGCCTTCGAGCCTTCCGACAATCACTTCCTCGAGTGGATCCCACTCATTGTGCGAGTTGACCGGAGAGATCCTTACCTTGCGGTCGGCATCCGGGCCGATTTCGTGCGTGATCATGGCATGACCAAAGCAGGAGGTTGCTGATGTGGCAGGAATACTCTGGTGCGACAGCATCGCCGGCGCATAGCCTCAGTGCTGCAATGCACCACAATCCGTCCTTAACAAACGGCGCGGCGCTTCCGGCCCGGTGCGGTGGCAGGGCTGCACGGCGAGCGCCCGCAATCATGTCGCGCGGCGTGCGAGCGCCACAACGCAGATATAAGGATGACGTTGTATCTATCCTCAGGATTCCGCCCCGTCAGGAGCCGCCTTTCTTGAATTCGAGCGGCGCGGCCGGCTTGAACTGGCTGCTCACCTCGCCGACCAGATCGCTGTCCGCCCCGGACAGGTCGAGCTTGCGGATCGGAGCGCCGACGGAAAGGTCGATGAGCGGCAAGTTGACCCAGACGATGTTCGGGCTGAGGGTCGATTCGAAGAAATAGAGCCGGTCGGTTGAGTCGGCGACGGCCCGCCAGATCGTATGCGACGCCTCCGGCCGCTTCGGGTCTGGCCGCACGAAAGGCTGCGCCACGTTGCGCATGACCGACAACATGCGGGCCACGGTCTGGCGGGTGTCCGACGGCTTGGTCTGGTTCTGGATGTAATAGGCGGCGCGGACGAAGCGGTCGGCCGCTTCGCTCGTCCCCGGCAGCGCTTCGGTGCCGCCAAAGACGTGGTATTTTTTCAGATTGGCGAGCTGCTCGGGGAAGGGCGGCGAGTTCGTCATGACCAGATAGCGGCGGTCGTGATGAACGCGCACCTTGCCGCTATCGACGATTTCGATGATCGCCGAATCGCCCGTCGCGTCCGAAAGCGACAGATGCACGGTCGCCGTCGCGTATCCGGGCATGCCGGCGGTGATGAGTTGATAGCGACCGGTTTCGATGTCGGCCGCGGCCTCGGCAACGGTGGCAAAGTTGTCGAGGTTGTATTGCGCCCATAGCGACAGCGCGAGGCCGGGGCGCTTGAGATCGCGCTTTCCGTAATCGCTCTCGGAGAGCCACAGCAGGTTGGCGACAAGACCTTTTTCATTCATGCCGTCGGCGATCGCCAGATTATAAACCGCCCCGCCGACGCTGCCGTATTTCGACGTCCAGCTCAGTTCGTTGTCGTCGCCGCTCTCGCCTTTGCGCGCAAGGCCGCGCGGGAAGGCCCAGAGATCGGTGCGCATGTCTTCGGGCCAATCCATGTTGCGCCCGGTGACAACGGCCTGACCATTATCGGCCCAGAGGACGCGCGAACACGCGTCCGCCAGAGATGATCCAAACGCGACCATTGCCAAAGCCATCGCCCCGCGCATCACGTCCGCACACCGCCGCATGGTCGCGCTCCTCGTTGTGTTGGATACAATCTAGAGGCGAGTGCAAGTCGGCGACCTTGATCTGGGTCAATCATCGTCGCTCGCGGTCGCGGCGCCGCGACGATTCGCATGAGATCGTTATCTTGCCGGGCTCGGCGGGGCGATCCGACAGCATCGTCCCCTCAGGGCGCAATTGCACCGAAAATCTCGAGATTCCGGATTCAGCCCTGACGGGCTGCCCCGGAATGGCGGGCTATGACGCAGCGAGATCAGTCGCCGCTGCGCATGCAGGGGCGCGACCAGATGCGGGCGTAACCCTCGCCGCCCTCGTCACCGAACAGCTCGGCGCAGATCGGCGCGTTGAGCGACGCAACAGGAGCACGTCCGACGCGGGAGCGTCCCGCGCGGGAGCGTCCCGCGCGCTCGCTCAGGCCGACGCTTTGGCCTTTGCCGCCTTCGCCTCGGAGATCGCCTGCCACACCTTCTCCGGCGTCAGCGGCGTCTGCAGGTTGGTGATGCCCAACTCGAACAGCGCGTCCATCACGCCGTTGGTGACGCAGGGCGGACCGCCGATCGCACCGGACTCGCCGCAGCCCTTGGCGCCCAGCGGGTTGGTGCGGCACGGCGCAGAATCGTCGAGGGTGACCACGATCGGCGGCACGTCGTCGGCGCGCGGGATGCAGTAGTCCTGATAGGTCGCGGTCAGGAGCTGGCCGTCGGCATCATAGGCGACGTTCTCGTACAGCGCCTGGCCGATGCCTTGGGCGACGCCGCCATGGATCTGGCCGGCGACCAGCATCGGATTGACCGCGACGCCGACGTCGTCGACCGTGGTGTAGCGTACCACGCGGCTGATGCCGGTCTCCGGATCGATCTCGACCTCGCAGACATGCGTGCCGTTCGGCCAGCTCGGACCATCGACCTCGCCCTCGCTGTCGACCGAGAGCTTGGCCTGCTTCTCCTTGCCGGCGATCTCGAACAGGCTGATGCGGCGATCGGTGCCAACGACCGTCAGGACGCCATCGCGATATTCGATGTCCTCGACCGCGGTCTCCAGCAGGTTCGACGCCTTCTCGCGCGCCTTGGTAATGAGATCGTTTGACGACACCGCCACGGCGGTGCCGCCGACGAACAGCGAGCGCGAGCCGACGCTGCCGAAGCCGGTGGCGAGATCGGTGTCGCCCTGCACGACGTCGATCTTGTCCAGGGGAATGCCGAGCGTATCGGAGATCATCTGGGTGTAGGTGGTCTGCAGCCCCTGCCCCATCGCCATGGTGCCGGAATGCAGGATGACGCGGCCCTCGGAGGTCGCGTGCAGCGACACCTTCTCGGTGTGGGCGCGGCCGCCGGTCCATTCGATATAGCTGGTCAGGCCGCGGCCGTAGAGCATGCCACGCTTCTTCGCCTCGCGCTTGCGCGCGTTGAAGCCGTCCCAATCGGCAAGCTTGGACGCGCGCTCCAGCATGTGGGCGAAGGCGCCGGAATCATAGACCTGTCCGACCGCGTTGGTGTAGGGCAGCTGCGCCGGCTTGATATAGTTCGCCTTGCGGATCGCGCGCGGATCGATCCCGATCTGGCGCGCGGCCGCATCGAACAGCCGCTCGACGATGAAGACCGCCTCGGGGCGTCCGGCACCGCGATAGGCGCCGACCGGCGCCGTATGCGTCATCACGGTCTTGACCTCGAAATGCACCAGCGGCAGGTCATAGACTCCGGTCTGCACGAACGGCCCCAGCACCAGCGGAATGATGTTGGCCGCGCCCGACGAGTAGGCGCCGGTGGCGCCGATCGAGCGCACGCGATAGGCCAGCACCCTGCCCTTGGCATCGAGCGCGAACTCGGCCGTCGAGGTGAGATCGCGGCCATGCGTGCCGCCGACGAACTCGTCGGTCCGCTCGGCGCGCCAGCGGATCTTCTTGGCCAGCTTGGTCGCGGCATAGGCGACGATGCCGTCCTCCGGATAGAGGTTGGTCTTCTGGCCGAAGCCGCCGCCGATGTCGCCGACCAGCACGCGCACACTTTCCTTCGGCCGCTTCAGCACGGCTTCCGCAAGCACGTCACGGGTCGAGGCCGGCGTCTGCGACTGCACATGGAGCAACAGCCGACCGGTCTTCTTCTCGATCTCGGCAATGGTCGAGCGCGGCTCCATCGCCGAGGGCACCAGGCGCTGGCTCGTGATGTCGAGCGACACTTTGTGCGCAGCGCTGGAGAAGGCCTCCTCCACCTTGGTGGCATCGCCATAGCTCATCGCGGCAACGATATTGTCCGGCGCCTCGGCCCAGACGACGGGCGCACCCGGCTCGAGCGCCTTCAGCGGATCGGTCACCGCCGGCAGCACCTCGTAGTCCACGACGATCGCTTCCGCCGCTTCCTGCGCGATCGTGCGCGAGGTCGCGACCACGGCGGCGACCGCTTCGCCGGTGAAGCGGACGATCTCGTGCGCCAGCAGGCGGCGCGGCGGCACCGTCATCGGCTTGCCGTCGGGACGCTTGAAGATCGCCAATGTCGGAATGGTGCCGACATCGTCGGCGACGAGGTCCGCGCCGGTATAGATCGCCTGCACGCCGGCGATCTCGCGGGCGGCGGCGGTGTCGATCGACACGATCTTCGCATGGGCATGCGGCGAGCGCAGCACGTAGAGCCAGAGCGCGCCGTCCTCCGCCTTGTCGTCGATGAACTGTCCCTTCCCGGTCAGCAGCCGCTGATCCTCCAGACGCTTGACGGGCTGCCCCGCACCAAACCGCATATTGTTGGGAAGAATGTTCATTCGTCAGTCCTTGGTCAGTTCAAATGCAATTGCATGCGTTTTAGCGGATCGCAGTTCCGCTGGCCAAGCCGTGATTGTGCTGGTGCGGCATACCACACTGTCATGCCCGGGCTGGGCCCGGGCATCCACGACTTCGTTTCCGCTCGGCATGGATGGCCGGGTCGGCACGGCCATGACGGCAGTAAGGATCTTGGCATTACCCCAGGCTGCTGAGGACCTCTTCGACGACCTTGCGCTGCTCGAGCGTGAGCGGGGCCTGGGGCGGCACGGGATCGCCGACGTCGTAGCCCTGGATCGACAGGCCGGCCTTGATGCAGGCCGCGAGGTTGAAGCGGGCGAAGGCCTCGTTGACGCGCCACAGCTTCTTCTGCAGCAGCATCGCATCGTCCCAGCGGGACGCCTTGCAGAGATTGTAGAGTTCGACGCTCTGGCGCGGGATGATGCAGGCCGGCCCGGCCATCCAGCCCTTGCCGCCGATCAGCATCACCGCCGCCGGAATGTGCGAGGACGCAGCGAACACCTTGATGGCGTCGCCGCAGCGAGTGATGATCGACAACAGCCGGCCGGTGTTGGTGGACGCGTCCTTGATGTAGTTGATGCGCGGATGCTCGGCGAGGCGCGCGATGACATCGAGCGACAGGTCCGAGCGCTGGAACTGGGGATTGGTGTAGATGACGATGGGAACGTCGACCGCATCGGCAATCGCCCGGAAATACGCCTCGATGCCGGCGTCGTTGACCGGGAAGTAGGCTTCGAGCACCGCCAGGATGCCGGTTGCGCCGCGCTTCTGGTAAGCCTTGGCCTGCGCCACCGCGTCAGCGATCGCGGTCGAGGCCACGCCTGCGATCACGGGAACGCGGCCCTGCGCCGCATCGATGGTCGTCTCCACGACGGCCATGCGCTGGGCACGATCGAGATAGGCGAACTCACCGGTGGAGCCGAGCGGCGTCAGGCCGTGCACACCGGCATGGATCAGGTCGTCGCACAGACGCCCCAGCACCTCCGTACGGATCGTGCCATCCGCGCCGATCGGCGAGGCCAGGTAGGGAAAGACACCATGAAATTCAGTCATGCGGCCGGTATAGCGGCCGCGCCGCTGGTTCCGCAAGCAGGCGCCTGATCGCGGGCGGCTTCCGCTGCACGGAGCGTTTCCAAAAACGGCGTCCGCCCTGACGGAACCTGGCTCGCGCGGGCGGGTGAGCGGCGGTGCCACACTGCTGCGGCAATCGCATGTTGTCGCAAATAACTGACCTGCCAATCAGCTCCCGTTAAATCCGGCTTCAAACTTTCTCTTCACCATAGAGGAAGGTCCGGCGGCGGAGGCGACTAGAGAGCAGCGATTCAATCTGAGATTGCGCGCACCATGACGAGGAAGGACGAGCGCGATGGCTCAAACACGGCAAAAATGGCTACGAACTTCGCCATTTTCAGTCATTTTTCCGCCGGATTGACCAACCATCATGCCAAGCGGAAACAGTTAGTACGAGTGCTCCAGCGTAAATTCGCCGTAGGAATTTCGATCGGAGACGAGGGAAGCCTGCAGCGAGAACGACGATGAAGACGCTTTACGATTTACTCGGAGCTCTTCCGGACGATGACGCTGACGATATCCGGGTGGCCTTCCGCAAAGCGGTCAAAGAGAGCCACCCCGACGTCAATCCCGGCGATCCGGACGCCGCGCTGCGGTTTCGACAGATCATCCGCGCCAACGACATTCTTGGCGACAAGGAGCAGCGCACGGCCTATGACCGGCTGCTCGGCGCCGCGCAGGACGAGCATCGGCAGGATTCCAAGCTCGCCGTCGTCGCCAAGGTGCACAAAGTCGCGTCCGGCGTGATGGCGCTGGCCGGCGCGTCCGCCTTGGCGCTGACGGGCTACCTCCTATTCACCCACATGTCCTCGGCATCCGTCGCGCCGCTCGAGCCGATCGTGGTTGCGACCAACAAGGTAAAGCCGAACCAGGTTCCCGCCAGGCCGATCGATAGCCTCACTGACGCGGCGACGGCCAGCGACGCGGCCGCGAATCCCGGCAGCGACCCGGCTGCCGGCACGACGGTCGGCAACGGCAATGCGTCGAGCAGCAATGCCTCCGCTCCCGCCGAGCCGCTGCCGTTGCGGGTCAGCAAGGTGGACGTGGTCTATTCGGCCGAGCAGGAGCGTGCGCCCTGCGCGGCGGGCGCGACCGCGCCATGCACGGCAGATGCAATGCTCGCCGGCGGCACGGCGTCGAGCGAGGCCCAGGCCCGTCACGATCGCGGCATGGCCGCGTTCCAGAAGGGCGATTTCGCGGCGGCGCTGGCCGATCTCGACGCCGCGATCCAGCTCGACCCCCGTTACCACGAGGCCTATATCGACCGCGGCATCGTGTTCTATCGCATGCGCAAGTTCGACCGCGCCTTTGCCGACGTCGCGGCCGCAAAGCGCATCGAGAAGACCAACCGCGCCGTGCTCGACGCGATGGCGAAGCGTCAGCCGCTGCGGCCGCTGAAGCTCGAGCCGCCCAAATCCGACATCAAGGCGGAAACGCCGAAGGCCGAGGCGCCGAAAGTGGCGGCGGCGGCGCCGATGCCCTCGCGAATGTCGACGGCGACGCCGATCTATCCGACCACCGATCCCAGCCGCGCGCCTTGAGCGATTGACGGATTGACGAAGATTTAAGGTAACTTCGAACCTTCGTCGCGCGAATCGTTCAAGCCCATCAACTGTTAGGAAAGGTGTCGCATGGTGTCCCCATGGGACACGGGCTGCTTTCCAGATTCATCCATCCGAACCCGGCGATCCGGCGCGAGCTCGTCGATCTCCTGTACACCTCTCTGCCGCAGGTCATGTCGATCAATGCGGCCGCCATCACCGGCTCTGTCACGCTTGCGGTCCTGCACGACGATCCCGGCTACATTGCGATCTCGTTCGCGATCATCGTCAACGCCATCGGTCGCGTCGTCAGCCTGCTGCGCTACAAGCAATATGCGGGGCGCCTGTCCGATCGCGACGTGATCCTCTGGGAGAAGGTCTACGCCGCGGGCGCCGCCGCCTTCGGCCTTGCGCTTGGGGCCCTCACCTTTCGCGCGTTCCAGCTCAACGATGCTCCGGGCGCATGGATCGCCTTCGGCCTGTCGATGTCCTATTGCGTCGGCATGGTGTCCCGCGCGGCGATCCGCCCGTGGGTCGTGCTGACGACCACCGCCGTGCTGCTCGCCCCGACGCTGATCGCCGGATTGATGCGCCCCGAGCTGCCCTATCAGCTCGGCGCCGTTCTGCTGGTGCTGTTCTGGTTTTCGATCCGCGAGGCATCGCGTCATCTCAGCACCGCTTTCATCGAACGGCTCGAGGCCAAGCACGCACTGGCCCGCCAGGCCAACCATGATTTCCTGACCGGCCTGCCGAACCGCGCCGCCTTCCTGGCCGCGCTTGAACGCGCGGTCGGGACCATCGCGATCATTGCCATCGACCTCGACGGTTTCAAACCTGTCAACGACCGCCACGGGCACCACGCGGGCGACGAGCTGTTGCGGCAAGTCGCGACCCGGCTGTCGAGCTGTGTCGGCCCGGGCGGCCTCGCCGCGCGCTTCGGCGGTGACGAGTTCATGCTGCTGAGGCCGGTCGCGCGCGGCGCGAACGGACGCGACGAGGCGCTGGGGCTCGCGCGCGAGGCGGTCCGCTCGCTATCGATGCCGTTCCTGCTGTCCGACATCCCCGTGGTGATCGGCGCCAGCGCCGGCCTGCTGGTGAACGACCGGCCGCTCACGGACGAGGCCATGGACGAGGTGCTGCGCGAGGTCGACAGCGCGCTCTACGCCGCCAAGCGCGCCGGGGGCGGCTGCTGCACCTGGGCCGAAGCCGCCGACGGCGCATTGCGGCAGGCGAGCTGACGCGCGCCCTTCGATCTCAAACGACGACCATCTCGCGCAGCAGTGCGTCGATCTCGGCGGCGTCGAGCTCACCTTCGCGTCCGATCAGCACGAGCTGGGCCGTGAGGCCGTCCGCGGGCGGCACCGGCGATGGCGCCAACGTGCCGCGCGTCGCCACCGACTGAAACAGGATCGGCTGTCCCGGATGGTCGGTGAACAGCAGGATGCCCTTGATGCGCAGCGTGCGCGGCGCGAGCTTTCCGATCACCTGCTGAAAGCGGGCCAGCGACAGCGGGGCCTGGGAGGTCCAAGTCAGGGTTGCGAAAGGTTGCGACATCGTCGGCACCTGCTTGGGCAGCTCTCGCGGCGCTCGAATGTCGCGGCTGAACAGCAGGTCCGGCGCGACGATGCCATGGGCGATCTCGAAGATCGCCGATTGCGGCTTGGTGCGGCCCACGACGGCGCGGACCTCGTCGAGGGCGGCGCGGTCGAGCAGGTCGGCCTTGCTCAGCAGCACGAAATCGGCGGCGCGCAGCTGCGAGCGCCACAGCGCGTCGTGCTCGATCTCAGGATCGTCGCGCAGCCGCTGCGGATCGACCAGCGTGACGACGGTCTCCAGCGGCGCGACCTTGAAGATCACGGGATCCATCAGGTTGCGAATGATCTCGGCCGGATCGGAAATGCCCGAGGTCTCGATCGCAATCGCATCCGGGGCCGGATCGCGCTTGATGACCGACGACAGCGTGCGCAGCAGGTCGCCCTGCAGCGAGCAGCAGATGCAGCCGTTCTTCAGGCTGATCACCTCCTCCGTCACAGTGCCGAGCAGTTGGGCGTCGATGTCGACCGTGCCGAAGTCGTTGACGATGGCGGCGATGCGCCGCCCGTCCGGGTTGGCGAGCAGATGATTGAGCAGGGTCGTCTTGCCGGCGCCGAGCGATCCGGCAACCAGCAGGACCGGGACGATCATGACAGGACCGGACGGCGCACCGCCTGTCCCGGCCTGACATCGCGAACAAGATCACCATTTGCGATGACGGCGCGGCCATTGACGAGCAGATGCCGCACGCCCTCGGACGGCCGGTTCATGTTGAGGAAGTCGGCGCGGTCGCGCAGGCTGGCGAGATCGAGCACCGCGATGTCGGCGTCGCAGCCGGCCTGCAGCCGTCCCTTCTTTCGCATCGCGGGCGTCGATGGTTCCAGAATCCGGGCCGGGATCAGCGTGCACTTGGCGAGGCCCTCCATCAGCGGCACCGCCTTGCGGTCCAGCACCCATTCGCGCAGGAATTTGGTAAACGTCGCCGATGAGCGCGGATGCGACACTGCGTCGTCCGGCAACGGCCAGGCGTCGCCGGTGTAGTCCGTGCCGTTGGACAGGATCCACGGCATCGCGTCCGACGCGATGGCGCCCCCTGGAAACAGCACGGAGACGTCGAGCAGGTCGCGGTGGCGCTGGTTGACGGCGACATCGAGGAAATGGATCAGCACCAATGCGCCGGGATCTTCCTGCTGCCGCGCGAGCAATTCGTCGCGGCTGCCGAGACGATGACGCTCGGCGACCATCTCGATCGCGTCATAGCCGGTGCCCATGCGCTGGCAGAACGCCGGATCGGCGAAGAAGCCGGCGCCGACCACCGTCGAGCCGGTCCCGTAGGGATAGGCTTCAGTCGTGACTTTGAGGCCCTGCGCCTGCGCGGTCTGCACCAGCTCGGCGCAGCGCTCGACATCCTGCAGGCTGGTGCTGTTGAAATGGCAGATGTGCATGTGGGCACCGGTCGAGCCGGCAAGCCCGATCAGCCGCGTATAGGCGTCGACCGAGCTGCGCGGATCGACATTCGACATGTAGGCAATGTGCGTATAGGTCGGCACGTTCTGCTTGGCAGCCAGGCTGCACAGCTCCGACAGCTCCTTCATGCCGGTGCCGGGCGCATACGCATTCGGGAAGGCGATGCCAAGGCCGCCCTGCTCCAGCCCCTGCCGGGTGCGCTCGACGATCTCCGCGGTCTCGGCCGCAGTCGCGACCTCCTCGACCCAGCGCTTGTCGCGCATCGCCTCGCCCATGCCGGCGATGCTGGATGCGGTCTGCTGCGTCGTCATCGTCGCGATGCGCGCGAACACCCAGCCGGAAGCGGCGCCATAGTTGAGAAGGCGGCCGATCGCCGCCTGCTCGTCATACCATCGTGCCACCGGCATGACGCCGATCTCGAGCTCGAGCGTCGTGGTGACGCCGTCGAACGCCTGCATGCGGTCCGCCGGCAGCGACTGGCCGTGCGCGTGCAGATCGATGAAGCCGGGCACGACGGCAAGGCCGGCCGCATCGATGACCTGATCCGCCGCTCCGGTGACGTCGCCCACGGCGGCGATCGCGCCATCCTTGATCGCGACGTCGGCGGTGACGTCGAGTTGCGTTTCGGGGTCGAGCACGCGGCCGCCGCGAATGATCAGATCGTAGTGAGGCATGAATCAGCTGGGCTCGCAAAGTGGAACTGCGCGCAGGCCTAACACAGATGCGCGGCGATGAGAACGCGGCGGGAGAGATCGATGCTCTCCGAGCCATGCGTGACGCACTTATCAGTTCGTCGAACTGGGGCGCCGCTCTTCCCCTTGCGCAAGGGATCGGTCAGGATTGCGAAAAACGACCTCTCGGCATCCGCCGTTCGACAGAGGAGACCCGAATGGCTTCGCCCACACGGCGCATCGCCGACTTCACCTGCGAGAAGCAGCCGGCGACGGGCTCGCGCGGGATGGTCGTCACCAACCATCCGCTCGCCTCCAGCGCCGGCGCCGAGATGCTGATACGCGACGGCAATGCGATCGATGCCGCGGTCGCTTCCCTGTTTGCGCTCACCGTGGTCGAGCCGATGATGGTCGGAATTCTCGGTGGCGGCCTGTCGCACATCCGCCTCGCCGACGGCCGCCACGTCGTGCTCGACGGCCTGAGCACCGCGCCGTCGCGCGCTGACCCCGGCATGTATGATCCGGTCTCCGACGAGATCGCGCTGGCGCGCGAGACCCGCGGCCGCCGCAATGTCATCGGCGCGCTGGCGGTCGCCGTGCCCGGCGCGCTGAAGGGATGGTGCGAGGCGCTGGAACGCTACGGCCGGCTGCCGCTGGCCGAGGTCATGGCACCGGCAATCCGGCTCGCCGAGCATGGCTTCATCGCGAGCCCCTATCTCAACGACTGCGTGCGACTGGTCGCGAGCGATCTCGCGCGCGATCCGCGTCTCGCCGCGCTGTTCCTGCCCGGCGGCGCGCCGGTGAAGGCCGGCACGCGCGTCATCCAGAGCGACTACGCGGCATCGCTGCATCTGATCGCGGACCAGGGACCCGGGGCGCTCTACGGCGGAGCGCTCGGTGCCGCGCTGGCCAGCTACATGGCGGAGAACGGCGGCTTGATCGATGCAGCGGATCTCGCCGCGTACCGCGTGATCGAGCGCGCGCCGATCCGCGGCTTCTATCGCGGCCATGAGATCATCGGCCCGCCGCCGCCGTCTTCCAGCGGCGTGCATATCGTGCAGATGCTGAACATCCTCGAAGGCTTCGACGTCGGCGGGCTCGGCTTCGGTTCGGCCGATGGCGTGCATCTGCTCGCCGAAGCGCTGAAGATCGCCTTCGCCGACCGCGCGGTCGCCACCGCCGATCCCGCTTTCGTCGACGTGCCGGTCGAGCGGCTGACGTCGAAGGTCTATGCCGCGGAGCGGCGGGCGCAGATCGACATGAGCCGGGCCCGAAGTTTCGGCCCGGGCCTTGCGCCGACGGAGTCCGCCAACACCACCCATGTCACGGTCGCCGATGCCGAGGGCAACGTCGTCGCGGCGACCCAGACCATCAACGGCCTGTTCGGCGCCTGCGTGCAGATCCCGGGCACCGGCATGACCGCCAACAACTACATGTACAATTTCGATCCGCATCCGGGCCGCGCGCTGTCGATCCAGCCGGGCAAGCGCGTCTTCACCTCGATGGCGCCGATGATGGCGCTGCGCGACGGCCGCTTGCGCTATGCGCTCGGCCTGCCCGGCGGCTTGCGCATCTTTCCCTCGGCCTTCCAGGCGCTGGTCAACCTGATCGACCACGGCATGTCGCTGCAGGAGGCGGTGGAGGCGCCGCGGCTCTGGACGCAGGGCGGCGTGCTCGAGCTCGAGCCGGCGTTTCCCGACCATGTGGCGCGGGAGCTCGCCGCACGCGGCCACGAGATCAGGCGCGAGCCGGTCGTGGCCGGCGGCATGAATGCGATTGCGTTCGGCGACGACGGCACGCT
The DNA here is from genome assembly GCF_032381175.1 of Bradyrhizobium sp. SZCCHNR1093. Lineage (NCBI taxonomy): Bacteria > Pseudomonadati > Pseudomonadota > Alphaproteobacteria > Hyphomicrobiales > Nitrobacteraceae > Bradyrhizobium > Bradyrhizobium sp. SZCCHNR1093. The sequence continues at coordinate 391,999 of NZ_JAUHJJ010000001.1, forward strand.
GACGGGGGCCGCGTGCTGGCGCGCCGACGGCACCCCGATCGCGATCTCCGGCGGGCGCGCCCGCGCCGGGCTTCGCTTCGCGATCGCGTAGCGCCTATCGGCTCGTTCGCATCATCCGCGCGATCGCCTCGCCGATCACCACCGTCGTCAAGTGGGTGTTGGCGCGACAGTCGGACGGCATGATCGAGGCGTCGGCGACGCGAAGCCCCGCGATCCCCTTCGCGGTGCCATCCGGATTGACCACGCCATCGTCATCGTTGAAGCCGCTCATGCGGCAGCTCCCCGCGGCGTGCTGGATGTCGCCGGTGACCTGGCGCAGCAGCGCGTCGAGCTCGGCATCGGGCAGCGCCGCCGCCTGCGGCAGCGTGAGCTCCGTATCGCCGAGGCGAATCCAGTCGGCGATGTCGCGCAGCGCCGGCTGCACCGTGATCAGCGCCAGCCGCTTCACCGCGTCACGCATCCGCGCGATGTCGCGCGGATCAGCCAGCATGTTCTCCTCGACGATCGGATCCACGCTCGGATCGGTCGAGACGAGCTTGAGCGTGCCCCGTGACAAGGCGTTGAACAGGCCGGCGCCGATCGCGCCGGGGATCCCGATGCCGCGGTGATTGAACGCGATCAGGATCATGTCGCGCTTGCCGCCGTCGGCGAGGCCCGATGAGTAGGTGACGCAGCAATTGGTGTGGCGCGTGTCGCGGTCGGTCGGACGCAGCGCCTCGCGCAACTGAATGGTGGTGCGGAACAGCGGGTGATCGAAGAAGTGCCGGCCGACGGGAAGATCGCGCACGACGGTAAGCCCCATGGCCTGCAGATCCGCCGCGGGGCCGATCCCCGAGCGCAGCAGGATCGCGGGGCTATGGATGGCGCCGGCGCACAGCACGACCTCGCGCGCCGCGACGTCTTTCACGCCTTCACCTTCGATGTGGATGCGCACGCCGGTCGCCCTGCCGTCGCTGATCAGGAGCCGATCGACCAGCGCCCGGCCGCGAATCTCGAGGTTCGAACGGCCGCGGGCCGGCTCGAGATAACCCTCATTGGTGGAAATACGGCGGCCGTTGCGGCTGTTGATCGGATAGCAGGCGACGCCTTCGCCGTCGGGCCCGTTGAGATCGTCGCACCAGGGATAGCCGCTCGCCAGCGCAGCATCGCGCAAGCCGCGGTCGATCGGGCCCCACTTGTCAGGCGGTGCGCGGTAGACCGGAAGCGGGCCGCCGCGACCGTGCCCCTCGCGATCGCCGAATGCGAGATCGTCCTCGATCACCGCGAACAGCGGCATGATGTCCTTGGCCGACCATCCCGTGCAGCCATTGGCCGCCCATTCGTCGAACGCATCGGCCACACCGCGGATCGCGATCTGGCCGTTCATCATCGAGCTGCCGCCCAGCCCTTTGCCACGCCAGTAGAAGCGCATGTCCTGCCCGGCGACGCGGCGGGACATCAGCTGCGGCCACTGCCATTTCTCCTGGAAGGCGCGATCATGGATGATCGGAATCGGATTGGGCGTCACGATCTCCCACGGCGCGTCGTCCGCGCGCCAGTCGGCGCCGGCTTCCAGCAGCAGGACCCGCGTCTGGGAGTCTTCCGACAGGCGCGCAGCGACGGCCGCTCCCGCGGAGCCGCCGCCGACGACAATGACGTCATACATGGACTGAATTCTCGCTGTTCTCAGGCATCGCAACCATGACCACCAGCTTGCGCTGCCGGGAGCGATCCGTGAAGCCCTCGAAAGCTCAAGCCACCAGCATGCCGACGCAGAGCTGCGGCACGTCCTCGGGAACGAGACAGGAAACGACGGCGATCACCTCGCGCGCCGATTTCCAGGCGCCGCCGCCGCCGGCCGGGCCATTGGTGTAGAGCGTCTCGACCTCGTTGCCGATGCGGACCGCCTCCGCCATCGTCTCGGTCCGCCCGGCGACGCGAACGCGCACCTCGTAGGGCTCGGCGACTTGTCCGCGATCGTCGCCATGCAGCGCATTCATCCCGATCAGGTCGCAGCGCAGCTCGCTCGTCGCCACGCCGATGAGTGCGAGGCGCTCACGGACGATATCGAGCGCGAGGCGGCCACGCGCGACTGCGCCAGGGCCGGCATAGGAGATCTGCCCCTCGCCGACATAGCTATCGAGATAGCCCACCGAGGTCTTCAACAGTCCCGTCTTCGGCCGGCCGCGGCCGCCGACCACCCTGACCCGGTCCGGACCAAGCTCCTCGACGGTCACCTGCGAGAAATCCGCCACGACGTCGGGTTGGAAATATTGCTGGGGATCATGGATCTCGTACAGCAGCTGCTCCTTCACGGTCGCCGGCGTGACGCAGCCGCCGGAGCCCGCGACCTTGGTCACGATCAATTCGCCATCCTCGCGCACCTCGCCGATCGGGAATCCGAGCCGGGCGAGATCGGGAACGTCCTTGAGTCCGGGATCAGCAAAATAGCCGCCGGTGATCTGGCCGGCACATTCGAGCAGATGACCGACGACGGTGCCCTGCCCGAGCCGGTCCCAATCATCCAGGGCCCAGCCGAACTCGTGGATCAGAGGTCCGAGAAAGAGCGCCGGGTCGGCGGCGCGCCCGGTGATCACGACATCCGCGCCGGCCGCGAGCGCCTCCGCGATCGCGCCCGCCCCGACATAGGCGTTGGCCGAGACGACCCGATTGCCGAGGGCCCGGATCGTGTCGCCGGTGTCGAGCACGACATCCGCTGTCTTCAACGGCTCCAGAACATCGTCGCCGGTCACGGCCGCGATCTTCAGCCCCGTCAGTCCAAGCCGGCGCGCGATGGTGCGGGTGGCTTCGGCCGCGGCGATTGGATTTGCCGCGCCCATGTTGGTGACGATACGGACGTTGTTGGCGCGGCAGATCGGCAGCACGGCCTGCATGCGCGCCGCCAGCAGCGGATCATAGCCGGCAGCCGGATCCTTCATGCGCACCTGCTGCGCCAGCGCGATCGTGCGCTCCGCCAGGCACTCGAACACGAGATAGTCCAGGCCGCCCTTCGCCGCGAGCTCCACGGCCGGCTCGATCCGGTCACCGGAATAGCCCGCTCCGGCGCCGATCCTGATGCTCCGCATCGGCCGCTCCTCCTGACATCATGCCGTTCGTCGGCTTCTGCCGATCACACTAGCGGCCGCGGTCCGAGCTTGCCAGCGTCCGCATGGAACGGTCAGGCATGCTGCTAGTCCGCGAGCGCCAGCGTCGGCGCCTCGCTGCTTGCCGTGCATGTGACGGCAACGGCGATGTGCTCGTCAGCCCAGCACCATCGCTGGCCGCCGGCGCGCTTGGCCGCATAGAGCGCGCGATCGGCCTGGTCGAGCAGAGACTCCGTGTCGGCCTGCCGATCATCGGTAACCAGAATGCCGGCGCTGGCACTGATCTGAACGCGCATTCCGGTCAAGACAAACGGTTGCGACAGTGCCGTCACCGCGGCTTGCGCCAGCACGAGCGCGGCGTCGCGTCCCACCGCAGGCAGCAGCAGCACGAATTCGTCACCGCCGAACCGCGCCGCAAGGCCGGCGTCCCCGAGACAGTCCTGCAGGCGTGCGCCGACCTGACGCAGCAGCTCGTCACCGGCCTGATGGCCGAACTGGTCGTTGACGAGCTTGAAACCGTCGAGATCGACCGCGATGATGGCGACGGGGCGATCGCAACGGCCGAGTGCGGCGATGAACGCGGCGCGGTTCGGCAGGCCGGTGAGGAAATCGCACAGCGCCTGCCGCGCCAAGGCCTGCTGCGCCGTGATCCGCTCGGTGAAGGCAGCCGTGAGTCGATAGGACGTTCCGCGCAGTGTGATCCAGAACAGCACCACCATGCCGGCGCCCATCCGGTACACCGGCTCGGGCTGCATCAGGCAGGCCACCACGGTCGGAATCAGCAGCACCGCCGAGGAGGTCATGACGATCCATGGGCTGACACGCGACACGATGCCGACGCAGAAGGCCATCGACAGGCCGAAGCACATCCAAATGCCGGGCCCGTCGCCGATCTGAAACGCGCGTGCCGACAACGCACCGACGGCCAGACCGAAGGCGGCAGCGCCGAGGCCGTAGAGGCGTTCCCAGCGAATGATGCCATCGTGATCGAGCCGATCGAAGCGCGCCGCGAACATCCGCAGCTTGATCACACGAAGGGCACCGATCACCAGCAGCACCACCGTGATCGCGGCGTAGCCCGGATCGCGCGCAACCCAGGCCATCACGCTGCCGATCACGACGGCGGCGGCCGAGATCGTCCCGACCAACGGCATCGAGCTGTACAGCAGATGCGCGAGATCGCGACGAATGTCCGGGTCCAATCGATGCATCGCAATTCCAGTTCGCCAGGCGCGCGCACTCTCGTACCCACGCCTTAACGAAATCTCGCTGCACCCGCGAAGGGCTGCCATGCGCGGCGGATGCTTAAGAGAACCTCACCACGACGACGACAATGCGAATGATGGCAGGCGCACGGCGCGCAAGACCGATGCTGGCGCCGGATCAGCTCGCCCAATTGTCTCGGAATTCGCCGAACAGCGTAATGCCGCCGCACGCATAGATCGTCTGCCCGGTGATGTAGCTCGCCTCGGCCGAGGCGAGAAAGGCGAACACGCCGGCGATCTCTTCCGGGCTCGCCACCCGCCCCATCGGAATATGAGACTCGACCGCGGCGCGCTTCACCGGGTCCCCGGTCCAGGCCGCGTTGATCGGCGTGTCGACCGCACCGGGCCCGACCGAATTGACGCGGATGCCGCGCCCGGCGAATTCGAGCGCCAAGGTCCGCGTGAGGCCCGCCATCGCGCTCTTGCTGATCGAATAAGCGAGATAGCCCGGCTTCGGAATGATCTGGTGCACGCTCGAGGTGTTGATGATGTTGCCGCCGCCGCGCGCGACGAAATGCGCCAGCGCGTGACGCGCGCAGAGCACGGCGCCGTTGAGATTGACCTCGAGAATCTTGCGATACGTGTCGACGTCGAGCGCCTCGCTGGGCGATTCCCGCTGGAAGCCGGCATTGTTGACCAGGCAGTCGAGCCTGGGCCAGCGCTTGAGCACCGTCTCGAACATCTCGGCGATCTCGGCCTCGACGCCGATGTCGGCCTTCACGGCGAAATGATCACGTGCGCCGTGACCGTGCGCGGCGGAGACCGCCTGCACCAGCGCCAGGGTTTCGTCGCCGGACGGCGACGGACCGCCGAAATTGATCGCAACATGCGCGCCCTCCTCGGCGAACCGCACCGCGATCGCGCGGCCGATGCCTTGCGTTGCGCCCGTCACCAGCGCGTAGTGTCCGACGAGACGCGACGCCCGTTCGGCTGGTTGATCAGATGGCTCCATGTCTCGACTCCTTGAAAATGATCTCGCCTCGGCACGCTGCGATGACTCGCGTTCGGATGACAAGGCTATCAGGAGTCTGGTATCGCTCCACTCCGTATCCGTCATTGCGCACGCAGGCGTGAGGCGTCATGTATCTCGGCATCGATCTTGGAACATCCGCGGTCAAGACGATCATCGTCGATGCTGCGCAGCGCGTCGTTACGAGCCGCAGCCACGCCTTGACGATGGACGTGCCGCGACCGGGCTGGGCCGAGCAGGACCCCGCCGCATGGATCGCCGCGGTGTTCGCCACGCTCGATGCGCTCAAGGTCGATCATCCCGGCGCGGTGGCGGCGGTGGAAGCCATCGGCCTGTCGGGCCAGATGCATGGCCCGGTACTGCTCGATACCGCCATGAATCCGTTGCGGCCGTGCATTCTCTGGAACGATGGCCGGTCGGAGCGCGAATGCGTCGCGCTGGAGCAGCGCTGGCCCGCTTTGCGCAAGATCACCGGCAACAAGGCGATGCCCGGCTTCGCCGCGCCGAAGCTCATGTGGATCGAGGCGCACGAGCCGGAGATTTTCGCGGCCACACGGCTGGTTCTGCTGCCGAAGGCCTATGTCCGGCTGGTGCTGTCGGGCGAGGCGATCGAGGACATGTCCGATGCGTCCGGCTCGCTCTGGCTCGATGTCACCAGGCGCGACTGGTCGGACGAGGGCCTTGCCGCCACGCGCCTCACGCGTGCGCAGATGCCGCGCCTCGTCGAAGGCTGCGCACCGGCAGGTCGGTTGCGCAGCGACCTCGCGGAACGCTGGGGCATGACGAAGCGCCCAACCATCGCGGGCGGCGCCGGCGACAACCCGGCCGGCGCCGTCGGCATCGGTGCTGTCAGACCGGGCGCCACGTTCATCACGCTCGGCACGTCCGGCGCCGTGATCACGGCGGTCGACACCGTCACGGCCAATCCCGAGCGGGTCGTTCACACCTTCTGCCACGCCGTCCCTGCGATGTGGCTGCAGGCCGGCGCGATGCTGTCGGCAGCCTCATGCCTCGCCTGGGTCGCGCGGCTGCTCGGCGCGAGCGAGACCGAGCTGCTTGCGCCGCTGGGCACCCGGCCCGCCATGCCATCGCCGGTCAGCTTCCTGCCCTACCTCGCAGGCGAGCGGACACCGCATGACGATCCCCATGTCCGCGGCCTGCTCGACGGCCTGAGCCATGCCACCGACCGCAACGCCATCGTTCAGGCGGTGCTCGAGGGCGTTGCCTTCGCCCTGGCCGACTGCCGCGACGCGCTGACGGAAACCGGGCTCGTGATTGCCGAAGCGGATGCGATCGGCGGCGGATCGCGCTCCGACCTTTGGCTCGCGATCCTGGCGAATGTCCTCGACATCCCCATTCATCGGCTGGCCGAGGGCGAGACCGGCGCCGCCTTCGGCGCAGCGCGGCTGGCACGTCTTGCCGTCACCGGCGAGGACATCGGTGCCGTCTGCACGCCGCCGGCGCGCGTGCAGACCTTCGCTCCGGACATCGCGCTGTCGGCAGCCTATGCCGAGCGGCGGCCGCGCTGGCGACAGCTCTATCGTCGGCCGAGCTGAACGCATCTCCGAAAGGCCACCGTCGCGGCGACGTGTTGCAGCGGCGTCTCTTTCATATTGTATTCGGCAACAGCCTCTAGTTTAATGGCTTCCCGCGCCAGCGATCAACGAGCCGCGGACGACTAGACGACGTGCATTGGGAGGCACGATGAGCGGTCCGATCCTCGAGATGCGCGGGGTGTCGAAGTCATTCTTCACCATCAAGGCCCTGCACAAGGTCGACCTCACCGTCTACGCCGGCGAAGTCCATGCGCTGATGGGCGAAAACGGTGCCGGCAAATCCACGCTGATGAAGATTCTCTCCGGCGCCTATCGCCCGGATCCCGGCGGCGAGATCCGCATCGAGGGCCGGCCGGTGCGCATCGAAGGGCCGATGGGCGGCCGCAACGCCGGCATTTCGATCATCTACCAGGAGTTGTCGCTGGCGCCGAACCTGACGGTCGCCGAAAACATCTATCTCGGGCGCGAGCTGTCGCAGAGCGGCCTGCTCGCGCGCGGCACCATGCGCGAGGGCGCCGGGCCGATCCTGGACCGGCTCGGCGCCGATTTCACAGCCTCCTCCTTGGTGGCCGAGTTGTCGATGGGCCAGCGCCAGCTGGTGGAGATCGCCCGCGCGCTGCATGCACGATCCAAGATCCTGATCATGGACGAGCCGACCACCTCGCTGTCAGCCGGCGAAAGCGAGAAGCTGTTCGCGCTGATCCGCCAGCTCCGCGCCGAAGGGCTCGCCATCATCTACATCTCGCATCGCATGGACGAGGTCTATGCGCTCGGCGACCGCGTCACCGTGCTGCGCGATGGCCGGCTGGTCGGCTCGCTCGACAAGCCGGAGATCCGCGCCGACAGCATCGTCCGCATGATGGTCGGCCGCGACGTGTCATCATTCTACAAGAAAGACCACGACCCGCACGCCAAGCGCGACCGCGCGGTGCTCAGCGCCGTCGATCTCGGGGACGGCCATCGCGTCAAGAACTGCTCGCTGACCGTTCACGCCGGCGAGGTCGTCGGCCTCGCCGGGCTGATCGGCGCCGGGCGCACCGAGCTCGCGCATCTCATCATCGGGGCTGCGCCGAAGACGACGGGACACATCGAGCTCGACGGCGAGGAGGTCAGCATCGACACGCCGCGCGATGCGCTCGATGCGGGCATCGCCTATCTGACCGAGGACAGGAAGGCGCTCGGGCTGTTCCTCGACATGTCCTGCGCCGACAACATCAACCTTGCCGTGATCGGGCGTGACGCGAAGCTCGGCGGCCTTCTCGACCGCGACAAGGCGCGCGCACGCGCCGACGAGGCGTTCAGTGCGCTGGGCATTCGCGCCCCCAATCCGGGCGTCACCGTCGGCGGCCTGTCGGGCGGCAATCAGCAGAAGGTGCTGCTGTCACGCCTGCTCGCGACCGCGCCGAAGGTCCTGATCCTCGACGAGCCGACCCGCGGCGTCGATGTCGGCGCCAAGTCCGAGATCTACTCGATCATCGACAATCTCGCCAAGTCCGGCACCGCAATCCTGGTGATCTCGTCCGACCTGCCGGAGATTCTCGGCATCTGCGACCGCGTGCTGGTGATGCGCGAGGGACATCTGGTCGGCGACCTGCAGCAGAGCACGACATCACCCATCACCCAGGAAGACATCATGGCGCTGGCCACCGGGACGGAGCACGTCGATGCCTGACAACAGCCAAGCTCAAGCCAAGCCCGCGCCAGCGCAGATGAAGGCCGCGCCGGCACCGAGCCTCGCGGCATCGGACAACAAGCAGCAGCGGCTGCGGCTGATGATCCGCGCCGCCGGCATGCTGCCGGTGCTGCTCATCCTTTGCGTCGGCTTCCATATGCTGTCCGAAGGACGCTTCTTCACCGGACAGAATCTCGGAATCGTGCTGCAGCAGGCCGCGGTGAATACCGTGCTCGCCGCCGGCATGACCTTCGTCATCCTGACCGGCGGCATCGATTTGTCGGTCGGCTCGATCCTCGCCGCGGCTGCAATGGCCGGCCTGACACTGTCGAAGATGCCCGATCTCGGCGCGCTGTGGCTGCCGGCCGCGGTGCTGACGGGCCTCGCCTTCGGCGTCGTCAATGGCGCGCTGATCGCGCTGTTGCGGCTGCCGCCCTTCATCGTGACACTCGGCTCGCTCACGGCGGTGCGCGGTCTCGCCCGCCTGATGGGTGGCGACACCACCGTGTTCAACCCATCGATTCCCTACGCCTTCATCGGCAACGCCTCGCTGACGATCATCCCCGGCGTCGTCTCGATCCCCTGGCTGTCGGTGATTGCGCTGCTGGTGATCCTGGGCTCCTGGCTGATCCTGCGCCGGACCGTGCTCGGCGTGCACATCTATGCCGTCGGCGGCAATGAAAGCGCGGCGCGGCTCGCCGGCATCAAGGTCTGGGCCGTCCTGATCTTCGTCTACGGCATGTCCGGCCTGCTCGCCGGCCTCGGCGGCGGCATGCAGGCGGCGCGGCTCTATGCGGCGAACGGCCTGCAGCTCGGCCAGTCCTACGAGCTCGACGCCATCACCGCGGTCATTCTCGGCGGCACGTCGTTCGTCGGCGGCATCGGCTCGATCTGGGGCACCTTGGTCGGCGCCCTCATCATCGCGGTGTTGTCGAACGGGCTCATCTTGGTCGGCGTGTCCGACATCTGGCAATACGTCATCAAGGGCCTCGTGATCATCGGCGCCGTCGCGCTCGACCGCTACCGGCTGCAGGGCTCGGCCCGCACCTGAGACAACATGGCGGGCATCACCAGAGCCCGCCGCAACGGATTCTTCCACGGCCACTGGTCCGCCGTGCGTAGACGAACAGGAAGGACCAGGGAGGAAACACATGGTCAAGTCGATGTTATCAGCCGGTGCCGCGCTGGCGCTCGTGATGAGCTCCGCGCCGTCATCGGCCAAGGAGCTGAAATCGATCGGCGTGTCGCTGGGCTCGCTCGGCAACCCGTTCTTCGTCGCGTTGTCGAAGGGCGCCGAGTTCGAGGCCAAGAAGACCAATCCCAACGTCAAGATCACCGCGGTCGGCTTCGAATATGATCTCGGCAAGCAGGTCACCCAGATCGACAATTTCATCGCCGCCGGCGTCGACATGATCCTGCTCAACCCGGGAGATCCCAAGGCGATCGGCCCCGCCATCAAGAAGGCGCAGGCGGCCGGCATCCTCGTCGTCGCGGTCGACACGGCGGCCGAGGGCGCCGACGCCACCGTGACGACCAACAACGTGCAGGCCGGCGAGATCTCGTGCCAGTACATCGTCGACAAGCTCGGCGGCAAAGGCGACGTCATCATCGAGAACGGGCCGCAGGTATCGGCGGTGATCGACCGCGTCAACGGCTGCAAGAGCGTGTTCGCCAAGGCTCCCGGCATCAAGGTTCTCTCCAGCGACCAGGACGGCAAGGGCTCGCGCGAGGGCGGCCTCACGGTGACGCAGGGCTATCTCACCCGCTTCCCGAAGATCGACGCCATCTTCGCCATCAACGATCCCCAGGCGATCGGCACTGATCTCGCCGCGCGTCAGCAGCAGCGCACCGGCATCATCATCACCGCGGTCGACGGCGCCCCGGACATCGAAGCCGCGCTGAAGGATCCGGCCTCGCAGCAGATCCAGGCCTCGGCCTCGCAGGACCCGTTCTTCATGGCGCGCCGTGCCGTGCAGATCGGCGTCAACATCCTCAACGGCCAGAAGCCGGCCTCGACCGTCGAACTGCTGCCGTCCAAGCTGATCACGCGCGACAATGTCGGCGAGTACAAGGGCTGGACCTCCGAGCGCAAGGAGTAGAAATCGGCCGCTTCGCTTCTACCAAGCCCCCCGGCAACGCCGCCCTCACGGGCGGCGTTCTTCTTGGAACGAACCGCTGGACGCGCTCTATCAGGTTCTGAACGGCGCAGGCCGTCGCCAAACTCGGCGACGACATCAAGGCCGGAACGACGAACCTGCCCTTGAAAGTCCGTCTCAAGGTCGCCAATGCGGTGAATGCTCGGCGAGCCCGGCGCAGAGCGCCTGTTCGGCAAGGGCGACCTGCTGTGCGACCTCGGCCGCGGCCTGGTGCGCGCCCAGGGTCTGTTCATTCCCCAAGCGGAATTCCTCGCCGCGCTCGGCCGCAAATAGGCCCGCGCCGTCCACCGGCGTGTCGCGTTTGCGACAACGACCCGCTGTTTGTTGCTGCTTTTCGCTGGTCCGGAATTTGCGTGAGCCTGCCTGACGGCACCAATCAGCAGGCGATCCCATGGCTTTCACCGCAGTCTGTCCGACAAGCGCCATGACCGAAGGCGGCATGGGCCTGTACCAGGTCGGCAAGAAGAGCGTGCTGCTGCTCTGGCCTCACGGCGGCGAGCTGAAGGCCTATCGCGGCCGCTGCCCGCATGCCGACGTGCCGCTGACCGAGGCGACGTTCGACGGCAAGACCATCACCTGCCCGCACCATCAATGGGGCTTCGACGGCGTGAACGGCAAGTGCGTCACGCATCTCGTCCGCAACGCGCTGCACGGCTACCCGCTGCAGGTCGAAGGCGGCGAGATTCAGGTCGACGTCGGTCCTGTCAAGCAGGCCCGGTCGCCGGCTTGATCGGCCCATCGAAGATGGGAACAAACGCCGGGCACTCCCCTGTCCGCGCTGCGGAGGGAGGCCGTATCGACGAGTTCAGCAGCATGACGGGCGCCGCCGAATGGGTGATCTGGAATGGGTCGATAGGGATCGTCGACACGGTCCGGCTCGGCTCCATCACCGACGGCGCAACGGGACGGCTCGCACGGCTCGCGCCACCCTATGACGTCGTCGGGCCGTTCAGCCTCGACGAATTGGAGACCCACGGCCGCATCGTCTTCGGCTCCTGCCTCGTCATGTCGCAACGACGCTGGCGCGAGGATCAGGATGCGTTGCGGATCGAGGCGCGGGCCGCGCGTCGCGCCCTGTGGGATCGGCTCGCGCGCGACCAGAACGACGACGCCTTTCGCGCAATCCTCGAACTACCCCTGCAGGGTATGCTGACGGCTACACACATCAAAGCTGCGTTCCGCCGGCTGGCCAAGTCCGCGCATCCCGACGCCGGCGGCAGCAATGAACTTTATCGACGCATTTCCGAGGCACGCGATGCGCTGCTGGCGCGGTTGGAGTGACGATCGCGAGCGAGGACGTGACCGACAGCCACGAAATGACCAAGCGGAGCGAACCAGGAGCGGGATCCGAGCCGGCGCCCGAGCCAGCCGGACGCTCTCGTGCGACCGGCTGACATGCCGTCAAAAGAGCAAGCCGGTCGGGGCGCTCATGCCCGACCGGCCCGGCTCCCAGCCTTTAGAAGAAGCCGAGCTTCTTCGGGCTGTAGCTGACCAGCATGTTCTTGGTCTGCTGATAGTGGTCGAGCATGACCTTGTGGGTCTCGCGACCGACGCCGGACTGCTTGTAGCCGCCGAACGCCGCATGCGCCGGATAGGCGTGATAGCAATTGGTCCAGACACGCCCCGCCTGGATATTGCGGCCGAAGCGGTAGCAGGTGTTGGCGTCGCGGCTCCACACGCCGGCGCCGAGGCCGTAGAGCGTGTCGTTGGCGATCGCCAGCGCCTCGTCCTCGGTCTTGAAGGTCGTGACCGAGACCACGGGGCCGAAGATCTCCTCCTGGAACACGCGCATCTTGTTGTGCCCCTTGAACACCGTCGGCTTGACGTAGTAGCCGCCGGCGAGATCGCCGCCGAGCACGTTGCGCTCGCCACCGATCAGGAGCTGAGCGCCCTCGTTCTTGCCGATGTCGATGTAGGACAGGATCTTGGACATCTGCTCGGCGGAGGCCTGCGCGCCGATCATGGTCGCCGGATCGAGCGGGCTGCCCTGCACGATCGCGCCGACACGCTGCAGCGCGCGCTCCATGAAGCGCTCATAGATCGATTCGTGGATCAGCGCGCGGCTCGGGCAGGTGCAGACCTCGCCCTGGTTGAGCGCGAACATCACGAAGCCCTCGATCGCCTTGTCGAGGAAGTCGTCGTCCTCGGCGCAGACGTCCTTGAAGAAGATGTTGGGCGACTTGCCGCCGAGCTCGAGCGTGACCGGGATCAGGTTCTGCGAGGCGTATTGCATGATCAGCCGCCCCGTCGAGGTCTCACCGGTGAAGGCGATCTTGGCGATGCGGTTGGAGGAGGCCAGCGGCTTGCCCGCCTCTAAGCCGAACCCGTTGACGACGTTGAGCACGCCCGGCGGCAGCAGGTCGCCGACGATCTCCATCAGCACGAGGATCGAGGCCGGGGTCTGCTCGGCCGGCTTGAGCACGACGCAGTTGCCCGCGGCGAGCGCGGGCGCGAGCTTCCACGCCGCCATCAGGATCGGGAAATTCCACGGAATGATCTGACCGACGACGCCGAGCGGCTCGTGGAAGTGATAAGCGATGGTGTCGTGGTCGATCTCGGCGATCGAGCCTTCCTGCGCGCGGATCACGCCGGCGAAATAGCGGAAGTGGTCGATGGCGAGCGGGATGTCGGCCGCGGTGGTCTCGCGGATCGGCTTGCCGTTGTCCCAGGTCTCGGCGAGCGCCAGCCTATCGAGATTGGCCTCCATGCGGTCGGCGATCCTGTTGAGGACCATCGCGCGCTCGGTGACGCTAGTGCGCGCCCAGCCCTCCTTGGCGGCATGCGCGGCGTCGAGCGCGGCCTCGATATCGGAGGCATCGGAGCGCGCGATCTCGCACACCGGCTGGCCGGTGATCGGCGAGATGTTGTCGAAATATTTGCCGGCGTTGGGGGCCTTCCAGGCACCGCCGATGAAGTTGTCGTAACGCGCAGCGAAAGGCGGCTTGAACGCCGCATTGACGTCAACCTTGGTCATCTCTCTCTCCCATTCACGCCGATGCACACGGCGTTGGAGAGAGGCTCGATCAAACCGGCGCGACAGACCAGAGGCCGCAACGAGCGCGTCCGAGGAAGTGTCGCAGTTCTGCGACATGTTGGCTGCGATTCGACAGCCGCGGCGCGTTCACCGCTCGAGCCCGAGCCGCTTCATCTTCCGGTGCAGGGTGGCGCGCGACATGTCGAGCTCCTTCGCCGCCTTCGAGACGTTGCCGCCGGCGCGCGCCAGCGCGCGCTTCAGAACGGCACGCTCGGCGGCGTCAATGTCGTCGCCCCCGGTGGTTGCATCCTTGATCAGGTCGCCGGCCGGCACCGGACGCGCCAGCGCGGACGGAGAGAGGTTGAGCGCACGGCGCGCCGCCCGTGTGGCACCGACGACGAGGTCGTTGCGATCGACCGCCAGCAACGAGTTGATCTCGCGCTCGCTGTCCGGCGTGAGCACGATGCGGGCGTGCGGAAAGGCCTGGCGGAAATTCTCCGCCTCGATCAGGCGCGCGGCATCCGCGACGGTGGTCGCGATCAGCCGACTGAAACCCTCGGTCAGATCGGCGCGACAGGAGGAGACGTCGAGCGCGGCCTTGAGCTGGCCGTGCTCGTCGAAGATCGGCGCCGTGGTGCAGAACAGCCGCGCGTTGCGTGACAGGTAGTGCTGATCGCGGTCGATGGTCAGCGGCCGCTTCTCGACCAGGCAGGTGCCGATGGCATTGGTGCCCTCGTGCCGCTCGCTCCACACCGCGCCGGTCCACAGGCCCCAGGATTCGAAGGTGGCGTCGTCCCCGCGGGCGCCGCGGCGCTCGAGCACCGTGCCCTCGGCATCGGCCAGCAGCACCGAGCAGCCGACGCCCCCAACCGCCAGGAACAGCCGGTCGAGGCTCGCCTGTGCGATCGCGAGCAGCCGCCCGAGCCGGGCGCGCGCGTCCGCGATCTCGGCGGCCGTCAGGCGGGCTGGCAGCTTCGGCGTGGCGGGATCGAGCGCATGGAGATGGCCGGAGCGGCGCCATGATGCCGCCAGCGCCGAGACCGCCGGCGCGCCTCGGCTATCGGCTCTGCCGTCAGCGTCAGCCTTGGCATCCCCCTTGGCCAAGGCCTCCAGGACGCGATCCGAATGGGCATTCCCGGGCGAACGCCCCATGTCCCTCCTCCCGGCTTTGCCCGCGTTGGCGCGGCTTGTTGCTAGACTAGCGCAACTACAGCACCGCGGTTTGACCGGCGTCAAGGAACGCTGACCAAGCTGTCATCGGTCACCCACCTGTCGCGTGACAGTAGCCGCCTGAGGGAGGACGTCGGCAAGTTCCTCAGCTCGGTGCGCGCGAGCTGAGCACCAGCCCACAAAACCGAAAAGGCCGCCTGGACGAACCAGGCGGCCTTGCCGTGTTGCGTGACCGGCGGCGTGGCGTCCGCCGCGGGCCTCAGCGGGCGCCGCGCGACAGCATCTCGAAGCGGTAGTTGACACCGATCATCGCCGTGTGGAGCTGGGTCTTCTGGCTGACGACGTTCGGTCCTCCTGTGATCGCGGCGGCGCCCGGCAGCGTGCCGGTCGCGGTGCCGAAATCGGCGTAGTCATATTCGGCGAAGGCCGACCAGTTGCGGGCGAACATCCACTCGACGCCGGCGCCGACCGTCCAGCCGCTACGGTTGAACGCCACGCTGGCGGACTGTCCGGTGGCGGTGTTGACGACCGAAACGTTGGTCCGCGTCCACGCCGCGCCACCGCGCACATAGGCCAGGATCTCAGGCGTCACCAGATAGCCTGCGCGCACCGTGGCGGTGTAGAGGTTGCTGGTCCGCGTGTTCATCGTCAGCGCCGGCCCCAGCGGACTCGACGCGTTGATGATGCCGAGATCGGCCATCGCCTGGATGCCGACGACGAAGCGGTCCATCTGGTAATCGCAACCGAGCTGCAGGCCGCCGACGACGTCGCTGCCATTGCTGGAGACGGCGGTCGGAATCTGCACGGCCGCGACGGGCAGCGGCGCCACGTTGCCGCCGCCGGTCACCGGCGGCGGGTTCTGCGCCGGCGGATTGCCATTGTTGCCCTGCGGCGGCGGGTTCGGCTGGCCGCCGCCATTGTTCGGGGGTGGATTTTTCGGCGGCCAGCCGGGCTTGTCCGGATGATGCGGCCATCCGCCATGATTGTAGTTGCCGCCGTGCTGCTGCTGCCAGTGGTCCTTGTCGGGCTGCTTGTCGCCATAGCCGCCCTTGCCGTCATCATTGTCGTGCGGCTTGCCGCCCCAGCCGTAGCCGCCATGCTTGTCGTCGTTCCGGTCATCCGGCTTCAGCCAGGCGTAGCTGTCACGTTCGCTCTTCAGCGGCTGCTTCGACCACCCGAAGCCAAGCGGCTTGTCGTAGCCGTCGTCCTTCTTCGCGCCCCAGCCGGTGGCCGGCTTGTCATGATCGTTCTGCTGGTCATGTCGCAGCCAAGTATATTTGTCGGAGTAACCGTTCGAATGGAGCTGCGACCAGCCGCTCGACTTGCCATGGTCATCGTCGTGAGGCTTGTCGAACCAGCCGCTGCCATATTTGACGTCGTTGTAGTTGTCGTCCTTGGTCTTGGATGGCGCCGACGGCCAGGAAGACTTGTTGTCGCCGCCTTTCGATCCAACCTGTGGCCAATGATGACCGCCGTCGTGATCGGGCTTGTAGGACGGCTTGTCGTGCGGCCAGCCGTGATCCTTGTCGCCATGATACTGCTTGCCGGGCTGCCACCAGCCCTTGTCGTTGCGCTCACAGATCGGGGGCTTGCCCGGCGGCTTATGCGGCGGCGGCTTCCATCCGCCGTTGTTCCCGCCGGGGTTGTTCGGCGGCGGCGGGTTTGGCGCTGGATTTGCGACCACGGGCGGCTTGACCACAGGCGGGTTGTTTGCATTGCCGACCGGCTGCTGCACAGGCTGAACGGGCGCGGCGGCGGCATTGGCGACCTGGGTCCACGTCTGCTGCTGGCGTGACCAAGCCATCCCGGCGTTCGCGCCGGCATGGCAGCCACTCCACCTGTAGGCGAAGACGTCAGGCGGCGGGAGCGGGGGAGGCAGGGCGAGATCAGTCGCCCAGACCGATGTCGTACTTCCTGCGAAAGTAGATAGGCAAAGGCATACGCCAAATACGCGACGCATCGAACTCACAACTCCTGAACACGTGCCGCAACAAACGGCGGCCGCATCAGGAGGGTGAGATTGTGTCGCGAACTGAATTGAAAAATGTCATTCGGAAGGAATGCAGATCGCGACGCCGACGCGATCGAAGTTCAGCTTTGACTGTTGCACGCAAGATGCAGGATTCCGGCGAAAAGAAGCAGCGCGACACGATTGCGACAAACAGCGCAATGCGCGATGCCGCCGCGGCTCATGAGTTCATTAGTAGACGAATGTGCGCACCGAACTCACTGGATGCGCTGCGCGTCGGCGCCGCGCTCGACGGCATGCTTCCTGATCGCGCGCACCTCGCGATCGTCGGCCTTCGCGTCGACAACACGCCCTGATTGCATCACGTCGAACATGGCGGCACATCGGCTGCACGGCCGCCACCGCCTTCGACGCGCCGACGCTCGGCTGTCCACGCGTGTCGACAACCCCTGCTCTTGGTTTCGCCGTTATCGCGCGGCTTGTGCGACGTCATCGATCGGGAGAGAAAGCGGCGAATGCCGTCGCAATCGCGCTGAATGAGGCAGGGCCTCGTCAACGTTGCGGCAACTCATCGGGATCGCGCGCCGCGAAGCATCCACAATTGCGGCCGGTTGTGTCGTGCTCGCTCGCCGGGCTCGAAGGCCCGACCGTATCCATCGATCCGATCCTGCACTCCGCACAGATGCACCCCATTCCCGCTCGTTCTGGATCGCGATCAGGATGGAACGAAGCTAGGTCACGGCCGATCGCGACCGGAAATACGGATTTGAGCTCGCCGCCAAATCGTCCGGTCATCGGCACAAGCGCCGCCCGCAGCGCGCAGCATCATGGCTGGGCTCGCCTCGGCCACGACGACAGACTGAGGCCCGTCGGGCGGATCAGCGCAGCCTGATCCGCCGCACCGCGCGTCGCGCGTCACGTCATCATCACGGATTGCGCCGGGAGAACGAGATGGCGTAGGCGCCGTTGCGGATGTCGATCATCGGATCATCCGACGCCTCGACGCCGTCGGTGAGCTGGCCGGGCAGGAACAGCAGCTTCTTCTGCACCCCGTCGCTGTCTTCGACCGCCTTGTCGATCGTCAGCACGCCGAGCTCGACCAGCTTGCGATCGTCAGGCCACGGCTTGGCCGGATCCTTGGTGTCGTCGCCGGCCGCAGCGAGCTGCGCCTTGAAGCGGAACGTCACCGGCCCCTGCTTCAGCCGCGCCGGCAGCTCGGCCATCAGGAAGTCCGGCGCGCGTTTCGCCGCGTCCTCCTTGTCGATATGCACGACCTTCTCCGGCAGCATCTGCCAGCGCACCGCCTGCTTTTCGCCGGCCTTGTTGACGAGCACGAAGGCGTTGACGCCGAAATAGGCCTCGTCGGCAAGACTGTCCGGCGTCGCGATGGTACCGAGCGCCGCCGGCACCGAGGGATGGCTGGCGATGAACTGCTCGAGCCTGGTCGGCTTGGCCGCGTTCGGTCCGGAGTCCGCGATCGCCAGGAACAAATCGCGCAGCTCCGCAGCGGTCGAGACGGGGAAGAATTTCAGCGAGTTGATCACGAGGTCCATGTCGCTGCCGTCGGCGAGATGAAACTTCACCGCCATGCCGTGCGGATTGGCGTCGCCGGAGCCGTCCGGCAGGTTCGGCACGCCGGTGGAGTCCGAGAACCGCACCGTCACCGGAATCTCGCCACCGCTGAACAGCGAAGCCTTGCTCAAGGTCGCCGCCTCGGTCGACGGCTTGAACTTGCCCTCGACCACGACGCCCTTGGCGTGATTGGCGCGAAAGCCGGCGTGCACGCCGAACACCTTGTTCATTGCATTGACGAGCTGCTCCTCGACCGGCGGTTCCTGCGCGAGGGCAGCGGCGGGCAACGCGAGGGCAATCCCGGCCAGCGCGGCAACGAGCGTGCGTGTCGTCATGAGCGGTGTCCTCCTGTATGAGCGATGCAGCATAGCAGCATGAATTGACGCGCGAGCGACTTTCGTGCGCGACCGATGGGGCGCCCATCACAGTCGCATGATTCACCTTGCCGTCTGACAGGAGACATCGCGCCCCGTCACCCGCTCCTTGCGGCGAGATGGCGAATGTCTCTATTGTAGCCGCGCGTGCCCGGTCTGCCTCCGCTCCGCGCTGCCGTGCGGATCGGGAGATCGTGCCCCTCCGACCCTGGCGCCGGACGGCGCGCGCCCACGACGGAGTTTCGACTGTGTCCGCACCGGAAAGCTTCCCCATCGACAAGATCCACGTCCCCGACAAGAAGCGCAAGGCGCTGAAGCAGGACGCGGTCGACGCGCTGGCCGAAAGCATTTTGGAGGTCGGCCAGCGCGAGCCGATCCTCGTCCGCCGCGACAAGGACCATTTTGTCCTGATCGAAGGTCTGCACCGCCTCGAAGCCTGCAAGGCCCTCGGCGAAAGCGCCATCATGGGTCTGCTGATCTCCGCCGAGGAAGCCCGCCAACGCGAGCTGCCACCGCCGCCCGTCGATCCGGAGCGCGAGAAGATGGAGCGGCTGCGCAAGCTGCGGCTGGAGAAGGAGGAAGCGGAGAAGCTCGCCACGGCGCCGAGAGGCGTCTCGGGCGCCCATGCCGCGACGCGTCCGCGCGGGCCGACGGAGACGACGAACCGGAGCAACAGGGCTGCCACCGCGAAACCATCGCGCCCCGGACAGGGATCGACGCCCCGAACCCTGTCGGATTGGATCAAGCAACAAGAGCGCAGCGGCGGGCGATACTGACGGCTTCGACGCGCGATTGCCCCCGGCCAAGGTTTGATGGAACGGCAGTCCGTAGGGCGGATCAGCGCAGCGTGATCCGCCGCCACGCGCCGCATCCGCTGCGCAAATGGCGTGACCGACTGGACGGCGGCGAGGTGGCGATCGCTGGCGGGCACATCTTCATCCCTCCACTCGTCCGGCCGTCAGCACCAGTTTAGGCGAGGTCCGCCTTCATCAGGTCGCGCAGCGCTCTCGGTATCGGCTGCGCCCTGCCGCCGCTGATGAACGCGACTCTCACGTCGGCCTTGACGAGCACCTCCTCGCCGCGCCTGACCTCCTGCGCCAGCGTGATCGACGCCCCCTTCACCGCCACGGGCCAAGTGACGACGTCGAGCACGTCGTCCATGCGCGCCGGCCGCAGGAAATCGAGCGTCATCGAGCGCACGACGAAAGCGAAGCCCGGCATCTCGCTTTCTGCCTCTGCGAACAGCGCGTGCTGCTCGGCGCCCATCAGCCGCAGATGATTGGTGCGGCCGCGCTCCATGAAGCGGAGGTAGTTGGCGTGATAGACGATTCCGGAGAAATCCGTGTCCTCGTAGTAGACCCGCACCTGCATGTGGTGGCGGCCGTCGCGGATCTCGCCGTCGAGATGTTGGTGGGTCAAGGGAAGCCCTCGATCGTCGGAAATGGCGATCGTTTCGCCCAGTTCAACGGCCAGCGCAAGAGCAGGCTAGCAAGAGCGGGCTACGACGTCACCTCCACAGGTTCCCTGCCGACGGTGACCAGCACGATCTCCGGCGGCATGCCGATCCGGACCGGCATGATGCTGCAGCCGAGGCCGCCGGAAACGATCACGTCGCATTGGGTGCGGATGTGGCCGTAGGCCAGATTGACGCCATTGCGCGCGGGAACGGCCGGCGACCAGCCGAGCACACGAACCTGCCCGCCATGCGTATGCCCGGAGAGCTGCAGCGCCACCCGCGACGGCACCCGGAGCGCAACGTCGGGCTCATGCGCCAGCAGGATCACCGGCGCGCTGTCCGTCACCTTGCGCAGTGTGCTCGCGAGATCATCGATGCCGATCCGCGGCACGGACCGGAAGCGCCTGGCCGGCATGTAGGCCAGCTGATCGCCGAGGCCGGCGAGCCAGAAGGCATGACCATTCTTGCTGAGCCGCACCACATCGTTCTCATAGACGGGAATGCCGGCGGCCTCGAGCGCCTTCTGGGCATACGGCGCGCCGCGGCCATCGCGCTGCACGGTTCGATCATCCCAGTAATCATGATTGCCCAGGATGGCGTGCACGCCCAGCGGCGCCTTCAGGCCGCCGAGCACCGGCGCCCACTCCGAAGCGTCGATGCGTCCGATGTGATGACGATGGCCGGCGACGTAGTCGCCGAGCAGGACGATCAAATCCGGCTGCAGCGCGTTGGTCCGCTGGACGATCCCGTCGATATGCGCCAGCGACATCCAGGGATCGCAAGCGTGGATGTCGGCGATCGCAGCGATCTTCAGTCTTAGCCCAGCCGGCCAGTTGCGTGGATGGATGTGATAGTCGGTGACGCCCAGGCGGAGCGGCTCGACGCCGACGCCATAGGTCGCAGTCGAAAAACCGGTCGCGGCAAGACCGCCTGAGAATGACAGAAAGCGACGGCGTGACAGCATGGACGAACTCCTCGCACGCAATCCTTCTTCGATCATTGCAACCGATTTCGGGTGCGTCCGTGCAGATTGTCAGCAGATTCGTTAAGCATCGTCCTCACTGCCGAACAGGCCGAACTGGCTGGGATCGCGGTTCGGCTCGGACATGCCGAGATGCCGGAACGCATGCGAGGTCAACAGCCGGCCGCGCGGCGTGCGCTGCAGATAGCCGCACTGGATCAGATAGGGCTCGATGATGTCCTCGATCGCGTCGCGCGGCTCCGACAGCGCCGCCGCCATGGTCTCGACGCCGACCGGCCCGCCGCCGTAGTTCAGGGCGATGGTCGAGAGATAGCGCCGGTCCATTGCATCGAGCCCGGCGGCATCGACCTCCAGCGCGCTCAAGGCATGATCAGCGATGGCGCGATCGATCGCGCTGGCATTCGCCGCCGAGGCGAAGTCACGCACCCGGCGCAAGAGCCGGCCGGCGATCCGCGGGGTGCCGCGGGCGCGGCGCGCGATCTCGTTGGCGCCGTCGGCGGTCATGCCAACGCCGAGCACGCGGGCACCGCGCGTCACGATGCCCTCCAGCTCCTCGACCGTGTAGAAGTTCAGCCGGATCGGGATGCCGAAACGATCACGCAGCGGATTTGTCAGCAGGCCTGCGCGCGTCGTCGCGCCGACCAGCGTGAACTTCGACAAGTCGATCTTCACCGAGCGGGCCGCCGGTCCCTCGCCGATGATGAGGTCGAGCTGAAAATCCTCCATCGCAGGATAGAGCACCTCCTCGACCGCCGGGCTGAGACGATGGATCTCGTCGATGAACAACACGTCGCGCTCTTCGAGGTTCGTCAACAGCGCCGCCAGATCGCCGGCCTTGGCGATGACCGGGCCCGATGTGGCGCGGAAGCCGACGCCGAGCTCGCGCGCGACGATCTGGGCCAAGGTGGTTTTGCCAAGACCAGGAGGACCGACGAACAGCACATGGTCGAGCGCCTCGCCGCGCTTGCGCGCCGCCTCGATGAAGATCGACAGATTGGCACGCGCCTGCTGCTGGCCGACGAACTCGGAGAGCTGCTGCGGACGCAGCGCGGTGTCACCGACATCGTCGGAGCGCCGCTCCGGACTGACCATGCGCGCAGGCGGCTTCATTCGTTGCCGCGCCTGTATTTGTTCGGCAGCAGCTCGCCGATCGTCACCGCCGCAGGCCCCTTACCGTTCGACGGCACGATGACGCGCGCCTTCGCATCGTAGTCATGGATCAGCTCGCGGCAGGTGCCGCAGGGCGAGACCACGGCGACCTCGCCCGGCTCACCCGGCTTGGGATGACGCACCGCGACGATGGTCTCGATGCCGTGATCGCCGTGCTCGGTGATGGCGCGGCCGATCGCGATCGCCTCGGCGCAGACGGCGTTGCGGCCGAGATAGGCGTCGATGTTGACGCCGGTGATGATGCGGCCGTCGCGGGTGCGCACGGCCGCGCCGACCTCCTGCCAGTCGTTGCGGTAGCGGCTCTTCACCGCTGACGCCGCCGCCTCGATCAGCTCCTTGTCCTTCTTGCTCACCATGGGGGAAACGATTGTCCTTCTGCTCGCCCGGCCGGGCGACGATAGCCTATTTCGCCAGCTCCTTGAGACCGAGGCGAATGAGTTGCGCGGTCTCGGCCTTGTCGCCGGCCGCGCGAGATGCGGCCGCGATCGCGGCGGCCGCCTGCGGCTGGCCATAGCCGAGATTGATGAGCGCGGAGATGGCATCCGCGATGGGCCGCGGCGCGCGCTGCTCCTCGATCGCACCGGACAGCCTGACCACGCCGGGATCGACATCGGCGAAGGCCGGCGCCTTGTCCTTCAGCTCGGTCACGATGCGCTCGGCGACCTTGGGGCCGACGCCCGGCGTGCGCGCCACCGCCGCCTTGTCGCGCAGCGCGATGGCGTTGGCGAGATCGGCCGGCGGCAACGTGCCGAGCACGGCGAGGGCGACCTTGGCGCCGACGCCCTGCACCGTCTGCAAAAGGCGAAACCATTCCCGTTCGACATCCGAGCGAAAACCGAACAGCTTGATCTGGTCCTCGCGCACATAGGTCTCGATCGACAATGTGGCGGCTTCACCCGGCGACGGCAAGGCCTGCAACGTCCGCGCCGAGCAGTGCACCTGATAGCCGACGCCGCCGACGTCGAGGATGACGAAATCCTCAGCGTAGGAATCGATCAGCCCCTTGAGCTTGCCGATCATAGCCCCGCCACCTTCATGCGCAGCGCCTGGCCCTGGCGGTGATGGGCGTGGGTGATGGCGATGGCGAGCGCGTCCGCCGCGTCGGCCGACGGCGGCTCGGCCTTGGGCAGCAGGATCTTCAGCATCACCGCGATCTGGCCCTTGTCGGCATGGCCGGCGCCGACCACGGTCTTCTTGACCTGGTTGGGGGCGTATTCGGCGACCGAAATCCCGAACATGGCCGGCGCCAGCATGGCGATGCCGCGGGCCTGGCCGAGCTTCAGGGTCGCAACACCATCCTTGTTGACGAAGGTCTGCTCGACCGCAGCTTCCATCGGGGTGTAGCGGCCAAGCACCGCGGAAAGCCCCTCGTGGATCGCCAGCAGCCGGCTCGCCAGCGGCAGGTCGTCGGGCGGCTCCACCGAGCCGCAACCGACATAGATCAGCCGGTTGCCCTCGCTCTCGATCACCCCCCAGCCGGTGCGGCGGAGGCCGGGATCGATCCCAATGATACGGACGGCTGCGCGAATCGGCTGGGCTTTCATGGGATAGAGATAGCCTTGCGCCACACCGATGGAAACATAAACGGAACGGACGAACGACGTGGTTAAGCGTCCGTCAACCGCCCATCTTCGCCATCAGCGCGTCCGAGATCTCGAAATTGGCATAGACGTTCTGGACGTCGTCGTGCTCGTTCAGCAGATCCATCAGCTTCAGCAGCTTCTCGGCGGTCTCGTCGTCGACCGCCACGGTGTTCTGCGGCTTCCAGGTCAGCGCCGCCTTGCGCGGCTCGCCGAACTTGGCCTCGAGATTCTTGGCGACCTCGCGCAGGCTCTCCGGCGAGGCATAGATCTCGTGCCCCCCCTCGCCCGAGATCACGTCGTCGGCGCCAGCCTCGATGGCGGCGTCCAGCACCGCGTCATCCGAGGCGACGCTGCGGTCGTATTCGATGATGCCGACGCGGTCGAACATGAACGACACCGAGCCGGTCTCGCCGAGATTGCCGCCGGATTTGGTGAAGTAGGAGCGGATGTCGGAGGCGGCGCGGTTGCGGTTGTCGGTCAGCGCCTCGACGATGACGGCGACGCCGCCCGGGCCATAGCCCTCGTAGCGGATCTCGTCGTAATTGTCGCCTTCGCCGCCGAGCGCCTTCTTGATGGCGCGCTCGATGTTGTCCTTGGGCATGTTCTCGGCCCGGGCGGCGACCACGGCGGCCCGCAGCCGCGGGTTCATCGCCGGGTCCGGCGTGCCGAGCTTGGCGGCGACGGTGATTTCGCGCGCCAGCTTGCCGAACAGCTTGGACTTCATCGCATCCTGCCGGCCCTTGCGATGCATGATGTTCTTGAATTGGGAATGGCCGGCCATGCGAGGTCTCTTGAAATCGTAGGGATCAGGTGGGGGAAGCGCGGCCTTATAGGCCGGGAATCGTCAAAATCAAAGATTTGAGGTGGATTCAGGGTGGCCGCCCCCTTCGAAGAGCCGGTTGGCTGCCCTGCACCATAAGCCAAATGTTAACCACGGCTTCACAGTCAAGTGCAACGATGCCGCCCCTCTGCACCTTTTCACCGCACCGGGGCCGCCCCATGGCGTTTGGTTTCCTTGCAAGACGACCCTCTGCGCCCGATCCGGTGGCTGAACCGAAACCGGTGGCCGCGCCGGAGCCGCCGGCGTCGTCGGATGCCGATTCGGCCAAGGCCATCCTCGACCTGCTGGAGCTGGAACTCGGCGGCATGATTCGCCAGCTCGAGCGCGCCGCCGATGCGGTCGCCAGCGGCGCCGAGGCGACGGCGGGGACGCTGACGGACATTCGCCAGCGCGCCGATTCGCTGAGCGGCCGCAGCAGCGCCGCGCAAGGAACGGCGGCGACGTTCGCCCACGCCGCAGAGAAGGTGACCCAGTCCGCCCACGGTATCCGTGCCCAGGTCCAGGACGGCGGCCAGCTCGCCGACCAGGCCAGCGCCGCCGCCACGGAAGCCCGGGCCAACGTCGACCGCCTGCGCGAGTCCTCGGCGGCGATCGGCAACGTCGTCAACCTGATCTCCCAGATCGCGCGCCAGACAACCCTGCTCGCGCTCAACTCGACCATCGAGGCCGCTCGCGCCGGCGACGCCGGCCGCGGCTTCGCGGTGGTGGCGACCGAGGTCAAGGCGCTTGCCGTCCAGACCCAGAACGCGACCGAGGAGATCACCCGCAAGATCGAGGCACTGCAGAAGGACGCCGCCGGCTCGGCCGACGCCGTCCACCGCATCGCCCAGGCGATCGAGGCGATCCGCCCGGTCTTCACCAACGTCAACGGCGCCGTCGCCGAGCAGAACCAGACCACCGGCGAGATGTCGAACAATGCGGCGCAGGCCTCGCAGTTCATATCCTCGGTGGTCGACAGCGCCGCTGACATCAGCAGCGCCACCCAGCAGGCCGAGAGCTATGGCGAGCGCGTCACGAACGCCGGGCGCGCCGTAACCATGTACGCCCAGAAGCTGAAGGCGCGCTGTGCCGTGCTGCTGCGCCAGGGCGATCGGCCCGTGCGCAGCGGCAGCGAGCGCCTGCCTTGCCATCTCAAGCTCGAGATCAAATCCGGCGCCCGCACGATCACGGCCGCGGTCTACGAGATTGCCAACGACGGCGTGCTGATCACCGGCCCCGACGCGAGCCGTCTCGCCGTGAACGAGGGGTTCGACGCCGTGCTGGAGGACGTCGGCCCGTGCCGCCTGCGCGTCACCGAGCAGGTGAAGGCCGGCGCCCAGGCGCGGTTCGATGCGCCCAATGCCGAGCTGCGCGAGAAGATCGAGGACAAGCTCTGGGCGCTGCACGAGGAGAACAATGAGTTCGTCACCCGCGCCATGGAAGCCGGCACCGAGCTGAACCGGATGTTCGAAAGCGCCGTCGCGCGCGGCGAGATCACGCTCGAGGACATGTTCGATACCAACTATGTCGAGATCCCCGGCACCAATCCGCAGCAGCACCGCAGCCGGATTCTCGACTGGGCCGAGCGCGTGCTGCCTTCGTTCCAGGAGGCCTTCCTCGTCAAGGACCAGCGCATGGCGTTCTGCGTCGCGATCGATCGCAACGGCTATCTGCCGGTGCACAACCGGATCTATTCGCATCCGCAGCGGCCGGGCGACGCAGCCTTCAACACCGCCAACAGCCGCAACCGCCGCATCTTCAACGATCCGGCCGGGCTCGCCGCCGGCCGCAACCAGCGGCCCTATCTGATCCAGAGCTACGCGCGCGACATGGGCAATGGCAATACCGTCATGATGCGCGAAATCGACGTGCCGATCCGGGTCCGCGGCCGGCACTGGGGCGGCTTCCGCACCGCCTACAAATTGTGAGTCGAGCGGTGATTTTCTGATCCTTTCAAGCCCTGGAGCCTGGACATGTCGGTCGCGCAACGCGCCATTCTGGAAAGTCACGACGCGCGCACCGGCGCCGAGCGGCTGATCGACGAGATCGCCGACCGCATCGGCGGCCTTGGCGTCGAGCTTGCCGACGTCGCCGGCAACGTCCAGGAGGTCGCCGCTCGCGTCAGCTACCAGTCGCAGCGGTTCGGGCATCTGCAGGCCACCGCCAAGACCATGGTCGCGGCCAATCACGACATCGCCACCGCCTCGCAGGCGGTGCAATCGGCCACGACCGCCGCAGTGGGCGACATCGCCCAGTCGCGCAACGTGGTCGACACCGCGGTGCGGCACATCGCCGAATTGGTCGACTCCGTGGAGCGGATCGAGCAGCGGCTCGGCTCGGTCGGCGATGCGCTGTCGCAGGTCGCCAAGGTCTCGGTCGCGATCGAGGCGATCGCCAAGCAGACCAACCTGCTGGCGCTGAACGCCACCATCGAGGCCGCCCGTGCCGGCAGCGCCGGCCGGGGCTTCGCTGTCGTCGCCAGCGAGGTGAAGTCGCTCGCCGAGGCGACTCGCCAGGCCACGCAGCAGATCGGCGACACCCTGCGCGGGCTCGACTCGCAGGTGAAGAGCCTGCTCGGCGAGAGCGGCCAAGCCTCGTCGCGCGCCAAGACGGCGGGTGAAGGCGCCCAGCAGATCGGCGGCATCATCGTCCGCGTCCAGGACGGCTTCACCAGCGTCGGCCAGGAGATCGACGGCGTGGCGAAGGCCGCGACCTCCAACCTCGCGCATTGCGACGCCGTGATCAGCGAGCTCAACGAGCTCGCCAAGGGCGTCGACCAGTCCTCGGTCGAGCTCAAACAAGCCGACAGCCGGATCGCCAAGCTGCTCGATCATTCCGAGGCGCTGATCGGGCTGATCGCCGAGAGCGGCGTACAGACCACGGACGCGCCGCTGATCAGGACCGTCGTCGACACCGCCCGGCAGATCTCGGCGACCTTCGAGGGGGCGATCGACCGCGGCGAGATCACGCTCGCCGACCTGATGGACGAGAGCTATCGCGAGATCCCCGGCACCAATCCCAAGCAGTACATGACGCGCTACGTCGAGTTCACCGACCGCGTCCTGCCGGCAATCCAGGACCCGATCCAGGGCAGCGACCCGCGCATCGTGTTCTGCGTCGCCTGGGCGCGCGGCGGCTATCTGCCGACGCACAATCCGAACTACCGCAAGCCGCAGGGGCCCGATCCGGTCTGGAACAACGCCAACTGCCGCAACCGCCGGCTGTTCGACGACCGCGCGGTGAAGAAGGTGGCCGCCGCCAGCAACAAGCCGTTTCTGCTCCAGACCTACCGCCGCGACATGGGCGGCGGGCAGTTCGTGCTGATGAAGGACCTGTCCGCGCCGATTGTCATCAAGGGCCGGCATTGGGGCGCGTTCCGGATGGGTTTTCGCCTCAAGGCCTGACGCAGGCTCTCATCCTCCCCAGAACGCCGGCCTCGTCGGCGACAGCCGGCCGCCGATGCGCACCGGCGCGACCTTGATCGCAAGCCCGGTGCCGTTGTCGGTCTCGACCGCCACGCCGCTCAACGTCGCCTCGCCGGAGGCCGGCTCGAAGCGCGCCGACGGGATGCCCGACTGGAAGCGGCGCAGCGGCTCGTCCTTCTGCATGCCGATGATGGAGTCATAATCGCCGGTCATGCCGGCATCGGTCATGTAGGCGGTGCCGCCGGGCAGGATCCGGTGATCGGCCGTCGGCACATGCGTATGGGTGCCGACGACAAGGCTGGCGCGGCCGTCGCAAAAATAGCCCAGGCCCTGCTTCTCGCTGGAGGCCTCGCAATGCACGTCGACCACGATCGCATCCGCCGCCTCTCGCAGCGGACAGGCGCCGAGCTCGCGGCCGACCGCCGCGAACGGATCGTCGAACGGCGTCATGAACACGCGCCCGAGCACGTTGACCACCAGCGCGCGGGCGCCGTTCTTGGCGTCGATCAGCGCGGCGCCACGGCCGGGCGTGCCTGCCGGATAGTTCGCAGGGCGCACCAGGCGCGGCGCGCGCTCGATGAACACCAGTGCCTCGCGCTGATCCCAGGAGTGGTTGCCGAGCGTGACCGCGTCGGCGCCGGCATCGACGAGCTCCTGATAGATCGCCTCGGTGATGCCGAATCCGCCGGCCGCGTTCTCGCCATTGACGATGACGAGATCGAGCGCCCAATCGCGGATCAAGCCTGGAAGGTGGTCCGAGACGGCGCTGCGGCCGGCCCGGCCGACGACGTCGCCGACGAAGAGAATTCGCAACTCAATTGCTCCGGAAATCCAAGGTCTCGCGCTCGGTTAGCACATAATCCAGCGCCGCGTCGTGGGCCAAGGCCGGGATGGCCTCGGTTTCCTGAATGGCGAAGCCGAGGCCGACGCCGATGACGTGATGCATCTTCCGCAGGTGCGAAAAGGTGTAGTCGTAGTAGCCCCCGCCGTAACCGATGCGGTGGCCGGTGCGGTCGAAGGCGGCGAGCGGCACCAGCATCACATCGGGCACCAGCTCGGCGGCTGCCGGCGACGGCTCGGGGATGCCGAGCGACCCGAGCGTCAGCCGGTCGCCCGGCGCGAAGGCGCGGAACGAGAGCGAATGGCCGCGCGCCAGCACGACCGGCAGCGCCAGCCGCGCCCCCTGCCCCGCCAGCTCACGCAGCAACGGCATCGGATCGAGCTCGTTGCGGACCGGCGCATAGCCGGAGACGACCGTGCCGGGCTCGAATGCGAAGGGGAGCCCGCGCGCGGCGATCGCCTGCGCGGCCGCGCTCCGCGTCTCGTCGCTCAACGCGTCGCGCGCGACAAGGGCTGCGGCTCGGAGCTGCTGCTTGGTGTGCTGAGCGGCCTTCATCGGCATGCGACGTGACCTCCGTGACGGGCGGGCGGACGCGGGCACGCAAACGTTGCAGAAACGCAGCAGGTCGGCAACCGAAGGGGAGAGGAGAGACGGAAAACAAGCGCGAAGCCGCAATCGCCGTTGAAACGCTCGATCCCGGAGTTCCCTACGAAAGTAGGTGGGCACCATATGTCCAGGTCCACAGACCTGGCCAGGGACAGTTCCCTAAAGGATCGATAAGGCCCCGGGGATATGTTGGTTCCGGACGCGCGTCGCAGCCTCGCAGTTGCAATGTAACCATCACGGGATGATTTTGCCAGCGGTGGAAGCGGGTCGAGGCGCGACACGGTTGCCAACATTCGGCGTCGTCGCCCGGCCCGACCGGGCGCGCAGTACGCCGTGACGGCGATGGCGAAATCGAGGGACCGCGGCGCACACTGCGCCGGCGATGACAGCGATGGGGCGGCGGCAACACAACAGAACATGGCATGGGCTCGCGTCCTCGCGACGCGTTGCGTCCGAGCTGTTGATCTCGATCGCCCCCCTCAAGACAGAGGGCACAGGGAAGGCCGGGCGTCGGCTGACGCCCGTGGCCCGCCTGCTCAAAAAAATGCAGGCGGCAGGTACCACAGGTGCAGCCGGAAACACCCGGCCTTCCCTGCGCGACGGTTTGAACGGCTGCTTCGCGATCTCCTTGGTGCGCCGGGCTTGTTGGCCACCATGCGCGACAACGCGCTTGCGCGCATTGCGCGGGACACCAGCATCGGGGTGTCAGGACCACGCGACTTGACCGTACGTGCATCGCCGTTCGTCCGCGTGAAGTAGCTCACGCTGCGGCAATTCACGCCCATCGCATCCCACTGCCAACGGTCCGTGACGGTCGCGAAACGCCCCTCATGCGGCAGCAGGACGGGCGGAAAGATCGACCTGATTTGCCCGACGTGACAAGCCGCGCAGCCTGCGACATCGTAACGCGACGGGCAGTTTGCGCATGATGGATATGTGCGGATTGCCCGTCATGCAGTTTACGACGTGCATCTGCTCGCGTGCCGCCAGCCCAGCATTCCGCCGTCGTCCCGGACTAGCGCGCCCTTGCGCCGAAGCAATCCAGGATCTCTCCGCAGATGCAGTCTTGATTGCTTCGCTGCGCTCGCAATGACGCCGTGGCGATGACGGCGCTCCCGCGGCAGCGCCGTGTCGGCAGCGCATAGTGTCGCCACGATTGGGGCTCATCGGTCGAGGCTGAGGTTGTGGCAGATCATGCCCACATCCCAATGCCGTGTATCGTACATTGGAGTCCTGGCATGCGCTTCGATCTCAAAACTGTCACGGCCGCCTGCGCGCTGCTGATCGCGTCGGCTGCCGCGAGCCTCGCCGCCGACGTCAAGATTCATCGCGTCTCGATCCAGGTCGATCAGAACGATCCGGCGATCATGAATCTGGCGCTGAACAACGTCACCAACATCATGGAGACGTTCAAGGAGAAGGGCGAGGAGGTCGAGATCGAGCTCGTCACCTATGGACCCGGGCTGAACATGCTGCGCGAGGATACCTCGCCGGTGAAGGACCGGCTCAAGCAGATCGCAGAGCTCAGCTTTACCGCCAAGATCAGGTTCTCCGCCTGCAACATCACCAAACGCGGCATGGAGAAACGCGAAGGACATCCGATTGCGATCGTCGCCGAAGCGAGCCTGGTGCCCTCGGGCGCAGTGAGGCTGATGGAATTGCAGGAGAGCGGCTGGAGCTACCTGAAACCTTAGGTAGTTTTTGCCCCAAAACTGCCAGGTTTAGGGCTCATTGAGATACGATCTTGGATTGATCTGTGTCATCAGTCTGCTCGGGGGAATGGCGAGCAGACGCGATCGGGGACTAGTCACATGCACAGAGTACTCGCCCGGCCAGCGCTGCTGGTGCTGGCAACGCTTTCGGCTGCCTTGCTCACCCCCGTCGGCGCGGTGCGGGCGCAAGAGCAGTCCGCCGCTCCGCTCTCGATCAAGCCTGCGCGCGCGTCCGAACGGCGGGCCGTCCAGCGTCGGGTCTCCGAGACCCGCGCGCCCGAGCCACGGAGCACCTCGGATGAAGCCGCCATCAAGACGCGTATGAACCAATGGACCGTCGGCCTGGCCGCGGGCCTGCCCGACGGCGGCTTCGTCCGCCTCGCCAGCGAGATGGCGCGGACGATGGACGATGGCGACAACATGCGCCTGATCCCGATGGTGACGCGCGGCACCACCTCGAACATCGCCGATCTCCTGTATCTGCGCGGCGTCGACGTCGCCGTCACCTACGCCGATGCGTTCGACTTCTACGCCAAGCAGGCCGGCCTTTCCAACATCAACGACCGCATCCGCTACGTGCTGCGCTTCTTCATCTCCGACGTGCACATCTATGCGCGCGAGGAGTTCAAGTCGCTGCAGGATCTGAAGGGCCAGAAGATCGCGGTTGGAACGGCCGGCGTTGCCGCCGCGCATACGGGGCCGCTGATCTTCCGGCGCCTCGGCATCGACATCGAGCCTGTCGCCATCGGTGGTCCTGTTGCGCTGGAGAAGCTGCACAAGGGCGAGATCGCCGCGATGGTCTATGTCGCCTCCAAGCCCGGCGAGCTGTTCAGCGGCAAGAAGGCGGATCCTGGATTCCACTTCGTGCCGGTGCCGTACACGCAGCAATTCTCGGATTTCTACTATCCGACCAGCATCAAGGCCGACACCTATCCGGGGCTGGTCGCACCTGACACCGCCGTGGAAACCATCGCCGTGCCGTCGGTGCTGGCCGTCTACAACTGGAAGCCGGGCAGCGACCGCGCCGACCGCGTCAATCGCTTCGTCGATGCGCTGTTCACCAACCTCGCGCGGCTGCAGCAGCCGCCGTTCCATCCGGGCTGGAAGGATCTCAATCTCGAGGCCCAGGTGCCGGGCTGGCAGCGCTATCCCTATGTCGACGCCGTGCTGGAGCGGATGAAGAACGAGGCCAATGTCGGCCTGCCGCCCGCCGCGACCGGCAGTCTGTCGCAGCAGGAGCGCTTCGAGGCCTTTCTCGAATCGCAGGCCAAGGCGCCGACGTCGAAGGCGGAGAAGGAGGAGCTGTATCGCTCGTTCTTGGACTGGAGCCGCAAGCGGCAGGGGAAGTGAGGCGATCGGGCTCACAGCGATCGCCTCTACGCCGGATGACGTCATTGCGTGGTGGCACGCAGGCTGAGCGGGATCAGCTCAACAACAACGCCATGCCCGGGTCCCCCTTGGCCATGGCGCGCTGATAGGCCGGGCGGGCGCCGATGCGCGCGAGGTAGGCGCGGATGTTCGGGAACGGCGCGAGGTCGTAGGGCAGGAAGTAGCGCATGGTGGTGAGTGAAAACACCGTCATGATGTCGGCGGCGGTAAGCGCGCCGCCTGCCAGATAGTCCGCCTCGCCGCAGCGCGTCTCGACGGCTGCAAAGGCGCGGTCGAGCCGCCCCCTGATAGCGCCGAGCACGGGATTCTCGTCCGGCAGATTGAGCCGGTTGAGGATCATGAGCCGGCCCATCGCGGCCTGCAGGGTGCCGTTGGCGAAATGAAGCCAATAGAGGAACGGCGCGAAGCTCGGATCGTCCGGCCCGGGCCGCAACCGACCGTGGCCGTATTTGGCGATGATGTACTCGACGACCGCGCCGGACTCGGCGAGCACCAGCTCGCCGTCGGTGATCACGGGCGCCGCGCCGATCGGATGCAGCGCCTTGTACTCGGGCGGCGCCAGCATCGTCCGGGCGTCGCGCGTGTAGCATTTCAGTTCGTACGAAATTTCCAGCTCCTCGCAGAGCCAGACGATACGTTCGGACTGCGACTTGCCGAGGTGATGAACCGTGAGCATGCGCTATTTCACCATCGCGCCATAGACGATGTCCTGCACCTGCTCCCGATAATATTTGCGCAAGTCCCCAGGCGCCGCCGTGCCGACCACGACGACGAGACGCTCCCTGGGATCGCAGAAGAACTGCGTGCCATAGGCGCCGTTCCAGCTGAACTCGCCGGGATTGCCGGGCACCGCCGACAGGCCCTCGCTGACGCGCACGGCGACGCCGAGCCCGAAGCTGAATCCGGCGCGATGCGGCTCCACATTGGCGACGGTGTTCTTGATCTCGGGCCCGAGATGGTTGGAGGTCATGTGGTGCACCGTCTTCGGACTCAGGATCCGCGCGCCGTCGAGCTCGCCGCCATCGAGCAACATCTGGCCGAAGCGGACGTAGTCGCCGATGGTGGCAAACGAGCAGGCGCCGCCGCAGTCCGACTTCGTCGGCGTGTCCAGGAGCTTGATCGCCTGCGGCTTGCCGGTCAGCGGATTGTTCGGAAACGGATGCGCCAGCCGCGGGCGCTGTGCGTCGGTCGGCGCGAACGTCGCATCGGCCATGCCGAGCGGCTTCCAGACATTGGTTGAAAGATATTCCCCGAGCCGCTGCTCGCTGACCTTCTCGATCACGGCGCCGAGCACGTCGATGGAGAAGCCGTATTCGAACTGCGTGCCGGGCTGATGCGCCAGCGGCAGCTTGGTGATGCGCTCGATGAACGCCTGGGTGTCGCCTTCGATCGCGGGCGCGGTGCCGTCGGGATAGAGCCGCGCCACCGCGCTCGAGCTGTCGGGGCGTCCGCCATACATCAGGCCCGAGGTGTGGCGGTAGAGATCATGGATCAGGATGGGGCGGGCCTGCGGCACCAGCAGCAGCGCGCCGTTCTCCTGGGTGACGCCGACCTTCATGTCGGCGAAGGCCGGATAGTAGTCGGCGAGCCTGGCCTGCAGCGGCAGCCTCCCCTGCTCCATCAGCATCAGTCCGCCGACCGCAGTCATTGGCTTGGTCATCGAGGCCAGGGCGAATATCGCGTCGAGCGGCATCGGCGTGCCCTTGACCGGATCGAGCTGGCCGTAGGCCTTGTAATGCACGAGCTTGCCGTCACGCGCGATCGCCACGACCGCGCCGGGCACGCGCTTGGCGGCGATCTCGCGGGCGAAGAAATCATCCATGCGTGCAAGACCCGCCGGCGAGAAGCCGACCTCGTCGGGCTTGGCTTCCGGCAAGGGCGCGGCAGCGACCGGCGCAATGATCGTTGTGAGCGCGACGGCCGCTGCCGCGAGGATCAGCTTGTTCAAGTGTACCTCCCTGATATGCGGACGATCCCGCTTGTCTCGCAGGATTCGACAAGTCCGCTTCAGGAAGGAGTAAGGCAGCCCGTAGCGAACGACAAGCGCTCGCAACACGATCGCATCGCGATGACGTGATCGGCTTCGCTGCCGCACAACGGCGTATCCGCGCGACCAATCGGAGGGGGACGGGTGAGACCGCTGACACGCGAGATCACGCATGCTGAGGACGATCGGACTCATCCTTCACACGCTCTGGGCCATTTGTACGCTTGGGACCGGAGCCTTCGTCGGCGCAGCCGTCGGCTTTCACTATCATGGCTGGATCGGCGCCATTGTCCTTGGCGTCGTCGGCCTCGGCATCGGCGGCTTGGCAGCGGCTTTCCCGCTGCAGACAATCGCGACGCTGTTGGAGGGTCTTTGAGCGAGGGCCAGCCTTCGTAGTAGGAAATGCCGATGGCATAGACGCGCGCCTCCGCGTGATAGCCCAACAGGACGTAGCTGACGCAATGCTGCGCATCGTCATTCTGGCACGCCGTCTGATCATTCTTGTATGTCTGCCGCTTGCCGGTTTCGAACCGGATGGTCAGCAGCTCGCCCTTGCGCGTGACCCGGCCGCGCAGCTCGCGTAGGCAGGCCGCTTCCCGGTCCCCTGCCCCGTTGTCGCCGATCCCGTTGCAGATGGAAGGAGCTGTGCCTGCGCCGGTCTGCGCGGCGACGCCGCCTGACAGCAATGGCGCCGACATGCGTGAGCGCGGTGGGCACGGCGCGCGAGGCATCAGCGTATGACTCAGCAGCGTCACGGGCGCGCCTTTGCCCACCCTACGGCAGCTCGCGCGACGTCGTCGGCGTCGGCTCCTGTCACTCGCCGGCGTTCGACAGCCACCGCTTCAAGCGTCGCCATGGCGAGGCACGCCCTGAATGTCCGGGCACCTCGAAACGCAAGGGTGCTATGAACGCTGTCGCTACCCGACTGCCCTTGATGTCTTCTAGTCTAATTCCCGCGTTGAGAGCCTTGTTGAGGACAACGACTTCGGCGCTGTGTCGTGCAGCCAGAGCGAACTGCTTTCTCGTCTCCGGCGACGTGCGCAAAGTCTCAACGAACTCCTCGACGATCATCCAAATCGGATCATCTGCAAAGCGAAGAGGCCGGCCACGACTTCCATCGAGATTAGGACGGGTGTAGCGATCCGAGGGAACGGCGCCAACCTCACGCAAAAAAGCGCGGCCGCACGCCGATGGGATATAATCGACGAGCTTTTCGGTCAGAAAAGGAGCGCAGCCGAGATCCGACAAGGCATCAAATAAGGACTTTTCGATATCGCAGTCCAATTGATCTTCATCGCGCGCGAGCCGTGCGAGCACCTGTGGCAGTAAAGTGCGAAGGTCGTCGTCACGCCCGGCGGACACGATACACGCTCACCCGATCGCCACACCACCGCCGATCGTGCGGTTCAGCACCTGCGTGGTGCGCTCGATGCGCTCGGCGGCGGCGTTCAGCGCTTTCGCCACCGCGACCTGCGTCGCACGAGCGCGGTCGGCGGACTGGTTGCGCACGTTGCGCAGGCCTTCGAGCTCCTGCTCCAGCACCTGCACGCGCTGATTGGCATCGATCAGCTCATCGCACACGGTGAGCGCGGCCATCACCGTGAGCCGGGCGTCGCCGATCTCGCCGAACTTGCCGCGCAGATTGGTGATGCGCTGCTCGAGACTCTCGGCGAGCTTGAGCAGCCTGAGCTCCTGGCCTTCCTCGCAGGCCATGCGATATTGGCGGCCGTTGATGGTGACGTTGATGTGGCTCATTCCTCGTCCTCATCGTCTTCAGCGGCGTCCTGCCCGTCGCCGCCAGCGAGCACGGTGCGGATGGTGCCGATCGCGGTGTCCAGACGTTCGGCGATCTCGCGATTGGTGCGCTCGAGCCGTCGCGTCTTCATCAACGAGCCGTCGAGCTCGTCGGCGAGACGCGAGCGGTCGGCGCCGAGCGCCTGGATGCGCGTGGCGAGCTCGTCCTCGTCACGATCCGCCTCGCGCCGCCGCTCGACCGCGCTCTCCAGCGCGTCGAGGGCCGTCATCAGTCGCCGCGTCGCCGCCTCGAGATCGGCGGCGCCGGGTTCCACCTGGCCGGTAAGATTGGCAGGGTGATCGTTCATGGCACGGATGCGAGGCCCTCGGAGCCAGCGGGATGCGACAAAAGCGCTGTCCGGCAAGCGGTTACGGGCAAAATCTTACGTGCTGGGCGAGCCAAGCGCAACGCTCGGCCGAAACTATGCACTACTAAGCAACTTTTGGGAGGTTCCCGGCGTTGCAGAACCTTTGATTCCCGGAACCGAGGTGCTAATCAGCCCGCAAAATCCCGGCCCGCCAGCAATACCGGCGGCGCTCCTGTCATCAGCATTTCACGTTTGGACGGATTCCAGCATGACGCATGTCGATCATTCCCGCATGGCCAACGCCATCCGCGGGCTCGCAATGGACGCCGTCGAGAAGGCCAAATCGGGCCATCCGGGCCTGCCGATGGGCGCGGCGGACGTCGCCACCGTGCTGTT
Source organism: Bradyrhizobium sp. SZCCHNR1093 (assembly GCF_032381175.1). Taxonomy (NCBI): domain Bacteria; kingdom Pseudomonadati; phylum Pseudomonadota; class Alphaproteobacteria; order Hyphomicrobiales; family Nitrobacteraceae; genus Bradyrhizobium; species Bradyrhizobium sp. SZCCHNR1093. The sequence goes on from NZ_JAUHJJ010000001.1 coordinate 429,229, forward strand.
CACCCGCGTGCTGAAATACGATGCCGCAGCGCCCGCCTGGCCGGACCGCGACCGCTTCGTGCTCTCCGCCGGCCACGGCTCGATGCTGCTCTATGCGCTGTTGTACTTGACCGGCAACGAGGAGATGACGCTCGACCAGATCAAGCGCTTCCGCCAGGTCGATTCGCTCACCCCCGGCCACCCGGAGAATTTCCGCACCAAGGGCATCGAGACCACCACCGGCCCGCTCGGCCAGGGCATCTCCACGGCGGTCGGCATGGCGCTGGCCGAGAAGATGCTGCAGGCCGAATACGGCAAGAAGATCGTCGACCACCACACCTATGTGCTGGCCTCCGACGGCGACCTGATGGAGGGCATCTCCCAGGAAGCGATCGCGATGGCCGGGCACTGGAAGCTCAACAAGCTGATCGTGCTGTGGGACGACAACGGCATCTCGATCGACGGCCCGCTGTCGATTGCCGACTCGGTCGACCAGGTGAAGCGCTTCAAGGCGTGCGGCTGGGCCGCCGAGCTGATCGACGGCCATGATCCCGAGGCCATTGCGGCCGCGATCGCGCGGGCGCAGAAGTCGTCGAAGCCGTCGCTGATCGCCTGCAAGACCACGATCGGCTACGGCGCGCCGACCAAGGCCGGGACCTCCAAGGTGCATGGCGAGGCGCTCGGGGCAGAGGAGCTGAAGGGCGCCAAGGAGAAGCTCGGCATTTCGCAGGAGCCGTTCTCGGTGCCCGACGACGTGCTCGCCGCCTGGCGCGAGGCCGGCCGCCGCGGCGCGGCTGCGCGCGGCGAATGGGAGACCCGGCTTGGCGAGATGGGCCCGCGCAAGCGCGCCGAGTTCGAGCGCCGGCTGCGCCACGAGCGGCCCGCCGCGCTGGCGAAGGCGCTGAAGGACCACAAGAAGGCGCTGCTGGAGACCCCGCTCAACGTCGCCACCCGCAAATCGTCGGAGGCCGCGATCGAGGTGATCGCAGCCGCAATGCCGTTCGAGTTCGTGGCCGGCTCGGCCGACCTCACCGGCTCCAACAACAACAAGGCGAAGTCGGCTGTCTCGTTCTCGGCCAAGACGCCGAAGGGGCGCTTCATCCATTACGGCATCCGTGAGCACGGCATGGCCGCCTGCATGAACGGCATCTTCCTGCATGGCGGCTTCGCGCCCAACGGCGCCACCTTCCTGGTGTTCTCGGACTATGCGCGCGGCGCTATCAGGCTGTCGGCGCTGATGGGCGCCGGCGTCGTCTACGTGCTGACGCATGATTCGATCGGCCTCGGCGAGGACGGCCCGACGCACCAGCCGGTCGAGCATCTGGCCGCGCTGCGCGCGATCCCCAACATGCGGGTGTTCCGGCCGTGCGATGCGGTCGAGACCGCCGAATGCTGGGAGCTGGCGCTGAACCGCACCAACGGTCCGACCGTGCTGGCGCTGACGCGGCAGAACCTGCCGCAGCTGCGCACCTCAGCGCCGTCGGACAATCCGTGCAGCCGGGGCGGCTACGAGCTCGTCGCCGCGCAAGGCGAGGCCAAGGTGTCGCTGTTCGCGACCGGCTCCGAGGTCGAGATCGCGGTGGCGGCGCAGAAGCAGCTCGCCGAGCGTGGCATCCCAGCCCGCGTCGTCTCGGTGCCGTCTCTGGAGCTGCTGCTGGAGCAGCCGGCCGAGACCAGGGCCAAGATCATCGGCAACGCGCCGGTCAAGATCGCCGTCGAAGCCGCAGTGCGCTGGGGCTGGGACGCGGTCATCGGCCAGGACGGCATCTTCATCGGCATGCATTCGTTCGGCGAAAGCGGCCCGGCCAAGGAGCTCTACAAGCATTTCGGCATCACCGCCGAGGCGGCTGTCGCGGCGGCCGTACAGCGGCTGGCGTAAAGGCCCGCTCGACCCCGCGCGGCGGTTCACCAAATCAGGAGCGCCGCACGAACGTGATTCGCGACGGTTGAGCGATCGCAAAAAAAGGACTACGAAAGGACCATATCGTCCGCTCCCGCCCGGCAGAACCGGGCGGCAACAGTTCCAAAACCCTCGTGGGGCCCGTGAGAAGGCTGCCGACGGGGATGAGAAACGTCATTGAAGGAGACGAAAATGGCAGTCCGGGTCGGGATCAACGGGTTTGGCCGCATCGGCCGCAACGTTCTGCGTGCCATCGCGGAATCGGGCCGCAAGGACATCGTGGTGGTCGGCATCAACGATCTCGGCCCGGTCGAGACCAATGCCCATTTGCTGCGCTTCGACAGCGTGCACGGCCGCTTCCCCCACACCGTGACCGTCGACGGTGACAGCATCGACATCGGCAACGGCAAGATCAAGGTGACGGCCGAGCGTGATCCGTCGAAGCTGCCCTGGAAGGATCTCGGCGTCGACATCGCGCTGGAATGCACCGGCATCTTCACCTCAAAGGACAAGGCCTCGGCGCACCTGACCGCCGGCGCCAAGCGCGTGCTGGTCTCCGCGCCGGCCGACGGCGCCGACGCCACCATCGTCTACGGCGTCAACCACACCGCGCTGACGAAGGAGCACCTGGTCGTCTCCAACGGCTCCTGCACCACCAACTGCCTGGCCCCGATCGCCAAGGTCTTGAACGACACGGTCGGCATCGAGACCGGCTTCATGACCACGATCCACGCCTACACCGGCGACCAGCCGACGCTGGACACCATGCACAAGGATCTCTATCGCGGCCGCGCGGCGGCGATGTCGATGATCCCGACCTCGACCGGTGCGGCCAAGGCGATCGGCCTGGTGCTGCCCGAGCTCAAGGGCAAGCTCGACGGCGTCGCGATCCGGGTGCCGACGCCGAACGTTTCGGTGGTGGATCTCAAGATCGTCGCCAAGCGCAACACCGATCCGAAGGAGATCAACGAGGCGATGAAGCGCGCGTCCGAGCAGGAGCTCAAGGGCATCCTCGGCTACACCACCGCGCCAAACGTCTCGATCGACTTCAACCACGATCCGCACTCCTCGACGTTCCACATGGACCAGACCAAGGTCATGAACGGCAACCTCGTGCGCGTGATGTCCTGGTACGACAACGAGTGGGGCTTCTCCAACCGCATGGCCGACACCGCCGTGGCGATGGGCAAGCTGCTGTAACTATCTCCCAGTCATTCCGGGGCGCCTCGCAGAGAAGCCCCCGGAATCTCGAGTTCCGGGTTCGGTCCGGCGGACCGCCCCGGAATGACGACTGAGGAAGCGTCATGACCCTTCCCAACTGGCTCGGTATCCCCGGTGCGATGTTGCTGATCGGCCTGATCGCTTATGGCTTCCGCCAAGGCATGCGGGTGACGGCGAAGCAGGAAGGCAATCCGCCGGAAAACACCGACGGATATAATCACCACTGATTAGTCCCTCGTTTTACGGTGGCTTCAATGAAACAATTCCGCACCCTCGACGACGTCGACGTCAAAGGCAAGCGCGTGCTGCTGCGCGTCGACCTCAACGTCCCCATGGAAAATGGCCACGTCACCGACGCCACGCGCCTGGAGCGCGTCGCGCCGACCATCAATGAGATCGCGACCAAGGGCGGCAAGGTCATCCTGCTCGCGCATTTCGGCCGGCCGAAGGGGCGCGATGCCAAGGACTCGCTGAAGCCGGTCGCCACTGCGCTGTCGCAAGTGATCAAGCGTCCCGTCGCCTTTGCCGACGACTGCATCGGCGAGCCGGCCGCGACCCCGATCGCCGCGATGAAGGACGGCGACGTGCTGTGCCTGGAGAACACGCGCTTCCACAAGGAGGAAGAGAAGAACGATCCGGCCTTCGTCGCCGAGCTCGCCAAGCTCGGCGACATCTGGGTCAACGACGCCTTCTCCGCCGCGCACCGCGCCCATGCCTCGACCGAGGGCCTCGGCCACAAGCTGCCGGCCTATGCCGGCCGCACCATGCAGGCCGAACTCGACGCGCTCGACAAGGCGCTGGGCCGGCCGGCCAAGCCGGTCATCGCGATCGTCGGCGGCGCCAAGGTCTCGACCAAGATCGACCTGTTGGAAAACCTCGTCACCAAGGTCGATGCGCTGGTGATCGGCGGCGGCATGGCCAACACCTTCCTGCATGCGCAGGGCGTGCAGATCGGCAAGTCCCTGGCTGAAAAGGATCTGGCGGCCACGGCTCTCAGGATCATGGAGAAGGCGGAAGCCGCCAACTGCGCCATCATCCTGCCGGTGGATGCCACCGTCTCCTATCACTTCGCGGCGAACTCGCCGTCCTTCGCCTATGGGCTCGACGCCATTCCGCCGGACAGCATGATCCTCGACGTCGGCCCGCAATCGACCGCGCGCATCCATGCCGCGATCGACGACGCGGCGACGCTGGTCTGGAACGGCCCGCTCGGCGCCTTTGAGCTGAACCCGTTCGACCGCGGCACGATGGTCGCCGCCAAGCACGCGGCCGAGCGCACCAAGGCCAAGAAGCTGGTCTCGGTGGCCGGCGGCGGCGATACCGTCGCGGCGCTCAACCAGGCCGGAGTTGCCTCGGACTTCACCTATGTCTCGACCGCCGGCGGCGCCTTCCTGGAGTGGATGGAAGGCAAGCCGCTGCCGGGCGTCGAGGTGCTGAAGGCCTGATCTGCCGGCCCTTGTCGGCCATGGATGTTTCTGTTATGTTCCATCCATGGTCGAGACTCCGACAGAAGCTGTCCATTCGATCCTGATCAAGATCCAGGAGAGCATTGCTGCGCTCCGGACAGAGGTCGGACAGTTCAGGCTGGATAATCGAACCGAGCACGAGCGCATGGAAGCCTTGATCCGCAAGCAGCGTCGGGACTCTGCCGGCATGCTGGTGATGATGCGCGCGGCCGCCAGTGACTTCGACGAGCGTGTCACCGAGGTCGAGGAGCGCACCGCTGCTCTTGAAGCCAGGAAGACCTGATCTCCCATCGTTGAGCTACCGGCAACGCGCCAGCCCTACGCGCTAACCCTAGACATATCCTGACCGCCTCCTCCTCCGGGCTGCGTCGCCACTGCCCTTGGAATCCGCCCACCACCGCGTTATGCACGGTGCAGCAGTTTCGACGCGTGCGTCAGCCGCCGCACGGTCCAATCCTTAATCTCAGGGAGTTCCAGCCATGGCTCGTATCACGTTGCGTCAATTGCTCGACCACGCGGCGGAAAATGACTACGGCGTCCCGGCCTTCAACATCAACAACATGGAGCAGGCGCTGGCGATCATGGAGGCGGCCAATGCGGTCGACGCGCCCGTCATCATCCAGGCCTCGCGCGGCGCCCGCTCCTACGCCAACGACGTCATGCTCAAGCACATGATGGACGCGGTCGCCGAGATCTATCCGCACATTCCGGTCTGCGTGCATCTCGACCATGGCAACGAGCCCGCGACCTGCATGACCGCGATCCAGGCCGGCTTCACCTCCGTCATGATGGACGGCTCGCTGAAGGCCGACGGCAAGACCCCCGGCGACTGGGACTACAATGTCGGGGTGACCAAGGCCGTCACCAACATGGCGCATCTCGGCGGCATCTCGGTCGAGGGCGAGCTCGGCGTGCTCGGCTCGCTCGAGACCGGCATGGGCGACAAGGAGGATGGCCACGGCGCCGAGGGCAAGCTGTCGCACGATCAGCTGCTGACCAATCCCGACGAGGCGGTGAAGTTCGTGCGTGAGACCAAGGTCGACGCGCTCGCGATCGCGATGGGCACCTCGCATGGCGCCTACAAGTTCACGCGCAAGCCGGACGGCGACATCCTCGCCATGAACGTGATCGAGGAGATCCACCGCAAGCTGCCGAACACGCATCTGGTGATGCACGGCTCATCGTCGGTGCCGCAGGACCTTCAGGAGATCATCAATTCCTTCGGCGGTAAGATGAAGCCGACCTGGGGCGTGCCGGTCAGCGAAATCCAGCGCGGCATCAAGAACGGCGTGCGCAAGATCAACATCGACACCGACAACCGCATGGCGATGACCGGCCAGATCCGCAAGGTGCTCTCGGAGCACCCGGAAGAGTTCGATCCGCGCAAGTACCTGAAGCCGGCGATGGAGGCGATGGCCAAGCTGTGCAAGCAGCGCCTGCAGGAGTTCAACACCGCCGGTCAGGCTTCCAAGATCAAGCGCGTGCTGACGACCGCCGAGATGGCCAAGCGCTACGCCAAGGGCGAGCTCGATCCGAAGGTGGCGTGAGCGAGCAGCTCGCTCCGCACGGCATCGTTCGACACGCAATCTTAGCCGCGACGGCAGTGAGCTCCCCTCCCCCTTGCGGGGAGGGGTCGGGGGTGGGGGTCTCCGAGTGATCCTATCAGTGATGGGCTCGATAGCACGTGTCGGCGATCTTGCAGTTATGAGTTATGAGCGACACAGCGAAGGCCTGACCGCGCGCACCCCCATAGCGATTGACGAGGGACGATTGTAGACGCAACTCACTGAATTCAGCGCGCGTGGACCCCCACCCCCAACCCCTCCCCGCAAGGGGAGTCGGCTGCCTTTGACGCGACAGGTCGTCTGATCAGCAATCTCTCCTTCACCTCTGCGAGAGCCTGCCTTGGCTGTGGCCAATGTTTGCTCGGCATCCGCCCGAGAACCGTCTATTTTGATGGGCAGGGCAGGTGCGTCTGGAGCCAAGCATGAATCTCTCCGCACTGAACAGCACGGCCCTTGCCATGGTCACGCCGGGCAAGGGCATCCTCGCCGCCGATGAATCGACCGGGACGATCAAGAAGCGCTTCGATGCCATCAAGGTGGAATCGACCGAACAGAACCGCCGCGACTATCGCGAGATGCTGTTTCGCAGCGCAGGCATGTCGTTCATCTCCGGCGTCATCCTCTATGACGAAACCATCCGCCAGAACGCCGCCGACGGCACCCCGCTGGTGAAGCTGATCGAGGCGGCCGGCGGCATTCCGGGCATCAAGGTCGATGAGGGAACGCAGCCGCTGCCCGGCTGCCCCGGCGAGCGGGTCACGGTCGGCCTCGACAGGCTTGCGGATCGGCTGGCGACGTACTACGCGCTGGGTGCGCGCTTCGCCAAATGGCGGGCCGTGATCGATATCGACAAGGACAATATCCCTTCGATGACAGCGATCCATGTCAACGCGCATGCGCTCGGCCGCTATGCCGCCCTGTGCCAGGCCGCGAACATCGTGCCGATCGTCGAACCGGAGGTGCTGATGGACGGCGATCATGACATCGGTCGCTGCTTCGACGTCACGCGCCGCGTCCTGAACGAGGTGTTTCGTGAATTGCGCATCCAGCGCGTCGCGTTGGAGGGCATGATCCTGAAGCCCAACATGGCGGTCCCCGGCAAGCAGTCGCCGGACCAGGCCGGGGTGCAGGAGGTCGCCGAAAGGACCGTCCAACTGCTGAAGGAATGCGTGCCCGCGGCGGTGCCCGGCATCGCCTTCCTGTCCGGCGGACAATCGGACGAGAGTGCCACCGCGCATCTCGACGCGATGAACCGGCTCGGGCCGCTGCCCTGGAGGCTGACCTTCTCCTATGGCCGCGCGCTGCAGGCGGCGCCGCAACAGGCATGGGCCGGCAAGGCGGCGAACGTCCCCGCCGGCCAGCGGGCCTTCACCCACCGCGCTCGCATGAATGCGCTTGCAAGCCGCGGCCAGTGGACCGCAGCGCTCGAGAAAGAGGCCGCATAGTGTCCGGCAAGACGACTTCCGCGCGGCCCGCACCGCGCCTCTATCTGGCAACGCCGGTCGTGACCGATGCGGCGGCGCTGGCCGCCGGCCTGCCGGCGATCCTCGCCAACGCCGATGTCGCGGCGGTGCTGGTGCGGCTGAAGGAGAGCGATCCGCGCAGCATGATCACGGCGGTCAAGACGCTGGCGCCGGCGATCCAGGGCGCCGGTGCGGCGCTGCTGATCGACGGACATCCCGACATCGTCGCCCGCGCCGGCGCCGATGGCGCGCATCTGACCGGCGTCGCTGCGCTGGAGGAGGCGCTGCCGGGGCTGAAGCCGGACCGCATCGCCGGCGGCGGCGGCCTGTCGACACGCCATGATTCGATGCGTGCCGGCGAACTCGGCGCCGACTATGTGCTGTTCGGCGAGCGCGATGCGCAGGGACGGCGGCCCTCGCCGGATGCCGTCAACGAGCGCCTCGCCTGGTGGGCGGAGCTGTTCGAGCCGCCCTGCGTCGGCTATGCGATCTCGCTCAAGGAAGCCACCGACTTCGTCGCGGCCGGAGCCGATTTCGTGCTGGTCGACGACCTCGTCTGGAACGACGCCCGCGGTCCCGCCGCGGCGCTTGCAGAGGTCAGCACCGCGATCAGGAGCGCATATGCGGCCGCGCCGGCCGACGCGCCGGGACAGAGCTGAACGGGGCCGATGACGATCCTGCGCCTGACATGTGTTGTTGCTGCGCTCGCCATGGCGATGACGGGCGCGGCCGCGCAGATCTCGTTGACGCCGCCGGCTCTGCAGCCGCCGACGGAAAAGCCCAAGCCGATCGAACGGCCGGCGGAGAAGGCGGCTGAGAAGCCCAGGCCGCCGGCACCGCCCGCGGCAAAGAAGCCGGCCCCTTCCCCCTCCGGCAAGCCGGCGGCTCCTGCACCGGCCACGACGCCGCAGCCCGCCGCCAATGATCCCAATGTCGACCTGGTCTACGGCGCCTATCAGCGCGGCCAGTACAAGACCGCCTTCGACCTGGCGTCGCCGCGCGCCCAGGCCGGCGATCCCAAGGCCATGGCGATGCTCGGCCAGCTCTACGAAAACGCCATGGGCATCCGCCGCGACTACGACAAGGCGGCGATCTGGTACAAGCGCGCCGCCGAGGCCGGCGACCGCGAGGCGATGTTCGCGCTGGCGATGATGCGGCTGGCGGGGCGCGGCGGCCCGATCGACAAGCCGGACGCGGTGAAGCTGCTCGCTTCCGCCGCCAAGCTCGGTGAGCCCAAGGCCGCCTACAATCTCGCTTTGCTCTATCTCGACGGCCAGACCCTGCCCCAGGACCTCAAGCGCTCGGCCGAACTGCTGCGCATGGCGGCCGACGCCGGCAGTCCCGAGGCGCAATATGCGCTGGCGACGTTCTACAAATCGGGCACCGGCGTCCCGCAGGACCCGGAGAAGGCCGCCCGCCTGCTGCAGGCCGCCGCGATCGCCGACAATGTCGACGCCGAGGTCGAATACGCCATCGCGCTGTTCAACGGCACCGGCGTGCCGAAGGACCAGCCCGCGGCCATCGCGCTGCTGCGCCGGGCCGCGCGGCAGAACAGCCCGCTCGCCCAGAACCGGCTGGCATGGGTGCTGCTGTATGGAATCGCCACCCAGATGGACAAGGTCGAGGCCTACAAATGGCACCTGGTGGCCAAGACGGCCGGCAAGGGCGATCCCAAGCTCGACGAGAAATTCGCCGACATGCCCCCTGAGGACCGTGCCAAGGGCGAGCAGGCCGCCAAGCGCTGGCTGGGCACCATCAAGTGATCGGCCGCTGATCCGGCCTTGACGCGGCGGCCCCGGCAGGGCACCCACAGCCAGCCATTTCACCCGCCTTCGTCCGCTTCCGGGGAAGGCGCGCACCGCAAGGTGCGGTCAGCCCAGCGCATCGAGCTCATGATCCATTCCGCCCTCATCAACGTCATGGTCAAGGCCGCGCGCCGCGCCGGTCGCAACCTCAAGCGCGATCTCGGTGAGATCGAGCACCTGCAGGTGTCGCTGAAGGGGCCAGCGAACTTCGTCTCGCGCGCCGACAAGAAGGCCGAGGAGATGCTGTACGAGGATCTCTCCAAGGCCCGTCCCGGCTACGGCTTCATCGGCGAGGAAGGCGGCAAGCGGGAAGGCAGCGACAAGTCGCACACCTGGATCGTCGACCCGCTCGACGGCACCACCAATTTCCTGCACGGCATCCCGCAATTCGCGATCTCGATCGCGCTTCAGCGCGAGGACACCGTGATCGCCGGTGTGATCTACAATCCCGCCAATGACGAGCTCTACATCGCCGAGCGTGGCAAGGGCGCGTTCCTCAACGACCAGCGGCTGCGCGTCGCCGCACGGCGCCAGCTCCACGAATGCGTCATCGCCTGCGGCCTGCCGCATATCGGCCGCGGCGACCACCAGCTGTTCCTGCGCGAGATGACCTCGCTGCAGGTCAAGGTCGCCGGTCTCCGCCGCTTCGGCGCCGCCTCGCTCGACCTCGCCTTCGTCGCGGCGGGGCGCTTCGACGCCTATTGGGAGCGCGATCTGCAACCCTGGGACATCGCCGCCGGCTTGATCATGGTGCGTGAGGCCGGTGGCACCGTTTCCGGTATCGACGGCAAGGAGGACGCGCTGGCCACCGGCCACGTCGTGTGCGGCAACGAGGTCATTCACCGCGAGCTGGTGAAGGTGCTGAAGGCGGCGGCGTAGTTCGAGCCTACGATCGGGTCTCAGTCTGCACTCTGCGGGCCTGGCGCGAGCTCTGGCCTCACACATCGTGTCCGTCCCGGCCTTGAGCCGGGACCCATATGTGGACGGCCTCCGTGGCACAAGAGTTTCGTTGAGGTTCGACCAGATCGCTTGCATCCATATGTTCGGCCTTCGGGTGCGGCCTGTGGGGCCGCTGGCCAAGATGGTTTCCGCGACACGAGTTCCAATCAGCCACGCGACCTTCTCGGCCAATGGGTCCCACGGATTTGCCCGCATCTCGGTTCGATCGATCGCACCATCTCCTCTGCTCTTGCAGCTCCGGTTCGGCCGGTGGGATAGACCTCCGGTCGGCCGAATCCTTTTGTTTGTTACGCGGCGGCCGCTACGGGGGCCTTCGCCAAGCCAACCAGTCGCGCGCCATCAAAGGTCTCTCCCGTCGTCATCAGCTTCCACGCGATACGGGCGATCTTGTTGGCGAGCGCAACCGCGGCAAGCTTGGCCGATTTGCGCTTCAACAGCTCAATGAGCCAGGCGGGCCCCTGTCCCTTCGTCTTGGCCACCTTGACCACCGAGGTTGCGCCCACCACGAGCAGCTGACGCAATCGCTCGTCACCGGCACGTGTGATCTTACCGAGCCGGGTCTTTCCTCCGGTCGAATGATCCCTGGGCGTGAGGCCCATCCAGGCTGCGAACAGCCGACCAGAGCGGAAGGCATGAGGATCGGGCGCCTTCATCACCAGCGCAGCGGCGGTGACGGGGCCAACACCCGGAATCTGTGCCAGACGCCGGCTCAAGGCATTGGCGCGGTGCCAGGCCAGAAGCTTGGCCTCGATCGTCTTCAGTTCCTCCTGCACCCGTGCATATTCGCGAGCCTGCATCGCAAACAGCTCCCGCGCCTGCTCTGGTACGCTGTCGTCCTGTTCGATGCTGGTCAGCAACGAGGCGAGCTTGTCGAGCCCTCTGGCCACAGTCAGGCCGAACTCCGCCGCATAACCACGGATCATGTTGCTCAGCTGGGTGCGACGGGCGACCAGTTGCTCGCGCACACCCAGCAGCATCAAGGCGGCCTGCTGCTCCGCCGTCTTGACCGGCACATAACGCATCCGCGGTCGGCTCGACGCCTCGCACAATCCCTCTGCGTCTCGCCCATCGTTCTTGTTGCGAGTGACATAGGGCTTCACCAGCTGCGGCGCGATCAGCTTGACGGTATGGCCCAGCTTGCCGAGCTCACGCGCCAGATGGTGGGCTGCGCCGCACGCCTCCATCACCACCACCGTCGGCGGCAACTTGGCAAAAAAGTCCAGCATTGCCTTGCGCGTCAGCCGCTTGCGCAGAACCACGCTCTCCGACGCGTCCACTCCATGCAGTTGAAAAATATACTTCGACGTATCCAGCCCAATGCGGATAATCTGGCTCACGGACGGCTCCCAAGTATGAGACTTCGACAACCTCATTCTGGCACAACTGATGCCGTAGGGGGCCGTCCACACCATCAGCCACCGGCTCTCGTGCCTGAGCAAGACCGGTCGACCAGCGTGCCTCAAACCTCTCCCTGGGGGTATGGGTCCCGGATCGGCGCGCGCGTGCCGCGCGCTTGTCCGGGACGACACCGGGGGTGTCGTTTGGTTGCCGGGCTCTACCGCCGCCCGCTGGTGAACGCCTGGGGCGTTGCGCCCGGCAGCGCCGGCGAATTGATGTCGCTGTCGATGCGGTCGGACGACTGGCCGGCATAGCTGAAGCCGAGCGACAGGCTGACATTGGACGTCGGCTTGAACTCGACGCCGCCATTGATGGCGTAGGCCGGAGTCGAGGTCGAGCGCGAATCGAACGTGGCGAACGGGCCGCCGAGGCCGGGATTGTATTTCAGCGCCTCGAAGCCGCCGTAGACACTGACGCCGCTCTTGAAGGTGTAGCCGTATTGCGCGCCTTCGGTCGTGTACGAGCCGAGCGAGCCGTAGCGATTGACGATGTTCGAGCTCAGGCCGACGCCAGTGAGCGCCGACCAGTTGTTCGCCACGCTGTAGCGCCGCGCGAAGAAGCCGCTGTCGCTGCCGTTCGTCGTGAAGCTCGGAAAGTTGCCGTAGGAGTCGAGGCTGCCGGCATCGCTGAAGCCGACCGGCCAGCCCGGCAGCCAGTATTTCACGGGGCCAGACTGGGCGTGAGCCCCGGGAGCGCCGAGGCAGAGGCCAGCCAGCAGAAACGCGAAAGCCAATTTGCGTGGGAACATCGACATGCCGTTACCGCTTCACGTCGGCGGATCATACACGCGGAGAGTGGCGAACTCCAGACAGAGAGGGGATTTCGAGCGCGGCCGCGAAGCCGGTGCGCTCCCCTCCCCCTTGCGGGGAGGGGTCGGGGGTGGGGGTCCACGAGTCACGCTCGATGTGATGACCCACCGCCCAATTCATGTGTGCGCAGTCGGTCCGCTACAGATCGTGCGCTTCGCACCGATGTCCGCTGACTGACTCTTGAACGGAGCATGCCACGACGTTCGGCGTTCGGCGCCCCCCACCCCCAACCCCTCCCCGCGAGGGGGAGGGGAGCAGACCGGCCGCGCGGCAGGATGTCGGCACAATCCTCCGGACAGACCATTCATGATCGCCTACGACTTCGCCGGCGCCGGTGGCCCATAGGCCTCACGCTCCGCCACCGGCTCCGTCTTCTCCCGATCGCCTGCGAGCACGCGCTGCACCGAGACGAAGAACACCGGCACCATCAGCAGCGCCAGGATCACCACCGCGATCATGCCGCCCATCACGTTGGTGCCGAGCGCCTGCTGGCTGGCGCCGCCGGCGCCCGTCGCCATCGACATCGGCAGCACGCCGCAGACGAAGGCGAGGCCGGTCATGATGATCGGGCGGAAGCGCAAGGAGCAGGCCTCGATCGTCGCCGCGACCAGCGGCTTGCCGTGGGCGCGCAGGTCCTTGGCGAACTCGATGATCAGGATCGCGTCCTTGGCGGCGAGTCCGATGATGGTGATCAGCGCCACCGTGAAGTACACGTCGTTGGACAGGCCGCGCAGATTGGCGGCGACGACGGCGCCGAGGATGCCGAGCGGCACGGTCAAGAGCACCGCGAGCGGGATCGTCCAGCTTTCGTAGAGCGCGGCCAGGCACAGGAACACCACCAGTGCCGACAGGCCCAGCAGCAGCGGCGCCTGCGAGCCCGACAGCTTCTCCTGCAGCGACTGTCCGGTCCATTCATAGCCGAAGCCGCGCGGCAGCTTGCCGGCGAGCCGCTCCATCTCCTTGAGGGCATCGCCCGAGGTGTAGCCCGGCTTGGCCTCGCCGGAGATGCGGATCGCCGGATAGTAGTTGAAGCCGGCGATCTGGCTCGGTCCCCTGGCCCATTGGATCGTCGCGAACGACGAGAACGGCACCAGCTGTCCCTTGGCGTTCTTGACGCTGTAGTTGAGGATATCGTCTGCGTTCATGCGGCTGATGCGATCGGCCTGCACCACGACGCGCTGCATGCGGCCGCGGTTGGGGAAGTCGTTCACGTAAGTCGAGCCGAGATTGGTCGAGATCGTGTTGTTGATGTCCTCGAAGGTGACGCCGAAGGCGCCGGCCTTCTCGCGGTCGATCATCAGATTGACCTGGGGTCCCGGCGGCAGGCCTTCGACATAGACCTTCTGCAGCACCGGGCTGGCATTGGCCTCCGCGATCAGCTGGTCGGCGGCGGCGGTCAGCGCGGCATAGCCCTTCTGGCCGCGGTCCTGCAGGCGGAAGCTGAAGCCCGAGGAGTTGCCGAGATTGTCGATCGGCGGCGGCTGCAGCGCCGTGATCTTGGCGTCGCGCAAGCCGGCGAGATCGCGGTTGATGTCGGCGACCAGCGCCGCGGCGCCGTCACGCTTGCCGCGCTCCGACCAGTCCTTCAGCGAGATGAAGGCCTGGGCGGTGTTGACGCCCTGGCCGGCATAGCTGAAGCCGGTCAGGAAGGTGACGTTCTCGATCCCTTCGCGCTTGGCGAGATACTTCTCGACCGCCTCGACGGCCGCCTGCGTCCGCGCATAGGAGGAGTCCGCCGGCGTCTGCACGTCGGTGGTGATGAAGCCCTGGTCATCGACCGGCAGGAAGCCGCCCGGCAGCCGGATGAAGGCGAAGGTCAACCCGACCAGGAAGATCGCATAGATCAGCATCAACCGTCCGGTGCGCTTCAGCGCACCGCCGACCACGCCGGCGTAGCGGTTGCGGCTGTTGTCCATGAAGCGGTTGAACCAGCCGAACACGCCCTTCTTCGCATGGCCGTGGCCGGCCGCGACGGGCTTCAGCAGGGTCGCGCACAGCGCCGGGGTCAGCGACAGCGCCAGCAGCGCCGAGAAGCCGATCGCGGCGACCATGGTGACCGAGAACTGCCGGTAGATGATGCCGACCGAGCCGGGGAAGAACGCCATCGGCACGAACACCGCCATCAGCACCAGGGTGATGCCGATGATGGCGCCGGTGATCTGGCCCATCGCCTTGCGCGTCGCCTCCTTCGGCGACAGCCCCTCCTCGGTCATGATGCGCTCGACGTTCTCGACCACGACGATGGCATCGTCGACGAGGATGCCGACCGCGAGCACCATGCCGAACATCGTCAGCATGTTGATGGAGTAGCCGACCAGCATCAGCGTCGCGCAGGTGCCGAGCAGCGCCACGGGGACGACGATGGTCGGGATGATGGTGTAGCGGATGTTCTGCAGGAACAGGAACATCACCACGAACACCAGCACCACGGCTTCGACCAGGGTCATCAGCACCCGCTTGATCGAGGCTTTGACGACCGGCGTGATGTCGTAGGGGATTTCATAGCTGATGTTGGACGGGAAGAAGCGCGACAGCTCCTTCATCTTGGCCTCGACCGCGCTCGCGGTCGCCAGCGCATTGCCGGTCGGCGACAGCAGCACCGAGAGACCCGCGGTCGGCTTGCCGTTGAGGCGGGTGTTGAACTGATAGCTCAGGCCCCCGATCTCGATGCGGGCGACGTCGCGCAGCCGGACCGTCGAGCCGTCGGCATTGGCGCGCAGGATGATCGATCCGAACTCGTCGGGCGAATCGAGCTGGCCCTTGACCAGCACCAGCGCCGAGGTGCGCTGCGAGGTCGTCGCGGGCTCGGCGCCGATGCTGCCCGAGGCGACCTGCGCGTTCTGCGCGCCGATCGCCTTGGTGACGTCGTCGGCGGTGAGGCCGTAGCCGACCAGCTTGGCCGGATCGAGCCAGACGCGCAGCGAGCGCTCGGTCGAATACAGCGTGGCGCGGCCGACGCCGGGAATGCGCCGGATTTCGCCGAGCACGTTGCGGATCATGAAGTCGCCGAGGCCGACCTCGTCGAGGCTGCCGTCGGTCGACTGCAGCGTGATGATCTGCAGCACCGCGGCGGAGGCTTCCTCGACCAGGATGCCCTGCTGGATGACGGCGCGCGGCAGCCGCGCCTCGACACGCTTGAGGCGGTTCTGCACCTCGACCGAGGCGTCGTTGGTCGACGTGCCCGGCACGAAGTTCGCGGTGATCTCGACCTGGCCTAGCGAATCGCTGGTGGATTCGAAATTGAGAATGCCGGAAGCGCCGTTGAGCTCCTCCTCGATGAGCCGCGTCACGCTGTTGTAGAGGTTCTCCGGCGATGCGCCGGGATAGCTCGTCGAGATCGAGATCGAGGGCGGCGCGATGATCGGATATTGCGCCACCGCCAGCAGCGGAATCGCGATCGCGCCGATCAGGCAGATGAACAGCGCGACGACCCAGGCGAAGATAGGCCGGTCGATGAAGAAGCTCGGCATGCGACTTACCGCGTCGCCGACTTCGATTCGAGCTGCGTCGCGGCGCTGACCTCGGTCCAGACCTGCGGCGCGACCCTGTCGCCGGCGGCGAACTTCTGGAAGCCGTCGACCACGACCTTGTCGCCGGCGCGCAGACCGTCGGTGATCAGCACCAGGCCATCCTGGGTCGGACCGGTGCGGACCGGCCTGGCGATCGCGCGGTTGTCGTCGCGGATGACGTAGACCTCGGACCCCCCGGCCGCGTTGCGCTGCACCGCCTGCTGCGGCACGCCGACGGAGTCGCTGTCGATGCCCTGCTCGATGCGGACGCGGACATACATGCCCGGCAGGAGCTCGCGCTTCGGATTGGCGAACTCGCCGCGCAGCGTGACCTGACCGGTGGCGGCATCGACCTTGGCGTCGGAGAACAAGAGCTTGCCCGGGATCGAATACGGCGTGCCGTCGTCGAGCACGAGACGGACCTTGATCGCGTCGGGCGAGATCTGGTCGAGGTCGCCCGACTCGAACGCCCGGCGCAGGCGGTTGAGCTCGCTCACCGACTGGGTGAAGTCGGCATAGATCGGATCGAGCTGCTGGATCGTGACCAGCGAGGTCTCGTTCTGGACCGCGATGGCGCCCTCGCTGACCTGGGCCGCGCCGACGATGCCGTCGATCGGCGCGCGCACGGTCGCATAGTCGAGATTGAGCTGGGCACGCGCGAGATCGGCCTTGCGGGCCTCGATGTCGGCCGCGGCTTCGCGCTCGCTCGCGACCGCCTTCTCCTGCTCGACCTCGGGCGCAGCGCGCTCCTTGAACAGCAGGGCGATGCGGCGCGCCTGCTGCACCGCGCGCTCATGCACCGCCTCGGCCTTGGCCAGCGCCGCCCGGCTCGACAGGATCTCCACCTCGAACGGTTTCGGATCGATGCGATAGAGCGGATCGCCCGCCTTGACCTCGCTGCCCTGGCGGAACAGCCGCTCGACGATGATGCCCGAGACGCGCGGACGGACGTCGGAGACGCGGGTCGGCGCGATGCGGCCGGGCAGCTCGCGCACGATCGCTCGCGCCTTCTGCTCGACGGTCACGATGCCGACGTCGGGGATGACGATCTGCTCATTGGCGGAGGCCTGAGCCTGGATGGGGTCGTTACAGCCGGCCAGCAGCGGCGCGGCGGCCGCGAGCATCAATGCACTGCTGACCAGCGACGCGCGAAAACGAGACATGGGTGGAGGAGCCCCTCAATGATGATGAAAACCGGTCGACCGGATGGCCCAGTCATGGCGCCATTCTGGCGCTCGCCTTGCCTGCAACATAGAAAAGAGCTGCTGCGACGCAACGCGGAACCCGGGCGGCTTGATGTCACACGAACTACGTGACTGATAGATCAAGATTTTTTTGGACTCACCTAATTGTGAGTGCTTTGTGGCAGCAGGTTCCCCGCAGAATCCGCACAGCGAAACGCGAATCTCCTTCGGAGCTGCGGCATCCCGCCGCAGCGAACAAATTAGTTCGCCGGCCGCAGGCGGTAGTGACTGACGCCCCATTCACGGCCTTCGTCGTGCCCGAACAGACCCGCGGTGGCGAGGAAGAACCAGCGCCAGCGGCGCATCCACAGCGCCGTGTCGTCGCCATAGACGGGCTGCAGCACCTGCAGGATGCGGTTGTAGTCGGCATCGAAATTGGCGAGCCAGTCCCGTGCCGTGCGCTGATAATGCGTGCCGCTCCAGCACCATTCCTTCTCGACCGCGAACAGATCCGCGTACTGCCGGATCAAGGTGTGGCTCGGCATGATGCCGCCGGTGAAGAAGTGCCGCGCGATCCAGTCCTCGCGATCGTTGCGGTCGAACAGGTAGGATCCGGTGCGGTGGGTGAAGATGTGCATGAACAGGCGGCCGTCCGGCGCGAGCCACGATCTGACCCGCGACAGCAGCTCGCGCCAGTTCATCATGTGCTCGAACATCTCCACCGAGACGATGCGATCGAACTGCGCGTCGGGAGCGAACCCGTTCATGTCGGCGGTGATGACCCGCAAATTGAGCAGGCCGCGCGCGGCCGCCATCTCCTCGATCGCGCGGCGCTGCGAATGGGAGTTCGACACCGCCGTGATCTTCGCATGCGGGAACTGCCGGGCCATGAACAGCGACAGCGAGCCCCAGCCGCAGCCGAGCTCGAGAATGCTCTGGCCGTCCTGCAGATCGGCATTGGCGACGGTCTGGCGCAGCGCCTCCTCCTCCGCCTCCTGCAGGGTGGAGACCGGCTCCTTGTAGAAGCAGCAGGAATATTTGCGGTTCGGCCCGAGCACGCGGGCGAAGAACGCCGCCGGCACCTCGTAGTGCTGGCTGTTCGCCGCGTCGGTATGCTCGGCGATCGGGCGCATCGTCAGCACGCGGGCGAACTCTGCATCACCCATTGCATCGGCCCCGCCCAGCCGCGCCGCGGTGCGTGCGCACAATTCGGAGATCGCTGAGCGGACGACGGCGTCAGGCAGCGGCACACGCTCGGCGGCGCCGATGATGGTCGAGATGAAGCTCATGCAGTGGCTCCGTTACTTCGTAAAAGGATTTGGCGGCAGGGGAAAGAACGCGCTGGTGCGCGCCTGGTAGGCCCGGTAGCGATCGCCGCGCGAGCGCAGCATCTGCTGTTCCAGCGGCGGGATGCCGGTGACGTGGACCAGGATCCAGTACATGAACAGCGGCGCGAGCAGGCTGGCGAAGCCCCACGGATGATCGAATGACAGCGCGATGACCGGGTAGGACAGCCAGCACACCCATTCGAAGAAATAGTTGGGATGGCGCGACCAGCGCCACAGGCCGACGTCGCACACCTTGCCCTTGTTGGCGGGATCGGCGCGGAACGCCTTGAGCTGAGCGTCGGCGACGCCCTCGCCGGCGATGCCTGCGAACAGCACGAAGATGCCGAGATAGTCCTGCAGACGCAGCTCGGCGGCCGGCGCATGGGCCGCGACGAACATCGCGAACACCAGCGGGATCGAGCCCCAGGCCTGCTGCTGCAGGAACAGGAACATGCGCCGCGGTGCGGCCGCGCCCCATTGCCGGGCAAACTCCGCATAGCGCGGGTCGTCGGACATGCCGCGGCTGCGTGCCGCGACATGGCCGCCGAGCCGCAGCGACCAGACCGCCACCAGCACCGCGACCAGCCACTGCCGTGCGTTGGGGGCCGCGCCGCCGGCGGGCCAGATCGCGCCGGCGGCGCCGACCAGCCCGACGGAAAATGTCCAGATCGTGTCGACCCAGCCGGAGTTGCCGCTGCGCTGCTGCACGACCCAGGCGAGCCCCATCAGCACCGACATCGCCGCGGCCATCGCCAGGAGCGCTTGCAGATATTCAACGACGGTCATGACAAAGCCAGGGCGTTCCCGCTAGATATGAGCCACGGGACTAACTACGCCGCGGATGCCCGCCGGTTTCAGCCATAGTTCCGCGCAGGGGACGGGGATTGCGCCGATCGCGGCTTTTTTCCCGCTGCTGCTGTGCCATAGTGGATTTCAGGGACCGGTCCCCGCAACGGATGTCATCGACAATGCCTCAAGGCTCCCCTTCCCGCTCCGCGATGGACGTCGAAATGACCAAATTGTCCTCGCCCCGGATCTTCCTGGTGCGGATGCTGGTCTTCCTGGTGCTGTGCGCGCTGGTCGGCGTCGTGCTCTACAAGCAGATCATCATGGCGTTCTTCGCCAATCCCGGCCTCAACGCCCTGATCGGGGCGGTGCTGCTGATCGGCGTCATCCTGTCGTTCCGACAGGTGGTCCGGCTCTATCCGGAAGTGTCCTGGGTCAACAATTTCCGCATCGCCGATCCCGGCCTGGCGGTGCCTCGTCACCCGGTCCTGCTGGCGCCGATGGCCGCCATCCTCGGCCGCGAGCGCTCGGGGCGGATGTCGATCTCACAGCAGACCATGCGCCATCTGCTCGACTCGATCGCTACGCGCCTGGACGAGGCCCGCGACATCTCCCGCTACATGACCGGCCTGCTGGTGTTCCTCGGCCTGCTCGGCACGTTCTGGGGCCTGATCGAGACGGTCGGCTCGGTCGGCAAGGTGATCGAGGGCCTCAAGGTCGGCGGCGACGCCGGCGCGCTGTTCGATACGCTGAAGGGCGGCCTTGCCGCGCCGCTGGGCGGCATGGGCATCTCGTTCTCGTCCTCGCTGTTCGGCCTCGCCGGCTCGCTGATCCTCGGCTTCCTCGACCTGCAGTCGAGCCAGGCGCAGAACCGCTTCTATACCGACCTGGAAGACTGGCTCGCGGGCACCGTGCGCGAATATGGCGGGACGGGCGATACCGGGGCCGATCTCTCGGTCGCCATCGAGCGGCTGCGCACCGCCATGGAGGACGGCTCGAACCGCGGCGCCACCGCGGCGATGGCCAACCTCGCCGAGGCGATCCAGGGGCTGGTCGGGCACATGCGCACCGAGCAGCAGATGATCCGCGAATGGGCCGACGGCCAGGGCGAGCAGAACCGCGAGATCAAGCGGCTGCTGGAGCGGCTCGCGCGGCAGACCGAGAAGAGTTGAGCTGCTCCACCGGCCTGCCGAAGACGAACTAGGAGACGCTGAATGGCGCTTGCCCGTACCCGCCGTGGAGATTCCGGCCTCAACTACTGGCCGGGCTTCGTCGACGCGCTGTCGACGCTGGTGCTGTCGATCGTGTTCCTGCTGACCGTGTTCCTGGTGGTGCAGTTCTTCCTGTCGCAGGAGGTCACCGGCAAGGACAAGGCGCTGGAGCAGCTCAACGCCAAGATCGCGCAGCTCAACGAGATGCTGTCCCTGGAGAAGCTCGGCAAGCTCTCGCTGGACGACCAAGTTGCGCAACTGCGCGCCGGGCTCGCAAGCGCCGAAGCCGAGCGCGACCGCGTCAAGGGCCTCTATGACGGGCTCGCCAATGCCGGCAGCAATGCCGCCGGCCGCGCCAACGAGCTCAACCGGGCACTCGACTCCGAGAAGCAGGTCACGGCGCGGGCGCTGGCCCAGATCGAGGTGCTCAACCAGCAGATCAGCGCACTGCGCCGCCAGCTCGCCGCGCTCGAGGATGCGCTCGATGCCTCGGAGAAGCGCGACAAGGAATCGCAGAGCCGCATCGCCGATCTCGGCTCGCGCCTCAACGTCGCGCTGGCACAGCGGGTGCAAGAGCTGACCCGCTACCGCTCGGAGTTCTTCGGCCGGCTGCGCGCCATCCTCGGCAACCGTCCCGACATTCGCGTCGTCGGCGACCGCTTCGTGTTCCAGTCCGAGGTGTTCTTCGACACGGGGCAAGCCACCCTGCTGCCCGAGGGCCAGCAGGAGCTGAACTCGGTGGCAACGGCGCTGGTCGATCTCGACAAGCAGATCCCCGCCGAGATCTCCTGGGTGCTGCGGGTCGATGGCCACACCGACGTTCGTCCGATCAACAGCCCGGTGTTCAAGTCGAACTGGGAATTGTCCTCGGCGCGCGCCATCTCGGTGGTACAGTATCTGATCTCGCTCGGCGTGCCTGCCCAGCGCCTGGTCGCGGCCGGCTTCGCCGAATTCCAGCCGCTCGACCCCGCGAATACCGAGGATGCCTTCCGCCGCAACCGGCGCATCGAGCTGAAGCTGACGGAGCGGTGACGTCGACCTCCACCCTGCGCCCCTATCGCGCCGAGGACGAGGACGCGGCGATCGCGTTGTGGGAGGAGACGTGGCAGCTCGCCTATCCCGCCATCGATTTTGCCGCGCGCGTTCCATGGTGGCGTGAGCGCTGGCGAAATGAGCTGGTGCCGAAGGCGGACGTGATCGTCGCCGAGACGGAGGGGGCGCTTGCCGGCTTTGTCACGATCGATGCGTCAGGCTATCTCGATCAGCTCGTGCTCTCGCCCCGGCACTGGGGCTCGCCGCTCGCCACGCAGCTGGTCGACGCCGCCAAGCGGCGCTCTCCGGGCGGCATCACGCTGCTGGTGAACAAGGACAACGCCCGCGCGATCAGCTTCTACAAGCGCAACGGCTTCCTGGAGGCCGGCGAGGACGTCAATCCGACCTCAGGGCGTCCGGTGCTGCGGATGGCGTGGACGCCTTAGGCACTGCCACCCCGGATCGCGGGCCATATCCACCGCTGTCGTCCCGGACAACCGAGCGCAGCGAGGGCAGATCCGGGATCCATACGCCGCGGCAGAGGTTTTGCGACGAGTGGGTGTCCCTGGCATTCGGGCGCCAAACATCGGTCTGTGGTTATGGGCCCCTGCGTTCGCAGGGGCGACACCGAGGGTGCAGCGATCAGCAACTACACGCCGCGAAACAGCACGCCGATCGTCAACACCACGAACGCAATCGCCAGCGCATCGAAGGCGTGCGCGGCCGACAGCAGCGGCACCGAAGCGTGCATGTAGTGCGCGAGCATCGCGACGAGGGCGAGCACCAGCGCGATTGCGAAGATCACAAAGGAGGGCGGCGTGAGGGCAAAACTGCCACGACGATAAGGCATGTCCGTTGCTCCTGTTAGGACCAGGCACGCCTGCTACGAGCGGCGCGCCATCTGTTCCGGCAGGGAACGTACAAGGCGGGAGAAAGGTTGCAGGGTCGGGAACGAGAATTCGAGGGTGTTCCCGGCCGTCCACGGTGTTGCAGGAACTACACGCCCTCGAACTGCAGCCGGGCCAGCCGCGCATAGAGACCGTTGGCCGCAACCAGCGACGTGTGGGTGCCCTGCTCGACGATGCGGCCGCGGTCCATGACCAGGATGCGGTCGCAGGACAGCACCGTGGCGAGGCGATGCGCGATCACCAGGGTGGTGCGGTCCTTCATCAGCCCCTCGAGCGCAGTCTGTACCAGCGTCTCGCTCTCGGCGTCGAGCGCCGAGGTCGCCTCGTCGAGCAGCAGCAGCGGCGCATCGCGCAGGATGGCGCGCGCGATGGCGATGCGCTGGCGCTGGCCGCCCGAGAGCGTGACGCCGCGCTCGCCGAGCGAGGTGTCGAAGCCGTTCGGCAAGCGGCGGATGAATTCGCTGGCATGAGCGAGATCGGCGGCGCGCTCGACCTCGGCGTCGGTCGCCTCGGGCCGGCCGAAGCGGATGTTCTCACGCGCACTGGCGGCGAACACCACGGATTCCTGCGGCACCAGCGCGATGCGCTCGCGCATCTTGCGCGGGTCGGCCGCGCGCACCGGCACACCGTCGAATGAGATCGAGCCGGACGCGGGATCGTAGAAGCGCAGAAGCAGATGGAACAGCGTGCTCTTGCCGGCGCCGGAGGGGCCGACGATTGCGACCTTCTCACCGGCGCGAATGGAGAACGACACGTCCTCGAGAACGCGGACGTCTGGGCGACCCGGATAGGCGAAGCTGACCCGCTCGAAGCCGAGGTCGCCACGCGCCGGCTCCGGCATCGGGCGCGGCTGCGCGGGCGCCGTGATTTCCGGCTGCACGTGCAACAGCTCGAACAGCCGCTCGGCCGCGCCGGACGCCGCCGACACTTCGCCCCAGACCTCCGAGAGCTGGCCGAGCCCGGCGGCCGCGAAGGCCGCGTAGAGCACGAACTGACCGAGCCGGCCGGCGCTGATGGCACCGGTCAGCACGTCGTGCGAGCCGACCCAGAGGATCGCGACGACGCTGGAGAACACGATGAAGATGATGATCGCGGTGAGCACGCCGCGCGCCTGGGTCGAGACCCGCGCCGCCTCATAGGCCTGCTCGACCTCGCCGCCGAAACGCGCCGCCGCGAGCCTCTCGCTGGTATAGGCCTGCACCGTCCTGATCGAACCGATCAGCTCGGACGCATAGGCCGAGGCGTCGGCGAGCGTGTCCTGGGCGTTGCGTGACAGCCGCCGGACCCAGCGCCCGAACGCCACCAGCGGCAGCACGATCAGCGGGATCGCCAGCAGCACGAAGCCGGACAGCTTAGGGCTCGTGATCACCATCATTGCGGTGGCGCCGATGAACAGCAGCAGATTGCGCAGCGCGATGGACACGGAGGCGCCCGCCGCCGATTTGATCTGGGTGGTGTCGGCGGTGAGCCGCGACACCAACTCGCCGGAGCGCGCGGAATCGAAGAACGACGGCGACAGCGACATCAGATGCGCGAACACGTCGCGCCGGAGATCGGCGACGATGCGCTCGCCGATCGTCATGACGAGGTAGTAGCGGGCCGCGCTTGCCAGCGCGAGCACCGCCACGACGGCGATCATGACGCTGAAATAGCTGTTGATCAGTTCGATGCCTTTCGGCGTGAAGCCGAAATCGATCATGCGGCGGACCGCGATCGGCACCAGCAGCGTGGTCAGCGCCGCGACCGTGAGCGCGATCAGCGCCAGGAGGGCGCGGCCGCGATAGCGCAGGACATAGGGAGACAGCGCCAGCAGCGGGCGCAGCTTCGAGCGCCGCACAGGGCTTGCCGGCTCGGCCAATGCCTCGACGGCCGCAACGGCATCTCCGACCGGATCCTGCCCTGGGGCAGCGCCCTGCCGCTCGTCAAGCCGTTCCACTACGCTCATGGGCCACCTGAGAATTCTTCCAAATACCGATCTGCCGTCCTGATAGGCCTGCCGGGCCGGGCTTGGCAAATCCGGAAACGTACCAAGGTGTTCATCCGCGACCTTGGCTTGTTTTGGGCAGAACCTTGGGCTATAGAGCCCGGCAATTGTCCCCCTTCAGTGACGACAGGATCAGGCGCGGCCGCGCCGCATCATGTCTTCGCATCGTGCCGTAGGATCAGCCATGAAAGCCGACATTCACCCGAATTATCATACGATTACGGTCGTGATGACCGATGGCACCGAGTACCAGACCCGCTCGACCTGGGGCAAAGAGGGCGACAAGCTCAACCTCGACATCGACCCCAAGTCGCACCCGGCGTGGACCGGCGGCACCCAGCAGCTGATGGATCGCGGCGGCCGCGTCTCCCGCTTCCAGAAGAAGTTCCAGGGCTTCCTCAAGAAGGATTGATGCCTTCTTGCCCCGGTACCGGCCTTCCTGGCCTGCGCCTGATGGACTGCTCACAGCAAAACGCCCCCGGAGACGGGGGCGTTTTTGTTTCTGGGCTGGTCGCAACGAGACCTTCGGCTGGGGGAGCGGCCCGGCGGGGCCGCCCGATGCCGGGGCCTACTGCTCGAACGCGGCCTTCAGCCGGTTGAGATGCGGCACCAGCGGATTGCCGATCGCGCTCTGGTCCGGCGGCGGGGAATGAATGGTCGAGTCGAGCCGGCGGACCCGCACCTGCAGGCTCATCGAGCGCGAGATCAGGCTCTGCAGCTGCTGCGGCAGCTTCTCCAGCAGATCATCCGGCCCGGGATCTGCAGCGGTCAGCTTGACCTTGGTCTTCTCGCGGTTGGCCTGGCTCAGGGTCATCTCGCCCTCCTTCACCGCGCGGTGCAGGAGCAGCCAGGACGCCAGTTGCATCAGGCGGGTGGTGAGACGCATGCTCTCGGTCGCGTAGGTCAGGCTGACGGCGCGGTCGAGCGCCTTGGCCTCGTTGCGGCCGTCGCCATCGAGATAGGCGGCGGTCTCCTCGACCAGATCCATGCCTTCCCGGAACAGCGCGCCGAATGCAGCAGAATTGGTGAGCCGCTCGTTGAACTGAACCAGAGCGCCATCGCCCAGCAAACGGTCCGACATGGTTAACGCCTCTTAAACGCGACTGTTTACGCAACCCGGCAACGACGCCGGTATGATGAACAAATCATTGCGCGGCCGGTTTCGAGAGTCCAGCAGCAACGCCTTTTATGGTTTCCACGGCGTGGGCCATGCCGTGCCCTCGTACCATTTGCGACTGCAACACGGCCGATCGCGGCCGAGTCGCACGATCAGCTCAACTAGCAACCATGATCACGGCAATAGTTTGCAGTCGTCGAACGAGGGTCGTCACGCCTGCCGCGGCGCACAGGATTTTCGCGCGCGACCTGCTGGCGACCGAAGACCGGCACGGGCGCAATGAGCAGACACGACGTTCGTTCCACGATCGCCGCCTGCGCATGGGGGAGCGCGCCAAGGACGACCGCCCGGTTCGCCCGGCTCGGCGCGGGCGCAAAAAAAGAGCCGCCGTTTCCGGCGGCTTTGAAGTTGATAACAGGGAGGCGTCAAACAGAGTGGACAGGAGCCACTCGGTGTCCAAACGAGGACGGTTTCGGTTGTAAACGCGAAAGCTTAATCAACCGTAAATGGCGAAAATTTTTCAATCTTCGTTAGCCATGTCGGCCACTGGCCGACCGTGTTTCTACGGCCGCGAGGTTCACGACTTGAAGATGCTGGCGGCGGCATCACGCGAGGCGCGCTTTTTCGCCACCGCCTGCTCGATGCGCTCGATCTCGGCGCGGAGCAGCGCCACCCGGCTGGTCAGCTCCTCGACCGACAGCATCGACAGATCCTGCCCGATCTCGTGCGAAACGGCCTTGCGCGGCCGATCGTCGTCCTCGTTCGCCATCTCACCCTCCTCCCGGTTGCCAGCCATGCCCCGGCTGGCTTAAGCACGCGGCAGCACCCGCTTTCAGCCCTCGCCGAAGGATTTCTCATGGAACAGCTGCCCGCGCAAATGACCGTGGTCGCCATCAGCCAGCCGGGCGGACCCGAGGTGCTCAAGCCGGAAACCCGGCCCGTGCCCAAGCCCGGCCCCGGCGAGATCCTGATCAAGGTGAAGGCCGCCGGCGTTAACCGTCCCGACGTCGCCCAGCGCTCCGGGAGCTATCCGCCGCCGCCCGGCGCCAGCGACCTGCCGGGGCTGGAAGTGGCCGGGGAGGTCGTGGCCCTCGGCGAGGGCGCCGTCCGGCACAAGCTCGGCGACACCGTGATGTCCCTGGTCGCCGGCGGCGGCTACGCGCAATATTGCATCGCACAAGATGCGCAGGCGATGGCGGTCCCCTCCGCGCTCTCAATTCTGGAAGCCGGCGCTCTGCCCGAGACCCTGATGACGGTCTGGCACAACGTGTTCGAGCGCGGCGGCCTCAAGCAGGGCGAGACCCTGCTGGTCCATGGCGGCTCTTCCGGCATCGGCACCATGGCGATTCAGCTCGGCAAGGCGTTCGGCGCCAAGGTGCTGGTCACCGTCGGCTCGCAGGACAAGGCCGACGCCTGCGTCAAGCTCGGCGCCATCAGAGCCGTCAACTACAAGACCGAGGATTTCGTCGCCGTGGTCAAGGAGGCGACCGGCGGCAAGGGCGCCAACGTCATCCTCGACATGGTCGGCGGCGACTATATCGAGCGCAACTACGACGCCGCGGCGACCGATGGCCGCATCGTCCAGATCGCCTTCCTGGGTAGCCCGAAGGCGACCGTCAATTTCGTCAAGCTGATGGTCAAGCGCCTGACCCATACCGGATCCACGCTGCGCCCGCGCAGCAACGCCGACAAGGCGGCGATGGTGGCGGCGATCGAGGCCAAGGTGATGCCGTTCCTGCGCGAGGGCCGCATCAAGCCGCTGATGGACTCGACCTTTCCCCTCGTCGACGCAGCGAAAGCGCACGCACGCATGGAGACGAGCCAACATATTGGCAAAATTGTGTTGGAAATCTAGGTGCAGTCTAAACAGAGCGTGTTTGGAAACTCTTTGATTTTCCTCGCTTTCGTGCCAATGATCGCGCACATCTGAACCGTGCCTGGAACGGCTCCAATTAGCCCGGCGACGACCTCTTTCGATTTGGCTTGTTTCGCTTTGAATTGGTGTCGAACGCGGAGATTTGACATTGCGTCTGATCAGGTGCCTCGCGTCGTTGGCGGCGCTGGGCCTCGTGATGTGTGGTGCCGCTGCCCCCGCTCAGGCCGTTGACGCCGTCAGCGTTCGCAGCGACGCGCCTGCGATCGACCTCACGGGCATCCTCGATCATCAGCGCAGCGAGAACGACCGCATCCAGGTCTCGACCGCGCCCGGCACCGACGGCATCGTCCGCCGCATCGAGGTGCGGGCGCGCGAGGGCGGCCAGAACTGGATCGTGTTCGCACTGGCCAACAACACCGACGACCAGCTCGATCGCCTGATCGTGGCACCGCACTACCGCGTGGTCGGCTCCGGCGTGCTGTGGCCCGATCTCGGCCTGTCGCGCATCGCCACCATCACGCCCTCGGTCGGCGACCTGCCGGAGCGGCAGGAGAGCCCGACCGCCGACGTCTTCCGCGTCACCCTCGATCCCGGCTCGGTCGTCACCTTCGTGGCCGAGCTGCGCACGGACAAGCTGCCGCAGCTCTATCTGTGGGAGCCCGAGGCCTACAAGGACAAGGTCAACTCGTTCACGCTGTACCAGGGCATCGTGATCGGCATCTCCGGGCTTCTCGCGCTCGTGCTCACGATCCTGTTCGTGGTCAAGGGCAGCATCATGTTCCCGGCGGCCGCGGCGCTGGCCTGGGCGGTGCTGGTCTATATCGGCGTCGACTTCGGCTTCTGGGGCAAGGTCCTGGACATGTCGAACAATGCCGAGCGCGTCTGGCGCGCCGCTGGCGAGGCGATCCTGGCGGCGACCCTGCTGGTGTTCCTGTTCGCCTATCTCAATCTGTCGCGCTGGCACGTCCGCTATTCGCACATCACGCTGGGCTGGCTATTTTTCCTGGGCTCGCTGGTCGCCGTAGCGCTGTTCGACCCGGCGGTGGCCTCGGGCATTGCGCGGATGTCGCTGCTCTTGATCGCCGTGCTCGGCTTCGCGCTGATCGTCTATCTCTCCAGCCACGGCTTCGACCGCGCGGTGCTGCTGATCCCGACCTGGTTCCTGCTCACGGTGTGGGTCGCCGCCGCCGGCATGACGGTCGCAGGTCAGGTCACCAACGACATCGTCGGCCCGGCCCTGCTCGGCGGCCTCGTGCTGATCGTGATGCTGATCGGCTTCACCGTGATGCAGCACGCCTTCGCCGGCGGCGGCGCCACCACCGGCATCGTCTCCGACGTCGAGCGCCGCGCGCTGGCCCTGGCCGGCTCCGGCGACCTGATCTGGGACTGGGACGTCTCCGCCGACAAGGTGTTCACCAGCCCGGAGACCGAGAGCCTGCTCGGCCTGAAGCGCGGCACGCTGGAAGGCCCGGCCGCGAAATGGCTCGAGGTGCTGCATCCGCTCGATCAGGACCGCTTCCGCGCCGCGCTCGACAGTGTCCTCGACCAACGCCGCGGCCGCCTGGTGCAGGACTTCCGGCTGCGCACGCCCGACGGCCATTTCATGTGGTTCGCGCTGAAGGCGCGCCCCGTGGTCGGCTCGGACGGCGAGGTCTCGCGCGTGGTCGGCACGCTCACCGACGTGACCGAGTTCAAGAATGCCGAGGAGCGCCTGCTCCACGATTCCGTGCACGACAATCTGACCGGCCTGCCCAACCGCAAGCTGTTCATCGACCGTCTCGCCGCCGTCGCCAATTTCGCCAAGTCGATGCCGGCGATGCGGCCGACCCTGATGGTGATCGATCTCGACCGCTTCAAGCAGGTCAACGACTCTGTCGGCATCGCGGTCGGCGATTCCATCCTGCTGACCCTGGCGCGGCGGCTGTCGCGCATCCTCAAGCCCCAGGATACGTTGGCCCGGCTCGCAGGCGATCAGTTCGGCCTGATCCTGCTGTCCGAGCAGGACCCCGCCCGCATCACCGCCTTCGCCGAGACCATCCGCAAGACCATCCGCGCGCCGATCGCCTTCAACGAGCGCGAGATCTTCCTGACCGCCTCGATCGGCCTTGCTCTGTCCGACCCGCAGACGCAGCTGTCGGAGGACATCATCAAGGATGCGGAGCTTGCGATGTATCACTCCAAGCGCATCGGCGGCGACCGCATCGACGTCTACAAGCCGGCGATGCGGGCGCGCAAGAACGACCGCCTGACCTTGGAGAGCGAGCTGCGCCGCTCGATCGAGCGCCAGGAGATCACGATCCTGTACCAGCCGATCGTGCGGCTGGAGGATCGCTCGATCGCCGGCTTCGAGGCCTTGGCGCGCTGGGATCATCCGAAGCTCGGGCGGATGTCACCGATCGAGTTCATCACCATCGCCGAGGAGATCGGCCTGATCGTCGATCTCGGCACCTTCGTACTCGACCAGACCGCGCGCCAGCTCTCGGTGTGGCAGCGCGCGACGCGGCTGCGCGAGCCGATCTTCGCCAGCGTCAACGTCTCCTCGCGCCAGCTCCTGCGCCACGACCTGATCCACGACATCCGCTCGGTGCTGGCCCGCTCCTCGGTCGCGCGCGGCTCGCTCAAGATCGAGCTGACGGAATCGCTGGTGATGGAGAACCCGGAGCACGCCGCGCAGATGCTGACGCGCATCCGCGAGCTCGGCGTCGGCCTGTCGATCGACGATTTCGGCACCGGCCATTCCTCGCTCGCCTATCTGCAGCGCTTCCCGTTCGACACCTTGAAGATCGACCAGTCGTTCGTGCGCACCACCGCGCGCGGCACGCGGCCGGTGATCCTCAAATCGATCATCGCGCTGGCGCACGATCTCGGCATGGACGTGGTGGCGGAAGGCGCGGAGACCGACTCCGATGCCGTCGAGCTCTATCAGCTCGGCTGCGAATACGCCCAGGGCTACGCCTTCGGCGAGCCGATGGACGCCGACGCCGCGATGCGGCTTCTCACGGAAGAGCGGCTGGAAGCGGCGAGCTGAGAGCTGCAATGCATCCAGCATGGCAGCAGCCTCAGGATGCATCTTTCATTTTGCTTCGTTTGAGGTAGAGTTACCGCGGTACCGCGTAAAGGGTGCCGTGTGAGTGATGACCAATGCGTGCTTGCGGGGCAGAAGGCTCGCGACATGGCCCGTTCGCGACGAGCCTAGTCCGTCTCGAACTGCGACAGCGCCGTGAGCGCGCGGCGATAATTGTCGCCCCCGAGCCGGCGTGCCACCCGCTTCTCGTGCGCGGCGACCAGTGCATTGGCCTTCTTGAGAATCATGCGGCCACGCGGCGTCAGGCCGAGCGCATGGGCCCTGCGGTCGTGCTCGGAGCGTTCGCGCACGATCAGCCCGGCCTGCTGCAGGTCGTCGAGCAGCGCGACCATGCGCGCGCGCTCGATGCCCAGCGCGCCCGCGATCGCGATCTGCGTGGCGCCGGGATTGGCCGCGATCGTCTCCAGGATCGAATAGAGGATGACGTCGAGGTCGACGGCCGCGAGCGCGGCGTTGACGTCGCGGAAGATCCAGTGCTGCAGGCGGCGGACGAAATAGCCGAGATGGCTCTCGAGCTCACCGAGACCGATCCCGGAAACCCGGCTGGCTGAGTCTCGCTGCGCTCCGGCGCTCGCGCTCTTGGGCATGCTGGCTCGCTGACATGAAGCATCCCTGCCTAGACCGATGCCGTCGCAAGGGCAAGCCGCCGCAATTGGTCACATCCACAATAATTGCAAAATACAACCATTCTGTTAGTCTCGCGATCAACGACTACAACATGGGAGGGAGACGCATGCCGTCATTCATGGCGACGGCTGCCTGCATTGCGACCGCAATGCGGCGGCACATTGCACCCGATCGCAGCGCCTGTTGCGCAGCATTCTCCTTCCCCACTCCCTCCCGCATTGCATCGTCCGCAATCACGGCCCGCAGCGCGGAGACGCGCCATGGTTGATGCAGAACGCCGCCCATCCGGGCCTGCGATGTTCGCCGAGCCGTCGATCGAGGCCGTCAGGCGTGACGACGGCGCGATCATCCTGCGCTCGCGCATGCCGTTGCAGCCGGCCGCGCGATGCACCGGCGAATGGCTGGAGCATTGGGGCCACCATTTCCCGGATCGCACGTTCCTGGCCGAACGCCGTGGCGACAACTGGACCTGGCTGACCTACGGCGAAACATTGATGCAGGTCCGCGCCGCCGCGGCCTGGATGCTCGCGCAGGGCCTTGGTCCGGAGCGTCCGCTCGCGATCCTGTCCGACAACAGCATCGCCCATGCCGTGCTGGCGCTCGCAGCGCAGCATGTCGGCATCCCCGTCTGCGCGATCTCGCCGGCCTATTCGCTGATGTCGACGGATCACGAGAAGCTGCGCGCGATGATCCGTCTGCTCGATCCGGGCGCCATCTTCGTCGCGCAGCGCGAGCCGTTCGCGCGCGCGCTCGCGGCCGTCGACGGCCTGCATCGGGCAACGATCATTGCCGGCGACGGCGATGGAACGAGCGCGGTGCCGCTGCAGACCCTGCTCGCGACGAAGCCCGGCGCCGAGGTCGACCGCGCCTTCGCCGCGGTCACGCCGGACACGGTGGCCAAGCTGCTGTTCACCTCCGGCTCGACCGGGCAGCCGAAAGCGGTGATCAACACGCACCGGATGCTGACCATGAGCCAGCAGGCCAAGGCGCAGTTGTGGACCTTCCTGCGCGAGGTCGAGGGCGGCCCCGTCATCGTCGACTGGCTGCCATGGAGTCACACCTTCGGCGCCAACCACAATTTCAACCTGGTGCTGAGCCACGGCGGGTCGATCTACATCGACGGCGGCAAGCCGGCGCCCGGCCTGTTCGAGACCTCGCTCGCCAATCTACGCAGCCTGGTGCCGACGATCTATTTCAACGTGCCGCGCGGCTTCGACATGCTGGTCGCGGCACTCAGGGCCGATGACGATCTGCGCCGCAGATTTTTCTCTGGCGTCAGGTGCATCCTCTATGCGGCCGCGGCCCTGCCGCAAAATCTGTGGGATGCGCTCAACGAGATGAGCCGGGCCACGATCGGCCGTCCTGCACCGCTGGTGTCGGCGTGGGGCGCCACCGAGACATCGCCGCTCGCGACCGACTGCCACTTCTTCGCCGAGCGCGCCGGCAACATCGGCGTGCCGATCCCCGGCACCGAACTCAAGCTGGTGCCGACCGGCGAGAAGCTCGAGGTCCGCGTGCGCGGGCCGAACGTGATGCCGGGCTATTGGAAGGCGCCCGAGCTCACGGCCGCGGCTTTCGACGAGGAGGGCTTCTACAAGATCGGCGACGCCGTGAAGCTCGCAGATCCCGAGCATCCGGAGCGCGGCCTGTTCTTCGACGGCCGCATCACCGAGGATTTCAAGCTCAGCTCCGGGACATGGGTGAACGTCGGCGCGCTGCGCATTGCCGGCATCGCGGCGTTGGCGCCGTTGGCGCAGGATATCGTGATCGCAGGCCACGGCACCGACGAGGTGCACTTTCTCATCGTGCCCAACATCGCAGCGTGCCGCGGCGCCGCTGGGCTGACCGAGACGGCCCCGGCCAGCGACGTTCTGGCGCATCCATCGGTGCGCACTGCCATCGCGCGAGGATTGGCCAAGCTTCGCACTGAGGCGGTCGGCTCGTCGCGCTATGCGACCCGTGCGCTATTGATGGCGGAGCCGCCCTTGCTCGATGCCGGCGAGATCACTGACAAGGGCTATGTCAACCAGCGCGCGGTGCTCACCCGCCGCGCTGATCTGGTCGCACGACTGAAGGATGAAACCGCGACCGAGCTGATCAGGCCTGACATGTCCTGACCCAGAACTACGCAACTACTCAACACTCACAAAATGGCGTCCGTACAACTACGGAAACGCCCCCGCGCGTACGGCAACTAGTTGCCATCCGCACTTAACCGGGCATCAACTGCGAATCCTTAAAATGGCTCGCATCTAGATTCCTCACATGTCCGGACCGCCCCATGGCTCAGTTGAGGTCTCTCGCGAGGCCAGCGAGGCCGGCCGGCGCTCGACCGACATCCGCGACGGCTCGACTGTTGTCGCCGACAAGGTGCAGCGACTGCGCACCGAACTGGTGCGGGTGATCCGGACCTCGACTGCCGACGTCGATCGCCGGCTGTCGACGCGGCTCAACATCAACCGCCAGGGCACGCTGCAGGTGAATGGCGAAGCGATCCCTGTCACCGTGCGCAACCTCTCGCTCGGCGGCGCCCTGCTCGAAGCCGTTCCGGTTCGTCTGACGATCAACACGTCGGTGACGCTTGCCATCACCGGCATGGTGTCCGATCTGCCGGGGACCCTGACCCGCGTCGGCGACCGCACCGTGTTGGTCCAGTTCGCACTGAACCCAGAGCAATCGGTGCGGCTGACGGCGCTGGTCTCGAACCGTCAGGCGGCGTAACGCGCCGCCCCCTGCCTCAACGGAAATGGCAGGCGACGAGATGCCCCTCGGCGCTTGCCTTCAATGGCGGCACTTCCTTGCTGCAGACGTCCTTGGCGATCGGGCAGCGGGTGTGAAAGTGACAGCCCGATGGTGGATTGATCGGGCTCGGCACCTCGCCCTTGAGCCGCACGCGCTTGCGCTTGACGCTCGGATCCGGGATCGGCACCGCCGACAGCAGCGCCTCGGTGTAGGGATGCTTCGGCGTCGAATAGAGCTGGCGTGACGGCGCGGTCTCGACAATGCGGCCAAGATACATCACCGCGACGCGGCGACTGATGTGCTCGACGACCGAGAGGTCGTGGGCGACGAACAGATAGGCGATGCCGAACTTCTGCTGCAGATCCTCGAGCAGGTTGATGACCTGGGCCTGGATCGACACGTCGAGCGCCGATACCGGCTCGTCGCAGATGATCAGCTTGGGCTCGACCGCGATGGCCCGCGCAATGCCGATGCGCTGGCGCTGGCCGCCGGAGAACTCATGCGGATAGCGCGTCATGTGGTCGGCCTGCAGGCCGACGGTCTCCAGGAGATGAACGATGCGCGCCTCATATTGCTGGCGTGAGGTCGCCAGCCCATGGATCGTCAGCGCCTCGCCGATGATGGCGCCGATGGTCATGCGCGGATTGAGCGAGGCGTAGGGATCCTGGAAGATGATCTGGATGTCGCGGCGCAACGCGCGCAGCCTGTCGCCGGACAGCGCGATGACGTCCCTGCCCTCGAAGCTCAGCTCGCCCGAGCTCGGCTCGATCAGCCTGAGCACGCAGCGCCCGGTGGTCGACTTGCCGCAGCCGGACTCGCCGACGAGGCCGAAGGTCTCGCTCGGCTCGATGTGGAAGTTGACGCCGTCGACCGCGCGCACGCTGCCGATCTGGCGCTTCAATAGTCCACCGCGGATCGGAAACGCCTTGGTCAGGTTGCGCACGCTGAGCAGCGGCGCGGGGGCGGCGGGCGTGGCAATCGCAGCTTCGGTCATCACAGCAATGTCTCTTCGGCGCGGATGCACGCCACCTTGTGGCCGGGCTCGATCTCGCGCAGCTCC
Organism: Bradyrhizobium sp. SZCCHNR1093; assembly: GCF_032381175.1. Lineage (NCBI taxonomy): Bacteria > Pseudomonadati > Pseudomonadota > Alphaproteobacteria > Hyphomicrobiales > Nitrobacteraceae > Bradyrhizobium > Bradyrhizobium sp. SZCCHNR1093. The sequence goes on from NZ_JAUHJJ010000001.1 coordinate 464,244, forward strand.
GGCTGCGCGCGCTTGCAATCGGGAATGGCGAAGCGGCAGCGGGAAGCGAAGCGGCAGCCCTCCGGCGGATTGACCAGCTTCGGCACGCTGCCGGGGATGCTCTCCAGCCGGCTCTTCCTGACCGCCGCGAGATCGATACGCGGGATCGAGCGGATCAGGCCCTGGGTATAGGGATGGCGCGGATTGGCGAACAGGCGATCGACCGGCGCCTCCTCCGCTACCCGGCCGGCATACATCACCACGACCCGCTGGGCGACCTCGGCCACCACGCCCATCGCGTGGGTGATCAGCATGATCGACATGCCGAGCCGCTCCTTCATATCGAGCAGCAGATCGAGGATCTGCGCCTGGATCGTGACGTCGAGGGCGGTCGTCGGCTCGTCGGCGATCAGGAGCTTGGGATTGCACGACAGCGCCATCGCAATCATCACGCGCTGGCGCATGCCGCCAGAGAAATGATGCGGATAGTCGTTCACGCGGGCTTTCGGATTGGGGATCTGCACCAGCGCCAGCATCTCGGCCGCCCGATCCATCGCCGCCTTCTTCGACAAGCCCTGATGCAGCCGGATCACCTCGGCGATCTGGTCGCCGACGGTGTAGACCGGGTTGAGCGAGGTCATCGGCTCCTGGAACACGATCGCGATCTCGCTGGCGCGGATCTTGTTCATCTCGGACGAGCCGAGCGGTATCAGGTCACGGCCCCGCCACAGGATCTGGCCGCCGGCGATGCGACCGGGCGGCATCGCGATCAGCTTCAGCACCGACATGGCCGTCACGGTCTTGCCGGAGCCGGACTCGCCGACCACGCACAGGGTCTCGCCGCTGCCGATCGAGATGTCGACGCCGTCGACGGCCTGGACCTCGCCCTCGTCGCTGTTGAAATAGGTCTTCAGCCCCTTGATCTCGAGGAGCGGAGCTACGCGGGCATCCATCACATCACCTTCCGCGGATCGAGCGCATCACGCAGGCCGTCGCCGATGAAGTTGATCGCGATCACGGTAAGGAAGATCGCGCCGCCGGCGAACAGCGCCCAATGCGGCGCGATGTCGAGATAGTCCTTGGCGTCGAACAGCAGCCGGCCCCAGGTCGGAATGTCCGGCGGGAAGCCGAGACCGAGGAACGACAGCGTCGACTCCGCGATGATCGCCGCCGCGACGTCGATGGTGCCGGCGACGATCACCGGCCCCAGCGCGTTCGGCAGGATGTGGCGGACGACGAGACGGGCGTTGGAGGCGCCGAGCGCGCGCGCCGCCTCGACAAACTCCTTCTCGCGCAGCGACAGGAACTGCGCGCGGACCAGACGCGCCACATGCATCCAGCGAAAGCCGCCGATCACGAGCACGATGAGCACGAAGACGCCGCCTTCCGGGCCGAGCCAGCCCTTCAGGAAATCGCGGAACAAATAGATGATCAGGAGCAGCAGCGGCAGCTGCGGCAGCGACAGGAACAGATCGGTCAGCCACATCAGCGCGGCATCCACCGGTCCCTTGGCCGAGCCGGCGATCGCACCGACGAGAATGCCGACGAACAGCGCCACGCCCATCGCGGCAAAGCCGACCGCAAGCGAGATGCGGCCGCCATAGATCATGCGCGCCAGCAGATCCTGGCCGAGATCGTCCGTGCCGAACGGATGCTCCCAGGACGGCGGCGCGAGGCGTGCCGTGAAGTCGATCTCGTTGATCGGAATCCGCCACAGCCACGGGCCGAGCAGGATCGAGAGCGCGAGCAGCAGCAGCACGACGATGCTGGCGGCCGCGAGGCGGTGACGGAGGAAGCGGCGGAGCGCGTCGCGGCCCGGCGAGAAACGCCGTTTGGGCGATGCGGCGACCGGCGCCGTCTCAACGGAAGGAGATGCGTGGGTCAAGCCAGCCATACAGAATGTCTGCGATGAGGTTGAAGAGGACGACGAGGCAGGCGAACACGAAGGTCACCGCCATGATGACCGGCGTATCGTTGGCGAGGATCGCGCTGATCAGGAGCGAGCCGATGCCGGGAATGCGGAAGATCTGCTCGGTGACGATGGCGCCGCCGAACACCGTCGGCATCTGCAGCGCCACCAACGTCACCACCGGGATCAGCGCATTGCGCACGACGTGCTTGACGATCACCTTGCGCTCGTCGAGACCCTTGGAACGCGCGGTCGTGACGTAGTCGAGCTTGATGACGTCGAGCACGGCGGAGCGGACATAGCGCGTATAGGATGCCGCCTGGTAGAGGCCGAGCACCGTGACCGGCATGATCGCCTGCTTGATGCTCTCCCACCACCATTGCCATCCGGTAGCGCTGAGGTCGGCGCGATAGACGAACGGCAGCCAGCCGAGATTGACGCTGAAGATCAGGATCAGCAACAGGCCGGTGAAGAAGGTCGGCAGCGAGAAGCCGATGAAGGCGAAGGTGTTGGCGATCTGGTCGAAGATCGAATAGGGCCGCCGCGCCGCGAGCACGCCCACCGGCAGCGCCACCGCCAGCGCCAGGATCTGCGCGGTGCCGACCACGTAGAGCGTGGTCGGTATCCGCTGCAGGATCAGCGTGTCGACGTTGACGCGACTGGCGAAGGAGAAGCCCCAGTCGCCCTGGAACATGGCGACCAGCCAGTGGACATAGCGCAACAGCACGGGATCGTTCATCCCGAACTTGATGCGCAGCGCCTCGCGCACCTCGGGCGGCACGTTCGGGTTGCTCGCGAGCTCGCCGAATGGATCGCCCGGTGCCAGCGCGAGCAGCACGAACAGAATGAGACTGATGCCGAGCAGGCTCGGCACAGCGACGATGAGGCGCCTGAGAAGATAGTTTCCCATCGCTTCACCCCTACGATGTCTGGCTGGTCATGCTGGCCGCGCGTCAGCTCGCCCGATACCAGGTGGCGATGAACGCCAGATCGTTGTCCCAGCCGCTCTTGTACAGCACCATGCCGTTCTTCACGCCGATCGCATTGAGCCGGTTGATCTCCGGCAGGACGTAGTTGTCGCGCACGACGAGATCGTTGAGCTTAATGAACAGCGCGGCGCGCTTGACCGGATCGAGCTCGCTCTGGGCCAGCTTGTAGGTCTCGTCATACTCCTTGTTCTGCCAGCGGCAGATGTTGCGGCCCTGCCACTTGTTCTCCTTGGTCGCGGCCTCGGTGGACACGAACTGGTTCATGAAGAACTGCGGATCCGCCTGCGGCATCGTGGTCTGATACATCTGCATGTCGCAGTAGAAATGCGAGTAGGTGTCGGGGTTCGCGACGTCCGAGGAGAAGAACACCGACGCGACCACCGACTTCAGCTCGACCTCGATGCCGGCCTTCTGGAACGCCTGCTTGATGATCGCCTGGTTCTTCTGGCGCGGGCCGTTGATCGAGGTCTGGAATACGAATTTGAGCGGCTTGCCGTCCTTCTCGCGGATGCCGGAGGCGCCCTTCTTCCAGCCGGCCGCATCGAGGATCTGGCTGGCCTTTTCGATCGAGAACTCGAAGCTGTTGTTCTTCGAACGGAAGCGTTCGGGATTGTTGAGGAAGTTCGGCGTCGCGACGCCGGCGCGTCCATAGATGAACTTCTGCACCGACGCACGGTCGATCAGCAGATTGATCGCCTTGCGCACCTCGGGATCGGAGAACAGCGGGTGCTTGGTCTTCAGGCTGGCGCGCTCGCCGTCGACCTCGACATTGGGATCGGTGACGTTGAGGCCGATATATTCGATGTGGCCGGTCAGCGTCAGCTCGGTCTTGCCCTGGCCGCCCGCCTCGAGCTTGGTCAGGATCTCGTCCTCGACCTGCAGATTGTAGGCGTAATCGTATTCACCGGTCTGCAGCACCGCGCGCGCAGCGGAGACGGCATCGCCGCCGCCCTTGATCTCGACCGTGTCGAAATAGGGCTGCGTCGGCACGTGATAGTCCGGGAAGCGCTTGCCGGCGACGGTGTCGCCCGGCTTGAAGTCCACGAACATGTAGGGACCGGTACCGACCGGCTTCAGGTTCGCCGGCGCCTCGCGCGACTTCGCGCCGATATAATCCGCAAAGTGATGCTTGGGGATGATGCAGCCGAACGAGGCGACGAAGGCATCGGCCCAGAACGGCGTCGGCTGCGGAAAGATCAGCTTCACGGTCAGATCGTCGATCTTCTCGATCGACTTGACGTTCTTGTAGCTGCCGATCGAGACCGCCGAGGTCTCGGGGTTGTTGGCGTATTCCCAATTGAAGATGACGTCGTCGGCGGTGAACGGCTTGCCGTCGTGCCATTTGACGCCCTTCTTCAGCTTCCAGGTCACCGACAAACCGTCGGCCGCAAGACCGCCATTCTCCTTGCTCGGAATCTCCGCGGCGAGAATCGGCACCAGATTGCCGCCCTTGTCCCATCCGGCCAGCGGTTCGTAGAACAGGCGGCTGGCCTCCTGGTCCTTGGTGCCGATGGCGAAATGCGGATTGAGCAGCGTCGGCGCCTGCCAGAGCAGCAGCTTGAGCGGACCGCCGCCACCGGCCTTGGTCGGCTTGTAGGCGATGGCTTGGGCGGCCACGGCGACGCCGGAATGGGCGAGCATCGCGCCGGCCATCGGCGCGGTCAGCCCCACGGCAATCATCCGCTGCACAAATTCGCGCCGTGACAGGCGTCCTGCTTTGACATCAGCGATCTGGCTACGGAGGTCACGCTCGTTCATCAATCGACTCCAAAGGTGGTGCTGAATGCCAAAAAACGCGTCCCCGTCTTGCATCGATCGGGAACTGCATAAAATTGGATCAGCCTTCGAAGCGACTGTCAAAGCAGAATCCGGGCCAATTCTGCAATAAAGAACGGATCGATTGTCGCACTTCGCAGATGCGGAAAGATTGACTGCGAGTCACATCCCGGAAAATGGAACTACGTCGCTGGCGACGGTCGCCACACACCGGAATGTTCTGCTTCGGCATGAACGCTCTCGATGTGCGCTCAGCTCTCGCGACACCAGTTCGGCAACTGCCAGAGGTCGTTGTCCCATTCCGAGGAACGGCTCTACAAACCTTTGCGGATGCCGCTGACGCGCGTACCCGGCGACGCCATCGTGATCATCAGCATCTCCATGTCGCAGTAGACGTACGTGTAGGTGTCGGAATTGGCGACGTCGCTGGAGAAGAACGCCGAGCCACCACCGACTTCGGCTCGAGCTCGATGGCCGCCTTCTGGCAGGCCTGCGTGACGATGACATGGTTCTTCGGCCGCGGGACGTTGGTGGAGGTCTGGACTACGAGCTCGAGCGGCTTGCCGCCCTTCTCGCGAATGCCGCTCGCGCCCTCCTTCCAGCCGGCGTTCTCCAAAATCTCGATCGCCTCGTCGACGTTGAACTCGAAGCGCGTCACCGCCTGGAGAGCAGGATGCAGGCCAATTGCCACGGGCACGGATGCAGCTCAGCGCTCCGGCTTCAGCTTGCGGAAGCGGACACCCTTGCCATCCGGCAGTCGGGTCGCGACATAGCCTGCCGCCAGGCAGGCCTCGCGCTGCGGCATTTTCTCCTGCGGGCTCCGCAGGCTGTCCCACCACGAGGCGCGCTGCGCCGCGCGCGGCAGGCTGTCGCCGATCAACTCCTCGATCTCGTCGAGGCTGAGCACCAGCTCGGGGCGGGTCTGCCGCTTGAGATAGTCTCGAAGCGCATCATAGTCCGGCAAGTCTCGACTCCATCGTACCAGCGCGTGTGCGGCCGCCTTGACGACAGGCGCGGCGAACGCAACGACTCGTTAATCTAACATGCGTTACTTCGGCTTTATCCGTCAGTCTACGGACGGGACTCCACGGGGACGGGACGATCCGATGCGCTGGAAACGCCGAACGGGCCGGGCGACGCAGCCTTGGCGGGTCTCGGCGCGCACGCTGATCACCTGCTCCATCTCGACCATCATCGGTTTCTCCGCCATCTGCGCCAGCGTCATGATCGACCTGCGCCGGAGCGAGGAGGTCCGCGCCCGCCAGGCGCTGGAGAACATGGCCGCCAGCATCGGCGCCGACATCAGCCGCAACGTCGAGCTCTACGATCTCTCGCTGCGGGCGGTGGCCAGCAACATGTTGCTGCCCGAAATCAACGAGGTCAGCAAGCCGGTCCGCCAACTGATCCTGTTCGACCGTTCGTCCACCGCGAAGAATTTCGGCACCATCCAGGTGTTCGATGCCCGCGGACGGCTGTCGCTCGAGTCGTCGACGCTCGACCCGCTGCCGGAGGACCGCAGCGACGCCGATTTCTTCCAGGTGCATCGCGACCGGCCCGACACCGGACTCTATGTCGGGCGGCCCGCCCAGCATCATGGCCAATACTCCATCGTTCTCAGCCGCCGCATCTCGACGCCGGACGGACGCTTCGCCGGCGTCGTCGCCGGCTCGATCCGCCTCGGCTATTTCCGCGACCTGTTCGCACGGCTCACGCTCGGGTCGGGCGGCAACATCACGGTGCTCCGGCGCGACGGCACCGTCGTCGTCGGCGCGCCGTTCGATTCCGCCGCGATCGGCCGCAATCTGGCGCGGGCGCCGGCCGTGACCCGCGCGCTCACCGAGCCGTCCGGCTGGTCGAGCAGCTATGGCGCACTGGACGATCTGCCGCGGCTCCTGGTCTGGCGCAACGGCAATGAGCCGCTGGTCGTGATCGCCAGCAAGTCGTGGGACAGCGTCTACGCATACTGGCGCAATGAGGCTGCAGAGATCGGGGCGATGATGCTGGCGCTGATCGTGTTCGTCCTGGCCGCGACGCAGGTCGCCGCGCGCGAGATCCAGCTCCGGGCGAAGATCGAATCCAGGCTGGAGCAGCTCGCGACCACGGATCCGCTGACGGGCCTGAAGAATCGGCGCAAGTTCGACGAGACGATCGAGCTCGAATGGTGGCGGGCGCAGCGCACCGGCGCGCCGCTGGGGCTGCTGATGATCGATGCCGATCACTTCAAGAGCTACAACGACACCCATGGGCACCAGGCCGGCGATCAGGTGCTGGTCGGCATTGCCGTGTGCATCTCCGATTCGGTGCGGCGCGCCGGCGACTGCGCCGCGCGCTATGGCGGCGAGGAGTTCGCGGTGCTGCTGCCGGGGACCTCGGAAGCGGATGCGCTGCGCGTCGCGGAGACGATCCGCAGCAAGGTCAAGCTGTGGGCGGGAGAAGCGTGCACCACCTCGATCAGCATCGGCGCCGCCAGCGTCACGCCGTCGCGCGACACCGATTGGAGCGGCCTGCTGAACGCCGCCGACCGCGCCCTCTACATGGCCAAGGCCGCGGGCCGTAACCGCTGCGCCAGCGCAGTGGTGCGTCACCCGTCACCCGCGGCCTCGCTGGCGGCGTGATGCCGCCAACCGCCTCGAAGGCGCGGCATTTCTCGCCGGCTTGGCCTCAGCCCTTGCCTTCGAGATAGCGCTTCATGTCCTCGCGCAGGCCATCGCGCAGGTCGGCCCGCGCCATGCCGAAGGCGATGTTGGCGCGCAGGAAGCCGGACTTCGAGCCGCAATCGTGCCGCTCGCCGTCGAAATCCACGCCATAGAATTTCTGTGTCTTCGACAATCCGATCATCGCGTCGGTGAGCTGGATCTCGCCGCCGGCGCCGCGCTCCTGCGTCGCCAGGATCTGGAAGATCTCAGGCTGCAGGATGTAGCGCCCGGTGATCGAGAAGTTCGACGGCGCGGTGCCCTTGGCCGGCTTCTCGACCATGCCGTCGACCTCGAAGATCTTGCCGTCGCGCTTGCCGACGCCGCAGATGCCGTATTGATGGGTCTGGTCGGCGGGCACTTCCTGCACCGCCAGCACGTTGCTCTTCTCCGGAAGCTTGCTCGCCGCCGCGATCATCTGCGCCAGGCACCCCGGCGAGTTCAGCACCAGCTCGTCCGGCAGCACCACCGCGAACGGCTCGTCACCGACGATGTCGCGCGCGCACCACACGGCATGGCCGAGGCCGAGCGGCGCCTGCTGACGGGTGAAGCTGACCGCGCCGGCCTCCGGCTGGTCGCGCGCCAGGATCTCGATCTCGGTCTTCTTGCCGCGCGCCGCGAGCGTCGCGTCGAGCTCGTACATGCGGTCGAAATGATCCTCGATCGCGGTCTTGTTGCGCCCGGTCACGAACACGAAATGCTCGATGCCCGCCTCCTTGGCTTCGTCGAAGACGTATTGAATGAGAGGCCTGTCGACGATCGTCAGCATTTCCTTCGGCATCGCCTTGGTGGCGGGAAGGACGCGGGTGCCGAGACCGGCGACCGGAAAAACGGCTTTGCGGATCTTCATGGGGATGACTAGACCTTGTGGCGATATGAATGCGAAATCGATCGCATTTTAGGTAGCTCGTTTGCAGCCGAGAACAAAGGCGGATGTTGGGTCCAGTGTTCCGCTCGACACGAACCGAACGGCTAAATTTCGCTGCGGAAATCGTTAACCTTGTTAATCTCCCGTTAAGCAGGACCGGGCCTCGTGGAGCCCGATCTTCCATGCGATCTGGATCGAGACATGATGCGACGGAACGTGATGCTGACAGCTCTGAAGGCCGGTGCTGGCGCGGCGGTTCTGGTCACGGCGTTGACGGTGGTGTCTGGTTCCGCTGTCGCGCAATCCGGCGGCGGGCCGCTGAACTTTCTCGACGGCCTGTTCACGGGCACCCCGACCAAGGGCAACCCCGCCCCCAACCAGCCTCCCGCCGCCGGCGGGCCGCAGCCGTGGAGCGGCGAGGACGGCGCCTCCGGCCATCCGCTGATGACGGCGGCCGCGATCCGCGAAGCCGCCGGCAATTTCGACAATTGCGTCGCCGGCATGTGGCCAGATGCCGCACGGCGCAACATCACGCAGGACAATTTCCAGCGCTTCACCGCCGGCCTGTCGCCGGACCTGCGCATCATGGACCTGCTCGACGCGCAGCCCGAATTCACCAAGTCGATCTGGGACTATCTCGACATCCTGGTGAACGACAACCGGCTGGCGAAAGGCCGCGAGGTGCTGGCGACGTACAAGCCGCAGTTCGATGCGGCCGAGCGCGCCTATGGCGTCGACCGTTACATTATCGCTTCGATCTGGGGCATCGAGTCCAACTACTCGACCCAGATCGGCGACCGCAGCGTGCTTCAGTCGACCGCGACGCTCGCCTGCATCGGCCGCCGCCAGGCCTATTTCAAGGACGAGTTCCTCTCCGCCCTGGAGATCCTCAATCGCGGCGATTTGCGCCCCGAGCAGATGCGCGGCTCGTGGGCAGGCGCCTTCGGCCCGACCCAGTTCATGCCGACCGCGTTCAAGCGCTTCGCCGTCGATGCCGACGGCGATGGCCGCCGCGACGTCGTCGACAATCCGGCCGACCTGATCGCCTCGACCGCCAACAATCTGAAGAAGGACGGCTGGCAGAGCGGCCAGAGCTGGGGCTACGAGGTCGTGGTGCCCCAGGGCTTCAACTACATGCTCGCTGACCGCGCCAAGAGCATGAGCTTCGGCCAGTGGGAACAGCTCGGCCTGCGGCGAGCCAACGGTCAGCCGTTCCCGGCCAGCGCCGAAAAGGCCTATCTGCTGGCACCGGCCGGCGCCCAGGGCCCCGGCTTCCTGATGCTGCAGAACTTCCGCGTCATCATGAAATACAACCCGGCGGAAGCCTATGCGCTGGCGATTGGCCACTTCGCCGACCGTCTGCGGGGCGGACCGCCGTTCGTTCAGTCCTGGCCGCGCGAGGAACGAACGCTGTCGCGCGGCGAGCGGCTGGAGCTGCAGCAATTGCTCGCCGAGCGCGGATTTTACCGCGGAACGCCGGACGGCCAGTTCGGTGGCCAGACGCGCGAGGCGCTGCGGAACTTCCAGGCCTCGATCGGGGCGCCGGCGGACGGATTTGCCACCTCGGACGTGCTCGAACGGCTGCGGGCGCGCTGATCACAGCCCAATCTGCCCTGCCGGTAACCGTGTGGGGCGATTGCCGATGCCATCAACACCATCCGGTGAATGCCCGTTTGCGGCCTGATTCGCGTCCTATTATATGGATTGTCACGATCTCGCCGCGCGACGGGTGCGCATGTCAAAGCTGAAGTCCATCCTCAAGCTGTTGAACGAGCCCGGCCCGCTGGTCGTGCTGGCGGTCGTCATCGCCATGCTCGTCGGCATCGCCGGCCCCGCCTCGGCCCAGTTCTTCAACTTCAACCCGTTCGCCTCGCCCCGCCCGGCGCCGCGCGGCGGTGGAGGTGGCGGAGGTTGGTTCGGCGGCGACTTCTTTACTCCGTTCCCGCAGCAACAGCCGAAGAGGGTGATCCAGGACTATTCCAAGGCGCCGCCGCCGGAGAAGCGTGACGGCGCGCCGGACCGCTATGTGCTGGTGCTCGGCGACGCCATGGCCGACTGGCTCGCCTATGGCCTGGAAGAGGCCTATTCCGAGCAGCCCGACATGGGCGTGACCCGCAAGATCAGGACCACTTCGGGCCTCATCAAGTACCAGCCCAAGGGCGAGCCGGCCGACTGGGCCGCCGCCGCCAAGGGCATCCTGGCGACCGAGCGCGCCGACGCCATCGTCATCATGCTCGGCCTCAACGACCGCATCTCGCTGCGCGAGCCCGCGATGGAGAAGACCGAGAAGCCCGACGACAAGAAGGGCGACAAGGCCAAGAAGGATGCCAAGGCCAAGCCGGGTGAGACAAAGCCCGGTGAGGCCAAGCCGGGCGAAGCCAAGCCGGATGGCAAGGCCGACACGGCGGCCAAGCCCGACGACAAGGCTGCCGATACCGATCTGCCGCAGGACGAGGCCGACAACGACACGCCTGTGGTCGCGGCACCGGAGAAGGCCGCCCGCTCGCCAGGCGGCCTCTATGAGTTCCGGGACGAGCGCTGGGTCGAGCTGTATACGAAGAAGATCGAGGAGATGATCGCGATCGCCAAGAGCAAGGGCGTGCCCGTGCTCTGGGTCGGCCTGCCCGCGGTTCGCGGTCCCAAGGGCACGGCGGACACGCTGTTCCTCGACTCGCTGTATCGCGATGCGGCCGGCAAGGCCGGCATCACCTATGTCGACGTCTGGGATGGCTTTGTCGACGAGTCCGGCCGCTTCCTGCAGAAGGGGCCGGACTTCGAAGGCCAGATCCGGCAGCTGCGCTCCTATGACGGCGTCTATTTCACCAAGCCGGGCGCACGCAAGCTCGCCCACTATGCCGAGCGTGAGATCAACCGGCTGCTCGCGGCCCGTTCCGCGCCGCTCGAATTGCCGAACGAGCCGGCGACGCCGGACGCCAATGCCGTGCCCGGCCAGCCGGCGCCGCGGCCGGTCGCCGGCCCGATCCTGCCACTGGTGGCGTCATCCGTCGGCACCGACCAGTTGCTGGGCGGCCCCGGCTCCCGACCTGCGGCGGTCGATGCGCTGGCGGCCCGGACCCTGGTCAAGGGCGAGGCGTTGAGCCCGCCCGCCGGCCGCGCCGACGATTTCGCCTGGCCCCGCCGCGAGGTTGGGCGCGAGCAGGCCAAGGAGCCGCCGAAGGAGTTCACCCGGCCGGAGGCGCCAATGGCCGCGACCTCGCCGGCGGAAGCAACTCCGGCCGCGCAGGGACCGGTGCCGCCGCAGCCGAGGCAGAAGCGGCTGACCACGCCGGCGGCGCCCGCTCAGCAGCCGCCAGCCCAAACGCAGCAGCCGAATCAGGGCGTCCGCGACTTCTTTGGCTTCGGCGCGCCTCAGCAGCAACAGCAGCCGGCGCGGCCGCCCGCCGCGCGCAATCCGAACGCGCCGCCGCGGCCGCCAGGATTGGTCGGCCGCTCGGCAGCAGCGCTGGAGACCCAGGGCCGCTGATCGTGACCGCATTTCGGCGCTGGGGGCGATCGACGCGGATCATTCCGGAACAAGATGACCATGACAAATCGGCCCGCATTCGAGAACGAATGCGGGCCGATTTTCATCTGATCGTCCGTCAGCGGGGCTGTTGCAGCCTCAGTAGCGCCAGCGCTGCGGCGGCTGCGGCCGGCTCGGCGAGCGCATCAGCATCGCCAGCAGGAAGCCGATGCCGCCGGCGACCAGGAGTGCACCTATCGGATTGTTCTGAACCCGCTTGGTCAGGGCCTGCGTGCCGTCACGGAGCGTTTCGGAGCCGTTGCCGAACGTATCCTTGGCGAAATCCATCGCCGCATCGCCGGCCTCGCGCGCCGCGTCCTTGGCCTGGCCATACATGTTCTGCACGACGCCCGAAGCCTCGCGTGCACGGCCCGACGCCTGCGTGCTCTTGTCGCCCAACATCTCGCCGACGCCGCCTTCGATCTTGCCTGCGACATCCTTGGCCGTACCGGTCAGCCGATCCTGATCCATTGCCGCTCTCCTTCTCTGCATTGTGCGGGATTGCTGGCCTGCTAACCGGCCAGCACGGCGCAGGTTCCGGACCACTACAAAATCAGGCCGCCGTCGACGACGAGGGTCTGGCCGATGATGTAGGACGACAGCGGCGAGGCCAGGAACAGCGCCGCACCGGCCATGTCCTGCGGCGTGCCCAACCGCCGCAGCGGGATGCGCTGCAGCGCGCTCTCGAGACGCTTCGGATTGGCGGTCGTCACCTTGGTCATCTTGGTGTCGACGAGACCGGGCGCGATCCCGTTGACGCGGATGCCGTCCTCCGCCCACGCCTCCGCCAGGGTTCGCGTCAATCCCATCGCACCGGTCTTCGAGGCGTTGTAGGCCGGGTTGCCCATGGTGGAATGATAGGCCGCGGTCGACGAGACGATGATGAGCGCGCCCTTGGCATCGCGCAGCCGGCCGTGAAATTTCGTCGCACAGGCCATCAGGCTGATGAGGTTGACCTCGACCACCTTGCGGAAGCCGTCCATGGCGAACTCGCCGCGCCGGTAGAGCACCGCGCCTTGCGCCAGCACGAGCACGTCGAGACGATCGAGTTGCGGTGCGAAGCTCTCGATCGCGCCGGGATCGCTCACATCGAGCTGATGGTAGTTCAACCCCACGAGATCGGAGCCCTCGTCTGCGGCATAATCGGCAGCACTCGGTCGCGTGCCGCTGATATCGACGCGCGCGCCCTGCGCGCGAAACGCCTGCGCAATGCCGTTGCCGATGCCGCTCGAGCCGCCGATCACCAGCACCGAGCGTCCCGTGAAATCGAGCGCGTTCATCTCCCCACTCCTTCTATTGTTATTTGTCGGATGGTGTGGAGATCAGCGCAGGCCCTGTCAACGGCATCGCGGCTGTGGCGACACCGGCATCGGCGCCTTCGCATCAATGCTGCTGCGCAGCTACTTCATCGGTGTCAGCCGCAGCAGGCGGCCGGGCGAGTCGTCCTCGATCACCCAGACGGCGCCGTCCGGCGCCACGGCGACATCGCGGATGCGCTCGCCCATGTCCCAGCGCTCGGCCTCGTCAGGCTGACCATCGGGCCGGAAGGCGACGCGGACCAGCGCTTGAACCCGCAAGCCCCCGATCAGCGCCGATCCCTTCCATTGCGGAAACATCGGACCATCATAGAAGACCAAGCCGGCCGGCGCGATCACAGGATCCCAATAGAGCGGCGGCGGCGCGAGGTCGGGCCGCGTCGCATGCCGCGGGATCGGCGTGCCGTTGTAATTGTCGCCGTTCGACACCAGCGGCCAGCCGTAGTTCTTGCCCGGCTCGATCAGGTTCAGCTCGTCGCCGCCGCGCGGTCCCATCTCGTGCAGCCAGAGCTTGCCATCTGATGCGAAGGCGAGCCCGTAGGGATTGCGGTGGCCGGTGGTCCACGTCTGGGCCGGCACGCCCTTGTCCTCGGCCATGGGATTGTCCGACGGAGTCGCGCCGTCGAGATTGAGCCTGAGCACCTTGCCGCGCGCCTGCCGCGGATCCTGGGCGCTGTTCGGCTGCATGCGGTCGCCGACCGTCAGGAACAGATGCGTTCCCGACGGATCGAACGCGATGATGCCGCCGGGCTGCCCGCCGCCGCCGGCGGGCGTCTGGCGCCAGATGACGGTGGGGTCGGTCAGCGTGGCGTTGTCATTCGAAACCGACAACTCGGCGCGGGTCAGTACGAGTCGGCTGCCCTCGCCGCTCGGCTCGGTGTAGGTGAGATAGATCTGCGACGTCGTCGCGAAGCTCGGCGACACCGCGATATCGAGGAGACCGTTCTGTCCGCGCGCAGCGACCGCGGGCACGTTGCCGATCTGGATCTTCTTCCCACCTTGCGTGACCAGAAAGATCCGACCCGGCTTCTCCGTGACCAGCATCCGCCCATCGGGCAAGAAGGCGATGGCCCAGGGCGTATCGAACTCGGCAACGCTCCGCGCGTCGAACGGCCGCAACGCGCTGGCCTTGCGGCCGCCGGAATTGATGCCGTCGGCATGCGCTGCCGTGGTTGCTATCAGTCCCACCACCAACGCCAAGCGCATGAAGATCTTGGAGAGCGCCATGATCACTCCGGTTTGTTGATCCCTGTCGTAGGCAACGCAAATTCGGCCACGCCGGATGAGTGCCTACCGAATGCGTCCGATCAGTGTTAATCCCGACGGCGCGCATGCGATGCGCATTTTTCCGTGAGCCGCAAATATGCACCAGCACAGGCAACTCAACCGCTCGGTCAAGGGATTGACCGTCCTGATCACCGGCGCGGCGTCGGGGATGGGGCGCGCGACCGCGCGCGTGTTCGCCGATGAAGGCGCCAGCGTCGCAGTCACCGATATCGATGAGGACGGGGCCGGCGCCGTGGCGGCGGATATCCTGGCCTGCGGCGGAACAGCGCGTGCATGGCGGCTCGACCTCGCCGACCGCGACGCCATCAGCGCCGTCGTCGGCGAGGCCGCGGCGCATTTCGGCGGGCTCGACATCCTCGTCAACAATGCCGGCATCTCGGTCCGTGTCGCGATCGACGACGAGGCTTACGACGAGGCCTGGGCGAGAGGGCTTGCGATCATGCTGACGGCGCAGCAGCGCGTCATCCGCGCCGCGCTGCCGCATCTGCGCCGCTCATCCAGCCCGCGCATCGTCAACATCGCCTCGACCGAGGCGCTCGGCGCAACGGCGCTGCACAGCGCCTATTCGGCTGCAAAGGCCGGGGTGACCGGATTGACGCGCTCGCTCGCGGTTGAGCTCGGCCGCGATCGCATCACCGTCAACTGCATCTGTCCGGGCCCGATCACCACGGCGATGACCGCGCGCATTCCCGACGAGCAGAAGGCGGTCTATGCGCGGCGCCGCACCGCGCTTGGCCGCTATGGCGATCCCGAAGAAGTCGCGCACATAACCTTGAGCCTGTGCCTGCCGGCCGCCTCGTTCCTCACCGGAGCGGTGATCCCCGTGGACGGCGGGCTGATGGCCCGCAACGCATGACGTCTGACGCGCCGGCATGACAGCCGTGCGCGCGGCGCTCCGCGCCTTGCGTTGACTTCGCACATCGCCGGCGTAGCCTCTTGCTTCAGTAGAAGCGGACAGGAGTCCGCCGTCATGAGGACGCGAGGAGGACACCATGGCGATCGCCATCCGGCAGCTGCATCCGCATTTCGTCGGCGAAGTGTCCGGTGTCGATCTGCGCAAGCCTCTCGCTCGGGACGAGGTCGCGCAATTGCAGGCCGCGATCGACCACTACGCCGTTCTCGTATTTCACGATCAGGACATCACCGACGAGCAGCAGCTCGCCTTTGCGCTCAGTTTCGGCGACCGCGAGCAGGCGCGCGGCGGCACCGTCACCAAGAAGGAGGATTACCGCCTCACCACCGGCCTCAACGACGTCTCCAATCTCGGCAAGGATGGCAAGCCGCTGCCACCGGACCATCGCACGCATCTGTTCAATCTCGGCAACTGCCTGTGGCACTCCGACAGCTCGTTCCGGCCGATCCCGGCGAAGTACTCGATCCTGTCGGCGCGAATCGTGAACCCGAAGGGCGGCAACACCGAATTCGCCGACATGCGCGCCGCCTATGACGCGCTCGACCGGGAGACCAAGGACGAGATCGAGGATCTCGTCTGCGAACATTCGCTGATGTATTCGCGCGGCTCGCTCGGCTTCCTCGACTACACCGGTGAGGAGAAGGAGATGTTCAAGCCGGTCAGGCAGCGGCTGGTCCGCACCCATCCGGCGCACGGCCGCAAGTCGCTGTATCTGTCGTCGCATGCCGGCGCCGTGCTCGGCATGAGCATGCCGGAAGGGCGGCTGCTGTTGCGCGACCTCACCGAGCATGCCACACAGCCCGAGTTCGTCTACGTCCACAAATGGACGCTGCACGATCTGATCATGTGGGACAACAGGCAGACCATGCACCGCGTGCGCCGCTACGATCAGTCGCAACCGCGCGACATGCGCCGCGCCACCGTGGCCGGCACCGAGCCGACGGTGGCGCAGCAGGCGGCGGAGTAGTTCTGCCTTCAGCAGAGATGCGCGGCCTCATCCCTCTCCATGTCGTCATTGCGAGGAGCGAAGCGCAGAGGCAATCCAGACTGCATCCGCGGTGGGCATTCTGGATTGCTACGCTGCGCTCGCAATGACGGTGTAGAGGCAGAGCGCCCCATCGAGAGTCTTCTCTGATCCCAGCGAGCGCGGGGACTCCTGCCGGACGATAAGGCCTATGCGTGCCCCGCGGCGTTGGACAGCATGCCCGGATCGATGCCGATCTTGCGCAGCGCGAGATCGTATTTGGCGTCGACATTGTCGCCGAAGATCAGCTCCGGATCGGCGTCGCAATGCAGCCAGCCATTGTCCTGGATCTCTTCCTCCAGCTGGCCCGCGCGCCAGCCGGCATAGCCGAGGGCGAGGATGGCGTGCTTCGGACCGTCGCCCTTGGCGATCGCCTTGAGAATGTCGATCGTCGTCGTCAGGCAGACGCCGTCGTTGATCTTCAAGGTCGCGTTGGCGATGAAGTAGTCGCTCGAATGCAGCACGAAGCCGCGTCCGGTATCGACCGGGCCGCCGCTCAGCACCTTCATGGTCTCGGCGCTGTCGGGCAGGCTGATCTGATCGCTCTTCTCGATGATATTCAGTTGCATCAACAGCTGAGGGAAGTCGATGCTGCCCGCCGGCCGGTTCACCATGATACCCATGGCGCCCTCAGCCGAGTGCGCGCAGAGATAGATCACCGAGCGCTCGAAACGGGAATCGCCCATCACGGGCATTGCAACCAGCAGCTGGCCGTCGAGGTAACCACCGTGAGAGGTGTGATCCCCGATCCCTGTCACTTTGCGGCGAATGTCGCCCAGCCTTTTTGCCTCAGGATTCATCCGCAAGGACTCTCATGATCATTGATATCCTGATATTGGGATGCGCATCTGTCAATCAAGGTTCAGGTCCTCGCGAGGAAATCTGCTCACAAGCATTTCAATGGTTTGCGCCCGAACCGCACTCTAAAGACGTCTCATGTCCGCCTTGGTTCCTCACCACTCTGCCACACTGCTCGTCGCGACCGTCGTATCATCCTGCCTTGCGTTCGGTGCGCAGGCGCAGGATTCCTCGCCCTGGCAGCGCGACAGCCACTCCGCGGTGCGCCTGCTCGCGGGCTCGCGCAGCGGTCCGGTCATGCTGGGCGGCATCGCCCTTGCGCTGCAGCCGGGATGGAAGACCTATTGGCGAACGCCCGGCGATTCAGGCGTGCCGCCGCGGTTCGACTTTTCCAAGTCGGAGAACGTCGAAGCGGTGACGGTTCTGTGGCCCGCGCCGACAAAGTTCGACGACGGCGCCGGCGGACACTCGCTCGGCTATCATGATCAGGTCGTGCTGCCGCTGCGCATCGTCGCCAAGAACGCCGACAAGCCGATGACCCTGCGCGCCGACATCAGCTACGCGGTCTGCGAGAAGATCTGCATTCCCGTCGAAGCGAAGGCCGAGCTCGCCTTCACCAGCGTCGCCAGCACCGAGGATACGGCGCTCTCGGCGGCCCTCGACACGGTGCCGAAGCCGGCCACCGTCGGCGATGCCAATCCCTTGACGATCCGCGACGTCAAGCGCGACGGCCAGAAGGACGTCATCGTCGACGTGGCCGTCGCCGATCCGCGCGGTGTCCAGCTCTATGTCGAGGGGCCGACGCCGGACTGGGCGCTGCCGATCCCGACCGTGCGCGACAGCGGCATGCCGGGCATCAAGCGCTTCGCCTTCGAGCTCGACGGCGTTCCGCCCGGCGTGAAGCCGGACGGCGCGGCCCTGAAATTCACGCTGGTCGGCCCCGACAGGGCCTACGAGTTCAACTTCAATCTGCCCTGACGGCGGCTGCGCCGGGCGAGCGACGCGGGGCCGGTCCAACTCAATCTTAACGTTGCGTTGATAGGGAAGCAGCATCGCCGCCATCCGCGCGGCCGTGGAGACGGACCCCGCCGTGGCCGTGATGGATGCCCGCAACGCCCCCGCATCGACCGGCCTCGCAGGCCGGCTGAAGGCGCGCTTGGCTGCGCTCGGCGGCAGCGGCGAGGCGTCGCTGACGCGCCGCCTGGCCGGCACCATCTTCCTGATCCGCGTGCTCAGCGCGGGCCTCGCCTATCTCAGCCAGATCCTGCTCGCGCGCTGGATGGGCGGCTCGGACTACGGCACCTACGTCTATGTCTGGACCTGGGTGCTGCTGCTCGGCAGCATGCTGGATGTCGGCATCGCCTCCTCGGCGCAGAAGATCATTCCGGACTACCGCACCGCGGGCCAGCAGGCGCTGCTGCGCGGCTTCCTCTCCGGCGGACGCTGGCTGACGCTGGCGACGTCCACTGCAGCGGCGCTGCTGCTTGCAGGCCTGATCGCGCTGCTGTCGCCTTGGATCGACGCCAGCGAGCGCGTGCCGCTCTATCTCGGCTGCCTGACCCTGCCCGCCTTCGTCGTTGCCAACACCCAGGACGGCATCGCCCGCTCGCACGACTGGATGACGCTCGGGCTGATGCCGCAATTCATCATCCGCCAGACGCTGATCATCGGCTTCACGGCGGGCGCCTTCGTGCTCGGCCTCGATCTCGGCGCGACCGCGGCGATGGCCGCGAGCGCGGCCGCGGTGTGGCTCGCGATGCTCGGCCAGATGCTGGTGCTGAACAACAGGCTCGGCCGCCACATCGAGCCGGGCCCCAGACAATATGATCTCCGCGGCTGGCTCGCGATCTCGCTGCCGATCCTCCTGGTCGAGAGCTTCTACCTGCTGCTGTCCTACACCGACGTGCTGGTGCTGCAGCAATTCCGCTCCTCGGAGGAGGTCGGGATCTATTTCGCCGTGGTGAAGACGCTCGCGCTGGTGTCGTTCATCCACTACGCGATGTCGGCGACGACGGCGCATCGCTTCGCCGAGTACCACGCGCTCGGCGACAAGGCGCGGCTGTCGGCCTATGTCGCGCATGCGATCAAGTGGACATTCTGGCCGTCGCTCGCGGCGACCCTGGTGCTGCTCGCGCTCGGCAAGCCGCTGCTGTTTCTGTTCGGCGCGCAGTTCACCGCCGGCTACGACATCATGTTCATCGCCGCGATCGGCCTCGTCGTGCGGTCGGCGATCGGTCCGGTGGAGCGACTGTTGAACATGCTGGGCCAGCAGCGCGCCTGCGCCATGGCCTATGCGGCGGCCTTCGTCATGAACCTCGTGCTCTGCATCCTGCTGGTTCCGCAGTTCGGCGGCTACGGCGCCGCGGCCGCGACCTCGCTGTCGCTGGCCTTCGAGACCGTGCTGCTGTTCCGCATCGTCAAGCAGCGGCTCGGGCTGCACGTCCTCGCCTTCGGCAAGGCATCTTGAGGGAACCATGTTGACGCATCTGTTGCGTCATCTTGGCCTCGCCTTGGCGGAACTGCGAGCGCAATGCCGCCCCATCTCGTCCCGCGCGGCGATCACGCAAGTGTTGGGTGCAACGCCTTGATATTGGCGCGATCCTCCGGGCAGGTGACTTGATCGCGCGCTGGGGGAGAATGAGATGTCGAGACTGGGGGTCGCACTCTCGCTGGCCGGAACCCTGATGCTGGCCGGCTGCATGGAAGCGACGCTGTCGCCATCGACCGATGCGGCGTTGACGCCGCGCGACCGCCAGTTGCTTGCGCACGCCCCCTATGCCGAGGCGCAGATCCCGCAACAGTTCCAGCGCCACATCGTCGAATACACCCGGCAGGAACAGCCGGGCACGATCGTCGTCGATACCGACGCGCGGTTCCTGTACTACGTGCTGCCCGACCGCAAGGCGGTCCGCTACGGCGTCGCCGTCGGCGAGGAGGCGATGGCCTTCTCCGGCGTCGCCACGGTCGGCAAGCTCGCGGAATGGCCGGACTGGGTTCCGACCGCCGACATCCAGGCGCGCCTCGGGCCGTATCCGAAGCGCGTCGCCGGCGGCCCGGCCAATCCGCTCGGCGCCCGCGCGATCTATCTCTACGAGGGCAACAAGGACACCCTGTACCGCATCCACGGCACCAACCAGCCCGAATATATCGGCCAGGCGATCTCATCCGGCTGCATCCGCATGACCAACACCGACGTCGCCGACCTCTACAACCACGTCCAGCTCGGATCGACCGTGGTCGTGCTGCCGCCGGGACAGAGCGTCGCGTCCACCACCGCGAGCGTGTTCGCGCGCCGCAGCTGATCGGCTGAAGTCCCTTAGCCGTAGCGCAGTTTCAGGCCGAGGATCGCCCCCACCAGGCCCAGCGTGATGGCGTTGGCGACGACCAGCGGCAAGTCGCTGATCAGCGCGCCGTAGAGCAGCCACATCGAGTTGCCGGTGGTCTGCAGCACGAACATGCCCATCGAGATGTCATGGGTCGAGCGCGACCGCCAGGCCTTGATGACCTGGGGCAGGAACGAGCTCGTGGTGCAGATGGCGGCGCCGAGGCCGATGATCGTGGTCAGCAAGGTCAGGGGTCCGTGCGCTGGTCGTGGAAACGCACGCTTGTAGAATGGACCGCGCCGAAGCGAAACCCGCCTCGGCGCGAAACTGGTGCCTCGTTCAGCGCTCTCTGCGATCGTTACGCCGCAGTCCAACCGCCGTCGATCGAGAGGTTGGTGCCGGTGATCTGCGCCGCATCGTCGCCGCACAGGAACAGCGCCAGCGCCGCGACCTGCTCGGAGGTCACGAACTCCTTGGTCGGCTGCGCCGCCAGCAGCACATCGTTGATGACCTGCTCCTTGGTGAGGTTGCGCGCCTTCATGGTGTCCGGAATCTGCTTCTCCACCAGCGGCGTCCAGACATAGCCCGGCGAGATGCAGTTGCAGGTGATCTTGAAGGTCGCGAGCTCGAGCGCCACGGTCTTGGTGAGGCCGGCGATGCCGTGCTTGGCCGAGACATAGGCCGACTTGAACGGAGATGCGACCAGCGAGTGTGCCGAGGCGGTGTTGATGATGCGGCCCCAGCCGCGCTTCTTCATGCCGGGCACGGCGGCACGGATGCCGTAGAACGCGGACGACAGATTGATCGCGATGATCTGCTCCCACTTCTCCGGCGGAAAATCCTCGACCGGCGAGACGAACTGGATGCCGGCATTGTTGACGAGGATGTCGACCGAGCCGAACGTGGTCTCGCCGAGCGCGATCATGCCGGCGATCTCGGCCGGCTTGCTCATGTCGGCCGGCGAGTGCACGGCCTTGATCTTGTAGTCGCTCTCGATCGCCGCGCGCTCCTTCTCGATGTCGGCGGGGGCGCCGAATCCGTTGAGGACGATGTTGGCGCCGGCCGACGCGAAGGCGCGGGCATAAGCGAGCCCGATGCCGCTGGTGGAGCCGGTCACGACCGCGGTCTTGCCTTTGAGGTTCGTCGTCATTGCTTCACTCCTTCTTGGCGGCAGCGAGACTGCCGTCCTGCGTGAGATCGTAGGTGACCATGGTCTCGCCGGACTGCGGCCGCTCCAGCCAGTCCTTATGATGCATCGACTGGTGGACGTCGCGAACGCCCGCCTCCCAATGCTCGACCATCGCAACATGGGAGAAGTCGTAGTCCTTCGACGAGCTCTCGTAGCTCTTGCTGCGGTAGATCAGGTGCACCACCGTGACGGTGTTCTCCTGTGCTGCCTTGCACAGGATCTCGAGCGACGGATCGTTGCGCAGCTCGTCCGGCAGCCTGGCATAGAGCTCGCGCAGCGCTTTGCGCGTGTTGTGGATCATGCGGTTCTTGTCCGTGTTCATCCGCGTCCGGCTGGAATAGCGGATGTCCTTCTCGCGCTCGGCGGCCTCCAGCAGCGTCCTCGGCAGATCGCCGCGTGCGGAGAACAGATCGACCTGGAAGATCAGGAGATCACGATCGGTCTCGGTGTCGAGCACGTAGTCCAGCGGCGTATTGGAGGCGATGCCGCCGTCCCAATAATGCTCGCCGTCGATCTCGACCGGCGGGAAGCCCGGCGGCAGCGCGCCAGACGCCATGATGTGCTCGGGTCCGATCCGCTTGCCCTGCTTCTTGAATTCGACATTGTCGAAATAGGTGAAATTGCCGGTGGTGACGCCGACGGCGCCGACGGAGAGGCGTGTCTTCAGATCGTTGATGCGGTCGAAATCGACCAGCCGCTCCAGGGTCCGCTTGAGCGGCGCGGTGTCGTAATAGCTGACCGATTGCGGCGTGCCGGACGGCCACAGCGGCGCCGGCGGAAAGCGCGGCGTGAAGAAGCCGGGCACGCCGAAGGCAGCGATCAGCCCGGCGCTGACCTCATTGAAGGCCGAGCGGTGATGATCGCCATTGAGCAGCGGCTTCCACGGCACCGGCGACGACACCATCTCCCAGAATTCCTTGAGACGGCCGATGCGTTTGTCCCGGTCGTTGCCGGCGATGATCGCGGCGTTGATGGCGCCGATCGAGATACCGGCGACCCATTCCGGCTCGAAATCGAAATGACACAGCGCCTGATAGGCGCCGGCCTGATAGGAGCCGAGCGCGCCGCCGCCCTGCAGGACGAGGACACGTTGCGATTCGCTGGGGGTTGCAGGCAGCGGGGGAAATGGATGTTGCGTCATTACTGCGGTCATTAGCAAAGCAAGGCGCCAACGTGGCGTCACTTCGCGGTGACGTCAATCCACCCCAAGGGCTAGGTCGGTCCTGACTCGCGCGCGAGCGCCGCGCACGCGGCCTGCGCAAGGCAGCGGCAGCCCTGCCTGTCAGGAGGGCTTCTTGCCGTCCGGCGCGGCCAGGATCATGGTCCAGAACACTTTGTACTTGGTATTCGGAGCATAGCTCGCTGCGATGCCTATTTTTGTGACACCATTCTTCAGCATGTTGGCGCGATGCGGCGGCGAGTCGCGCCAGCCGGAAAACGCTTCCGCCAGCGTGTGATAGCCGGCCGACACGTTCTCGACCGCGACGACAGCGTCATAGCCGGCACCGGTCAGGCGCTTCGCCAGCGGGGCGCGCACGTCATGATCGAGCTTGTTCTTGTCTGCCATGGCCTGCGACTGCGATTCCGCGAGCCGCATCAGCTCGGGATCGACCTCGACCATGCCGAGCCCGTTATTCTGGCGGTATTGCGAGATCATCGTCGCGGCAGCGACAGCATCGAGCTTCGCGCCCGCGACCGCCATGTCGGCATACATGGTCGGCGCCTGCACCACCGGCGTCTCGGCCGCGCAGCCGGCGAGCAGGAATGCAACGGAGAGAGCGAGTGCCAGATGCTTCAATGAACCAGTCCCTATGCCGACGAGAGAGGCGGGTTGTTGCACATCAACCGTGGCTGAAAGGTGAATCGGAGGTAAGTTCCATCGCGACAATTGCGGCCATTCCTGCCGGCAACGGTTCGTCAACCATAACGTCCGCCCGGTCAAGCGCTGTGGGGCGCGGACCCTCCGAGTGATCAAGCCAAGGACGGCGCCACAACTTTAGTGTCGCACCGGGACCCAGACGCCGTGGCGGTCGTGGCGAGACGCGATGCCGGTCGAGCGGGCTCAACAACGGGCGTCACGGCGTATGGGTCCCGGATCGGCGCCCGCCAACGCTACGCGTTGTCGGGCTTGTCCGGGACGACACTGTTTTTTTGGTTGAGGTCTACGGCTCAGAGCTGCAAGTGCTCGGAGCTCGCGGCATACATCGCCGGATCGAGCTGGCCGCGACCCACGCGGCCACGTGCCCTCACCCCGCAAAGATCCGATAATGCCGCGGCTTCAGTCCGACCCGCTCGCCGATCCTGAGCTCGCGGTCACGCGGGGCGTCGATCTCGATCGTCGCGACGCCCTCCGCCAGCGCGATTTCGGCGCGCTGCACCGGGCCGAAGCTGCGGACATGAGTGATGTCGCCGTCCAGCGTTCCGCTGCCGGCCGGACCGATCACCATGTCGTGGCGGCGCACGAACAAGGTGGAGGCCCCGGCCGCCGCGCCCTCGGCCGCGAGATCGAGCGGGCGTCCCTTGAGATGCACCGCGCCGCCGGTGATCTCGACCGGCAGCATGATCGACTCGCCGATGAAGCCGTGGACGAACGCCGTCGCCGGCGCGTCGTAGACGTCGCTCGGCGAGCCGACCTGCTCGATCCGGCCCTTGTCCATCACCACCACGCGATGCGCCACCTCGAGCGCCTCCTCCTGGTCGTGGGTGACGAAGATCGAGGTGACGTTGATGGAGTGATGCAAGGTGCGCAGCCATTGCCGCAGCTCCTTGCGCACCTTGGCGTCGAGCGCGCCGAACGGCTCGTCGAGCAAGAGGATGCGCGGCTCGATGGCGAGCGCACGCGCCAGCGCGATGCGCTGGCGCTGGCCGCCGGAGAGCTGGCTCGGATAGCGATCGGCGAGCCAGTCGAGCTGGACGAGATCCAGCAGCTCCTTCACGCGCGCGCGGATCTCCGCCTCGCTCTTGCGGACGCGGCGCGGCTGCACGCGCAGGCCGAAGGCGACGTTCTCGAACACGTTCATGTGCCGGAACAGCGCGTAGTGCTGAAACACGAAGCCGACATGGCGCTCGCGCGCGCCGCGATCGAGCGCGCTCTCGCCGTCGAACAGGATCTCGCCGGCATCAGGCCAATCCAGCCCGGCGATGATCCGCAGCAAGGTCGTCTTGCCCGACCCGGACGGGCCCAGCAGCGCCAGCAATTCGCCGTCGGCGACCTTGAGATCGACGCCGTCGAGCGCCTTGAACGTGCCGAATGTCTTGACGACACCCCTGACTTCAATGGTCATGCTGACCTCCCTCATCGAGTTGCCGTTCGAGGACGGTTTTGACGACCAGCGTGATCAGCGCGAGCATCGCCAATAGCGAGGCGATCGCGAACGAGGCGACCATCTGGTATTCGTTGTAGAGGATCTCGACCAGCAGTGGCATCGTATTGGTCTCGCCGCGGATATGGCCGGACACCACCGAGACGGCGCCGAACTCGCCCATCGCGCGCGCGTTGCAGAGCAGCACGCCATACAGCACACCCCATTTGATGTTCGGCAAGGTGACGCGGAAGAACGTCTGCAGGCCGGACGCGCCGAGCGAAATCGCCGCCTCCTCCTCCTGCGTGCCCTGCTCCTGCATCAGCGGGATCAGCGCGCGCGCGACGAACGGAAAGGTCACGAACACGGTGGCCAGCGCTATGCCGGGAAAGGCGAACAGGATCTGCAGGCCATGGCTCTGCATCCACGGACCGAAGAACCCCTGCGCGCCGAACAGCAGCACGAACACGAGGCCCGATATCACCGGGCTCACCGAGAACGGCAGATCGATCAGGGTGATCAGGAACGTCTTGCCCGGAAAGTCGAACTTGGCGATCGACCAGGCGGCGCACAGGCCGAACACGAGATTGGTGCCGACCGAGACCAGCGCCACCAGCAGCGTCAGGCGGATCGCGTCCCACGCCTCGGCGTCGGCAAGCGCGGTAAAATAGGCAGCGACGCCCTTGCCGAACGCTTCCACGAACACGACGATCAGCGGCAGCACCACGAACACCGACAGGAACGCCAATGCCAGCGTCGTGATGACGATGCGGACCAGGCGCGGCTCGGTGCGCGGATCGGGGCGGCCGGCCTGCGCCAGGCGCGGGCTGGTCGCGGACGATGCCACGGACGGCGCCTGCAGGGTCATCTCCACGCTCATGTCGGGTCCTAGTTCAAGGGCGCCCGGCTCTGCGCCCAGCGCTGCAACCGGTTCACGGCAAAGATGATCAGGAACGCCACGACCAGCATGACCACCGCGATCGCGGTGGCATCGGCGTAGCGGAATTCGGACAGCCGGATCACGATCAGCAGCGGCGCGATCTCGGAGACGTTCGGCAGATTGCCGGCAATGAAGATCACCGATCCGTACTCGCCGACCGCGCGCGCAAAGGCGAGTGCGAAGCCTGTGAGCAGCGCCGGCGTCAGGCTCGGCAGGATCACGCGGGTCACGATCTGCCAGCGCCCGGCGCCGAGGCTCGCCGCCGCCTCCTCGATCTCCGGATCGAGATCGATCAGCACCGGCTGCACCGTGCGGACGACGAAGGGGATGCCGATGAAGATCATCGCGACGAAGATGCCGAGCGGCGTGAACGCCACCTTGATCCCCATCGCGGCGAGCGGCGCGCCGAGCCAGCCCTTCTGGGTGAACAGCGCAGTCAGTGCCACGCCGGCCACTGCCGTCGGCAGCGCGAACGGAACGTCGACGATCGCGTCGAACAGTCGGCGTCCCGGAAAGCGGTAGCGCACCAGCGCCCACACGACGATGGTGCCCATCACGAGATTCACGCAGGCTGCGGCGAAGGCGAGGCCGAACGAGATCTTGAGTGCGCTCAACGTGCGCCGGCTGGTGACGATGTCCCAGAACTGGTCGAGGCTGAGATCGGTCGAGCGGACGAACAGCCCCGCAAGCGGAATCAGGACGATCAGAGACAGCCAGGTCAGCGTCAGTCCCATGGTGAGACCAAAGCCCGGCAAGGTGCTGCGACGTGGTGCAAGTACGTTCAAAAAAAGGCCTGGTCCGTTGATGATCGGTGTCGATGGGCTTGAATCGATTGTGGTGTCCGCCCGCCGCCCCCAGCCTCGTCTCGGCAAATCGAGACCGGGGACAGCGTCTCATGCGCAATGTCGCAGATCGCCGCAACGCCAGCTTGTTGCCTTACTGTCTCGAAGCCGTATCAGACCGGCTGCCACCAACTCGTTCCTTCCGATTCGATCAATTCTTGTAGATTTGATCGAAGATACCGCCTTCCGCAAAATGCTCCTTCTGGGCCTTGGTCCAGCCGCCGAACACCTCGTCGATGGTGAACAGCTCGACCTTGGCGAAGGCCGCCTCGTACTTCTTGGCGACCTCAGGATCCCGCGGACGGTAGGAGTTGCGTGCGGCAATTTCCTGACCTTCCTTTGTATACCAGTATTTCAGGTAGGATTCAGCCACACTCCGCGTGCCCTTCCTATCGGCCACCGAATCGACCACCGCAACTGGTGGTTCGGCCAGGATCGACAGCTGCGGGGCGACGATCTCGAACTTGTCCTTGCCAAACTCGCGCAGCGCCAGATAGGCCTCGTTCTCCCAGGCGAGCAGGACATCGCCGACACCGCGCTCCACGAAGGTCACGGTGGCGCCGCGGGCGCCGGTGTCGAGCACAGGGACGTGCTGGTAGAGGTCGCCGACGAACTGCTTGGCCTTGTCGACCGAGCCGAACTTCTTCAGCGCATAGCCCCAGGCGGCGAGATAGTTCCAGCGCGCGCCGCCGGACGTCTTCGGATTGGGCGTGATCACCTCGACGCCCTTCTTGAGCAGATCGTCCCAATCCTTGATGCCCTTGGGATTGCCCTTCCGGACCAGGAAGACAATGGTCGACGTATAGGGCGAGGCATTCTGCGGCAGCCGCTTCTGCCACTCCTTGTCGAGCAGACCCTTGCCCGCGATCGCGTCGATGTCATAGGCGAGCGCCAGCGTCACGACATCGGCCTGCAGGCCGTCGATCACGCTGCGGGCCTGCGCACCGGAGCCGCCATGGGACTGCTTGACCTCGACGCTCTTGCCGGTCTCCTTCTGGTAGGCGGCTGAAAACGCCTTGTTGAACTCGACATAGAGTTCGCGGGTCGGGTCGTAGGACACGTTGAGCAGGTTTACGTCGGCAGCAACGGCCGACCCCGCCCATGCCAGGCCCGCGACAACAGCCAGAACACGCCGCATCATCCAAGCTCTCCATTCCCTTGACCAAAGCCCGCAATGCTGCAGGCGCGCACTGCAGATCGCCGGATGTGCGGTTCAGAGTCAACGAAACCGGATTCTCTTGTTTCCGGCCGGACATGGGCATTGTGCTACGAAGCGGGGCGCAATGGGATGGCTGTTCTTCGCCGCGACACATTGTCGTCGTGAGGGCGCGAAGCACAGCGAATGGGCGTGATCCAACTCGCATGACACCCGATCGCGCTTGACTTTGTTCATCGCTTGTTCTCACCACGGAATGCACACCCTGAGTGGGAGCGTGTGGCGGTGTTGAAGACGCACGGCTGGAGTGCCGTCGGCGGAGGTGGTCCGGGCCTCATCCTTCGAGACACCCGCCTCGGGGCGGGCTCCTCAGGATGAGGGGTGAAGCAGTCCGCGAGGCCAAGGACGTCGTTCGATATCCGCGCTGTCCCTCTTCACGAACACGATGTTCATGGCCGCATGCAGCCTACACCGACGACGTCGCCACCGTGTGGATGCCGCACTCTGTCTTGCCGCGGCCGCGCCAGCGGCCGGCGCGCTCGTCCTCGGCTGAATCCGAGCGGCTGGTGCAGGGCATGCAGCCGATCGAGCGGAAGCCGGAGGCGACCAGCGGATGCTGCGGCAGGTTGGCCGAGCGGTAGATTTCGGCGATGTCCTCTCGCGTCACGTTCGCAAACGGATTGAACTTCACGCGCGCGCCGTCCTGCTCGACGACCGGGATGGCCGCACGTAGTCCGCCCTGGAAACGCTTGCGGCCATTGATCCAGGCCGCGAACGGCGCCAGCGCGCGTGCCAGCGGCTCGACTTTGCGGATGCGGCAGCAGGCATCGGGATCAGAGAACCACAACTCGTTGTCGGCATCCTCGCGCGCCAGCGCGGCGTCGTCGGGCTTGATCGAGCGTACGTCCCGCAGGCCGAGAATCTCGATGAGCTGGTCGCGATAGGCCAGCGTCTCCGCGAACATGTGCCCGGTGTCGAGGAAGATCACCGGGATCGCCGGATCAACGTCGGCCGTCACCTTCAGCAGCGCCGCCGACTCCGTTCCGAACGACGACACCACCGCCAGCCGCTCGCGACCGATCGCCTCGAGAGCAGCGGCAATGACCTCACGCGGCGCGGCCGTGCGCAGCGCGGCGTCGAGCGCCGCGACCGGGATCTCCGCAACCGAAGGCGATGCAGCCAGCGTGCTCACAGCCCGGCACTCTCCGAATGGCGCAGTTGCAGGCGCTGATGCAGCGCCGAGATACGACCGTCGCCGGTCGGCTGGTAGAACACCGAATAGCGTTTCACGGTCTCGGTGAAGGCCTCGGCATCCGCCTGCTTCTTGACCTCGAAGGCATCGAAGCCGGCGCGCAGCATGAACACGAACTGGTCACGCAGCACCTGCCCGGTCGCGCGCAACTCGCCGCGATAGCCGTAGCGCTCACGCAAGAGACGCGCCTGGGTATAGGCGCGGCCGTCGCGGAAGCTCGGAAACACCAGCGCGACCAGCGCGAGCCGGTCGAGATACGGCACGAGATCGTCGACATCGCGATTGTTCGGCCAGATCACGCCGAGCTTGCCACCGCTGCGGCTGACCAGCGCGTCAGGGCCGGCGAGGAAGCGCGTCTCCGAGACCAGGACGGCCCCCTGCGCCGGCAGCTCGGCATCGTCGGTGAGGCGGACGAACGCGTCCGCGATGATGTGTCCGCCCTTAACGAGTGGCATAAACCCGCTCCCTGAATGGTTCGACCCCGAGCCGCTTCACCGTATCGACGAACAGCTCCTCAGGGCTCGCGCGCAGCGCAAGATAGGCCTCGACGATGTCCTCGACGACGTCGGCGACCTCGGCATAGGGCACCGCGGGTCCGATCAGGGTGCCGAGCACGGCGCCCTCATCGGCGCGGCCGCCGATCGTGATCTGATAGAATTCCTCGTTGTTCTTCTCGACGCCGAGGATGCCGATGTGGCCGACATGGTGGTGGCCGCAGGCATTGATGCAGCCGGAGATGTTGATGTGCAGCCGGCCGATCAGGTTGGCCGTGTCGTGATTGGCGAAGCGGCGCGTGATCTCCTGCGCGATCGGGATCGAGCGCGCGTTCGCCAGCGAGCAGTAGTCCAGCCCCGGGCACGCAATGATGTCGGAAACGAGATTGACGTTGGGGATGGCGAGGCCGATCGCCTCGAGCGCCTTCCACACCGCGGGTAGATCACGCTTGCGCACATGCGGCAGCGCCAGATTCTGCTCATGCCCGACACGGATTTCGCCGAACGAATATTTGTCGGCGATCTCGGCAAGCGCATCCATCTGGTCGGCGGTCGCATCGCCCGGCGGCTTGCCAACCGGCTTCAGCGACACGACCACGATCGCATAGCCCTGCGCCTTGTGCGGGAAGACCGCGTTCTTGCGCCAAGCCTCGAACTTCTGATCGTGCGCGGCCTGCTTCAGCTCCTCCGGCATGTGCGGCAGCGTCTCGTAGGCCGGATAGAAGAAGCGCGAGCGGATATCCTCGATGATCCCCTGATCGAGCTTGAGCACGCCGTCGCGGATCTGCTGCCACTCCTCCTCGACCTCGGACGCGAACTTCTCGATGCCGAGCTCGTGCACCAGGATCTTGATGCGCGCCTTGTAGATGTTGTCGCGGCGGCCGTACTGGTTGTAGACGCGCAGGATGGCCTCGACATAGCTCAGGATGTCGTGGCCGTGGACGAAAGGCTTGATGGTCTTGGCGATGAAGGGCGAGCGGCCGAGACCGCCGCCGACCAGCACCTCGAAGCCGGTCTCGCCCTGCGCGTTCTTGAGCAGACGCAGGCCGATGTCGTGGATCTTGATCGCGGCGCGGTCATGCTCGGACGCCGTGATCGCGATCTTGAACTTGCGCGGCAGGAACGAGAACTCCGGATGCAGGGTCGTGAACTGGCGCAAGAGCTCGGCCCAGATGCGCGGATCCTCGATCTCGCCCGGCGCCACGCCGGCCCACTGGTCGGAGGTGACGTTGCGCATGTTGTTGCCGGAGGTCTGCATCGACTGGATGCCCACTTCCGCAAGGTCGGCCATCGCGTCGGGCAGCTCGGCGAGCTTGATCCAGTTGAACTGGATGTTCTGCCGCGTCGTGAAGTGGCCGTAGCCGCGGTCATAGCGGCGCGCGACATGGGCCAGCCGGCGCAACTGGTTCGACGACAGCGTGCCGTAGGGAATGGCGATGCGGTACATGTAGGCGTGGAGCTGCAGATAGACGCCGTTCTGCAGCCGCAGCATCTTGAACTCGTCCTCGGAGAGCTCGCCCGACAGGCGCCGCTTCACCTGGTCGCGGAATTCGGCGACGCGCTCGTTGACCAGGGTCCGATCGATTTCGTCATAAGCGTACATGAGAGAGCCTTCAGGCTTGAGCCGGGAGCGCGATGGTGGCGCCCGTCAGCCGGATGTGTTCGCGCATATTGCCGGGCTTGACCGCACCGTCGGTGCCAACCTCGACCGGCGCGATATAGGGACCGATCGCGCCGAGATCGTCGGCCACCGCTTCCGACAACAGCGTACGTGCCTCGTCGGCGGTGCGCACGATCGCAGCATCGCTCAGCTCATCCGACCAGCTCTTGGTGCCGGTGCGGTAGATCACCGCGCCGTCCCAGGTCCGGTTCGCGGTGATGATCGAGGGACCGGTGATCTTGATCTTCTGTTGCAGCGGAGAGGTCATTCAGACGGGTTCCAGGAGTTTTGCGATCACGCCACTGAGGTTCTGCTGACGCCACGGCGCCGAATGCGCCACGACATCACCGATGATGAGAATGGCCGGACCGCCATCGATCTTGGCCACGAGGTCAGGCAGTTGATCCAAGGTGCCGACCACGGCCTGCGCGTCGGGGCGCGTGACCTTGGCGAACACACCGACCGGCGTCTGCGGCGAGCGGCCGGCGGCGAGGAGCCCGGTGCGCACGGCAGGCGCGGCCGTCATGCCCATGTAGACCACGACCGTCATCTTGGTGTCCGTCAGCGCCGACCAGTCCACCGCCTCGGCGTCGCGCTCCTTGTGCGCGGTGAGGAAGGTGATGCGCAGCGCCTTGCTGCGGAAGGTCAGCGGCACCTCGAACTGCGCGGCGGCGCCGAGGCCGGCGGTGATACCGGGCACGATCGTGTAGGACACGCCGGCGTTGCGCAGCGCGTCGACCTCCTCGCCGCCGCGGCCGAACACGTAGGCATCGCCACCCTTGAGACGCACCGCGCGCTTGCCCTCGCGCGCCGCCTCGATCAAGAGCTTGTTGACGGCGTCCTGGCCGATGCCGGGCTTGCCGACGCGGCGGCCGACCGGCACGCGCGCGGCATCGCGGCGAATGCGATCGAGAATCTCGGGCGTGACCAGCTCGTCATAGAACACGACGTCGGCATCCTGCAGCGCGCGCAGCGCCTTGATCGTCAGCAGGTCCGGATCACCGGGGCCCGCACCGACCAGGGTCACATGGCCTTCGCTGCGGCCCGCATGATCCGCGCCCGCGAACGCGGTCGGATCGGCGATGCCATGCAGCGCCGCCGCGGCCTCGTGCTTGCGCCCCGCCAGTACCAGCGCGCCGATCGGGCCGTCGACGATGCGCTCCCAGAAGCGGCGGCGCAGCGGCATCTCGGTGATCAGCGGATTGATGGTCCTGCGGAAGTCGCCGATGAAGCTCGCGAGCTCGCCGATCCGCGCCGGCAGCAGCGCCTCGATGCGCTCGCGCACGCGGCGTGCCACCACGGGCGAGGAGCCGCCGGTGCCGATCGCCACCACGACGTCGCCGCGATCGACGATCGCCGGAAAGATGAAGCTGGAATGCGCGAGGTCGTCCATCACGTTGACGGGCAGACCAACGCTGCGTGCCCGCGCCGACATCGCAACGCCGATGTCGCCGGCGCCCGCGCACAGCACGGCGATGACGCCAGTGAGATCGGCGCTCAGCGGGTCGCCTTCGGCGCGCTCGATCTGGCCGTGCTCATCGCGCAAACCCGCGAGATCGAAGTCGCCGTCGGTCGCGAACCAGCGGATCTGCGCGCCGGCCGACAGCAACACGCGCAGCTTGGCGCGCACGAGCTCGCCCGCGCCGATCAGCAGCACGGGGCCGGTCTTCAGATCGAGAAACACCGGCAGATATTGCATCGCGCTCTTCGGTTTCGACTCTTCGGGGTTGACTGGAATTATTTTCTATATAAGTGTCACGCCGCACACGTAAAGAGAAAATTATTCCTTGGCTTCGCCATAGAATTTTCTCCCAAGCAGGCGATGGCTGATAGCATGCACATTCTCACCAACGACGTTTCCAGAGATCGGTTGCCCTCTTCCGAGATCGAGCAAGCATCTTCCATGCCGCGCGTCCTCAGCGCCGCACCGACCATGGATCATCTCGATCAGCTCGAGGCGCAGAGCATTTACATTCTCCGCGAGGCCTTTGCACGGCTGAAGAAGCTGGCGCTGCTCTGGTCGCTCGGAAAAGATTCCAACGTCATGATCTGGCTGGCGCGCAAGGCGTTCTTCGGCCGCGTGCCGTTTCCGGCCATGCATGTCGACACGGCCAAGAAGTTTCCGGAGATGTACGCCTTCCGCGACACCTACGCGAAGGAATGGGGCCTCGATCTCAAGGTCGAGCCGTGCCCGCCGATCGACGCGGTGGATCCGACCCTGCCCCCCGCGGCGCGCTCGGCTGCGCGGAAAACCGAAGGCCTGAAGATGGCGCTCGCCAAGCACGGCTTCGACGGCCTGATCGCCGGCATCCGCCGCGACGAGGAAGCGACGCGCGCCAAGGAGCGCGTGTTCTCGCCGCGCGGCGCCGAAGGCCATTGGGACGTGCGCGATCAGCCACCTGAGTTCTGGGATCACTTCAACGCCTCGCCGCCGCAGGGCGCTCACTTGCGCATCCATCCGATCCTGCATTGGACCGAGGCCGACATCTGGGCCTACACGGCGCGGGAGAACATCCCGATCATTCCGCTGTATCTGTCCAGGAACGGCAAGCGCTATCGCTCGCTCGGCGATCAGGACATCACGTTCCCCGTGGCATCCAACGCCTCCAACATCCCCGAGATTCTCGCCGAGCTCGAAAGCACCAAGGTGCCGGAGCGCGCCGGCCGCGCGCTCGACCACGAGACCGAGGACGCCTTCGAGCGCCTGCGCGTCGCCGGCTATCTGTGAGCGGGGACGAGGCCATGAACATGCGAGTCCCGTCAGCCGCCCCCGCCACGCCGAACGGCACCACCCGTCCGCAGGTCCGCATCGTGATCGTGGGCCACGTCGACCACGGCAAGTCGACGCTGGTCGGCCGCCTGCTGCATGAGACCGGCAGCCTGCCCGAGGGCAAGCTCGAAATGCTGCAGGCGGTCTCCGCCCGCCGCGGCATGCCGTTCGAATGGTCGTTCCTGCTCGATGCGCTGCAGACCGAGCGCGACCAGGGCATCACCATCGACACCACGCAGATCCGCTTCCGCACCAATGCGCGCGAGGTCGTGCTGATCGACGCGCCCGGCCATGCCGAATTCCTGCGCAACATGATCACCGGCGCCTCGCAGGCCGACGGCGCAGTGCTGATCATCGACGCGCTCGAAGGCGTGCGCGACCAGACCCGGCGCCACGGCTATCTGCTGCATCTGCTCGGCGTGAAGCAGGTGGCGGTCGTCGTCAACAAGATGGACCGCGTCGATTTCAGCGAGGAGCGCTTCGACACGATCAAGGCCGAGATCTCCGCGCATCTCGAGGGCCTCGGCGTCGAGCCGGTCGCGATCATTCCGATCTCGGCGCGCGACGGCGACGGCGTCGCCCAGCTGACCTCGCGGATCGGCTGGTATGGCGGCCCGACCGTGGTCGAGGCCCTCGACGGCCTGGAGCCGGCACGGCCGCTGTCGAGCCTGCCGCTGCGCCTGCCGGTGCAGGCGATCTACAAATTCGACGACCGTCGCATCGTCGCCGGCCGCGTCGAGGCTGGCGAGCTCAAGACCGGCGACGAGATCGTGATCATGCCGGCCGGCAAGATCGCCAAGATCAAGACCGTCGAGGGCTGGCCGCAGACGCCGGTGACGGCGCCGCAGGGCGCCGGCCGCTCGGTCGGCATCACGCTCGACCGCGAGCTGTTCATCGAGCGCGGCGACGTCATCGCCCATGTCGGCCGCGAGCCGCAGGCGGCTCGACGCCTGCACGCGCGCATCTTCTGGCTGCACGACCAGCCGCTCGCCAAGGGGGACAGCATCCTGGTGCGGCTCGGCACCCGCGAGGCGCGCGGCAGCGTGGTCGCGATCGAGAAGGCGGTCGATCCGGGCTCGCTCTCCAACGAGCAGAATGCCGCGATCGCGCGCAACCATGTCGGCGAGATCGAGATCGCGCTGACCCAGCCGGTCGCCATCGATCCCTACGCCGAGAACGCGCGCACCGGCCGCCTCGTCATCGAGGTCCAGGGCCGCATTGCAGGCGGCGGTCTGGTGCTCACGGTCGACGCCGGCAAGCGCGCCGCGCCGGTCGACATCATGCCGGTGGAATCGGCGCTGCAGCCGCAGGAGCGCGCCGACCGCTACCGCCACAAGGGCGCGGTGGTGTGGATGACCGGCCTGCCCGGCGCCGGCAAGTCGACGCTCGCCCGCGCCCTGGAGCGGCGGCTGTTCGGCCGCGGCGGCGCGCCCGTGCTGCTCGACGGCGACACCGTCCGCGCCGGCCTCAACAAGGATCTCGGCTTCACGCCGGAGGACCGCGCCGAGAACATCCGTCGCCTCGCCGAGGTCGCGACCCATCTCGCTCGCAACGGCCACATCGCGATCGTGGCCGCCGTGTCGCCCGCGCGCGAGGACCGCGCGGCCGCCCGTCGCGTCGCCGGCGACCTGTTCCGTGAGGTCTATGTCGCGACGGCCGCCGAGATCTGCGAGAGCCGCGATCCCAAAGGCCACTACGCCAAGGCCCGTGCCGGCAATCTGCAGAACTTCACCGGCATCGGCACCGACTACGAGCCGCCGCTCGATGCGGAGCTGGTGATCGACACCGCGACGCGCGGGATTGCGGACGCCACCGACGAGCTCGAGGCGCTGCTGTCGCGGACAGGTGTGCTGTTCGACGATATCGCGGATCTCGGCGCCAACATCTGATTGCGTCGTCACTGCATGATCATGGACCGCGCACGCGCGGTCCATGACAGGGTTGGCAGATAATCAAGCCTCTCACGTTTGCCTGTCAGGCTCGTGATACGCACTGTCATTCCGGGGCAAGGCCGCAGGCCTTGAACCCGGAATCTCGACATTGTCTTGCGTCCATTCTTGACAAGCTCGAGATTCCGGGTTCGATCGTCAATGCGAAACCGCTTCGCGCCTCCGCATTGCCAATCGCCCGGAATGACGGTGAAGACACGACCGCCAGCTTCTTGTCCGTGCCACGCTACAGCGCGCCGACATAGGCGGTGAGATCGTCGAGCTCGGCGTCGGTCGGCAGTCGCGAATCCATCTTCTTGGCATAGACCTCCCACATCAGCTTGACGGCGTCGCGCAGCGAGGCGGTGCGGCCGTCGTGGAAATACGGCGCCGTCGACGCCACCGCGTGCAGGGTCGGCACCTTGAACTTGCCGCCGGTGCCGATGTCGTCGCGGCTCTTCTTGTCGAAGCTCGGCAGCACGTGGCAGGTGCCGCAGCCGCCATCGCCGACATAGAGCTCATAGCCGCGCTTCACGGCCGCGCTGGCATCCTCCCTCGGCGTGCCGTCGTCCTTGACCTGCCAGTTCGCCGGATAGTTCAGCGTCCGCACATAGGCGACCAGCGCCGCCAGCTTCTCCTTCGACGGCTCCGGCCCCTTCATGCGGTTGACGATGATGCCGCGAATGCTGTCCTCCAGCGTCGCCGCCTGCCCGGCCCAGCCGAACACCGAGCGCTCGCCGACGCCCCACAGGGTCGGCGTATTCCTGCCGTTGGGGTCGCCGTCGGCGACGACGTCGAGCCCGACATAGGTCTTGTTGTTGGTATGCCCGGTCGAGAAGTGGCAGGTGGCGCAGGACGCCTTGCCACCGTCCGACAGGCTCACGTCGTTGAACAGCGCCAGCCCCTTAGCGGCGGGGTCCGCCTCGGAGAGGGGTGCAGGTGGAGTCGCGGCGGCGCCGACCGTGGTGGGCGGCGCCACGGGCGGCTCCGTCGCTGCAGCGGCGGGCGGGGCCTTCGGCCTCCTTGCTGTGGTTGCAGCGTGCCTGACCCTGGGCTTGTGGGCGGGCTCGGCCGCGTGGACGGATCTCGGCTTCAACGCGGCCACCAGCATCTGCAGCAGGGTCGGCTTGTACGGAGCCGCGTTTCTCTCAGCCGCGTGCAGGTACGGTGCTGTCGACTTGTCGGCTGCGAGGGCGGGCAAGGCGAGCAGGCCGAGGCACAGGATGATCGACCGCAGCCCAGTGAACGACATGATGCGCCTCCCCCCTAGATGCAAGTAGTTATCGATAGCTTTTGCGTCCGAAGTGGGACTGTGCGGGGGCAATGAATCGGCGCGCGCGGGATTGAGCGACAGCATCGTGCCGGCCTGACCATGTCTCATGGTGAGCAGGTCGCGCTATCTTGCGCGAGAGGGACATCGACCCCGGCTTGATCGACATCGTCGACCGCACACACCTCACCCGAGGTGCCGCCCGCAGCCTGGCTCAAATTCGGCCTCGTGACGTCACGCGCGACATCGGCGAGCAGAGCGACAGCCGCAGCCAAGCGTGGTCACCTTCTCCCCGAAGAACTACGGGGGAGTGCGCCGATTCGCTCTTGGACGCCAAGCCTACCCATGGGGCCGCCGTACGATCTGCAAGCAGAAATTAGCACTTGATCCGCACAGTTCACGGCACGCGCAGCAACGCGGTCGAGGCGCAGGATGGAGCATCTGGCGGCCTATTGGTCGAGGGCAGAACTGGAGACGAACGGGATTCTGCTGCTGCACCTGATGGGTGCAGCGGCCGTCGGCCTGCTGCTGGGCTACGAGCGCACCTATCACGGACGCGCGGCCGGCATGCGGACCTACGCGCTGGTTTGCGTCGCATCGACCTTGCTGACGGCGATCAACGGCTTTCCCGGCAGCTGGTATGGCGGCATGGCGGTGTCGCCGACCGTCTCCGATCCGACGCGCGTGATCCAGGGCCTGATGACCGGCATCGGCTTCCTCGGCGCCGGCGTCATCATCAAGGACGGCTTCACCATCCGCGGCGTGTCGACGGCCGCCTCGATCTGGATGACGTCGGCGATCGGCATCATCATCGGCATCGGCTTCTACGGCACTGCGCTTTGCGCCACGGCTTTGTCCCTGGCCGCGATGACCCTGCTCGGCAAGGTCGAACAATGGCTGCCGCATCAGACCACGCTGTCGCTGTCGGTCGTCTATCGCCATGGCCTGCAACCGAGCGAGGCCGAACTGCGCGAATGCATGCGGGCCTATGGCTTCGACGTGCTGGACTGGTGCTACGAATACAGCGAGGCGAAGCGGCAATTCCATTTCGAGCTCGTGCTGCAGGCCGCCGGCCGGTTCGAGACCGCCCAGATGGCCCGCGACCTGTCCACGGCCGAGGACGTGGTCGAATTCCGCCTGGCGCCGTCAAGGGCATGAGGGGAGCAGGACGGAAGCATACGGCCGTCGATCGCAACTGGGCCGATCGGACAAGCCAGCGATGTGCCGCCCTCGGATTGGTTGAAGCTCCGGCTCGTCACCTTCGGCGCGTTGTAGCCACAGCAACGGCGATTCACACCGCCCGCCGGTTGGACATGCGACATCCCGGAAATATCCGCGCATCGCAACGCATGCTATCTTGCGAGTGCTTGCCCTATCTCGCATATGGAGTCGCTCGATGTGGAAGGCGCTTTGGCGGACATGGACGATCGACAGACCCGCCCTCCTGGGTGACTGGTTGTGGGACGTCTTTGTCGTCCAGCTCGCGGCCTTCCTGGACCGGCTGACGCTGCGGCGGATCATCGCCTTCCTGCCGGTCATCATCCTCGTTGTGGCGTATTATCACAGCATTCCGATCCCGCCCGAATTGATGCTGGTCGGCGATATCCTGGCCTATATCGATGTCTTCTCCGTCCTGCTCCTGGTCGGCATCCTCAGCCGCCTCACGACGATCCTGTTTCTCATCAAGCAGGCGACCGCGTCGATCGGACGCCTGGCGAACAGCCTGGCGACAGCGGCGCGCCGCTTGGATGGCCGGCATCGGCGCGAGCGCGGCACAAGCGTCCGGAGGCCCGTGACCAAGGGATCCAACAAGGAAAGCGACGGTCCGGCCATCGTGATTGGGATGGCGTGGGCATAGATCCATTGTTGCGTAGGAGGGCAAAAGCGACTTTGGCAGTCGGCGCGTGGCAGCATGCAGAGTCAGGCACGAGATGATGCAACAGACAACAGACCTGCTCCGTCAATCCGTCCTGCAGTTCGTCGCGGCGCAGACGGCGACGCGCAGGCCGCTCTTCGACGAGACCGACGTCGCCCGCGACCTCGGCGTGGACGGCGAGGATGCGCGCGAATTCCTGCTTGCATTTCAACGGCAGTTCGAAGTCGACCTGCCCGACTTCGCGTTCGACCGTCATTTTGGACCGGAGGGCTTCACGTTGACCGGGTTTGTCCTACGGCTTCTCAGCTTGCGCCACCTACGGCAGCCCTTGACGATCGGAATGCCGGTCGAGGCGGCACGGCTCAGGCGGTGGCCTCACAACGGCGCGTAGCCGGGATGAACGGGGCGACATCCAGTGCCTGACGATGATGCGCTACTGGTATCTTCGCTTCTTAAACGCCGCTACGTCCGCGTTAGTCAGCTTAAACCACTCACCGTTCGCTCGCTTGTCTACGAAGCGACGATGCCAATATGCCTCGATGCCTGCGGGATCATCGGTGCGGATCGAGTGAACAAGCGTTGCGGCTTCGGGAAGAGCGATACGAATTTCTTTGACTCGGCGTTCCAATTCATCGTTGCGGCCAATTTTGTAGTGGGTACTGGATTTTATGAGATAAACTAGACCTTCCCTCGAGTTGGTCGGAGTTTCGGCCTCCACTTTCTGGCCGAGCATCTGGACGATATCGTCGTATCCCGGCCTGCCCTCCAACCATGCCCTGAGGTTCGAGATCAATCCCTCTTTTGATCCAAAATAAGAGTGGATTGTCTTCTCGTTCGGGAAGTCCTCGCGCTGCCGCCTGAACATCCGAATTTCCATAATGGTCGGCAGCCGCTTATAGTATCGGGCCGCTTCCACGAAGCTCGCCAGAATATGATCGGCCTCAGACTTACCTTGAAACTTGTTCGCCGCGTAGCCAGCCTCGGCTAGGGCATCACTCCAACGAGCCCAATACAGGCCGCGCCAAGTCCCCTCGGTAATGCCGGTTGCGCTCTCGAACGCGCGAACACCTGGAGCCTGACCGCCGTTAGCCTCCGCAAGTCTCTTTATTTCACTCGAGATTCTGGCGCGCATTGTCAATTTCTACGATTTATCGAGTCTGCTGCGAGAATACTCTATTTGAGGCCCGCTTGAGTAAGCAAGATTGCGCTGCAAACTCCACAGACCGTAGAGCCGGCGAGACGACGCGCGCCGATCATTTCAGTCGCCAATCACTTCGAGCAGGCACCGCGTGTCGCGAGAGCTCACGCGGGCTCCCTTTCACGAACCATCCTTCGTATGGGATCATCAACTCGATGTCCTCAGGCACGACGTCATAAAGCCCGGCATGCTCTCCGTCAGAAAAGAACTCGACCAGATATGCCGGCGGCCTGGAACGATGATCGATCACGATGGTACCTTGCGCGCCGATCGGAAGAGGTATGGTTGGCACCAACCTCCGAAGACGAACGACGTCGTACTCCCTGAACAGCCGCTTCCGCCGCCGGAGGCTCGCAAGGCAGGCTCGGAAAGTGCGGAACACGTGTAGCTCCGTATCAGCAACAGCGATACCGAAGGCCAGACCTATATATCGCCCCGTTCACGCTGGTTTAGCCGCCCGCCACGAGGTACTGACTGCATCAGGCGAGGATCTTCAACCCGTGCTTCTGGACGATTGTCAGCAGCTTGAGCGCCATGCCGCTCGGCCGCTTGGCTCCAGTCTCCCATTTCTCGATGGTGCTTTCGCTCGTATTGAGATATCGGGCGAACACCGGCTGACTGACATTGTTGGCCTCACGGAGCCGCTTGATCTGAGCAGGCTTCATTTCACTGGCGACGGCTAGATGACGGGAATCGAAGTCCCGCATCGTCGCCTTGTCGAGCGCGCCGACTTTGTGAAGCATCGTGGCGGACGAATGAAGCGCTTCCGAGAGGTCGCTCTTGAACCTATTTTTTTTCGTCATGACAGATCTCCACCAAGTCTTCGTCCGCCAGGAGTTGCGCGAGTTGTGCGCTATTCAATGCGGCATAGCTCTTTGCGAGAGTTCGGAAGTCTTCCAGCTCATCATCGTCGATGTTCGCTCTATCCTTCTTGGCGAATAGATATTCGTAGATCCAGTATCGACCGCTCTTGGCGAGGATGATGCTCCGGTGCATGTTCTTGTTCAGACGCTTCTTGAAGACCCCACCTCCCAGATCGTCAGCCTGGCCCTTGATGACTGCCTCGACGGCCTCGCAGAGCTCGATGTCCCTGATACGAGCCTTGCGTGCCGCCTTCGAGAACCATGCGGTTTTGAAAACTCGCTTGAATTGGCCAGCCATGGCTTTATATAGCACCAGGTGCTACAGATTTCAACGCGTACCTCTCGCACGGAAAAGCCTGTTTCCCTCGTCCGGCCAAGCTGATTTGCCCTATCCAGTCCTCGGCCCAAAAATATTCCTCTTTCCTTTTTTCCGAATTCATGCTTATCTCTGCGCATCCCGTCCCACACGAGGGACAGTTCGCGACCGTCACGGACGTCGGGTGCGGGATGCGGTGGGCGCTTTGGGCTGCGGCGTGAGCAATCATGTCGACGGACAGTCCCGAGGCGCACGGCCAAGCCGTGGGGTCCTGGCATCCCGATGCTGATGCCACGCTTGCGATGACGCCAATGCGTCGCGCGGGCAACGGTGACCAGAAAGCCCGGCGCACCGGGGAGACCACGGAGCAACCGTAGAGCCATCGCGCAGGGAAGGCCGGATGTCCGGCTCGTACCTGTGGTTCCTGCCGCCTGCATTTTTTTCTGCAGGCGGGCCATGGGTGCAGCCTGCACCCGGCCTTCCCTGCGCCTCTCGTCATCGAGGGGCGGCACGTCAGCAAAGCTCGGACGCGATCACGCGCCGCGAGGACGAAGTCGCATGAGCCATCACCTCCACGAGCGATCACCTTCGTTGAGTTGTCCGCAGCCGTTTGGTGTACCTCGGAACGCCATTTGCGGCACGCTTTGCGTTGTCACCCTCCCCTGGAGGGGGAGGGTCGGCGCGCGTCGCGGCAGCGATGCGCGGCGGGGTGGGGTGATGCCACGCGCACCGGCGCTCGTGGAGAGATCACCCCACCCCGCCTCGCATCTCGCTTCGCTCGTTGCGAGTCGACCCTCCCCCTCCAGGGGAGGGTGGCAGCGTGCCCGATCCGAGAGCTCCGCACGGTTGTGGGCTCGCGGCCGAACTCTGAGGCGGTCCTGCGAAATTACTTGGCATCACTCCGCCCGGAACCAGCCCGCCTGTCCGCTGCCCCCCGACCAACTGCGATACCCCTCCCCCCTTTCGTGGCCCCCGCTTTGGCGCTAAATGCACTGCACACGCCGCCTTCGAGGCGGCCATTTCAGCACGCCAAGACACGCGCAACGTCGCCCTTATTCGAGAGAAACGTCTCATCATGACCCGTATCGACGTCCATGGACTGAAGATCGCCCCCGTTTTGTTCGACTTCATCGCCAAGGAGGCCGCGCCGAAGACCGGGATCGATCCGGACGCGTTCTGGGCCGGCCTCAGCGCGATCCTGCGCGATCTCGCCCCGAAGAACCGCGAGTTGCTCGCCCTCCGCAATGCCCTGCAGGACAAGATCGACGCTTGGCACCTCGCCAACAAGGGCAAGGCCTTCGACCTCGGCGCCTACACCGCGTTCCTGAAGGAGATCGGCTACCTGCTGCCGGAGCCCGCGACCCACAAGGTCGAGACCGCCAATGTGGACGAGGAGATCGGCAAGATCTGCGGCCCGCAGCTGGTGGTGCCGCTGACCAATGCCCGCTACGCGCTCAACGCGGCGAATGCGCGCTGGGGCTCGCTGTATGACGCGTTCTACGGCACCGACGCCATCCCGCACGATCCGAGCGAGTCCGGCAAGGGCTACAACAAGGCCCGCGGCGACAAGGTGATCGCCAAGGCCAAGGCGTTCCTCGACGCCGCCGTACCGCTCGCCACCGGCAGCCACACCGACGTGACCGCCTACAGCGTGATCGCCGGCCAGCTCTCCGCCAAGCTGAAGAGCGGCAACGCCACCGCGCTCAAGAACGCCGACCAGTTCGCCGGCTACCAGGGCTCGGCCGACGCCCCCTCCGTGATCCTGCTCGCCAACAACGGCCTCCACGTCGAGGTCGTGATCGACCGCAGCCACATCATCGGCAAGGACGATCCGGCCGGCGTCTCCGACATGATCCTGGAGGCCGCAGTCTCGACC
Organism: Bradyrhizobium sp. SZCCHNR1093; assembly: GCF_032381175.1. Classification (NCBI taxonomy): domain Bacteria; kingdom Pseudomonadati; phylum Pseudomonadota; class Alphaproteobacteria; order Hyphomicrobiales; family Nitrobacteraceae; genus Bradyrhizobium; species Bradyrhizobium sp. SZCCHNR1093. The sequence continues at coordinate 507,574 of NZ_JAUHJJ010000001.1, forward strand.
ATCCTCGACATGGAGGACTCGGTCGCCGCCGTCGACGCCGAGGACAAGGTGCTGGTCTACCGCAACACGCTCGGCCTGATGAACGGCACGCTGTCGGCCGATTTCGAGAAGGGCGGCAAGACGCTCACCCGCGCGCTGAACAGCGACCGCAGCTACACCACGCCGTCCGGCGGGACGCTCACCTTGCACGGCCGCAGCCTGCTGCTGATCCGCAATTGCGGGCACCACATGTTCACCGACGCCGTGCTCGACGCCAAGGGTGAGGAGGTGCCGGAGGGCATTCTCGATGCCGCCGTCACCGGCCTCCTGGCGATCCACGACCTCAAGAGCAACTCCAAGGTTAAGAACAGCCGCACCGGCTCGATCTACATCGTCAAGCCGAAGATGCACGGCCCGGACGAGGTGGCGCTCACGGTCGAGCTGTTTTCGCGCGTCGAGAAGCTGCTCGGCCTGCCGGAAAACAGCATGAAGGTCGGCATTATGGACGAGGAGCGCCGCACCACGGTGAACCTCAAGGCCTGCATCCAGCAGGCGTCCAAGCGCATCGTCTTCATCAACACCGGCTTCCTCGACCGCACCGGCGACGAGATCCACACCTCGATGGAAGCGGGTCCAATGATCCGCAAGAACGAGATGAAGGCGCAGCCCTGGATCAAGGCCTATGAGGATTGGAACGTCGACAACGGCTTGACCTGTGGCCTGCCCGGCCATGCCCAGATCGGCAAGGGCATGTGGGCCGCGCCGGACAAGATGGCCGACATGCTGGCGCAGAAGATCGGCCACCCGCAAGCCGGCGCCACCACCGCCTGGGTGCCGTCGCCGACGGCAGCGACGCTGCACGCCTTGCACTATCACCAGGTCAACGTGCACGCCCGCCAGGACGAGCTCGCCAAGGGCGGACCGCGCGCCAAGCTCGGCGACATCCTCACCATTCCGGTGTCGCAGTCGAACTGGGCACCGGACGACGTGCGCCAGGAGATCGACAACAACTGCCAGGGCATCCTCGGCTATGTCGTACGCTGGATCGACCAGGGCGTCGGCTGCTCCAAGGTGCCTGATATCCACGACGTCGGCCTGATGGAGGACCGCGCCACCTTGCGGATCTCCAGCCAGCATCTCGCCAACTGGCTTCACCATGGGGTCGTCACCAAGGAGCAGGTGATGGATTCGCTGAAGCGCATGGCCGTCGTGGTCGACAAGCAGAACGTCGGCGACGCGCTGTATCAGCCGATGGCGCCGTCGTTCGACGGCGTCGCCTTCAAGGCAGCCTGCGACCTCGTGTTCGAAGGCCGCACCCAGCCGAACGGCTACACCGAGTACATCCTCACCGCCCGGCGCCGCGAGGCCAAGCAGAACGAGAAGGCTTAGGCCAGACGTCACAAAGCCCCGGCGATCCGCCGGGGCTTTTTTTGATCAGGCGAGAGGTAACATGATCCTCAGATCATATGACCGCGATGTAGCGAAGCAGCGAGATCACGCCGAGCACGATCACGACGACGCGGCAGATCTGCTTGGCGCGGCCGTCGATCGGCAACAGATTGATCAAATACAGAATGAGGATGACGACGAGGAAGGTGACGAGAGCACTGATGAGCATGGGAGTCCCCTGGGAGATGAAGAATGCGCTGGCGCTGTGGAGCTAACCCGCTCGGCGGCTTGCAGTTCCCGGGTCGGAACTTTGGCCACTCCGTTTTCTCCGTAGTTCCACGGACCCACCTCGCATTCAGTTCTTTACCGGTTTGCGGTCGAATGCCGGGAACCGGAGATCAAAATGTTGAATCGCCTGACCATTTCTTCATTGCTGAAGACGGTCATCGCCACCGCCGCCCTCGCCGTCGTCGCCCTCTTCTCGCTGAACGCCTGGAATTCCTGGAGCAGGCTGCAATCTGCCCAGCGGATCGCACGCGTTGCCGAAGTCTCGGGCGTCTTGTTCAAGGCCATGAACAGCATGCGCAGCGATCGTTCGACCACGATCCGCGTGCTGAATGCCGATCAGGCCATGGATGCCGACACCGAGAAATTCCTGCGCTCCGCCCGTGGCATCTACGTCCCTGCGCTGGACCGCAGTCTCGATCTGCTGCAAGGCATCGACTTCCAACAGAACCAGAGCCTGGTTGCCGACCTCGACCGGCTCAACAAGACGCTGACCGCGGAGCACAGCGAGTTCTGGACCGAGATCGTCAAGCCGAAGGCGGCCCGCCGCGCCGGCCTGCCCAAGGAGTATGGCGAGACGTTCGACGCGCTACTGGTCCTGCTCGACAAGATCACGGTCAATATCGCCGCCAGCGTCAATCATCAGAGTGCGACCGTCGATCAGCTATTGATGATCAAGCAGATGGCCTGGCTGATGCGCAACACGGCTGGTGAAGCATCGCTCGTCGTCAGCAATGCGCTGACGGCCGGCAAGGTGTCGCCCGAAGCGGTGCTGGCCTACACCAAGCAGGTCGGCGGCGTCGATGCCGCATGGAAGGCGGTCCAGCTCGCCACCTCCGGCATGAGCTTGCCGCCGGCGCTCTCCGCAGCGATGTCGGGCACGGAGCAGGCCTATTTCACGCCGGAGTATGCCGGCCTGCGCGAGCGTCTGCTGGCAGCGGTGCAAAAGGGCGAGAAGCCTGAGCTGACGCCATATCAGTGGAGTCCGTTCTCCGTGAACAAGATGACGAGCGCGGTCGCCCTGGCCGAGGCGGCGCTCGACGCGGCCAAGGACCATTCCAGCGCGCAGCAAAGCACGGCGATGGAGTCTCTGATGCTCCAGCTGACGCTGCTGCTCCTGGCCGTCGCACTGGGCGGCGCGGCGATCGCCGCCGTGAGCGGCCGGGTGATCCGGCCGCTGCACCGGATGCGCGATGCCATGCTCGCGGTTGCAGGCGGCGATCTCGGCGTCGACACCGGCTACACCCAGCGGCAGGACGAGATCGGCGCGCTTGCCAACGCGCTCGAGACCTTCAAGCAGCAGGCCAAGGACAAGCTCGCGATCGAGGCCCAGGAGCGCGAGCGCAACGCCGCGACAGTTGCGCGCCAGCGCGCGATCGAGTCCTACGTCGCGGAGTTCGAAAGTCTGGTGCGCGGGTCGCTGGAGCAGCTCGGCCAGGCCTCCACCGACATGCAGGCCACGTCGGCCGGCCTCACCAACGTGTCGCGGCAAACCAACACCCGCGCCGAGGTCGCCGCGAGGGCTTCGAACGACGCCTCGATGAGCGTGCAGACGGTCGCCTCCGCGGCGGAGGAGCTGAATGCGTCGATCGCGGACATCTCCAAGCAGGCTTCCCATGCCGCCGGCATCGCCAGCCGCGCGGTCGAACAGGCCCGCATGACCGACGACACGGTGCAGGGGCTGGCGCAATCGGCGAACCGGATCGGCGAGGTTGTCGGGCTGATCAACAGCATCGCCTCGCAGACCAATCTGCTGGCGCTGAATGCCACCATCGAGGCGGCGCGCGCCGGCGAGGCCGGCAAGGGCTTCGCCGTCGTCGCCTCCGAGGTGAAGACGCTCGCGAGCCAGACCGCGAAGGCGACCGACGAGATTTCCGAGCAGATCGCCGACATTCAACGTGTCGCCAATGACGCGATCGACGCCATCAAGCGGATCGGCGGCATCATCGGCGAGGTCAACGAGGTGGCGACCGCGATCGCCGCTGCCGTGCAGGAGCAAGGCGCGGCGACACAGGAGATCTCGCGCAGCACCCAGTTCGCTGCAGATGGCACCAAGAACGTCTCCGACAACATCACCGGCGTGAAGTCGGACGCAGACGCGGCTGCGGCCGCCGCCGACAACGTGCGCAATGCCTCAGAGACGCTGGAGAGCCAGAGCAGAAATCTTGGTCATCTGGTCAGGGACTTCCTCAGCAAGATCCGCGCCGCCTGACGGTCTCGCAGGATCAGTCGGACGCCATCACCGGCGCGCGCTCATACTTCGCGCGCAGCGCCGCGGGCGCCGGCGAGAAGTTCAGCTCGGCGCGCTTGCCGCTGCTGGTCCGGTTGGTGACCTTGAGGCCGTCGTCGCTGGCAACGACGTCACCCTTGCGCAAGGTCGGATCGTTGGCGATCGACACCTTGGCGAGGCCGAAATGGTCCTTGCCGTTGCAGGTGCAGCCGTCGACGATTTCGGTGCGATACTTGAATGCGTTGGGCAGCGCCGAATACGGCTTGCCGCCATCCGTCTCGGCGCCGTCGATCGAGCTGCCATAGACGATCTCGGTCTTGGCCGCCGGGCAGAAGCTGTTGCAGGCGGCCTCCTTGCTCTGGTCACCGGTGGCGCCGAGCGGGAAATAGCGGCCATCACAGGTGCGCACGCACCACGCGGTGCTGCCGCCACCGGAATAGACCGGCTGGCTGCGCGGCGCTGGACGCTGCACCGGCGGCGCCTCGTCGGCGAACGGCATCCGAATATAGGGCGTCTGGCGTTGCGGCGCGTTGAAGCCGCCGAACAGCGCGGAGATAAAATCCTGCGCTCCCGCCGTGGTCGGCGCTGCCAACGCGCCCGCGGTTGCCATGGTTGCCACTGCGATGGCAGCGAGGGCACGTCGGCCGTTCATGACCCAACTCCCCGCTTAATTGACGGCCGCAACCGGCAGCGACATCGCCTGCCGCCCCGACGGCAGCGACGTCACGCGCGGCGCACGGCCGGCATTGGTGCGCGCCTGCAGCGAGGCGGCTTTCGGCAGCACGACGACCTTCGTCCCCACCTGCACCCGGCTGAACAGGTCGGAGACGTCCTCATTGGTCAGGCGGATGCAGCCCGACGACACGAATTTGCCGATTGTCGTGGGATCGTTGGTGCCGTGGATGCGATACTCGCTGGAGCCGAGATACATGGCCCGCGCGCCGAGCGGATTGCCCGGGCCACCGGCCATGAAGCGCGGCAGATAGGGCTGGCGCGCGATCATCTGCGCCGGCGGATGCCAGTCCGGCCACTCCGCCTTGCGTGTCACGGTCTGCACGCCGGCCCAGGTGAAGCCTTCGCGCCCGACGCCGACGCCGTAGCGCAACGCACGGCCGCCGCCGAGCACGTAGTACAGATAGGTGTTGCTCGTATCGATGATGGTCGTCCCCGGCGCTTCCCGCGTATCGAGGTTGACGATCGTGCGGCGCAGACGGTCCGGCAGCCGGCTGTCCTCATCCTGCACCGCAGATGCCGTCGCCTCGTCCGGCGGAAATGCCTGCTGCTCGACCGGCGCATATCCGAGAATCTGGGCGTGAGATACAGTCGCACCTGCGAGCAAGAGGACCGCGACGCCGGCGATCAGCGAAGCCGTCCGCCGCGAATTGCGGCGATGGCCGGAAGCGAGCTGTGTCATGGAATGCCCCTGTCATGCGAGCATCGCGGTGCGATGCGAGATTACCTTCCAAACGCCGAACGTCTCGTCGTAGTTCCGGCCCCCGTGTGGTCGCCCTGCGTCAGTCAAGCATGTGAGCTCTCACGTTTGCGCGACGGAACTGGATGGCCCCCCGGCTGTTACCCGGCGGTTAGATGACAAGCCACGCGAGCTGTGCGCGAACGACTCGATCGGGAGATTCATGTGCGTGTACTTCCCACCGAGCGGCTGCTCGCCAGCGGGAACGACGATTCAGCCCCGAATGAAAGTCGCCAAGAATTACCTCCCGTGATCAGACGGGTTGACGTCGTCGCCATCGCTCTCATCATCCTCACGGCCGTCTGCGTGACGGGTGTCCTCTATGTCGCCCGGGGATTTTTTCTCCCGATCGTGATGGCGTTCGTGGTCGGCACCATGCTGTCGCCGGCCGCCAACTTTCTCGAACGCTTCCACGTGCCGCGCGGCGTCGGCGCCGTGCTGATCGTGCTCGCGGTTGCGGCGGGGCTTGCCTTCATCATCGGCCTGATCTCGGCGCCGGTGCTCGACTGGACCAATCGCCTTCCCGAGCTTGCCGCCGCGCTCAAGTCGAAGCTGCACGTCTTCGATCGGCCGCTGGCGCTGTGGCACGAAATGCAGGCGGCCATCGGCGGCGGAAGCGCACCGGCCTCGGCCAGCCTCGAGCTGCCCAAATTCGATTGGGTTCAGCCGACGATCGAATTCCTGTCGCCGACCTTCACCGAATTCCTACTGTTCTTCGCCACGCTCGTGCTGTTCATCGCAAGCTGGCGCGATCTACGGCGGGCGCTGATCATGACCTTTGGTGATCACGAGGTCCGGCTGCGGACGCTCCGCATCCTCAACGAGCTCGAGCTGCACCTCGGCAACTATCTCCTGACGGTGACGCTCATCAACACCGGTGTCGGCATTGCGGCCGGTCTCGCCTGCGCCATCGCCGGCATGCCCAATCCCGCCGGCCTCGGGGCGCTTGCGGCGACGCTGAACTTCATCCCCATCATCGGGCCCATCGCCATGTTCGCGGTGCTCGTCCTGGTCGGCGCAATCGCATTCCCGACCTTGAGCGCCGGCATGGTCGCGCCCGCCATCTTCGCCGTGATCACCTTCATGGAAGGCCACTTCGTCACGCCGACCATCATCGGCAGGCGCCTTGCGCTCAACGCACTCGCGGTGTTCATCGCGCTGGCATTCTGGACCTGGCTGTGGGGCCCGATGGGAGCCTTCCTCGCCTCGCCGCTCCTGATCGTCGCCCTCATCGTGAAGGAGCACCTGCTTCCGGACGATTCGCCGCAACTGCCGGCAGACTAATTCGGTTTCCACCGTCGGAACTTCGGCCGAGACCCAGCGTTTGTCGAGCAGACGCAATCACCTTGCTCCGGGAGCTTGCCATGCCACCGACTGACGGTGAGACCGCCCTGAAGGATCTCGTCGACAAAGCGAACTACGAACGCCTGCAGAAGGATGTCCACGCCGTGAAAAACGATATCGCAGCCCTCACCGAACAGATCACCGATGCGCTCAATGCTTTCGCCGGGCAGGCCAGCAAGCAGGCCCGCAGCGGCTATCGCCAGGCACGCGACAACGTGGACCAGACGTTCGACGACATGTCCGAGCGGGGCACCGCGATGTTTGGTGCAGCCCAGGATGCCGCAAACTCACTCGAGGAGCGCCTCGAGGACGTGATCTCCCATCGCCCACTTGCCACCGTGGGTCTTGCGCTCGGACTTGGATTCCTCATCGGCGCCGCTTGGAGACGCTAAGCGGCGGCCCCTGAAATCCAGAGGCTTGTCTTGTTTCGGCGCCGCGTCTTCGGCGCCGATTTGAGTTTGTTGCGCAGATGAATGAGACGCCGAGGGTAATGACATGCTGCAGCGCCTGATTGCGGACTTCCAGGAATCGACCGGGCATGCCGTTCGGCTCACGTCGCTCACGATCGCTGCAGCGGTCGGACTGTTCGTCACCACGAGCTTTCTGTGCGCCGCAGCTTTCGTCGCCGTCCTGAATCGATACGGGCTCGTGGCCGCGTGCCTCACCGGTGCCGCCATCTTCTTCGTGGTGACGTTGATCGCCGCAATCAGCTACATGGCGCGCAAGCGCGCGATCGCGATCCGTGCCGCGCGGACCGCGGAAACGGCGCGGTCCGCGGTCCAGTCCGCTTTTGCAGACCCGATGTTGCTGGCGAGCAGCCTGCAGATCGTCCGCATGATCGGCATCAAACGGCTGATTCCCATTCTGGCTGTCGGCGGTCTGGCGCTCGGATTCATGGTCAGCCGCCAAGCGGCGGAGGAGCAAACGCCTGCGGAGTGAGGGCTGCCCTGACCGTCATTGCCCGGCGTTGATCGACTGCTTACGCCTCGGACCGGGTGCGGCGCTGCTGTAGCTAAGTCACACACCGTCCCGGTTGCAGGCGCTTGGCGATCTCCGTCAGTACCGACACCGACGGCTCGCACGCCACCGGGTGCTTGGCGGCCCTCTCGTTGCCGGTGGTGATGAGCTGCGATCCCTGCGGCGACGGCGGGGAGCCCGCGCTTACACCCGTGGGGTTGACGGGGAGCCGCACCAGGAAGGAGGTCTCCGCGAAAGCAGCCAGCTTGATCGACACAGTCTGTGACGGCGCCGCAGTACCGTTTTGGTTGGCGCGGTCAGACTTGGCGGCCCGGTTCACGTCATTCGCTGTTGCGACGATCGTCTCGCGAGTGGTGTTCTGAACCGCCAGGCCGGCGCCAAGATCATGGCCGGAAGCCAGTTGCATTGCGCCTACGAGCATGGCGGAAGCCGCAAGCGAACCCAAAACGACAACTTTCTTGGTCTGCGACATGTCTCTGCTCCCCTCGCCGCAAGGCGATCGGCATACCAACGTAAGTCGCAGGAACCGGGTTCTCGGTTGGGCAAATCACTTAACCGTGTGTAAACTGCGGCGACATTCTTCAGCTTTATGGCGTCAAAAAATTCGGTCTCACACGGAACGACTTTTCGGGTCACGCGTCATCTCGGCAGCCGGTTATTCCCCCTGCCCCATTGACCGGCGACGCGGGGCACTGCCGTGGTGATGCCGGCGGTGCCCCGCATTCTTTTCTGATCCAGCACTACCGGTCAGATCTCCGCCCACCCGTCGCGGCGCTTTATCCCCATTTCGTCTGAGGTATATGTTGGAGCAGCGCGGCTGACTTCATGGTCCGCGCGTGGGGACGAAATGCTGAGCACGTTGGATAGCGTCGGCGTATGGCGGGGGATTGGATTGGCTCTGGCTCTCGTAGGCCTCCTTCCTGCGATTGGAGCTGCCGAAAGCGCCAGGGACAATTGGATCAAGAGCCTGGTCGCGCAATTGAAGATTCAGCGCCGCTACCCGTTGCAGGCCTCGGGCGAGGGCGGAACAGCCAAGGTCCTGTTTCACATCGACCGCGAGGGTCATCTCATCTCGGCCGTGCTGGCGGAAACGACTGGCGATCCGGCGCTCGACCGGGAAGCGGTCGCCATGGTCGAGCGAGCCCAGCCATTTGCTCCACCGCCGCCGGAGCTGGCGGATGGTGATCTGACCTTTCTCGTGCCAATCGTCTTCGCGCCGCGGCGGACGTCTGAAATCTTCCAGCTCGACGAGAACAGGTTGAAGTTCCGAGAGACCAAGCCGAACGACGCGGTGCTAAAGGCACGGCTCGACGGCGTCTGCCGCGGCTGCTGATCTCGCCCTTTGTTGTTGGGGCTACAAACGAAGCCGGCGCGCTCCATGACGAACGCGCCGGGACGACATCGTACACCGTGACCTGATCAGGCCGCCGGCTTCGGCATCCGGTTGCGCGAGTTGCGCTGGAAGAAAAGAGCCTGGCTGGCGACTGCCGACACCATGGCCGGCTGGAACGGCTTGGAGATCAGGAACGCCGGCTCGGGCCGCTCACCGGTGAGGAAGCGCTCCGGATAGGCGGTGATGAAGACCACCGGAACCTCGAAGGTGCGCAGCAGCTCGTTCACGGCATCCAGGCCGGACGAACCATCGGCGAGCTGAATATCAGCCAGGATCAGACCGGGCTTCTTGTTCTTGGCGAGAGCCACCGCGTCGGCATGGGTTCGCGCCACGCCGATGACGTTGTGGCCGAGATTCTTGACCAGGCTCTCGAGGTCCATCGCGATGAAAGTCTCGTCCTCGATGATCAGCACATCGGTAGCGATTTCGGCGGCGAGCTCCCGTCCGGCGGCATCCGCCAGCCGGCGGGTTTCGGCAACGTCGATATCGAGGATGAAGGCCACTTCCTCCTCGGGAAAACCCTCGAGCGAGAGCAGCAGGAAGGCCTGGCGTGGCAAGGGCGTGATGTTGGAGAGCCGCCGCTCCGGCGGCATCGGCAGGGTCGCCACTTCGGCGTCGTCGTTGAGGGCCACCGAGTTCCAGATCTGCGTGAACAGCCGGAACAGCGCAGCCCGCGGTCCATAGCGCTCGTCCAGCAGAGCCGGATCCTGAATCAGGGCCTCGAGCATCGCTCCGACATAGGCGTCTCCGGAACCCTGGCTACCGGTGAGGGCCCTCGCATACCGGCGCAACAGCGGCAAATGTTCAGCAACAAGCTGTGATCGGCTCATCCCCACTCCATTCGGTCATCTGGGCTTCCCGCCCGGGTTCCATCATGGGCTGATTACGCCCGAACCGACGAAAAGTTCCCCAAACGCGTGGAACTTTTGTCGCCCCGTCGCATTAGTTCCCGGCAGACCCTCTCGGTGGCGAGAATAATTCTTGAAGCTTCAGGGACTTAACTCTCGGGGAAACGTGGAAAAGGTCATGAAAGATGTAAAGTCTCAAGCCAGCAAGAATGCGGCACCGCGCAAGCCCGGCGGACTGAACGCGGAAATTCAATCCAGGATCGGTCATCAACTCCGCGCGATGTACGACGACGTCGTCCGTCAGGGAGTGCCGGACCGCTTCGCGGAGTTGGTGCGGAAGCTTGATGCGCCGGCAGCACAGTCCCACGTGGAAAACGGCGGGGGATCCAACGACCAAACCGACGGGAGGGAGTGAATGCCTCTCACTGATTCCTTGCGGGACGATATCCTCGCGGCCGTCCCCAGCCTTCGCGCATTTGCGATTTCCTTAAGTGGTAACAGCGATCGCGCCGACGACTTGGTGCAGGAAACCCTGCTCCGGGCGCTGGCCAACATCGACTCGTTCCAACCGGGATCGAATCTGCCTGCCTGGCTGTTCACGATCCTGCGCAACCTGTTCCGCTCCGACTACCGCAAACGCCGGCGCGAAGTGGAAGATGCCGAAGGCAACTACGCCAAGACGCTCAAGACGCACCCCTCGCAGGGCGCGCATCTTGAGTTCGAGGAGTTCCGTGCGGCACTCGAGAAGCTGCCTCAGGACCAGCGCGAGGCACTGATCCTGGTCGGTGCATCGGGCTTCTCCTACGAGGATGCGGCAGCGATCTGCGGCTGCGCGGTGGGCACCATCAAGAGCCGCGTGAACCGCGCGCGCTCGAAGCTGGCAGCGCTGCTCTATGTCGAAGGCGCCGAGGATTTCGGCCCCGACGAGACCGTGCGGGCGGTGATCGGCGGCAGCGGCGGCTGATCAGCCAAGCCGTCGCAAACAAGCCAGCAAAGAGGCGGCTCCCGAAAGAGCCGCCTCTTCTTGTTGTTGAACTTGTTGTTGTTGAACACTTGCGCCGGGCATCGTGCGCCTTGATATCCTGTTCACTGACGAGCCCGGCGAGCTATCGCGGCGGATGCACCGGCGCGGAGAACTGCTCGGTGCGATCGCGCTCGGTCATGTCGATGACGGTCTCCATCGGAGCGGTCAGCTCATAGACATAGCTCGCCTCGGTGAAGAAGCGTTTTGACGTGCCACCGAGTGCTTCCGGCGCAACGCGATCGAGCAGGATCAGTCCGAAATCGCTGTCGGGCCGCCGCGTCGCTTCACTGGTATTCAATTCCTCCCAACGGAAGTGGAAGACGGCATTCGGCTCTTCGCCCGTCACCTCCCATCTGGCGGTGATGTGCGGGTGCTTTCCCACCAGCGAGAGGCCCTCGTCCGAGTGCGAGGCGAGTTCGAAGAACAGCAGCGACAGGCTCTGCGCGGCACGCGCGCTCACGGTGATGTCGGGTCCGTTGACCGCAATCCTCTCGGCATGCGGGATGGCGCGAGCTTCGAACAGCCCGCGCAGCTGCACGCCTTGCCACTGGCTCTCGCTGAGCAGCGTGACGACGTTCGACATCGCATGGATCCGCCCGATCAGCAGCTCGCGCGCGACGTCCATGTCGCTGCCATGACGCAGCGTTCGCGTCACGATGGACTGGATCACCGCCAGGATGTTCTTGACCCGGTGGTTCAGCTCGTCGATGACCGCGGTCAGTCGGCGCTCGAAGCCGATCCGCACCTGGATTTCGCGACTCAGGCGCAGATTGTTGTAGGCGACGTAGCCGAACAGGCCGCAGATGATGCCGGTGAGCGCCATCCCGATGACGCCGACGATCGCCGCGGTCTGTTGCGCACGCCGGACCGCATTGCTCTTGGCGTAATAGACCAACGACCAGTCGTGATTGCCGAAGGCCACGGTGCGGGTCGACGACGGAGCAGGATCGTCCGGCCCGCGGGTCCGGCTCGTCACCGCCCCCTGATCATTGGCAACCAGCTCGTCCGACGCGTTGCGCGGGTCCTTCAACGCCACCGAGAACAACGACAGATCGTCATTGGTAAGCAGCAGCGGCCCGATCTCGTACGAAAAGGTCACGAAGCCCGCCGGTGCAGTGGCGCCTTGCGGGACGACCGGGGCTGCCAGCACGATCCCGATCGGACCATCGCTCCGCACCAGCGGAGTGGGATCGGACGCAACCGGCTTGCCCTCAGCCATGGCCCGCGCGAGCATCGGTCCGACAATCGGCTGCCGGTCGAGGGCAATACCGGGAAGCTTGGAGGTCTCGGCATTGCGTGGCTCGAGATCCATCAGAACGTCCAACGGACGATCGACGTTCGGCCCCAGCGGCGTGTCATCGAAATTGCGAATGGTCGGATTCGGGAAGCCGGCCTGGCGCAGCTCGGCTTGCGCAATGGAAAACTCATCCGGCCGCAGCCGTGCGATCCACGACGCCACCACGAAGTCGGTCTTGAACGCGTAGATCGACGATCGCAGCGGCTCCAGCATATTGGCCTTGATCACGGAGGGAGCGCGGAACAGCCCGGAGGCCACCCGGGCCAGCAGCTCACGTTCGGTCAGCCGGTCCTGCACCAGGCTGGCATGGACGTCGATGGCGCGAGCCAGCGCAATGCGATCGAGCGCCAGCTCCTGGTCGTGTACGCGGTAGGCAGCCAAGCCGGATAGCGCCGTCCCGAGCAGCGCGATCAAGCCGATGATGACACCCAGCCGGAGCACTCGTTTACTCTGAGGTAAAGGGTTGGTGGCGAAGGAGACGAGTCATCCAATAACCGGGCCTGCAACTCAAGGACGCACCTCGGGGCGACGGGAGCGATCGGAGCGATCAGCGGAAAGCGATCCCAGGATACCGGCCGTCCATCGGCCGCCGAGACGCCTTGAGCAAGGCGCACCCCGGGCCGAGGCAACACCCAGGGGCTCAAGTTGTTCCGGCCGGTTGAGGCTTTTTTGCGTCTGCCATTGCAGCAGATACCTCGCGCAACGAAGAACGGTGCGACGCAGATCAGTCCCCGCGCTCACGCCGACGGCTTGAGACCACCCTTGCCTTCGATGAAGCCGATGATCCGATCAAGCCCCTGGCTCTTCTTCAGGTTGGTCATGACGAAGGGCCGTGCGCCGCGCATGCGCTTGGCATCCGTCTCCATCTTCTCCAGAGAAGCGCCCACATGGGGCGCCAAGTCAATCTTGTTGATCACCAGAAGGTCGGAGCGGGTGATACCCGGCCCGCCCTTTGACGGGATCTTGTCGCCCGCCGCAACGTCAATGACATAGATCGTGATGTCGGCCAGTTCCGGCGAGAACGTTGCCGCGAGGTTGTCGCCGCCGGATTCGATCAACACCAAGTCGAGCCCAGGAAACTTCGCGCGCATGTCGGCCACGGCTGCGAGGTTCATGGACGCGTCCTCGCGGATCGCGGTGTGCGGACAGCCGCCGGTCTCCACGCCGGCAATACGATCCGGGGTCAGCGATCCCGAGCGAACGAGAAACTCCGCGTCCCACTTGGTGTAGATGTCGTTGGTGATCGCGGCGATGTCGTAGTTCTCCCGCATCGATTTGCACAGGAGATCCATCAGCGCAGTCTTGCCGGACCCGACTGGGCCACCGACGCCGACGCGGAGCGGACCGTGAGACGATGCCATGTCATCTACCCTTCTATCGTTCGCGCGACCGCGCGGGGCCGTGATCGGAGCAACCCTTGCCCCGCTTCATCACGACCGAAACAGCCTTGTATATTGCGTCTCGTGATGAAGGCTTGCGAGATCGGCGCGGAATGTTGCGCCGCCGATGTCGTCGAGCGAGGCGAGCAGAGCGCGGTCCGCCGTCGCGGCGACGACAGGTTCCAATGCGGCGAGCACGCGCTGGCTGTCGGTCTGCCCCAACGGTACGAGACGGCTGCCGGCGGAAATCCAGTTCGACGTGACCGCGTGCAGAAAGCCGTACAGCAGGGCTGCCAGAGGAACGCCATGAAGCGCGCCGACCAGCCCCACGGCGACCGGGTAGACGATGGTCTCGCATTGCGCCACCGCCTCGTCGAGACCTGCGCTGTTCCAAGCTGACCGCGCGATCTCGACGAAGGCACGGCCCTGCGCGGTGGTTTCGAGCTGACGTTCGCGCGACGGTACGAAAGCCGCCGCGAACTCGGCCACCTCGCGGAGGCTGGTCCTGTCGTCCCGCTCGACCGCGCGATACGCGTGCGCGAGGAAAGCCGCATCGCAGAAGCCGGAGCCATTGGTCAGCATCGTCGCAAGCCAGCCGCGCAGCCCCGCCGCATCGCCAATGTCGCCCGCCTCGACGGCCCATTCGATGCCGCTCGAATAGGAGAAGCCGCCGATCGGAAACGCCGGCGACAGCCACGTCAGCAGCCGATACAGCGCGGCCGAATCCGCGGCGCTGATCGAGGCCGGCCGAAGCTCTGGCTCATTTGTGCTCGTGAGCATGGGAATGACCGTGATCGTGATGGTCATGGCCGCAGTGCTCGTCATGCACGTGATGATCATGCGCGTGGCCGTGGTCGTGGCCGTGATGCGCATGATCGTGCCCGGCATGATCGTGATGATGATCGTGGCCGTGGTGATCATGATCATCATGGCCGTGCGCATGGCTCGGCTCGGCGTAGGCACCGCCTTCCGGATCGAACGGCGCCTCGATCTCGATGACACGCGCGCCGAGACCCTTGACCATGGCCTCGATCACGTGGTCGCGGCGGATGCGCAGGCTCTTGGCCAGGATCTGCGTCGGCAGGTGCCGGTTGCCGAGGTGCCAGGCCAGCCGCACCAGGTGATGCGGATCGGCGGCGCGGATCTCGAGCAGCGGCTCGGCCGCCGCGACGACCTCGATCAGCCGGCCGTCCTCCAGCACCAGCGCATCGCCACCGCGCAGTGCGGTGGCGTGCTCGAGGTCGAGCAGGAACTCCAACCCGCGCGTTCCGGTCATGGCCAGCCGCCGCCGATGCCGGTCGTCGAAATCGAGCAGGACGGAATCGGCGGCAGCCTCGTTCCAACGATGCTGCCCAAACACGCGTGTCGCGCGGATCATGCTGAAACCCTCATTCTCTTTTTCCGCTCAGCGGACATCGACCTTCTCAGGCGTGATGATCTCGATCTTCGGCGGGGCCGACATGCATTTGACCGCGACGCGCCCGAACGTCTTCATGTGCTCGGTCGCGCGGTGCGGCACCAAGGCCTCGGCGTTCTCCCACTGCTCGACGAACACCATCTTGCTCGGATCGGTGACGCTCTCATGCAAATCATAGGCGATATTGCCGGGTTCTTTGCGGGTCCCCGCAATGCAGGCGGTCGCAGCGGCGATGAATTCCGCACGGGTTTCGGGCTTGATGGTCAAGGTGGCAACGACATAGATCACGAACACGTCCTCCCGGTACTTTTCTGGTTCTGGTACCGGGCGGAAGCTTAGTACATGAAGTAGCGCTGCGCCATGGGCAGCACCTCGGCCGGCTCGCAGGTCAGGAGCTCGCCGTCGGCGCGCACCTCATAGGTCTCCGGATCGACCTCGATGTTGGGTGTCGCGTCATTGTGGATCATGCTCTTCTTCGAGATCCTGCCGCGGGTGTTCTGCACCGCGTAGAGCTTCTTCGAAAGGCCGAGCTTGCGGGCGAGCCCGCCGGTGATGGCCGCCTTCGAGGTGAAGATCACGGACGATGCCGTCAGCGACTTGCCGAAGGCGCCGAACATCGGCTGGTAGTGCACCGGCTGCGGCGTCGGGATCGAGGCGTTGGGATCGCCCATCGGCGCCGCGACGATGGTGCCGCCCTTGATGACACAGTCCGGCTTGACGCCGAAGAAGGCGGGCGACCACAGCACGAGGTCGGCGAGCTTGCCCTTTTCGACCGACCCGATCAGCTTCGACACGCCATGCGCGATCGCCGGGTTGATCGTGTATTTGGCGATGTAGCGCTTGACGCGGAAATTGTCGTTGTCCTTGCCCTTGTCCTGCGGCAGCGCGCCGCGCTGCTTCTTCATCTTGTCGGCGGTCTGCCACGTCCGGATGATGACCTCGCCGAGCCGGCCCATCGCCTGCGAATCCGATGACATCATCGAGAGCGCGCCGAGATCGTGCAGGATGTCTTCCGCCGCGATCGTCTCCTTGCGGATGCGGCTCTCGGCAAAAGCGAGGTCCTCCGCGATCGACGGATCGAGATGGTGGCAGACCATCAGCATGTCCAAATGCTCGTCGATGGTGTTGCGCGTGAACGGCCGCGTCGGATTGGTCGACGACGGCAGCACGTTCTTCAGGGCGGCAACCTTGATGATATCGGGCGCATGACCGCCGCCCGCGCCTTCGGTGTGGAAGGCGTGGATGGTGCGGCCCTTGAAGGCCTTGATGGTGTCCTCGACGAAGCCGGATTCGTTGAGCGTGTCCGAATGCAGCATCACCTGGACGTCGTAGTCGTCGGCGACCGAGAGACAATTGTCGATCGCCGCCGGCGTCGTGCCCCAGTCCTCGTGCAGCTTCAGCGCACAGGCGCCGGCCTTGACCATCTCGACCAGCGCGGCCGGGCGCGACGCATTGCCCTTGCCGGAGATGCCGAGATTCACCGGAAAGGCATCGAACGACTGCATCATCCGCCCGATGTGCCACGGGCCGGGCGTGCAGGTGGTCGCGAAGGTCCCGTGCGACGGGCCGGTGCCGCCGCCGAGCAGCGAGGTGACGCCAGACATCAGCGCGTGCTCGATCTGCTGCGGGCAGATGAAGTGGATGTGGCTGTCGAAGCCGCCGGCGGTGAGGATCTTGCCCTCGCCTGCGATCACGTCGGTGCCCGGGCCGATCACGATGGTCACGCCGGGCTGGATGTCCGGATTGCCGGCCTTGCCGATCGCAGAGATCATGCCTTCCTTGATCGCGACGTCGGCCTTCACGACACCCCAGTGATCCACGATCAGCGCATTGGTGATGACCGTGTCGGCGGCGCCCTGCTTGTTGGTCGCCTGCGACTGGCCCATGCCGTCGCGGATCACCTTGCCGCCGCCGAACTTCACCTCCTCGCCGTAGGTGGTGAAGTCCTTCTCGACCTCGATGATCAGGTCCGTGTCGGCGAGCCGGACCTTGTCGCCGGTGGTCGGGCCGAACATGTCGGCATAGACGGAACGCTTGATCTTGACGGACATCGATGGCCCCCACTCAGCTCTGCTTGTCTTGATTTCGAGACGCTGGCGAACCGCTCACAGCGTCCCCCGCGCGTTGGCAACCGTCTCGTCGAACAGCGCATCGAGCCGCGCGTTCACGCCGCGGCAGCCGGCGACGACCTGCTCGGCCCAGCCGAGATACTCCAGCAGCTCCAGCTGCTGCTCGAGGTCCGGCTCGAAGAAGATGCGCGCGCGGATATTGCTGATCTTGTCGGCGATCTTGATCTGCTTGGCACCAGCCGATTTGCCGGGAGCCGCGATGACCTGGACCGCGCGCCGCTCGCTCTTCGGCAGGGTCATGTCGTCGGTGACCTCCTCCACCAGCCCGGCGACGCGCGGGCCGAAGCGCTGCGTCAGCTCGTCGTGGGTGGTGTCGGTGTCCTCGATGGTGTCGTGCAGCCAGCCGGCCGCGACGAGCTCGGCGTCCTCGCCGTAGCAGACCGCCGACAGGATGTTTGCGACCTCGGCGAGATGATTGATGTAAGGCTCCTCGTCGCGGCCCTTGCGCTGCTGGCCGGCGTGACGGCGCGCCGCCAGTTCGGCGGCTTCGGAGACGAGGCGTAATCCGGTCAGCATCGTCTACAGCTTGCCCATGACGTCGCCGCGGAAGCCGTAGACGGTGCGCTTGCCGGCGAGCGCGACCAGGTGCACGTCGCGGGTCTGGCCTGGCTCGAAACGCACGGCCGTGCCGGCCGCTATGTCGAGGCGCATGCCGCGCGCTTTTTTCCGGTCGAATTTCAGCGCCGGATTGGTCTCGAAGAAGTGGTAGTGCGAGCCGACCTGGATCGGCCGGTCGCCGGTGTTGGCAACCGAAAGGGTCACGGTCTTGCGGCCGGCATTGAGCT
The DNA here is from genome assembly GCF_032381175.1 of Bradyrhizobium sp. SZCCHNR1093. Classification (NCBI taxonomy): domain Bacteria; kingdom Pseudomonadati; phylum Pseudomonadota; class Alphaproteobacteria; order Hyphomicrobiales; family Nitrobacteraceae; genus Bradyrhizobium; species Bradyrhizobium sp. SZCCHNR1093. The sequence continues at coordinate 525,522 of NZ_JAUHJJ010000001.1, forward strand.
CGATGTCGCCGTCCTGAATGAAGAGTTCGCCGGGGATCATGATTTACCTCGCAGGTTTCCACTGCGTCATGGCCGGGCTTGTCCCGGCCATCCACGTTTTTCCATTCAGATCGAACAGCGTGGATGCCCGGGTCAAGCCCGGGCATGACGACCGAAAGAGTTGGGCTCGCTTCACCGGATCGGCTCGTGCACCGTGACGAGCTTGGTGCCGTCCGGAAACGTCGCCTCGACCTGGATGTCATGGATCATCTCGGGGATGCCGAGCATCACCTGGTCGCGGGTCAGGACCTGGGCGCCGGCCTGCATCAAATCGGCCACGGTGCGGCCGTCGCGCGCGCCTTCCAGGATGAAATCGGAGATGATCGCGACCGCCTCGGGATGGTTCAGCTTGACGCCGCGCTCGAGTCTGCGGCGGGCCACGATGGCCGCCATCGAGATCAAGAGCTTGTCCTTTTCGCGGGGAGACAGGTTCATGCGGACTCTCTGGTGATCGTCTTCTGGTAATCGTCGGTTTGTAAACGTCTAGTTGAGCCACAGCCGCGGCAGCGGTTTATTCGAAGCACAGCCGAGCACCGCCATCATGTCGGCGCGCAGACTCGCGGCATCTTGGGCACAGAGGCGCGCCATTGCAAATCCATTCCAGGCCGACAGCCCGGCCTCTCCCCGGAAGGCCAGCAGGCTCTCCCTGATGCGCTCGACCAGCGCGGCGTCCCCGGGCACGATCAGCGCGGTCCCGATCGCCGCGGCGCCCTTGGCGATGGCGGGCTGCGCAAGCTTTGCGCCGATGTCGCCGTCGAGGCGGATCGTTTCGGCGAACACGAGCTTACCGCCGCGCCGCACCCGCCAGCGATCGACGAACTCGCCCTCCCGCATCGTCTCCCCCATGGCTGTGCGCCCGAACACGACGATCTCGCAGAGCAGGAGGGAGGCGGTATCGGCAAGGTCGATGTCGATCCGGCGATGGATACGGGCGCGGTCGAACAGGATGGTCTCCTGCGGCAGCCAGGAGATGTGCGCGTTCGCCGCGGCCGTCAGCGCAATGTCGAGGTCCGCCGGCTTTCCGGCCGCGCGGTAGACCTTTTCCGCTGCGGCGCTCGAGAGCGTCACGCGGCTGCCTTCGCCGGCCGCGACCTCGATTGCGAAACGATCGCCGCCGGCGATGCCACCGGCGGTGTTGACGAACATCGCCGAGAGGCCGTCGTCCTCGGGCGAGGGAAAGCGCACCCGCAGCGAGCCGGATTCATGCAGATGATGACGCCGCGTCATGCCGTCCTGCAGCCGCACGTCGAAGCGCACCGCGCCGCGGGCGCGGTTGGCCTCGAAGATGTCGGCGGCGGCGTTGGCGGGATCGGCCCGCATCGATCCCCTCCCCCTGGGACCAGACGCGGGGCGAGTCCGCGTCGAGAAGCTACGTGATGATCAGAGCGCCATCTGGCGGCTGATCTCGGCTGGATCGAGGTTGGCGCGGGTGCAGGTAAATTTTACCGCGCCGCGATCCATGACCGCGAAGTTGTCGCCGAGTTCGCAGGCAAAGTCGAGATACTGCTCGACCAGCACGATCGCGATGTTGCCGAGATTGCGCAGATACGAAATCGCCCGGCCGATGTCCTTGATGATCGAGGGCTGGATGCCCTCGGTCGGCTCGTCCAGCAGCAGGACCTTTGGCCTCATCACCATGGCGCGGCCGATCGCGAGCTGCTGCTGCTGGCCGCCGGAGAGATCGCCGCCGCGCCGACCGAGCATCGATTCGAGCACCGGAAACAGCGAGAACACGTCATCGGGGATGCTGCGGTCGGCGCGCTTCAGGGGGCCGAAGCCGGTCTTGAGGTTCTCCTCGACCGTCAGCAGCGGGAAGATCTCGCGGCCCTGCGGCACGAAGCCGATGCCCTTGCGCGCCCGCTCATAGGGCTTGAGATGGGTGATGTCGGCGCCGTCGAAGGTGATGGTGCCGGAGGCCAGCGGATACTGCCCGACCAGCGCCCGAAGCAGCGAGGTCTTGCCGACGCCGTTGCGGCCGAGCACGCAGGTGACCTTGCCGGGCTCCGCCGCGATCGAGACGCCGCGCAGCGCCTGGGCGGCGCCGTAATAGAGGTTAATGTTGTCGACGGTGAGCATCAGCGACCTCCGGCCGCTGATGGGCGAATGGCGAATGGCGAATGGCGAATAGATTGAATTCTCTGCGTCATCGTCCCTTGCCCTATTCGCTACTCGTCATTCGCTATTCGCCGGCCGACTAACGGCCCAGATAGACCTCGATCACCCGCTCGTTCGACGACACCTGATCGATGGTGCCCTCGGCCAGCACCGTGCCCTCGTGCAGGCAGGTGACCTTGACGCCGAGCTCGCGAACGAAGGTCATGTCGTGCTCGACGACCATGACGGTATGATCCTTGTTGATTTCCTTGAGCAGCTCGGCGGTCTGATGCGTCTCGACGTCCGTCATGCCGGCCACCGGCTCGTCGACCAGCAGGAGCTTCGGGTCCTGCGCCAAGAGCATGCCGATCTCCAGCCACTGCTTCTGGCCATGCGACAGGCTGCCGGCGAGCTTGCGCCTGAGGTCCTTGAGCCGCACGGTTTCGAGCACCTTGTCGATCTGCTCGGCTTCGCTTCTCGATCCGCGCCAGAACAGCGTGCCCTTGACGCTGTGGTCGACGTTGAGGGCGAGCAGCAAATTGTGCTCGACCGACTGGCTCTCGAACACCGTCGGCTTCTGGAACTTGCGGCCGATCCCGAGCTCGGCGATGCGGGTCTCGTCGAGGCGGGTGAGATCCGTCTTGCCGTCGAACAGCACCGTGCCCTCGTCGGGCTTGGTCTTGCCGGTGATGATGTCCATCATCGTGGTCTTGCCGGCGCCGTTCGGGCCGATGATGGCGCGCATCTCGCCGGGCTCGAGCGTCAGCGAGAGATTGTTGATGGCGTGGAAGCCGTCGAAGGAGACGTGCACGCCGTCGAGATAGAGCAGCGACGACGTCGCGCGGGTATCCATCACGTTCATGCGCTCACTCCGCCATCTTGGGTTCGGTGACGCCGTCCTCGCGGGCGGCGCTCTCGGCGTTGGGCGTCTTGGTGCTGAGTTGATCCCACCACGTATTGAACGTGCCGATGATGCCCTTGGGCAGCAGCAGGGTGACGAGCACGAACAATGCGCCGAGCATGAACAGCCAGTACGGTGCCAGCACGCCCGAGGTGAAGAACGTCTTGGCGTAGTTCACGACGACGGCGCCGAGCGCAGCGCCGACCAGCGTGCCGCGGCCGCCGACTGCGACCCAGATCACGGCCTCGATCGAGTTGCCCGGAGCGAACTCGCTCGGATTAATGATGCCCACCTGCGGGACATACAGCGCACCGGCGACGCCGGCCATGCATGCGGACAGCGTGAACACGAACAGCTTGTAGGACTCGACGCGATAGCCGAGGAAGCGCGTCCGCGACTCGGCGTCGCGGATCGCGATCAGCACCTTGCCGAGTTTCGACGACACGACGGCCCGGCAGATCAGGAACGCGAGAATGAGCGCGAGACAGCTCAGTGCGAACACCGCGGCGCGGGTGCCTTCCGCCTGGACGTTGAAGCCGAGGATGTCCTTGAAGTCGGTCAGGCCGTTGTTGCCGCCGAAGCCGAAATCATTGCGGAAGAAGGCGAGCAGCAGCGCGTAGGTCATCGCCTGGGTGATGATCGACAGATACACGCCGGTGACGCGCGAGCGGAAGGCGAGCCAGCCGAAGCAGAAGGCGAGCAGGCCGGGCACCACGAGCACCATCAAAGCTGCGAACCAGAACATGTCGAAGCCGTGCCAGTACCAGGGCAGCTTGGAATAATTCAGGAACACCATGAAGTCCGGCAGGATCGGATTGCCATAGACGCCCCGGGTGCCGATCTGGCGCATCAGATACATGCCCATCGCGTAGCCCCCGAGCGCGAAGAACGCGCCGTGACCGAGCGAGAGGATGCCGCAATAGCCCCAGATCAGGTCGATGGAGAGCGCCAGGATCGCGTAGCAGACATATTTGCCCCACAGCGCGACCAGATAGGTCGGCACCTGCAGCGCCGAGCCGGCCGGCAGCAGCAGGTTGGACAGCGGGATCAGGATGCCGCAGGCGGCAACGATCAGCACGAAGATGGTCGCGGCGCGGTCCAGCGACCTCGTCAGCATATGCGGCATCATGCTTCCACCGCCCGGCCCTTGAGCGCGAACAGGCCGCGCGGGCGCTTCTGAATGAACAGGATGATCAGGACCAGGATCGCGATCTTGCCGAGCACGGCGCCTGCCACCGGCTCCAGGAACTTGTTGGCGATGCCGAGCGTGAAGGCGCCGACCAGGGTGCCCCAGAGATTGCCGACCCCGCCGAACACCACGACCATGAAGGAATCGATGATGTAGCTCTGGCCGAGGTTGGGGCTGACATTGTCGATCTGCGACAGCGCCACGCCGGCGATGCCGGCGATGCCCGACCCCAGCCCGAAGGTCAGCGCATCGACGCGCGAGGTGGCGATGCCCATCGACGCCGCCATGCGCCGGTTCTGCGTCACGGCGCGCATTTCCAGACCGAGCGCGGTGTAGCGCAGCATCGCGAGCAGGATCGCGAACACGGCCATCGTGAAGCAGAGGATCCAGAGCCGGTTATAGGTGATGGTGATCTGGCCGAGCTCGAACGCACCGCTCATCCAGGAGGGATTGCCGACCTCGCGGTTGGTCGGGCCAAACGCGGAGCGCACCGCCTGCTGCAGGATGAGCGAGAGGCCCCAGGTCGCGAGCAGCGTCTCGAGCGGCCGCCCGTAGAGGAAGCGGATGATGGTGCGCTCGATCAGCACGCCGATGGCTCCGGCCACCAGGAAGGCGAGCGGCGCGGCAATCAAGAGCGAGTAGTCGAACAGCGCCGGATAGCTGGTGCGGATGACCTCCTGGACCACGAAGGTGGTGTAGGCGCCGAGCATCACCATCTCGCCATGGGCCATGTTGATGACGCCCATGACGCCGAAGGTGATGGCAAGCCCGATGGCGGCCAGCAGCAGCACCGAGCCGAGCGACAGGCCGTACCAGGCATTCTGCACGCCGGACCAGATCGCGAGCGAGCTCTGGATCGAAGCGATGGCACCTGCCGCGGCCTTGGCGACGCTTGCGGGCTGATCGCCACTGCTGATCTCGGTGAGCAGCGCCAGCGCCTCCTGGTCGCCGCGCGCCTTCACGGTGGCTACCGCTTCGAGCTTGTCGACCTCGCTGGCATCGGACTTGAACAGGAGAATTGCGGCGCGGGCTTCGGCGAGCGCCTGCTTGACCGAACGATTGGCTTCCTTGGCGAGCGCCGTTTCCACCGTCGGCAGCGTCGCCTCGTCATGCGATTTGAACACCGACTTGGCGGCCGACAGGCGCGTGTTCACGTCCGGCGACAGCAGGGTCAGGCCGCCCAACGCGGCGTCGACGCTGCGGCGCAGGCGGTTGTTGAGGCTGACCGCCGCGGCGTTGTCGGGCAGCCTGTCGACGGCGGCGCCGGTGGCGGCATCGATGATCTTGCCGTCGGTCTGCTTGACATAGACCTTCTTGGTGTCGGCATCGAACATCAGCCGCTCATCCTGCAGCGCGCTGATGATCGGATAGGCCAGCGGATTGCCCGACACGGCGATCTCGCCCACCGCATCATCGGTGTCGGAGAAATCGTCATTGGCGAACTTGGCGACGGACTCTTCGAAGCTGGCCGCGAATGCAGGCGCGGCCACGGCAATCAGGACAATAGAAAGAAGAATGCGACGAAGAATCGCGCGAACAATTGCAGGCACTGGACAACCCCGGCAGGAGGAAGTGAGAAGGCGGCGCTATCCACCGCCTTCTCCAGTCGTGACTTGGACGTCAGATCGATCTCAACTGCCCGAGCCCAGGCACTTGTTGGTCTTGACGTTGAAGTTGCCGCACTTCTTGCCGACCCAGTCGCCGATCAGGTCCTTGGAGCCCTCGAGCTCCTTCGACCAGGCGTCGCCCGGGACGAGATCCTTGGTCTTGTAGACGACGCTGAACTGGCCATCGCCCTTGATCTCGCCGATGAACACCGGCTTGGTGATGTGGTGGTTCGGCAGCATCTTCGACACGCCGCCGGTCAGGTTCGGGGCCTCGGTGCCAGGGAGGGCGTCGATGACCTTGTCCGCATCTGTCGACTTCACCTTCTCGACCGCCTTCACCCACATGTTGAAGCCGATGACGTGCGCTTCCATCGGGTCGTTGGTCACGCGCTTCGGGTTCTTGGTATAGGCCTGCCAATCCTTGATGAACTTCTCGTTGGCCGGGGTCTTGATCGACTCGAAGTAGTTCCAGGCGGCGAGATGGCCGATCAGCGGCTTGGTGTCGATGCCGGCGAGCTCTTCCTCACCCACCGAGAACGCGACGACCGGGATGTCCTTGGCCTTGATGCCCTGGTTGCCGAGCTCCTTGTAGAACGGAACGTTGGCGTCGCCGTTGATGGTCGAGACCACCGCGGTCTTCTTGCCGGCCGAACCGAACTTCTTGATGTCGGCCACGATCGTCTGCCAGTCGGAGTGACCGAACGGCGTGTAGTTGATCATGATGTCGTCCTGAGCCACGCCCTTCGACTTCAGGTAGGCTTCCAGGATCTTGTTGGTGGTGCGCGGATAGACGTAGTCGGTGCCGGCCAGCACCCAACGCTTCACCTTCTCTTCCTTCATCAGGTAGTCGACCGCCGGGATCGCCTGCTGGTTCGGCGCCGCACCGGTGTAGAACACGTTGCGCTCGCTCTCCTCGCCCTCGTACTGGACCGGGTAGAACAGGATGCTGTTGAGTTCCTTGAACACCGGCAGCACCGACTTGCGCGACACCGAGGTCCAGCAGCCGAACACGACCGCGACCTTGTTCTTGGTGATCAGCTCGCGCGCCTTCTCGGCGAACAGCGGCCAGTTCGACGCGGGATCGACGACGACGGCCTCGAGCTTCTTGCCGAGCACGCCGCCCTTCTTGTTCTGTTCGTCGATCAGAAACAGGATCGTATCCTTCAGCGTGGTTTCGCTGATGGCCATGGTGCCGGACAGAGAATGCAGAACACCAATCTTGATGGTGTCGTCGGCAGCCATGGCCGGGCCGAAGCCGGCGACGCCGAGCGCCAGGCCGGCAGCAGCAGCCAGCCAGCGACGGCGGCTGAATGGCGCCGTTAATTCCTGAGTGAGTCGAGTAAGCATGAGGTAATATCTCCCTGACGCAGACGTGCTTCACAGCCAAGGCGGCCGGCGGTCTGCGGCGGAAGAATCGCAAGAAGCATGCCATGCCGTTCACATCTCGTAAGCCATTGATCCCAATCTGGAACTTGGGCCAATCGCGACGGAAGGTCGCAATCTCGTGCCGCCGGTTTAGGCAGGCACGGTGATCATTCGGCTGGCATCGAGCACACGATTTATGCACTTTGTTTTGAATGGCTAAAATTAAAGCAGCAGAGTACCGGCTCAATCGCCGATCCGTTGCGCACCGGCCTTGAAAGTGCCGCCAGTCTGTTCCATATATCTGATAGATCGAGGCGAATCGGCCGGATCTTTGCAAGCCGCGTGTTCTTTAGCTCGTTCAGAGCTTCTGGCTTCGCATTCTCACCCATCCAATCTCGACGCTCCAAACACGCGGGTGTCTCTTCAACCACCCACCCGCGTCCGGCTGGCTGCCGACACGGGCCTCATCCTCTTATGGAAAGCCCAATCTTTTGACATCCTTTCAGGATTTTAACCTCGCCGACGCGCTGACGCGCGCGCTGAAGGAAGAGAACTACACCACCCCCACCCCGATCCAGGCACAGACCATCCCGCTCGCCCTCGAAGGCCGCGACGTGATCGGCATCGCCCAGACGGGAACCGGCAAGACCGCCTCGTTCGCCCTGCCGATCCTGCACCGCCTGCTGCAGAACCGGATCAAGCCGCAGCCGAAGACGGCGCGCGTGCTCGTTCTGAGCCCGACCCGCGAACTGTCCGGCCAGATCCTCGACAGCTTCAACACCTATGGCCGCCACATCCGCCTGACCTCGGCGCTCGCGATCGGCGGCGTGCCGATGGGACGCCAGGTCCGCGCGCTCATGCCGGGCCTCGAGGTGCTGGTCGCCACGCCTGGCCGGCTGCTCGACCTCGTCCAGGGCAACGCCGTGAAGCTGAACCAGGTCGAGTTCCTGGTGCTCGACGAAGCCGACCGCATGCTCGACATGGGCTTCATCAACGACATCCGGAAGATCGTCGCCAAGCTGCCGATCAAGCGGCAGACGCTGTTCTTCTCGGCCACCATGCCGAAGGACATCGCCGAGCTCGCGGACGCCATGCTGCGCGACCCCGCGCGGGTCGCGGTGACCCCCGTTTCCTCGACGGTCGAGCGCATTGCCCAGCGCGTGATCCACGTCGACCACTCGGCCAAGCCGAACCTTCTGGCTCAGTTGCTCAAGCAGGAGCCGGTCAACCGCGCGCTGGTGTTCACCCGTACCAAGCACGGTGCCGACAAGGTCGTGAAGAGCCTGGAAAAGGCCGGCATCCCCGCCCAGGCGATTCACGGCAACAAGTCACAGAACCACCGCGAGCGCACCCTCGCAGCGTTCCGCACCGGCGAGATCCGAACCCTGGTCGCAACCGACATCGCGGCCCGCGGCATCGACGTCGACGGCGTCAGCCATGTCGTGAATTTCGACCTGCCCAACGTGCCGGAGACCTACGTCCACCGCATCGGCCGCACGGCACGCGCCGGCGCTGAAGGCATCGCGATTTCGCTCGTCGCCGGAGCGGACGAGCTGTCCTACCTTCGCGACATCGAGCGGCTGATCAAGATCTCGCTGCCGCGCGACGATCGCCGCACGCCGGGCCTCCGCGAGGCCGCGGCACCGGCCAAACCGCCTCAGCGTGGCGGCCGTCCTGGCATGCAGAATGCGCGGACCAACGAGGGTGGCACCGCCGCAAAAGGCCCTCGCCGTCGCCGTCGTTCCAATGCTAAGATGGCGCCTCTGCCAGGCAATCGTCAGGAGCCCCAGCGGCCGTCGCAAGGCGGCGGCAAGGCCGGGTCGATTCAAGGCGTTGCTTTCCTGCATCGCGAGGGCAGACCCAAAAACCACGCTCACAACCGCAACCAACGGCCAAACTAGACGTCTATCGATCTGGAGAGAGACATGGCTAAGGAAGAGCTGATCCAGTTCGAAGGGCTGGTCACCGAAATCCTTCCCGACGCGCGCTACCGGGTACAACTCGATGCGGGGCACGAAATCGTCGCCTACACCGCCGGCAAGATGAAAAAGAATCGCATCAAGACGCTCGCGGGAGACCGCGTGACCGTCGAGATGTCGCCCTATGATCTGGAAAAGGGCCGGCTGATCTTCCGCCACAAGGACGAGCGCCCCAGCTCGACCGGCGGACCTCCGCGTGGCGCAGCGCAGCGCGGCGGCCAGTTCCGGCGGCGCTAGAGCCTTGGGCGGAGCAATGGTTCCGCCCAACCCAGCGAATTGATCAACTCTTGCGCAATCAGCGACAATTCAGCGCGTCGGCCTCGAGCCGGCGCGTCAAAAAATCATGCGCCCTCGCGCAGCTCAGGATTGTTTTGCGCGGGCATTTCCAATAGTATATCCCGCAATCGATTTTCGGCCGGACGAGATTAGCTATTACCGGTACAGCCGGTTCAGACGCTGACGACCCTTCCAAAAATTCGATCTAACCAGCCCAGGAATCTGGGTTACGCATTTGATATCTGAGAAGGGAACTACCCCCGTGAGCATGGGAACCGTGAAGTGGTTTAACGCAACCAAGGGCTATGGCTTCATTCAGCCGGATGACGGCGGCAACGACGTGTTCGTGCACATCAGCGCCGTCGAGCGCGCTGGTCTCGGCACGCTGCGCGAAGGCCAGAAGATCTCCTACGAGATCGTGGCGGACCGCCGTTCGGGCAAGTCGTCGGCCGATAATCTCCGCGCCGCCAATTGAGCGACGCCAGGGTAATCGCCTGCGCGATTGCCCGCCTGGACAACGAAAGGCCGCCTTGCGCGGCCTTTTTTATTGCCTGCTTTTCGCTGCCTGAATGCCCATCGCCGCGCTCCGCTCGCCCGAAAGACCGCATGTCGCGCCGGTTCGCAGGCGCGTGCGACCGCAGCCCCGGCGCGGGCGGGCTCCGTTGCGGCAGCCCTCACCTCAGCAGTAGGTCGCCGGGCTATACATCACACAGGTCGACTGCCGCGGGCGGGTATAGGCGACGTCGCTGAGATTGACGCCCGTCTTGCCCATGACGTAGCCGATCGTCGGAACGTACTGGTAGTTCACCTCGCTGAAGATCAGATAGGTGCCGGACACCAGCAATTCAGCCGGCACGCCGACCGTCATGCCGACGGTTCGCGGTGTCGACCCCTTGCTCCACTTCACCGTCGCCTGCTTGGTGGTGGGATCGACATAGAGCTCGGTGATCGTCGCATTCACCGGCGTGGTGGAATAGGGGTACATGATGCCGGTCGAGGCGGCGAAGAAGTTCGACATGTCGCTATCGCCGACCGTGGTCGATTGCGATGTCAGATCCGACAGGGTTCGCGCCATCAAGGTGACCTTGCGGTCGACGGCGATCGCCGAGCAGAATTCGACCGTGCCGAAGAACATCACCAGCATCAGCGGCACGATGAATGCGAATTCGGTGGCCGCGACACCGCGTCGATCGGCGACAAAGGCGTCGATGCGACGCCACAGGTGCAGGCTCGAAGACATACCCGGCATTCTTCCCAACGGCATGATGAATTCCTGGTGTCCCTCTGAAGGAGCTCGCGAGAGCCTTGTCGTGAGAGCCGTGTTTATGAATACGGCTCGTTCTTGAATGCGGCCGTGCCCACCAGCAGCCGCTTGCTGCCGCTCAGGTTGGCGATGTTGTAGCCGAGCCCCGTCACGAAGATCGGCCATTGATAGAACAGCCTGACGACGACGATGTCTCCGGCGGCACCCGGGCTGTAGGTCATGTTGTTGACGAAGTTGCCGCTGTTGTCGATCTGGTTGCTGATCGAGACGCTCCCGAACGAGGAGTAGCTCTTCACGTCGATATAGATCTTGTTGCAGTCGAACAGCGCGGGAACCTGGGTGCAGACGTAGCTCGCGAACTGCGCCTGCGTATAGGCGCCCTGTTGCGCCTGTCCGGTCAGGATCATGCGCGCCGAGTCCTGCGTGATCGTCTCGAGCACCTGCCCGGCAAAGAACATCAGCGCCGTTTCGATGATCGCGAACAGCAGCGCGAAGAAGACCGGCGCGACCAGCGCGAATTCGAGCGCGGCCGACGCCCGCCGGTTGCGTCGGAAGCGGCGCAGCATCCGGCGCATCGAAGCGGTCGAGGAGACGGGGGCTTGCATGGGTTCATCCGGACTGGAAAGGCACATCAATCTGAGCGAAAGGAATAGCGGAAACTCCTTGGGAAAGGGTTTCCCACGATGCGGACAGTATGGCCTGCCGCATCAACGTCCCGCTAACCGTGCTTGGGGGTTCGCACGCAGCCAGCCCTTCGAGACAGCGCGTCACCGCCCGATCCGATCATCGAAACCAAACGAGAAACCAAACGAATCGGGCGACCCAGCCGCAGCACCAGCGGCAAGGCTCGCCGCATCGTCGGCGCGGACACGCGTGGAGAGGCGGTCAGGCGCTGCCATCGACCCGGGCAGGCGTGGCAAGGCCAGCGCTCAGTTGGTCTTCGAGGCCGCCGCCGCGTTACCGCTCGCCGTGCTGGACATCGTTCCAGCCTGGTCGAGCACCGATTTGAAGTAGTTGTCGCCGTCGCCCAAGGTCACCCGGCGCTGGCAGATCGGCATGCAGCTATAGGTCTCACGGTCGACGCCGCGATACACCGTCACGAGCTGGTCGGTGGGCCCGGCGACCTGGATCTGGCGATCGATCAGCACCTGTCCGCCACGATCCATCGCAATGAAGTTGGTGGCGCCATAGCTCTTGCCGGTGACGACGATGATGCCGCCGCTCTGCAAGGTCACATCGGCGATCATCGGATTGCCGACGACGAGGGTCGCGACCCGGTCGGGCAGCTTGACCAGCTTGGCCTGGTCGACATTCACGGCGATGGCGGGATCAGGCTCCGCCAAGGCGGCAGCCGGCCACAGCAGCACCGCGGCGACAGCTGCCCGCAATGCGAAGGAAACACTAGGACGACGCGATACACAGAACGACATACTCAAACCCCGGGACATTGACGAGCCGTCTCAAGCGATACGCAGCGGTGACGGCGCCCGACGCGGCAAATCTGCGCTCAATTGGTGAATGATCTGCAAACGTCGCCATTTGGTCTGGGGCGGTTGCAAAACCCCTCATCGCCGGAACGGAAACGCGAGCTGGCCGCCGAACTCACCGGGCATCGTCGCCTCGTCCTTGCCGTAGGCCATGGGCAACTGCCCCGCCGGCATCCGGAACGTGCCGAACAGGATGTCCCAGATCGGGAACGTGCCGGCGAAGTTGGTATTGCCGCCCTGCTCCATCGACGTGTGGTGCCAGCGGTGGAAGATGGGCGTGGCGAGGACATATTTCAGCGGGCCCAGCGTCCAGTTGAGATTGGCGTGCACGAAGGCCGAATGGAACGTGGTGAATGGTCCGACCCAGATCATGACATTGGGCGAGATGCCGGCCATCAAGAGGATGACGTCGACCGCGATCGTGCCGAGGATCAAGTTGATCGGATGGAAGCGGGCAGCCGAAATCCACTCCAGATCCTCCGACGAGTGGTGAACCGCGTGGTATTTCCAGAACTCGCCGCCATGGAACAGACGATGCGTCCAGTACAGCATGAAGTCGGAGAGCACGAGGAAGAGCATCCCCTGCAGCCATTCGGGAAGCTGCGCCAGCGGGCCGTGCCCGTTCTCATAGAAGGCGATCAACTCGTCGGCGTCGCGGATCTTGAAGAGAACGCTGGCGCCGAGCACGAGAAAGCCGATGCGGAGCACCCGGGCGAACACCGGCACGAAGAACCAGTAGACCACGTCGGTGACGAGCTCGCGCTTCTGCCACCACGGCTTGCCGGGATTGCAGGCCCAGAAGTGACTGAGCACCGAGAACACCACCGCCAGCACCAAGGTGATCGGCAACACCTTCTCGATGGTCTGGCCGAGCATCAGCGCGACTTCCCATGGCAGACCGGACATCACATTCCTCATCTCATGAACTGTTCCGAGGGGTACTCCTTGGCGCTTAAGGAGCCGTGAACCTCGGCGCCGGCAAAACCGCTCTGCCTATCGGCCCAGCGCGATCGACATCGAGCCACATGCTCCGCCAGCCAGGTCGACACGGCCATATGCATATAGTGCGGAATGCGGAGCAGGCCCCGCGATGGACCGGTCGGGCATGATCGCCGAAACCCTGCGCTCATCTTTTCAACGAGACCGACCGCGGCGCGACCATGCATCATTTCGAATGATCGCGCCGCGCTTCATCCTATGTTTACTCTGCACAATAACAGCCATTTGTCGCCGTGTTTCGGCGACCGAATTAACTACGCCGAAATTCCTGCCCCCTAGGGTGGCCGCATGGTCACGGTGCTGAGAACGCCGCAACGACCAGAGTTTGTTCGACCAGCCACGTGTACATGGAGTTACCTATGAAGAATCTTCTTGCTCGCTTCGTGAAGGATGAATCCGGCGCGACCGCGATCGAATACGGTCTGATCGCCGCCGGCATCTCGCTCGCGATCATTGCCGCGGTGAACGGTCTCGGCTCCAGCCTGAGCTCCAAGTTCGGCGCGATCAACACCTCGCTGAAGTAAGCGGTCGTCACGGCCGAGCAAAGAAGGCCCCGGACATCCGGGGCCTTTATCATTTCCACATTCAGCTTCGCGGCGTTCAGTGATGCGTAACCACGTTTTGTCCGCAGCCGCGTCCCGGCCCCCGCCCAGGGCGGCCGACGTCGCCTTGCGTTGGATCTGCGGCGGCCTCGGCCTGTCCATCCTCGCTCTCGCGGCCCGCATCGTCAGCGTCTGGTGAGATCGACAGCCAACCGGCCATTCCGGCTGTTTCCCGATCGTTTATTTCTTGCAGCTAGACTCTGGCGCAGCGGCGCACCCACGCGCCGCGTCGATGCCATTGAGAGCCCATGACCCTCGATCTCGCGCGCCTTCTGCTGTTTCCGGCCCTGATGGCCTTTGCCGCGGCGAGCGATTTGTTCACGATGACCATTTCGAACCGGGTCTCCCTTGCGCTCGTCGCCGGCTTTCTGGTTCTGGCGCCGCTGAGCGGCATGAGCATGGCTGACATGCTGATGCACCTCGGCGCCGGCGCGACCCTGCTGGTGATTGCTTTCACCTGCTTTGCATTCGGCTGGATCGGCGGCGGTGACGCCAAGGTCGCATCCGCCGCCGCGCTGTGGTTCGGCTTCGCCCACCTGATGAACTACCTGTTGTACGCCTCGATCTTCGGCGGCGTGCTCACTCTCGCCCTCATGCAGTTCCGGCAATGGCCGTTGCCCTACATGCTGGCGGGGCAACCCTGGCTTGCACGCCTGCACGCCAAGGAGAGCGGCGTGCCCTATGGCATCGCGCTCGCCCTGGGCGCTCTGATGGTCTATCCGGAGACCGATTGGGTGAAGGCGATCGACGCTGCGCGTCTTGCATTGCTCTGAAAGCACCGTGTCAACGCGGTGTTAAGGCGATTTAGATACGCCTCATTAACCATGCTTTGACGAATAACTGCTCAACTCCCATCACGGCGGCGGAAACGTCGCGGCGTCATGTGGAAAGTGAAGCGTATGAATACCGCACGCATTGTGGTTCTGACCATCGCTGTAGGCGCTGGCGGCGTGGCCGCATATCTCGCGAGCGGGTCCGACGACCGGCCGGCTCAAGTTGCCGCGCCCGCGCCGCAGATGCCCACCGTCGACGTTCTCGTCGCCAAGGGCGACATCGCCCTCGGCCAATCGCTCAAGCCCGAAGATCTGCAGTGGCAGAGCTGGCCGGCGGCCACGGCCAGCTCCAGCTTCATCCGGCGCAGCGAGCGGCCCGAAGGACAGACGCAGATAACGGGCACGATCGCGCGGGCTCCGTTCATTGCCGGCGAGCCCATCCGCGAACAGAAGCTCGTCAAGGCCGACGGCTCGGGCTTCATGGCCGCGATCCTGCCGGCCGGCATGCGCGCCGTTTCCACCGAGATTTCTCCGGAGACCGGCGCCGGCGGCTTCATCCTGCCGAACGACCGCGTCGACGTGATCCTGTCCAAGCGCGAGCGCAATCCGGATCAGCCCAACGCGGGCGACGTCGTCAGCTCCGATATCATCCTGTCGAACATCCGCGTGCTGGCGATCGATCAGGCTCCGAAGGAAAAAGACGGCCAGACCACGGTGGTCGGCAAGACCGTCACGCTGGAGCTGAAGCCGGAACAGGCCGAGACGCTCGCGCGTGCCCGTCAAACCGGAACGCTGTCCCTGGCGCTCCGCAGCATCGCCGACGTCAACGTGGCCGAGCACCGCACGGACGAGACCAGCCGCAAGCGCAGCGACAGCGTTGCCGTCGTCCGCTTCGGCATTCCCAGCACGATGACGACGCAGAAGTGAGCAAGAGGACCACCAAGATGACCTGCAGCGAAAATCAGCGGAAGATGCGGACCCTGTTGGTCCGCGCGCTGTCGTTTTCGGCCGCCGCTGCGCTGACCCTCAATCCGGCGATCGCGCCGGTGATCGCGGCAGACTACCGCCCGGCGACCGCAGCCGCCGCGGACGGCCAGATCAATGCACGCTTCCTTGCGCTCGGCATCGGCAAGTCCGTCGTCATCGATCTGCCGCGCGACATCAAGGACGTTCTCGTCGCCGATCCGAAGATCGCGAATGCCGTCGTGCGCTCCGCCCAGCGCGCTTACATCATCGGTGCGGCGATCGGCCAGACCAATATCGTCTTCTTCGACGCGCAGGGCCAGCAGATCGCGGCCTACGACATCGCGGTCAAGCGCGACCTGAACGGCGCGCGGGCGGCGCTGAAGCAGTTGCTGCCGAATGCCGATATCCAGATCGAAGGCCTCGCCGACAGCATCGTGCTGACCGGCTCGGCGTCGAGCCAGATCGAAGCCCAGCAGGCCGGCGAACTCGCCGCCCGGCTCGCCGGCGGCGCCGACAAGGTCGTCAACTCGATCACCGTGCGCGGCCGCGACCAGGTCATGCTGAAGGTGACGGTCGCCGAGGTGCAGCGCTCGATCGTCAAGCAGCTCGGCATCGATCTCTCCGGCCAGCTCAACTATGGAACGGCCGTCGTCAAATTCGCCAACTCCAATCCGTTCACGGCCTATGGCAGCAATCTGGTCTCGAACAATGCCGTGAGCGCAGCGTTCGGAGCGGCCCCGACGGTGCAGGCGACGCTGCGCGCGATGGAGAACGCGGGCGTGATCCGTACCCTCGCGGAACCCAATCTGACCGCCATCTCGGGCGAGTCCGCGACCTTCATCGCCGGCGGCGAGTTTCCGGTTCCTGCCGGCTACTCCTGCGATCCGACGACCCATGTCTGTACGACGCAGATCAGCTTCAAGAAGTTCGGCATCTCGCTCAACTTCACGCCCGTCGTGCTCAGCGAGGGCCGGATCTCGATGCGGGTGATGACCGAGGTCTCGGAGCTCTCAAACGAGAACTCGATCACGCTGTCGCAAGCCGTCAGCTCGACGACGGTCAACTCGTTGACGGTTCCTTCGATCAAGACCCGGCGCGCCGAGACCACGCTGGAAATTCCCTCCGGCGGCGCCATGGCGATGGCCGGCCTGATCCAGCAGCAGACCAAGCAGGCGATCAGCGGCATGCCGGGCCTGATGCAGCTGCCGGTCCTCGGCGCGCTGTTCCGCAGCCGCGACTACGTCAACAACCAGACCGAATTGATGGTTCTGGTGACGCCGTTCGTCGTCCGCGCCGTGGCACAGAAGGATCTCTCCCGCCCAGACGACGGCTTCGCGGCCGCGTCCGACCCCCAGGCCGATCTCCTGGGCAGCATCAACCGCATCTACGGCGTACCCGGCCGGGCCGAACCCGGACGCAACTATCGCGGCACCTATGGCTTCATCACGGACTGAGCCGGGACAAGGACCTGCAACGATGACCATCACATCCAGCCCCGCTCGATACCGCCGCCTGCCCCTTGCCGCAGCGCTCGCCGGAGCCGCAGCCCTGCTCGGCGCCTGCAACTACACCAGAGACGCTGCCACCACGGCGAGCATCCCGGACGACTACCGGCTGCGCCACCCGATTGCGATCCAGGAGGCCCCGGACTCCCTGGTGGTCTTCGTCGGCCAGGGCCGTGGCGGCCTGACCGCCGAGCAGCGCGCCGACGTGATGGGACTGGCCCAGGGCTGGATTCGCCAAGGCACGGGCGCGATCAGCGCCGACGTGCCGAGCGGCACCCCCAATGCACGGGCGGCCGCCGACTCGATGCGGGAGATCCACTCCCTGCTTGCCGCCGCCGGCGTTCCGCCGCACGGCATCACCGTACGCAATTATCAGCCGAAGGACCCGCGCCAGATGGCCGCGATCCGGCTGAGCTATCCTAAAATGTCGGCCACGGTCGGGCCCTGCGGCGTCTGGCCGGACGACCTCGGGCCGTCGATCAAGAACAAGAACTGGTTCGACAACAAGCCTGACTGGAACTACGGCTGCGCCTACCAGCGCAACATGGCGGCAATGGTCGCAAACCCGTCTGATCTCGTGCAGCCGCGATCCGAAACGCCGTCCTATACCACCCGGCGCACGGCGTTGTTCGACAAATATCGCAAGGGACAATCAACCGCGATCACGTATCCAGAGGCCGACAAGGCCAAACTCAGCGACACAGGCAAATGATCAGCTACGCCCGACAGACCCAAGAGGAGCAGCCTGACGTCGTGCCGCCGCCGGCCGACGATCACATCGCGCCCGCGCCGCGCGTGTCCGTGCAGGCGTTCTGTGAGACGGTGGAAACCGCCGCGACGGTTCAGGCCGCCGGTGAGGACCGGCGCCTCGGCAAGGCGCATCTGAAGGTTCAGATGGGCGGCATGGCGGCGGCGATCGAGGCCTACCGGTCGGCACCGACCCCGAACGTCATCATCCTGGAGACGGATGCGCGCACCGACATCCTGGCAGGCCTGGATCAGCTCGCCACGGTTTGCGACCCGGGCACGCGCGTCGTCGTGATCGGCCGCGTCAACGACGTCACGCTGTATCGCGAGCTGGTGCGGCGCGGCGTCAGCGACTATGTGCTGTCGCCGGTGACGCCGATCGACGTCGTCCGCTCGATCTGCAACCTGTTCTCGGCGCCAGAGGCCAAGGCCGTCGGGCGCATCATTGCCGTCGTCGGCGCCAAGGGTGGCGTCGGAGCTTCGACCCTCGCCCATAACATCGCCTGGGCGATCGCGCGCAACCTGTCGATGGATTCCGTCGTGGCCGACCTTGATTTGGCGTTCGGCACCGCCGGCCTCGACTACAACCAGGATCCCGCGCAGGGCATCGCGGACGCGGTGTTCTCGCCGGACCGGATCGACATCGCCTTCATGGACCGGCTGTTGTCGAAATGCACCGATCATCTGAGCCTGCTGGCCGCGCCCGCGACGCTCGACCGGGTCTACGATTTCGGCGCCGAGGCATTCGATGCGGTCTTCGACACGCTGCGGGCCTCGATGCCCTGCATCGTGCTCGACGTTCCGCATCAATGGGCAGGCTGGACCAAGCGGGCGCTGATCTCCGCGGACGACATCCTGATCGTGGCGGCGCCGGATCTCGCCTCGCTGCGCAACACCAAGAACATGTTCGATCTCCTCAAGGCCGCTCGGCCGAACGATCGCATGCCGCTCTACTGCCTGAACCAGGTCGGCGTTCCCAAGCGGCCCGAGATCAATGCGAGCGAGTTCGCCAAGGCGATCGAAAGCCCGCCGATCGCCACGATCCCGTTCGAGCCGCAGATCTTCGGCGCCGCCGCCAACAACGGCCAGATGATTGCGGAAATGTCTCCCAGTCATCGGACGACGGAGATGTTTCTCCAGATTGCGCAGCGGCTCACCGGCCGCAGCGAGACCAAGAAGCCGAAAGGCTCCTTCCTGTCGCCTCTGCTGGACAAGCTGAGGGCGAAGTAGGCACGCGTGGAGTTCTAAGTCGTGTTTGGTAAGCGTAGCGGATTGGACAACGATACCAGGACCCTCAGGCCGGCTGCGCCAGCGCCCGAGCCGGCGCCGGCCGCACCACGCGCGGCGTCTCCGGCCGTGCCGTCGCCACCTCTGGCTCCGACCCGGCAGGCTCCGCCGCCGCCGCCACCGGTTGTCGAGGCCCGGCGTTCGGACAGTTACTATCAGGTCAAGGCGACGATCTTCGGGGCGCTGATCGAAGCGATCGATCTCGCTCAGCTGGCCAAGCTCGACGGCGAATCCGCGCGCGAGGAAATCCGCGACATCGTCAACGAGATCATCGCGATCAAGAATATCGTGATGTCGATCGCCGAGCAGGAAGAGCTGCTCGACGATATCTGCAACGACGTCCTCGGCTATGGCCCGCTGGAGCCGCTGCTGTCGCGCGACGACATCGCCGACATCATGGTCAACGGCGCCGGTACGGTCTTTATCGAAGTCAACGGCAAGATCCAGCGCACGGGCATCCGGTTCCGCGACAACCAGCAGCTCCTGAACATCTGCCAGCGCATCGTCAGCCAGGTCGGCCGCCGCGTCGACGAATCCTCGCCGATCTGCGACGCGCGTCTCGCCGACGGCTCGCGCGTCAACGCCATCGTTCCGCCGCTTGCGATCGACGGCCCCGCGCTCACCATTCGAAAGTTCAAGAAGGACAAGCTGACCCTCGATCAGCTGGTCAAGTTCGGCGCGATCTCGCCGGAGGGCGCAGAAATCCTGCAGATCATCGGCCGCGTCCGCTGCAACGTGCTGATCTCCGGCGGTACCGGTTCGGGCAAGACCACGCTGTTGAACTGCCTGACCAACTATATCGATCACGACGAGCGCGTCATCACCTGCGAGGACGCCGCCGAGCTCCAGCTGCAGCAGCCACACGTGGTGCGCCTCGAAACCCGGCCGCCCAACATCGAAGGCGAAGGCCAGGTGACGATGCGCGAGCTGGTGAGAAACTGCCTGCGTATGCGACCCGAACGCATCATCGTCGGCGAGGTCCGCGGACCCGAGGCCTTCGACCTGCTGCAGGCCATGAACACCGGTCACGACGGATCGATGGGCACGCTGCACGCCAACAACCCGCGCGAAGCCTTGTCCCGCTGCGAATCCATGATCACGATGGGCGGCTTCTCGCTGCCGTCGCGGACCATCCGTGAGATGATCTGCGCCTCGATCGACGTCATCGTCCAGGCGGCGCGCCTGCGCGACGGCTCCCGCCGCATCACGCACATCACCGAGGTGATGGGCATGGAAGGCGACACCATCATCACCCAGGACATCTTCCTCTACGACATGATCGGCGAGGACGCGAACGGCAAGATCATCGGGCGCCACCGCTCGACCGGAATCGGTCGGCCGCGGTTCTGGGAGCGTGCGCGCTACTACGGCGAAGAGAAGCGGCTTGCGGCTGCACTCGACGCCGCCGAAGTCGCGAGCAAGGACTGAGGAGAGACCCCATGAAGCTTCAGGCTCTCGCCCTTGCCTTCCTCGCCGCCACCGCCATCGGCGGCATCGCCTGGGTGTTCCTTTATCCCCTGCTGTCGGGTGAGCGGAAGGCCGAGCAGCGGCGCAGCACCGTCGCCAAGTCCGAGCCGGTGGTCCGCCAGGCCGAACGCAGTCAGCGCTCGCGCCGCGAGCAGGTCGAGTCGTCGCTGAAGGATCTCGAGGCGAAGGCCCAGAAGCAGAGCAAAGTCCCGCTGAATATGCGGATTTCGCAGGCTGGGCTCGACTGGACCGTGCAGAAGTTCTGGATCGTTTCCGGCGTCCTCGGCTTCGTCGTCTGCGCGGTCGCCTTCTTCGCCGGTGGCGGCCCGCTCGGCGCGCTCGGGCTCGGCTTCGCTGCAGGTCTCGGTTTGCCGCGCTGGATCCTCGGCTACCTCAAGAAGCGGCGCGAGAAGAAATTCCTGGCAGCATTGCCGGACGCCGTCGACGTGATCGTGCGCGGCATCAAGGCGGGCCTGCCGCTGTTCGAATCGATCAAGGTCGTCGCCGCCGATGCGCCGGAGCCCTTGCGCAGCGAGTTCCTCGCGATCATCGAGACCCAGGCGATCGGCATGCCGCTCGGCGAGGCCTGTGCGCGGCTGTATGAGCGTATGCCGCTGCCGGAAGCCAACTTCTTCGGCATCGTCATCGCGATCCAGCAGAAGTCGGGCGGCAATCTCTCCGAGGCTCTCGGCAACCTCTCGAAGGTGCTGCGCGACCGCAAGAAGATGAGCGAGAAGATCCAGGCGATGTCGATGGAAGCCAAGGCCTCCGCGGGCATCATCGGATCGCTGCCGCCGATCGTGATGCTGCTGGTCTATCTGAGCACGCCCGACTACATCTCGCTGCTCTGGACCCATCCGACCGGCCAGCTGATGCTGGTCGGCTGCGTGATCTGGATGTCGATGGGCATCCTGGTCATGAAGAAGATGATCAATTTCGATTTCTGAGGTGGACCATGGTCGACTTTCTGGTCACCAAGCTGCACGACCCGCACTTCATGACGATGTTCTTCGCCGCCATCGCGGCGACGGCCACCGTCTATACGCTGATCATGCCGCTGTTCGCGGGCGAAAACCTGAACAAGCGCATGAAGGCGGTCGCCAGCGAACGCGAGCGGATCAAGCAGCGTGAGCGCGAGCGGTTGAACGCCGGCGAGAAGGTCTCGCTGCGGCAGACGCCGAAGCAGCTCATCTCTCGTGTCGTGGAGGATTTCAACCTCACCAAATGGCTCGCCCAGGAAGCGGCCCGCGAGAAGCTCATCATGGCGGGCTACCGCGGCCAGGCGCCCTACATCACTTTCCTGTTCGCGCGCATGGTGACACCGCTGGTGCTGTTCGTCGGCTCCGTGCTGTACGTCTTCGTGATCGCCAATCTGCAGAAGTCGATGCCGGTCAAGATCGGCATCTGCGTCGGCATGGCCTATCTCGGCCTGCAGGCGCCGATGCTGTTCCTCAGCAATGCGATCTCCAAGCGCCAGTTGTCGATCAAGCGCGCTTTTCCCGACGCGCTCGACCTGCTGCTGATCTGCATCGAGTCCGGCATGTCGATCGAGGCCGCCTTCCGCCGGGTGGCGATCGAGATCTCGAGCCAGTCGATCGCGTTGTCGGAGGAGTTCACGCTGACCACCGCCGAGCTCTCCTACCTGCAGGACCGCAAGGTCGCCTATGAGAACCTCGCCCGCCGCACCGGCCTGGAGGGCGTGAAGTCGGTCTGCCTCGCGCTCCAGCAATCGGAGCGATACGGCACGCCGCTTGGGCAGTCGCTGCGCGTGATGGCGCAGGAAAATCGCGACATGCGCATGAACGAGGCCGAGAAGAAGGCCGCGGCGCTGCCGCCGAAGCTGACGGTGCCGATGATCCTGTTCTTCCTGCCGGTGCTGTTCGTGGTCATTCTGGGACCGACCGGCATCAAGGTCGCGGCCATGCAGTAGACGTAGACCGCTCGCGAGAAATTTCGCTTGCGGTCGCGGCTCTACCCTGGAAGCTAGGCTGAGCATGATCGAGGTCTCCGCCTGATGTCCGACAAGCTCCGCCGCGCCGATGGCGCCCGCGTTCTGGCCGATCTGAACGCGCTGCGTGCCTTCGGCACCTACAAGACCGGCGTGCACCGGCCGACCTTCTCCAACGCCCACCGGCAGTCGCTGGCCTGGCTCGCCGAGCGCCTGCCCGACGCGCAGCTCACGCCTGATATCGACGGCATCGGCAATGTGCTCGGCACCAGCGCCAAGCCGGGCCCCAAGCTGCTGGCCGGATCGCATCTCGAGAGCCAGAATCGGGCCGGCTGGCTCGACGGCCCGCTCGGCGTCATCTACGCGCTGGAGGCGGCGCGCGTGCTCAATCCAGACCCGTCCATCAACGGTGCGGTGGAGGTCGCCTCCTGGTGCGACGAGGAGGGCCACTTCGGCAGCATGCTCGGCAGCCGGTCCTATGTCGGCGACGTCAGCGAGGCCGACATCGATGCTGCCCGCGACCGCAGCAGCCCGCGCACGATGCGCGAGGCGCTTGCCGAGATGGGCCTCGCCGGACGGCCGCGCCTGCAGGCCGAGCGCGGCCGGCATATCGGCTATCTCGAAGCTCATATCGAGCAGGGCGACACGCTCGAGGCGAGCGGGCTCAAGATCGGTGTCGTCACCTCGATCGTCGGCATCTGGCAATACCGCATCACCTTCACCGGCGAGCAGAACCATGCCGGCACGACGCGGATGGCGGTGCGCAAGGATGCCGGGCTCGCGCTCGCCAAGTTCTGTGTCGCGATCGATGCGCGCTTTCCGGCCGCCTGCGGCCCGCGCACGGTGTGGACCACGGGACGCATCACGCTCGATCCGGGCGCACCGAGCATCATCCCCGGCCAGGCCGAGATGCTGTTCCAGATCCGCGACGACAATGCCGCCGTGGTCGACCGGCTCGAGGAGCTGCTGCGTGAGATGGCTGCGCAGGCGTCAGACGCAGGTCCCTGCCATGTCGCCGTCGAACGCATCCGTACCGGCGCGCCGGCCATGATGGACGGCACGTTCCAGGATGCGATCGAGGCCGCCAGCCGCGATCTCGCCGGCGGCAAGTCGCTGCGGATGCCGAGCGGCGCCGGACACGACGCGCAGGTGCTGGCCACCATCATGCCGGCCGGCATGCTGTTCGTGCCGTCGATCGGCGGCATCAGCCATCACTGGACCGAGAACACGGCCGACGCCGACATCGTCACCGGCGCCGACGTGTTCGTCGACACATGCCGCCGCCTGCTCACAGGCGCGACACGATAGGGCACGCCGTCAGTCCGGCGGGTTGAGCGCGGCCATCGGCGCCGCGTTGCGCGCCTTGCCCTTGCCCTGGCTCTGCCCCTGAATCATCTGCTTGAGATAGGCGACGTTGGCGGCGGCCTCGTCCGGCGGCAGATCGGCCCGTGCGATCTGCTCGGCCTCCGCGAAGCGTCCCTGCAGGCCGACGACGAGCGCGAGGTTCTGGCGCACCCGCGCGTCCGCCCGCTGCGAGCCGTAGGCCTGGCGCAGCACCTCCTCGGCCTTCGGCAGCTCCCGTGTCAGCATGTAGGATAGGCCGAGATTGGACAGCACCGAGGGCTCGCCCGGCACGATCTTCAGCGCGCTGTCGTAATAGCGCCGCGCCTCGTCGTGGCGGCCCATCTGGTCCAAGACGGTGCCCTGCACCGACAGCAGCTTCCAATCGGGATTGTCGGGCGAGTGCGCGCGCGACAGCACGTCGAACGCCAGCTTGAAATTGCCGTTGTCGGCGAGCGCCCGTCCGTAGGCCGCGAGCACGGTCTTGTTGCCGGCGTTGGCGAGCGTGGCCTGCTCGAGCACGGCGACCGCCTGCTCGCGCTGGCCGTTGTTGCGCAGCGCCTGGCCGTAGGCGAGCGCGATGGCCGCATCCTTCGGGTTGGCGCGGTAGCGCTCGCCATAGACCTCGACCGCGCGCTGCGGGGTCGCGGGCGGCGGCGGCTCGGCCCGGCTGCGCAGCGAGCCCGTGACGTCGGACATAGTCTGGCAGCCGCCGAGGCCCGCAGCGGCGAGCGCGGCGAGGGCAACGGACGCGAGGAGCCGGGGAATGGGAGGCGCTTGACGCATGTCACTTGGACTCGAACGGGCGAATTGAACGCGCCAGCAATAAACTGTTAACGCTAACAGCCGGTTAATGGCGTGTTCCAGGCGCAGCCGTCACATTTGCGTCGGCTTGCAGGCGATGCGGCCGGCGCGATTGCAGCGGCCTCCAAACTCTGCGAAGTCTGGCTGCCGCGCGCCAGTTAGGGAACCATTAGGCATGCCGTCGATGTTCGAGACCGCCTCCACAACGTCCGCCATCCCGATCACCTTCGTGACGAAGGCGAACTGGCCGGGGATCAAGGAGAGCCTGTCGGTTGAAGCGCGCAACTTCGCCGAGGCCAACGTCTACACCGCCAAGCCCGGCAGCTATCTGGCGCTG
Source organism: Bradyrhizobium sp. SZCCHNR1093 (assembly GCF_032381175.1). Classification (NCBI taxonomy): domain Bacteria; kingdom Pseudomonadati; phylum Pseudomonadota; class Alphaproteobacteria; order Hyphomicrobiales; family Nitrobacteraceae; genus Bradyrhizobium; species Bradyrhizobium sp. SZCCHNR1093. Next base: position 550,499 of record NZ_JAUHJJ010000001.1, read on the forward strand.
CCAGCCGCCGACGGCCGCATCGCGCAGGTCCTGTTCGGCATCGAGGACGACGACGCCGGGCACCGCGATCTGTTCCGGCCCGGCGCCCTGCCCGGCCTGCTGCCTGCGGGCACCTACCGCTTTGCCAATGCTCCCCATGATGCGCGGCTGGCGGCGCTCGCCTTCGCGCTCGGCAGCTACCGCTTCGGCCGCTACCGCAAGACCGAGACGCCGGAGGTTCGCCTCGTTCCGCCGGATGGCGTCGACGCCGCCGAGCTGAACCGACTTGCCGACGCGGCGACATTGGCGCGCGACCTCGTCAACACGCCGTCCAACGACATGGGGCCCGAGGAGCTCGAGGCCGCTGCAAAGCAGCTCGCCGACCGCTTCGGCGCCCGCTTCACCAGCATCGTCGGCGACGACCTGCTGCAAGCGAACCATCCGCTGATCCATGCCGTCGGCCGCGCCTCGACCCGCGCGCCGCGCCTGATCGAGCTCGTCTGGGGCGATCCATCACATCCCAAGGTGACCCTGGTCGGCAAGGGCGTCTGCTTCGACACCGGCGGGCTCGACCTGAAGCCGTCGAGCAGCATGCTCCTGATGAAGAAGGACATGGGCGGCGCCGCCAACGTGCTGGCGCTGGCGCAGATGGTGATGGATGCCAAGCTCAAGCTGCATCTGCGCGTGCTGATTCCAGCGGTCGAGAACGCGGTCGCCGGCAACGCCTTCCGTCCGCTCGACGTGTTTCCCTCGCGCAAGGGCATCACGGTCGAGATCGGCAACACCGATGCCGAGGGCCGGCTGGTCCTGGCTGACGCGCTGGCGCTGGCCGACGAGGACAAGCCCGACCTGCTGATCGACATGGGCACGCTGACCGGCGCGGCGCGCGTCGCGCTCGGTCCCGATTTGCCGCCATTCTACACCCAGGACGAGGCGCTCGCAGCCGATGTCGCGCGCTGCGCTGCCGCCGAGAACGATCCGCTGTGGCGCATGCCGCTGTGGGCACCGTACGACTCGTGGCTCGACTCCAAGGTCGCGACCATCAACAACGCGCCCTCGGGCGGCTTCGCCGGCTCGATCACCTGCGCGCTGTTCCTGCAGCGCTTCGTCGAGCACGCGAAGAGCTGGCTGCATCTCGACATCTTCGCCTGGACGCCGTCCGCCAAGCCGGGCCGGCCCGAGGGCGGCGAATGCCAGGCGGCGCGTGCGCTCTACAAGCTCCTGAGCGAGCGCTATGGCTGATCCGCGCCTCACGCCTGCGCGCGGCGACATCGCTGCGAAGCATCTCGAAGGCCAGGTCACGGCCGCGCGCTTCGTCGAGGGCGAGATGCTGGTGGTCGCCGATTCCATCGCCCCGCTGCGCCAGCAGCCGTTCTCCGGCGCCGAGCTGGCGACGCAGGCGCTGAGGGGCGAGCGCGTCACGATCTATGATCGCAACGGCGAGGGCTGGGCCTGGGGCCAGCTCGCGGCCGACGGCTATGTCGGCTGGCTGCCGGAGGCCGCGCTGGCGGCGCCCGCCGTAGCACCGACGCACAAGATCAGCGCCGTGCGCAGCTTCGCGTTCCCCGGACCGTCGATCAAACTGCCGCCGGTCGCGACGCTGCTGATGGGCTCGACCATCGCGGTCGCGCGCGAGGACGCGAGCTTCGCCGTGACGGCCGATGGCTGGTTCGTGCCGAAGCCGCACGTGGCGCTGCTCGGTGCCATCGAGCCCGATTATGTCGCGGTCGCCGAACGCTTCGTCGGCACGCCCTATCTGTGGGGCGGCAAGAGCAGCCTCGGCATCGACTGCTCCGGCCTGGTGCAGGTGTCGTTGAATGCTGCGGGTGTGCCGTGCCCGCGCGACAGCGACATGCAGCTCGCCGCGCTGGGGCGCTTGCTCGACGGGGGAGAGCCGCTTCGCCGCGGCGATCTGATGTTCTGGAGGGGCCACGTCGCCATCGTGCGCGATGCTGACACGATCGTCCACGCCAACGCGTTTCATATGGCCACGCAGATCGAGCCGATCGGCGAAGCGATTGCCCGTATCAAGGCGAGCGGGAGCGATGTGCTCGCGATCAAGCGGCTGGATTGACTCGCCTCATCGCGCTGGCGCGTCCTCCCGATGAGGTTTTGAGACGCAGGCTCCCTCCTCCGTCATTGCGAGCGTAAGCGAAGCAATCCAGAGTCCCGCCCTCGACTCTGGATTGCTTCGCTGCGCTCGCAATGACGCGGAGAGAGCGGCGCAAGAGTCCGATATACCTATCAAACAGCAACAGGCCGCGCCAAACAGCAGGGCAAGCATCCGCATTCTCGCGGCCTCATGGGCCCGAGCTTTGCGCAATCATCCGCCCTCGAAAACATGAGAGGGCGCAGGGAAGGCCGGGTGCCGACCGCACCCGTGGTTGCGTGCAACAAGCACGCGGTAGTCACCACAGGTACGGGCCGAACATCCGGCCTTCCCTGCGCGATGTTTTGCGACTTACTTCGTGATCTCCCCAGGGACCGGCTTTCTTGCCCCTGCCGGCCGCAGGCCTCATCGGCTCCCGCGACCTTGACGCCAGCATCGGGGCGCCAGGACCACACGACTTCGCCGTCCGCATGACACCGTTCGTCGGTGCGCGAATGCACACTGCAACATCATCGCGGCCATCGCATCCCGCACCCGACGTCCGTGACGACGCGTACGTCCCTCTCGTGGGGCAGGACGGGGCAGAGTATGCACGATTTCCGGAAAAAAGAAATATGAATATTTTTCGCGAGAGGACTGGACAGGCGTTCGCGGACCGCGCCCGTCGGCCAAATCACCCGCAATCGCGTGGGTTCTCGCCGCAGCCCAAGAGATCTGAGATTCTGACTGTCGGCGCTTTTGGTAATTCGCCCGGTCTCGAGAGTATAGCGACAGATTGGTGCCCGGCAGACGATTGCCGCTTCTGTGAAGGGTTTCGGATGCCGGCCGCATGATTGACGGCGCGGCATATTCGGGCGGCCGGCGTCCGAAAACCTCCAAGGGAGGAACCCGCGCATGGTGGGCAGGACTGGTGCGGAGGCGCATTCCACCGGGCCGCTCGATGAGCGGCGGGCACGACGAGCAGCTTTGCAGAATGGCGGTTGTACGGTCACGAGGTGTCGATCCTGATGGCGCTGGTTGGCGCAGTCGGCTGATGGCGCGGCTGCCGTCGCCTCTGTTGATCTAGCGCAAGGCTGGAATTGAGAAGAACGGCCACATTGAGAAGAAGGGCCACGTTGATGCGACAGAGGGGCGGATCATGGGGCGCGCAGGACGCTGGCGGGTTCAAGGAGCGGCCATCGTCGCCGCGATGATTCTGCTGGCGTCGCCGGCGCGGGCGGGCTGCAGTCCAGAAGACATCGCGGATGCCTTTATCGGGACGCTGTCCGCCGCATATGTGTGCAAGTCGGTCTATGAGAATGACGCAAGCCGCTACGCAGCGATTGCACTGACCGCAGCACTCAGCGGCGTCGCCTTGTCAGGGTCGGACACGGGGAAAGGGCAAGCCCTGGTCAATCAATTCTGCGCAGAGGCGCAGGGCAACGCCGACCAAGTCGTCAGCAAGCTGAACACGATCTTTGGCAACGCGATCGCAGAAAATGTTCTCGGCGATCTTTCCAAGGAGCTCGCAGCCGTTGGCGCGGCCGCAGACGTCGTGAAATGCGCCTGCAAGAGCGAGCAGAGCACCGTTGGATTGGGTTCCGAAGTCGGCTCATGTCTTCAGGAGGCGCTGTGCTGGGGGCAGGAAAAGCTTGGCATGCAGTCCTGCGGCGATTGCGAGGTCCTTCCGCCTGTTCAAGCCACATGCGCCGCGATCAACGCGACGTGCGAAAAAGTACATTACATGGAGTGGTGGAGGTACCCGGAATGTCAAGGCATCGGCGGCCCCGGCTCGATCTTCAGCCCTTCCAGCAAAGGCGTCTATCAGGATCAATACGATCGATATGGCGTGGGCATGGTGGAAACCGGCGACGGGACGCTGGTGGTCACGGATCCCGGCGCCTATGCCTGCCACACAGGGAGCAGTTACTGCACCTGTCCGAAACCGATGGTGCCGCACTGGCAACAGGTCCCCAACCCCGGATCCGGCGATAGCAAGTACGTGTTCTCGTGCGATTGCCCGAAGGACACCCATCCCGGCGCGTTGAAGTCGGACGGGCTCTCCGAGTGCCTGTGCGACGACACCAACCAGGTGGCGGTTTTCGGCTTTGCGCCCTACGGCATGTGTCCGCCCGCGGCCTGCCCGGCCGGACAAACAAGACTCGGCGGCGACAAGAACAGCCCCTGTGTCACGCCCTGCTCCGACAAGAGCCAGGGAATGGCCTTTGACGGGAGCTGCTGCAATCCCGCGCAGATGACCAATTGTGGAGAATGTTGCCCACCGGACACCGTGCCCAACGTCAAGACCGGCTCCTGCGAGCCACGGCCCAAGCAGCCGAAATGAGGCGGACCGACATGATCGAGCTTGGCCGACAGACGTCCTTGACAGCCGCCGTCCGTGCGATGCGGCGCCTCGCCTGGCTGCTGATCCTGCCTCTCGCACTCGGGGGGCCCGCGTCGGCGCAAACGCCGCCCGGCGTTTACACCCCCGGCGATGCTGCAGTCACCGGATTCTCCGGGGCTATTCGCCCGTTCGAGATCGAGCCCGGTCAGGATCCCGACGTTCGGACCATCATCGATCCTGGAGGGCCGTCGCTGCGCATCGTCGATCTAAGACGCATGGGCGGTCCGCCCCAGGCGCAATTGGTCGGTGCGCCGAAGCCGTTCACCGTCAGCGCGAAGTCGATCGGGCAGGTGTTTGGCGTCGCTCTGGACGACAGTTCCCCCGCCAACATTTACGTCGCGGCGACATCCGCCTATGGTCTCTCGATCGTCGCGCCGGGACCTGAAGGTCGACCGCAACATGTCAGGCTCGGGACTAGCGGCGCGACCTTCATGCCGGCACAATGGGGTCCGGGCGGCGGCCCGGGATCGATCTGGAAGATCAATGGCGCCACCGGCGCGGTGACGCTGTTCGCGAATGTCACCACGGGCGACAAGGCCAATTCGGGCGCGGCGCTCGGGGGATTGGCCTATGATCCGGCGACCAAGTCTCTGTTCGTCGCCGACCGTGAGACCGGGCTGATCCATCGCTTCGGCCCGAACGGCGTCGACCTCGGTGTCTATGATCACGGCGTCGCCGGCAACGCAGCCGCGGGACTTCCGACGACGCCGGCGCCGGCCGGGCCAGGCGTCGATATTACGAATCCTCAATTCGACAGCGCGCAGCCCGAGACCTGGGGCTACGCGGCACCGGATCGGCGAGTGTTCGGCCTCGCCATTCGCGACCGCCGGCTCTACTACGCGGTCGCCGAGGGCTTGCGGGTGTGGTCGGTCGGGCTCAACGCGAACGGCTCGTTCGGTGCGGACGCCAGAATCGAAGTCGTCGCGCCGTCCGCCGCCGGCCCCACCGAGATCTCCAGGATTACTTTCGACGATGAGGGACGGATGTTTTTGGCCGAGCGGCCGGCGCCGACCGGGGCGCAGGATTTCGAGGCCTTGTCCGCGCCGTCGATCGGCCGCGTGCTGCGCTATACGCTGATCGGTGTCACTGAGATCAAGCAGCCGATCTGGCAGCCCTTGCCGGACGAATATGCGGTGGGATTCCCCGAACGTTTCCGCAATGGCAATGGCGGCGTCGCGATCGGCTACAGCTACGACATGGGCGGTACCATGAATCCGGCCTCCTGCGGCGGCTTCGTCTGGACCACCGGCGAACAATTGCGCCACGCCACCGATCCCAAGCTCGTGGCTCAACTCGGCCAGAACGACGCGCTTGCGATCGACGGACTGCAGGGGAATCCGATCTGGCGCATCCGCCGCGGCGATGAGCCACCGCTGCTCAGTTACTTCATCGACTATGCCGACGCGCCGCCCGATCTATCAGCTCGCGGGCACATGGGAGATATCGCCATCTTGCGCGCGTGTACGAGGGAAGCCGCACAGATACGGCTTGCGCCGCGTCCAGCCGGCGCGCCGCCTCCCGCCGGCATGCCGAAGCCGCCGGGTCTGCAGACCTGCAAGACCCATGTCTGCGGTTCGGACGGATCGGTTTGTCCGCCCAATCAGATCTGGATCATCAAGACCAAGAGCTGCGCGTCGAGCTGCGCCCCGCCCAATGTTCTGGTCAATGGCCAATGCTGCTCGCCCAAAGACCTACAGCCGAGGGGCATCTGTTCGAACAACAATCCGTCGACTGATATCGCCAAGCCGATGTGCGGCGTCAACCAGACGGCGATCGGCCCGAACAATGAATGCTGCGAGAACAGCCAGATCTATTCCGGCCCGATTGGCCAACAACTTTGCTGCGGGACGACCGTGGTGAACGGCGTGTGCGATCCGTTGAAGCCGAAAATTCCGGACTGGAAATGCCCCAGCTGCTGTGCGCCCGGCTATGTGAAGATCGCCGGCAAGTGCTGTCTCAAGAGCCAGGCGACGTCGAAGGGACAGTGCTGCCCGGCCGGCCAGATTGCGAGCCCCGACGGCACGCTATGCATACCGCTGCACTGGCTGCCGAGACTTTCACAGTGTTGCGCCTCGGGCTTCTTGCCGACTGCGAATGGCAAATGCTGCGCGCCCGCGAATCTGACGACGAGCGGCGAGTGCTGCGCGGCCCCGGTCGACCCAAAGGATCGAAGCCAGTGCTCCAAGAAGATCGAGAAGAAGTCCACCACGGTCGTCCCCGTGATTCCGAAGCTGCCGACGACGTGCCAACCTGGTGAGCGGCGCAATGCCAACGGCGTGTGCGTGGCACGCAAACCGGGGGTGACGCGGGACCGGCGGGCGCCGGATGTCGGTCGCCCGATCGTCTGCCCCCCCGGTTGGATTCCGGGGCCGCTTGGCGCGCGCTGCCGGCCGGCCGGCCGATTTGCGCCGCGCATGCCGGGGTTCAGACCGGTCCCCCCGCCAGGCACGATGATGCCGCGACGATGAAGGAAGCAGCGATGCACGAGGACACGAATTCGCAAATCATTACTGCACGCCAACTGCGGAAGTCGGCAGCCATATGGAGGATGACCGATGACCAATTTGATCCGTAGCGTTGCCACGGCGGCTGCCGTCTTCACGCTGTCTTTGCTTTGCGTGCAGCCCGGCCGAGCGGAGAGTTCGCGCAGCGACATCGAGGCGATCGTCAAGGACTATATAGCGACCCATCCCGAAGAAATCGAGCAGGTCGTGAAGGACTACCTCGCCAAGCACCCCGAGGCCGTGCAACAGGCCATCTCCGACCTGATCAAGAAGCGGCAAGCCGCGACACCGGCGGCAGCGCCCGGTTCCGACAAGACTGCACTGGTGAAGCAAAATGCGCCGGCCTTGTTCGCGTCAGCGCACCAGGTCACGCTCGGCAACCCGCTGGGTGATGTCACCCTGGTCGAGTTCTTCGATTACAGCTGCGGCTACTGCAAGCGTGCGCTCGGCGATATACTCGAATTGTTGAAGAGCGACCCCAAGCTCAAGATCGTGCTCAAGGAATTTCCGATCCTCGGCCCCGGTTCGCTGGAGGCGGCGCGCGTCGCGGTAGCGGTACGCATGCAAGACCCGACGGGCGCGAAATACCTCGACTTTCATCAGCGGCTTCTCCAAAGCAGCGGACCCGCCGACAAGGCGCGCGCGCTGGCCATCGCGCAGACGATCGGTCTCGACGTTGCTCAGCTTGAAAAGGACATGGACAGCGTGGAGGTGCGCCAAAGCCTCGATGAGAGCGGCAATCTTGCGCAGAAATTGGGATTGAACGGGACGCCGAGCTATGTCATCGGCGGCAATGTCATCGTCGGCGCGGTCGGACTTGCCACGCTGAAGGCCAGAATTCAGCAGGCTCGCCAGTAGTACGCTCCGATAGCGAAGATATGCATCGACGCCCGAGGTCTCGATTTGTGCGGCGCGCGAGTCCGCTGCTGTGAAGGGCTTCGGATGCCGGCAGCATGATTGACGGCGCGGCACATTCGGGCGGCCGGCGTCCGAAAGCCTCCAAAGGAGGAAACCGCGCATGGTGGGCAGGACTGGTGCGGCAGGAGCCTCGGATAGAGCCGGTGCACGGTCTCTCCGCTCTTGAGCGGGACGTGCCAGTAGGGGCCAAGGTTGCCTGCCGGCGACGGACCCATATCGACCCAGGCGCGATTCCAATCGAGATCAGCCCATTGTTCTTCGGTGACGCGATAGCCGTCACGCAGCCAATCCTTATGCGTGGTTCCAGAAATCCATTCTGGACGTCCTGGAGCATCAGTCACGGCACGCTCTCCGGATTCGCGCCATCAGTTGCAGCAGAGTGGCTGCCGACAAGCGACATCTAGCTCGTCGCCGTCCCATTCCCCGCCGTCTCGTTCCTGAACGCCGCTGCGAACAGCGCGAGGGTGTAGTCGGTCTTCGGCGCCTTGAACAGCTCGACCGCCGGCCCCTCCTCCACGACCTTGCCGTTGCGCATCACGATCAGATGGGAGGCGAGGGCGGCGACCACGCGCAGATCGTGCGAGATGAACATGTAGGTCAGCTCGCGCTTGCGCTGCAGATCGCGCAGGAGATCGACCATCTGCGACTGGAACAGCATGTCGAGCGCCGAGGTCGGCTCGTCCAGCACGACGAAGCTCGGCTCGAGCACGACCGCGCGGGCCACCGAGATGCGCTGGCGCTGGCCGCCGGAGAATTCGTGCGGATAGCGGAAGCGCGTCTCCGGATCGAGCCCGACCTCCTTGAGCGCCTTGACGACCTTGGCCTCGCGCTCCTCATCCGTCAGTTTCGGCTGATGCACGCTCAGTCCCTCGGCGATGATGTCGCCGACCGACATGCGCGGGCTCAAGGCGCCGAACGGATCCTGAAACACGATCTGCATGTCGCGGCGGAACGGGCGGACCTCCTTGAAGGACAGCCCCTGCAGCTCCTTCCCGAGGAAGACGATGAGGCCGTCGGAGGAAATCAGCCGCAGCAGCGCCAGCCCGAGCGTGGTCTTGCCCGAGCCGGATTCGCCGACGACGCCGAGCGTCTCGCCCTTGCGCACGGCAAGGCTGACGCCGTCCACGGCCTTGATGTGACCGACGGTCGAGCGAAAAAAGCCGCGCTTGATCGGAAACCAGACCTTGAGATCCTTGGCCTGCATGACCACCGGCGAATCGGGTCGCGGCGGCGCCGGGTCCGGCTTCGGCTCGGCGGCGAGCAGCGCCTTGGTGTAGGGATGAGCCGGCGCGGTGAACACCTGCTCGACCGGGCCCTGCTCGACGATCTTGCCGCCGTTCATGACGCAGACCCGATCGGCGATGCGGCGGACGATGCCGAGATCGTGGGTGATGAACAGAAGGCTCATGCCGAGGCGTGCCCGGATATCGGCGAGCAGCGCCAGGATCTGCGCCTGCACGGTGACGTCGAGCGCTGTGGTCGGCTCGTCGGCGATCAGCAGGGCCGGCTCGTTGGCGAGCGCCATCGCGATCATCACGCGCTGGCGCTGGCCGCCGGAGAGCTGATGCGGATAGCTGCCGAGCCGCGTCTCCGGCTCGGGAATGCCGACCTGGGTCAAGAGCTCGAGCGTGCGCGTCCGCGCCGCACTGTTCGAGATCGGCCGATGCAGTTGCAGGATCTCGCCGATCTGCCGCTCGATCGTGTGCAGCGGATTGAGCGAGGTCATCGGCTCCTGGAAGATGATGGAGATGTCGCTGCCGCGGATCTCGCGCATCTCGCGTTCGGACAACGGCAGGAGATCGCGGCCCTTGAAATGGATGCTGCCCGACGGATGTGAGGCGACCGGATAGGGCAGCAGCTTCAGCACCGACAGCGCGCTGACCGACTTGCCCGAGCCGGACTCGCCGACCAGGGCGACGCACTCGCCGCGCTTGATCTCGAACGAGACATGGTCGACGGCGGTCGACAGGCGGCCCTGCTGATGAAAGGCCACCGAGAGATCGCTGACCGAGAGCAGCGGCTGGCTGATCGCATCCATGTCGGTCACCTGAACGTCTTGCGCGGGTCGAACGCGTCGCGCACGGCCTCGCCGATGAAGATCAGCAGCGACAGCATGATCGCGACGGAGAAGAAGCCTGTGAGACCGAGCCACGGCGCCTGCACGTTGGACTTGGCCTGCGACAGCATCTCGCCCAGCGACGGCGATCCCGGCGGCAGGCCGAAGCCGAGAAAGTCGAGCGCGGTCAAGGTCATCACCGAGCTCGACACGATGAAGGGCAGGAACGTCATGGTCGCGACCATCGCGTTCGGCAGGAGATGGCGGACCATGATCACGGCATTGGAGACGCCGAGCGCGCGCGCCGCCTGGATGTACTCGAAATTGCGGCCGCGCAGGAATTCAGCCCGCACCAGGCCGACCAGCGAGACCCATGAGAACAGCAGCATGATCCCGAGCAGCGTGAAGAAGCCGGGCACCAGCACCGCGGACAGGATCAGGAGCAGATAGAGATAGGGAATGGCGTTCCAGATCTCGATGAAGCGCTGGAACAGAAGATCGACCCAGCCGCCGAAATAGCCCTGCACGCCGCCGGCGGCGATGCCGATGATCGAGGAGAAGAACGTCAGCGACAGGCCGAACAACACCGAGATGCGGAAGCCGTAGATCAGCCGTGCGACGACGTCGCGGCCCTGGTCGTCGGTGCCGAGCCAGTTGTATTCGAGATCCCGGCAGCTCTTCAGCCCCTTCTTCTCGACCACGGGTTTGCACTGTGCCTCCGTCAGCATCCAGGTCGGCGGCGATGGCGCCGGCGTCGGCAGATCGAGATTGTGCGTGGCGTAGGAGTAGCGGACCAGCGGCCAGACCACCGTGCCGCCCTTGTCCGCAATCAGCTTCTGCAAATACGGATCACGATAGTCCGCGGCGGTCTCGAAGTCGCCGCCGAATGCCGTTTCCGGATAGGTGACGAACGCCGGGAAATAAAGGTGGCCGTCGAACCTGATCAGGAACGGCCGGTCGTTGGCGATCAGCTCGGCGAACATCGAGACGATGAACAGAAACAGAAACAGCCACAGCGACCAGTAGCCGCGGCCGTTGGCCTTGAAGTTCTGCCAGCGGCGCTGATTCAGCGGCGACGGCCGGAAACGATGCCGCGTCGGCGGCACAGCCTCGCCGAGCGGAGCCTGCGCCGTGGTCTCGACCGGAGGGGGGGCCGTGATCGTCATCAGACCTCCCGCGCCTCGAAGTCGATCCGCGGATCGATCCACATGTAGGTCAGATCCGAGACCAGGTTGATCGCGAGGCCGAGCAGCGAAAAGATGAAGAGATTGCCGAACACGACAGGATAATCACGATTGAGAATGCTCTCGAACGAGAGCAGGCCGAGCCCATCCAGCGAGAAGATCGTCTCGATCAGCAGCGAGCCGGAAAAGAACGCGTGGATGAAGGTGCCGGGAAAGCCGGCGATCACAATCAGCATGGCGTTACGGAAGACGTGGCCGTACAGCACCTGGTTCTCGCTGCAGCCCTTGGCGCGCGCCGTCATGACATATTGCTTGCGGATCTCGTCGAGGAAGGAGTTCTTGGTCAGCAGCGTCATGGTCGCGAAGGCGCCGAGCGCCATCGACACCAGCGGCAAAGTGAGATGCCAGAAATAGTCGATGATCTTCCAATACCACGGGAAGTCCGACCAGCCATCCGAGGTCAGCCCGCGCAGCGGGAAGATGTTGAGGAACGAGCCGCCAGCGAACAGGATGATCAGAAGGATCGCGAACAGGAAGCCCGGAATGGCGTAGCCGACGATGATCACGGCGGAGGTCCAGACGTCGAAGCGCGAGCCGTCCTGCACCGCCTTGCGAATCCCCAGGGGAATCGAGATCAAATAGGTCAGCAGGGTCATCCAGAGGCCGAGCGACATCGACACCGGCAGCTTCTCCTTGATGAGCTGCAGCACGCTGGTGTCACGGAAATAGCTCTTGCCGAAATCGAAGCGCGCGAAGTTCCAGACCATCAGCGCGAACCGCTCCGGCGCCGGCTTGTCGAAGCCGAACTGCTTTTCGAGCTGCTTGATGAAGGCGGGATCGAGCCCCTGCGCGCCGCGATATTTCGAGTTCAGCTCGCCGCCGGATCCGACCTGTCCCGGCGGACGCGCGCCGAAATCCGAACCGCTGCCGCCAGAAATGCGCGAGGTGCCGCCGGTGTCGGCGCCGGTCAATTGCGCGATGACGCGCTCCACCGGACCGCCCGGCGCGAACTGCACCACGACGAAGGAGATGAAGAGGATCCCGAGCAGGGTCGGGAGCATCAGCAAGATGCGACGGGCAATATAGGCGGCCATGAACTACTTCGCCTGCTCCAGCTTTACGGCCTTGGCGGCATCGTACCACCAGATGTCGGGGGCGCCGACGCCCGAGGCGTATTTCGGCGGCTTCGGCGGGTGATTGAACTGATCCCAATAGGCGATCGGGTGGGTCTGGCGATACCATTGCGGTATCCAGTAGTGGCCGGCGCGGAACACGCGGTCGAGCGCCCGGCAGGCCAAGGTCAGCTCGCTGCGGCTTTCCGCGGCGATCGCCTTGGCGACCAGCGCGTCGATCGCGGGATTGCTGATCCCTGCGAGATTGTAGGAGCCCTTGGTCTTTGCCGTGTCCGAGGTGAAGTAAGCCCTGAGGCCGTCGCCGGGGGTCGGCGACATCGACATGCGTTGAATGGCGATGTCGAAGTCGAAGTCCTCGACCCGCGCGCGATATTGCACGGCGTCGACGATGCGCAACTCGGCGTCGATGCCGAGCGTCTGCAGGTTCTTGATCAGGGTGCCGTGGTGCGGCTTGAACGAGACCTCGTCGATCAGGAACTCGATCGCGAACACCTCGCCGGACGGCAGCAGTCGCTTGCCGTCCTTGACCGGCAGGCCGGCCCGCTGCAAGAGCTGCATGGCCTTGCGCAGCAGCGCGCGATCCTGGCCGGAGCCGTCCGAGACCGGCGGCACGAACGGCTCGCCGAACACATCGTCAGGCACCTGGCCGCGGAACGGCTCGAGCAGCTTCAGCTCTTCCGCCGACGGCGGTCCGACCGCGACCATGTCGGAATTCTGGAACGGCGACACGGTGCGCGCATAGGCGCCGTACATGATGGTCTTGTTGGTCCATTCGAAGTCGAACGCATAGGTCAACGCCTGGCGGACGCGCGGATCCCGAAACTTATCGCGGCGGGTGTTGATGAACCAGCCCTGCCCGCCCGACGGCGTCTCGTCCGGCAAGAGCTCGCGCTTGACGCGGCCGTCCTTGATCGCCGGGAAATCGTAGCGCGTCGCCCAGATGCGCGAGGTGAACTCCTCGCGATAGAGATAGCTCTTGGCGGTGAAGCCCTCGAATGCGACGTCGCGGTCGCGGTAGAACTCGTAGCGCACGATGTCGAAATTGTAGAGGCCGCGGCTGACCGGCAGGTCGGCCGCCCACCAGTCCTTGACGCGCTCGAACTCGACGTAGCGGTTGATCTCGTATTTGCCGACCTTGTACGGCCCCGAGCCGAGCGGCACGTCGAGCGGCCCCTCGTCGAACGCACGGTTCGCATACCAGGCCTTCGAGAAGATCGGCAGGGTCACGACGTAGAGCGGCACGTCGCGCGCGCGCTTCTCGACGAAGGTCACCACGACCGTCGCATCGTCGAGCACCTCGGCCTTCACGAAATCGCGCAGCTGCACCACGATCAGCGGATGGCCCTTCTCCTTCAAGGTATTCAGCGAGAAGGCGACGTCGTGCGCCGTGATCTTGGACCCGTCGTGAAAGCGCGCCTCGGGACGCAGCGTGAAGCGATAGGTCAGCTTGTCCGCTGATATCGCGACGGACTTCGCGACCAGGCCATAGACCGCATCCGGCTCGTCGCTGGCGCGCACCATCAGCGACGCGAAGGTCATGTCCATGCCCTGCGCGCCCTCACCTTTCAGGACGTAGGCATTGAACGAGTTGAAGGTCTGATAGGACTGGTTGTAGGCGCGCACCGACGGGATCAGCGAGAACATCCCGCCCTTCGGCGCATCCGGATTGACGTAATCGAAATGGTGGAAATCGGCCGGGTATTTCAGGTCTCCGAACGCCGACGTGCCGTGCGAGTCTGCGCCGAACTCCGCGGCCATGGCCGGCTTCAGGAGGGGGACGCTGAGCGCGCCGAACCCAAGCCCGAGCACGCCGCGGCGCGACAGGTGATGGAGCGTGCTCAAGAGCGCTTCACCTTGGCAGCCTTGTCGGCGTCGTACCACCACAGATTCGGCCAGCCGGACCGCGCATATTTCGGGAACGGCGTGAAATGGCTGAAGCGGTCCCAGCGTGCGCTGCGGGCAAATGGATAGGTGAACTGCGGAACGACGTAGAAATTCCAAAGCAGCACCCGGTCGAGCGCATGCGTTGCCGCTTCGAGAGAGGCGCGATCCTTGGCGTAGATGATCTTCTCGATCAGCGCGTCGACAGCGGGGTTCTTGATGCCAATCGTGTTCTTCGAGCCGGACTCGTCGGCGGCCTTGGAGCCCCAGAAATCGCGCTGCTCGTTGCCGGGCGACAGCGACTGCCCCCAGACATCGATGATCATGTCGTAGTCGAAGGTGCGCACCCGGTTCTCATACTGGACGTTGTCGACCTGGCGTACCGTCACCGCGACGCCGAGGCGCTCCAGCGACGGCTTGTAGAACAGCACGATGCGCTCGGACGACGGGTCCTGGACCAGCAGCTCGACCGTGACCGGCTTGCCGGCGGGATCGACGAGCTTGCGGTCCTTGATCTCGAAGCCTGCGTCCTTCAGCAGCTTGGTGGCCTCGCGCAGATTGGCGCGAACGTTCTCGGGATTGCCGCCCACCGGGGCTTGGTAGACCGTGGTGAACACGTCCGGCGGCACCTTGTCGCGCAGGCCCTCGAGGATCTGCAGCTCCTGGCCCTGCGGCAGCCCGGAGCAGGCCAGATCCGTGCCTTCGAAGTAGCTGTTGATGCGCTTGTACTGGCCGTAGAACAGCTGCTTGTTCATCTCCTCGAAATCGAAGGCGTAGTTGAAGGCGCGCCGCAGCCGCGCATCCTGGAATTGCGGACGCCGCAGGTTGAAGGCGAAGCCCTGCATGCGGCCGGAGTCGCTGATCGGGAATTCGTCCTTGACCACGCGCTTGTCGTTGATGGCCGGGAAGTCGTAGGCCGTGGCCCACTGCTTGGCCGAGTTCTCGTTGATCCAGTCGGCCTGGTCGGCCTTGAAGGCTTCGAGGGCGACGATGTTGTCGCGGAAGTATTCGAACTGCAGCTCGTCGAAATTGTTCTGGCCGATCTGGACCGGCAGGTTGGCGCCCCAATAGTCCTTGACGCGCTCCATCTTGATCGAGCGTCCGGGCACGAACTCCTTGATGCGATACGGGCTCGACCCGAGCGGCGGCTCCAGGGTGGTCGCGGTGACGTCGCGCTTGCGGCCCTGCGCGTCGGTGCCTTCCCACCAGTGCTTCGGCAGCACCAGCAGCTCGCCGACGATGTGCGGCAGCTCGCGATTGCCCGGACCATCGAAGGTGAACTTGACCTCGAGATCGCCGGTCTTCTCGGCCTTCACCACATGACGATAGTAGGATGAGTAGTGCGGGCTGTTCTTCTTCAGGGACTCGAGCGAGAAGATGACGTCCTCGGGCGTCACCGGCTTGCCGTCGTTCCAGCGCGCTTCCTTGCGCAGGCGGTAGATGACCCAGGAGTAGTCGTCCGGATAGGCCGCCGACTCGGCGAGCAGGCCGTATTCGGTCGACACCTCGTCCTGCGACCGCGTCATCAAGGTCTCGTAAACCAGCCCCGCCGCGGACGCGATGTTGCCCTTCACATACATCACGACGATGTTGAAATTGTCGAAGGTCCCGAGCGAGATCATCCGCGCGACGCCGCCTTTCGGCGCATCCGCATTCACGTAGTCGAAGCGCTTGAAGTCCGCCGGATACTTGATCTCGCCGAACAGCGACAGGCCGTGGCGCCAGACCAGCTGCTCGCCGGCCTGCGCCCGGGCGGCGTCGAGAGGGGCGAGGCTGGCCGCCGTGCCGAGCGCCGGGGTCATCGCAGCGAGCACGCTGCTCTGCAGGAGCTGTCGTCGGGTAATCGTCAAATGAGACTTCCTCTGAATAAGACCGCTTGAAGCAGGTGGTAGCCGTGGCCGCTGCTGCTCCCAGATCCAACGTCTGATCGTAACCCAATTCGCAAGGGCAGGTTTCGCCGGCCTCAGCGAGGTGCTCCGGCCCGCGAACCCGTTCCATTCAGGGGACCAATATACGGCAAGGTTTCGACCAATAACCTTGCTTTTTCCTCATGATACCGGGTTGTGAACGAGGTGGATGCGACCAAAGGTCCCAAATGCGGCGAAATTCGCCCCGCAAAGCAAAACGGCCGGGCTTGGGGCCCGGCCGTCGAAAACTGGTGGGTCAGCAGCCGATCACTTGGCTGCGGTGGGCAGCGGCGCCGGGCTGTCGGCCAGCGAGTTCAGATAGGCCAGCACGTCGGCCCGCTCCGAGTCCTTCTGGATACCGGCGAAGCCCATCGCGGTGCCCGGGATGTAGCCCTTCGGATTGGCGATGAACTTGTTGAGGTCGTCGATCGTCCAGGTGCCGCCCTTGGCCTTCATCGCCGCCGAGAAGTTGAAGCCGCGGCCTTCGCCGATCTTGTCGCCGACGATGCCGTAGAGGTTGGGGCCGACGCCGTTCTTCTCGCCCTTCGCGAAGGTGTGGCAGGCCGCGCACTTCTTGGCGGCGGCGGCGCCCTTCTCGACCGAGGCGGTCTGCAGCAGCTTCTCGATCGGCTCGGCCGCGGCCGGCGCCGCGCCACCCTTGGCGGCGCCCTCGGCCTCCTTCACGGCGATCTCAAAACCCGGCTTCTCCGGCATTTTCGGCGCGAAGATCGCGCCAGCGGAGAAGCTCGTGACCAGCACGACCAGACAGGCAGCCAGCACGGCGCCGATGATTTTGTTCAGTTCGAAGGAGTCCATTTTGGAATCAGGCTCCGAGGGCGGATTTCATTGTTCTGTCGGAGGCCGCGAGGCCGCGACCGCGAATCGCCCCAGGACTCGAGATAAGGACTCGTCAAGGCATCGAGCGGAATCGAGCCGTCGCGCCTCCCCCTGCGGCAGAAGTGAGATATCGGTTTGCCCGTGCTCTGGCAACCCGTATAAGCGGGCGGCTTTCGCTGTCCCCATCCAGTCCGGCCCGCGCTGTTGCGACCGGCTCCGACCTGCCGTTCCCGGATGACCAAATCCCGAATTCTCGTGCTGATCCCCGCCCGCATGGCGTCGACCCGCCTGCCGGGCAAGCCGCTGCTCGACATCGCCGGCCAGCCGATGATCGTGCAGGTGCTCCGCCGCGCGCAGGAGGCCGCGATCGGCCGGGTGGCCGTGGCAACCGACACGCCCGAGATTGCCGCGGCCGTCACGGCCGCGGGTGGCGAAGTGGTCATGACCAGGCCGGATCATCCCTCCGGGTCAGACCGCATCTACGAGGCCATGTGTAAGCTCGACCCGGCCCGCGAGGCGGAGATCGTGGTCAATCTGCAGGGCGACTTCCCGACCATCGACCCGCAGAACATCAGCGACGTGCTGCCCCCGCTCGAGGATCCCGCCGTCGACATCGCGACCCTTGCCGCGCAGATCCACACCGAGGAGGAGAGCCTCAATCCGAACGTCGTCAAGGCGGTCGGGTCGCCTCTCGGCGGGCGGCGCATGCGCGCGCTGTACTTCACCCGGGCCACGGCGCCGCATGGCGACGGACCGCGCTACCATCATATCGGCCTCTACGCCTACCGCCGGGCGGCGCTGGAGCGCTTCGTCAGCCTGCCGCCGTCGCCGCTGGAGCAGCAGGAGAAGCTGGAACAGCTGCGGGCGCTGGAAGCCGGCATGCGCATCGACGTGATGGTCGTCGACGCCGTGCCCCGCGGCGTCGACACCCCGGCCGATCTCGAAACCGCACGCCGGCTGCTGTCCAAGACCTAAGCTGCTACAAGGCCCCACATGAGCAAGATCTTGAAAATCGCATTCCAGGGCGAGCCGGGAGCCAATTCCCACATCGCCATCTCCGAGGCCTATCCAACCGCCGAGGCCATGCCCTGCGCGACCTTCGAGGATGCGCTGAGCGCGATCTCCTCCGGCGAGGCCGATCTCGGCATGATTCCGATCGAGAACTCGGTCGCCGGCCGCGTCGCCGACATCCACCATCTGCTGCCGGCCTCCGGCCTCTACATCATTGGCGAGTGGTTCCTGCCGGTCCGCCACCAGTTGATGGCGCTGAAGGGCACCAAGCTCGCCGACATCAAGACCGTCGAAAGCCACGTTCACGCGCTCGGCCAGTGCCGCCGCATCATCCGCCAGCTCGGCGTCCGGCCGATCGTGGCCGGCGACACCGCGGGCAGCGCGCGGGACGTGTCCCAGCGCGGCGACAGGAGCGTCGCGGCGATCGCCTCGCGTCTCGCCGCGGAGATCTACGGCTTGGACATCCTCGCCGAGGACATCGAGGACGAGGCCCACAACACCACGCGTTTCGTGGTGCTGGCGCGCCAGGAGCAGTGGGCCGAGCAGAATTCCGGGCCGCTGGTCACGAGCTTCGTGTTCCGCGTGCGCAACCTGCCGGCTGCGCTCTACAAGGCGCTCGGCGGCTTCGCCACCAACGGCGTCAACATGACCAAGCTCGAAAGCTACATGGTCGACGGCAACTTCTTCGCCACGCAATTCTATGCCGATGTCGACGGCCACCCGAACGACAAGGGCCTCGCTTTCGCACTGGAGGAGCTGAAGTTCTTCTCCCGCGAGCTGCGCATCGTCGGCGTCTATCCGGCGCACCCGTTCCGCGCGACATTCAGCGAGCGGATGGAGTGATCGGACCGTCATCTCGCGGCTCCAGATAGGCCGCCAGCTCGGCCGGCGTTCCCATCGGGAACGCCTGCTTCAGATGGTCGAGAAAGGCGGAGACGCGCGCGCTCAACAGCCGCCGCGACGGATACAGCGCCCACAGCGCAACCGCTGGCGCGTCGAGATCCGCCCACTGCACGAGCCGGCCTGCAGCGAGGTCGTGGCTGGCGAGCGAGAGCGGCAGGCATGCGGCGCCGACCCCGGCACGGACCGCATCGCGCACCATGATCAGCGATGACAGCCGCAGGATCGGATCGATTGCGATGCGCGATCGTCCCTTTGCAGCCGTGACGTCCCACGCTGCGATCTGCTCGGTGCTGCGAACGACAGCAGGAACGCGCGCGCCGTCCGCCGGCCTCGTCAGGGCTGGGCTCGCCACGACCACCATCTGGTCGCGCAGGAAGATGCGCCCGACCAGGCTGTCATCGGGATCGGGATTGACCCGGATCACCAGATCATAGCCCTCCTCGACCATGTCGACGGCCCGGTCGTCGGTCGTCACGTCGAGCCGGACCTCGGGATATCGAAGCGCGAACGACGCGGCGAGCCTGCCCATCGCGGTTTGCGAGAACAGCAGCGGCGCGCTGATCCGCAGGCGGCCGCGCGGCGTGTCGCCGCCCGAGGAGATCGCAGCCACGGTCTCGTCGAGCTCGGTGAGCAGCGCGCCCGCCCGCTCGAACAGCGCCCGCCCCTCCTCGGTCAGCTTCAGCGCGCGCCCGCCGCGCTCGATCAGCCTGATGTCGAGGCTCGCCTCCAGCTCGGCGACCCGGCGCGACAGCGTCGCCTTGGGGCGACCGCTGGCGCGGGCGGCGCGGCCAAAGCCGCCGTGACGGGCGACCAGTGTGAAATCGGCGAGCGGCAGCAGATCCATCTGTTCCACCAATGAGACGACCTGTCCATTTATAGCGTCTATTGGCTCGCATATGGATCGCTATTTTCGGGGTGTCTCAACAACCAACCCGGAGTGATCCCATGACCATCCTCGTCACCGGCGCCACTGGAACCGTCGGCCGTCACGTCGTCGACCAGCTCGTCAAGCGCGGCGCCGACGTCCGTGCCCTCGTCCGCGATCCTGCCAAGGCGAGGTTTCCGGCGGGCGTCGCGGTCGCGCAGGGCGACCTGCTCGACGTCGATTCGCTGCGCTCTGCCTTTTCGGGCGTCTCGACCTTGTTCCTGCTGAACGCCGTCGCGCCCGATGAATTCACCCAGGCACTGGTCGCACTCAACGTCGCCCGCGAGGCCGGCATCGCGCGGATCGTCTATCTCTCGGTGATCCACAGCGACGTCTACGTCAACGTGCCGCACTTCGCCGGCAAGTTCGCCGTCGAGCGGATGATCGAGCAGATGGGCCTGAACGCCACCATCCTGCGCCCGGCCTACTTCATGACCAACGATCTCACGATCAAGGACGTCGTGCTCGGCTACAGCATCTACCCGATGCCGATCGGAGCCAAGGGCCTTGCCATGATCGACGTCAGCGACATCGGCGAGATCGCAGCGATCGAGCTGATCCGCCGCGAGCAGTCAGCCGTGCCGCTGCCGCTCGATCGCATCAACCTGGTCGGTCCGGACACGCTGACCGGCGCTGATGCCGCTGCGATCTGGTCTGACGTGCTGGGCCGCACGATCGCCTATGGCGGCGACAACGCCAGGCAGTTCGAGACCAACCTCCGGCAGATCATGCCGAGCTGGATGGCGTTCGACATGCGGCTGATGGCCGAGCGCTTCCTCACCGACGGCATGGTGCCTGAGGCCGGCGACGTCGCGCGCCTGACGGCGCTGCTGGGTCGTCCCCTGCGCTCCTATCGCGACTTCGTCGCTGACATCGCGACCGCCGCCTGACGGCAACAAGCCCTGATCATCCACCAAAGCCAAACTGTGGGGCGCCTCCGCGGACGCGTCCCATGCCAAGTCTCAGGAGGTCATCATGACTCATTCCACACGCGATAGCGCCAATGGCGCGAAGCCGAACATCCTGGTTCTCGGCGCGACCGGCGGCACCGGCCGGCTGATCGTGCGCGAGGCGCTGGCGCGCGGCGACAATGTCACCGCGCTGGTGCGCTCGCCGGAGAAGGCCGGCGATCTGCAAGGCGCGCATCTGATCGTCGGTGACGCCCGCGACGAAGCGACGTTGCGGAAGGCGCTGAAGGGTCAGGACGCCGTCATCAGTGCCTTGGGCACGCCGGCCGGTCCATTCCGGGAGGTGACGCTGCTCTCGACCGTGACGCGCTCGCTGCTCGACGCAATGCGGGCTGAGCGCGTCTCGCGGCTGGTTGCCATCACCGGAATTGGCGCCGGCGACAGCGCCGGGCACGGCGGCTTTCTGTTCGACCGGCTGATCTTTCCGCTGCTGCTGCGCAAGGTCTACGCCGATAAGAATCGGCAGGAGGCGATCATCGGCAATAGCGGGCTCGACTGGGTGGTCGTTCGTCCCTCGGTGCTGAACGACAAGCCGGGCGGACACACAGTGCGCGCGCTGACGGATCTCACCGACTTTCATGGCGGCACGATCGCGCGGGCCGACGTCGCGCGCTTCGTCCTGGATCAGGTGAGCGACGACAGCTTCCTGCATCGCTCGCCCCTGATCACGTGGTGAGACCAGCGACGCGCGGCGTCGATGCTCACGCCGCCGCCTTCCGCTCCAGGCCGAAGGCGTCGGCAAGCAGGCTGTAGGAGCGCTTGCGGGCGTCGTGGTCGAAGGTCGCCGTGATCACCATCAGCTCGTCGGCCTGGCTTGCCGCGATCATCGGATCGAGCTTGGCTCGCACCGTCGCCGGGCTACCCACGAACAGCCGCGACCGGTTGCGTGCGATCGAGGCGCGGTCCGCGTCTGTATACATGGTGGCCGCCGCCTCCTCGGGGCTCGGCAGCGGCAGGAACTGGCCGCGGTCGCGCCGCAGGCGGTTGAGGTCCATCGACGACGCCAGCCGCTCAGCCTCGGCGTCGGTCTCGGCCGTCACCACCGCGACCGCCAGGATCGCATGCGGCTGCGAGCGCCAGCGCGACGGCGTAAAATGCGCGCGGTAGGTTCGCATCGCGTCGACGGCATCGTGGCTGGCGAAATGATGCGCGAAGCCAAACCCCATGCCGAGTTGCGCCGACAGCTCGCTGGAATAGTCGCTGGAGCCGAGCAGCCAGATTGGCGGCAGCGGCGCATCGTCGGGCATGGCGATGACGTTGTTGTAGGGATGACCGGCAGGGAACTCGCGGGTCTCCCACAGCATCAGCTCATGCAGCCGCTCCAGGAAGTCGTCGCCCTCGCGGCGGTCGAGCCGGCTCCGCAGCGCATAGGCCGTGGTGCCGTCGGTGCCGGGCGCGCGTCCCAGACCGAGATCGATCCGGCCGGGAAACAGCGCCTCCAGCATCTTGAAGCGCTCGGCGACCACCAGCGGCGCGTGGTTGGGCAGCATCACGCCGCCGGAGCCGACGCGGATGTGCTGCGTCACCGCCGCGATCTGCCCGATCATGATGTCGGGCGACGGGCTCGCCACCGACGGCAGGCTGTGATGCTCGGCCAGCCAATAGCGGACGTAGCCGAGCTGATCGACATGGCGGGCCAGATCGATGCTGTTGCGCAACGCCACCGACGGCCTGGTGGCCGTGGTGGTGACGGAGAGGTCGAGGACGGAAAGCGGGATCATTGGCCCAACCTAATGCCTGCGCGTCGCGCCACAATGGGCTGACCGCGACCGTGACCTGCCGCGAATGCAGAGATCGACCGCAACGAAGTTGGGACATTCCGCCTGTATACAGGATGATATCTGGCATCTCCCACTGGATATTTCAGCGAGAGCCGTCCGGGACACACAGACACCCTTTGATATAACTCATGTTTCTTCGCCCACAATCAAGCCAGGCTCAGCGACAAAAACAGCAATATTCGCGGCCCGGTGGGCCAAATCCCATTTACGGTGGGCTGTCACTTGCGACGCACTTCCCTTATCTTGGCACATCACGAGGGGGACGCCCCTCTTGAGTTGAAATTTACGCCCCATTCGGAACCTGCGTTGCCATGACCGACCTCGCCACCGCCATCGCCGACGGCCACACCGCGATTCCCAGGCCGAAGATCTCGTTCGAGTTCTTTCCGCCGAAGACCGAGGAGATGGACCGGACGCTGTGGGCCTCGATCAAGCGCCTCGCGCCGCTGGAGCCGAGCTTCGTCTCGGTGACCTATGGTGCCGGCGGCTCGACCCGCGAGCGCACCCACGCCACGATCGCGCGCATCCTGAAGGAGACCGCGCTGCTGCCGGCGGCGCATCTCACCTGCGTCGGCGCCTCGCGCCGGGAGATCGACGAGGTCGTCGACCGCTATCATGAGGTCGGCGTCCGCCACATCGTAGCACTTCGCGGCGATCCGCCCGGCGGCATCGGCACGCCCTACTCCACCCGTGCCGACGGCTACCAGACCTCGCCCGAGCTGATCGCCGGCATCAAGAAGCGCCATCCCGACATCGAGATCTCGGTCTCCGCTTATCCGGAGAAGCACCCCGAGAGCCGCGACTTCGACGCCGACATCGACATGCTCAAGGCCAAGGTCGACGCCGGCGCCACCCGCGCCATCACCCAGGTGTTCTTCGACAACGACCTCTACTTCCGCTACCTCGACCGCGTCCGCGCCCGCGGCATCGACATTCCGATCGTGCCAGGGATCATGCCGATGCACAATTTCAAGCAGGCGCGCGGGTTCGTCACCCGCGCCGGCACCACGGTGCCGCACTGGCTCGCGGAGAAGTTCGACGGTCTCGACGACGATCCAGAGACCCGCAAGCTAGTCGCGGCGACCGTCGCCGCGGGCCAGGTGCAAAAGCTCGCCAAGCATGGCGTCGACACCTTCCATTTCTACACCATGAACCGCGCCGACCTCGTGTTCGCGATCAGCCATCTGCTCGGCATCCGTCCGAAGTCCGCCAACAAGGCTGCTGCCTGATGCTCGTCCCCGTATCCCCAGCGCGTACCGCCTTCCTTGCCGCTGCAGCTAAGCGCATCCTGATTCTCGACGGCGCCATGGGCACGATGATCCAGGCGCTGCAGCTCGACGAGGCCGCGTTCCGCAGCGAGCGGTTCAAGGACTTCCATCGCGACCTCCGCGGCAACAACGATCTCTTGATCCTCACCCAGCCCGAAGCGATCGAGGACATCCACGCGCAATATCTGCGCGCCGGGGCCGACATCGTCGCCACCAACACCTTCTCGGCGACATCGATCGCGCAGGCCGACTACGACCTGTCCGACATCATCTACGAGCTCAACCGCGAGGGCGCCCGGCTCGCCCGCAATGCGGCCACGCGTGTTGCGGCCGAGGACGGCAAACAGCGCTTCGTCGCCGGCGCGATGGGCCCGACCAACCGCACCGCCTCGATCTCGCCTGACGTGTCCAATCCCGGCTACCGCGCCGTGACCTTCGACGATCTCAGGCTTGCCTATGGCGAGCAGGCGCGCGGGCTGCTGGACGGCGGCGCCGACATCCTGCTGCTCGAAACCATCTTCGACACGCTCAACGCCAAGGCGGCGCTCTATGCCATCGCTGAGCTCGCCGAGGAGCGCGGCATCGACGTGCCCGTCATGATCTCCGGCACCATCACCGACAAGTCCGGCCGGCTGCTGTCCGGCCAGATGCCAGAGGCGTTCTGGAATTCGGTGCGTCACGCCAAGCCGCTGACGATCGGCTTCAACTGCGCGCTCGGCGCCGAGGATCTGCGCGCCCATGTCGCCGACATCGGCCGTGTCGCCGACACGCTGGTCTGCGCCTATCCCAACGCCGGCCTGCCCAACGAGTTCGGCCAGTATGACGAGACGCCGGCCTATATGGCGCGGCTGATCGGCGAGTTCGCGAGCGCCGGCCTCGTCAACATCGTCGGCGGCTGCTGCGGCACCACGCCGGACCATATCGCCGCGATCGCCGCCGCGGTGGCCCCGCACAAGCCGCGCGCCGTGCCGGAGATCGCGCCGCGGCTGCGGCTGTCGGGCCTGGAGCCGTTCGAGCTGACGCCCGCCATTCCGTTCGTCAACGTCGGCGAACGCACCAACGTCACGGGCTCCGCCAAATTCCGCAAGCTGATCACCGCCGGCGACTACACGGCTGCACTGCAGGTCGCACGCGACCAGGTCGAGAACGGCGCCCAGGTCATCGACGTCAATATGGACGAGGGCCTGCTGGATTCGGAAGCCGCGATGCGGACCTTCCTCAACCTCGTCGCTGCCGAGCCGGACATCGCCCGCGTGCCCGTGATGGTCGACTCCTCGAAATTCCATGTCATCGAGGCCGGCCTGAAATGCGTGCAGGGCAAGCCGGTGGTGAACTCGATCTCGCTGAAGGAAGGCGAGGAGAAGTTCATCCATGAAGCGAAGATCGCGCGCCGCCACGGCGCCGCCGTCGTCGTGATGGCGTTCGACGAGACCGGCCAGGCCGACACCTACAAGCGCAAGACCGAGATCTGCGCCCGCGCCTACAAGATCCTGGTCGAGCAGATCGGCTTCCCGCCTGAGGACATCATCTTCGATCCCAACATCTTCGCCATCGCGACCGGACTTGAGGAACACAACAATTACGGCGTCGACTTCATCGAAGCGACACGTTGGATCCGGCAGAACCTGCCGCATGCCCACGTTTCCGGCGGCGTCTCGAATCTGTCGTTCTCGTTCCGCGGCAATGAGCCGGTGCGCGAGGCGATGCACTCGGTGTTCCTGTATCACGCCATCAAGGCCGGCATGGACATGGGCATCGTCAATGCCGGCCAGATGATCGTCTATGACGACATCGATCCCGAGCTGCGCCAGGTGTGCGAGGACGTGGTGCTGAACCGCGACCCCGGCGCGTCCGAGCGGCTGCTGGCGCTGGCCGAGAAGTTCCGTGGCCAGGGCAAGCAGACCAAGGAGGCCGATCTCGCCTGGCGCGAATGGCCGGTCGGCAAGCGGCTCTCCCACGCGCTGGTGCACGGCATCACCGAGTTCATCGAGCAGGACACCGAGGAAGCCCGAGCCGCCTCGACGCGGCCGCTCGACGTCATCGAAGGCCCGCTGATGGCCGGCATGAACGTGGTCGGCGACCTCTTCGGCGACGGCAAGATGTTCCTGCCGCAAGTCGTGAAGTCCGCACGCGTGATGAAGCAGGCGGTGGCCTATCTGATGCCGTTCATGGAGGCGGAGAAGGCCGCCAACAAGGGCCGCGCCAACGAGCGCTCCAACGCCGGCAAGATCGTGCTCGCCACCGTCAAGGGCGACGTCCACGACATCGGCAAGAACATCGTCGGCATCGTGCTCCAGTGCAACAATTTCGAGGTCATCGACCTCGGCGTCATGGTGCCCGCCGCCAAGATCATCGAGACCGCCAAGGCCGAGAACGCCGACATCGTCGGGCTCTCCGGCCTGATCACGCCGTCGCTCGACGAGATGGCCTATCTCGCTACCGAGATGGAGCGCCAGGGCCTGAACGTGCCGCTCCTGATCGGCGGCGCCACGACGAGCCGCGTCCACACCGCGGTCAAGATCGATCCGAACTACCGGAATGGCCCGGTCGTTCATGTCAACGACGCCAGCCGCGCCGTCGGCGTCGCCTCCTCGCTGCTGTCGCCGGAGCGCAAGGATACCTACGCCACGGAGATTCGCAGCGAGTATCAGAAGATCGCCGCTGCGCATCTGCGCGGCCAGGCCGACAAGAAGCGGCTGAAGCTCGCGGACGCCCGCGCCAACGCGCCGAAGATCGACTTCGCCAAGGCGAAGCCGGTGAAGCCGACCTTCCTCGGCGTCAAGACCTTCGTTGATTACGACCTCGCCGAGCTGGTGCCCTATATCGACTGGACGCCGTTCTTCCAGACCTGGGAGCTCGCCGGCCGTTTCCCTGCGATTCTCGACGACGCCAAGGTCGGCGAAGCCGCACGGGCGCTCTATGACGACGCGCTGAAGATGCTGAAGCGCATCGTCGCCGAGAAGTGGTTCACGGCGCGCGCCGCGATCGGCTTCTGGCCGGCCAATGCCAAGGGCGACGACATCGTGCTCTATGCCGACGACAGCCGCACCACGGCGGTCGCGACCCTGCACACCCTGCGCCAGCAGCTCGAGAAGCGCGAGGGTCGCTTCAACACCGCACTCTCCGACTTCATCGCGCCTGTGGGTTCCGGCGTGCCGGACTATGTCGGCGGCTTCGTCGTCACGACAGGCCTCGGCGAGGATGCCGTCGCCGACCGCTTCAAGAACGCCAATGACGACTACTCCTCGATCCTGGTGAAGGCGCTGGCCGACCGGCTCGCCGAGGCGTTCGCCGAGCGCCTGCATGCCCGCGTCCGCCGCGAGTTCTGGGCCTACGCTCCGGACGAGGCGCTCTCACCAGACGATCTGATCCTGGAGAAGTATCACGGCATCCGTCCCGCGCCCGGCTATCCGGCGCAGCCCGACCACACCGAGAAGGCGACCTTGTTCGAGCTGCTCGACGCCGAGAAGAATGCCGGCGTGCGGCTGACCGAAAGCTTTGCGATGTGGCCGGGCTCGTCGGTGTCGGGCCTCTATTTCGCCTCGCCGGAGAGCTTCTATTTCGGCGTCGGCAAGATCGAGCGCGACCAGGTCGAGGACTACGCCGCGCGCAAGGGCATGACCGTCGCCGAAGCCGAGCGCTGGCTGGCGCCGATCCTGAACTACATTCCGGCAAGGAGTGGACAGCAGGCGGACGCGGCAGCGCGCGCCGTCGCTTCGCCCGCTCCGGCCAACGACGCCGCACCCGCCGAGCTCGCGAGCCATCCGGTGGGCTGCACCTGTGCCGTTCATCTCGCCTGGCGCAAGAAGGCGGTCGGCGCAAAGTAGCCGGCGCGCAGTCTCCCACCCCAAACTGTCGTCCCGGCCTCGCGCCGGGACCCATACCGCGTGATGCATCTGTCGGCCGCCGTGGTCGATACCGAGCGCACGACACCTCCCTGTGGTTATGGATCCCGGCGTTCGCCGGGACGACACCAGTTATGGCGGACCGCCGTCGCCTCCCATATGCGTTCGCAGGGGCAGCACCGCATGTGACCCCTCCCCGTGTCCCCCGCGCCACGGCCGCCGCGAATGACAAAGCGCCACAGCCGGCGCCATGCGATGCAGCGTGGACTTATCCCCGCTAACCGGCTGAAATGCCGCCGGGGCCTCCGGGTGGTTTTTCGTTCATGTCGTTGCAGTTCAGGCTTGCGTCCCGAAACCTGTTCCATGACAGGCTTCGTTTCATTGCCACCATCATCGGCATCATCTTCTCGATCGTGCTGGTGACCGTGCAGATGGGCCTCTATGTCGGCTTCCGCCGCATGGTCACGACCATGATCGACCATTCCCCGGCCGAGCTGTGGATCATGCCGGTCGGCACCAAATGCTTCGAGGATCCCTCGCTGCTCGACGAGCGGCAGCGGTTCCGGGCGCTGGCGGTTCCTGGAGTGGCGGAGGCGACGCCGCTGGTGATCGGCTATGCGCAATGGCGGCTGCCGCAGGGCACCACGACGCCGGTCTTCGTGGTCGGCTCGGAGCTGCGCGGGCTCGGGCTGCATCCCTGGAACGTGGTGGAGGGACGGCTGGACGACCTGTCCGTGCCGGGCGCGGTCGCCATCGACCAGACCTATTTCGAGCGGCTCGGCGTCGGCGGCGCCGGCCAGGCTGCGGAGCTCCGCGACCAGAAGGTGCAGGTGATGGCTGTCACCAAAGGCATCCGCTCGTTCACGACAACGCCTTACGTGTTCACCGACGTCGACCGCGCCCGCGCCTATACCGGCATCGCCTCGAACAAGGCGTCCTATCTGGTGGTCAAGCTGGCGGCCGAGGCCGACCTCTGGACCGTGCAGCGGGCGCTGCGCGACAGCCTGTCCAATGTCGAGGTGCTGACCGCAGCCGAGTTCGCGAGCCGCAGCCGCTCGTTCTGGCTGTTCGGCACCGGCGCCGGTGCCGCGCTGTTCGCCGGCGCCCTGCTCGGCCTCATCGTCGGCACCGTGATCGTGGCGCAGACGCTCTATTCCAGCACCAAGGATCACATCAACGAGTTCGCGACCCTGCGCGCGATCGGCTCGTCCAGCCGCTACATCTACACCGTCATCATCTGGCAGGCGCTGCTCAGCGCCATCGTCGGCTTCGCCGGCGCTGCGGCGATCGGCAAGATCGTGGCGGCGGCGACCGCGGAATCGGCGCTGCCGGTCATCATGACACCAACGCTGACGGTCGCGCTGT
Organism: Bradyrhizobium sp. SZCCHNR1093; assembly: GCF_032381175.1. Lineage (NCBI taxonomy): Bacteria > Pseudomonadati > Pseudomonadota > Alphaproteobacteria > Hyphomicrobiales > Nitrobacteraceae > Bradyrhizobium > Bradyrhizobium sp. SZCCHNR1093. The sequence goes on from NZ_JAUHJJ010000001.1 coordinate 579,457, forward strand.
TCGTGCTGACGGTGACGATGTGCGTCGGCTCGGCGATCGCGGCGATCCTCAAGGTCATGCGCATCGACCCGACCCTGGTATTCTCGCGATGACCGACACCGTGCTCGAGGCCACCGATCTCGTGCATCACCTCGGCCAGGGGGCCGGCAGGGTGCAGGCACTGAAGGGCGTGAGCCTGTCGCTGAAGGGCGGCGAGCTGGCGCTGCTGATGGGCCCCTCGGGCAGCGGCAAGACGACGCTGCTGTCGATCCTGGGTTGCCTGATGACGCCGGATGGCGGTGCCGTGCGGGTTGCCAACCAGCCGGTCGCGGGGCTCGATCCCGAGGCGCTGGCGAAGCTGCGCCGCGAGCGCATCGGCTTCATCTTCCAATCCTATCATCTGTTTCCGACGCTGAACGCCGAGGACAATGTGCGGCTCGCGCTCGATGTGCGCAGCGAACGCGCGGGGTCTGCGAAGAAGGCGGCGCGCGAGGTGCTCGACAGGGTCGGCCTCGGTCCGAAGAAGCGGTCGTTCCCGCGCGAGCTCTCGGGCGGCGAGCAGCAGCGCGTCGCGATCGCCCGCGCCATCGTCGGCAAAGCGCAGGTCATTCTCGCCGACGAGCCGACCGGCGCGCTCGATACGGCCAATGGCCATGCGATCATGACCCTGCTCGCGGACATCGCCAAGGATCCCTCACGCGCAGTGCTGGTGGTCACGCACGATCCGCGCATCCTGCCGTTCGCCAATCGCGTCATTCACATCGAGGACGGCCGCATCGTCCGCGAGGAGAGCGGCGGCGAGTCCATGAAGAAAGTCTCGCACGCATGATATCGGGAATTCCAGAACGCGCTCACCTGCTCGGGCTCGTCGCAGCGGCCGCACTTGCTATCACCGTCACGCCGACCTCGATTCCACCGACAGCGCGCGCCGCCAATGCCCAGGAGGAACGCTGGCTGGCCGTCGCGCCCGGCCGGGTCGAGCCGGCATCCGGCCTGATCAAGCTCGGCGCCCCCGTGGTCGGGCCGATCCAGGAGGTGCTGGTCAAGCCGAACGAGACCGTGTTCACCGGCCAGGCCCTGGTGCGGCTCGGCGACGCCGAAGCCCGCGCGCAGCTCGCCAGCGCCGAGGCGCAGGTCGCGATGCGCAAGCGCGTGCGCAACAAGGAGTCGACACCGTCTGGCGCGGGTCCGCGGCGCCGGGCCGAAGACGGCGTCGCCGACGCGCAGGCGGCCGTGTTCGACGCGCGTGCTGCGCTCGACAAGGCGGTGGCCGAGCGGCGCGCAGGGCACGGCGCCGATGCCGATGTCGACACCGCACGCACGCAACTGACAGTCGCGCAGGCGAAGCTGGAGCAGCAGGCCGACGAGCTGCGCAAGGTCACCGCTGATGCGCCACTGCCGATCAGCGCCGAGGGCCAGCTCAACGTCGCCCGCAGCGAACTGCAGGGCGCCCGCGCCACGTTGGAAAAGCTCACCATCCGCGCACCGCTCGACGGCACGGTGCTGCAGGTCAATGCGCGCACCGGCGAGATCGCCTCGCCGCAGGCGACCCAGCCGATGGTGCTGCTCGGCGACACGTCGTCGCTGCGCGTGCGCGCCGAGCTCGACCAGCGCGACCTTGACAAAATCAAGGTCGGCCAGCAGGCCGTGGTCCGCTCCGACGCCTTCCGCGGCCGCGACGTCGCCGGCAAGGTCGCCGCCATCGCCCCCCTGGTCGAGAGCAGCCGCGCTGCTGCGCTCAGCCAGCGCAACATGACCGATGTCGATGTCGTCGAGGTGCTGGTCGATCTGGCCGAGCCGGGCCCGTTCGCGGTGGGCATGAAGGTGGACGTGTATTTCCGGCCGTGAGGGGCGCGCCGTGCGGCCCACGCCTCGCGCGCTGCTGCCCACCCTCCCCTGGAGGAGGAGGGTCGCTCGCACGCGCAGCGGGCGTGCGGGGTGGGGTGAAGCCACGAGCACTGCTGCTGATGGAGAGATCACCCCACCGCGCCTCACGTTTCGCTTCGCTCATCGTGAGGCGACCCTCCCCCTCCAGGGGAGGGTGAGCACCGAGCAAGCGGCACGGTCTGACGTCTCGATGGACTCCATCAATCCCCGCTCGGCGGGGCCAGCGGCTGGACGATCTCCTGGAATGGCGGCAGCGCCTCGCACCTTGCGGCATGCGCGGCCAGCGCCGGATAGCGCGTGGCGTCGAACAGATGCGGATGCGCCTCGCGTGTGAAGCGCAGCACGCAGGCGACGGCAATGTCGGCATGGCCGATTCGCTCGCCATACCAGTAGTCTGTCGTGATTGCGGCGCGCTCCGCCTCTAGCATCGCCAGCACGCCCGAGATCTGCGTCTCGCAACGCGCGACCCACAGGGCCAGGCGGTCCTTGCGCAGCACGCGCTCATAGATCAGGCTGACGGCCTTGTCGCCCAAGCCAGTCGCGAGCGCGATCGTATGCAGCTGCCTGCGGCGCAGCGCGCCGCTCCGCGCCAGCATCGCGCGCTCGGGCCCGACGGTCTCGTCGAGATGGTCGAGGATCGCGACCGAATCGATCAGCGCCTCGCCGTCGTCGAGCACCAGCACCGGCACGCGCAGCAGCGGATTGTACGGCGCGATCTTGTCGGCATCGCCGAAGGTCGACCACGGCTTGTGCTCGAACGGCAGGCTGTAGAGCCTGAGCGCAATCGCGGTGCGACGGACGAAAGGCGAGTCGTATTGGCCGATCAGGAACATCGGTTATCCTCCTGTGCGGCGCATTGAAGCGCCGTTCGGCGCCGTTGTCAGCTCCCATGTTCAGGCGAGCAGCGGCACATGCGGTGCGACATCGCACGGCAGCGTGCCGTCGAGGCGCGGATCGGGGGCGATCTCGATCTGGCGGCGATAGGGCCGGAAGCCGGAGCGCTGGTAGAAGGCGAGCGCGCGCGGATGATCGAAGCTGCAGGTGTGGACCCAGAGCCGCGTCAGCGGCTGCGCCCAGGCGCGGCGCAGTGCGTGATTCATCAGCAGGCGGCCGGCGCTGGTGCCGATCAGCTTCGACGTGACGCCGAACAGCACCAGCTCGCAATCGTTCTTGGTGCGGAAGTCGAGCTCCAGCAGGCCCTCGTCGCCGCCATCATGGACGAGCGTGTAGATCTCGACTCCGTCAGCGCGAATCGTCTTGGCAAGCTCCGCATCGCTCATACGCGTGCGCTGCGACCACAGCCACTCCCAGCCGACGCGGGCATAGAGGTCGCGGTACCAAGCGAGATCGGGCTGCGCGACGCGGCGAATGCTCCAGTCGCCGATCGGATCGGGCGGCAGCACTGGCGGTGCCAGCATTTCCAACGAGGTCACCACGGCCGCGACCTTGCCGGGTGGGACGTCGAAATATCCGTCGGGAATGGTCACTCTAGACGACCTGATTGAAGAGTGATCGGCAACTTGCTTACCCCGGACGTAATTGGAACCGCACAGCGGTCCCGGCATGGTCGGCGCATTCAACATCAGGAGCCATGCCCATGCAACGACGAGACGTGCTGCTGACCGCGGCAGCAGCCAGCTTCGCGGCGACGGGAGCGAGCCTCGCCGCCGCACCGACCGCGGCGCGCCCGCGTATCCGCTGCAGCGACGGCGTGACGCTCTATCACGAGGAGTGGGGCAGCGGCCGGCCGGTGCTGTTCGTACATGCCTGGGCGCTGACCAGCGCGATGTGGACCTACCAGATCTCCGATCTCAGCCAGCGCGGGCTGCGCTGCATTGCCTTCGACCGCCGCGGCCATGGACGCTCCGACGTGCCGGGCAGCGGCTACGAGCTCGACCGCCTGGCCGACGACATCGCCGAGGTCATCGCGCAGCTCGACCTTGATGACGTCGCGCTGGTCGGCATGTCCATGGGCTGCAACGAGATCCTCAACTACGTCGCGCGGCACGGCACGGGACGCATCTCGCGCATCGCGATGCTCGGACCGACGACGCCGTTTCCGCTGCAGACCGCGGACAATGCGCTCGGCGCGCCCCACGGCTATTTCGAGCAGTGCTGGGCCGCGTGGCAGAGCGACTTTCCGAAATGGATCGAGGACAACAAGCTGCCGTTCTTCACGAAGGACGCCTCGCCGCAGATGATGGAATGGGTCGCGGCGATGATGCGCCAGATGCCCATTCCCGTCGCGGTCGCCACCAACCGCGCGCTGATCGCGACCGACCTGCGGCCGGTGCTTGCGAAGATCGACCGTCCCGTGCTGATCCTGCACGGCGACAAGGACGTCTCGGCGCCGCTCGACATGACGGGACGGCCGACCGCCAAGGGCATCAAGGGCGCCGAGCTGAAGGTCTATCCCGGCGGCCCGCATGGGCTGTTCGTGACCCACATGAAGCAGGTCAATGCCGACCTTGCTGCGTTCCTGGCTTAGCTGCTGTGGGACGTGAGCGTCCTACTCGCCCTCGTCGCTCGCCAGCACGCCCTTCACGGCGCGCGCCCAGCCGGCGAGCTTGCGCTGCCGGGTCGCCGCGCTCATCGCCGGCCGGAAGCGGTGCTCGAGCCGCCAATTGTCGGCGAACTTCTCCGGCTCCGGATAGACGCCCGCATTCAGGCCGGCGAGATAGGCGGCGCCGAGCGCGGTGGTCTCCTGGATCATGGGACGGTCGACCGGTGCGTCGAGCAGGTCGGCGAGACGCTGCATGGTCCAGTCCGAGGCGGTCATGCCGCCATCGACGCGCAGCACGATCGTGGCCGCGGACGCATCGGGCCAGTCGGCGCGCATCGCCGCCCACAGATCGTAGGTCTGATAGCAGACGCTTTCCAGCGTCGCATGCGCGAGCTCGGCCGGGCCGGTGTTGCGGGTCAAGCCGAACAGCGCGCCGCGCACGCGCGGATTCCAATACGGCGCGCCAAGGCCGACGAAGGCGGGCACCAGATAGACCGACTGCATGGAGTCGGACTTGTCGGCGAGCGGGCCGGTCTCGGCGGCATGCTTGATGATGCCGAGCCCGTCGCGCAGCCATTGCACCGCCGAGCCGGCGACGAAGATCGAGCCTTCGAGCGCGTAGGTGCGGACGCCACCCAACTGATAGGCGATGGTCGTCAGCAGCTTGTTGTTCGACTTCACCGGCGTGGCGCCGGTGTTGAGCAGCGCGAAGCAGCCGGTGCCATAGGTCGACTTCATCATGCCCGCCGTGAAGCAGGCTTGTCCGATCGTCGCGGCCTGCTGGTCGCCGGCAATGCCCGCGACCTTGATCGGACCGCCGAACAGGTCGGGCGTGGTGGTGCCGAAATCGGCGGAGGAGTCCTTCACCTCGGGCAGCATCGAGCGCGGCACGCGCAGCAGCTTCAACAGCGTCTCGTCCCACTGCCCGGTGTGGATGTTGAACAGCAGCGTGCGCGACGCGTTGGTGGCGTCGGTGGCGTGCACCTTGCCGCCGGTCAGGCGCCACAGCAGGTAGCAGTCGACGGTGCCGAACATCAGCTCGCCGCGGTCCGCCCGCTCGCGCGCGCCCGGCACGTGGTCGAGAATCCAGGCGACCTTGGTGCCGGAGAAATAGGGATCGATGATCAGGCCGGTTTTGGCGCTGACATCCGGCTCATGGCCGTCCGCCTTGAGCCGCGCGCAGATGTCGGCGGTGCGGCGGTCCTGCCAGACGATGGCGCGGTGCACCGCCTGGCCGGTGGCGCGGTCCCATACCACGGTGGTCTCGCGCTGGTTGGTGATGCCGATCGCGGCGATGTCCTTTGCAGCTAGGCCCGCCTTTGTCAGCGCGTCGCGGCAGGTCATCACGGTCGAGGTCCAGATGTCCTCCGGCTCGTGCTCGACCCAGCCCGACGCCGGGAAATGCTGCGGGAATTCCTGCTGCGCCACCGCGGCGATCGAGATGTCGGAGCGGAACACGATCGCGCGCGAGGACGTGGTGCCCTGATCGATGGCCAGCACGAAGGACATGGAGTTTCTTCCCGGGAGGTTGACGACGTTGGGTCGACAAGCAAGCGGATCAGGCGGGCGAGGTCAAGGTGGAGCGGCACGTGCCCTGTCCACCCTCCCCTGGAGGGGGAGGGTCGATCGACCGCGCAGCGGGCGAGCGGGGTGGGGTGAGGCCACGGATGCTGGTGCTTGTGGAGAGATCACCCCACCCCGCCTCACGTCTCGCTTCGCTCGTCGTGAGGCGACCCTCCCCCTCCAGGGGAGGGTGAAGAAATCGATCGCTGCTGCTCGGTTAGGTAGGAGCCCGCTACACCGCCGCCGTGGTCACACCGCCATCCACGACGATGGTCTGGCCGGTCATGAAGGTCGACGCATCCGAAGCGAGGTAGGCGACCGCGCCGGCGATCTCGTGTGGCTCACCGATGCGGCGGAGCGGGGTGGTGGCGCAGCGCTGTTTCAGGCGGGCTTCGTCCTCCCACAGCGCGCGGGCGAAGTCGGTCTTGATCAGGCCGGGCGCGACGCAATTGATGCGGACACCCTGCGGGCCCCATTCGCCGGCGAGACTGCGGCACAGCGCAAAGTCGGCAGCCTTGGAGATGCCGTAGGCGCCGATCACGGTCGAGCCGCGCAGGCCGCCGATCGAGGAGACGATGATGACCGAGCCCTTGCCGCGCGCGGCCATCGGCGGGATCGCCTTGGCGCAGAGCCAGAGGTTGCTCTTCACGTTGGAGGCCATGATCTTGTCGAAGGCCTCGTCGGTGATGTCGAGCAGCGGACCGTAATACGGGTTCACCGCCGCGTTGCAGACGAGGATGTCGACCTGGCCGTAATGCGTCACGGCGCCGTCGATCAGCGCATCGACTTCGGCGCGACGCGAGATGTTGCAGGGGATGACATGGGCGTCGCCGCCGTTGGCGCGGATGCCGCTCGCGACCTCCTCGCAGGCGTCAAGCTTGCGGCTGGAGATCACCACCTTGGCGCCGAGCTGCGCGAGCAGCTCCGCCGAGGCGCGGCCGATGCCGCGGCTGGAGCCGGTGACGACGGCGACCTGTCCGGTGAGGTCGAAGGGATTGGGGGTCATATCTGCTTCCTCCGCGTCATTGCGAGGAGTGAAGCGACGAAGCAATCCAGAGTTGCGCGTGACGCCCTGGATTGCTTCGCTCCGCTCGCAATGACGGCTCGACGATCAAATTGCTCCGGAGCCAGTCGACGCCGGCAACGTAGCTCTCTCAAATCCGTCATGCGCGGGCTTGACCCGCCTGCGGGGCCGAAGCCCCTTCGGCGCGGCGAAGGCCCGCGCATCCATCTCAGAGAGCGATGGGTTGCCGGGGCAAGCCCGGCAACGACGCATTCGCTTAGATCAACCCGCCGGCCTCGCTGACGCGGCGCATGTGGTAGTCGGTGTCGCCGAACGTCGTCTCGATCATCGACAGCCGCTTGAAGTAGTGGCCGATCTTGGCCTCCATGGTCATGCCGATGCCGCCATGGAGTTGGATCGACTGCTGGCCGACGAACTTGGCCGATTTGCCGATCTGGACCTTGGCTGCGGCAATCGATGTGGTGCGCTCCTTGGCGTCGTCGAACTCGGCGGCCATGGTCGCGAACATCGACATCGAGCGGGCCTGCTCCAGCGCGACGAACATGTCGGAGGCGCGGTGCTGCAGCGACTGGAACGAGCCGATCGCGACGCCGAACTGCTTGCGCGTCTTGATGTACTCGACCGTGGTCTTGAGCGACTCGTCCATCAGGCCGACGGCTTCCGCGCACAGCGCGATGCGGGCTTCGTCGACGACGCGCTCGATCAGCGGCAGGCCGTTGGCGGAATCGCCGATCACGGCGTCAGCCCCCACTTCCACGCCGGTGAAGGTGATGTCGGCCGCGTGCAGGCCGTCCTGCGTCGGATAGCCCTTGCGGGTGACGCCCTTGGCATCCGCCGGCACGATGAACACGCCGATGCCGGACTTGTCGCGCTGGCCGCCCGAGGTGCGCGCGGTCACGATCAGGGTGTCGGCGTTCTCGCCGTTGAGGACGACGAACTTTTCGCCGTCGATGACATAGCCGTCGCCCTTCTTCTTCGCCGAGGCGGCGACATCGAACAGGTCGTAGCGCGACTGCTTCTCGAGCTGGGCGAAGGCGAACGTCTTGCTGCCGTCGATGATGCCGGGAAGATGCGCCGCCTTCTGCGCTGCCGAGGCTCCATGACGCAGGAAGCCGCCAGCGAGCACCACGGTCGCCAGATACGGCTCGAGCACCAGCGCGCGGCCCATCGCCTCCATCACGATCATGGTCTCGACACCGCCGGCGCCGAAGCCGCCATCGTCCTCGGAGAACGGCAGACCGAGCAGGCCCTGCTCGGCGAGCTTGGACCACATCGCCTGGCTCCAGCCGCCCTTCTCCTTCATGTAAAGCTTGCGCTTGTCGAAATCATAGGCATCCGCCAGCAGGCCGTCGATGCTGTCCTTGAGGAGGCGTTGCTCCTCGGTGAGATCAAAATCCATTGGTTGACTCTCCAGTATCCCCATTCTCCGTCATGCCCGCGCTTGTCGCGGGCATCCACGTCGTGCCGTTATGCGGGCGGCGTGGATGGCCGGGTCAAGCCCGGCCATGACAGCGTGCGTCGTCGAGGCGCTGCGGCTCACATGTCAGAGCCCCAGCACCGCCTTGGCGATGATGTTGCGCTGGATCTCGTTGGAGCCGCCGTAGATCGAGACCTTGCGGTTGTTGAAGTAGCTCGGCGCGATCTGGGCGGTCCAATCCATGGTCTCGTTGCTGTCGTCGTCGCCGTGCACGTCATACGGCGCGGCGAACGGGCCGATCACCTCCATCAGCAGCTCGGTCGTGGTCTGCTGGATCTCGGAGCCCTTGATCTTCAGCACCGAGGACGCCGGATTGGGCTTGCCCTTGCCGTGCTTGCCTTCGTCGGCGACGACGCGCAGCTGCGTCAGCTCCAGCGCCTTGAGCTCGACCTCACACGCCGTGAGCTTCTCGCGGAACGACGGGTCTTCCAGCACGGGACGGCCGCCGGATTCGATCTTGCCGGCGAGCTCCTTGATGCGGCGGATGCGCTCCTTGGAGACGCCGACGCGGGCAATCCCCGTGCGCTCATTGCCGAGCAGGAACTTGGCGTAGTCCCAGCCCTTGTTCTCCTCGCCGATCAGGTTCTCGATGGGCACCTCGACGTCGTCGAAGAACACCTCGTTGACCTCGTGGCCGCCGTCGATGGTCTGGATCGGACGCACCGTCACGCCCTTCGACTTCATGCTGAAGACGATGAAGGAGATGCCCATCTGCTTCTTCGCCGCGGGATCGGTACGGCACAGGCAGAAGATCATGTCGGCGTGCTGAGCCAAGGTGGTCCAGGTCTTCTGGCCGTTGATGATCCACTTGTCGCCGCGGCGCTCGGCCTTGGTCTTCAGCGAGGCGAGGTCGGAGCCCGAGCCCGGCTCGGAGAAGCCCTGGCACCACCAGTCGTCGACATTGGCGATGCGCGGCAGATACTTCTTCTTCTGCTCCTCGTTGCCGAAGGTGTAGATGACGGGGCCAACCATGCTGACGCCGAAGGCGAGCGGCTGCGGCGCTGGATAGGCCTGCAGCTCCTCGTTGAAGATGTAGTGCTGCACGGAGGTCCAGCCGGTGCCGCCATATTCCTCCGGCCAGTGCGAGACACCCCAACCCTTCTTGTTGAGGATGCGCCACCAGGTCACCATCTCGTCCTTCGACAGATGGCGGCCTTCGATCATCTTCCGCCGCGTCTCCGGCGGCACATTGTCCCTGAAGAACTGCCGCACTTCCTCGCGGAACGCCTGCTCTTCCTTCGTAAATGCAAGATCCATCGGATCCTCCCTTTAGGTATTCAAATCGACCTGCGGTCAGTTCGTCTTGCTCCGCTGTCGTCCCTGCGAACGCAGGGACCCATATCCACCGGCGGACGTTGGAGGCAAAGGCGTCTGCCAGAATGCCTCAAGCGATATCACGCGGTATGGGTCCCGGGTCTGCACTTGCGAGCGCTCGCGCGCTCGCAAGCTTGCCCGGGACGACACCTGTTAAAATCCCGCGCGAGATTCGCGCGGGACGACAATCAAGCTACTGCAGCACCTCGAACAGGCCGGCGGCGCCCATGCCGCCGCCGACGCACATGGTGACGACGGCGTATTTGGCCTTGCGGCGGCGGCCTTCGATCAGCGCATGGCCCGTGAGCCGCGCGCCCGACATGCCGTAGGGATGGCCGACCGCGATGGCGCCGCCATTGACGTTGATCTTGTCGGGGTCGATGCCGAGCTTGTCGCGGCAGTACAGCACCTGCACCGCGAACGCCTCGTTGAGCTCCCACAGGCCGATGTCGTCGACGGTGAGGCCGTGGCGCTTCAAGAGGCGCGGCACCGCGAACACCGGGCCGATGCCCATCTCGTCGGGCTCGCAGCCATGCGCAACGAAGCCGCGGAAGATGCCGAGCGGCTGCAGGCCGCGCTTGGCCGCGTTGGCGTCGCTCATGATCACGCAGGCCGAGGCGCCATCGGACAGCTGGCTGGCATTGCCGGCGGTGATCGAGAAGCCGTCGCCGCGCACGGCCTTGAGGCCGGCGAGACCTTCGGCGGTCGTCTCCGGACGCGGGCCTTCGTCCTGCGAGAAGGTCACGTCCTTGAACGAGATGTTGCCGGTGGCCTTGTCGGTCACCGCCATCTTGGTGGTGATCGGCGCCAGCTCGTCGTTGAACTTGCCGCCCTGCTGCGCGGCCGCTGTGCGGCGCTGGCTCTCCAGCGCATATTCGTCCTGCCGCTCGCGCGAGATGCCGTAGCGTTTGGCGACGATCTCGGCGGTGTCGATCATCGGCATGTAGACGTCGCCCTTGATCTCGAGCAGCGCCGGATCGGTCGCCTGGAAGGCGTTCATCTTGTCGTTCTGGACCAGCGAGATCGACTCGCCGCCGCCGCCGACGGCGATCTCGACGCCGTCGAAGATCACCGAGCGCGCCGCGAGCGCGATCGCCTGCAGGCCGGAGGCGCATTGGCGGTCGATCGTGGTGCCGCCGACCGACACCGGCAGGCCGGCGCGCAGCAGCGCCTTGCGCGCGATGTTGCCGCCGGTCGAGCCCTGCTGCAGGGCCGCGCCCATCACGACATCCTCGACCTCGGCCGGATCGACCTTGGCGCGCTTGACCGCCTCGCCGATGGCGTGGCCGAGCAAGGTGGCGCCGCCAGTGGCGTTGAGCGCGCCGCGATAGGCCTTGCCGATCGGCGTGCGGGCGGTGGAAACGATGACGGCATCGGTCATGGGCGACCTCCTGTTGTTGTTACTGATGTTTGCTGTGAGACGTGGGTGATTGCTGCTGGCGCAGTTCGTGACGCGACAGCTTGCCGACCGGCGTGCGCGGCAGCTCGTCGACAAACTCGACCGCCGCCGGCAGCTCGTGCTTGCCGAGTTTGCCGGTGAGGAAGGCGCGGAGATCCTCGACCGGGAACGGTGCTGCGCCGTCGCGCAGCTTGATGAAGGCCTTGGCGGCCTCGCCGCGATAGGCGTCGGGAATGCCGATCACGATGACCTCCTGCACCGCCGGATGGGTGTAGATCGCCTGCTCGATCATCTGCGGATAGACGTTGAAGCCGCCGGAGATGATCATGTCCTTCTTGCGGTCGACCAGGAAGTAGAAACCGTCGGCGTCGACATAGCCGATGTCGCCAGTCAGGAAATGATCGCCGACGAACGACTGCGCCGTTTCCTCCGGCCGGTTCCAATAGCCCTTGGTGACGTTTGGCCCCTTGATCCGGATCTCGCCGACCTCGTTCACGCCAAGCACCTTTGAGGGATCCTCGAGCGACACGACGTCCATCTCGATGCCGGGCAGCGTGATCCCGATCGAGCCCGGCTTGTCCGGGCCGCCCTTGGGGTGGGCGGTGCCGGGCGAGCAGGTCTCGGTCATGCCCCAGCCGCTCTTCAGCTTCATGCCGACGCGGCGCTCGAGGATGCGCGCGACCTCGACCGGAAGCGGCGCGCCGCCGGAGCCGACGCTGGTCAGCGACGACAGATCGCGCGTGTCGAGGTCGGGCAGGTTGGCGATCGCGATCCACATCGTCGGCACGCCCGGGAAATAGGTCGCGCGCTTGACCTCGATGTCGCGCATCACGGCGTCGAGATCGAAGCGCTGGTGCAGCGAGATCAGGCTGCCGAGGCGCAGCGAGGTCAGCAGCACCACCGTCAGCGCATAGATGTGGAACAGCGGCAAGACGCAGATCACCCGGTCGGAACCATTGCCGTTCGCGCGCGTCGCGCGCCCCCAGATTGCGGCGATCGACACCGCCGAGGTGAGATTGCCATGCGTCAGCATCGCGCCCTTGGGCAGGCCGGTGGTGCCGCCGGTATATTGCAGCAGGGCGATGTCGTCGGGCGAGATGGCCGGCCATTTCGCGGGCACCACCGCGCCATCGACGAAGGCGCGGTGCGTGACGACCGCAGGGTTGTCCGGCAGCGGCGTTTGCGGCGTGCCGACCTTGCCCCAATGGTCGTCCTCGCAGACGATCAGCCGATCGAGCAGGCCCTTCTCCAGGAACTTCAACGCCGTCGGCAGCAGCGCGCTGAGGTTCGACGTCACCAGGATGCGCGCGCCGGAATCGCTGAGCTTGTGCGACAGCGCGATCTCGCCATCGAGCGGCGACAGGTGCACCACGCGGGCGCCGGCCTTGAGCGCGCCGAAGAAGTTGATCGGATGATCCGGCGTGTTGCCGAGGAACAGCGCGATCGAGGCACCCTTGCCAAAGCCCGCACGCAGGAAGGCCGCGGCGGCCTGGTTGGCAAGCGCTTCGAGCTGCTTGAATGTGATGGGGCGGTCGCGGAATTCGAGCGCGTCGCGATCGCCGAACTCGCTCACCGCCTGCGCCAACAGGTCCGGCAAGGTGCCGCGCGCGATCGGCGCGTCCCAGCGGACGCCTTGTGGATAGTATTGTTCGCCGGGATGGGTCATGAGGACTCTGTATTTCTTGCCGTAAGGCGGCCCCGCTCTCTCCGTTCCCTCCCCCCTTGTGGGGGAGGGCCAGGGAGGGGGGTGGCCCCAGGCGAGACCGCCGTTGTGGACCCCCACCCCCGCCCCCTCCCCGCAAGGGGGAGGGGGGCGCAGTTGAGCGCGGAGCTAGAGCGAAGCCTCAAGCGGCCTTCCCCTGTGCCAGCGACGCGAAGGTCTTGCCTTCGTCGGCGAGCTTCTTCAAAAGCGGCGCCGGCTCCAGCGACGGGTCATTGGTCTCCTTGGCGTAGTAGGCCAGCCGCTCGGCGATGTGCTTCAGACCGACGCTGTCGGCCCAGTACATCGGCCCGCCGCGATAGATCGGCCAGCCATAGCCATAGAGCCAGACGACATCGATATCCGACGGCCGCGCGGCGATGCCCTCGGCGAGGATCTTCGCGCCCTCGTTGATCATCGGATACATCATGCGCTCGAGGATCTCCTCGTCGCTGACCGCGCGCCGCCTGAGGCCGAGCTTGGCGAGTGTCTCGTCGATCAGCTTCTCGACATCGGGATCCGGCAGCGGCGCACGCGAGCCGGCCTCGTATTTGTAATAGCCCTTGCCGGTCTTCTGGCCGAAGCGGCCGGCCTCGCACAGCGCGTCCGCGATCTCGCTCTTGATGCCGCGGTCCTTGCGCGAGCGCCAGCCGATGTCGAGGCCGGCGAGATCGCCCATCGCGAACGGGCCCATCGGCATGCCGAACTTGGTGACGACGGCGTCGACCTGCTGCGGCAGCGCGCCTTCGAACAACAGCTTCTCGGCCTGCTTGCCGCGCTGCGCCAGCATGCGGTTGCCGACGAAGCCGTCGCAGACACCGACCACCGCCGGCACCTTGGCGATCTTGCGCGCGATCGATACTGCCGTGACGAGCGCGTCCGGCGCGGTTTTCTCCGCGCGCACGATCTCGCACAGCTTCATCACGTTGGCGGGTGAGAAGAAGTGCATGCCGAGCACGTCCTGCGGGCGGCTGGTCTCTGCGGCGATGGCGTCGATGTTCAGATAGGACGTGTTCGAGGCGAGCACGGCGCCGGGCTTGGCGTATTGATCGAGCTTGCCGAACACTTCCTTCTTGACGGCCATGGTCTCGAACACCGCCTCGATCACGAGATCGGCATCCTTGACGTTCTCGAGTCCGACCTTGCCATCAATCAGCGCCATGCGCTTGGCCGGCGCATCGGCCGGGATGCCGCCCCGCGCGGCGGTCGCCTCCCAGTTCTTCTGCATGATGCCCATGCCGCGCTTGAGCTGTTCCTCGGCGGTCTCGATCAGCGTGACCGGGATGCCGGCATTGGCGAACGACATCGCGATGCCGCCGCCCATGGTGCCGGCGCCGATGATGGCGACACGCTCGACCTTGCGGCCCTTGGTGCCCTCCGGCACGCCGGCGATCTTGGCCGCCTCGCGCTCGGCGAAGAACGCGTAGCGCTGCGCCTTGGACTGATCGCTGGTGAGGAGCTTGAGGAAGCCTTCGCGCTCCTTCTTCAGGCCCTCGTCGAACGGCAGGTCGATCGCGTAGCCGACCGCGTCGGCGGCCGCGAACGGCGCCTCGAGGCCGCGCGACTTCCTGGTGATCGCCGCCACTGCACTGGTGAAGATCGAGCGATCGGCCTTGGCGGCCGCCAGTTTGGAATCGTCGTCACGCAACTTGCGCAGCGGACGGTTCTCCGCCACCACCTTGCGCGCGAAGGCCTCGCCGCCCGATGCCGGCCCCTCGACGATCTCCTCGATCAGGCCCGCCTTGTGCGCCTCCGCCGCACCGATCGGATCGCCGCCGACGATCATCTTGACCGCGAGTTCGGGGCCTACGGCGCGCGGCAGGCGCTGGGTGCCGCCCGCGCCCGGCAGCAGGCCGAGCTTCACCTCGGGCAGGCCGAGCTTCGCCTCCTTGGTGGCGACACGATAATGACAGGCGAGCGCCACTTCGAGACCACCGCCCAGGGCCGTTCCATGAATGGCGGCAATCACCGGCTTGGGGCTGTTCTCGATCGTGCTCAAGACGTCGTTGAGCGCCGGCGGCTTCGGCGGCTTGCCGAATTCGGTGATATCGGCGCCGGCGATGAACGTGCGCCCGCCGCAGGTGAGCACGATCGCCTTGATCGCGGGATCGGCGATCGCCGCCTTGACGTTGTCCAGGATGCCGCCGCGCACTGCGGCACTCAGCGCATTGACGGGCGGACTGTCGATGGTGACGATGCCGATGATGTCATGACGATCAAGCTTTGCCACTTCGCTCACGCGTAAGCTCCTTGGGATGTCGTTTCTTTGCGGCCGGTTAACGTGCCGGCCAATTCTTGGCTTTTCATTTGCGCAGAGTATCAGCCTTGCTTGCGTCTACCCGCTGCTGAACGTCAATTCCGCAGTGCGAAATCTAATTCCACATCTTGACATCCAGGGTTATTTTGAAGCACGAGCGTTGTCAACGAGGCTCATCAATCAACAGCCGATGACATGAAACGCCCAGGGAAGAAACCAGCGACCGATCGGAGCTTCGTCGTCGCGCTGGCGCGCGGCCTGGACGTGCTGCGGGCATTCCGGCCGAATGACGGCCTGCTGGGCAATCAGGAAATCGCCGCGCGCACCAACCTGCCGAAGGCCACGGTCTCGCGCCTGACTTACACGCTCACCAAGCTCGGCTATCTCACCCCGGTGCCGCGCTTCGAGAAATACCAGTTGGCGCCATCGGCGCTGGCGCTGGGCTATGCCGCGCTCGCCAACCTCGGCATCCGCCATCTTTCCGAGCCATTCCGCGAGCAGCTGATGCGCGAGACCGGCGGCGCGGTCGCGATCGGCGGCCGCGACCGGCTCAGCATGATCTATTTCGGCCAGAGCCGTCACGGCGTCGTCAACGTTCAACTCGACGTCGGATCGCGCATTCCGATTGCAACGACAGCAATGGGCCGCGCCTACATCTGGGCGCTGCCGGACGAGGACCGCGCCGCGTTGATGCGGGAGATGCGCGAGCATTATGGCAGCCGTTGGCCGAAGATCCGCGACGGCATCGAACGCGCCGGCGAGACCGTCGCGAAATATGGCTTCACGATCTCGGCCGGCGAATGGCAGGACGACGTTCATGCGGTCGGCGTCGCGTTGCGGCTGAACGACGGAACCGGTCCCTACGCCGTGAATTGCGGAGCACCGGCATTCCGCTTCACGGAAGAGCGTTTGCGGACCGACATTGGACCTCGTCTCGTCGCGATGGTAAGAAACATCGAAGCGGCGCTCGGCGGCCTCGCGCTGTCAACTAATCAAACAAGCAGCCCATCAAACAAAGAACTCAATAAGAAGCCGAAGCCAGGAGGAAAAGTTGCCCGTGTTGCCGAGGGTATCAGATAGCCTGCATCATCGCGGTCGGCTGGCGCCGCGTCCTGACCTGAACGAATTCGGGAGGGGCGAGACGAGATGACGCAGGCACAACTCGCCCAGACCAACGATCCGCTGCTCGCCGTCCGCGACGTCAGCGTCGTGTTCGGCGGCATCGTGGCGCTGAACGGCGTCTCGTTCGACATGCGCCAGGGCCAGATCCTCGGCCTCATCGGCCCGAACGGCGCCGGCAAGACCACCCTGTTCAACTGCCTCAGCCGCCTCTATCAGCCGAGCTCCGGCGACATCCTGATGGAAGGCCGCAGCATCCTGAAGCGACCGCCGCACCGCATCGCCGAGATCGGCATCGGCCGCACCTTCCAGAACGTCGCGCTGTTTCCCAATCTCTCCGTGCTCGACAACGTCCGCGTCGGCACCCACGCGCGCACCTCCAGCGACATCATCTCGGATTCGCTGCGTCTGGCCTGGGTCCGGCGCAGCGAGAATTCCGTCAACACCAAGGTTCACGAGATTCTCGCCTATCTCGACCTCGAGGAGGTCGCGCACAAGACCGTGTCCGGGCTGCCGTTCGGCACCCAGAAGCGCGTCGAGCTGGCGCGCGCGCTCGCCGCCGACCCGAAGATCCTGCTGCTCGACGAGCCCGCCGGCGGCCTCAATCACGAGGAGGTCCATGTGCTGGGCGATCTGATCCGGCGCATCCGCGACGACCGCAAGGTGACCGTGCTGCTGGTCGAGCATCACATGGGACTGGTGATGTCGATCGCCGACCACGTCGTGGCGCTGAATTTCGGCCGCAAGCTCGCCGAGGGCACGCCCGCCCAGGTGCAGGCCGATCCCGACGTCATCAAGGCCTATCTCGGGAGCAAGGATCAATGACGCCGCTGCTCAACGTCAAGGACCTGCGCGCCTATTACGGCCAGGTCCAGGCCCTGCACGGCCTCTCCTTCTCCCTCAACGAAGGCTCGCTGACGACCCTGCTCGGCGCCAACGGCGCGGGCAAGACCACCACCCTGCGCGCCATCTGCAACATGGTGCGCTCGACCGGCGCGATCGAGTTCGAGGGCAAGCCGCTCAACAACAAATCGACCGAGAGCATCGTGCGCTTCGGCATTGCCCATGTGCCGCAGGGCCGCGGCACCTTCACCAACATGACGGTGGAAGAAAACCTGCAGCTCGGCGCCATCACGCGCAGCGACAAGGCCGGCATCGTTGCCGACATCGAGCGGATGTATACCTACTTCCCGAAGCTGAAGGAGCGCCACACCCAGCAGGCCGGCACCCTGTCCGGCGGCGAGCAGCAGATGCTGGCGGTGGCGCGGGCGTTGATGCTGCGTCCCAGGTTGATGCTGCTCGACGAGCCGTCGTTCGGCCTCGCGCCGCTGGTGGTCCGCGACCTCTTCGGCATCCTCGGCAAGATCAACCGCGAGGAAAAGGTATCGATCCTCGTCGTCGAGCAGAACGCGCAGCTCGCGCTGGAGCTCGCCGACCAGGCCTATGTGATCGAGACCGGCCGCATCGTCATGTCGGGTGTCGCCTCGGACATCGCGAACGACGAGAACGTCCGCAAATCCTATCTGGGCTACTAACGGAGGCGGGACAATGGAGCTGTTCACCAACCAGGTCCTGGCCGGCATTGCGACGGGTGCGATCTACGCCTGCATGGCGCTCGCGGTCGTGATGATCTACCAGGCGATCGACCATCTCAACTTCGCGCAAGGCGAGATGGCGATGTTTTCGACCTTCATCTCCTGGCAGCTGATGCAATGGGGCCTGCCCTACTGGGTTGCCTTCGTGGTGACGCTGGCCTTCTCCTTTGCCGGCGGCATCGCGATCGAGCGCGTGCTGTTCAAGCCGCTCACCAAGGCGCCGATCCTGACCCAGGTCGCGGGCTTCATCGCGCTGTACTCGATCATCAACTCCTTTGCCGGACTGACCTGGGACTTCACCATCAAGCAGTATCCGACACCGTTCGGATCGTCGCCGTTCCTGGGCAGCCAGCTGATCTCGACGCATCAGGCCGGCATGATCGGCATCACCTTGCTGCTGCTGATCGGCCTGTACTTCTTCTTCCAGTACACCAGGGTCGGGCTTGCGATGCGCGCGGCGGCGGCGGTGCCCGAGTCGGCGCGGCTGGTCGGCATCAACACGTCCTGGATGATCGCGCTCGGCTGGGGCATGGCGGCGGCGATCGGCTCGATCGCCGGCATGCTGATCGCGCCGGTGGTCTTCCTCGAGCCCAACATGATGGGCGGCGTCCTGATCTACGGGTTCGCCGCGGCCGTGCTCGGCGGCCTCACCAGCCCGTTCGGCGCGGTGCTCGGCGGCTTCCTGGTCGGCATCTTCGAGAATCTCGCCGGAACCTACATCCCGCATGTCGGCAACGAGATGAAGCTGCCGATCGCGCTGGCCCTCATCATCTCCGTCCTGGTCATCAAGCCCGCCGGCCTGTTCGGCCGCAACATCGTGAAGCGAGTCTGATCATGAGCGCAATCGAGGACATCTCATCCCAGGCGCCCGCGGTCGAGGCCATTCCGAAGCGGGCCATGACCTTGAGCTCCGGTACGGCCTTCGTGATCGTGCTGCTGCTCCTGGTGGCGCCGCTGTTCGTCAAGAACTTCATCATCTTCCAGATGACGATGCTCCTGATCTACGGGCTAGCCGTGCTGGCGCTGAACATCCTGACCGGCGGCTCCGGCCAGTTCTCGCTCGGCAACAGCGCGTTTTATGCCGTCGGCGCCTATACTTCGGCGATCCTGATGGAGCAGTACAACGTCAACTACGCGCTGACCCTGCCGGTCGCCGGCGTCATCTGCTTCGGCTTCGGCTTCCTGTTCGGCCAGCCGGCGCTGCGGCTGTCAGGCGTCTATCTCGCGCTCGCCACGTTCGCGCTCGCCACCGCCATGCCGCAGATCCTCAAGCTCGGCTTCTTCGAGCAATGGACCGGCGGCGTGCAGGGCCTCGTCGTCACCAAGCCGGACGCGCCGTTCGGCCTGCCGATGTCGCAGGACATGTGGCTGTATTACTTCACGCTGGCGATCACGATCGCGATCTACGTGTTCTCGGTCAACTTGCTGCGCTCGCGCTCCGGCCGCGCCTTCATGGCGATCCGCGACAACGAGATCGCGGCCTCCGCCATGGGCATCGACGTCGCGACCTACAAGACGCTGGCGTTCGGCGTCAGCGCCGGCATCACCGGCGTCGCCGGCGGTCTCGGCGCCATCGCGGTGCAGTTCGTGGCGCCCGACAGCTACACGATCGTGCTCGCGATATCGCTGTTCCTCGGCATGGTGGTCGGCGGCGTCGGCTGGCTGCCCGGCTCGTTCGTCGGCGCCGCCTTCATCATCTTCGTCCCCAATATCGCCGAAAGCATTTCGAAGGGCCTGTCCGGCGCGGTGTTCGGCGTGCTGCTGTTCCTCGTCATCTTCCTCGTACCGCACGGCTCGCGGCAAGTGGCGATGGTGGCGCAGCAGCTGCTCGGCAAACTCAGAAAGAACTAAGGAGGAACTCTTGCAGCTCATTCAACAACTACGAATCGCCGCGCTCGCGACGGCGGTCATCGCCCTCACCTCGGGCGGAGCATTCGCCCAGAAGAAATACGACACCGGCGCCTCCGACACCGAGATCAAGATCGGCAACATCATGCCTTATAGCGGGCCGGCGTCCGCCTACGGCGTGATCGGAAAGACCGAGGAGGCGTATTTCAAGAAGATCAATGCCGAGGGCGGCATCAACGGCCGCAAGATCAACTTCGTCAGCTATGACGACGCGTACTCGCCGCCCAAGGCGGTCGAGCAGGTGCGCAAGCTGGTCGAGAGCGATGAGGTCCTGTTCGTCTTCAACCCGCTCGGCACGCCCTCGAACTCGGCGATCCAGAAATATCTCAACGGCAAGAAGATCCCGCAACTGTTCGTCGCCACCGGCGCCACCAAGTGGAACGACCCGAAGAACTTCCCCTGGACCATGGGCTGGCAGCCGAGCTACCAGAGCGAGGGCCGCATCTATGCGAAGTACCTGCTCAAGGACAAGCCCGGCGCCAAGATCGGGGTGCTGTTCCAGAACGACGATTTCGGCAAGGACTATCTCAAGGGCCTCAAGGACGGCCTGGGCGACAAGGCCGCGTCCATGATCGTCATGGAAGAGAGCTACGAGACCTCAGAGCCCTCGATCGACGGCCACATCGTCAAGCTCAAGGCCTCGGGCGCCGACGTGTTCTTTAGCGTCACGACGCCCAAATTCGCTGCACAGGCGATCAAGAAGCTCGCCGAGATCGACTGGCATCCGACCCATCTCGTCGTCAACGTGTCGGCCTCCGTCGGCAGCGTGATCAAGCCGGCCGGCTTCGAGAACTCGCAAGGGATTCTTTCGGCCGCCTATGCCAAGGATGCTGCGGATCCGCAGTGGAACGATGATCCCGGCATGAAGAAGTTCTTCGACTTCCTCGCGCAGCATTATCCCGACGCCAACAAGCTCGACAGCTCGACGGTCTATGGCTACGGCGCCGCGCAGACGCTGGTGAAGGTGCTGCAGATGTGCGGTGACGACCTCACCCGCGCCAATGTGATGAAGCAGGCCGCGAGCCTGAAGGACTTCGCGCCCGACACGCTGCTGCCGGGCGTCAAGATCAACACCTCGGCCACCGACTTCGCGCCGATCGAGCAATTGCAGATGATGCGGTTCAAAGGCGAGAAGTGGGAGCTGTTCGGCGAGGCGATCAGCGGCGCCATCGAGTAATCGCGCATCGCCGCAGAAAGCGGTGCCGATCTCCACTGGCCCGCCGCGCTATCGGCGCGGAGGGCTTTTTCATATCTGGATCGGCATCGAGCCATTTATCTCAGGCTGTTCTTGCAGAGCACTCACTCGCGGAGATTGCGCCGATCTCTCGCAGTTGCACATGACATGGACCGCCCAGGCACCGCGAAAACACGGACCGTGCCGTGATGTCGCAACCACCCCGGTGCAGCTCTGCTATAGTTCCGGGCGTAACAAGAGCCTCCATCAAGGCGGCCGCGACACGTCAACCAAACCAACACGGGAGAAACGCACCATGATGATCACGCGAAGGGCCGCCCTCGCCTCGGCCGCCGCCATCGTCCTCGCCTCGAGCTCCGCAATCGCCGCCGACAAGAAGTACGACACCGGCGCCTCCGACGCCGAGATCAAGATCGGCAACATCATGCCCTATAGCGGGCCGGCCTCGGCCTACGGCATCATCGGCAAGACGGAAGCGGCCTACTTCAAGAAGATCAACGCCGAGGGAGGCATCAACGGTCGCAAGATCAACTTCATCTCTTATGACGACGCCTATTCGCCGCCAAAGACGGTCGAACAGGCACGCAAGCTGGTCGAGAGCGATGAGGTGCTGTTCATCTTCAATTCGCTGGGCACGCCGCCGAACTCGGCAATCCACAAATACATGAACTCGAAGAAGGTCCCGCAGCTGTTCGTCGCCACCGGCGCCACCAAGTGGAACGACCCGAAGGATTTCCCCTGGACCATGGGCTGGCAGCCCAACTACCAGAGCGAATCCCGAATCTACGCAAAATATCTGCTGAAGGAAAAGCCGGACGCCAAGATCGCTGTGCTGTATCAGAACGATGATTACGGCAAGGACTATCTGAAAGGGCTGAAGGACGGGCTTGGCGCCAAGGCCGCCTCAATGATCGTCATGGAGGAGAGCTACGAGACCGCCGAACCCTCGATCGACAATCACATTGTCAAACTCAAGTCCACGGGCGCCGACGTATTCGTGAACATCACCACGCCGAAATTTGCGGCGCAGGCAATCAAGAAGGTCAAGGAGATCGACTGGAAGACGCTGCATATCCTCAACAACGTCTCCGCCTCCGTCGGCAGCGTCCTGAAGCCGGCTGGCTATGAGAATTCGCAGGACATCATCTCGGCGGCCTATCTGAAGGACGTCTCCGATCCGCAATGGAAGGACGATGCCGGGATGAAGCAATTCCTCGACTTCATGTCCAAGGATTTTCCCGATGGCGACAAGCTCGACGGCGGAACGGTCGTCGGCTACAGCGTCGCGCAGACGCTGGTCCAAGTGCTGAAGCAGTGCGGCGACAACCTCACCCGCGAGAACGTCATGAAGCAGGCCGCATCCCTGCGCAACTTCCGCACCGAGATGCTGCTGCCTGGCATCACGATCAACACCTCGGCGACCGACTTCGCACCCGTCAGCCAGTTGCAGCTGATGCGCTTCAAGGGCGAGAAGTGGGAGCTGTTCGGCGACGTGATCTCCGCCGACGTCGGCGGCTAACGACGGAACGCAGTTGAAACCGCCTCCTGCGGCCTCCCGCCGCAGGCGGCGCTCTCTCCAAGCATCTTTGCTGTCTTTGCCAAGAATTTCTTAAGCTAGGAGTTGAAAGAGAGGCGGTCATGCAGCGGCGGCGGTTACGCCGAGCGCGCGGCTGCGCTATGGGGACTCGTCCGGAGTGAAACGAGTCGCCCGCGTTGCGGGCGGATCCAACAACAAGGCCAAGCTCCAGGGCCGAGAAGGAGTCCCCACGTGACCACTGCCCTCACCCGCCGCACCGTCTCCAGCATGCTCGGTCTCGCCCTGGCCGGCGCAGTTGCCGGCAGCGCCCATGCCGACAAGAAATACGACACCGGCGCGAGCGACACCGAGATCAAGATCGGCAATATCGTGCCCTATAGCGGCCCGGCGTCGGCCTATGGCTCGGTCGGCAAGGCGATGACGGCCGTGTTCAAGAAGGTCAATGACGACGGCGGCATCAACGGCCGCAAGATCAACTTCATCTCCTATGACGACGCCTATTCGCCGCCGAAGACGGTCGAGCAGGCGCGCAAGCTCGTCGAGAGCGACGAGGTGCTGTTCCTGTTCGGCGTGCTCGGAACCGCGCCCAATACGGCGATCCAGAAATATCTCAACTCCAAGAAGGTGCCGCAGCTGTTCGTCGCGACCGGCGCCACCAAGTGGAATGAGCCCAAGACATTTCCATGGACCATGGGCTGGCTGCCGAGCTACCAGTCCGAGGCGCGCATCTACGCGAAGTATCTCACCGCGCAGCAGCCCGCCGGCAAGATCGCCGTGCTCTACCAGAACGACGACATGGGCAAGGACTACCTGAAGGGCCTCAAGGACGGGCTCGGTGATGCGTCGCGCCTGGTGCTGGAAGAGAGCTACGAGATCGCCGAACCCACGGTTGAATCGCACATCGTCAAGATGAAGTCGGCCAACCCCGACATCGTCGTGCTGTTCACCACGCCGAAGTCCGGAGCGCAGGCGATCAAGAAGCTCGGCGAGATGAACTGGAAGCCGCTGACCATCATCTCGAACGTCAGTGCCTCCACCGCGGCCGTGATGCGGCCGGCCGGCGTCGAGAACTCGCAAGGGGTGATCTCGGCGGCCTATGCCAAGGACGCGTCCGATCCGCAATGGGCCAACGACCCGGGCCTCGGCGCGTTCAGGGAGCTGCTCGCCAAATATCTGCCGGAAATCAACCCCGTGGATTCGTCGGCGCTGACCGGCTACAACATCGCCACCACGATGGTCGAGGTGCTGAAGCGATGCGGCGACGAACTGACCCGCGCAAATGTCATGAAGCAGGCGGCAAGCCTGAAGCAGTTTGCGCAAGGCGGGCTGCTGCCCGGCATCACGCTGACCACGGGTCCCGACGATTTCCAGCCGATCGAGCAGCTGCAGCTGATGCAGTTCAAGGGCGAGCGCTGGCAGCTGTTCGGCGACGTGATGAGCGGCGAGCTCAAATAGGCTTTGCACGTCAGACGGGCGGCGCCGCATGACCGGCCGCCGTCCGCTGTTGCGCGCCATTTTCGATGCCGCGGTCGCCGCGGCGCATCCCAACGTGGTGCTTCCGGCGCATCTGCCGGTGGCACCCCGGGGGCGGATCATCTGCCTCGCCGCAGGCAAGGGCGCCGCGGCCATGGCGGTGGCCGCCGAGCGGCATTACCTGGACACGCTCGGGTTCGATCCGGCGAGGCTGACCGGAATTGCGACCACCCGTCACGGTCATGGCGTGCCGACCCGGCGGGTCAAGGTGATCGAAGCCGGCCACCCGATGCCGGACGAGGCCGGGCTGAAAGCGGCAGACGACACATTGCAGCTGGCGGCGACGGCCGAAGCCGACGACCTGATGCTGGTGCTGATCTCCGGCGGTGGCTCCGCCAACTGGATTGCGCCGGCCCATGGCGTGAGCTTCGCGCAGAAGCAGCAGCTGACCCATGCGCTGCTGCGCTCGGGCGCGCCGATCGGCGAGATGAACACCGTCCGCAAGCATCTGTCGCGCATCAAGGGCGGCCGGCTCGCAAGGGCCGGGCAGAAGGCCGAGATCGTCACGCTCGCAATCTCGGACGTGCCGCATGATGATCCCTCGGCCATCGCATCGGGGCCGACGGTGCCGGATCCGACCACGCTGGCCGATGCCCGCGCGATC
This sequence comes from Bradyrhizobium sp. SZCCHNR1093, assembly GCF_032381175.1. Taxonomy (NCBI): domain Bacteria; kingdom Pseudomonadati; phylum Pseudomonadota; class Alphaproteobacteria; order Hyphomicrobiales; family Nitrobacteraceae; genus Bradyrhizobium; species Bradyrhizobium sp. SZCCHNR1093. Next base: position 604,050 of record NZ_JAUHJJ010000001.1, read on the forward strand.
GTTGCGAAGTACAAGCTCGAGGTCGACCCGGCCATCGCCCGGGCGCTCGATGATGCTGCCAACGAGAGCTGCAAGCCCGGCGATGCCGCCTTTGCCCGCGCCTCGTTCGAGCTGATCGCGCGTCCCGCGAGCTCGCTCAAAGCCGCCGTGGCCAGTGTCAAGGCCGCCGGCTACGACGTGCTCGATCTCGGCGCCGACCTCGAAGGTGAGGCGCGCGAGGTCGCGACCGATCACGCCAAGCTGGCGCGGGAGGCCCGCGCGCTCGGCCGCCGCATGGCGATCATCTCCGGTGGCGAGCTCACCGTGACGGTGCGCGGCCAGGGCCGCGGCGGCCCGAACCAGGAATATGCGCTCGCGCTCGCCGACCTGCTCAAGGACATGGAGGGCGTCGCGGCGCTCGCCGGCGACACCGACGGCGCCGATGGCGGCGGCGGCAGCGCCTCCGATCCGGCCGGTGCGCTCGTTGATGCCGAGGTCATCGCCGCGATGCGGGCGCAGGGGCTGGATCCGCAGGCCTATCTCGCCAACAACGACGCCACCGCGTTCTTCGCCGCGACCGGTGGCCTGCTGCAGACGGGACCGACGCTCACCAACGTCAACGACGTCAGGGTCATCCTGGTCGATTGAGGGGCGCGACTGCGTCCTTCAGAACTCCTCCGCGATCTTGGTCAGCATCGCCAGCAGCGCCTCGCGCCCATCCGGTCCGAGCAGCTCGTTGAGCCGCGCCTCGTGCTTCGACACCACCAGCTTCTTGGCGCGGGCCAGCACGGCGCGGCCCTTCTCGGTCAGCATCAGGATGTGCGAGCGCCGGTCGTTGGCCGAACGCACCCGCGCGCACAGGTCGCGGCTCTCCAGGCTGTCCAGCAAGGACACGAAGTTGGGCCGCAGGATGCCCAGGGTGTTGGCGATCTCGGTCTGGTTCCGGCCCGGATTGGCGTCGAGCAGCAGCAGCACCGAAAACTGGGCCGGCGTCAGTTGCAGCGGCGCGACGCAGCGCAGGAAGTCCTCGAACACCTTCAACTGCGCCCGTTTCAGCACATAGCCAAGCAGATCCGACAGCTCGCCGAGCTGGACCGCTTGCGTCTCCTCGACGGCTACGGCAGCTTCCTTCCGGCCTTCCCTCTTGCCGACGGGCTTGGCGCTATCGGCCATCACGATCCGCCGAATTCATCACAGTGGCTTCCATCCCCGGTCCCGAATGCCGCAGCCGGAACAGCGGCCTTGAGATTATAATCGATAATTGTTATCCACTATATCAAACACGGGCAGCCGAATTCAACTGCCCAAGACCGGTGGATGGCGCAGGGCGCCGGCCGCGCCCGGTCACCACAGAGGGGGAGCGTCCTGTCTTGAACACAACGATCTTGCTGTTCCTGTTGCAGGACGGCATTACCAATGGCGCGATCTACGCGCTGCTCGGGCTGGCGCTCGTGCTGGTGTTTGCCGTCACCCGGGTGATCCTGATCCCGCAGGGCGAATTCGTCACCTATGGTGCCCTCACCTACGCCTCGCTCGCCGCCGGCCGCACGCCGGGGACCGCGAAGCTTGCCGTCGTGATCGGCCTGGTGGCCTTTGCCTTCGACCTCTATGCGATGCGCAAGACGCTGCACATGCCGAAGATCCTTCGCACCTTCGGCCTCAATGTCGCCTTCCCGGTGGTCGTCATGCTCGCCACGATGTGGGCCGCCGATCAGCGCATGCCGGCCGGCGTCAGCCTCGTGCTGTCGCTGCTGATCGTCGCCAGCATCGGCCTGTCGTTGTATCGGATCGTGTTCCAGCCGCTCGCCCACACCTCGGTGCTGGTGCTGCTGATCGCCTCGGTCGGCGTGCATCTGGCGCTGCAGGGCCTCGGCCTGCTGTTCTTCGGCGCCGAGGGCCAGCGCGGCCCGACGCTGCTCACGGCCAGCGCCACGCTCGGCTCGCTGCGCTTCACCGGCCAGGGCATGGCGGTCTACGGCATCACCGTCGCCTTCATCGTCGGCCTCTGGCTGTTCTTCGGCCTGACCCTTTACGGCAAGGCGCTGCGCGCCACCGCCGTCAACCGGCTCGGCGCCCGCCTCGTCGGCATCCGCACCACGCTCTCCGGCCAGATCGCGTTCCTCCTGGCCTCCACCATCGGCGCGCTCTCGGGCATCCTGATCGTCCCGATCACGACGCTCTATTACGACACCGGCTTCCTGATCGGCCTCAAGGGCTTCATCGCCGCGATCATCGGCGGCCTGATCAGCTATCCCCTGACCGCGGTCGCCGCGCTGGTGGTCGGCATCGTCGAGGCATTCTCCTCGTTCTATGCCTCGAACTTCAAGGAAGTGATCGTCTTCACGCTGCTGATCCCGGTTCTGCTGCTGCGTTCGCTCGCCGCGCCCGCGGTCGAAGAAGAGAAGGATTGAGCCGTGCGCGAGCGTTGGCCTCTCATCGTCTTTGCCGTCCTCGTCGCGGCGATCCCGTTCATCCCGGGCGTGCCCCCGTTCTGGATCGTGCTGCTCGACAATATCGGTCTTTCCGCGCTGGTCGCGATGGGCCTGGTGCTGCTGACCGGCGTCGGCGGTCTCACCTCGTTCGGCCAGGCCGCCTTCGTGGGCTTCGGCGCCTACACCACTGCGGTGCTGTCGGCCAATTACGGCGTATCGCCGTGGCTGACCCTGCCGCTGTCGCTGCTGGTGTCCGGCCTCGCCGCCGTTCTGCTCGGCCTCGTCACCGTCAGGCTGTCCGGCCACTATCTGCCGCTTGGCACGCTCGCCTGGGGCCTCGGCCTGTTCTATCTGTTCAGCAAGCTCGCCTTCCTCGGCCGCAATGACGGCATTTCCGGCATCCCGCCGCTGTCGATCGGGAGCCTCAGAATGCTCGATCCCGGCACGATCTATTTCGCGATCTGGGCGGCCGTGCTGATCTCGGCGCTGCTGACCATGAACCTGCTGGACTCGCGCACCGGCCGCGCCATCCGCGCGCTGCGCCGCGGCCACATCGCCGCCGAGGCCTTCGGCGTCTACGCCCCGCGCGCCAAGCTCCTGGTGTTCATCTACGCGGCCGTGCTCGCCGGCCTGTCCGGCTGGCTCTATGCGCACTTCACCCGCGCCGTGAACCCGACGCCGTTCGGCGCCCAGGCCGGCATCGAATATCTGTTCGTCGCCGTGGTCGGCGGCGCCGGCTATGTCTGGGGCGGCGTGCTCGGCGCGGCGATCGTCGTGATCCTGAAGGAGGTGCTGCAGAGCTACCTCCCGCTGCTGCTGCATGGCGAAGGCCAGCTCGAGACCATCGTGTTCGGCATCCTCCTCGTCGCCCTGCTGCAGCTCGCACCGACCGGCCTGTGGCCGTGGTTGACCGCGCGGCTGCCGTTCAAGCCTGTCGCCAAGAAGCCGGACACCACGATCAAGCTGCCGGCCCGCGTGCGCGCCGCAACGTCCCCCAGCGTGCTGCTGCAGGTCGACAACGCGCGCAAACAGTTCGGCGGCGTGGTCGCGGTCAACAACGTCTCGTTCGACGTCCAGGCCCGCGAAATCGTGGCGCTGATCGGTCCCAACGGCGCCGGCAAGAGCACGACCTTCAACCTGATCACCGGCGTGCTGCCGCCGACCTCCGGCAACATCGCGGTGCTCGGCAAGGCCATCGGCAACGCCCCGCCGCAGGACGTCGTCAAGCTCGGCATTTCCCGCACCTTCCAGCACGTCAAGCTGGTGCCGGACATGACGGTGCTGGAGAACGTCGCGATCGGCGCGCATCTGCGCGGCCACTCCGGCGCGCTCTCCAGCATGTTCCGGCTCGACCGCGGCGACGAAGCCAAGCTGCTCGCCGAGGCCGCGCGCCAGATCGAGCGCGTCGAGCTCGGCGACCAGATGCACCAGCTCGCCGGCTCGTTGTCGCTGGGCCAGCAGCGCATCGTCGAGATCGCCCGCGCGCTGTGCGTCGATCCGATGCTGCTCTTGCTCGACGAACCGGCCGCGGGCCTGCGCCACATGGAGAAGCAGCGCCTCGGCGCGCTGCTGCGCGACCTCCGCGCCGGCGGCATGTCGGTGCTGCTGGTCGAACACGACATGGGATTTGTCATGGACCTCGCCGACCGCATCGTGGTGCTCGATTTCGGCACCAAGATCGCCGAGGGCACACCAGCCGCGATCAAGACCAATCCCGAGGTCATCAAGGCGTATCTCGGAGCCACCGCATGAGCACGCTGCTGGAAGTCACCGACGCCCACGTCTCCTACGGCAAGGTCGAGGCGGTCCGCTCGGTCTCGCTCACCGTCGCCGAGAACGAGATCGTCACCATCATCGGCGCCAACGGCGCCGGCAAGACCACGCTGCTCAGTGCCATCATGGGCGTGTTTCCGCTGAAGGGCCGCGTCGCGTTCCTCGGCGAGGACATGGCCCGGCTGGAGATCGAGGACCGCGTCGCGCGCGGTCTCTGTCTGGTGCCGGAGCATCGCGAGCTGTTCGCCACCATGAACGTCGAGGATAATCTGCAGCTCGGCGCTTTCAGAATGTCGAAGGCGCACGCCGCACGCGGCTTCGAGCACGTCTACACGCTGTTTCCGAAGCTGAAGGAGCGGCGCAAGCAGCTCGCCGGCACGCTCTCCGGCGGCGAGCAGCAGATGCTGGCGATGGGCCGTGCCTTGATGGGCGCGCCGAAGATGCTGATGCTGGACGAGCCGAGCCTGGGCCTCGCGCCGATCATCGTCGCCGGCATCTTCGAGATCGTCGCCAAGCTGCGCCAGGAAGGCGTCTCGGTGCTGCTGGTCGAGCAGAACGCCAAGGCCGCGCTGAACGTCGCCGATCGCGCCTATGTCATGGAGCTGGGCGAGTTCGTGCTCAACGGCAAGGCCAGCGAGATCGCCACCGACGAGCGCGTGGCGGCGAGCTATCTCGGCTTTGCCGAGACGGCCGCGAGCTGAGCCTGATGTCGATGGGGTGAGGCGCTGCTTCAGGAGGGCGCCTCCTTCGACAGCAGGAAATCGACCATCACGCGCTCCAGCGCCCGGTACATGTCGGTGCCGGTCGCCGTCAGGCAGCCGCGCTGGCGCGCAGCGGCGATGAAGGGCGAGACCTCGGGCCGGGTGATGACACAGCCGCAATAGGCCGACGGGCTGACGGTCGTCATATCGACCGGCAGAGGATCGCCGGGCTGCATGCCTGCCGGCGTGGCGTTGGCAACCATGTCGAAGCCTGTTGCGTTCATCGAGCCGACAACGGCGCGGCCTTTGCCCCGCTCGTTGAGGCGCGCGATCAGCACATCGCGGCGTCCGGCATCGCTGTCGTGAATGGCAAGCTCGCGCACGCCGGAATCGATCAGTGCGAGCGCAATCGCCGAGCCGGCACCACCCGCGCCGATTTGCAGGGCACGCGCACCATTGGGATCAAATCCCCCAGCTTTCGCAGCACCGACAAAGCCGAGACCGTCGACCATGTCGCCATGCCAGCCGCCGTCCGGGCTGCGGCGCATCAGGTTCACGGCGCCGATGAAACGCGCGCGCTCGGTTGCGGTTGCACAGGCGCGATAGCAGGCGAATTTGTGCGGAATGGTCGCGACGATGCCGTCGAGATTCTTCACGCGGGTCATCGTCGCCAGAAAGTCGGCGAGATCAGCCGGCGCAACCTGCACCGCGACCAAGATCGCATCGCTGCCGCGATCGGCAAAGGCCTGGCTGACGCCCGCCGGGGCGCGCACCTGAGCGATGGGATCGCCGATGATGATGTGCAGCCGGGTGGCTCCAGTGGGCGCAGGGATCATGGCGGGCTTTCCGGCAAAAACTCTAAAAGTCATGCTCCTGATGGCCGAAAGGCCGGCTCACCGAGCCGGCCTTTCCTGATCTTGCTATGGTCCGCGATCTCACTTCGCCGGGACGTATTTTCCGTCCTTCACGGTCAGGATGATGCGGGCGCGGTCGTCGAGGCCGGAGCGGTCCTTTTCGGTGAAGTTGTAGACGCCCTGCGAGGCCGCCAGGTCCTTCTCGGTCAGCAGCGCCTGGCGGATGGCCTCGCGGAACTCCGGCGTGCCGGGCTTGGCGGTCTTCAGCGCCACCGGAATCACGCGCTTGAGGATCTCGAACGCGTCGAACGAGTGGCCGGCGAACTGGCTGCGGCTGTTCGGGCCATATTTGCCCTCATAGGCCTTGTTGAGCTCCATGCCCGGCTTCTTGGTGAGCGCGCTGTCGTCCTGCGTCTCCGGCGACATCACCGGACCCGAGGCCATGATCACGCCTTCCGCTGCCTTGCCGGCGATGCGGATGAAGTCCATGCTCGCAGCACCATGGGTCTGATAGATCAGGCCGGTATAGCCGCGCTCGCGCAACTCGGTCTGCGGCAGCGCCGCCGCGGTGCCGGAGGCGCCGACCAGGATGGCATCCGGATTGGCAGCGACCAGCTTCAGCACCTGGCCGGTGACCGACGTGTCCGGACGTGCAAAACGCTCCTCGTCGGCGATGGTGATGCCCATCGGCACCGCCTGGTTCTTCAGGTCGTTGAACCAGAGGTCACCGTAGGAATCGGAATAGCCGATGTAGCCGACGGTCTTGATGTTGTGCGCCTTCATGTGCTCGTAGAGCACCTTGCCCATGATCGGCACCGGCTGCGGCATCACCACCGACCATTTGGTGCGCTCGGGCGTGACCGGGAACGGCGCCAGGCCGAAATGCGGAATGCCGGCTTCATTGGCGACGTTGGAGACCGCGATGGTCGGCGGCGTCAGCGCCGAGCCCATGATGATGTCGGCTTTCGACTCCGTCACGAAGCGCCGCGCATTCGTCGTCGCCGTGGTCGGATCGCCGCCGTCGTCGAGCACGATCACCTTGAGCGGCACGCCGCCGATCTCCTTCGGCACGAACTCGAGCGCATTGCGCTCGGGGATGCCGAGCGCCGCGCCCGGCCCCGTCGTGGTCGTGGTGATGCCGATGGTGATCTCGCTGGTCTGCGCCAGCGCCGGCGCTGATGCCAGCATCGCGATGACGCCAGCCGCCGCCAGATAGGCCTTCCTCATAAAATCCTCCCTCAATCTTTTCGGTTCAGCTCGTGATCCGCCGATCCTGTTTGCAGTCCCGCCCCGACAGGGGCGTCTTCCATCTCGGCCGGCCGATGCGTGTCCAAACGTGATCATAGCATTGAACACGAGAAGATCACCTCTCACCAGTCGACCAAAGCACGACGACGATTCATCCTTAAGACGGCCGCATGTCGCACCCAATGCCGCGCGTCAGTCCTCGAGAAACTTGGCCCGCATCTCCTCTGGAAAAGGCGCCGATTTCAGCTTGTCCGGGTCAACCGGATCGCGCCCGACCAGCACCCGGGTCTCGAACCCCTCGAGCGCCAGCGCCTCGCCCTTGAACACCTTGTGGGTGACGTCGAACGAGGAGCGCTTGATGCTCTCGATCCGGCTCTCGATCGTGATCCAGTCGCCATAGGTGGAGGGGATGTAGAACTTGGCGCGGGTGTCGACCATGGGGATCCCGACCAGGCCGTAGCGGCGGACGATGTCCTGCTTGGAAAACCCGGCCGCCTCGAACATGACAGAGGTCGCATCGTCGAACATCGCGAAATAGCGCGGGTAGTAGACGATGTTGGCGGGATCGCAGTCGCCCCACTGGATCTGCACGTCGCGGCGGTGAACGAACATCGAGTGTGAACCTCGCTACAGCGCGAATGGCGGCCGGTAGGGTTGGCAAGGGCGTGCAGCGCCGTGCCCACCGTTGTCGCGATCGGTGGGCACACTGCGCTTTGCCCACCCTACGATTCTCTCCGTCATTGCGAGCGAAGCGACGCAATCCAGGGCCGGGTCGGGACTCTGGATTGCTTCCGCCTTCGCCCGATGGGCTTCGGCGGACACGTCGTCGCTTCGCTTCTCGCAATGACGATGCACTTACTTCGGCGCCATGCGCAGCGAGCCGTCGAGGCGGACGACCTCGCCGTTCAGATAGGCGTTCTCGACCATGTGCAGCGCAAGTGCTGCGAACTCATCGGCGTGACCGAGGCGGCGAGGGAACGGGATCGCGGCGGCGAGCGAGTCCTGGGCCTCCTGCGGCAGGTTGGCGAGCAGCGGCGTCAGGAACAGGCCGGGCGCAATGGTCAGCACGCGGATGCCGAACTGTGCGAGCTCACGCGCGATCGGCAGGGTCATGCCGACAATGCCGCCCTTCGAGGCCGAATAGGCGGACTGTCCGATCTGGCCGTCATAGGCCGCGACCGAGGCGGTGTTGATGACGACACCACGCTCGCCGGTCGCCTGTGGCTCCAGCTTGGTCATGCCGTTGGTGACCAGACGCAGCATGTTGAACGAGCCGATCAGGTTGACCTTGATGACCTTCTCGAAATCGGCCAGCGGCATCGGACCGTCGCGGCCGACGACGCGCTTGGCGACGCCGATGCCGGCGCAGTTCACCAGCACGCGCGGCTGCTGGCCGAGCGCCTCGACCGCCTTGGCGACGGCGGCTTCCGCGCCGGCGGCATCGGACACGTCGCAGACCACGGCCACGCCCTTGATCTCGGCGGCGACCTCCTCGGCCAGCTTGGCATTGAGATCGAACACGGCGACCTTGGCGCCCTGGGCAGCGAGCTTGCGGGCGGTGGCGGCCCCGAGGCCGGAAGCGCCGCCGGTGACGATGGCGGCCTGATCCTTCAACAACATGTCGTTTTCTCCCTTGGATGCGTCGATCAACCGGCGATGATGATGTCGTCGTCCGGCGTCGCGGCGTAGATGCGTTCGATCAGGTCCTTGCGGTGCTCCAGCACGGCGCGCTGGTTGATCGATCCCTTGTCGGTGACCTCGCCCTTGTCGATCGACAGCGGCACGCCGAGCAGGACGGCGCGCGTGATGCGCGTCGACGAGCCGGTCGCGGTCTGCAGGAATTTTGCGAAGCGCTCACGGAAGGCCTCGATGATCAGCGGATCGGCCGCCGTGGCGGCGAGATCGTCGAACGGCAAGGTCGCGTTGATCAGCCGGCAGCCGTCGGGATCGAGCACGACGATGGCAGCGATCTCGTCGCGGTTGATGCCGGCGATGATCACGTCGCGCGCCAGCGGCGCGCAGGCCGCGACGAAGCGCGCCCGCAACGGGCCGACCGAGACCCAGGTGCCGGACGCCAGCTTGAAGTCCTCGGCGACACGGCCGTCGAAGTCGAAGCCGGCATTGAAGTCGTCGGGATCGACGGGCTTCAGCGCGTCGCCCATCTTGTAGTAGCCTTCGTCATCGAAGGCCGCGGCCGAGACCTCAGGCAGGCGCCAATAGCCCGGCGTCACGTTCGGCCCCTTGGCCCGCACCTCCATCTTGCCGTTGTTGGGCACGAGCTTGGCCTCGTTGCCCGACACCGGCAGGCCGACATGGCCGGAGCGGCTGGTGCGCGGATTGACCGACATGAAGAACGGTGCGGTCTCGGTCGAGCCGAGGCCCGTCAGCATCGGCACGCGGGTGCCGGTCTCGGCCACCGAGAGCTCGTCGAGCTCGTTCCAGACATGCGGCGCCAGCGCGGCGCCGGAGAAGAACATCGCATGCAGCCGCTGGAAGAAGGACTTCCGCAACGCCGCGTCCTCGCGGAAATAGGGCAGCAGCGACTCGTAGCCCTTGGGGACGTTGAAATAGACCGTCGGCGAGATCTCGCGCAGGTTTCGCACGGTCTCCTCGATCCCGCCCGGCACCGGCTTGCCCTGGTCGAGATACATCGAGCCGCCATTGAACAGCGTCAGCCCGATGTTGTGGTTGCCGCCGAAGGTGTGATTCCAGGGCAGCCAGTCGATGATGACGGGCGGCTCGTCCTTCAGGAACGCCAGCGTCTCGCGGATCATCACCTGGTTGGCGCAGATCATGCGCTGGGTGTTGATCACGGCCTTCGGGTTGCCGGTCGAGCCCGAGGTCAGCAGGAACTTCGCGATCGTGTCGGGGCCGATCTTGTCATGGGCGGCGTCGAGGCCTCCGAACAGCGGCGATGCGATCAGATCGGCGAGCATCGTGATCTTGCGGCCCGGCACCGAGCCGAACGACGCTACGATCTCGGTGCCCTCGGGCACGTTGGCGACGAGCGCGTCGGCGAACTTGTCGGCGTCGTCGACGAAGACGAGGCCAGGCGTCAGCAGCTTCATCAGATAAGCGAGCTTGCCATAGTCGCGTGACACCAGCGAATAGGCTGGCGACACCGGGCAGAACGGGACGCCGGCATAGAGCGCGCCGAACGCGACCAGCGCATGGTCGATCGAATTGCCCGACAGGATCATCACCGGCCGGTCCGGCGACAGCCCGCGCGCGAGCAGCCCCGACGCGATGTGCCGGCTCGCCGCCAGCAGCGTGGCATAGGTCAGCTCGCGCCAGCCCTCGGGCCCGACGCGCTCGGCCATGAACACGCGCTCAGGCGTGGCTTTGGCGAAGTGATGCAGCCGGTCGGTGATCCGCTGCGGATAGTCGCCGAGCGGCTGCTTCGGCCGGAGATAGATGGTGCCGTCGTCGCGGCGGTCGACCGTGACGGCAGGGTCGTTGAACGAGATCGCGCGCAACGGATGAACACTGGCGGTGCGCGCCGTGTTGTCCGTTCCTCCCTGTGTGCTTGTTATTGTTTGTGCGGTCATGTCACGTCGGCTTCACTTTTGCGGTCTTGTGATCGAGGAAGGCGCGGATGCGATTTTTGGCCTCCTTGTCGCTCTGCGCGACGGTTGCCATCAGCGATTCCATCAGCAGGCCGGTCTGCGGATTGGCCTCCGCGATCATCGGCAGCGCCTGCAGCACCGCGAAATTCGTCAGCGGCGCGTTGTTCGCGATCTTCGCCGCCAGCTCCATCGCCTTGGTCATCGAGGCGCCGACCTCGACGAGATATTGCGCGAAGCCGTAGGACGAGCCTTCGGTCGCCGAATAGACCCGTCCGGTCAGCATCATGTCCATCATGCGGGCGACGCCGATCAGGCGCGGCAACCTGACGGAGCCGCCGCCGCCGACGAAGATGCCGCGCTGGCCTTCGGGCAGCGCGAAGTAAGCTGACGGCTCGGCGACACGGATATGCGCGGCGCAGGCGAGTTCGAGGCCGCCGCCGATGACGGCGCCCTTCAGCGCGGCGATCACCGGCACCCGGCAGTACTGGATGCGGTCGAACACGCGATGCCACATCTGCGAATGCACCAGGCCCTCGGTCGCGTCGCGCTCGCGCAATTCGGAGAGATCGAGGCCGGAGGAGAAATTGTCGCCGATGCCGTGGATCACGACGCAGCGGACGTCTTCAGGCAGGCTGGTGAAGCAATCGCCGATGGCGAGGATGATGCCGTCATTCAGCGCATTGCGCTTGGCCGGGCGGTTGAGCCCGATCGTCAGGACGGCGCCCTGCTGCTCGATCTGCAGCAGAGACGGATCGCCCGCTGGCGTGGCGGTGTCGGCGTTTCCCATCGCTTGATTGTGTCCTGTTCAGAATAGTTATGTTTTATAACGATCTCGACGGGAGTCAATAAGCGGCGCCGAACATCGTGTTGTGCGATGCAAAATGAGTGGCGCCGGCATGAACTATCCGATGCGGTGCGCGGCTCATCGTAAGGCGGGTCGGTGCAAAGGCAAATGACATGATGCGGCATTCCCGCGGCGGAATCACGCCCGGGGCTTGCTGATGGTCATCCCCCTCTTGTGCAGAGGGCGCAGGGAAGGCCAGGCGCCGACTGACGCCTGCGGCCCGCCTGCGAAAAAAAATGCAGGCGGCAGGTACCACAGGTGCAGCCGGACTCACCCGGCCTTCCCTGCGCGATGGTTCTCACGCTTGCTTCGTGCTCTCCCCGGGGACCGGCTGACTTGACCCCGTCGCCCGCGCGAGGGCAACGCCCTCGTCGCGCGCTTGACCTCGGCACCGGGAGGTCAGGACCACACGACTTCGCGTCCGCGCCATGCCGTTCGTCCACGCATCCGAAGACACGCTGCGGCATCATCGCGGCCACCGCTCCCCGCCCCGCGTGTCGTGACGATCGCGCGCAACGCCCCTCGGCTTGGGACGGGATGGGGTGATACAATCACGTTTTTCGGAAATGCGCAAGTATTTTTCTGACTTCCTGAAGCGCCGTATGGCATCGCCAGACAGTGCTTCGCTCTCCGTGGCGACGTCCCATCGTCATCCAACGCCAAACGGCTGCTGATGCTCGCAAGGGGCGCTCCGGCCCGCAAAGGCTGGCGGCTTCGCAGATGAACGGCCGACAACGTCGCATTCAGCACGGCTTCAAAGCGCGCCATGTAGAACGTCACCACACTTCCCAATGGAGGGGACCATGGTTTCGCTGAAGACATCTCTCGCAGGCGGCATCGCCGCTCTCGCCGTGACCGCAACCCTGTTCGCCGGTTCGGCGCCAGCCCAGGCGCACGACGGACGCAATGGGGCGCTGATCGGCGGCCTGCTCGTCGGAGCTCTCATCGGCGGCGCGCTGGCGTCGGAAGCGCAAGCGTATGAGCCTGCGCCGGTCTACCGCTCCCAATACCAATACCGGCCCCACTACCAATACCGCTCCCACTATCGCGATGCGGCGTATGACGGCTACGGCGACGAGGGCTACAGTTACGTGCCGGCTCACCGCGATCGCAATTGCGACCACGGCTACCGCAGGGCTTCGGATTGGGACGACGAGGACTAAGCATTTCGTCTCGCCTGGACATCGTTGCCTTCACATCTCAGCCCCCCTCTTCCGCAAGAGGGGGGCGATCGCATTTAACGATCGCGTGCAGCGGCAGTGTGCCCTCCACCGTCCTTCGAGACGCCCGCCTCCGGCGGGCTCCTCAGGACGAGGGCTGATTTCGTCGCGAGATCTCAACCCTCATGGTGAGGAGCGCCGCTCGCGGCGCGTCTCGAACCATGAGGCCCCAAGCGGCGCCACCCCGTACGTGATCGCGCCGCACAGAAGAGCGGCCCACAGTCCTTCCACGGCAGAGCGTCGCCTACGACACCATGTGCACGTCGACGATGACGCGGTCCAGATGCCGCGCGGCGGAGCCGACGAAGATGCGCTCCGTCAGCCAGCGATATTTCTGATGGCCTGTCTCGAACCGCGGGTGGGTGCGGAAGTAGATCAGCTTGGGATCGACAGGCTCGCCGCGCTTGAGCTTCTGCAGCAGCTCGACCGGCCCGAAGCGGATGCCGCGGTTCTCGACGTAGATGGTGGCGCCATCGTCGGTCTCGAACGCATACTTCGCTTCGAGATCGATCAGCTCGTTGGGACGGATGATCTGGAAGTCGGCACCGAAGTTGCAGATTTTGCCGCTGATGCCTTCACCCGCGAGGCCCGGCCCCTTCACCTCGCCGCCATGGATCGGAATGATCCGGCGCACGCCGATGCCGGTCTCGCCGGCGGAGGTCACCTCGCCGATCATGACGGTGAGGGTGAAGACGTAGCGGGTGTCGAGGATGGGCGCTGTCATCAGCGGTTCATCATCTGTTGCGGCAGCCAGGTGGCGAGCAGCGGGAAGGCGATCAGGATCACCAGCCGGATCAGGTCGGTCGCGACGAACGGCAGCACGCCCTTGAAGATCGTCGAGAACGACACGTCCTTCACCACGCTCTTGATCACGAACACGTTCATGCCGACCGGCGGATGGATCAGGCCGAGCTCGACGGTCATCACAATGATAACGCCGAACCAGATCGGATCGAAGCCGAGATGGGAGATGACGGGGAAGATGATCGGCACGGTCAGGATGATCATCGCCATCGCGTCCATCAGGCAGCCGAGGACGAGATACATCACCATGATCAGCGCCAGCACCCCGTAGGGCCCGAGGCCTAGACCGGTGAGGAATTCGGTCACCTTCTGCGGCGTCTGCGTCACCGTCAGGAAGTAGCCGAAGATCAAGGCGCCGATCAGCACCGTGAACACGGCCGCCGCGGTGCGCGTGGCCTGCAGCAGCGAGGCCAGGATCTTGTCCTTGTTCAGCCGTCCCGTGAACACGCCGATCAGGAACGCGCCGGTGGCGCCGACGCCGCCGGCCTCGGTCGGCGTGAAGCGCGGCAGGAAGGGGAGACCGTAGAGGCCGCCGATCACGAACAGGAACAGCAGCATCGGCGCCCAGATGCCCTTGAGGCCCTTGATACGCTCGCTCCAGGGCAGCGCCTCGCCCTTGGGCAGGAAATCCGGCCGGACGCGGCCGATCACCGTGATGGTGATCATGTACATGGTCATGGCGAGCAGGCCGGGGATGATGCCGGCGATGAACAGCTTGCCGATGTCCTGCTCGGTGATGATGCCGTAGACGGCGAGCACGGTGGAGGGCGGCAGCATCGCGCCGAGCGTGCCGCCGGCGGCGATGACGCCGGTGGCGAAGGATTGCGGATAGCCGAAGCGGCGCATCTCCGGATAGGCCACGGCCGAGAACGTCGCGGCGGTCGCCACCGACGAGCCGCAGATCGCGGCGAAGCCGCCGCAGGCCGCGACCGTGGCGATGCCGAGCCCGCCGCGCAGATGGCCGACGAAGCCGTTGGCGGCGCGGAACAGCTCGCGGCTCATGCCCGAGTTGGACACGAACGTTCCCATCAGCAGGAACATCGGGATCACGCCGAACGTGTAGTCCGTGACCGTGCGCATCGAGGTCTGGCCGACCAGCTTCAACGCGGCCGTGCCGTTGACGAGATAGGCGAAGCCCGACACGCCGACGAGTCCCATCGCCATGCCCACCGGCACGCGCAGCAGCATCAGCGCAAACAGCGCAACGAAGCCGATGACGGCAACCGCATCCGTGCTCATGCGGCGCTACTCCGTGGGCTTGATGTGAGGGTCATGAATCTCCTCGGGATGGAAGATCAGACGATAGGTCCGGATCGCGATCAGGAGCACCGCCGAGACGTCGCCGATCCAGGCGATGGCGAAGAACGGCCAGGTCGGCATGTGCAGATCGAAGGTGAGGACGTTGTCCTCATAGGTGCCGCGCACCTTGTCGAACAGGGTCCAGGTCTGCACCGTGACGACGAACAGCAGCACCAGCGTTGCGAAGATGTCGATCCAGCGCTGATAGCGCGGGCCGACATTGCCCCAGATCAGATCCACGGTGATGTGGGTGCCGCGGTACGATGTCGCGGCGATGCCCCAGAAGATCAGGATGCCGAGCAGCATCCGCCCGATGTCGAAGGAATCGGGGATCGAATAGTTCAGCGTGTTGCGGAGCAGCACCGACAGGAAGATGTCGAGCGCGACGATGCCGACGAAGAACGCGGCGATCCACTCGATCCCGTCGATGATCCGGTCCATGAAGGCGCGCTGCATGGCGTCCCCGTTTGATCTTAGTCGTAAACCTGAAGATTGAGCGCGAGCTGTTGCTCAGCAGGCGGTGGGCCCCCTCGCCCCGCTCTTGTCCGCCGTAGCTCGAAGAGCGAAGGCGGATGCGGGGAGAGAGTTGGGGTGAGGAGCGCGCGTCGAGGGCGCGCCTGTTGCCGCATCCATCGGAATGAGGCGGGAGGCGCGGCATCTGCGATGATCTCGATCGCTACTGCGCCAGCGCCTTGTACTTGGCGAGCGAGGCCTTCAGCTCGGTCATGGCGGCCTCGGCGTCGACGCCGGTCTTCTTGACGCCATCGGCCCAGGTCTTGAACAGCGGCTCGGAGGCCTTTTTCCACAAGGCGGTCTGCTCCGGCGACAGCTTGTAGACCTCCTGGCCGGACTCGGCCTTGATCTTGTCGACGCCGGCGTCCTCGAACTTGCCCCAGGGCTCGCCGACCCGGCCGGCGGCTTCCGTGTTGCAGTTGTCGTCGATCGCCTTCTTCTGCGTCGCCGACATCTGGTTGTACTTGTCCTTGTTCATGACGAAGACGAAGGTCGTCACGTAGAACGGCGCATCCATGTGGTACTTCGTGACCTTGTCGACGCCGAACAGCACCAGCGAGCCCGCCGGAAAGGTGACGCCATCAGCGACGCCGCGCTCGATGATGTCGCGCACTTCCGGTGCCGACGACTGCACATTGGTGCCGCCGAGCAGGGTGACGAAATTGGCGATCGTCGCATCGGCCGGGCGGATCTTCATGCCCTTGACGTCGTCGGGCACGACGACCTTCTTGGTGCGGGTGTGGAAAGCCGACGGCGTGTGGACGAAGGCGAGGCAGTACTTGACGTCCTTCATCTCCTTCTCGGCATATTTGCGATACCACGCGTCCAAACCTTCCGAGCCCCCCTTGGCGTCGGAAATCAGGAACGGCAACTCGCCGGCGCCGATGATCGGGAAACGGCCGGGCTGATAGCCGGGATTCACATAAGTGACATCGGCGATGCCGTCGCGCGCCATGTCGTAATGGTCGAAGGCCTTGCCGAGCTGCTGGGCCGGGAACACCTTGCCCTTGATGGTGCCACCCGAGGCCTTTTCGACCGACGCGGCCCAGTCCTCCAGCGCCTTCTGCAGCGGATGGCTCGCCGGCACCCAGTGCGAGATCTTCAATTCGAATGTCTTGTCCTGCGCGAGCGCGGGGGTCACACCGGCGGCCAGAGCCAACGCCAGAAGCGTCTTCCTCATCGGGATCGTCTCCTCCATCAGGGGGCCTTCGAGGGCCCTTTGCTTCATTGTTATAGCATATAAGCATCATTGCAAGCACGGCGGCAGGTTGGCCACCAGTGCACGCGCCAAGCGGAGCCTATCGCGCCCGCCAGCGCAAGTCTGGCAGACGAAAGTTGCAGGCACATGGCCATTTCATTAACACGTTAAGGATCTCGCCTGCACCCGAAATTGCACGGCGGGAGCATCGCACCACGAAATTGCCGCAGGGCCGCACCGGACGCCCTGCGACATCGCGCGCGGCCCATCCCGTGCATCCGATGCGCAACGTGTCAAACGCCCGCGCAAAAGACGTTTGAAACTTTGTAGGCGGTGCAAAATCCGCGCTGATGTCGTTGACTGCGGACATCGCCAGCAACGATCGAGACACGCATGAGCAGCGTCCCCGCCGGATTCGAACCGCATTTCCGCAAGAGCCCGTTCACCGATCCCTGGGAGCCGCTCTACGCCAAGAAAACCGACAAGGCCGTCATCCTCGGCCTGCGGCTCGCCACGCCGCACACCAATTCGCGCGGGCTGATCCATGGCGGGCTGATCGCATCGCTGGCGGACAATGCGATGGGCTATAGCTGCGCCCAGGCGCTGGGCTGGGAGGCGTCGCTGGTGACGATCAACCTCGCGGTCGACTACATCGGCAGCGCCGGGACAGGGCAGTGGCTCTGCGTCGAGAGCGATGTCATCAAGAGCGGCCGCACCGTCTGCTTCGTCCAGAGCCTGGTGCTGGCCGACGACGCCGTGATCGCGCGTGCGAACGCGACCTTCCGCGTGGTGCCGAAGAAGGAGTGACGGCAACGCGCCTCAGCCGAAGCGCCAGTCGCAGCTTTCCGTCACCAGATCGATGAAGGCGCGGACCTTGGCGGAGAGCAGGCGCGAGCTCGGAAACACGATGTGGATCGGCAGCGGCGGCGGCTCGTATTTCCCCAGCACGCGCTTGAGACGGCCGCCGCGCAGCGCGTCCGCGGCCTGATAGGCCAGCACCCGCGTCACCCCGCCCCCGGCCTCGGCATATTGGATCGCCGCATCGGCATTGTTGGTGACGAGACGCGGGCTGATTGCGATCCGCAGCTCCTTGTCGTCCTTCACGAAGCGCCAGTCCGCCGCCGGCCCGAACTGGATGGTCTGGTGCTTGGCCAGCACCTCCGGCGTCCGTGGCTCACCATGTGCTTTGAAGTAGGCCGGCGCGCCGACCACGATCCGTCGCATGCTCCCGACCTGGCGGGCCACCAGCGAGGAATCGCCGAGATGGCCGATGCGAACGGCGCAATCGATTCCGTCCTCGACCAGGTTGATCGTGCGGTCATCGAGACGCAGCTCGCCCGAGACGTCGCCGTAGCGGCTCAGATAGGCCGACATGACCGGACCGACATGGAGGCGACCGAAGCCAACCGGCGCCGAGACCACGAGGCGTCCGACCGGCTGCAGCCGTTCGCTCTCGGCGGCCAGCTCCGCCTCCTCCAAATCGGCCAAGATGCGCCGGGCGCGCTCGAGATAGCGCCGCCCGGAATCGGTCAGCGTCACCGACCGCGTCGTCCGCTGCAGCAGACGGACGCCGAGATGCGCCTCGAGGCCGGCGACCAGGCGAGTCACGGCAGACGGCGACAGCTTGAGCCGGCGCGCCGCGGGCGCAAAGCCGTTGAGCTCGGCAACAGTGACGAAGGCCTGCATGGCGTCGATGCGGTCCATCCGATCATTGCAGCATTTGCAATGATCAAGTGTCAACTGCCCCGATTATTTCCGTGGGCGTTCCGGGCCATATAGTCGGGACGGCGGCAGTTGCCGCCACATGGATAGGGAGTCATCGCCATGACCCAGACGGCCGCCCAAGCGCCCGCAGATGTCATGTTCTCACCCGCCGCGAAGGCGATCCAGGCGCGCAAGGGGTCGCGCGACAGCTACGCGCATCTGGAGCAGAGCCGCGGCTGGCGCTACCAGGTCGACGCCGATCTCGCCGGCCGCCTCGCCGAGGCCACGAGCTTCTATCTCGCGACCGCCTCGGCCGACGGCCAGCCCTACATCCAGCATCGCGGCGGACCGAAAGGCTTTCTCAAGGTGCTGGACAGCCACACGCTGGCCTTCGCCGACTTCAGCGGCAATCGGCAATACATCACGCAGGGCAATCTGTCGGAGAACCCGCACGCCTACATCTTCATCATGGACTACGCGCATCGCCGCCGGGTGAAGATCTGGGGGACGGCGCGGGTGGTGGAGGACGATGCCGCGCTGACGGCCTCGCTGATGCCGGGAGGCTACAAGGCGCGGCCCGAGCAGGTCATCCTGTTCACGATCAGCGCGTGGGACACCAACTGCCCCCAGCACATCCCGCAGAAGTTCGACGCGGCCGACGTCGCGGAAGCGCTGGCGGTTCGCGATGCTCGCATCGCGGAGCTCGAGGCCGAGCTCGCGAAGTTGAAGGGCGAGAGCAAGCCCTCCGCCTAGGTCCTGCGCGCTGCGGGCCGCGCCTTTGGCTTGTTAGTCATTCCGGGGCAATCGTCAGTGCGCAGCGGCGCACTGGCGATTGAACCCGGAATCTCGAGATTGTTAACAACGAACGCAAGACGACATCGAGATTCCGGGTTCAGGGCCTGCGGCCTTGCCCCGGAATGACGGTGAGTCGGACTCGACTGATCAGCTCACGCCGCCTCGGCTGCCCCGCCCCACTCGAACTCGGGGTAATACTGCGCCATCATCCGGTCGGCATAGGCGACGAGGTTGGCAAAGCCTTCGGTGCGCCGGCGCAGCTCGGATTCGAAGAACGGGGTGAGAATGCCGGCGATGACGGCGAACGCCGTCGCATCGGTGCCGCACGGACGGTCGCCCATCAGATAGGGCCGGTCGCCGAGCTGCACCGACAGCGCGCGCAGCGAGCGCGCTGCGAGATCGACGTCCTCGTCCGGCGCATGGCGGCCGAGCCCGGAGATCAGATAGTTCTCGGCGACGCGAAACTGCGCGTCCTCGCGCAGCTTCTCGCGCTTGTCGGCCGGCACGCCGTCGAAGAAATGCGCCGGCCCCTTGGCGAAGTTGACCGGATCGACCCAGCGCGCTCCGACCAGCGCGAAATACAGGTGATGCTCGATCATGCGCTCGAACCCCCAGGCCTGCGCCCGCGCGCGCACGTCGAGTCCATGATCGAAGTCGAAGCCATATTTGCGCTCGACATGGGCGCGGATGAAGGTCGAATCGGCGATCAGCTCGCCGCCGTCGTCGATGAAGGGCAGTTGCCCCTTCGGCGAGGCCGGCGGCATCGCCCGCTGCTTCCGAAAAGCGAGGCCCGCCATCTTCAATTGCACCTCCGTCTTGGTGACGAAGGGGCTGATCTCCGGCAGGCCGAAGCCCGCGCCCAAACCGAACAATGTGATCATGACAGCACTCCCGACTTCCTGAGCAGACGCCGGACGCTACGAACATGCTGCTGCCACCATGGTGTCAGCAGCGGCAGTAGCGTGGTGGCAAGGCCAAGGCCATAAAACATCATCATCGACATCACCCCTTCAATCTCGTTGTTGACCCGGTATAAGGACAGGCTGCTGCCAGCATCCTGTCAGCATCGGCGGGGGTGCTCGCCCATGCAGGACACACCATGAGACGCGCCGACCGGCTATTCCAGATCATCCAGGTGCTGAGACGCACGCGCCGCCCCTTGACGGCGGATGCGATCGCGGCCGAGCTCGAGACGTCGAAGCGCACGATCTATCGCGACATCGCCACCCTGATCGGCCAGCGCGTGCCGATCCGCGGCGAGGCCGGCATGGGCTACATCCTGGAGAAAGGTTTCGATCTGCCGCCCTTGATGCTGACGCCGGACGAGATCGAGGCGGCGGTGCTCGGGGCGCAATGGGTCGCGGTCAATGCCGACCCGGTGCTGGCGCGCGCGGCGGAGGACCTGATGGCCAAGATCGCCGACACCGTGCCGGAGCGGCTGCGGCCGTTCGTGCTGGAGCCGGCGAGTCGCGCCCCGCGGCCGTGGATGCGCGAGCCGGACCACATCGACATGGCGCGCACACGCTCGCAGATCCACGAGGGCCGCAAGATCAGGCTGCGCTATCGCGACGAGCAGGGCCGCGACAGCGAGCGCGTGATCTGGCCGATCGCGATCGGCTATCATGACGCCGTCCGCATCCTCGCCGCCTGGTGCGAGCTGCGCCACGACTTCCGCAGCTTCAGGACCGACCGTGTCGTCGAGGCGGACTATCTCGACGACAAATATCCGGAAAGGCGCGAGGCGCTGCGCGCCAAATGGCGGCGCAGCCTGGTGTGGGAGGTTCCCAAGGATGTCTGAACCGATGCCCGATGACCTTGACGTCAGCCCCTGTCAGAGCTGCGGCGCGTGCTGCGCCTATTCGTCGAACTGGCCGCGCTTCACCATCGAGGAAGATGCCGCGCTCGACCTCATCCCGGCGGAGCTGGTCAACGAGCGGCTGTCGGGCATGCGCTGCGACGGCGACCGCTGCTGCGCGCTCGATGGCGAAATCGCGCGTTCCGTCGCGTGCCGGATCTACGCGATCCGCCCCGAGGTGTGCCGGACCTGCATGCCCGGTGACGCCGAATGCGCGATGGCCCGACGCAAGTTCGGGCTGCAAGTGCTCGCCTGAGCCAAAGGCGAGGAAGACGGGAAGTCAGGCCATGACCGGCTCGGGGCTGTCGTCGAGATCGTCCTCGAACGGCTTCATCACCGAGAGCGGCTTGGTCGACAGCGAGATCGGCTTGCGGCTCGAGGTCGTGCTGGCCGGACCCGCCCGGCCCCCGCGGGATTGCGCATACAGCGCCGATCCGACCCGGCCGCCGAACTGCGACAGGTCCTGCTCGCTGCAGGTGGATGCAATCGCAAGCGCCAGCGGGTGAAGATGCGTGCGCCTGTAGCAGAACAGCGCCAGCATGGCCCTCACATCGGCGGACACGCTCTCGACCAGCGCGGGCAGCCCGTTGGCGTCGGCACGGTAGAGCTCGCCGAGCAGCTCGTCGCCGACCGGGCACGAATCGCTCTCGAACGCATCGCGGCTTTGAAGCATCGGTTTGATTGCCATGCCGCGACGATGCAGCGCGAATCGCTAACGGTCGGTTAACCAAACCGAACGGTCGTCCCACCCCCGGCTTGACACGGGGGCTGCCGCGGCCGGTGCGCCGAGACGCGCCGTGGCCGGGCTCAGCCGTTCGCGGCCATGAAGATCGAGAGCCCGAAGCCGGTGAGGTGATGCAGCGCCTGATCGACGCCGATCAGGGTCCAGAACCAGGGGTGCTCGGTATTCATGCCGAACCGCGACGAGCAGATGCCCTTCAGGCGATCGATGGTGATGTGAATGGCGAAGTCGATCACGGCGACGAACCAGAATCTCGGCGCGACGATCAGGATCAGGACCATGGCGACGGCGAGATGGATCAGGCAGTGCACCAACAGCGGCAGCGCCCAGCCCTTCCGCTGGTCCTTGCCATAGGCCATCCAGGCGTTCTGCAGCACGAAGTCGCCAATGATGTGCTTGAAGGTCAGCAGCAGCATCCAGCCGACCAGCGCACCAACCGGAACCTGCGACGACAAAGAGGGAAAAGACAAAGCTGACGCTCTCGCTACGACTGACCCTTGGAACCCAACCTTGGACGCACGGGGAACTGGAGGCGTTCAGCGCAATCTGATGAGAATACCCGGCCAATTCGACGCGTATGCGACGCTTATGACATCTCCGGTAGCGAATTGCACGCGAAAGGGAACTTCAAATCGCACCCTGCTACTCTTCGCGGCAATCCCGCCGGGGGTAAGGTTACCCACGCCGCGGCAACCGTCGCTGCGGCGGCGTCATTCCGCGGCGTTGGCCTTCGGCACTGAGAGCGCCCTCGCCCGGATCTGCGCGATGGTCCGCTTCAGCGCCCCCTGTCCCGGCTCTGCCAGCGCAACGGCGCGCGCCTCGGCGATGGCGGAGGCAAGATCCGAGATCGGCAGGACGCCATCGAAGGTGGGCTTGGCCAGGCCATCGATGATGGCATGCCAATCGGCGAGACCCTGCCGGTAGCCGTCGCCCTGCCCCTGGATCATGGTCGCCGTCGCGATCACGGCGGGCGCCGCCGCAGGCTGCTTGTCCAGCGCGCGCGCGATCATGTGCAGCCACCGCTCGGCCCAGGCGCGCTCCTCGCCATAGCGCACCGACTGCAGCCGCCAGCGCCGCAGGCCGGCCATCAGCTTGAGGCGGCGAACGGCGAGCCGCGATCGGACCGAAAAGCGGACCTTGACCCGGCGCCGACCCAGCCAGCCGATCTGCTCGAAGACTGCCAGCAACGATTCCGCCACGGCTTGCGGCAGCGCACCGATCAGCTCGTCGAGGCGGAACCTCCTGACGTCGTCGCTCTCGCGCCCCCCCGGGCGCCGCCCCATGTCGAGGCTGATCAATCTGAGCTGGGCGATCCGGATCGGATCCTCATAGGCCATGCGGGCGGCCAGCAGCTGCGCGATCTCGGACAGCATGCCGGCATCGACGTTCGATCTGCGCACGAACCGCTTGATGCGATCGACATAGAGCTGCGCGTAGCTCGCGCCCTGATACTCCATCAGCAGATGGATGCCATCGCTCACCGCCGGCACGGCGGCGTCAGGAAGGCCCTGAGGCAGAAAAGGCGGCTCGCCATCGTCGCCGCCGATGACGTCAGCGAAGAGATATCGCAGCGAGGACCGGACGCTTTTCACTGGGCTTCAGGCTCCCGGATCACGCCGGCTTGGCGACGGGCGCCGGCGCGGTGGTCTGTTGCGCCAGACGCCGCTCGAGCGTTTCGATGTTCTGGAACAGCCGGGCGCTGGCGAGGCGCAGGAAGTAGAAGGCGAAGGCGGGGTTCTGGACGTAGAGCTGCTCGACCTGGTCGTAGGAGACCGACAGGATCAGGCCGCCCTCGACGCATTCCAGTGTCTGCGTGCGCGTATTGGACGGCGAGATCATGCCGAACTCGCCGACGATCGCACCGACCGGCAGCTCGATACCGGATTCGACCAGGCGGAAGCGGCCGCTGACGATGTAGTACATGCTGTCGGCCTTCTCGTCCTTGTAGAACAGCACCTCGCCGGGACCGCATTTGCGCTCGGTCATGAACGGCTTCAGCCATTCCATGGAGAGGTCGCTGTTGACCGACTGCTTCACGTCGCGGACCAGCTGCAGCATCTGGTGGAGCCGGTAGCTGTTGAGTGGCAGCAGCACCCCGTGCAGGATCAGGACCGGATAGTTGTGCATCGGCACCGCAGTCGCGATCAGGACGATGTTGGTGAGGATGGCGAAAACCCGCAGCGGAATCATCGTCCGCATCGACAGCGTGGCGACCACGAAGATCGAGGCGAAGAGGCTGCCGGCGGCGCCCGCATGTTCGACCAGGTGTGAGGTATCCATCGGGATCAACCAGACTCTTGGGACGCAGGAGGGCGGACGCTCGGTTCCGGCCTCCTTTTGCCTAATTTAGCGTGTCCATGCCGGCCTCTGATATACGGCGATCAGACGACGTTTGAACCGGTATTTGAGCCGGCACGGAAAAATTCCCCGCTCGAAGTAGAACGGCTAGACCTGCCGGATGACGCTGCCCAACCGACCGACCCGCATCGTTGACGGGATTTCCCCGATCGGGGCACCTTGACGCCGCCGCGATCTCCTGCGGCTCTGAGACCAGCGACTGACGCCCGCCGCCCATGACCAAACCGCAGCACCCTGCCCTGGCGGCATTCGTCACCGCGTTGGCCGGACGCAACATGACCAGAGCGGCCTATGTGGCCGTGGCGCTCGGCATGAGCGCCACGGTGCTGTTGACGATGGACCCGGCCTACGAGGCTGGACGGCGCTGGATCATCGCCCTGCTGTGGGGATGCCTTGTCTTTTTCGTCGTCGAATGGGCCGTTCGGGTTCAGCAGGCGGCGCGGGCGTATCGCGCCGCCGCCTACCTGATGTCGGGCCGGGGGCTGCTGGACACGCTCTCCGTCCTTGCCGTTCCGGTCGCGCTGGCCTCGGGCATGGAGGTACGCACCGCGTGGCTGCTGGCGGTCATCTGGGTGCTCAAGGTGATCCCCGGCGTCCCGGGCCTACGCCAACTCCGCCGGGTGCTCGTGGTCGAAGCACGCCCGCTGCTGTCGGTGCTGGTGCTGTTCCTGCTGGTGCTGTTTCTCGGATCGGTCGCCGAATACGCGCTCGAGCACGACGAGCAGCCGGCCACCTTCGGCACCATCCCGTCCGCGCTATGGTGGGCCGTCGCGACCCTCACCACCACGGGCTATGGCGACGTGGTGCCGATCACGCCGCTCGGGCGGGTGGTCGCCGCCACGGTGATGATCTCCGGCCTCGGCGTGTTCGGCCTGTGGACCGGCATCCTGCCCACCGCCTTCGCCGCGGAAACCCGGCGCGACAACTTTCTGAAGACCTGGGAATCGGTCAGCAGGGTACCGTTCTTCGCCAGCCTCGGGCCCTCCACGATCGCCGACGTTGCGCAGATGCTGCGCACCATCGACGTGCCGCCGCGCGCCACCGTGATCCGCAAGGGCGAGCCGGGCGGCTGCATGTATTTCATCGCCTCCGGCGAGGTCGAGGTCGACCTTCCCGGCAAGAAGGTCCGGCTCGGCGAGGGCGCGTTCTTTGGCGAGATGGCGCTGCTCGGGAACAACCTGCGCTCGGCCGACATCAGCACGACCGGGCTGTCGAAGCTGCTGGTCCTCGACCTCGTCGATTTCCGCGTGCTGATGGCACGCCACCCCGATCTGGCGCAGAGCATCGATGCCGAGGCCAAGCGCCGAACCATGGAGAACAGGACATGACGACCGGACGGACCACCCAGGCCGATGACGCGCCGAGCAAGCCGCTCCTGACCATCGACGGCGCCCGCGCCACCATTCGGCTCAACCGTCCGCGCCATCTCAACCGGCTGCAGCCGGAGGATCTCGGCGCGCTGCTGGCGCTGTTCGACCAGGTCGAGGCCGACCCCGCCTTGCGCGTGCTGGTCTTGACCGGCACCGGACGCGCCTTCAGCGCCGGCTTCGACCTTGGCGCCATCGGCGCAACGCCGGCGGATACGGCCGAGGCTTCCAGCCCGGCATTCGAAGAGGTCGTCGACCGGCTGGAAGACCTCGCTCTGCCAACGATCTGCCGGCTCAACGGCGGGGTCTACGGCGGTTCGACCGATCTGGCACTGGCCTGCGATTTCCGGATCGGGGTCGATACCAGCGAGATGTTCATGCCGGCGGCGCGGCTCGGGCTGCACTACTACCCGAATGGCATCAAGCGCTACGTGTCCCGCCTTGGTATCGACAATGCCAAGCGTCTGTTCCTGACGGCGGAGAAGATCAACGCGGCTGAGATGCTGCGCATCGGCTATCTCACCGGTGTGGCGACGGCCGATGCGCTCGACGCGGAGGTCGACCGGCTGGCGGCCATTCTGGCCGGCAACGCCCCGCAGGCCATGCGCGGCATGAAGCGCGCCATCAACGAGTTTGCGCGCGGAGCCCTCGACGATGCGGCGGCTCGCCGCAGGCATCGGGACAGCATGAGCGGCGCAGAAATCCAGGAGGGCATGAGATCGTTTGCAGAGAAGAGAACGCCGACATTCTGAGCGCAGCCGCGCCCCGAACTGATAAATTTTGCATGCAAACGTCTGTATCCAGCCGGTGTTCTGACACACGCTCAACGAACTATCGACCTAAACCTCCAATTTGCGGTTGACAGCTTTTTGTCCGTGGCTAGCTTGAACCGCGGGCGGAGACTTTCACATGCAAGTGATGGACGCGTATTGGGGACGACGAGCTCTGGAGTACGTCGATGCGATCGAGGCGTCGAAGACCAGCGCAAGCGTGCTCTCCCAGTTCGAGAAGATGATCAGCGACCTGGGCTTTCACGCCTACATCATGGCCGGCGTGCCGACCTCGGGCCAATCGCTGCAGCAGACCATTCTCGCCAACGGCTGGCCGCGGGAATGGTTCGACATGTATGCGCGCGAGCAATTCCACCGCTGCGATCCGATTCCGCGGCACTGCATCTCGACATTGAATCCATTCGCGTGGACGGAGGTGCCCTACAACCGCGAGGACGAGCCCGGCGCGCATGAGGTGATGATGCGCGCGAAGGACTTCCGGTTGAACGAAGGCTTCTGCGTTCCCATCCACTACGACGATGCCGTGGGCGCCGTCAGCCTTGCAGGCGAAAATCCGAATCTCGCCCCCGATGCGCGGGGCGCGCTGCACCTGATCAGCATCTTCACGCACAGCAGGCTGCGCGCATTGGCGCGCTCCGCCGCGAGCAACCAAAGCCGACGCCTGTCGCGGATCGAGGCCGAGGTGCTGAGCTGGGCGGCGCGCGGCAAGACCGCGTGGGAGACGGCGCGCATCCTCGGCGTCTCCGAACGCAACGTCCGTTGGCATCTGGAGGAGGCGCAGCGCAAGCTTTCGACCAAGAACAAGACGGCGACGGTTGCGACCGCTCTTGTCAACGGCGAGATCTCGATCTGATCTGGCGTTTCTCCCACTGGATCAATTCGAGCGCATCGGCAATCTGCAAACCCCAATTTGATTCAGACGACCGGGGGTTTCGATGCCTGAGATTCATGTCGTTCGAAAAGATAATCGCGCTCTGTACGAGAAATATTTCGATCCGTATTACCGGCTGCGCCACGAGATTTACGTCAAGCAGCGCAAGTGGACGGCGCTCGATCGTCCCGACGGGCGCGAGATCGATCAGTTCGACACCGAGGATTCGGTCTATCTGTTCTGCATCGACAACGGCCAGTTGATCGGCTCGATGCGCGCGGTGCCAACGCTGATGCCGACGCTGATGAGCGACATCTTCCCGTATCTGAATCTGCGCGGCACGATCCAGCGCCCGGACGTCTACGAGCTGTCGCGCATCTTCGTGATCCCCGAGCGCCGCGGCGAGCATGCGGGCCCGCGGATCGACATGCTGCTGCTGACTGCGATCATGGAGTACGGCATCTCGATCGGGTTGACCGGCTTTTCGATCGTGCTTGAAACCTGGTGGCTGCCGCGGTTCGAGAAGTGCGGCTGGAAGGCGCGGCCGCTCGGCGTACCTCACATGATGGATGGGATGTCGGTAATGGCCGTGCTCGTCGACTGCGATGAAACGACGTGGAAGTCACTCTGCAAGCAGATCGGCCTGACGCGGCCGACGCTGACGTGGCAAGGACTCGAAGACGTCAGCCGCCAGGCCCTGCCGGATATCTTTCTTCATCTTCCACGAGCCGCTCAGCCAGCGCAATGAGCTGTTCCCGGTGCCGCTTCAGCCTGAGCTTATG
The DNA here is from genome assembly GCF_032381175.1 of Bradyrhizobium sp. SZCCHNR1093. NCBI lineage: Bacteria > Pseudomonadati > Pseudomonadota > Alphaproteobacteria > Hyphomicrobiales > Nitrobacteraceae > Bradyrhizobium > Bradyrhizobium sp. SZCCHNR1093. Next base: position 631,746 of record NZ_JAUHJJ010000001.1, read on the forward strand.
GAAAGCCTTCAAGAGGCGGTGACCAAGGAGCGTCGCCTCATCCACCTCGAGGACGTAAAGGTTGGAGGGCGTATTCATGGAATCCATCGCTGACACTTCAGGTTTTGAGCCGTGACTGAACCTTCAATCGAGAAGATCATCGAGCTACTACAATTTTGCATCGTTGACGCTCGGGCAATGCAACTCAAAATGTTGGAGAGGATTTTGTCAATATCATTGCTTGAAGCCCACGAGCTCAGGGAAAAATGCGCGCCCAAATCGGGCAACAGCAACCACTAGCGCTCCTGCACCGACCCTCGCCACCCCTCCGGTCCCTGCAGCAGTGAGCCTCGATTGGCGGATCGCGGACAAACTGTTGATTTCAGAGCGGCTTTCGATGTGAAGGTCGGGCAGGAGAGCGCGAGCATCGTTGCCGAAACGCGCTCGCCGAACGTGGACGACAGCTCGGCAAAATCATGGCACCGCCGCCCGAGCTGCTCCCTGTTCAGCAAACTCGGTTTACAAAAAGGGACTCGTGGGTCGTCTTGCCCCGTCCGGAGTCCCGCAAAACGGAACTCCGCCGGCAACAAATACGCGCGCACGACTTACGGACGCGAAGTTATTCGTCGTGAAATCGGACCGTCTCGGCAACCGCGGCGCGGCTGGTGCGGTAGGAGTTCGCCTTGTGACCGAGATCGGGATAACCGAACGAGATGCCGCAGACCACCTTGCGGTCGTCACCTAATCCGAAATGCTGCCGCACCACGTCGGAATGAAATGCCAGCGCCGCCTGCGGCACGGTGGCGATGCCGAGCGCCTGCGCCGCCAGCATGAAGCTCGTGACGTAGCCACCACAGTCGATCGCGCCGTAGGTGCCGAGCGCCTCGTCGCTGTGGATGATCGCCACATGCGGCGCGCCGAAGAAGTTGTAGTTCTCCAGCGCCTGCCGGGCATAGCCGGCCTTGTCGCCGCGCGGGATGTCGAGCGCGTTGTAGAGCTGGAAACCACTCTCGCGCCGCCGGTCCAGATAGACGCCGGTGTATTCGCGCGGAAACGGGAAGTCGCCTGACGCCGGCTTGCCGCTGGAGGCCGCCGCATACATCACCTTCCGGAAAGCCTCAGTCGCCGGGCCCGACGTGATCTCGACCAGCCAGGGCTGGCTGTTGCACCAGGACGCGGTTTTCTGCGCCGCCGCCAGGATGCGCTCGATGGTGGCGCGCGGCACGGGCTCCGCGCGGAAGCTGCGGCAGGAGAAGCGCGAGGCCATCAGCTCTTCGAGAATGGTGATGGGATCTTGCTCTGACTTTGGCGCCGCTGATGACATGACAACCTTCCATACAGTTCGACCGGAGGCGCTCGCGTTGTGCTCGCCCTCCACCCCCCGTCATTCCGGGGCGGTCGCCGCGGCGGCCGCCCCCGGAATCTCGACATTGTTCAGAATAAGCCCAAGCCGACATCGAGATTCCGGCTTCAAGGCCTGCGGCCTTGCCCCGGAATGACAGTCGTCGTGATGCCGTGGGATTAGCTCCGCCCCTTGGTCGGCACCTTGTTGAACGGCACGTCCTTGTCGACACGGATATCGCCGGGCAGGCCGAGCACGCGCTCGGCGATGATGTTGCGCAGGATCTCGTCGGTGCCGCCGGCGATGCGCATCGAGGGCGAGGTCAGCAGCATCTGCTGAAACTGGCCCTGCGTCACCGCCTCGTCCGCGCCGGTCAGCACGCCGGCGCCGCCTTCGAGATCCATCGCGTAGGTTGCGATATCCTGCAGCATGACGCCGGCGACCAGCTTGCCGATGGAATTCTCAGGTCCCGGCCGCTCGCCCTTGGACAGCGCCGAGATCGCGCGATAGCTCGTGTATTTCAGCCCGCTGGCCTTGACCGCCCACGACGCCAGTTTCGAGCGCGTGGCGCGATCGTCGATGGCGAGTCCGCTCTCGGTCATCAGATTGGCGCAGAACTCGAACATCTCCGGGAAGCCGGTGGCGAGCCGCGCGCCGATCGACATGCGCTCGTTCATCAAGGTGGTCAGCGACACGTTCCAGCCGTCGCCGACCGCGCCGAGCCGCTGGCTGTCCGGGATCACCACGTCGGTGAAATAGACCTCGTTGAACTCCTGCATCCCATTGGCCTGCTTGATCGGGCGGACCTCGACGCCCGGGCTCTTCATGTCCAGGAAGAACATCGTCAGGCCCTTGTGCTTGGGCACGTTGGGATCGGTGCGCGTGATCAGCAGGCCGTAATCCGAGTAGTGCGCGCCCGACGTCCAGATCTTCTGACCGTTGATGAGCCAGTCGTCGCCGCGCTTCTCGGCGCGGGTGCGCAGACCCGCGACGTCGGAGCCGCCCGCCGGCTCGGAGAACAGCTGGCACCAGATCTCCTCGCCGGAGGCGAGCTTGGGCAGATAGCGCCGCTTGTGCTCTTCGCTGCCATAGGCCATCACGGTCGGGCCGCACATGCCCTCGCCGATCTGGAACGGCTGCGTCAGCTTGCCGTACACGCCCTCCTCCTGCTGCCAGATCACGCGCTCGATCGGCGTCGCACCGCGGCCGCCATACTCCTTCGGCCAGTGCAGGCAGGCCCAACCGGCATCGGACTTCTTCTTCTGCCAGGCCTTGCCGACCTCGACGATGTCGGCATGCTTGAGCCGGATACGCCCGAGCGAGGAGCTCGCCAGCTCCTCCTCCAGCTCCTTCGGCGCGTTGGCCGCGACCCAGGCGCGCGCGGTGTCGCGAAAGGCGGCTTCCTGCGGGGTGTCGTCGAAGTTCATGGTCTAACCCTCACTCCCGATGCGTAGGGCGGGTTGGCCGAAGGCGTAACCCGCCACTTGATCAGCGTTGTACGAGCTGACGGCGGGTTACGCTGCGCTAACCCGCCCTACGACTGCACGTGTTAGTTTCGTCCCCGGGTCGGCACCTGATTGAACGGCACGTCCTTGTCGACACGGATGTCACCCGGCAACCCGAGCACGCGCTCGGCGATGATGTTGCGCATGATCTCGTCGGTGCCGCCTTCGACGCGGGTGCCGGGCGCGCGCAACAGCATCGCCTGGAATTTTCCGGCGAGCTCAGCCTCCGGGCCGCTCAGCACGCCGGCGGCACCCTGCAGGTCCAGCGCGTAAGCCGCGACGTCCTGGATCATCGGCCCCGCCACCAGCTTGCCGATCGAGTTCTCAGGTCCCGGCCGCTCGCCCTTCGACAGCGCCGAGATGGCACGGATGCTGGTGTATTTCAGTCCGCTCGCCTTCACCGCCCAGTTCGCCAGCTTTGAGCGAACGTTGCGGTCCTCGATCGCGGGCCGATCATCGAGCATGACGTTCGAGCAGAAGTCGAACAGCTCCGGGAAACCGGTGGAGACACCGGCGCCGATCGACATGCGCTCGTTCATCAGCGTTGTCAGCGCGACGTTCCAGCCGTCATTGACGGCGCCGAGCCGTTGCGAGTCCGGGATCACGACGTCGGTGAAATAGACCTCATTGAAATCGGAGTGACCGCTGGCCTGCTTGATCGGCCTGATCTCGACGCCCGGACTCTTCATGTCCAGGAAGAACATGGTGAGCCCCTTGTGTTTCGGCACCGTCGGATCGGTGCGCGTCAGCAGGATGCCGTAGTCGGAATAATGCGCGCCCGAGGTCCAGATCTTCTGGCCGTTGATCATCCAGTCGTCGCCACGCTTCTCGGCGCGGGTGCGCAGGCCGGCGACGTCGGAACCGCCGGCCGGCTCGGAGAACAGCTGGCACCAGACCTTCTCGCCCGAGGCCAGCGGCGGCAGATACTGCCGCTTATGCGCCTCGGAGGCGTAGGCCATCATGGTCGGGCCGCACATGCCGTGGCCGATGATGAACATGCCGGAGAGCTTGCCGTAGGGCCCCTCCTCCTGCTGCCAGATCACGCGCTCGATCGGCGAGGCGCCGCGGCCGCCATAGTCTTTCGGCCAATGCAGGCAGGCCCAGCCGGCCTCCGCCTTCTTCTTCTGCCAAGCCTTGGCGACGTCGAGAATGTCAGCGTTCTTCAGCGCGACGCGGCCGAGCGAGGTCGCGCGCAGCTCGTCCTCATACTGCTTGGGCGCATTGGCGGCGATCCAGACGCGGGCCTGGCTGCGAAATGCAGCCTCCTGCGGGGTGTCATCGAAGTTCATGGTCAAACCCTGCTTTCGTAGGGTGGGCAAAGGCGCAGCGCGCCGTGCCCACCGTTGCAATCACATGACGCGATGGTGGGCACGCTTCGCTTTGCCCACCCTACGAGTTCTCACCTTACCTCACGCCGCATTGCGCTTGCGCATGCGGTCGATCAGCTGGTCCTCCCAATAGGACAGACTGCCGAGACCGAGCGCGAGCGCGTTGGCGCGGCGGTAGTACATGTGGCAGTCGAACTCCCAGGTGAAACCCATGCCGCCATGGACCTGGATGTTGTTCTTGGCGCAGTGTTGAAAGGCTTGCGTCGCGCTGATGCGCGCTGAGGCCGCGGCCTCCGGCAGCTCAGGAGCGTTGGTCGAGAGCGCCCAGGCGCCGTAATAGGAATTCGAGCGCGCCAAGGTCGCGGACACGTACATGTCCGCGAGCATGTGCTTGACCGCCTGGAACGAGCCGATCGGCCGGCCGAAGGCGATGCGGTCGAGCGCGTAGTCGCGGCCCATCTCCAACGCGCGGTCGGAGCCGCCGACCTGCTCGAAGGCGGTGAGCACCGCGGCGCGATCGAGCACCTGGGTGATGATGCTCCAGCCCTCGCCGGCGGCGCCGAGCGGCTCCGCCCTGCAGTTCTTGAAGGTGAGCTCGGCCTGGCCGCGGGTCGGATCGAGATTGGTCAGCGCCTTCGCTTCGACACCGCCCGCCCTGGTGTCGACCAGGAACAGCGAGATGTCGCTGTCGCGGCCGGTCGAGCCGGTACGCGCGGCAACGATGATGAGATCGGCGATGGCGCCGTCGGCGACCGGCTTCTTGGTGCCGTTGAGCACGCCGTTGGCGGCCTCACACTTGATCGCTTTCGGCGACGGATTACCGGTGCCCTCGAACAGCGCCAGCGTGCCGATTGCCTCGCCGCTCGCTATTTTCGGCAGCCAGGTCTGCTTCTGCGCATCGCTGCCAGCCAGCATCAGCGCTTCGGCGGCGAGATAGACCGTGGACGAGAACGGCACCGGCGCCAGCGCGCGGCCGACCTCCTCGGCGATCACGCAGAGCTCGAGATGGCCGGCGCCCGCGCCGCCATATTCTTCCGGAATGGCCACGCCGAGGAAGCCCATCTCGGCAAAGCCCTTCCACAGCGCGCGGTCGTATGGCTCCTTGCCGTCGAGCACGACACGCACCGCCTTGGGCGGACACTTCTCGGCGAGGAACTTCCGCGCCTGGTCCCGCAGCTGCTTCTGGTCGTCGGAGAAATCGAAGTTCATGGCCTCACCTGCTTCCTGATCGTCATTCCGGGGCGATGCGCAGCATCGAACCCGGAATCTCGATCTGATTTATCTCTGGATTCCGGGTTCACTCGCTGCGCGAGTGCCCCGGAATGACGGTTTCAAAATGCGTCATCACAGCACGATCACGTCGCTGTCGGGCTCGGCCGCGTAGAGCCGCTCGACCAGCGCGGCGCGGCGTTCGAGACCGGCGCGCTGGTTGATGTAGCCCTTGTCGGTCAGCTCATGGCCATCGATCGAGGGCGGCTCGACCATCAACATGGCGCGGCCGATGCGCCGGCTGGTCGCGCCCTCGCACTCTTTATTATGGGCTTCGAGACCACGGCGGACGCAGTCGATGACGGCAGGATGCTTCACCACATCCTCGAACGTCGCATTGGGATCACCGACCAACTGGCGGCAGGCGTGCAGATTGGGCCAGGCCAGGAGACCGACATATTCGCGGTCCTGCCCCGTCACCAGCGCATCGTGGATCGCCGGCGTTGCGGCTGCGATCGCATCGGTGCGAAGCGAGCCGACATGGACGAAGGTGCCTGTCGTGAGCTTGAAATCTTCGACCACGCGGCCGGCGAAGATGATTCCTTGCGCCGGGTCATTGGGATCGACGAACACGCCGGCATCGCCGATGCAGTAGAACCCTTCCTCGTCGAACGCCTTCTTCGTCAGCTCGGGCTGGCCGAAATAGCCGGGCATCACGTTGATGCCGCGCAGGCGCAGCTCGTACTTGTCGCCGGTCGGCACCATCTTCAGCTCGACGCCGGGGAACGGCAGGCCGATGAGCCCGACCCGCTCCGTGTTCCAATAGGTGCCGGTCGAGGTCGGCGCCGTCTCGGTCGAGCCCCAGCCGGTGTAGAACACGATGCGCTCGCCGGTGGTCTTGACCGCCAGCGCCTGCATGCGCTCGTACAGATCGTCCGGCAGCCGCGCGCCGCCATAGGCCATGATGCCCAGATCCTTGAAGAAGGAGCGGCACAGCGCGTCGTCCTTTTCCATCGCCGCCGCGAGCGCCGCATAGCCGGCGGGGACGTTGGCGTAATAGGTCGGCGAGACCTCGCGCAGGTTCCGGATGGTTTCGTCGAACATGCCGGGCATCGGCCGGCCGTCATCGATGTAGAGCGTGCCGCCCTCGATCAAGAGCGGATTGAACAGCGCGTTGCCGCCCATGGTGTGATTCCACGGCATCCAGTCGAGCACGGTAGAGACCGGCGCATCAGGCCCGCGGGGCCGCGTCTGCATCATCATCGCCGCATTGGCGCACATCATGCGCTGGGTGTTGATGACCGCCTTGGGCATGCCGGTCGAGCCGGAGGTGAACAAGAGCTTGCCGACGGTATCCGGCGTGATCTGCGCGATCGAGGCATCGACCTCGCCGGTGACCGGCGTCGCGGCGAGATCGGCGAAGCTGACGCTGGGGATGCCCTCGCACGGACGCGTGACATGAATGACGGTGACGCCGTCGAGATCGAGCGCCTTCAACGCCTTCTCGAAGGTCGGGCCGTCCTGCACCATGACAACGCCCGGCTTCACCAGCCCGAACAGATATTTGAGCTTGAGATGATCATGGCTCATCAACGAATAGGCCGGCGACACCGGAGCGGCCGGCGAACGGGCCTGCATCGCGGCCATGGTGATGAGCGCATGCTCGATTGAATTGCCGGAGAGGATCGCGACCGGGCGGCCGTCGAGTTTCAGATTGAGCAGGCCCTGCGTCAGCCCGTCGACGGTCCGTTTCGCCTCGGCATAGGACAGCTTGCGCCACCGACGATCGGGGCCGCCACGTTGCGCGAGCCAGGTCCGCGTCGGCGTCTCCTTGGCCCAGCGGGCGAGCGGCGCCGCCAAATGCGGCTCATAGGCCTGCAGCGGAATGCGCGACTTGATGACGATGACGCCGTCACCGCGCCTGATGACATCGATGTCGCGCGCCAGCCAGTTGACCTTGCGGAATGCCGGCTTCTCCAGCACCTTCGCTGCCGTCCCGTCCATTTTGCGTCTCCCGAAATATCGTCCTTTGCGGATCTTGATATCTACCGGTTGGTATAGACCGGCTTTCGCTTCTCAAGAAAGGCTTGAATACCTTCCTTGAAATCTTCGGAGCGGCTGCACAGCACCTGGTTGCGATCCTCCATGGCGATGACGGCCTCGATCGACGACGCATCGACGCTCATGTTGAGGCATTCCTTCGAGAGTCGAAGTCCGACCGGCGAGGCCGTCATCATCGCATCGACGAAGGGCGCGGCCGCGCTGTCGAGCATGTCGTCCTCGACGATCTCCGACACCAGCCCGACCATCAGCGCGCGCTCGGCGCCGATGAAGCGGCCGGTGAGAATGAGCTCAGACGCGACGGAGACGCCGACGAGGCGCGGCAGGAAGTAGCTGGTGCCGATGTCGCAGCCCCCTAAGCCAAGCTTGATGAAGGCGCAGTTCATCCGCGCCGAGCGCGACGCGATGCGGATGTCGGCCGCGAGCGCCAGGGCGAAGCCGCCGCCGGCGGCTGCGCCCTGCACCAGCGCAATGATCGGCTGCGGACAACGCCGCATCAGCATCACGATATCGGCGATGCGCCGCTGCGAATCCAACGACTCGGTGACGCCAGGGGGCTCATTGACACCGCCGCGACGCTGCATCGCGGCTTTCAGATCGAGCCCGGCGCAGAAGTTCTTGCCGGCGCCCTTCAGCACGACGACCCGCGTGGTGCGATTGCGCTGCAGGCTTTCGAAATAGGCATTGAGCGCGTCGATCAGCGCCGGATCGAGCGCGTTGAGGCTGTCCGGACGATTGAGCGTCACCCGGTCGACACCATTGTCGTGCTCGATCAGCAGCGGTTGGGACATGACGCGCGCTCCACCCTTAGTAACATCCCGGCGAACGCCGGGATCCATAGCCACCGGCTTGTGTTGTACCTACGGCGTCTGTCAGATTGCCTGTTTCAGACGCCGCGGCGTATGGGTCCCGGCGCAAGGCCGGGACGACAGCGGAGCTTGCCGCTAGCGCGGCGCCATGCGGATGGCACCGTCGAGGCGGATGGTCTCGCCGTTCAGCATCGGATTCTCGACGATGTGGACGGCGAGGTTACCGTACTCGGAGGCGTCGCCGAGCCGGGCCGGATGTGGCACCTGGGCGCCCAGGCTCTTGCGCGCCTCTTCGTTCAGTCCCATCAGCAGCGGCGTCAGGAACAGGCCGGGCGCGATGGTGTTGACGCGGATCTTCTGGCTGGCGAGATCGCGCGCCGCCGGCAACGTCAGACCGACGACACCGCCCTTCGAGGCCGAATACGCGATCTGTCCGATCTGGCCCTCGAACGCGGCAACGCTGGCCGTGTTGATGATGACGCCACGCTCCTCGCCGATCGGCTCGGCGGTGACGAGGCGCTCGGCGAACAGCCGCAGCACGTTGAAGGTGCCGATCAGGTTGACGTTGATGATGCGGGCGAACTTCGCGAGCGGATAGACGCCGTCCTTGCCGACGATGCGCTGCGAGCCGCCGATGCCGGCGCAGTTGACCAGCACGCGGGCGACGCCATGCGCCGCTTCCGCCTTGGCGATGCCGGCCTTGACCTGCTCCTCGTCGGTGACGTCGGCATGAATGGCGACGCCCTTCAACTCGGCGGCAACCTTCTCCGCATTCTCCTTGCTCTGGTCGAGCACGGCGATCTTGGCGCCCTTGGCAGCCATGGCGCGCGCCGTGGCGGCGCCCAGGCCCGAGCCACCGCCGGTGATGAGAACGGCAACGTTGTTCAACTGCATAATACGCTTCCTCCTTGGACGTTTTTTGTTTGCGAATAGCGAATGGGGAGTAGCGAATAGGGCGAACCTCTATTCGCTACTCCCTATTCGCCATTCGCCCTCTTCAACATTCCGCCGCAGATCAGCGCCTCCATGTGGGCGATGTACTGACGGCAGACATCATCGGTGACCGGGCCGACGCCGATCGCGCGCGACATCGCGTGGCGGCCGAAGAACAGATGATCGCAGGCGCCGATCAGGCTGGTATAGAACAGCACCGGATCCACGGCGCGGAACTCGCCCTTGGCGACGCCCTCCTCGATCAGCCGGCGATGGAAATCCAACAGCGGCGCGACGAAGAACTTCGACACTTCATCCGCGGCTTCGGCGCTGCTCTCGTGCAGCAGATAGTGGATCAGCCGGTTCATGTAGGGAAACCGGTGATAGGCGCGGATGATGCCGCTGATGTGCAGCTTGAGCTTGGCCGTCGGCGCAAGCGGCTGCGCCAGCAGATAATCGAGATTGGCGACCTCGGTCGCAGCATCGCGGGCGAGCAGCGCCAACAGCAGCCCGTCCTTGTTGCCGAAATGATATTTGACCAGGGCGGCGTTGGCGCCGGACTTCTGGGCGATGTCGCTGAGCGAAATTTCGATCGAGGACCTCTGAATCATCAGCTCGCTCGCTGCGTCCAGCAGCTTCTCCGCGGTGGCATTCCGTCCCGCGGGAAGCTTTTCCGGCACGCTGTTCTGGAGCTGAGGTCCCAAGACGCATCTCGCAATTGATCGCGGCAGATAAGCCGAAGCCGGAGTTGATCTCAAGAGTTAATTGATCGATTGACTAACCGACATTGGAGCATTTAAATCGCGCGCAATCACGAACACCAAGTCTAGGGAGGACACGTCATGGCGGAAGCCTACATCGTCGCGGCCGCACGCACGGCCGGCGGCCGCAAGGGTGGCCGTCTGGCCGGCTGGCATCCGGCCGATCTCGCTGCGAAGGTGCTGGATACGCTGGTCGATCGCTCCGGCGCCGCGCCGGACCAGGTCGAGGACGTGATCATGGGCTGCGTCATGCAGACCGGCGAGCAATCGAACAACATCGCGCGCAATGCGGTGATGGCCTCGAAGCTGCCGGAGAGCGTGCCGGGCACCTCGATCGACCGGCAGTGCGGCTCGTCGCAGCAGGCGCTGCACTTCGCTGCGCAGGCGGTGATGTCCGGCGCGATGGATGTCGTGATCGCCGCCGGCGTGGAGTCGATGACCCGGGTGCCGATGGGCCTGTCATCGACCCTGCCGGCGAAGAACGGCTTCGGGCACTACAAGAGCCCTGGCATCGAGAGCCGCTATCCGAACATCCAGTTCAGCCAGTTCACCGGCGCGGAAATGATGGCGGAGAAGTACGGTCTCTCCAAGGATGAGCTCGACGAATACGCCTATAACAGCCATCAGCGCGCGATTGCCGCCACGCAAGCAGGGCACTTCAAGGACGAGATCATCCCGCTCCAGATCACCCGTACCGACGGCTCGACCGACACCCACCACATCGACGAGGGCATCCGCTTCGACGTCAGCCTCGACGGCATCAGAAACGTCAAGCTGATCGCCGAGAACGGCAGGCTGACGGCGGCCACGGCCAGCCAGATCTGCGACGGCGCGTCCGGCGTCATGGTCGTCAACGAGCGCGGCCTGAAGTCGCTCGGCGTCAAGCCGCTGGCCCGCGTCCACCACATGACCATGATGGGCGGCGACCCCGTGATCATGCTGGAGGCGCCGCTGCCGGCGACGCAGCGCGCGCTGCAGAAGGCGGGCATGTCGATCGACGACATCGATCTTTACGAGGTCAACGAGGCCTTCGCATCGGTGCCGACCGCGTGGCTGAAGGCAACCCGCGCCGATCCTGACAGGCTCAACGTCAATGGCGGCGCCATCGCGCTCGGCCATCCGCTCGGCGGCTCCGGCACCAAGCTGATGACCACGCTGCTGCATGCGCTGAAGGCCCGCAACAAGCGCTATGGGTTGCAGACGATGTGCGAAGGCGGCGGCATGGCGAACGTGACGATCGTGGAGCGGCTGTAGTCCTCGCTACAGCAATGGTGTCGTCCCGGCCTTGCGCCGGGCCCCATACTCCCACGTGTTCGTGGTCGAGCTGAGCTGGAGCTCCAGCTCGCTTCCCAATTTCATTCGGTGGTTATGGGTCTCCGCTTTCGCGGGGACGACAGCCATCCTGATCAAGCGGTGTGCCCTCATGACCCACCCCTCCATCCACGCCCGAAGCCATCCCGACAAGATCGCCTATCAGATGGCCGGCAGCGGCAAGGCCATCACCTATCGCGAGCTCGACGAGCTCTCCAATCAGGGCGCGCAGCTTTTTCGTGCGCTGGGCCTGAAAGCCGGCGACCATATCGCCTTCCTGATGGAGAACCGGCTGGCCTTCATGGAGATCGCCTGGGCCGCGCAGCGTTCCGGTCTCTACTATACCGCGATCAGCCGCTATCTCACCAAGGACGAGATCGCCTACATCATCAAGGATTGCGGCGCCAAGGTCTTCATCACCTCGCCGAAATGCGCCGAGCAGGTCCGCGATCTCGTGAGCGGCACGGACGGCCCGCTGTTCTTCATGGTCGACGAGCCCGAGCCCGGCTTCCGCTCCTGGGACAAGGAGGCTGGTGCCCAGCCGACGACGCCGATTGCCGACCAGGTCGCCGGCTATGACATGCTGTACTCGTCGGGCACGACGGGACGGCCGAAGGGCATCAAGAAGGACTTCGAAGGCAATCCGATCGATCAGCCGAACCAGTTCCTGCGCGTGCTCTGCGCCGACATGTGCGGCATGAACGCCGACAGCATCTACCTGTCGCCGGCACCGCTCTATCACGCTGCGCCGCTGCGCTTCAACATGATGGTATCCGTGCTCGGCGGCACCTCGATCATCATGGAGCATTTCGACGCCGAGGAGTTCCTGAAGCTCGTCGAGACATACAAGGTCACGCAGTCACAGCTTGTGCCGACCATGTTCGTGCGCATGCTCAAGCTGCCGGAGGACGTCCGCAAGCGCTACGACGTCTCGACCTTGAAGGGTGCGATCCACGCCGCAGCGCCCTGCCCGGTCGACGTCAAGGCCAGGATGATCGAATGGTGGGGTCCGATCCTGATTGAATATTATGCCGGCTCCGAAGGCAACGGCGTCACCGTCTGCACCTCGAAGCAGTGGCTGGAGCACCGCGGCAGCGTCGGCCGTGCCGTCGTCGGCAAGATCAAGATCCTCGGCGAGGACGACCAGGAGCTGCCCATCGGGGAGATCGGCTCGGTCTACTTTGCCGACGCACCTGTGTTCTCCTATCACAACGATCCGGAGAAGACGAAGCGCGCCTATAATGACAAGGGCTGGTCGACCCTCGGCGATGTCGGCTATCTCGATGCCGACGGCTTCCTCTATCTCACCGACCGCAAGTCCTACATGATCATCTCCGGCGGCGTGAACATCTACCCGCAGGAGACCGAGGACGTCCTCATCACCCACCCGGAGGTGGCCGACGTCGCGGTGTTCGGCGTTCCCAACGAGGAGATGGGCGAGGAGGTCAAGGCGGTGGTGCAGCCGCACGACATGGCGCGCGCCGGCAAGGCGCTCGAAGAGCAATTGATCCTGTTCTGCCGCCAGCATCTGTCGCCGATCAAGTGCCCGCGCTCGATCGACTTCGAGCCGGAACTGCCGCGCACGCCGACCGGCAAGCTGGTCAAGCGCCACCTGCGCGAGCGCTACTGGCCGAAGAAGGGCGCGGCATAGCTCCAATAACGGTAGCTGTCGTCCCGGCCTTGCGCCGGGAACCATAGCCACCGCAGCCGATGATGCGAAGGGTATAAGCTCCAGCTTGGCGCCACATGAGCGCCTGTGGTTATGGATCCCTGGATCCCGGCTCGCGCTCGCTTCGCTCGCTTGGCCGGGACGACGCGAGGAGAGTGCACGCCATGTCCCAGTCCCTTCCCCCGCTTCCCCTCCCATCCACGATCCGCTCGCGCTTCGTCGACGGCATCAACGGCCTGCGCATGCACGTGCTGGAAGCCGGCTTCGAGACGCCCGGCCGCCCCTGTATGCTGCTGCTACACGGCTTTCCCGAGCTGGCCTATAGCTGGCGCAAGGTGATGCCGGCGTTGGCCGCCGCCGGATATCACGTGCTGGCGCCGGACCAGCGCGGCTATGGCCGCACCACGGGGTGGAGCGCCGACTATGACGACGATCTCGCGCCGTTTCGATTCACCAATCTGGTGCGTGATGCGCTTGGCGTGGTCTATGCATTCGGCCATCGCCATGTCGCTTCTGTCATCGGCCACGACTTCGGCAGCCCCGTCGCGGCGTGGTGCGCGGTGATCCGCCCCGATGTCTTTCGATCGGTCGTGATGATGAGCGCACCGTTCCCGGGGCCACCGGCAGCACCGTTCGACATCGCCGGTCATCCGCTCGCGCCGCAGGAGGATCCCGTGCATCGCGAACTGGCCGCGCTGCCGCGGCCGCGCAAGCACTATCAATGGTACTACGCGACGCGGCAGGCCAATACGGACATGCATCGGGCGCCGCAGGGACTGCATGACTTCCTGCGCGCCTATTACCATCACAAGAGCGCGGACTGGGCGGGCAACGCCCCTTACCCGCTGCAGGCGTGGAGCGCGAGCGAGCTCGCGAAGCTACCGACCTACTACGTAATGGACCTCGGCAAGACGATGGCCGGGACCGTCGCCGAGGAGATGCCAGATGCGGCGGCGATCGCGGCGAATCGCTGGCTGCCGGACCATGAACTCGCTGTCTACACCGCCGAATATGAACGAAACGGCTTCCAGGGCGGACTGCAGTGGTACCGCTGCGGCACGTCCGGCCTATTCGACGCTGAATTGCAGACGTGGTCGGATCTCACCATCGACGTTCCGTCTGCATTCATCTCGGGCCTGCAAGACTGGGGCATCTACCAACGGCCCGGCGTGTTTGAGGCGATGCAATCCCGAGTGTGCACCAACATGATGCTGTGCGAGCTGATCGATCGCGCCGGTCATTGGGTGCAGCAGGAGCAACATGAACGAGTCAATGAGCTCCTGTTAACGTTCCTGAACAGACTGACAGCCTGATTTCGGACGCCGTTTCGAACTATCAGGCGAATCGAGGAACGAACATTCGGGGTTGACGTTTCTGCATCCGGGCGATGCGCATCAGGAGATGATTTATGGATAAGAAGATCGCAGGCTTGTTGGGCGCGGTCGCCGCTGTCGGCGCGCTCGGCACGGCGCAGGCGTCGGCGGCTCCCGCCCCGACCGATGTCCTGAAGGCCAATTCCTACGCCGACCTGCTCGAGCCGATTCCGAACGCCGCCAAGGTGCTTCAAGCACTCGACGAGCAGGGACCGCCGACGGCCGAGCCGAAGGTTCAGCTCGCGCAATGGTACCATCACCACCATCATCATCACCATCACCACCATGGCTACTGGCGCGGCTATGGCTATGGCTACGGCTATGGTCCGCGCGTCTACGTGGTGCCGCCGCGGCGCTGGTATCACCACCATCACCATCATCACCACCATCACTGGTACTACGATCGCTACTGATCGCATCGCGATGATGGTTTGACGGGGCGCCGGCCGCGAGGTCGGCGCCTCTTTCATGTCAGCAGAGCGTCCTCACGATTTGCGCGCCTTCTCCTTCGCGGCGCGATGCAGGTGGCGGTAGGTGCCGTCGAACACCGTATCGGTGCTCGACACCCATTCGGTGTCCTTGGCGAGCACCGGCCGGCTGGCATGGATCCGGCGTGACTGCAGCTCGCGTTCCGCCGCTTCGTCGGGGCTCATCGGCTCGACGGTGAAGTTCGCCTCCTCGGGAATCACGATCACCTGCGCGAACGGCTCGCCGGGGCGGAAGACGTGGGTCCGGCCCTCGGCAGGCGCCTTGAACACACAAAAGAACAGCATCGGCCAGAAACTGCGCACCAGCGCCGGCACCGCGATCGGGCAGGTGTCGGTGCGGTCGGTGTAGAATCGCGGATGCGGCTCGGTCCGGATCGCAAAGCCGTTGGGCACCTTGAGATCGAGCAGGATCTGGTAGGTGTAGAAGGCATCGCCGAAATTGCGGAATGGCGGCCATTGCAGGCTCGGGCTCGGCGGCTCGCCCCAGTCGCCGGACAGCTCCAGCTTGCCGTCGCGCGTGGTGACCTGCAGCTCGAAGTCGTAGGGATAAAACAGCTCGATGCCATATTGCGCACCTTCCGAGAATGGTACGCAATGCCAGACCTGCTCATGCGAGCCATTCGCGCGTGGCTGGCGTTCGCCCGCCCAGCCCGGGATGTCCATCCGGGTGCGGCGCGGCGCCAACCCTGGATCGTTGAGCCGATATTTGACGCTATCCATTGGAACTCCTTAGGTGGCTGAGCGGAACGCGAACGACGGACTATCCTCGCAGTTCCATGACTGGAGCTTGAATGCGACGTCACGAAAGGGTTTCGCGACCAATCAGCGGCCGGAGTTTGACCGCGGTGCGGCAAATCCATATAGACTTTAGAAACGTTCTAAACACTCGAATGTTGAGAGCGAGAGATCCGGGGACCTTGGAATGAAGAACTTCGCCGACCTCACCGAGCGCGAGATCCTGGCAATCGCGATCTCGGCCGAAGAGGAAGACGGCCGCATCTATATGAGCTTCGCGGAGGATCTGGCGGAACGTTATCCGGATTCGGCCAAGCTGTTCGAGCAGATGGCCGAGGAGGAGAAGGGCCACCGCCACATGCTGCTCGAGCTCTATGAGGAGCGCTTCGGCAAGAACCTGCCGCCGATCCGGCGCGAGAACGTCAAGGGCTTCATGCAGCGCCGGCCGATCTGGCTGACCAAGAACCTGTCGCTCGACGCCATCCGCCGCGAGGTCGGCACGATGGAGTTCGAGGCCGAGCGCTTCTACGCCAAGGCCGCCGAGCAGGCCAAGGACGTCGGCGTGCGCCGGCTGCTCGGCGATCTCGCCGAGGCCGAGAAGGGCCACGAGAAGGTCGCGGCGAAACTGACCGACAAGATCCTCAGCCCGGACGTCCGGCACAAGGAGGACGAGACGCGGCGGCGCGTGTTCGTGCTGCAATATGTCCAGCCCGGTCTCGCCGGCCTGATGGACGGCTCGGTCTCGACGCTGGCGCCGCTGTTCGCCGCCGCCTTCGCCACACATCAGAACTTCCAGACCTTCCTGGTCGGTCTCGCCGCCTCGATCGGTGCCGGCATCAGCATGGGCTTTGCCGAGGCGCTGTCCGACGACGGCTCGCTGACGGGCCGCGGCTCGCCGTGGCTGCGCGGCGCCGTGTGCGGCGCGATGACCACGCTCGGCGGATTGGGGCACACGATGCCCTATCTCGTCCCGGACTCCTGGACCAACGCGTTCTGGATTGCGACCGCGATCGCCAGTCTCGTCGTATTCTTCGAGCTGTGGGCGATCGCCTACATCCGCGCGCGCTACATGGACACGCCGTTCCTGCAGGCGGTGTTCCAGATCGTGCTCGGCGGCATCATCGTGCTCGGCGTCGGAATTCTCATAGGAGCGGCCTAGCATCCGCACCCCGGCGTCTTGCGAAACGTCCAGCCGCGAGGCTGATGGCGCCAGACCGATCACAACGGAAAACTCGTTATGACGCCACGCTTGCATTACGGCACGCCCGCGAAGATCCTGCACTGGCTGGCGGTGGCGCTGCTCGCCATCCAGTATCCGATCGGCTGGCTGATGCCGGACCTGCACGCGAACACACCCCCCGGCGCGCCGATGATCCTGCACATCTCGTTCGGTCTCACCATCCTCGCGCTGATCCTGGTGCGCTTCTTCTGGCGGCTCACCCACCCCGTCGCACCGGAGAGCTCACTGCCGCCCTGGCAGCGGCTGAGCTCGGAGGTCGTGCACTGGATGCTCTATGTGATGGTGCTGGCGAGCACCATCACCGGCTGGCTGTTCGCCTCGTTCCGCGGCTGGAGCGTGTCGTTCTTCTTCCTGCTTCCGGTGCCTATGCTGGCCGCGCGCAACCCGGCCGGTAACCGCGCCATCGACGGGCTGCACCAGGCATCCGAATGGCTGCTGCTGATCCTGATCGTCGTTCACGTCGCCGCCGCGATCGCGCACGTCTTCATCTATCGCGACCGCGTCATGCAGCGGATGCTGCCGGGCTAGAGGATAGTCCGCAATTTTGGTCAAGCGATCGCCATCCGCATCGGTTAAGACTCCCGGCAAACATCGCACCGGGAGGATCGACCTTGGCCGCACCGCAATGGACGTTCGCAACCGCCGTCGACACGGCGAAGGCATTGGCAGATCGTCAGATCTCGTCGGTGGAGCTGACCAAGCTCGCCATCGACCGCATCGAACGTCATGACTCCGAGATCAACGCCGTCTGCGTGCGCGATTTCGAGCGCGCGCTCGCTGCCGCTGACGTCGCCGACGCGGCGCTGGCGCGCGGCGAACGGCGGCCCCTGCTCGGCCTTCCGCTCACGGTGAAGGAATCCTACAACGTCGCCGGCCTGCCGACGACCTGGGGTTTTCCGCAGCATAGGGATTTCATCGCGGCCGAGGATGCGCTGACGGTGACGCGCGTGAAGGATGCCGGCGGCATCGTGCTCGGCAAGACCAACGTGCCGCTCGGGCTCGGCGACTGGCAGAGCTACAACGACATCTACGGCACCACCAACAATCCCTACGATCTCGGCCGCACGCCAGGCGGTTCGTCCGGCGGATCGGCCGCGGCACTGGCGGCCGGCTACGGCTCGCTGTCGCTCGGCTCCGATATCGGCGGCTCGCTCCGGGTCCCCGCGTTTCATTGCGGCGTCACCGCGCACAAGCCGACCTACGGCCTCGCGGCCTCGCGCGGCCACACGCCACCGCCGTTTCAGCCGCTGCCGGGCGAGGCGGACCTCGCCGTCGTCGGCCCGATGGCCCGCTCGGCCGCTGATCTGTCGCTGCTGCTCGATGTGATCGCGGGCCCCGACCCGCTCGAAGCCGGCAAGGCGTTTCGCCTCGACCTGCCTCCGCCGCGTCACGGTCGCCTGCAGGATTTCCGCGTGCTGGTGGTCGCGAGCGATCCGCTGCTGCCGACCAACAGCGCCGTGCGCGGCGCGATCGAGCGGCTGGCGGCCGACCTCGCGCGGGCCGGCGTCAGCGTCACGACGGAGAGCCCGCTGCTGCCGGACTTCGCCGCATCGAGCCGGCTCTACATGCGCATGCTGCTCGGCTTCATCGGCGCCACCATGCCGGCGGAGGTCCACGCCGGCGCCAGCCACGCGGCCGCGCAATTGCCGAAGGAGGCAGCGAGCCTCGCGGCCGAGCGGCTGCGCGGCATCGCGCTCAGCCATCGCGACTGGGTGCAGGCCGGCGGGGCGCGGGCGCGGCTGCGCGCGCAATGGCGAACGCTGTTCGAGCATTTCGATGCCGTGATTTGCCCGATCATGCCGACGCCGGCCTATCCGCACGACCATTCGCCCGACCAGGAGCAGCGCCGCATCAGCATCGACGGCGTCGAGCACTGCTACACCGATCAGCTCGCCTGGCCGGGCATCGCCACCTTGCCCGGACTGCCCGCCACCGCGATTCCGCTTGGGCTTGCCGACGGCCTGCCGGTCGGGGTGCAGATCGTCGGCCCGTTCTTCGAGGATCGCACGCCGCTCAAGCTCGCCGAGCTGATCGAGCGCGAGTTCGGCGGCTTCGTCCCGCCGCCGCTGTTTGCGGACTAGTTCGCGATCGGGCTTCTTCAACAACGCCTAGCCAAATTCCGCCGTCGTCCTACATCGTCATGGCCAGGCCGGCCATCCATCTTCCAGAGAGGCTGGATGCCCGGGTCAAGCCCGGGCATGACGGGTAACTAATAGGCAGACCCGCCGAACCTCATCACCTGCCTCACACCCGACCACCCACCTCACGCGTCGAACATGATCACGCTGCGCAGCGTCTTGCCGGCTTTCATGTTGGCAAAGCCCTCGTTGATCTCGGACAGCTTCAGCTTGGCGGAGATCCAGTCCTCCAGATGCAGCTTGCCGCGCAGATAGAACTCAACGAGACGGGGCATGTCGACGCGGAAGTGGTTCGAGCCCATCGACGAGCCCTGGATGCGGCGCTCGCGCAGGAAGTCGAAGCCGTGCAGCTCGATCTTCTGGCCGAACGGGATCATGCCGACGATGGTCGCGGTGCCGCCAGGCGCCAGCATCGCGAAAGCCTGCTCGGCGGTCTCCTTGCGCCCGAGCACCTCGAAGGCGTGATGCACGCCGCCCTTGGTGAGCTCGCGCACCTGCGCCACGACGTCGCCCTCAGCGGGATTGATGATGTCAGTCGCACCCAGTTTCGTCGCAAGCTGCAGCTTGGCCGGATTGGTGTCGATGGCGATGATACGGCCCGCGCCCGCGATCTCGGCGCCGTTGATCGCAGCCATGCCGACGCCGCCGCAGCCGATCACGGCCACGGTCTCGCCGGCCTGCACCCGCGCCGTGTTGACGACGGCGCCATAGCCGGTGATGACGCCGCAGCCGATCAGCGCCGCGAGGTCGAGCGGCATGTCCGGGCGGATCTTCACGATCGCATTCTCGTGCACCAGCATCTGCTCGGCGAAGGACGAGAGGTTGAGAAACTGGTGCAGCTTCTCACTTCGTCCCCATGACAGCCGGTTGGAGGCGCCGGGCGGCATCTTCACCGTCGTATCGGTGCACAGCACCGGGCGGCCCGTCGTGCAGTTGTCGCAGGTGCCGCAGAACACGGACAAACACGTGACGACATGATCGCCCGGCTTCACATAGGTTACGTCGGCGCCGACCTGCTCGACGATCCCAGCCGATTCATGGCCGAGCACGGCGGGCAGCGGATGCGGATACAGGCCTTCGATGAAGTGCAGGTCGGAATGGCAGAGACCGGCCACCGCCGTGCGGATGAGCACTTCCCGCGGCCCCGGCTTGGGCACACTGATGTCCTCGATCACCAGCGGCTTGTTGACCTCCATCAGCACGGCGGCTTTCATTGGCGTTCTCCCGATCTTGTTTGTTGTTGGTCGCGGCAAGCCTACGCCGCTGACAGCAGTTCGCCAACCTCCTCCATATCAGCGGTACGTTCGCCGAGCAGCAGTGTCGCGATGGCATCATCCATCCTATTTTCCGCGAGCCGGAACGGATCGGACGGCGTCAGCCGGTGCGCGACGATGAGCTTCGCCAGCAACAGCCTGCGCGCGTCACCGCGCATCGCGTGGATGCGCGCGCTTTCCCAGGTCGTCGAGACGGCGCTCGCCACGTGATACAGCAGGCTGGTGGCGCGGCGCGCTTCGGACTCATTGTCGGCGCGTCCCGCGACCTCGCGCGCAAAGCCCACGGCACGATCCACGAGTCGATGCAGCTGATCGCGCCAGGCCTGCGGCACGGCGGCGCTGTCGTCGAGCCGCGCATGCAGGTCGGCTGCCAGCGCGGCCTCCGCACCGTGCCGGCCCACGGCGCGCTTCAGCGCATCGAGCGCGACGATGTTGCCGGTGCCCTCCCAGATCGAGCCGAGATGGGCGTCGCGCAGCAGCCGCGCGGTGACGAACTCCTCGACATAGCCGATGCCGCCGCGCATCTCCAAGGCATCGCCGCAGACCTTGCGCGCGTCGCGCGTGGCACGGAACTTCAATGTCGGCGTCAGGATGCGCAGCAGCGCCGCGGCCTCCTGGCTGCCGGCCTCGGCACGGTCGAGCGCGTCGGCGGTGAGGAAGCTCATCGACAGCGCCTGCTCGGTCGCGAGCAGGATCTTCAGCAGTTGCCGCCGCCCGAGCGGCAGGTCGACGATGCGTTTTCCGAACACCACGCGGTTGCGCGCGACCGTGATCGCGTCGTGCCAAGCCCGCCGCATCAGCGCAGTCGACTTGACGCCGTTGGAGAGACGCGACGAGTTGACCATCTCGGCCATCTGCACGAAGCCGCGATCGAGCCGCCCGACCGCATAGGCGATCGCGCCCTCCAGCTTGATCTCGCCCGAGGCCATCGAGCGGGTGCCGAGCTTGTCCTTGAGGCGCACGATCCGATAGTGGTTCTGGCTGCCGTCATCGAGGAAGCGCGGCATCAAGAACAGGCCGACGCCGCGCGTTCCCGCTTCGGCATCTTGCGGCCGCGCCAGCAGCATCACCACTTTCGCATCGGCATTGGAGCAGAACCATTTCTCGCCATGCAGGCGCCAATGGTCGCCCTCCGGGACGGCGACCGTCGTCAAAGTGCCGACATCGGAGCCGCCCTCCTTCTCGGTCATGAACTGGCCACCCTGGGTCAGCTTTCTCATGTCGGTCTGCGTCAGGCCATCGAGGTACTTGGCCTTGAGCCCGTCGCTGCCGAAGCTCGCCAGCAGCTTGGCGCAGCCATCGGTGACATTGATCGGACAGCCCAGACCGAACTCCGCCTGGTTGAACAGGAAGGTGAAGGCGTGCTTTGCCGCGACGGGATATTTGCTCGGCCAGCCGAGAATGCCCTTGCGGATCGACATCGCATGAATGCCGAACTCGCTAAAGGCGGCGCGCTCCAGCTCGCGATACGCGGGATGATACTCGACCCACTGCACGTCGCGGCCGAAGCGGTCGCGCTGGTGCAGCACGGGGCCATGACGGTCAGCCAAGCGGGCGCATTCGTCGAGATAGGAGCCGGCGAGCTCGCCGAGACGGTCGAGATGCGGCACGAGGTGCCGAAACAGCGTCTCGGGCAGATGGATGCGCAGGAGATCGGTGAGCGCCGGATCCGCGCGATAGAAGTTCAGCCCCGTGGTATCGGGCGCCAGCAACTCCGGCCTCGCGCCGCCGGTCATCACGTCATCGCGTTTCAGGAACTGATGCATGATCGTTAAGCCCTCGTTCGTTTCCGCAAGTCTCTGATGGACTCTTCGACAGGTTGCGCCTGATGGGATACACAACAAGCAGCGGCGTGCGCCGAACCGGGAGCAGATCCATGACCAATCAGCCGACGGAGGTTTATCGCATCTTCGGGGCGGAGATGTCGCCCTATTCGGTCAAGGTGCGATCGTATCTGCGTTACAAGGGCATTCCGCATCAATGGATATTGCGCAATGCGGAAAGCGAGGCGGAGTTCGCGCGGCACGCCAAGCTGCCGATCATTCCGCTGGTGGTCGGCCCCGGCGAGGTGCCGATGCAGGATTCGACGCCGATCATCGACGCGCTGGAGCTCGACTTTCCGCAACCCACGATTCATCCCGGCGACGCGCTGACGAGCTTCATCTCGGCCTTGATCGAGGAGTTCGGCGACGAGTGGGGCAACAAGTGGATGTTCCATTATCGCTGGGCCCGTGATCTCGATCAGCGCGCCTCGGCCGGACGCATCGCCCGCATCCGCGCCCCCAGGGCGGACGAGGCCGAGTGCGGCGAAGTGGCGGATAAAGTCCGCGCCCGCATGGTCGAGCGGCTCTGGTATGTCGGCTCGAACGAGATCAACGCGCCGCAGATCGAGCAGGGCTTTGCCGAAATGCTCGACCTGCTCGAACGACATCTCTCGGTCAGGCCGTATCTGTTCGGCCACCGTCCGGCCTACGGCGATTTCGGACTGTGGGGCCAGCTCTACGAGCTGTGGACCGATCCGACCGCCGGCGCCCTGATCGAAGGCCGCGCGCCGCATGTGCTGGCCTGGATCCACCGCATGCTATGGCCGCGCGCCGAAGGCGAGTTCGAGCTGTGGCCGGAACTGTCACTGACCTTGATGCCGATCCTGACCCGCCAAGTCGGCGCGCTGTTCATGCCGTGGACGCTCGCCAACGAGCAGGCACTGGCGGGACAGCGCGACGTCTTCAGCGTGCAGCTGGGTGACTTCACGTGGACACAGAAGCCGCAGAAATATCATGCGCGCTCGTTGGCCATGCTCCGCGGCAAATACGCGTTCCTGCACGATCGAAGCCGACTCGACGTCGTGCTGGAGGAGATTGGTTGCCTCGCCGGATTGCAGCCGCGCCCCACCTGAGGGCGCGTGGCAAAAATGTGGGGACGAGCCGTAGGAAGTCGGCCGCCGGTGCATTAGCTTGATTCCTGCGGACGCTTTGGCCCAAGGACCTGCCCATGGATATCCCAGCCTACAAGATCGCCCTCATCGTCGGTGCCGGCGAAGGGCTCTCGGCCTCGCTGGCGCGGCTGTTCGCGCGCGAGAAGATCCGCGTGGCGCTGGCTGCGCGCAAGATCGAGAAGCTCGGCGCGCTCTGCAACGAGACCGGCGCCCGCGCCTACCCCTGCGATGCGACCAATCCGGAGGAGGTCGAGCGGCTGTTCGGCATCGTCGAGCGCGAGATCGGCGCGCCTGATCTCGTGGTCTACAATGCCAGCGCGCGGGCGCGCGGAGCGCTCACCGATCTCGTGCCGGCCGACGTGCAGCAGTCGATTGCCGTCAGCGCCTTCGGCGGCTTCTTGGTGGCGCAGCAGGCGGCACAGCGCATGCTGCCGAACAAGCACGGCGCCATCCTGTTCACCGGCGCCTCCGCCAGCGTGAAGGGCTACGCCCAGTCGGCGCCGTTCGCGATGGGCAAGTTCGCGCTGCGCGGCCTCGCCCAGAGCATGGCGCGCGAACTGTCGCCGCAGGGCATCCACGTCGCGCACTTCGTCATCGACGGCGGGATCAGGAGTGCGGCAAGGCAGGAGCCCGCCGAGCGCCCGGACTCGATGCTCGACCCGGACGCCATCGCTGCCAGCTATTGGAGCGTGCTTCAGCAGCCGCGCAGCGCCTGGAGCTGGGAGATCGAGCTCAGGCCGTGGGTGGAGATGTTTTGAGGCGCGGCGTAGTCATTCGATTGCCGATGCTCGCCTCACAACGACTGTCATCGCCCGGCTTGACCGGGCGATCCAGTACGCGCAGCTCGCGGAGAGGAACGTGGACAGACCGCAGCGCATGGGATACTCCGCCTGCGCGTGGCATGACGGACGTCATATCATGAATGTGCTATGATGCGCGGCTCACGGTCCACTACCCTCAGGCCGCCGCTTGGCGATTCCGTAGACCGGTGCCTCAGCTCCTTCTCGAATCGCACCAAGGTCCAGTCATCGGGATACTGGCGAAGATCGAAGCCGGACTTCCTGGCGAGCGCAATCATCACGTCGTTGGTACGCAGCGCATCGCCCGATAGCGTGACGCCGCCGAGCGCAACCGCGCGGCGCTCGAGATTCGCGATCAGCGCCGGGCCGATGCCGTGGCCCTGCCAGCGGTCCTGCACCGACAGGCCGAACTCGACGCGGCCGGTATCGCGGTCGAGCGCGTAGCGCGCTTCGGCCACGATGCTCTCGACGCCGTCGTGATCCATCACGCCGATCAGGCTGTAACGGTCGTTGCGGCCGAGCGCGACGAAATCGTCGAGCACAGCCGGAGGCAGTTCGCTCAGCGCGCCGAGGAAACGCTTGTGACGCGAGCGCGGGCTCAAGGAGCGCACATAGGTCTGCAGCGCCTCGGCATCAGCCGATGTCACGAAGCGCAGCCGCACCTCGTCGCCACGCCGGGTGTGAATGGCGTTGGACGCGGCGGCGAAATCGGCAACGGCGGACGTCGGCATGACGGACTCCGGCGGAGATCAAATTGCCGGCGCCCTCCTTTGCGGAGCGGCGCCGGCGCGACGGGACGAGTGAGGGGCTCAACCCCGCCAGAACGGCTTGTCGATCTCGGCGGCGATATCGCTACGGGACAGGCCGAGGTCGTGCAGGTCGCGCTCCGACCATTGCGCCAGCTCGTGCCGTGTGCGGTAGCGGAGGCGCCAGGCGGCGAGTAGCTCGGCCACCCCCGACCAGAAGCCGGGAGTATGATGTTTCGTCATTGACGAGGAGACGTAGAAAGACATGAAAGCCTCCTGTATTGCACTGAACCTGCACTATCGGAGGCTTGCCTTTCATCTACAAACGACATTTACTACCGCTTCGGATGATATAACGTCATGCAAACGGGAGACCCTGAGTGACCCGGCTGCCGTCGCTGAATGGATTGCGGGCGTTCGAGGCCGCGGCGCGGCATCTGAGCTTCACCCGCGCGGCCTCCGAACTGAACGTGACGCAGACCGCGATCAGCCATCAGATCAAGCGCTTGGAGGATGAGCTCGGGCTGCGCCTTTTCGTCCGCCAGAACCGTAGCTTGGCGTTGACGCCGCAGGCCCGCGACTATCTCCCGCTGGTGCGGGCGGCGTTCGACGATCTCCGGCTGGCGACCGAGCGGCTGGTGCGCAAGGACAACGCCAAGGTGCTGACGGTCTCCACCATCGCCTCGCTGGCCGCCAAATGGCTGCTGCCGCGGCTGACGGCATTCCAGGAAGCCCATCCCGGCATCGACGTGCGGATCACGACCTCGACCACCCTGGTCGACTTCCGCAAGGACGACGTCGACGCTGCGATCCGCTATGGCCGCGGCCACTGGCCGGGCGTCCGGGCCGAATGGCTGATGGCCGACGAGCTGTTTCCGGTGTGCAGTCCGGCGCTGCTGCAGGGCGACAAGCCGCTACGCTGTCCGGAGGACCTCGCGCATCACACGCTGCTGCAGGCCAGCGGCGGCTATGACGACGACTGGCGGCTCTGGCTGACCGCGGCGGGTCTGCCGGTGGAGATGTCGAGGCAGGGCCGGCTGAGCTTCGACCTGTCGCTGATGACCGTCCAGGCTGCGATCGACGGGCTCGGCGTCGCGATCGGCCGCACAGCCTACGTCCAGGACGACATCGCCAAGGGCCGGCTGGTGGTGCCGTTCAAGATGGCGCTGCCGAGCGACGCCGGGTTCTATCTGGTGACCCCGGAGGGACGAACCGATCCGCCGAAGCTGAAGGCGTTCCGGCAATGGCTGAAGGATGCAACGCAGCAGAAGTCGGCCGCCGGCAATTCTGTTCAGGCCTAGGGCGCCTTGAGCGCAAAGCTATTGGCCGCCATGGCTTGGTGTGGCAGATTGTCGCACCTTTCCCTTCGGCCGGCGTAGAAATCCTCCGCACGAGCCTCTCGACGGTAGGAGTTTCCCCGCGTGTCCTCAACGTCAATCCCGCAGCCGGCTACGATCCATTCGCGCATCGGCGCGATCCTGCGCGCCACCAGCGGCAATTTCCTCGAGCAGTTCGACTTCTTCCTGTTCGGGTTCTATGCCCCGATCATCGCCAAGGCGTTCTTCCCATCGGAGAACGAGACTGCATCTCTGCTGAACGCCTATGGCGTGTTCTGGCTCGGCGCCCTGATGCGGCCGGTCGGCGCGATCGTGCTCGGTGCCTATGTCGACAAGATCGGCCGGCGCCAGGGCCTGATCGTGACGCTCGGCATCATGGCGGTCGGCACCGTTGTCATCGCGTTCTGCCCGACCTATGCGACGATCGGCATCGCGGCCCCGATCATCGTGCTGCTCGGGCGGCTGTTGCAGGGCTTCTCGGCCGGCGTCGAGCTCGGCGGCGTGTCGGTCTATCTGTCCGAGATCTCCACGCCCGGCAATCGCGGCCTCTACACCTCGTTCCAGTCGTCCAGCCAGCAGGTCGCGATCTTCGTCGCGTCGGTCATCGGCTATGTGCTCAACCAGGCCATGCCGGCGGACATGGTGGCGGCCTGGGGCTGGCGCATCCCGTTCTTCATCGGTTGCCTGATCATTCCGCTGATCTTCTTCCTGCGCCGCACGCTGGAGGAGACGCCGGCCTTCCTCGCGATGAAGAAGCACCCGACCGCGCGCGAAGTATTCGCCTCGGCGCTGGAGAACTGGCGCATCGTGATCCTCGGCATGATGATCGCAGTGCTGACCACGACGATGTTCTACTTCATCACCGTCTACGGTCCCGGTTTCGGCAAGGAGCTGAAGCTGTCGGCGGCGGATTCACTGCTCGTCACTTTGCTGGTCGCCGTAACCAACTTCTTATGGAATCCGGTTGGCGGCGCGGTGTCGGATCGGATCGGACGCAAGCCGGTGCTGGTGACCATCGCGGCTCTGGCGTTGCTGACCGCCTATCCCGCCTTGCACTGGCTCGCGGCGGCGCCGAGCTTCGGCAAGCTGCTCGCGGTCGAAATGCTGTTCTCGTTCTATTTCGGCGTCTACAGCGGCACCATGCTGGGCTGCCTGGTCGAGATCGTGCCTGCGCATGTCCGCACCACCTGCTTCTCGATCGCCTTTGCGCTGGCGGCTGGGCTGTTCGGCACCGCGACGCCGACGGTCTCGACCTGGCTCATCAACAAGACCGGCGACAAGGCCTCGCCCGGCTACTGGCTGATGTGCGCCGCCGTGCTCGGTATCATCGCAGCGATGACCGTCTATCGCGGCGGCCGCCAGGCCGTCGCGGCGCGCGAGCCGGTCATTGCGTGATCGCTGCGAGGGGCAGCGCCTTCCTTGGCGCGCGCTTTCGGCGCATGATGGTGGGGAATGAACAGCAGCCGGCGGCAGCGGGTGTCGACGCTGCCGAAGGATGACCGCCATGCAGCACCTCATCGCTGTCGCCGAGAAGGTCGCGGCGCGGCTGATCGCCAACAAGCAGACCATTGCCGTTGCGGAGTCCTCCGCCGGCGGCCTGATCGCGGCGGCGCTGCTCGCGGTGCCCGGCGCCTCCGCCTATTTCCTCGGCGGCGCCGTGGTCTATACGCGCGACGCCCGCCGCGTGCTGATGGACATTCCGGACGAGGCGATGAAGGGCATTCGCTCGGCGTCGGAGCCTTATGCGGAGCTGCTGGCGCGGCAGATCAGGACACGGTTTGCGACCGATTGGGGCTTGTCGGAGACCGGCGCGGCCGGCCCGACCGGTAACCGCTATGGCGACGCCGCTGGCCATGCCTGTTTCGCGGTGGCCGGCCCCGCGACCGCTGTAGTCACCCTGGAGAGCGGCCGCAGCGACCGCTTTGCCAACATGCAGCTGTTCGCGAAAAGCGCGCTGGAGCTGTTGCTGACGAAGCTCGACCAATAAAATCGGTGTCGTCCCGGGCAAGCCCGGTGACGCAAAGCGTCAGCGGGCGCAGACCCGGGACCCATACCGCGTGATCTCGCTTGAGGCAGGCCACACGTTGAGCCCTCGGGCAAGCCAATGTCCGCCGGTGGCTATGGATCCCCGCGTTCGCGGGGATGACACTGAGTTTGGGGCAGCGCCAATGGTCTCGAAGCAGCGGCGTGATCGCCCTTGCCTCACTTCTCCCGGAACGCACGCATCAGCTGGTCGTGCAGCGGCTTCATCAGGTAGGAGATCACGGTGCGGTCGCCGGTCTGGACGAAGGCTTCGACCGGCATGCCCGGAATCAGCTTGACGTCGCCGAGCCGGGCGATCTCCTCCGGCGGCATTGAGACGCGGATGGTGTAATAGCTCTGGCCGGTGCGCTGGTCGGTGGTGACGTCGGGCGAGACGCGGCTGACGACGCCATTCAATTCCGGCGTGGTGCGCTGGTTGAAGGCGGAGAGCCGCAGCAAAGTCTTCTGGCCGACCTGCAGCTTGTCGATGTCCTGCGGATTGACCTTGGCTTCGACCTGGAGGTCGTCGCTCTGCGGCACGATCAGCATGATGGCGTCGCCCGCGGTGATGACGCCGCCCACGGTGTGGACGGTCGACTGCAGCACCATGCCGTCCTGCGGCGCGCGGATGTCGACGCGGCGCAGCTGGTCCTCGGCGGTGACCTTGCGCTCGACAAACTCGCCGATCTTGTCGGTGGTCTCGCGCAGGTCCTTGGACACCTCGCTCACCATGTCCTTGTCGACCTGGATGATCTGCAGCTCGGTCTCGCTGATCTTGCCCTTGGCCTGGGCGCGGGCCGCGATGAACTGCGCGCGCTCGCCATTGAGGCGGGCGGCGTCGCGCTCCAGGGCGGTCAGGCGCGACAGCTGCACCAGATGCTGCTCATACAGCTGGCGCACGCCATCGAGCTCCTTCTGCACCAGCGCGATCTCCTGGTCCTTGGCGCTGACCTGCGCCGAGAGGCCCTCGATCTCCTCGTTCAGCTGGGTGACGCGCTCGCGCAGCTGCGCCTTCTGCCCGACGCGGCCGTTGACGCGGACCTCGAACAGCTTGGTCTCGGAGGCGAGCAGGCTGTTGACGTCGGGATCGCTCAACCGCTGCAGCAGCTGCGGCGGGAACAGGATCTTGGCCCAGCCGCGCTGCTCCGCCTCGAGCCGGGCGGCGCGCGCCTGCAGCGCGTCGAGATTCTTGGTGACGATGGCGAGGCTCGCCTTGGTCACGGTGTCGTCCAACCTGACAACGATGTCGCCGGACTTGACGACGTCGCCGTCGCGCGCCCTGAGCTCGCCGACCACGCCGCCGGTCGGATGCTGCACCTTCTTGACGTTGGATTCGACCACGATCTGGCCCGGCGCGATCAGCGCGCCGGAGATCTGCTGCGTCGCGGCCCAGCCGCCGAGCCCGCCGGCGACTGCAACGACGACGCCCATGCCGACCAGCAGGTGACGCCTTATCGACTCGCGCACGCTCTCCGGCTTGCGCGCCCTCGGAAGAGGACCTGCGACGACTTGACTGCTCATGACTTCGTCACTCCGGCCTCCGAGACGATCTTGATCGGTGCCGGCGGGCGCGGCTGAAGCACCTGCGCCAGCACCGTCTCCTTCGGACCGAAGGCCTGCGCGCGGCCGTCCTTCATGACCAGGACCTGGTCCACCGCCTCGATGCCGATCGGCCGGTGTGCGACGATGACGACGATCGCGCCGCGCGCCCGCGCCGAGCGCACCGCGCGCGACAACGCCTCGTCGCCTTCGGTGTCGAGATTGGAGTTGGGCTCGTCGAGCACGATCAGGAACGGATTGCCATAGAGCGCGCGCGCCAACGCCACGCGCTGCGCCTGGCCCGCCGAGAGCGCGGCGCCCTGCTCGCCGATCTCTGTATCGTAGCCGTCGCGCATCTTGATGATCATGTCGTGCACGCCGGCCTCCTTGGCGGCGGCGATGATGCCGTCAGCGGAGGCTTTCGGATCGAAGCGGCAGATGTTCTGCGCCACGGTGCCGCCGAACAGTTCGACATCCTGCGGCAGATAGCCGATGTGGCGGCCGAGCTCGTCCGTCGACCATTGGTCGAGCGCCGCGCCGTCGAGCCGGACATGGCCGCGCACCGGACGCCAGACGCCGACCAGCGCGCGGACCAGCGACGACTTGCCCGACGCGCTCGGGCCGATGATGCCAAGGCCGTTGCCGGCGGACAGCGCGAAGCTCACGTCCTGCACGATCGCCTTCTGATCGCCGGGCGCGACGATCGAGATGGCCTCGACCGAGAGCTTGCCGACCGGCGGCTGCAACAGGGTCGGCGCCGGTCGCTGCGGCATCGTCTGCAACAGATGGCTGAGACGGCGCCAGCTCTGACGCGCGGCAACGAAGCTCTTCCAATGCGCGATCGCGAGATCGACCGGCGCCAGCGCCCGCGCGCTCAGGATCGAGCCGGCGATGATGATGCCCGCGGTCGCCTCCTGATGGATCACGAGATAGGCGCCGACCGCGAGCACCGCGGACTGCAGCATCATGCGCAGCACCTTGGCGATGGCGCCGAGACCGCCGGCGACGTCGCTGGCGCGCTGGTTGCCGGCGAGATACTTTTCGTTGGTCTCGCTCCAGCGCGACAGCATGCGCCCGGTCATGCCCATCGCGACCAGCACCTCCGCGTTGCGCCGGCTTGCGGTGGCGAGATCATTGCGGCGGGCGGCGAGCCCCATCGCCTCCTTGGCGGGAGTGCGGGTGAGGAATTCGGTGATCAGCGTCAGGGTGACGAGGATGATGGCGCCGGCCAGCGCGGTGACGCCGAGCATCACGTGAAAGGCGAAGCAGATCGCCAGATACAGCGGCAGCCACGGCAGATCGAAGAACGCGCCCGGCCCCTGGCTGCCGAGAAAGCTCCTGATGTTGTCGAGGTCGCGCAACGGCTGCAGCCCTTCGTTGCGACCGCCGGCCGCCAGCGGCAACCGCACCACGGTGTCGAACACCCGCGCGTTCAGGCTCTCATCCAGGGCGGTGCCGATGCGGCCGAGAATACGGCTACGGATCATGTCGAGCGCGCCCTGAGCGGCGTAAAGCCCGGCGGCGATGATGATCAGGCCGATCAGGGTCGGCACGGACCGGCTGGGCAGCACCCGGTCGTAGACCTCGAGCATGAAGATCGAGCCGGTAAGGTAGAGCAGGTTGATGATGCAGCTCATCGCCCCAACGCCGATGAAGGCGCTGCGGCAACCGCGCAAGGCATCGCTGAGCTCGGATTGCCTCACGTGAGGTGCGGCCGCCATCACCACCATCTCTTCAATTGATCAAATGAGCTGCATGACCGCCGATCAAAAGCACAAACTGGCGGCAAACAAGGCGAAATATACTGATTCCTGCGGTGAGCGTCCAACGATGCTCACTTTAGCGTAAATTAGCTATGTGCTTGGGTATGTCGCGTGGCGCAGTGCAAACGTTCAGCCACGCCGGATCGCAAGCCCTAGAGCCGCCCGCCGGTCCGCACGAGCCGCACCACCAACAGAAGAATGATGGCGCCGAGCGCGGAATAGACGATTTCCGACACGAGGCCGGTCCCGATCCGGACGCCAAGCCGCGGGAAGATCAGGCTCGCGACCAAAGCGCCGAGCACGCCGATCACGATGTCGCCGACCAGCCCGAAGCCGGTGCCGCGCACGATCTTGCCCGCGAGCCAGCCTGCAACCAGGCCAACGAACAGAATGACCAGGATACCTTCGTTCGATACGTGCATGGCGCGTCCTCATCCGGCGCGGACGATCGGTCCCACGCGTGCCAGCACCTTAGCGAGGCCGCCGCGACGCTTCGACACGCGATGCACGGTTTCGGCCGGTGAGTAGCGCGTTTCGGGCGAACCGTTACGTCGCCGCCACACTTGCCGGCGCCTCGGCCAGGATACAGCGCGCCAGCCGCTGCGGCCCGAGCGCAATGTTCGGCGGCATCGCCTCCGAGCAGCGCGGCTGCGCCAGGCTGCAGCGCGGTGCGAACGAGCAGCTCCGCGGCGCCCGGTCGAGCGAGGGTGGCGTGCCGGGAATGGTCTGCAGCCGCTCGCCGCGCTTGGCACCGTGGATCGTCGAAGCCAGTAGGCCGCGCGCGTAGGGGTGCACGGGTTGGCGCACGATCTCGCGCAAGCTGCCCTGCTCCACGATCTCTCCGGCATACATCACGGCGAGGCGGTCGCAGATCTCGATCGCGACGCCGATGTCGTGGGTGACGAAGATGACGGACATGCCGAACTCGCGCTGCAGTTCGCGCAGCAGCAGCAGGATCTGGATCTGCACGGTGGCGTCGAGTGCGGTGGTGGGCTCGTCCGCCAGCAACACTTTCGGCCGGCACGCCAGCGCCAGCGCGATCATCGCCCGCTGGCGCATGCCGCCGGACATCTCGTGCGGATAGGACTCCAGGCGACGCTTCGCCGAGGGAATCCTGACGACGTCGAGCATCTCCAGCGCCCGCGCCTGCGCTTCTGCAAAACTCTTGCCCTCGTGCCGCATGACGGTCTCGGCGATCTGCCGGCCGATGGTATAGACCGGATCGAGTGCAAGCCCCGGCTCCTGGAAGATCATCGACACGGAGCGGCCGCGAAACTGCGACAGCTCCTCGTCGTTCATCGCCAGCACGTCGCGGCCCAGCGCCTTGACACTGCCTGAGATCTGCGTCCGCTTGTTCGGCAGCAGCCGCATCAGCGCGCGCATCGTCACGCTCTTGCCCGAGCCGGACTCGCCGAGCAGGCCGAGCACCTCGCCGTCGCCGAGCGACAGGCTGACGTCGTTCACCGCATGCACGGTGCGCTCGCCGGTGAAGCGGATGGTGAGATTGTCGATCTCGACGAGGTTGGTCATGGGGAGGCTATCTCACCTTGCCGTCAGGAACGCCGTGGCCAATTGCGAAGTGAGCTGCCACCCTCCCCTGGAGGGGGAGGGTCGGCTCGCACGAAGCGCAGCGGGAATGCGAGACGGGGTGGGGTGACAGCCCCTCCATGGACTCGCTTCCAAGGGGAGAGGCCGTCACCCCACCCCGATTGCGCATGCCATGCGCAATCGACCCTCCCCCTCCAGGGGAGGGTGAGATCGTCGGACGGTATGCACAGGTCTCCCTCATGGCAGCGTCGGCACCCTGGCGTGGAAATCAGTCGCGCGCTGGAAGGCGGCGCCGATGGTCAGGATCGTCGCCTCATCGAACGAGCGGCCGATCAGTTGCATGCCGACCGGAAGACCCGTCGACGTGAAGCCGGTCGGGATCGCCAGCGATGGCAGGCCGAGATAGTTCACCGGGCGGGTGAAGCGGGTGATGCGCTGGATCACGGCCTCCGCACCCGGCGCGCCGCCAACGTCGCTCTCGACGATCGAAGGTGTCACCAGCGGCGACACCGGTGCGACCACCGCATCGACGCCTGACGTCGCTGCGACATGCGCCGCCAGGGCAGCACCGCGCCAACGCAGCGCTTCGAGATAGGCGACGCCGGAGACGGCCAGCGCGTTCTGCAGCCGCATCAGCACCTGGGGGCCGTAGTCCTGCGGCCGCTCGATCATCCAGCGCTTGTGGAAGGCGGCCGCCTCGACCGCTAGCACGAGCTGGCAGGCCGCGGTGAGCTGGCGCTGATCCGGCAGCTCGACCTGAACCACATCGGCGCCCTCGGTCTTCAGGACCGCGATCGTCGCATCGAGACAGTGCGCCACCTCAGGATCGAGGTCGTCGACATAGAACGCCTTGGGCACGCCGATCCTGAGACCCTTGATCGAGGCCTGGGTGGCCGCGACATAGTCCGGCACGGTCGCGGAGCTGGCGGTCGGATCCTCGGGATCAGGACCGGCCATCAGCCCGAGCAGCAACGCGCAATCCTCGGCAGTCTGAGCAAGAGGTCCGACCGTGTCGAGCGACTGCGACAGCGGCATCGCACCGGCGCGGCTGACGCGGCCCCAGGTGACCTTCAGGCCGGTGACGCCGCAGAAATTCGCGGGCATGCGGATCGAGCCGCCGGTGTCGGAGCCGAGCGCCGCAAAGGTGAGACGCGCGCCGACCGCCGAGCCGGAGCCGGACGACGAGCCGCCGGTGACGTAGCCGAGCTTCCAGGGATTGTGCACCGGACCGTAATGCGCGTTGTGGCCGGTCGGGCCATAGGCGAACTCGGCCATCTGCAAGGTGCCGAGCCGGATCGATCCGGCATCCTTCAGCCGCTGCAGCGCGGTCGACGTCGTCGTCGCCACGAAGTCGCGCCGGATCAGCGAGCCGCAGGTCGAGATGTGGCCGGCCTCGTAGTACATGTCCTTGTGGGCGAGCGGCACGCCATGCAGCGGGCCCTTCTGGCCGTCCTTGGCCAGGGCGGAATCGGCCTCGGCGGCCGCCTTCAACGCCGGCTCGGACTCGATCGCCATGAAGGCGTTCAGCTTCGGCTGCCATTGCGCGATGCGGTGCAGGCAGGAGCGCGTCACCTCGACCGAAGAGAGCTTCCTGTCCGCGATCGCCTTCGCGACGTCGGTCAGGGTCATCAAGGAAGGTTCGGTGCTCATCGGCCCACCTTCAGCGTCTGCGCCACGACGTAGCTCGCAGGCTCCAGGTCGAACGGCAGGGTGCCGGCGACCGCGGCGAAGTTGTCGAAGGCCGGTCCGATCGAGTCGGCGATGCGGGTCGCAACCTCCTTGTCGACGGGCAGCCCGGAGGCCTCCGCGATGGCACTGACTTGTTGGGGCGTGGGTCTGGTCATTCCGCTTCTCGCTGCTGGTGTCTGCCCGTCAGGCGGCCGGCGCCCGGCTGTGTCCCGAACCTGGGATCGCCATGTGGCAGGCGGCCTGATGGCCCATTGTATCCAGCTCCGTCAATCTTGGCGCGACATTCGAGCAGGGCGCTTCCGCAAACGGGCAGCGGGTGTGGAAACGGCAGCCGGCCGGCGGATCGATCGGGTTCGGCGGATCGCCCGAGAGCGGCGGCGTCTCGGTGCGCCGGTCCGGATCGGATGACGGCATCGCCGCCAGCAGCGCCCGCGTATACGGGTGCGCCGGCTTGGCCCAGACCTGCTCGACCGGACCGAGCTCGACGACCTCGCCGAGATACATCACCAATACGCGATCGGAGATGTAGTTGATGACGTTGAGGTCGTGGCTGATGAACAGATAGGTCAGGCCGAACTCGCGCTTCAGGTCCATCAGCAGGTTCAGCACCTGCGCCTCGACCGACTTGTCGAGCGCCGACACCGCCTCGTCGAGGATCACCAGGCGCGGCGACAGCGCGAGCGCGCGGGCGATGTTGACGCGCTGGCGCTGACCACCGGAGATCTCGTGCGGATAACGGTTGGCGAAGGTTTCGGGCCTCAGGCCGACCTTGCCGAGCAGCTCGCGGGCGAGCGCCCGTGCCGCGATGTCGGTCATGCCGTGCACCTTCGGCCCGAACGCGATCGACTCCTCGATCGTCAGCCGCGGATTGAGCGAGGCATAGGAATCCTGGAACACCATCTGCATGCCGCGACGCAGCTCGCGCAGTGACATCTCATGCCCGACCTGGCGGCCGTCGAAGATGATCTCGCCGGCATCCCGCTCCATCAGGTGCATCAAGAGCCGCGCCGTCGTCGACTTGCCGCAGCCGGATTCGCCGACGATGCCGACGGTCTCGCCCTTGCCAATGGCAAACGAGACATCGTCGACCGCGCGCACCGTCTTGCGCGCACCGAACAGCCCGCCACGGACGGGGAAGTGTTTCGTCAGACGATCGACCCGCAGCAGCGGCTGCGCCTTGCCGCCGAGGTCCTCGATCGGCTCCAGGCCGGTGACTGCCGTTGCTTCACTCATGATCATCAGCTCCGGATGTCCATGGCGCTGCGCAGGCCGTCGCTGAGCAGGTTGAAGCAGATGGAGACAGCAAAAATCATCACGCCCGGCAGCGCCGCCACCCACGGATTGACGTAGATCGCGGTGCGGAGCGTGTTCAGCATCAGGCCCCATTCCGGCTCCGGCGGCTTGGTGCCGAGACCAAGGAACGAGAGGCCCGCAGCGAGGATCATCGATACCGAGATCAGGCCGGTGGCGTAGACGAAGATCGGCCCGAGCACGTTGCCGAGCATGTGCGCGCGCATGATCGTGAACGATGAGGCACCGGAGGCCCGCGCCGCCTCGACGAAATCGCGGTTGCGCACACCCGTGGTGACGCTCTCGGCGACGCGGGTGATCTGCGGCACGAACACGATGGTCAAGGAGACGATGGAGTTGGTGATGCCGGCGCCGAGCGCGCCCGAGATCGCGATCGCCAGCAGCACCGAGGGGAAGGCGTAGAACACGTCGATGGTGCGCATGATCGCGGTGTTGACCCAGCCGCCGACATAGCCGGCGACGAGGCCGAGCAGCGTGCCGATGCCGAAGGCGAGGATCACCGGCGAGATGCCGATCAGCAGCGACAGCCGGCCGCCATAGATCAGCCGCGCCAGCATATCGCGTCCGAGCTCGTCGGTGCCGAGCGGATAGCTCGGCGTGCCGATGTGGCGCAGGCGGCGGATCATCGAGCCCTGATAGGGATCGGCGAGATGCAGATAGGGCGCGAGCAAAGCGGAGAGCAGGATCAGCATCAGGACCGCGACGCAGACCATGCTGACCTTGTCCCTGACGATGCGGCGGCCGACGGTCGCCCAATAGCCGCGTGCGTTCGCGACCGGTGCGGCCTGCAGCGAGGCGTCGTTCATCGTGCTCGTGGGACTGACGCTCACCGCACTAGCCTCGCTTGATGCGCGGATCGATCGCGGCCTGCGCGATGTCGACCACGAGGTTGAGGATGACGAAGAACATCGCGAGCACCAGGATCGTGCCCTGCAAGAGCGGCAGATCGCGCTGGAAGATCGCCGAGTTCAACAACAGCCCAGAGCCGGGCCATGAGAACACGGTCTCGATCAGGATCGAGCCGCCGAGCATGTAGCCGAGCTGCAGCCCCATGATCGCCAGCGCCGTCGGTGCGGCGTTCTTCAGGACATGGCGGAACACCTGGGTCTCGCGCAGGCCTTTCGCGCGCAGCGCCTCGACAAAGTCCTGGCTCAGGATGTCGCCGGTCAGCGCGCGCACCGTGCGGGTGATGATGCCCATCGGGATCACC
This sequence comes from Bradyrhizobium sp. SZCCHNR1093, assembly GCF_032381175.1. Taxonomy (NCBI): domain Bacteria; kingdom Pseudomonadati; phylum Pseudomonadota; class Alphaproteobacteria; order Hyphomicrobiales; family Nitrobacteraceae; genus Bradyrhizobium; species Bradyrhizobium sp. SZCCHNR1093. The sequence goes on from NZ_JAUHJJ010000001.1 coordinate 668,801, forward strand.
GACGTGGTGATCGCCGGCAATATGAGGAAGCGGATATGCGCCCAGCCCCATGACCACGCGCCCGAGCCGGACGGACCCGCGCCCACCGCGGGCAGCCAGTTCAGCTCGACCGAGAAGATGATCACCAGGACCATGCCGAGCCAGTAATGCGGCACCGAGACGCCGGCGATCGCGATCGAGGTCGCGACCTTGTCGATCCAGCTATCGCGGAAATAACCGGCGACGAGGCCGAAGAACAGGCCGAGCGAGAAGCCGATGATGGCGGCCGCGATCGCGAGCGTGACAGTGTTGGACACCGCGCGCAGCACCTCGGCGAGCACGGGACGGCCGGTGGCGATGGAGTTGCCGAGGTCGCCATTGACCGCGCGCCACAGCCACAATCCGAACTGCACAGGCAGCGGCTTGTCGAAGCCATAGGCCACGCGCAGCTGCTGTGCCAGCTCCTGCGACGCGTCGGCCGGCAGCACCGCGACCAAGGGATCGCCGGGCGTGATGTGAACGAGCATGAAGCAGACGAGCGCGACGCCGATGATGATCGGAATCGCATAGACCATCCGCCTGGCAGCATAAGAGAGCACGAGTCACCTGTTTCTTCCTTCACCCATACGGGAGAAGGTGGTGATGGAAGACTCCCCTCCCCCTTGCGGGGAGGGGTCGGGGGTGGGGGTCCACGCGAAGACTGCCGCCGGAGGCCCCCCTCCCCGCCCCTCCCCCACAAGGGGGGAGGGAGCGCAACGGCGCACGTGCAGAGACTACCCCTCTATCAAGATCACGGCTCCACCGAGATCGGCGAGAAGTCGATGAACCAGCTCTTCGGCTGCACCACGCCCTTGACCTTCGGGCTCATGGCGCGCGGGCCGACGTCGTGGGCGACGTAAAGGAACGCCGCATCATCGACCGAGGCCGCATGCAGCTCCGCGAGCGCCTTGTCGCGCTCGGTGGGATCGAAGGTCTGGCGCGCCTTCTTCACCAGCTCGTCGAACTTCGGATTATTGATGAAGCCCCAATTGTTGGACACCGGCGGCGCCATCGAGGACTGCAGGAAGCGCACCAGCGCGAAGAACGGATCCATCGCCGCGTAGGTGACGTTGGTGGCGTTGGCGCCGTTGGCGGAGGGATCCTTGGCGCCGCGGCGCCAGTTGGTGAACAGCGTGTTCCACTCGATGACGTCGAGCTTGACGTCGAAATAGCACTCGGCCAGCGCCTGCTGCAGATATTCGTTCATCGGCAGCGGTTGCATCTGGCCCGAGCCCGACGCCGAGGTCTGCGTCTTGACCTCGAGCTTCTTGTTCGGGCCGTAGCCGGCCTCCTGCATCAGCTTCTGTGCGGCCGCCTTGTCGTACTTGATCTCGAAGGTGACGTTGCCGCGCCAGGGATGGCCCTTCTCGAAGGTGCCGGTCGCCGGCACCATCAGTCCGGCGAGCAGACCATCCTTCAGGCCTTCGCGATCGATGCAGAGATTGGCGGCCTTGCGGACGCGGATGTCGTTCCACGGCGAGCCGTCGACGCGCGAGAACTGCCAGGGCCAGACATGCGGCTGCTCATTGGCGTAGAGCTTGAAGCCGCGCTGGTTGATCTCGGGCAGCGCATCCGGCGCCGGCGCCTCGACCCAGTCGACCTGACCGGACAGCAGCGCCGCGGTGCGCGCATTGGCTTCCGGCATCGGCAGCAGGATCATCTTGTCGGACTTCGGCACGCGCGCCTTGTCCCAATAGGCCTCGTTCTTCGACAGCTCGAGCCGCTCGCGCGGCGTGAACTTGGTCATCTTCCACGGGCCGGTGCCAGAGGCGTCCTTGGCGAAGGCGGCCCAGGCGGCTTGCGACTTCGCCTTGTCGTCGGCGCCGGTCGCGGCCTCATAGAGCTTCTGCCACTTGGTCGGGCTCGCCATGAACAGGTTGGTGAGGTTGATCGGCAGGAAGCTGTCCGGCTCCTTGGTCGTCAGCTCCACCGTGAGGTCGTCGATCTTGCGCGCAGACGCCAGCGTCGGCATGCGCGAGGCGGTGACGCCGACCTGGCTCGGATCGAACTGCGGCGCGTCTTGCTTCAGCACCTTCTCGACGTTCCACACCACGGCATCGGCGTTGAACGGCGCGCCGTCATGGAAGGTGACGCCGGGACGCAGCTTGAACGTCCATTTGGTCTTGTCGGCGTCGTCGACCTTCCATTCGGTGGCAAGGCCGGGAATGACGACGCTCGGCTTGTCCGCCGACGACAGGTCCCACGCCGTCAACGCGTCATACATGGTGAGGCCGGTGAAGCGGTTACCCTCGAAGCCCTGGTCGGGCTGGCCGAGCGTGCGCGGAATGTCCGCCGCAGTCATGCCGATGCGCAGCACGGATTCCGCGCTGGCTTGCGCCGGCAGCGCGAGGGCCGAGACCGTCGTCATCATGGCAGCCGCAACAGCCGCACGTTCCTTCATTGAGGTCGCAATACGCGAAAGCACGATCAACATCTCCGATCAAGCTGGCTAAATTCTGTGCATCGTTATGCAACGGCTATGCCAGCGGTGCCTTCGCGCACGGCCCTGCGACGCGAGGTCACAACCGTTTGTACTCAAATGATCACGACCGGGGCTTGGCACCCGGATTGCAGGTTTCGCGGATCGAATTGATCCGATTGCCACGGAGCTTCACCCGCATGCGTATCCTCAACTCACTGCTTGCCACCGCGCTTGTGCTCGGCCTCTCGGCCGGCGCGGCGCGGGCCGAAACCGTTCTACGCTACGGCATCTCGATGGCCGACATCCCGCTGACGACCGGCCAGCCCGATCGCGGCGCCGGCGCCTATCAGTTTACCGGCTATACGATCTATGATCCGCTGGTCGCGTGGGACATGAGCACAGCCGACAAGCCCGGCAAGCTGATCCCGGGCCTCGCCAGCGAGTGGAAGGTCGATGACGCCGACAAGACCAAGTGGCGCTTCACCCTGCGCAAGGGCGTCAAGTTCCACGACGGCAGCGACTTCAATGCCGACGCGGTGATCTGGAATCTGGACAAGGTGCTCAACGATAAGGCACCGCAGTTCGACAAGCGGCAGAGCGCGCAGGTCAAGACGCGCCTTCCGTCGGTGGCGAGCTACGCCAAGATCGACGACTCCACGGTCGAGATCACCACCAAGACGGTCGACTCGTTCTTTCCCTATCAGATGCTGTGGTTCCTGATTTCGAGCCCGGCGCAGTATGAGAAGCTCGGCAAGGACTGGGACAAGTTCGCCAGCCAGCCCTCCGGCACCGGGCCGTTCAAGCTGACCAAGCTGGTGCCGCGCGAGCTCGCCGAGCTGACGAAGAATTCCGAATATTGGAACAAGGACCGGCTGCCGAGGACGGACAAGCTGGTGCTGGTGCCGATGCCGGAGGCGCTGACCCGCACCAATGCGCTGCTCGCCGGCCAGGTCGACCTGATCGAGACGCCGGCGCCGGACGCCGTGCCGCAGCTCAAGGCGGCCGGCATGAAGCTCGTCGACAACGTCACGCCGCATGTCTGGAACTACCACCTCAGCGTGCTGCCGGGATCGCCCTGGACCGACATCCGGCTGCGCAGGGCGCTCAACCTCGCCATCAACCGCGACGAGGTCGTCGGGCTGATGAACGGCCTCGCCAAGCCGGCCAAGGGCCAGGTCGACCCGTCGAGCCCGTGGTTCGGCAAGCCGAGCTTCGAGCTGAAATATGATGTCGCCGCCGCCAAGAAGCTGGTCGAGGAGGCCGGCTACTCCAAGGACAAGCCGCTCAAGACCACCTTCATCATCGCGCAGGGCGGCACCGGCCAGATGCTGTCGCTGCCGATGAACGAATATCTGCAGCAGAGCTTCAAGGAGATCGGCATCGACATCGACTTCAAGGTCGTCGAGTTGGAGACGCTGTACACGCATTGGCGCAAGGGCGCGGCGGACGAGATGAACGCCGGCATCACCGCCAACAACATCGCCTATGTCACATCGGACCCGCTCTACGCGATCGTCCGCTTCTTCGCCTCCGACCAGATCGCGCCCGTTGGCGTCAACTGGGGCGGCTACAAGAATCCCAAGGTCGATGCGCTGATTGCTGAAGCCAAGCAGACGTTCGATCCGGCCAAGCAGGACGAGTTGATCGCGCAGGCGCATGCGGCTGTGGTCGACGATGCGGTGCTGGTCTGGGTCGTGCACGACACCAATCCGCACGCGCTATCGCCGAAGGTCAAGAAGTTCGTGCAGGCGCAACACTGGTTCCAGGACCTGACGACGATCGGGGCGGAATAACTGACCGGGCCGGCGGCTGTCGTGCTCGCAAAGAAGGAAGCCCGGCGTTTTGCCGGGCTTTCTCTTCAGCACGATAGCCAATATTTCATTTCCCGAAGGCGCCCGAGTCAAATTTGTAGGAGGCCTGGAGAAAGCCGCCGTACCGCTCGTAGCTGAAGGTCGTGGGCGACCCCGGGACTCCAGGAAATTGGGTGGTCCCACTGGTCGTCCGGGCGTACCAATAGCGGCCACCGACGCCGACGCTGAAATTTCTCGTCACGTCGTATGACACAATGCCCTCGAGCTGGTAGCCCCAGCCATTTCCAGATTGCGGAAGCGGATTGATGTCGGGCCGCAGCCAGTGATTGTCGAATCCGCTCAGCCGGACGTAGGGCAGAACGGCGCCATCGAGGGTGACGTTCCAGTTCTGGCCGAGCTTGAAGACGCCGTTCAACCCGACACGGAGCGAATCCCAGTTCTCGGTCTTGCTGAGCACCAGCACGCCCCCCGCAACAGGATCGAGACCACAGATAAACGGATTGGTCGCGACCTGGATACATCCGTATGCGTTGACGGTTTCGTAGAAATGGTTGTAGCCGATGAAGCCGCCGACCTTGAACGCCGGCCCCCTCCAGAAATTGTAGCCGGCGTCGATCGTGCCGTACCAAAGCCTGCCGCTGTTCACGCTGCTGTCCGTATTCGAGTACGGAATGACGGCTGGCGGGAAGTCTTCGTCGTTGAGCCTGCCGCTGAAGATGTTGCCACCGCCCGCAAAGCCCTTGGCGAAGAAACCCAGACTGTGATCGGCCCTGGCGAACCCCTCGCCGGCATGGCTGTTGAGATTCTTGTAGGTCAGCAGAGAATTGGTTTGGCCAGCGACGAAAGGATCGCCCAACGTGTAGCGGGTGCGGCCCGAACTGTAGAAATAGCGGGCGCCGACCTCGAACTCCCACAGCGAGACCGGCGGAGGCGGCGCCTTGACCGGGAGATCCGCGGCCGACACCGCGCCGGCCCCGAGCACACAAGCCACAGCAGCGATGAGGCTGCCCGCAACTGGTAGAGTGAAACGCTTGATCGCACCCCGTGCCGGCCTGCCCTGCGTCAAACCAGCCGCACTCCTGTCCTCAGAAGACTGCATCGATGCCCCCCATCTGCAGCACTTTCTATCTTCGGTAGAGACATGCTACAAGTTCGCGCAGATTCATGCAATCGACGTCACATGACACAAGTTGCTTCTTATCCCCCTGTTGCAACCTCGCAACAAACGCAATGCGCTCGACGCCTGCTCGATTGCGCTATCCTTGTACCAGTCCCGCAGACTGGAGCGCGCTATCGTTCGGTCAAGCTCGTCATCCTGTCGCTCGCATTCATCGGCAAGCTCGCGGCGGTGGACGCCCAGACATCATCCAATGGGCCTGGAACCCGCTTCGTCCCATCGTCATCGAAGCACGATGCGGGCAAGCTGCCGCGTGCCAAGCGAAGCCTCCCGCCACGGCATTCCACCCGCCCCGTCCCCGGCACGGAAGAGCGCAGCAAGCGTTGCCCGCCCTATTCGGCTTATGTGGTCTGCAAGTGATGAGCATACTCATCGCGCGGGCACCGAACCTGGCCAACGAGGCCGCCGCGATATGATGCGAACTCGGGAACGGGGCACCGGCTACTTCGTCAGCAGTGCGTACGCCCCGTTCCAATCCTCGGGCGGCGGATTGACCTGATAGTTGCGGATGCGTGCGTCATAGAGATCATAGAGCTTGGCCAAGTCTTGTCCCTGGTCGCTCTTGCGGCCGCGCTCGATCGCGGCCAGCGCCCCTTCCCAATCGCGGCTGCGATAGCTCGCCAGCATCTCGATGGTGAGGTTGCGGAGCAACTGGAAGCGCTCGGAATACATCACGTCCTCGCGGCCGGCGATGGCGTAGATCACCTCCGGCTCGGTCTTACCCTTGACCATGATGAAGTCGAGCTCGAGAATCGCGAACTGGTCCTTCACGGCCATCGCAGTCGCCGAGCCGACGATGATCGGAAAGCCGTACTCCTTGGTCTGGCCCTCCAGGCGCGAGGCGAGGTTTACGCTGTCGCCAAGCGCCGAATAGTTGAACTTCAGGTCGGAGCCCATGTTGCCGACCACGCCGATGCCGGTGTTGAGGCCGATTCCGACCTTGAGCGGAATGTAGACGTGGCCGCCATGCTCGGCCTCCTGCTCGCGTTCGCCGTTCACCTGATCGATCCGCTCGAGCATGTCGAGCGCCGCTTCGCAGGCATTTATCTGATGATCCTTGTCGGCGAGCGGCGCGTTCCAGAACGCCATGATGGCGTCGCCCATGTATTTGTCGACATAGCCCTTGCGAGCGATGATCGCGTTGGTCAGCGGCGTGAGGAAGCGGTTCATCAGCTGTGTCAGGCCCTGCGGATCGTGCTTGTAGCTCTCCGAGATCGTGGTGAAGCCGCGCACGTCCGAGAACATCACCGTGATCTCGCGCTCCTCGCCGCCCAGCGTCGGCGGTGATTGGGCAAGCTGCTCGACCAGCACCGGCGACAGATATTGTCCGAACACCGAGCGCATCTGCCGACGCTGGTTCTGCTCGCGGACGAAGTTAGCGAAGATCAGCGTCAGATAGATCGCCGTCGTCGACAGCATCGGATAGGTGAAGTCGATCAGCAGCCGATGCTGGGTGTAGAAGTACCAGGAAATCCCGAGCAGAGCGGCCGCGAACAGCGCCCCGACCACCACTAGAGCGACGGCGCCGAGTTGCGGCGCGAAGACGATCACGAGCAGGCCGAGAAGGAGCGCACCGAAGAACTCGGCCGGGAGTCCCCAATAGGGCGGCGTCAGAATCGCACCGGTCAGAGCACTCTCGAGCACCTGAGCATGCACCTCAACGCCCGGCATGGCCGGAGAAATCGGCGTGGTCTTGATGTCGTTCAGGCCGGTGGCCGATGGCCCGATCAGCACCAGTTTGCCGGCGATCTTCTCCGGCGGCACCCGACCCTCCAGAACGTCAATGGCCGACACGTAGATCGATGGGTCACTCTCGGCATAGTGCAGCCAGAGCTGCCCATTCGCGTCGGTCGGAATCTGTACAGCACCCAGACCAAGACCGATGATGCCACTCTTGTCAGTCCTGATCCGAATCGTATCCGTGCGGGTCGCGACCCGCAGCATCTCGAAGCTCAGGGAAGGCATGATATCCCCCTGAGCCAGCATGATCATCGGCACCCGGCGAATGATGCCATCGCGCTCCGGTTTGATGGTGAACAGGCCGCGACCAGCGGCCGCATGCTCGATCACGGGGACGTTGCGCAGCAGCCCGGGAAAATTCCACATGAATGGCGTTGCATCCTGGCTGTGGCCCAGCGTCGCGATGCCTGTCACAGGCAAAGTCTTGTCGAGGCCTGCACGAGCCTCAGGACCACCGGATTCGCCGAGCACTACGCGCGACCGCTTCAGCGCGTCGGCGAGCACCTGGTCATTGGATGGCAATTTCCTCAGCTTCTCGCGCGTCGGCTCGTCGAGATTTGAAAAAGTCTCGGCCGCGAGCCCGGGATTGAGCCGGTCCGGCTCGGCAAACACGACGTCGAAGGCAATTACCACGGCGCCGAGTCGGGTCAGAGTGTCGATGATCTCGGCGATCCGCGTGCGCGGCCAGGGCCACTGACCGAGCTTGGGATTCGCGAGACTCTTCTCGTCGATATCGACGATGGTCACCGGCCGCAGCGTCTTGATCCGCGGACTCAGCACCTGGAAATTATCGAAGGTCCGGACGCGCAGCTCCTGCACCAGGGCAGGGTCTGCGACGCGTAGCGCCGCGAAGCCGATCAGCAGCAGCAGGCAGATCATGCGCGCATAGCCGAACTTGCGCGCGAACCACCGAGGTACTGCTCTCAATCGTTTCATGCAGCATCCGATATCACGCCGAAGCCGGCGATCCGAGTCGTCCGGTTATCCGGACCGCGTTCCGCTCGGCGACGCCGCCGTCCGCATCGCGCGGCGGACGCGCGGGCTCAGACGAGGTGAAAACCGTCGTGATGCGCCTTGAACTGCTCAAGCGTCACCCCCTTGAGGGTGAGCGTATCGTGGGCTGCGTCGGTGATGATCGTGTCGTGGCCGCCATTGGCGGACTGCGCCGAGGCCACGAGCGCAGCAACGCTGGCGAACAGCGAGTGATCGATCTCGACGATGTCCTTGTTGACGTTGAAATCGCCGATCGTGGCGCTGCCGAAATGCGGGTTGAAGACGAAGGTGTCGTTGCCGTCCTTGCCGAAGATCGTCACGCCACCGCCGACATTGACGAAATTGTCGCTCTGGTCCGTGCCGTTGACCGTCGATGCACCATTGCCCGCCAAGGTGACGGTCAGTGCCTTGGTCGCCGTGCCGCCGTGGCCGTCGCTGACCTTCGCCTGATAGGTGATGGTCAGCGCGTCGCCGGAATTGAGGAAATCCAGGTTCACGTCGACCGGATGATATGTCCAGTGCAGGACATCGGAGCCGCCATCGGAGCTCGTGCTGTCGAAGGTGATCGCGTGGGCATCGGCCAGCGCCTGGACGTGGGCATTCGAAGGCAGGCTCAGAGAGCCATTGTATTTGATCACGCCATTTTCGACCACCGAAGCGGTCAGCGTGTTGCCGACATCCCTGTCGAGCACCGTCAAGGTACCGGACATGCCGCTCGCCAATTTCACCGGCTGATCCGGGATGTAGCCCGCCGAGACGTTGTCGAGCTCGAACGCATTCTGGCTGCTGGCAAGCACCACCTTGTTGAACGGGGACAGGCCGAGGAACTCGACATAGCCATTCGAGGCCAGCGAAGTCTGTCCGCCATTGGCGAGCAGCGGCGCGACGTCGCTGCCCGAGTAGGAGGCGACCAGCTTGTTGCCGTTGTAGAAGGAGATGCTGTTGTAGCTGTCGACCGAGCCCCAATACAGCCCGAAGCTGTTCTTGACGCTGTCGAAGGTGATGGTCTCCTGGGCGTGGCTGCCGATGCTGAGATAGTTGGTCTTGTCCACACCGTCGACCATGTAGGGCGCTGCCGACACCGGCGAGGAGCCGTGCACGATCCCCGCATTGCCGCTGGCCGTGAACGTCGCGTGCAGCGCCTGGCTGTAGAAGCTGCCATGGCCGCGCCCGTTATCGGAGATGTTGCCGGCCGACACGCGATCGAACGTTTCGGTCGGCAGGCCCTCGGCATTGGTGCTGGCGGTGCTTGCGAGCACCCTCGCCTGCTCGGCCAGGATAACGGTCTGGACCGTCGGGTTCGTTTCACCTGTGATGACGGGCGCATCCTCTGCGCCGTTGACCGTGATGGTGACGGGCACATCGACCACGACGCCGTGACCGTCGTCGATCGCGACCGTGTAGGTCAGCGTGACATGCTCGTCGACACCGAGATAGTCGAACACCTTGTCATTGGCAGCGAAGGTCCAGGCCTGCGATCCCGCACCACTGCCGGATTCTGTGAGCGAGCCGAGCGACAGCCAGCTCTTGAGCACGGACAGATCCGACGGCAGCCCGTGGTCGTTGCCGGAGGTCGCGACGCCGGTCACCTTCAAGACATGCGCATCGGTGATGTCCGCATCCTCGAAAGCGATCGTGCCGCTTACAGTGTCGAGCAGATCCGAGCCGGACATCGCCGCGCGCTCGGCGATTTCGGCCGACTGCACCTCGCTCGTCACGACCGGCAGGTCGTTGGTCCCGGTGATGTTGACGACGATCGTCGAGGTCGCGCTCTTGCCCTGATGGTCGTCGAGCGTCACCGTGGTGGTGACCGTGACGGTCTGGCCGGCGCCGAGGAAATCGAGCGAGCCGTCGGTGATGGCATAAGTCCAGTCGACCTTGCCATTGTTGGCGTTGCCGCCCTGGCTCAAGTGCAGCGCCTGTTCCAGCGCTGCGATCTGGTCCGGCGTCAGCTGACTCGACAAATCTTTCTGCTGATCGGCCGCAGTCCAAGTCACGCTCTGCGCCCCGATCGATGCGGTTGGCCGATCGGTCAGGTCGACATCGGTGAACTTGACGCTGCCGGCGACGCTGTGCTGATCGGACGCCCCTGTTTGAGCGGCCGCTTCGGTGATTGTACCGGGCCGGCCGGAATCCGCGATCACAGGCGCCGTGTCTTCGGCCGTCAGCGTGATCAGCGTTCCGTCATGCCCGTCATTGCTGCCCGCGAAATGCAAGTCGCTGAAGTCGCCTTCGAGCGTCAGGGCAATGCTGTGCCCTTCGCCGTCGATGACGGTGAGCACGCCCGTCTCGGCATCGTAAGACGCCGTTGTCGCCTCGCTCCACTTGATCGTCTGCAGATCGATCTTGTCGTCGACGCCGAGGCCGGCGATCTTGGCGGAGAAGCCGGCATCATCGATGACGAGTTCGCTGCTCCCCTCGCTGCCGAAGTCGATCGTCTGGTCCACGTGACCATCGACCGTCAGCGTTGCGCCGGCATCGACCTTGATGATCCCGGAGCCTTCGACGTCGCCGGCGATCTCGAACTTGCCCGCCGTGATCTCGATCGTGCCATAGTTGAAGATCGTTCCGCCGATGCCGCTCAGCCCGCTCGCGGAGATCGTGCCGTAGATGTAGAGCGTGCCGTCATGACTCACCTTGGTATCGGCAAGGTCGAGGATCGCACCGAGGTCGACGGTGCAGACGCCGAAATTCCAGACGTCCATTCCGGACAGGGTCACATCGTTGCCGGCGATCTCCAGCGTGCCGACGCTCCGAATTTCCAACGTGCCGCCGGTGAGCGTCGTGCTCCCGTCGAGCACCAGGATCGATTCCACCGGCATCTCACCATCCTTATCGATGATGATCTGACCGTCCGTGTTATCGATAGTAACGTTGTCGAAGGTGGTCGCAGCCGCGGTCTCGACATGCACGATGCCGTGGTTGACGAGATCGCCGCCGGTGATCGTGCTGTCCTCGATCAGCAGCAGCGCGCCGTCGTCCACCTGGACAGTGCCGCCGTTGTCGACGCTGACGCCGATCAGTGTTGCGCTCTCCTCTGCAGCGACCTGAAGCATCGAGCCGTCGCCGATGGCGATATCGACGTCGGTCAATGACGCGCTGCCCTTGACCGTCAGGATGGCCGTGATCTCCGCGAACGCGCCGGTCTCGCCGATCAGCAGCGTACCACCCGCGACGGCGCTGCCCTCGATCGTGCTGTCGCCGTCGACGGAGATCGTCCCTTCGTTGCTGACAGCGCCGCCGGCGATACTCGTGCCGCTCAGCGAGAGTGCACCGCTCAGCGCAATGGTGATCGCGGCAGCGTTCGCATTCGTGATCGTCTCGTCCTCGAACGCATTGCCGCTGCCGGACACGGCGATCGTCTCGAAATTGTCGAGCGTGCCGCCGCTCAGCGTGGCGTGGCCGATCAGGGCTATCGTTCCGCCGGACTCGTTGGTCAGCGTGCCGCCAGTAATATCCGCATGCGATAGCGTCAGGGTCGCGGAGCCCTCGACCGTGATATTGCCACCCGCATTATCGATGCTGGTGCCGCCGTTTAGCGTAAGCTCACCATCGGCCTCGACATCGATCAGGCCGGCATTCGTGACGGCTTCGTCCGAGAGGGTGTTGCCGCTGCCGGAGACCTCGATCGAGCCAAAATTTTTCAGCTCGCCATCACTGATCGCGGCTCCGCCCTTCAGAACGAGCAGGCCGTTGGCAGGTTGGGGTGTCTCCCCGCCGCTCTCCAACGTTCCGAAGTTCTGAACGATCGGCGCGCCCTGGATGACGATGGCGCCGCCATCGATGCTGCCGCCATCCAGAGTCAGCGTCGCGCCGAGGTCGACCTCGATGAGACCGGAGCTGTCCTCATCGGCGTTCGCAACGTCACCATGCACGGTCAGCGTGCCGCCGGACAGCTCGATCATTCCGGTGTTGACGATGCCGGCGTTCGCCCCGAAGACGCCGCCGCCAGCCAGCAGCACGGTGCCGGCATTGTGCAGCTCGCTTTGCTCGAGAATCTGCGCCGAGCCGCCGACGGTGATCGTCGCACCCGAGAAGTTGTAGATGCGCGAGTCGGCCTTGGCCGTCAGTGCGCCGCTGATCGTCAGCGTGCCGTTATTGTCGAGCTCCGGAACGGCGCCGCCGCCGAAATCATTCAGCGTGACCGATTTGGCGTAGGCGTAGGCGTCGTCATCGATCGTCACCGGAAAGGCCGGCGTCAGGCCGTGCAGCTGATCGGTGATGATGATGACGTCATCATCGGTGGTCGGAGCCAGGCCGGTTGCCCAGTTCGCGCCGTCGCTCCACAAATGAACCTGGCCGCCGCTGCTTTCGCCGGGCTGGGTCGTGGCGATCCAGACCACGGCCGGATCGTCGGTGCCGGTGATCGTCACCGTGATCGTCTGGGTCGACGTCGCGCCATGCGAGTCCGTCACGGTCACCGTGTAGGTGAGCGTCACCTTCTGACCCGCGGGAATGAAATCGGCGACATAGACCGGTAGGTTGGCGAAGCTCCAGTTGATCTTGCCGGTGCCGCTGCCGGTGCTGTCGGAGGCCAGGGATGCCGTCAGCGCCTGCTCGAACAGCGCCAGTGGCGCTGGCGGAATGCTGCCGCCGCTTTCAAGAACCGCGCCGGTCAGCTTGGCCGACACGCTATGGGTGTCGGTGAGGTCAACATCCTTGAACGTCAGCGTGCCGGAGGTCGGGTCCTCGGAGGTGAGCGGCCCGCCGGGCACGCTGGTGCCGCCCTCGAACGCGATGGCCGGGACGTTCGCCGTGATCTCGGGCTTGTCGTTGGTGCCGGTCACCGTGATCGTGATCGGCACCTCGGTATACTCGTTCGACGGCGCGAAATTGTTGTCGACGCGCACGACGTAGGTCAGCGTCAGCGTCTCGCCCGCGGCCAGAAAATCGAAGTAGTTGTCGGGAACACTGTAGCTCAGCATTGCCGAGCCGAAATTCTTGTTGGTCGGATCCGGCACCACCGTGATCTTCACGGCCGTCGCCATGACATCCTGCAACTGCAGGGCGTTCAGCGATGCCGTGACGTCGGCCTGCTGCGCGCTCTTGAACGCATAGGACTTGAAGCTCACCGAGACCGTCGGCCGGTCGATGTTATTGACGTCGAGGAAATTGACGCGGGTGAGGACGGTGTCGAGGTCGGCGCCGTTGCCCGTCTGACCGGCCCGCTCGGCCAGACCGAAGGTCGTGGTCAGCCGGCCGCCGGCATCGAGAATCCTGACCTCCGGCGCACCCGGAATGTGCGACGGCTGCTCGGACGTCGAGCTCGTCGTGGGTGTCGAGCCCGTATTGTCGGTCACCTGATAGGTCGGCGTCGCGCTGGTGCCATTGGGCAAGGTCAACGGCGTCAGCGTCTGCGGCACCCCGATGTCGGTGAAATGGGTTGTCGACTTCGGATTGGTGTTGTCGGTGAACTTCAGCGTGAAGACGTCGTTGATGAGCTTCTGGATGTCCGGCGTGAGCGGCACAGCGCTCTGATTCACGATTCCGTTGCTGATCTGGATCTGCTGTCCGGCCTGATTCACCACAGCGATCGGCTGCAGCGTCGTCTTGTCGAACAGCACGTAGGAGCCGGTGCGGCCATCGGGCTCGACCAGCACCTGGAACTTGGCATCGGGCAGACCGCCCTGCCCCGGCACCGTGAAGTCGATCTCGACCAGCACGGCGGTGCCGCGAATGCCCATGGTCGCCACGGGCGTGTCGACCTTCATGTCGCCGTGCTTGGCGGTCTCGCCGGCCACGAACGAGATCGTGCCGGCAACGAGGCTGATCAGCGAGGAATTGTTCGACCCGTTGGGATCGTACACCATTTCATTCAGCACCATCCGCGCATTGGACGACAGGCCGAACACGGTGCCGTCGATGAAGGTGATGCCGAGCGTCGAATCCGAGCCGGACTGGACCACGTCGCCCTTCTCGACGTTGTCGCCGTTGTGAAGGAGGATCGAAACGCCGTTGCGGATGACGGTCGCGGTGCCCTGCAGCTTGGTCACATGGCCGATGACCTTGCTCACGCTCGCAGCCGCCCCGGCCTGGCTGACCTGCACCGCGCCGGAGAGCGCATTGACGAGGTCGCCGGTCAGATGCGCGCCATCCGGTGACGCCAGCGGCGCCCGTTTCTCGCCCTTGAAATAGTCCGGCAGCACCATTTCGCGCCCATCGGACGAGAGGATCAGGTCGAGGCCAGACCGCTTGAAATCGGCATTGAACAGAAAATGCGCGTCCGGAACGACGATGGCGTCCGTCGGTGCATGGGCATGCGGGGCCTCCAGCCGCACGTGACCGTGCGAAGAGGCGCCCCGGCCTTCGGAGAAAAGCGCGGCGTCAGAATTGCCAGCGTAATTCACGGGGCTACCGACTATGGTTAATGAATACATAAGAATGAGTGTTCAAGGCGTGCATATCACTGGCAAGTGTCTGGCGGAACCACCTTCAGCTTGTGCTTCAGGTGGCCAAAAACGACGACTTCCGCGGGATCGCTACGATGTTGTCGAGTTTTCGCTCTCTTTAAAGTTGGCGCCGGCCGAGGTCTGCCAAGTCAAAATTCACATCGTTTCAGAAAACAAAAGTAATTCCAAGTATTCATAGACCATCCAATACCTTTGCCGACATCAACATCCGCACCGGCTTACCCCTGACAACGGATTTCAAGTGGAGGACTGCGGGTGGGAGAACAAGAATCGGCGAATTGCATCAATTTGGCAGGAGCTGCAGCTGAGTTCGAAGCACAACTTCACCGCGAACCCTCCTGACCTTCGCGACCCTCGCTCAGCTTTCGCTAGGATTTGTCGCATCGGAGCAACACAACGTTCAGCGTAAATCCTGCGATTTGGTCGCCGGATTGCCGGTTTTAAGCAGAGGCCAAGCCTCCGCACCCATGCTGACCCCCAACAAGCATCCGGTTCCGTCAGGCGCTGCGTCGCGCCGGCCGAGATCCGGGCACGGGGCGTCACATGAATTTTCTCGCGCTGATGCGCGCCTCGCTGGCGGCCGCGGCCGCCAGCGCCGCCATATGGATCGGCAGCCCAGCGAGCGCCGGTCCTGTCGCGCAGCCATTGGGGTTCGCAACCGCCATCGAGGATACGGCGGAACCATTCGGCCTGCCGCGGGTCGGCCTGGAGGCCGGCGCGTTGCGCGACAAGTGGTTGACGCTCGCGCGCAAACTCGAAGACGAGCGCGTGCAGCTTGCGCTGTGCGATGGCGACCGCGAGCGCTGCGTCTCCCCCACCGCCCTCAGCCTGCTGGCGATCATCGATCAGGGCCGTATCCGCGCGGGACGGGCCAGGCTCGGCGAGATCAATCGCGCGGTCAATCTGGCCATCCGGCCGGCCAGTGATCTCGCTCAATATGGCCAGGTGGACGTGTGGGCCTCCCCTCTCGCTACGTTCGAACGCCGTGCCGGCGACTGCGAGGACTACGCGATCGCCAAGTTCGTCGCACTTCGGATGGCTGGCATTGCCTCCGACGATCTGCGGATCGTGATCCTGCACGATGTCGTCCGGGGCGAGGATCATGCCGTCGCGGCGGCGCGCCTCGACGGGCATTGGCTCATGCTCGACAATCAGCGCATGGCGATGATCCAGGACAGCGATGCGCGGCAGGTGCGGCCGTTGTTCGTGATCGACGAGACCGGCATCTCCCGGTATCAGGCCTTGCCCCTGATGGCGGAGGTCCAAGCGCTGTCGCCTGAGGGGACGGCTTCCGTAAACCATTGACGATCGCGCATCGTTGCCGCGCGCCCACAACTTGAGACGTGGCCGGGAGTTCGCGGGACGAGCACGGCGGGAATGCGGACTGTGCGCCGACGGAACCGGCCGGCGCCGAAGGACACGATGCGGCGGCTCGTTCACCGCGCCGCAACGAGTTGCATCCACATTGCAGACGCGAACCGATCGAGGCGATAGTGCCGTCATGACCCCAGGCAGCCCCGCCCTCGCCGTGCGAGGATTGACGAAGTGTTTCGAACGGCCGGCGGTCGATGCACTCGACCTCGTGGTGCGCTCGGGCGAATTCTATGCACTGGTCGGCCCGAACGGCGCCGGCAAGACGACGACGCTGCGCATGGTCGCGGGCCTGCTGCGCCCGGATGCCGGGCGGATCGAGATCTTCGGCATCGATGCGCTGCGCGACCCGATCGCGGCCAAGCAGGTGATGGCCTGGGTCTCCGACGAGCCCATGATCTACGACAAGCTCACGCCGCTCGAATATCTCGAGTTCGTCGCCGGACTGTGGGGCATCGATCCCGCGACCTCGAGTAACGCGGCAACCGAACTTCTGGTCTCGCTCGGGCTGGAGCCGCATCTGCACGAGCGCTGCGAAGGCTTTTCCAAGGGCATGCGCCAGAAGGTGGCGCTCGCCGGCGCGCTGATCCACGACCCGCGGCTGATCATCCTGGACGAGCCGCTGACGGGCCTGGACGCGGTGTCGGCGCGGCACGTCAAGGGCCTGCTCGCCGAGCGCGTCCGCCGCGGCGACACGGTGATCATGACCACGCACATTCTCGAAGTCGCCGAGCGCATGGCCGACCGGATCGGGGTCATCGCCGCCGGGCGCGTCGTCGCCGAAGGCACTCTGGCCGAGCTGCGCCAGCAGAACGGTCGCACCGACACCAGCCTGGAGGAGCTGTTCATCGCGCTGGTCGACGTCGAGTCCGCGGCATGACGCGGGCGGCGACGCTCGCCTGGTTCGCCCGTCACGAGCTCAGGCTCGCCTGGCGGGAATGGCTCGGCATGATCACGGCCGGCAGGCGCCGCCGCACGCGGGCCGCCGTCATCGGTCTCGTGCTGTTCGGCGCCCTCATGCATCTGCCGGCCTGGATCGTGGTCGGTCGCTACGCCGATCTCGAGCTGCCGCTCGACAAGACCGCGCTGATCGTCATCACCGCGACCATCATGCTGTCCTGGGCGCTGATGCTGTCGCAGGCGATCGAATCCGTCACCCGCGTGTTCTACGCGCGCGCCGACCTCGATCTCATCATGTCGTCGCCGGTGCGGTTGGCCGAGATCTTTTCGGTCCGGATCGCGGCCATCGCGCTCTCCGTGACCAGCATGGCGCTGCTGCTCGCGACACCGTTCGTCGACGTGCTGCTGATCGAGGGCGGCGCACGCTGGCTCGCGGCGTTCGTCGTGGTCGCGGCCGTCGGCCTGTCGGCGGCGGCGATCGCCATTGCCATCACGATCGTCCTGTTCCGCCTGATCGGCCCGGCGCGAACGCGGCTGGTCGCCCAGATCCTGGCCGCCGTGATCGGCGCCGGCTTCGTCATCGTGCTGCAGATCGCCGCGATCGTGTCCTACGGCACGCTGTCGCGCTTCGCCGTGCTCACCTCGGATGCCGCAGCCGCCATCGCGCCCGATCCCGACAGCATCCTTTGGCTGCCGGCCCGCGCGGCGCTCGGCGACGGCCAGGCGCTGCTGATCCTGCTGGCCGCAGGCCTGCTGTTGCTCGGCGTCGTCATGATGGTGTTCTCGCCGCGCTTCGCCGACACCGCGATCAGCGCCGCGGCCCAGGGCATCTCCAGCCGCGCCGGCGCACGCGTCAGGTCGTTTCGGGGCGGCTCGCGGCAGCAGGCGCTGCGGCGCAAGGAGTTCATGCTGCTGCGGCGCGATCCCTGGCTGATCTCGCAGACGCTGATGCAACTGCTCTATCTGGTGCCTCCGGCGCTGCTGCTGTGGCGCAGCTACTCCGACAGCTCGCAGGCGGTGTTCCTGATCACGCCGGTCGTCGTGATGGCGGCGGGCCAGCTCGCGGGCGGCCTCGCCTGGCTCACCATCTCCGGCGAGGACGCGCCCGAACTGGTGGCGACGGCGCCGCTGCCGGCGACGCGCATCGTGCGCGCCAAGGTCGAGGTCGTGCTGATCACGATCGCGGTGATCTTCGCGCCTCTCGTGCTCGCGCTCGGCTGGGTCGCGCCGGCGCAGGCGGTGATCACGGCCGTTGCCGTTCTGGTCGCGACCGTCTCCTCCACGGCCATCCAGCTCTGGTTCCGGATCCAGGCGCGGCGCAGCCAGTTCCGCCGCCGCCAGACCTCGTCGCGGCTGGCGACCTTTGCCGAGGCGTTCTCCTCGATCGGCTGGGCGGCGACCGCTGCACTGGCGCTCGCGCTGCCCGAGGCTGCCATCGTCTGCGGCCTGATGACCGCGGGCCTCTTGCTCGCAGCCTGGAAGCTGAGGCCGGCACGAACCTGAAGCGTTCAGCGCAGCACCTCCATCACGGCAGCGGCGAACGCCGCCGGCTCTTCCTGCGGCAAATTGTGGCCGGCCCGCGCGATCACGCGATGGCCGATCCGGTTGCTGAACTTCGCAGCATGCGCCTGACCGTCCGTTGCCGGGATCACGCCGTCGGCGTCGCCATCGAGCGTGATCGTGGGCACGGTGACGACGGGCTGGCTCGCCAATCGCCGCTCCAGCTCCTGATAGCGCGGATCCCCATCGGCCAGCCCGTAGCGATGGCGATAGCTGTGGATCACGACGTCGACGTGATCTGGATTGTCGAACGCCGCAGCAGAGCGCGCGAAGGTCGCATCGTCGAAGCGCCAGTGCGGCGACCATTGCTGCCACAGCAGCCTGGCGATCTCGGCGCGGTTGGCGGCAAGCCCGGCGCGGCCGCGCTCGGTCTGGAAGTACCATTGATACCAGAACGCGAACTCGCGCGGCACCGGCGCCGGCTCCAATGCCCGCGCAATGTCCTGGATCAGGTAGCCGTTCACGGAGACCAGGCCCGTGCAGCGCTCGGGCCACAGCGCCGCGCCGACGCAAGCCGCGCGGCCCCCCCAATCATAGCCGGCGAACACCGCGCGCGGGATCGCCAGCGCATCCATCAGCGCGATCAGGTCGGCGCCAATCGCAGCCTGCTGCCCCGAGCGCGGCGTCGATGCGTCGCGGAACCGCGTCGGGCCATAGCCGCGCACATAGGGGACGATGACGCGGCAGCCATGAGCTGCAAGGCGCGGCGCGACCTCGACGTAGGAGTGGATGTCGTAGGGATAGCCGTGCAGCAAGATGACGACGGGGCCGTCGGCCGGCCCGCTCTCGAAATGGGCGATGCGGAGCACGCCTGCATCGATCTCCCGCAGCGGCCGCAACACCCGATCCGTCATGCCATGCTCCCGCATCGTTGCGCCGCCCTGTCCAGCCGGACGTCGCGCCGAGGATAGTTCTGATCCGGATTCCTCGCTACACTCACACGCGCTGTTGAAGAGGAACCGCCATGCTGCGCCCGCTGGTCTCGCTGCTTGCCGTCCTGGTCTCGTTCGCATCGCCCGCTGTGGCGCAATCGGGGCCGCGCACCAGCGAGTGCCTGGCGATGGCCAGCGCCCCGCCGCGCGCCACGCCTGTCAGCTTGCGCCGGGCGGCGGCGGCCGGCAACGAGGTGACCATCACCTATGCCGGCCACTCGACCTACTTCATCGACACGCCGATGGGCATCCGCATCGCCACCGACTACAGCGGCGCTTATCAAGTCGGACGGCTGCCCGACGTGATCACCATGAACCGGGCGCACTCGACGCATTACACGCTGGCGCCCGATCCGCGCATCCCGCATGTGCTGCGCGGCTGGGGCGACGACGGCAAGCCGGCCCAGATCTTCGAGCGGATCGGCGACGTGCTGATCCGCAACATCACCACCGACATCCGCCGCTACTTCAGCGATTCCATCGGCGCCGACATGATCAAGGACGGCAACTCGATCTTCATCTTCGAGGTTGCCGGCCTGTGCATCGGCCATCTCGGCCATTTGCACGTCAAGCTGGACGAGACGCATTTCGCCGCCATCGGCCGGCTCGACGTGGTGATGGTGCCGATCGACGGCACCTACACGATGTCGCTCGACGGCATCTCGGAGATCACCAAGCGGCTGCGCGCCTCCGTGGTGCTGCCGATGCACCGCTTCGCGACGCCGCTCGACGCGTTCATGCGCAAGATCGGCCAGCAGTTCGAGATCGACCGCCGCGCCGAGCGCAGCTTGAAGATGTCGCGCGAGCTGCTGCCACAGGTCCCGACCGTGATCATCCTCGACGGGGTCTAAGCGCCCGCGAGGCTGGTGCCGCGGCGGCCTTCCGGCGTCAGGAACATGCGCTTGAGCTTGTTGATCACGCGCACCGCGAGGCCGAGCAGGTAGGGCTGCGTCTTCAGGCAGAAGGCGAGCTTCTTGACGTGGCCCTCGACATGCCATTTGGCATGGGCGCCGTCGCGGAAGAAGATCACGTCGCCCGGCCCATAGCGCTTCGCCGGCATGCCCTCGCTCTCCAGCACGATCGCGCCTTCGAGGATCAGGATCGTCTCGTCGAAATCGTAGTACCAGTTGAACTTGCCCTCGGTGCAATGCCAGACGATGGTCGAGCCCAGCCCGTCGCTGCTGCGTGCGATGGTGCAGGAGGTCGCGGTCGGACTGCCCTCGATGATCCAGGACGGCTCGATCGGAGCGGGCGCCAGGTCGACGGCGAGATTGGCGGTTTCGATCAAGGACGGGGACATCTTGGACCTCAAATGCATCGGATTGAAATGACCGGCTGAACGGCGGCGTGAGCCCGCGACCGTAGCCGATTGCACCTAATGGCTGCTTTCCGAAGTCGTTAAGATTTGAACCGATCGCCGCGACCAGCCGTCGCATCACAAACACGCAAGCGCTATAAACTCCACGCGAACGCCGCAATTTGTTCGCGGCCTCGCCAAACCTGCTGATCTACTCTTTGACCGCACTGCAAGATGCGGACAGGCTTCCCTCTGGTCGCCCTGCCCATCCTGAGTTGTGCCGTCGCCTTTAAAGATTTGCCGCCTTCGCAGAGATAAGGATTTCCCAGGATGCGCCGACTGAGCCTCGCACTCGCCCTCACGCTGTCCGCCGCCACCCTTGCAACCGCCAGCCTCGTCATGGCGGGCGAAACGCCCGCCCCCGACAACGCCAAGGCCTACTTCATCAACCTGAAGGACGGCGACACCGTCTCCTCGCCGGTCCTGATCCGTTTCGGCCTGTCCGGCATGGGCGTTGCCCCGTCCGGCACCGAGGCCCCCAACACCGGCCACCACCACCTGCTGATCGACGCGCCCGCGCTCGAGGGCGACTCGCTCAACGAGGCGATCCCGGTCGATGCCGGCCACGTGCATTTCGGCAAGGGCCAGACCGAAGCCTCGGTCAATCTCACGCCGGGCAAGCACACCTTGCAGCTCGTGCTCGGCGACTGGAGCCACATCCCGCACAACAAGCCGGTCATGTCGGAGCGGATCACGATCGACGTGCAGGCCACCACCGGCAGCGCCAAGCAGTAGGCACGTTCGACCGACGACGACACCGCCGCGAGCATCGCTCGCGGCTCGTTTCGGGCCGGTGCACGCGTGACGCCGGCCCGTCATGCATCAGGCCCACTCGCCCTTGCGGAACACCGGCACGCGACGGCCATCTTCATGGAGGCCGTCGATGTCGGTGTCGGCCGCGCCGATCATCCAGTCGATGTGGATCAGGCTTCGGTTGCCGCCCTGGGCGGCGATCTGCTCCGGCGACAGCGAGGTGCCGTTGATGAAGCATTTCGAGTAGCACTGGCCGAGCGCGATGTGCGAGGCGGCGTTCTCGTCGAACAGCGTGTTGTAGAACAACAGGCCGCTCTTGGAGATCGGCGAGGAGTGCGGCACCAGCGCGACCTCGCCGAGCCGGCGCGCGCCCTCGTCGGTGTCGAGCACCTTGTTCAGGACCTCCTCGCCCTTCGAGGCCCTGGCCTCGACGATGCGGCCCTCCTCGAACCTGACCTGGATGTTGTCGATCAGCGTGCCCTGATAGGACAGCGGCTTGGAGCTGACGACGTGACCCGACACACGGCGGCAATGCGGCGTCGTGAACACTTCCTCGGTCGGAATGTTGGCATTGCAGGTG
This sequence comes from Bradyrhizobium sp. SZCCHNR1093, assembly GCF_032381175.1. Taxonomy (NCBI): domain Bacteria; kingdom Pseudomonadati; phylum Pseudomonadota; class Alphaproteobacteria; order Hyphomicrobiales; family Nitrobacteraceae; genus Bradyrhizobium; species Bradyrhizobium sp. SZCCHNR1093. The sequence goes on from NZ_JAUHJJ010000001.1 coordinate 690,825, forward strand.
ATGCCGTTCTTGGCGGTCGAGGCGCCGCCCTCCCATTCGTGGTCGTCGGCGAGACCGATCGTCAGGTCCATGCCGGGTCCGGTGTAATGCAGCGCGCTGAAGCGCTGGCCGTTGAGCCACCCGGTGCGCTCGCGCAGCACCGCGTTGTGGCGCTCCCAGGCGGACACGGCATCCTCGCGATCGACGCGCGACGCGGCGAAGATCGCATCGGCGAGCTTCGCCACCGCGACCTCCTCTGGCACGTCCGGGAAAACCAGCTTGGCCCAGGACGGGCTCGGATAGGCGATGATGTTCCAGTTGGTCTCGAAATTGGTGATCTTCTCCAGCGCCGGCTGGTAGGCCTTGGAGTTCGCCTTGCTGGCACGTGCCACCTTGGCCGGATCCTGTCCCGACAGCAGCATCGGATTGTCGCCGACGATGGCGAGCCGCGCGGTGTTCTCCGAGAATGCCTTGGCCATGCCCTGGTAGAGCCAGTCGGCGGCGCGATCGAAGCTGTTGTCATGACCGAAACGGTAGCGCGCCAAGGTCAGCTCCTCGTCGGAGAAGAACGAGGTCACGATTCCCGCACCGGCCTTGTAGGCGTGCTCGGCGACCTTGCGCACCAGCGGCAGCGCCACCGACGGCGCGGTCAGCAGCAGATCCTGACCCGGCTGCAATTGCAGGCCAACCTTCACCGCCACCTCGGCCAGGCGGTCGAGCTTGACGGGATCGATGGCGGCATCGAAGTTGCGCGGATGTGCGGTCATCAGGGTATCCAGTTCCGTTTCTTTGCGGTGTTGAAGAGATAGGCCAATCGAGAAGGGGGTCAATGGGAAAGGGGCTTCCGTGCCGCGTTGTCATCGCTCGCCGTATCCTCCGCTGTCTTCCCGGCGAACGCCGGGATCCATACTCCGCGGCGTCTGTGATGATGCGCGGCTGTGGCTCCAGCTCGGTCCAGCGCAGGCTTCGGTGTTTATGGGTTCCCGCTTTCGCGGGGACGACACGGGAGTATTCGGTGGGCCTGTCACCTTATCACTGCGTCATCGCTGCGCGGGATGGCCACGAAGTTTGCCGGCGTGGCAGCTCATCCTCGCACCCGCTTTCGCGTCCGAGTATTGCTCTTGCAGTCACCCTCTCCAAAGCGAGGGTGCAGGGAAGGCCGGACCTCGACTGAGGCCCGTGGCCCGCCTGCTCAAAAAATGCAGGCGGCAGGTACCACAGGTCCAGCCGGACGATCCGGCCCTCCCTGCGCGATGGCTTTAACGGCTGCTTCGCATTCTCCCCGGTGCGCCGGGCTTTCTGGTCACCGTCACCCACGCGGCGCCGTTGGCGCCGGCGCAGGCTTGATACTGGCATCGGAGTATCAGGACCACGCGACTTGACCGTGCGAGCCGATGTTGTTCGTCCGCGCGAATGACCACGCTGCAAACCGGCCCGCCCATCACATCCCACCTCCACGCTTCGTGACGACCGCGCAGCGCCCCTCGTCGATGAGGCGGGACAGCGACAAAAAATCATGATTTTCCGAAATTGCCAAGCGGGATATTTTTTCTGCCGGGACTGGACAGCCCAAATCAGCCTGAACTTGCTCGTGAAATCGGATTCCGGACGCAGCGGCGATCGGGCGTATCTGACGCCTCGACAGGCTTGTCCGATCTCGGCACGAGGGGCATGAGTCGCCCGACGAGCGGCATTCTTGATCGTGTCAGTCCTCGACGCCCAGCCCGTCACCATCGACGTACCAGTCGGCGCGGGACGCCCAATGCACGTGGCGATCGGGAACGGCGCCGAGCGGCTCATCGAAGCCTCCGGCGGGAATGATCGCCTCGCGGCCGCTGCGCGTCAGATGTGGCATCGGGCTGCCGCAAGTGCTGCAGAAGGCGGTGGCGAAACTGCGCGCCCGGGGCAAGTCGAACCGCGTGACGTTCGCCTCGCCACGCAGCCAGCGCAGCGCCGCCGCCTTGACGATGACCTCACAGGAGTGCGCCGTGCCGCTGGCCTTGCGACAGCGCGAGCAATGGCAATTGAGGAATTTGTCGAACGGCCCGTCGACCTCGAAGCCGACCTGGCCGCAGAGGCAGCTGCCGCGGAACGTGGTCATGACGATCTCCTGTCGTGGTCTGGAACGGAATGTCCAAGAGCGCTGCACGCGTGGAGGATGTTACTTGCCATGATTGCTTATCCTGATTGCATCCTTGCAGCTATCAGGACGACTGAAGGCCAGTTGCGGTCGCCGCGCTGTTAGTCGGTAGTCTGACCTTCCCAAAGCGGAACATTCATTTGTTGTGAGTCATCCTCGACGTCGAGAGTCAATCATTCCGAATGATTTGGAACCAGTCTGAGCGGGCAGCGCCGTCCCGCATTTGCATGGCTCAGGGGTGATTCGGTCACCTTGAAGACATGTTTAGACGTTGATTGGCGCGCGGCAGGGGGATTTCACAGCGTACAGGAGTCCTCCGAATGTACCGCGTTGTTATTGTCGTCGCCGCATTGCTGGCTCTCTCCGTTCAAGCCGAGGCGCGTCCTCGTCACCATCATCATCACTACTCGCACCGTCACCACTCCTACATGAACGCGATGGCCTCGATTCCCGGCGAAGGTCGCGTCGTCGGCGGCCGCCCATCGGGATGTCCGCATGCCTTTTGCGGCTGCGAAGCGTCGCTCTACACGTTCGGCCGGGTCGTTCCCGAGCTGAATCTCGCATCGAACTGGCGTCGCTTTCCGCGCGCAGCTCCCGCACCGGGAATGGCTGCCGTCCGGTCCGGCCACGTCATGATCCTGCAGCAACAGGTCGCCGGCAACATCTGGTATGTGCATGACGGCAATTCCGGCGGCCACGTCACCCGCGAACATCCCCGCTCGATCGCCGGCTACACGATCGTGAACCCGAATGGCGGTTCCGCGATGTTCGGCGCGGCGGCTCGTGTCACGCGCGAGGCCCGTGCGCCGAGCTACCAGCGGCTCGCCCGCAACACGCGGCCGGACGGCTGGATGGCCAGCGCGGCGCCGATGGCCTTCAACTAGGTCCTTGATAGCTTCGCGACGCGGCCTGCGGCATCCGAATCGAATGCTGCAGGCCGCGTCGTCTAGCCTGCGCGCGCGCCCGCTGGCAGCACCAGTAACAAGCGGAACCGTTCACAGAGCGCCAAGGGCGGGCGCCAGGATCACACAGGCCAGCAGCGCCAGGGCCGCAGCGCTGCAGCGATAGCCGAGCGACGCCGGCACGACATGCCCGAGGCCGCAGCGCAGCGTCGCGCCGAGCACGATCCAGGCTCCTCCGATCGTCGCAGTCGAGAGTCCGAGCACGACCAAGAACGGCCATAGGCTCGCCGCATCGCCTTCCAGCGGCAGCAAGGTGAAAGCGAAGATGATGGCCTTTGGATTGAACAGCGTCGTGATGAACACGCCGCGCAGGGTGACCGGCGCCGCATCGCTTGCGCTGCTGCCGCTGCCGTGGCGCCAGAGCGCGGCAGCGAGGCGCAGCAGATAGAGCACGACCACGACACGGAGAGCCTGTCCGACCAGCGGCGCGGTCGCGACGAGCGGACCGAGCGTGATGCGCAGCGTCGCGATCGCGAGCAGATAGCCGGCAAGCTCGGCGAGCAGCAGATGAACGGAGGCGCGCACGCCACGACTCGCACCGGCAGTGGCGAGCAGCGTATTCGTTGGGCCGGGCGTAACGAGCAGCGCTGCGCCCGCCGCACCGAAGGTCAGGATATCCATGACCGCATCAAGCACGCGCGCCATGCGCTGGCCTTGACGCGCGTCAACGTCCGGCGCCGCGGGCTGCGGTCCCGTTTTCCGGAACGGCTCGTATGTCGGCTTCATTGCGGACGGTGGTCGGCCGCGCCGCATGATAGGATCGTATGGCAGCATGCAGGGCGACTGATTGACTTGGCTCTCGTGCAAACTAAGGTTCGCGGCGCCGGAAGTGGAACAGCGCCTGATCATCGCACCGTTCGAACGCGTAGCTTTGATGGTCGGCGCGCAAGGATCGGAAGACAGATGACGTTGGCGATGAGCTGGGACGAGTGGGCCCGGCATGATGGCATGGCGCTGGCGGCGCGCGTTCGCAGCGGCGAGCTGACGGCGGCGGAGCTGGCAAGGCAGGCCGCCGAGGCAATCGCAAAAGTCGATCCCGCGCTGTCCGGCGTGGTCGAAGTCTTCGCCGATGCCGTGGAAGATCCGGGCAAGGCCGGCGCCGATCTCGCAGGCCCCTTCGCCGGCCTGCCGTTCCTGATGAAGGATCTCGGGCCGACGATGGCCGGACGGCTGCAGGAGCAGGGCTCGCTGTTCATGCGCGGCAACCGTCCCGCCGCCGACACGCACCTGACGGCGAAGATGCGCAAGGCCGGCCTCAATCTGATGGGCCGCACCACGACGCCGGAGTTCGGCGTCTGCAGCTCGGCCGAGAACCCGGCCGTCTACGTCACGCGCAACCCGTGGAATACCGACTACACGACCTGCGGCTCGTCGGCGGGCAGCGCGGCGATGGTCGCCGCCGGCGTCGTGCCGATCGCCCATGCGACCGACGGCGGCGGCTCGATCCGCATTCCCGCCGGCGTCAACGGCAATATCGGGCTGAAGGTCTCGCGCGGCGTGTTTTCGATCGCGCCGCATCTGTCGGATCTAAGCGGCCTGGTCTCGATCCAGGGCTGCCAGTCGCGCAGCGTGCGCGACACCGCGGCATTCGTCGATCATTGCCGCGGCGGCGCGCCCGGCGAGTTCATGCCGTATTGGACCACGCCGGAGCCCTATGTCGAGTTGATCAAGCGCGATCCCGGCAAACTCAGGATCGCGCTGTCGCATCAATGGGGCGACTACCGCGCCACGCCGCATATTGCTTCTGAGCTGGAGCGTGTGGGCAAAATCCTCGAGGGCCTCGGCCACCACATCGGCTACGCGCTGCCCGACGTCGATTACCGCCAGGCGTTCGCGGCACAAACCACCTGCTACATCTCGAACTTCGCGATCGTCATCAACAACCTGCTCGCATCACGCAAGCTCGGGCGGCCGCCAGCCGACCTGATCGAGCCGATCAACATCCGGATCTGGGAAGCGGGCAAGGGCACCAGCTTTGCCGAGCGTGCGGCGATGCAGGCGGTGTTCAATACGACGTCGCGCGCCTTCGGCGCGTTCTTCGAGGACTGGGACATCATCCTGACGCCGGTCACGGCACTGCCGACGCCGAAGATCGGCACCACCGAATACCTGACCATCAGCGACAATCCCGACGTGCTCGACTGGTTCGAGAATCTGTGGCGCAACTTCGCCTTCACGCCCCTCGCCAACCTCTGCGGCGTCCCGGCGATCTCGCTGCCGCTCGCCACCAATGAGCACGGCCTGCCGCTCGGCATCCAGGCGATCGGCAAGCAGGCCGATGACGGCCTGCTGCTGCAGCTCGCGGCCCAGATCGAGCGCGCGATCGGCGGTCAATGGAACGGCGGCGCGACGCCGGCCGTGCATGTGACCAGCAAGTGAGCGACCCACGCGCCTGATCCTGATGACATGATAGGCTGCGCCGGGCGTGGACAAGGCGCTCGCATTTCCGGCAATCTTGCATTTCCGACCATCAGGCGCGCCCGATGAACATCCTGCTGCTCAATCCCAACATCCGCACCGACATCACCGACCTGATGCTGCAGGTCGGCCGCGACGCCGCCGCGCCCGGCACGACCCTGATCCCCTGCACTGCGCCGCGCGGTGTGCCCTATATCGCGACCCGCGCGGAGGCGCAGATCGGCGGCGCCGTCGCGCTGGAGATGCTGGCGGAGCGCAACGGCAGCTTCGACGCCGCGATCATCGCCGCATTCGGCGATCCCGGCCTGTTCGCGGCCCGCGAGCTGTTCGACGTGCCGGTGATCGGACTTGCCGAGGCGGCGATGCTGACCGCCTGCATGGCCGGACGCCGCTTCGCCATCGTCACCTTCGCGCAGGCGCTGGGTCCCTGGTACGAGGAGTGCGTGCGCATGCACGGCCTGATGGAGCGCTGCGCCGGCATCCGCATGCTCGACGGCAGCTTCAAGCAGATCTCCGACGTGCAGCACGAGAAGGAGGAGCTGCTGGTCGAGCTGGCGCTGCGCGCGGTCGAGGAGAACGACGCAGACGTGCTGATCTTCGCCGGCGCGCCACTGTCGGGGCTCGCCGCCCGGGTCGCGCATCGCATTCCCGTCCCCGTGGTCGATCAGGTGATCGCCGCGGTGAAGCAAGCCGAAGCACTGCTCGCCTTGAAGATGCGCAAAGCCACCGCCGGCACCTTCCGCCGCCCGGCCGCGAAGCCGACGACGGGCTTGCCCGAGGCGCTGGCCGCCCGGCTGGAGCATCGCGACGGGTAGTTGGGCCGTGTGAGTCGCAACGCTCTCCCCCCACGTCATTCCGGGACGCTGTCGGCGCGAGCCCGGAATGACGTGGGGAGAGAGCGAGCCAGATCTTGTTAGCTGCGAGCTCGGGCGAAACCCATCATACTCCCATACCCCCACTTCGTCTTCTGTACACAAGCCGCCTTCGTTGCCTGAAAAGGCGGCACGCTTCTTGCTTTTTCAGATCAGTTGAGCAGGAAGCCCATGGCCAGCGTATCGGAAGCCAAGTCGCTCGTTCTGGATCGGATCACCCACCGCTTCGCCAGCGGCACGATGGCCGTATCCGATATCAATCTCGACGTGAAAGGCGGCGAGATCATCGCCCTGCTTGGGCCCTCGGGCTGCGGCAAGACCACCTTGCTGCGCATCATCGCCGGCTTCATCGGCCAGAGCGAGGGGCGCGTCATCATCGGCAACGACGTCGTCGATGCGCTGCCGCCCAACCGGCGCGCGGTCGGCATCGTGTTCCAGAACTACGCGCTGTTTCCGCATCTCTCGATCACCGAGAATGTCGGCTACGGCCTCGCCGCGCGCGGCGTCGACAAGGCCACGCGCAACAGGGAGGCGCAGCGGCTGCTCGACATGGTGCAGCTCGGCCCGTTCGGTGAGCGGCTGCCGCGGCAATTGTCGGGCGGCCAGCAACAGCGCGTGGCCCTGGCTCGCGCGCTCGCGATCAAACCGTCGATCCTGCTGCTCGACGAGCCGTTCGCCGCGCTCGACAAGAATTTGCGGTTGGACATGCAGATCGAGGTCAAGCGGCTGCAGCGCATGGCCGGGATCACAACTTTGATCGTGACCCACGACCAGGAGGAGGCGCTGTCGATGGCCGACCGCGTCGCCGTGCTGAGTCACGGCCATCTCGAGCAGTTCGGCACGCCCTCCGAGATCTACGATCAGCCACAGACGCTGTTCGTGAACAGCTTCGTCGGCACCGCGAACAAGATGAAGGGGACGGTGATCGCGACCGACGCTGATAGCGTCAAGGTCGGCCTCGAGGCCGGCGGCGAGATCATCGCGCGCGCGCCCACCCCGGTACGTGCCTCAGACAAGGTCACCGTGTGCCTGCGTCCCGAGCATCTCACCTTCGTCAGCGACGACACGGGCTTTGCCGGCGAGATCGGCATGGCGCTGCCGCTCGGCGCGACCGTGGTCCATGAGATCAAGGCCAGCGACGGCTCGAGCATCAAGATTTCGCAGGCCCGCACCGGCGACACGCCACTGCGCGATGCCGGCGCGCCGGTGCGGGTCGCACCGATCGCACCCGGCCTCGCCACCGTCTTCCCGCAATAGACCAACAGACACATCGGAGTGAAACATGATGCTTGATCGCCGCCGGCTCCTGACCAGCGCCTTGACGCTGGGAGCCATGCACGCCTTCCCTGGCCTGAGCCTCGCGCAGGCGCGGCCGCTGGTGTTCGCGACCTTCACCGGCAGTTGGGAGGAGGCGCACAAGGCGGTCCTCGTGCCGGCGTTCCGCAAGGCCAATGCCGATGCCGCCATCGTGCTCGACCCGATGCTGTCGGTCGATCAGATCGCCAAGGTCAATGCGGCCAAGGCCAATCCGCCGATCGACGTCATGCTGCACGATCCGGGTCCGGCGCTGGTGGCGATCGGCCAGGATCTCGTCGATCCGTTCCCGGCCGACAAGAGCACCTATTTCAAGGACCTGATTCCGGAAGCGCAGGACGCGATGGGCCCGGCGCCGTTCTTCCAGGTCGTCGGCCTCACCTACAATCCAGAGACGGTGAAGACGCCGCCAACTTCCTGGGCCGACCTGTGGAAGCCCGAGTTCAAGGGCAAGGTCGGCATCACCAATCTGAACTCGACGCTCGGCACCGGTTGGCTGGTCGAGATCGCGCGCATGCGCGGCGGCTCCGAGGCCAATGTCGACGAGGGCTTCAAGGCGCTGGAGGAGCTGAAGCCGAACCTCGCCGCGGTCGCCGCCAATCCCGGCGCCCTGGCGACCCTGTTCCAGCAAGGCCAGATCGACATCTCGCCCGGCAATTTCAACGCCATCCAGATCCTGAAAGCGCGTGGCGTGCCGGTCGAGTTCGTGGCGCCCAAGGAAGGCGCCATCGCCTTCAAGACCACGATCCACATCGTCAAGAACTCGCCGAACAAGGAGCTCGCCTTCAAGCTGATCGAGGCGGCGCTGTCGCCGGAAGTGCAGACCACGCTGATGAACTCGCCCTATCTGATCGTGCCGACCAACACCAAGGTGGCCATGACCGGCGAGATCGCCAAGGTGCTGGCCAAGGACACCGCGGAGCTGAAGAAGAAGTTCGTGTTCCAGGACTGGAAGAAGATCAACGAGCAGCGCGCGTCCTGGATCGAGAAGTTCAACCGCGACATCAAGATCTGACGCGATGAAGAGCGCCACGACAGCACCTGGAGACGTGACCAGCTTCAGCCTGGGGCTTGCGCTGCCCCTGGGCCTGGTGTTCGCGATCTTCTTCGTGCTGCCGCTGGCGCAACTGCTCTATCTCTCGCTGCACAACGACACCGCGGCGACGGTGTGGGGGCTCGGCCAGTACATCAAGTTCCTGACCGACCCCTTCAGCCTCGCCGTGCTCGGCTCGACCTTGCTGCTCGGCGCCGAGGTGACGCTCGCCTGCCTCGTGCTCGGCTATCCCATCGCCTGGCTGTATCAGCGCTCGGGCAGCCGGGTGCAGACCCTGATCATCATGATCGTCCTGCTGCCGTTGCTCACCAGCGTCGTCGTCCGCACCTTCGCCTGGATCGTGATCCTGGGCCGGCAGGGCATCATCAACTCCGTGCTGCAATCGCTCGGCCTGATCGGCACGCCGCTGCGCATGATCTACACCCAGGGCGGACTGATCGCGGCGCTGGCGCAGGTGCAGATGCCGCTGATGGTGCTGCCACTGATCACCGCGATCGGCCGCATCGATCCCAATCTTTCCGACGCCTCAGCCTCACTCGGCGCCGGAAGCTGGCGCACCTTCGTCAAGGTGATGCTGCCGCTGTCGATGCCCGGCATCATCGCCGGCTGCACCCTGACTTATGCCGCCGCGATCACCGCCTTCATCACGCAGTCCCTGGTCGGCGGCGGGCAGATGCTGTTCATGCCGATGTATCTCTACCAGCAGGCCTCGACCCTGCAAAACTGGCCGTTCGCCGCGGCGATCTCGATCATCTTCCTGTTCGCGGTGCTCGCCATCGTTGCGCTGTTCTCGACACTCGGCCGCCGTGCTCGCGGCTATGGAGACGCCAGATGAGCGGCCGGCAGCGGAACTGGGAAGCGCTGAGCTTCCAGATCGTGATGACGGTCATCGCCGTGCTGGCGCTCATCCTGATCGTGTCGCCGTCGCTGGTCGTGGTGATCGTCTCGTTCACCTCGGGCTTCTCGCTGAAATTCCCGCCACCGGGCTATTCGACGCGATGGTATGTCGAATTGTGGAACGCTTGGCAGCTGCAGTTCGCAGCACGCAACAGCGTCGTCGTCGCACTGTGGTCGACGGGCCTGTCGGTCGTGCTCGGGGTCGCCGCGGCACTGGCGATCTCGCGCTCGAAGACGCTCACGGCGAAGCTCCTGGACTCGTTGTTCATGTCGCCGCTGGTGCTGCCGGCACTCGCCTTCGGCCTGGCGGCGCTGATGTTCTTCTCGCTGATCGGCCTGCCGGTCTCGCTGCTCACGCTGGTGATCGGCCATACCATCGTCTGCGTGCCCTATGTGGTCCGCAACACCGTGGCGGCGCTGGCGCAGCTCGAGCCAACCTTGCTGGAAAGCTCGGCGATCCTCGGTGCCTCCAGGCTCTACACGTTCCGCCGCATCGTCTTGCCGCTGATCCGCCCCGGCATCATCTCCGGTGCGTTCATCGCCTTCATGTCGTCGTTCGACAACGTGCCGGTGTCGCTGTTCCTGCGCGATGCCGCCACCGACATGCTGCCGATCCGGATGTGGCAGGACCTCGAAGGCAAGCTCGACGTCACCATCGCCGCGCTGTCGAGCGTGCTGATCATCGCCACCATCGCGCTGATGGCGATCATGGAGCGCGCCACCGGCCTGTCGAAGCGGCTGACGGGTTGATCAATCCGACAGCGTCGCAAGGAGCTGAATAGTTGCGATTTGGCCGTCATTCCGGGGCAATCGCCAATGCGACGGAGCGAAGCGGCGGCGCGTTGACGATTGAACCCGGAATGACGGTGGTCATGGCGTAGTAGGATTCATCCGCTCGCTGCGACGAGCCCGCCGCAGGCGGGCGTCTCGAAGGACGGCCACACGCTCTAAGCGCCACGGAAGATCGAATAGCCCCAGGGGGTGAATTTCAGCGGCAGGTGAAAATGCTCCTCGACCTTGTCGATCGCGAAGCGAAGCGGCACTGTGGTGAGGAATTTCGTCTGAGCGCCAGCCCCGAAGAACTCGCCGACATGAAACAGCACCTCATACTCGCCGGCGATGACGCCGTCGCCCTTGACGACCGGCGCCTGCAAGGTGCCGTCGGCGCCGAGCTGTCCCTCCGCGAGCAGCGTGCGATCCGGCGTCACGCGCCAGATCGCGACGCGCAGGCCACGCGCGGGGCGCCCGTTCGCCACATCAACCGCATGAACCGAGATTCCACCGGCCATTTCGTGCTCCGCCATCAGGTTGTCGCGGCATGATAGCCGCGAAGCAAGCGTCAGCGCCAGCGGCGCCACTGTGGCCTGCGGTCGCTGCGATGACCGCGCTGCAGGCCCTGGTGTCGCTGGCGCTATTCGCGCCGGGCGTCGTCGCGCCGCGCGCTGGACTGAGCATCGAGCAACTGTCGCTGTTCTCCACCGCAGCCTTCACCATCAGCCTCGTCTCCTCGTTCTGGGGCGGCACGCTGGTCCAACGCGTCGGCTCGCTGCGCGTCGCAGCGCTGTGCGCGGTCGCCGTCTGCGCCGGCATGTCGCTGGCCCTGTTCGAGGGTGGATGGGCCCTGCTCGGCGCCGGGCTGATGCTGGGGCTCGCGGTCGGACCGGAGACACCGGCAAGCTCAGCGCTGCTCGGACGTCTCGTGCCGGCCGAGAAGCGCGCGATGGTGTTTTCGATCCGGCAGACCGGCAGCCAAATCGGCGCCGTCGTCGGCTCGCTGCTGCTGCCGCCGATCGCCGTGCTGCTGGCACCGAGTTCCGCTTATGCCGCCGTGATCGTCTGCGCCGCCATCGCCTTCGCCGGCTTCGAGCGTCTGCGGCCGGCCTATGCGATCACGCCGCCGGCCATGCCGCGGCTCGGCCTGTCCGATCGGCTGCGACTGATCAGCGCCGACCGCCGCATGGCCGCGCTCGCGGTCGCCTCGATTCCGTTCAGTGGCATGCAGGTCATCCTCAACACCTGCTTCGTCAGCTTCGGCACGTCAGAGCTCGCGCTCAGCCATGTCGAGGCCGGCTGGGTGCTGGCCTCGGCGCAAGGCGCCGGCCTGATGGGACGGCTGGGCTGGGGCGTTGTCGCGACACGCCTGCGCTCGGCGCGGGCCGTGCTGGTGATGGCAGGCGTCGGCATGGCGGTCTGCGCGCTGCTGCTCGGTCTCTGGGGGCCGCTGCTGAGCCGGTCGATCCTGGTCCTGCTCACGATCGTGTTCGGGCTGACGGCGAGCGGCTGGAACGGCGTGTTCATCGCCGAGATCGCCAATCTCGCCAAGCCCGGACGCGTCGCCGAGGCGACAGGTGCGGTGCTCACCGCCTCGTTTCTCGGCCTCGTCGCCGCGCCGCTGCTCGTCGCCTTGCTGACGCCCCGCGTCGGCCTCGGCGGCAGCTTCGTCGCACTCGGATTGACGGCCGCCGCAGGCACAGCCGTACTGCTGATGGAGCGATCCCATGCGCGCGAGTGACATCGCAGGCGCCGTCATGGCGCGGCGGAGCACGGCCAGAGAGATGGCCGAGCAGGCGCTGGCGCGCATCGCCGCGGCCCGTGACCTCAACGCCGTCGTCACGACAGATCCGGCGCGAACGCGCGCCGAGGCCGATGCCGTCGATGCGCGCGTGGCCACCGGCGAAGCAATGCCGCTCGCCGGCGTGCCGGTCGTGGTCAAGGACAATATCTGGGTCGGCGGCTGGCGCATCACGCAGGGCTCGCGGCTGTTCGCTGATTTCATCGCGCCCGAGGATGCGATCGCGATCGCGCGGTTGCGCCGCGCTGGCGCCGTGATCGTTGGCATCGGCGCAACCTCCGAGTTCGCCTGCAAGGGCGTGACGACCTCGCAGCTGTTCGGACCGACTGTTCATCCGCAGGACCCGCAGCTCACGCCCGGCGGCTCGTCGGGCGGTCCCGCCGTTGCGGTGGCGGCTGGGCTCGTGCCGCTCGCGATCGGCACCGATGCCGGCGGCTCGAGCCGCCGGCCGCCGGCCCATGTCGGCGTGGTCGGCTTCAAGCCGTCGTTCGGTGCCATTCCCTACGGGCCGGGATTCCCCGAGCCATTCTGGCGCATCTCGGTGATCGCGCCGATCGCGACCGATGTCGGCGATGCCAGGCTTGCGTTCGAGATCATGGCCGGCGCCGACCCGCGCGATCCCGATACGTTCGACGTGGCCGTGGCGGATCATGCAACGCCGCTGCGCGTGGCGTTCTCGCCGCGGCTCGGGCTGGACGTCGCGGTCGATGGCGACACCAGCGCTGGCCTGCAGCGGGCGGTCGACCGCCTCCGCGCCGGCGGCATGCCGATTGTCGACAAGGATCCCGTCTGGCCGGCCGGCCTTGCCGAGGACGCGGTGATGCCGCTCCAGCATGCCGGGCTGGCCGCGCTCTACGGCGACGCCTTCCACAATGATCCGGCGCAATTCGATCCCGATATCGCCAAGCAGATCGAGCGCGGGCTCGGCCTGAGCGGCGCCGATGTCGCGCGTGCGCTCGAGGCAAGCGCGCAGATCGCGCGGGCCTTCGCAAGCTTCTTCACGCAGGCCGACGTGCTGCTGGCGCCGACCGTGCCCTGCGTCGCCTGGCCATTCACGCAGCTCGGCCCATCCAAGATCGGCGGCAAGCCGGCGAGCCCGCGCGCGCATGCGGTGTTCACGCCTTACGCCAATCACGCCGGCGTGCCGGCGATCTCGATCCCCTGCGGCACCAACGTTCACGGACTGCCATTCGGTCTGCAACTCATCGCGGCCCGCGGCCGCGACCGCCTGCTGCTCGATGTCGCGGCCGACGCCGAACGGATCCTCGCTCAGTCCTGATCGAACTTCTTCGCCAACCTCGCCCGCGTGATGTGACCGATCTGGTCGATGGCGTTGACGATCTCGGTGTCCGGGTCGTTGCCGATGCGACGCTCCATCTCGGCGATGACCGAGGGGCGGTCGGCGTGCAGCGCCAGAGCGACGATCAGCGGCATGCCGAACTTGTCGCGATAGCGGCGGTTGATGTCGGCGACGCGCTCGAACTCGGCGCGCGAGAGCGAGGTGAAGCCGAGCCGACCCTGCTCGCCGATCGAGTCGTTCGTCATCTCACCCGCCAGCGCCTCGCGGCCGGCGAGCTCCGGATGGGCGCGGATCAGCTTCAGCTTCTCGTCGCGGCTCATGGCGCGAACGACGTTCATGAGCGTCGTATGCAGCGCATCCGCGGCGTCGTCGAAGGCGGACAGGCCGGCGCGATAGGCGCGGTCGGCGATTTCAGGCGAATGCTCGAAGATGTCGCCATAGCGCTCGACGAACAGCACGCGCGACATCTGCGACGGCCGCCACGCGCCGGCCGGCGGATGCGTCCGGATCCAGTGCCGGGCGATGTCGAGCCGGGTCGCGACCCAGACCTTGTCATGACCCGTGATATAGTCGAGGAAACGGGCCAGCGCGGCCGCGCGCCCGGGGCGGCCGACCAGCCGGCAGTGCAACCCGATGGACATCATGCGCGGGCTCTCCGCACCCTCTGCGTAGAGCGTATCGAAACTGTCCTTCAGATAGGCGAAGAACTGGTCGCCGGAATTGAAGCCCTGGGGGGTGGCGAAGCGCATGTCGTTGGCATCGAGCGTATAGGGCACGATCAGTTGCGGGCCGTGCGGCCCCGAGATCCAGTACGGCAATTCGTCGGCATAGGAATCGGCGCTGTAGACGAAGCCCTGCTCATTCAACACGATGTCGAGCGTGCGCTCCGACGTGCGGCCCTGGTAGAAGCCGAGCGGCCGCTCGCCCGTCAGCTCGGTATGGAGCCGGATCGCCTCCTCGATATCGGCGCGCTCGTCGGCCTCGGGGACATCGCGGTAGTCGATCCATTTCAGGCCGTGGGAGGCGATCTCCCAGCCGGCTTCCTTCATCGCGGCCACGGCGTCTGGACTGCGGGCCATCGCGGTGGCGATCGCGAACACCGTCACCGGCAGCTTGCGCGCGGTGAACATCCGCCACAGCCGCCAGAAGCCGGCGCGCGAGCCGAACTCGTAGATCGACTCCATGTTCATGTGGCGCTGGCCCGGCCAGGGCTGGGCGCCGACGATCTCGGACAGGAAGGCTTCGGAGGCGGCGTCACCGTGGAGGATGTTGTTCTCGCCGCCCTCCTCGTAGTTGATCACGAACTGCACCGCGACGCGGGCATCGCCCGGCCAGCGCGGATGCGGCGGCGTGCGGCCGTAGCCGACCATATCGCGGGGATAGACGTCAGCACTCATCCGGCTCAGCTCCCGCGATAAGTCTGGTAGCTCCAGGGCGTCGCGAGCAGCGGCACATGGTAGTGCGCGCTGGCATCGGCGACGGAAAAGCGGAGCGGGATCAGATCGAGAAACAGCGGGTCGCCCGAGGCGAGGCCGTGGGTCCTGAAATAAGCGCCCATATGGAAGGTCAGCATGTAGGTGCCGATGGCGAAGTCATCGTCCGCCAGCATCGGCTGGTCGGTGCGCCCGTCGGCATTGCTCCGGACCTGCTTGACGCGGCGCCAGGAGCCGTCCGGTTCGAGGACATCGAGATCGATCGCGACGCCGGCCGCGGGCTTGCCCCTGACCGTATCCAGAATATGCGTGCTCAGCCGCCCCATGCATCGTTACCTCTCTGCTGCCGGCTCGGAACACTATCAGCGCCCGGTTAAAGGTTCGAGGCGATTTCCAGTTCAGTTGCAGCCTACGGTCTGGTCACGTCGCGCTCCTTGCCGAAGCGCTCGACCAGGAAGTCGATGAACAGCCGCACCTTCACCGAGAGGTGCCGCGTCGGCGGATAGATCGCATAGAGCGCGAGCGGCGGCGCGGCGTAATCGGCGAGGATCGCGGTCAGCGCGCCGCTCTCGAGCGCGTCCGCCGCGATGAAGCGCGGGATCAGCGCAATGCCCTGTCCCTTGATGGCGACGTCGCGCAGCACCTCGGCATTGTTGACGCACAACGACCACGCCGGCTGGACCCAGTGGTCGCCGTCGCGGCCGGTGAGCTTCCACTGATTGCCGGTCAGCAGGAAACCGTAGGTGAGAGAGGTGTGGCGACGCAGCTCCTCCGGGCTGCCAGGCGTGCCGTGCCGCGCGAGATAGGCCGGCGCGGCGCAGATCACGCGCTCCACCGGCATGATCCGCCGCGCCACTAGGCTCGACGATTCCAGCTCGGCGATCCGCAACGTCACGTCGAAGCCGTCCTGCACGGGATCCAGCAGATCGTCGCTCAGCACGATCTGCAACTGCAGCTCGGGATAGCGGGCCATGAAATCGGCGACGACGGGACCGAGCCGCATGGTGCCGAACGACATCGGCGCGTTGACGCGCAAGAGCCCGCGCGGCGCGGCCTGCGACTGGCTGACGGCCTGATCGGCGGCGTCGAGCTCGGCGAGAATCGAGACTGCGCGCTCGAAATAGAGCTGGCCGGTCTCGGTCGGGCTGGCATGGCGGGTGGTCCGGACGATCAGCTGGACGCCGAGGCTCTGCTCAAGCTCGCCGATATATTTCGAGATCGCCGAGCGCGACAGCCGCAGCTGCCGGCCGGCCTCGGCGAAGCTGCCGCTCTCGACCACCTTCACGAAGGCCCGCAGGCTGCTCAGCTTGTCCATAGGCCTGCCATTGTCGCCAAATCGTAGACAGAGACGTCACAAGAGCACGGATTGTCTCCAAATCAAAGCCGGCCAATATTGCGCCCAGGAATTCAACGGCCCTTTCGGCGGCCCATCGACAGGAGACCCACATGCCCGGACTGCACCACGTGACTGCGATTGCCGGCGATCCGATCCGCAATTTCGGCTTCTACACCCGCGACCTCGGGCTGCGCTTCGTCAAGAAGACGGTCAATTTCGACGATCCCGGCACCTATCACTTCTACTACGGCGATGAGACCGGCCGCCCCGGCACCATCCTGACCTTCTTCCCCTGGGCCGGCGTGCGGCCGGGCCGCCGCGGCGTCGGCGAGACCCACCAGACCGCGTTCCGGGTGCCGCAGCGCTCCCTTAGCTACTGGACGCAGCGCCTCACCGAGAAGGGCATCGCCTATGAGGCGCTGGAGAAGCGCTTTGGCGAGTCGGTGCTGCCGTTCGCCGATCCGGATGGCATGGCGCTGGCGCTGGTCGGCGTCCCCGGCGCAGAGAACGAGCCCGGCTACAGCAATGGCGACATTCCGGCCGAGCACGCGATCCGCGGCTTCCACGGCGTGACCCTGCTGCTCGACTCCGCCGAGAGGACTGCCGCCGTGCTGACCGACGTGTTCGGCTTCGAAGAGACGGGCCGCGAAGGCTCGGTGATCCGCTTCAAGGCGCCGGGCGACGCCGAGGGCAGCGTGGTCGACATCTACGAGGCCAGGGGCTTTCTCCGCGGCGCGCAGGGCGCCGGGTCGGTGCATCACATCGCCTTCCGCGCCGCCGATGACGCCGCACAGGGCGTGATGGCGCAGCGGCTGGTCGATCGCCACGGCCTGCATCCGACCGAGCAGAAGGACCGCAACTACTTCCGCTCGATCTACTTCCGCGAGCCGGGCGGGGTGCTGTTCGAGATCGCGACCGATATCCCGGGCTTCGCGGTCGACGAGCCGGTCGCCGAGCTCGGACGAAACCTCAAGCTGCCCGCTTTCCTCGAATCGCACCGCAAGCAGATCGAAGGCGTGCTGCCCAACCTCGAAGAGGCCGCATCATGACCGTGGCATTGTCCTTCACTCACCGCTTCCAGCCCGCAACCACGCCGGGAGCAGCCCCACTGCTGCTCCTGCACGGCACCGGCGGCGACGAGAACGATCTGCTGCCGCTCGGCACTACGCTGTCGCCCGGCGCCGCCCTGCTGTCGCCACGCGGCCAGGTGCTCGAACATGGCATGCCGCGCTTCTTCCGCCGGCTTGCCGAGGGCGTGTTCGACGAGGACGACGTCCGCCGGCGCGCTCTGGAGCTCGGCGCCTTCATCGACGCGGCGCGGCAGCACTACGGGATCGGAGCGCCGCTCGCGGTCGGCTACTCCAACGGCGCCAACATCGCCGCCGCGCTGCTGCTACTGCAGCCGGAAGCGCTGACCGGTGCAGTGCTGTTCCGCGCCATGGTGCCGCTGGCGCATCCTCCGGCCGCCAGGCTCGCGCGCCGGCCGGTGCTGATGCTATCGGGGCTCGCTGATCCGATCGTACCCGTCAGCAATTCGGCGAAGCTGTGCACGCAGCTCACCGAGGCCGGCGCCGACGTGACCCACACGACGCTTCCGGCGGGGCACCAGTTGTCGCAGGCGGACGTGACGCTGGCGCGCGACTGGCTCGCCGGACTGCCGCAGGCGATCGCCGCCTGAAGACGCTTGCGGCTGTCGCGGCTCCTGGCCAAGAATGTGGTCTCATCGGCACCAGCATCGGACCGCCCTCCGGCGGCTCCGATGCTGGCGGATAGATGGGAAGGATTGTGCATGGCCGTCGACAAGCTGTTCATCAATGCGCGGCTCGACCGCAGCGCGCGCCATGCGATTACGGTCGACGGCGGCCGCATCAGCGGGCTTCTCGCTGAGACCGAGCGCCCCGAGGCGCGCGAGGTGATCGATCTCGGCGGCGCACTGGTCGTGCCCGGCTTCGTCGAGGGCCACATCCATCTCGACACCAGCTTCTACGGCGATGCCTGGAAGCCGCACAAGCCCTGCACCAACGGCTTCGACGTGCATGAGCGCGTCACGTTCCAGGCGCAGAACATGGCCGCGGCTGCACCGATGGACGTGCGCGCCCGCAACCAGCTCGATCTTTGTATCGGCCACGGCACGACACGGATGCGCAGCCACGTGATGGTGGACGGCTCCGTCGGCCTCACATCGCTGGAAACGATCCTGCGCGTCCGCGACGAGTATCGCGAGCTGATCGAGATCCAGCTCGTCGCCTTTCCGCAGAGCGGCATCCTCAAGAGCCCGGGCACACCCGAGCTGCTCGACGAGGCCATCAGGCTCGGCGCCAACCTCGTCGGCGGGCTCGATCCCGCCAGCTTCGACCGCGACGTCGAAAGGCATCTCGACGTCGTGTTCGGCACAGCCCACAAGCACGGCGTCGATGTCGATATCCATCTGCACGATCCGGGCATGCTCGGCCTGTTCGAGCTGGAGCAGATCGCGGCGCGCACGCGCGCCCTCGGCATGCAAGGCCGCGTCGCGGTCAGCCACGCCTACGCCCTCGGCGACGTGCCTGCTGACCCGCTGAAGAAGATTGCCGACGTCCTGGCGGCGTCTGGCGTCGCCATCATGACCAACGCGCCGGGCGCGCGGCCCTTCCCGCCCGTGGCGCTGTTGCGTGCGGCGGGGGTCACCGTGTTCAGCGGCAACGACAACATCCGCGACTCCTGGTGGCCCTATGGCGACGGCGATCTGTTGAACCGCGCCATGATGGTCGGCTATCGCTCCGGCTTCTATGTCGATGACGAGCTGCGGATGGCCTTTGACCTCGTCACCGAGGCCGGCGCCAAGGCCTTGAGGCTTGCGGACTACGGCCTGCGCGTCGGTGCGCGGGCCGACTTTGTCACCCTCGATGCCGAGCACGTTCCGCAGGCTGTCGTCGCCGTGCCAAAGGGCCGCTCAGTCTACAAGGACGGCCGCCTCATCGCGCGCGACGGCCATGTGATCAGGCAGCCGACCTAGGCCCGCGTCATTGTGCCGGCTCGACCGGTGCCTGTGAGCGCGGCGGCTCGGCGCGCGACACCGTCGCCGCCTCGATCCAGCGCGTCACGGCCGACAACTGTCCGCCGGACTCGCGATAGGCCTGCAGCTGATAGTCGGCCGAGCTGCCGAACTGCATGATGATGCGGCAGTGCTCGACCTCGGTGAGACATCCCAGGGCCTCCGCATGCGGCGCGACGTCCGCGATCATGCGATTGAGGATCTCCTGGCCCGTCACCGGACCGTCCTCGGTCACGAACAGACAGTCAGTGCCATAGCGCTGCGCCCGCCACTTGTTCTCGACCGCGATCGCGCGCTCGACATTGCCGACGGCCTCCGCAAGATCGGGATTGAGATAGAGGTAGCGGGCCAGGACGCGATAGAGCGAGGCAATCGCCACGGCGTCATCCACCGACGTGCAGACGTCGGGCGCACGCAACTCCAAGGTCGGATGCCGCAGCGACGGCCGCATCGCCCACCAGACATGACTCTCGTCCGGCATCACGCCGGACTTCGTCAGCGCCGCGACATAGCGATCATATTGCTGCTTCGAGGTGAACAGCTCGGGCAGGCCGCTGCGCGGCAGCTCGTCATAGGCGGCAAGCCGATAGCCCTTCAGGCCCGTCTCGCGCGAATTCCAGAACGGCGAGGACGCAGATAGCGCGACGAACACCGGGATATGCGGGATCATCGCCCGCATGACCGCGAACCGCCGCTCGGGGTCCGGCAATTGGACGTGCACGTGCATGCCGCACAGCATGTTACGCTGGCCGACGATCCGAAGGTCCTCCATCATCTCCGCGTAGCGCGGCTTGGGACTCGGCTGTGAGCTGCGCCACCTCGCGGTCGGATGCGTGGAGCAGGCCAGGATCGTCAGGCCATACTGACTCGCCACGCTGGCAACCTCGCGCCGCAGGAATTTCATCTCCTCGCGCGCGTCGCCGACATCGACATGCACGTTGGTGGCGACCTCGAGCTGCGCCTGCAGCATCTCGCGCATGGCCTGTCCGCCGGTCGACCAGTTGGCGGCCTCGAACAGATCGTCCGGGGTCTGGATCGCGACATCGTGCGTCTGCGCATCGACGAGAAAGTACTCCTCCTCGATGCCGAACGAATATTCCGTGACTTCCTCGCTGCCGCTGGCCGAGCGGATCACCAGACGACGCTCGTCATCGCTCAGGCCGAGCCGCAGCTTCTCCAAGATGCGTGGATCCAATCCCATGTGATCAATCCTGTCAGACGTCAAATGCCGTGAGTCTGCAGCCATGCCTCGAGCAGGGCCGCCTGCCACAGCCGCGAATGTCCCTTGGGGCTCATCTCGGCTTCGGGGTTTTGCAGCATGTGGTCGATAAGGTCGCGCTGGTAGAGGCCGCGTGCGCGCGCCTTCTCGTCGTTGAGAACGTCGCGGACATAGTCGAGGAACGGGCCGCGCAGATAGCGCAGCGACGGCACCGGAAAGTATCCCTTGGGACGGTCGATCACCTCCGCCGGCACGCAGCGGCGTGCCGCCTCCTTGAGAATGTGCTTGCCGCCGTTCTTCACCTTCAGCTCGGCGGGCATGCGCGCGGCGAGCTCCACCACGTCGTGATCGAGGAACGGCACGCGGGCCTCCAGCCCGAACGCCATCGTCATGTTGTCGACCCGCTTCACGGGATCGTCGACCAGCATGATCTCGGCATCGATCTGCAGCACCTTGTCCGCCGCCGAGGCGCCGGCATGATCTCCGAAGAAGCGCTCCACGAATGCCAGGCTCACGTCGTCGCCGAGCAACTCCGGCGCCAGCAGCCGCTGCAGATCCGAATGCGTCCAGTCGAAATAGGCATTCTGATATTGCTGAACGGGATCGTTGGCCGAGAGGAAGCCTGGATACCAGCTGTAGCCACCGAACACCTCGTCGGCGCCCTGCCCGCTCTGCACCACCTTGACGCGCTTGGCGACCTCCGACGACAGGAGATGGAACGCGACCGCGTCGTGGCTGACCATCGGCTCAGACATGGCGGCGATGGCATCGGGCAAGGCGTCGAGCGCGCGGTTGCCGCCGATCCTGATCTGCTCGTGGTTGGTGCCGAACGTCCGTGCAATGATGTCGGAGTAGTGGAATTCATCGCCGGTGTGCTTGCCCACCGCGTCAAAACCGATCGAGAAGGTGCGGATGTCCTCGTGTCCCAGCTTGGACAGCAGCGCGACCAGCAGCGACGAATCCAGCCCGCCCGACAACAGCACACCGACGGGCACGTCAGCGACACGGCGACGGTCCACCGCCGATGTCATCGCGTCCAGTATTGCATCCGACCATTCTTCCTGACTCATGGCGCGATCGGTGGAGCGCGACGCGCCGACGCTGAACTGCCAGTACCTTTCGCGGCGCTGCGCTCCATCGGGCTCGATCGTCAGCAACGTCGCCGGCTCGAGCTTCTTCACGCCATTGAGGATCGTACGGGGCGCCGGAACGGCGGCGTGAAAACTGAAGAAATGATGCAGCGCCGTTCGGTCGATCGAGGTGTCGACATCACCACCGGCGAGCAGCGCCGGCAGGGACGAGGCAAAGCGGAGGAAGCCCGGCCCCTCGGTGTAGTACAGCGGCTTGATGCCGAGACGGTCGCGCGCGATCACGACGCGCCCGCTGTCGCGCTCCCACAGCGCGAAGGCGAACATGCCCTTGAAGCGCTGAACACAGGTCTTGCCCCAGGCATGATAGGCCTTGAGGATCACCTCGGTATCGCCGTCGGAGAAGAAGCGATAGCCCTTCGCCTGCAGCTCGGCGCGCAGCTCGCGGAAATTATAGATGCACCCATTGAACACGATGCCGAGGCCGAGCGCGGCATCGATCATCGGCTGCTGCGCGGCGGCTGATAGATCGAGAATGCTGAGACGACGGTGGCCGAGCGCGATTCCGCCCTGCACGTAGAGGCCGGCGGCGTCGGGACCGCGCGCCTGCATCGCATCGTTGACTCGGCCGAGCGCCGCGAGCGCGGGCTGTCCGGAAGTCCTGACTTCACCACAAATGCCGCACATCGCGGATCATCCAGTTTCTGTTGTGTTATGTGCCGCCGACAACCCTCTGTGATCGTTTGCGTTCCGCGACGAAACCGGCAGAGTCCGTGGCAAATAGCGGAACGATTTCGGCGGGTCTGGACGCGCGCGCGACCAGCACGTGATCGGGCGGAACCTCGATCCAGTCCGGCTCCTTGTCAAAAGGCTCGGAGACGACGATCACTTGATCGCCATCTTCCCGGTAGTAGAGCGAGTTGGCGCGATCATTCTCAGCGAAGCGAAACGCGTAGAGATCGTGGCCATTCGACAGGGCGGACGTGAAGCGCAGGTGCTCACGCAGGCCGTCCTCGTTGACCAGCTGGCGGAGCGCGCGCAGCACGTTCGATGTCGCACCGATCGGGTCCTGATCGATGCCGGCGCCGACGATGGCGAGGAACACGGCTTCGGAATCAGTGGTGCCGAGCCGCGATGGATACAGCGCGTCCGGAATCATAGCCTCGATCTTGCGGCGCAGCCTGTTCCAGCTCCCGACGAAGCCGTTGTGCATGAACAGCCAGCGGCCGCAGGCAAACGGATGGCAGTTCTGACGGGTCACGGCCGTGCCGGTCGCGGCGCGCACATGCGCGAAGAACAGATGTGAATGCAGGTGCCGGCAAAGATAGCGGAGATTCTCATCGGACCACGCCGGACGTGTCTCGCGATACAGGCCGGGCTCGGGATGATCGCCGTACCAGCCGAGACCGAAACCATCGCCATTTGTGCCTGCGGTGGATTCCAGCGCGCGGATGCTCTGCGTCACCAGCGAGTGTTCCGGCTCGGTCTCATAGTGCTCGAAGGCGGTCGTCTCACCGCGGTACGCGATCCAGCGGCACATCCTTGCCCTCCGGTTCAATCAATGAGCGCGCGGCACGCCTGCGCGTGTCACGTTCTTTCGGAGCAGGCGGAAACGCGTCAAAGCACCCCTGGTTCCCGCGCACTCAGTCACGCACGGGACGTCAGCCTGTGGGACTGGGATTGGCGTCGCCCGGCTCCGGCAACATGCCAGTGCCGGGAGTCTTGTCCTTGTCGGTCAGGTCGGGCCGCGCATGCGGGCCAGCCGAAGGCATGCTTTCCGGGCCTGGCCGCTTCGTCGCGGGAGCGTCCGCGTCGCGCAGCTCCCTGCGATCTCGCGGTTTGCGATCTGGGTGCTCGTGATCTTCCTCACTCATCGATTGTCCACTCGCGCAGATCAACGAGTCAGCGCGCGAAGGCAACCTTCGTCAGCTCTTGCCGTTCCCGTCCGCACGTCCGAGATCGCCTCTCCGGGCTCCGCTTTCGCGTCGTTGCGACAAGTGCTCGATCATTGCGAGCTACGCGTGGAGCTCAGGTCCTCGCCAATCGTCATGGCGACACCGACCGTCTCGCCGCACGTTCCTCGCAGATGAAGCGACATCGCCGCACTCATGCTCACGCCTCGCCGCGCTCGCGCACCAACCGGAGCCAAGCCGCCGCGGCCGGCGACAGATAGGCGCCACGACGCCAGGCCATCGCCAACGTCCATTCGGTGCCGGGCTCGTCAAGCAGGACGAGACTGATCGGCACCTGCGTGCGCTGGGTCGCGATCATGCGCGGCAGGAAGGCAACCCCGAGACCGGCGCCGGCGAGCTCGGCAATGAAATCGATCTGCGTGCTGCGTGCAGCAACCACCGGCTCGAAGCCATTGCGGCGGCAGGCCTCGCGGAGAATACGATTGAGCGCGAAGCCGGCTTCGAACAGCACGAACGGCGTGTCGCGCAGCTCGGCGAGCGTGATCGTTTTGCGGCGGGCCAGCGAATGATTGACAGAGACGAGCGCCATCAGCGGCTCGCGGCGCACGATCTGCGCGGCAAACTCATCGGCGATGGGCGGCAGCAGGCCGGCAAAATCGATGTCGCCTGCAGCCAGCAATTCGCTGAGCCGGTCGCTGCCGTGCTCCACCAGGCGGATCTCGATCTCGGGATAGAGCTGGCGGTAGAGCGCGAACAACGGCGCGAACAGCGTGCTCGACCCGATCGGCGGCAGGCCGAGGCGCAGCACGCCGCGCTTCAGGCCGCGCAGTTCGGCGAGCTCTGCCTGCAGGTCGTCACGCTCCGCCAGCAGCCGGATCGCGCGGCGATAGACGATCTCGCCGGCCGCGGTCATGCGGCTCTTGTGGCCGAGCCGGTCCAGAAGCGGCAGGCCGAGCTCGTCCTCGAGCTGCTTTACGGCCTTGCTCACGGTCGACTGGGTCGCAAACACCACCTTGGCAGCCTGCGAGAAGCCGCCTTGGCGGACGACCTCGACGAAGGTCCTGAGGGTTCGAAGTTCCATAATCAGGCTCAGTATTCGATTTTCGACTTGATATCATTCATTCAATTCGCTTTCTACATGTTGCGATGCGGCATACCTTGATCGCGCAATCACTTACGGACGCCGCCACATGATGCATCGCAGCATTTCCATTGGGGCTCATCGCCTGCTCCGCCGCAACCGGCTGGTGCAGATCGGTCTGCTCGGCCTGTTCTGGGCTGCCGGCGAGGCGCTGGCCCGGGCGACCGGCCTGCCGCTGCCAGGCGGCATCATCGGAATGGCGCTGGCGCTCACTCTGGTCCTGGCAGGCGGATTGAAGGTCGCCAGCATCAAGCGCGGCGCAAATTGGATGCTGGCCGAGATGCTGCTGTTCTTCGTGCCGGCGGTGCTGGCGCTGCTCGACCATCGCGAGCTGTTCGGCCTGCTCGGCCTGAAGATCTTCGCCTTGATCGTCGTCAGCACCACCGCCGTGATGTGCGTGACTGCGCTCACCGTCGACCTCTGCTACCGTTGGACCGAGCGTCATGACCCTCGCCGCGCTGTGGCGTGAGCCGCTGATCCAGGCGGCGGTCTGGTCGCTCGCGACGATCCTGCTCTATCTGCTGGCGAAGCGCATGCACCGGCGCTGGCCGCGCTGGTGGCTGATGCCGCTCGCGGTGGCGCCCGCGCTGCTGATGATCGCGGCGCTCGCGCTCAACGTCTCCTATCGCGACTACATCCGCGGCACGCATTGGCTGGTGGCGCTGCTCGGCCCGGCGACCGTCGCCTTCGCCGTGCCGATCTATGAGCAACGCGCGCTGATCCGCCGCCGCTGGCCGCTGCTGTTGGCCGGCATGGTCGCGGGCAGCCTCACCGCCGTGGCGACCAGTTGGGCACTGGCCTATGTCCTCGGCATCGATGGCGAGCTGCGTCTGAGCCTGTTGCCGCGCTCGATGAGCACGCCGTTCGCGATGGAAGTCTCAGGCGAGATCGGCGGCATCCCCGATCTCACCGCCGTGTTCGTCGTGCTCACCGGCATCATCGGCGCCGCCGTCGGCGACGTCGTGCTGGCGCGGCTGCCACTGCGCTCGACGCTCGCCAAGGGCGCGCTGTTTGGCGTCGGCGCGCATGGCGCGGGCACCGCGCGCGCCCACCAGATCGGCCGCGAGGAAGGCGCGATCGCCGGCCTCGTGATGGTGCTGGTCGGGCTGATGAACGTGGCGCTGGCGCCGCTCATCATTCAGTTCATGCGGTAGCGTTCTCAGCGTCACGCGAGCGAGGCGATCCAGTTGCTGATCTCGGCCTGCCGGACCCCGTCATTCGCGACGTCCTGGTCGAGCCCGAGCCGCCACAGAATGTCGCGCCGGGCGCGGTCGTGATGCAGGGTGGCGAGATCGGCTGCGTAGCGCTCGAGCTCCGCCGGATCGACGAAGAAGCCCTCCTCGACCAGCGGCTGGCCGATGCGGCGAATCACCCAGGCGACGTCCTGCAGGCTGAATTCCGGATGATATTGGACGCCCCAGAACCGGCCGGGGCCGCTGCGGATCTCCGCGGCCTGCACCTCGCTCATGGCATTGTGCGCGGTGACCGTCGCATCCGGCGGCAGCCGGGTGACGATGTCGCTGTGGATCGCCGGTGCATCGAACACGGCACCCCGCGCCGCATGCATCGGGTGATCGCGGCCCGCATCCGTCAGCGCGATCTTGCGCGCAAAGCCGACCTCGCGGCCGGCCGGATTGAGCGACACCTCGCCGCCGGCCGCCACGGTCGCGAGCTGGAGTCCCCAGCATGAGCCGAACATCGGCACGCCCCGCGCGAAGATCGTCCGCACCAGCTCGATCTGGCGCAGCGCTTCCGGCTCGCGCTGATAGATGTTGAGCGCTGATCCCGTGATGACGATGCCCTGATAGGCCTCGATCGGCTGCGGCAGGCGCGCATCGGCATCGGCGGGTGTGGCGATGTCGATCACCGCGTCCGGCGCCAGCGCGCGCAGCACGGCCGCGTAGCTCTCCGACGGCGTGGCGCCGGCGACCTCGGCCCAGCGGCGCCGGCCGTCCAGCGAGTTGCCTTCGAGCACGAGCAGTCTCAGCACTCGTCAATCCTCCGCCCGCCCGATCAGGGCTCCAGCACGCCGCGCAGGAATCGAGCGCTCCGCTCGCGCACCTCCGGCCGGTTCAGGATCGTGTGCACGTCGGCATCGATCACCATCACCTCCGCCTTCGCATCGTCTTTGAGCGCGGCGGCGCAGGAGCCGGTGACGGCGCGGTCCTTGTTCCAGGGATTGGCCGCGGAGAAATACGGATCGCGCGCCGAGATCGCGTTCAGCACCGGCTCCTTTGGGCCGATGCCGAGCCTGGGCGCGGTGACGAAGTAGTTGTCCTCGCACGACCACGAATAGATCAGCCGCGCCGCCACATCCTTGCCGGCGTAGCGGCCGACCGCCACCGCGCCCTCGCTGGTGCCTGCCAGCACGATCCGCAGCCGGTCCACCCAGCTCCAATCGCGCGACGCCTTCAGCGCGTTCTCCAGTTCGGCCAGCCGCAAGGCGTGGACGCGCTCATAGATCGCGACGTCGACCGGCGAGGCGTAGGTCAGCCGGTCGGGAATCGCGAGGCTGTCGGGCGCCACCGACGCCACGCCGAGCTCATCGGCGAGCCAGGCCTGGAACTCCTTCACCGCCGGCGCGACGCCGCTCGACCCGTGCATCACGATCACGAGCGGCGCGATCCCGATCACGTCGGGCGCGTCCTCCGCATGCCCCTCCCAGCGCCGTCCGCCGACGAGCGCCGCCGGCAACACCACATGGGCCAAGCTCCAGGTCAGCGCGAGATTCGCCGACGACGGCTCCAGCACCGTGCCCCTGGTCTCGCCGGGCGTGTCGGCCGCGAGGCAAGCGGTCACGAGCAGCAGGGCGGCAGCCACCGACAGGACACGCGCCACGAACATGATCGATCCGTCCTCCTGCGAGGCGAGCACAGCGAGCCTGGCGCGCACCGTCCGTTTCAATCACGGCATCGGGCTGCGGACAAGCAAGGTGCGACGGACAGAGCATGCAGGGCACGCATGCGGTGACGCGATCAGCGCGCGCGCAGCCGCCGGCGCTGGGCGCGTGGCGTGTCCATCGACCGGACGTGATGGCGGGGCGTGGCCGCAGCGCAGAAGATCGCATTGGGCGCGGCGGCCGGCACGGCGGCGGCCTCGCGCGCTCCTCCGCAGCCTCTGACGACGCGAAGCCGCGGCGCAACCGGCGACATGTCCCGCAAGCTCTCCTGCCGTACGCTCCCATCGCTCGGGATCTCCACGGGAGAGAGAGCCTGCAGCGTCGCCCGCAAGCCGCGAATGATGGCGGCCATTGCGCGCGACGGCCGCGCCCAGCGAAACCGCCGGGCCGACCGCTTGGCGCGGCCATCGGCGCGCTTGGCTCGCCCGGCTCCGCTGCCGCGCCGGCCGCGCTGACTGGACGCGGATCCCTCCTCATCGACCTGCAGCATCAGCCGGAACGACAGTTCCGAGGGACCAGCCGCGATCAACAACTTGCGCATGCGTCTCACCTTGATCTCGTGACGGCCAACCCGGCGGCCACGTTCGTCGAGACCATCGCGCAAGGACGGTGACCGCAAGCTGTTGCCCGATGTCAGCGACATGTCAGCTCCGCCGCCGGCGGTATCGTCGCCGGAAGCGGGTCATGGCTCACATTCTCTCTCCCAGCCGCGCCATCACCAGATCCAGGACGTCGGCCTCGTCGAACGCCGCCGCAGTGAGCGCCGCGCCCGCCGCGATCAGTTCGTCGTGACCAAGGTTGGTGCGCATGCCGACGGTCGCGATGCCGGCCGCCGTCGCCGCCGCGATGCCGGCGCGGGAATCCTCGAAGGCGACCGACCTTTCCGGCACGGCATCGATCGCACGCAGGCCTTCCAGATAGGGCAGCGGGTGCGGCTTGCCGTGCGGCAACTCGTCGCCGATGATCACGGCGCGAAACCGGTCCATCAGCCCGAGGCCGTGCAGGATCAGCTCGGCATTGGCCCGCGGCGCGTTGGTCACGGCCACCACCGGAATCGCCGCCGCCGCGGCCCGATCGAGCAGCGCCGTCAGGCCCGGCAACGGCTGCAGCGCGCCGGCGGCGAGGCTGCGAAACACCTCCTCCTTCTGCGCCATGACCGCCGCGCGCCGCTCGGGCGCCTCATCCGGCAGAAATTGGGCGGAGATCGACAAATTGGATCGGCCGAGCAGTTCGCGGGCCGCCCGCGCGCGGTCGAACACGTGGCCATACGGCCCAAACACCGCGTTGAAGGCCTGCAGATGCAGCGCATCGGTGTCGGCGAGCGTGCCGTCGATGTCGAACAGCAAAGCCCGCCCATTATTGATAACGCCTCGCATCAGCAAATTGACCTCAACTCATCCGGATGTTGACGCGATCTGATCCAACTCTCGACCATTCCGCCTGTCGTTATTCCCCAAACGGCGTGAAACCGCGACGGGGGAAATTGCGATGATCGGCCAGTTGAGCGCATTGCCTGTTTTGACATCGTCGAGGCTCGGAGCGGTCGCCGCGCTGGTCTCCGTCATCTGCATTGCCGCGCCCGGCGCCGCGCAGGCCGGATCCGCCAACGGCGACATGGTCAACGGCCAGTACTGCAACGATCTCTGCAAGGCCTATATGGCCTGGTCCAACCGCATGCTGGCCGTCACCCAGCCGGCGTCCTATTCGCGGCCTCAGGTGCGGGTCGCGGTGCCGCAGAGCATGACGCCCAAGAAAATGGACAGGGCCGAGAAGCCGGACCGGATGGCGCAGCACGGACCGAAGCCGCATCGGCCGGCCAACCTGAACTCCTTCGCCCAGCTGCCCTCCGGCAGCCAGGCCGCGCAGTCTTCGATCGAGCCGCCACCGAGCGACCTCGCCGCGTCGGACGAGCCGGGGCCGGCGACAGGTCGGCTGTTCGCCGCCGACCCGCTGCCCCACTCCGCCATCGCCGACATGCGCCGCGCGACCGACGCCGCCGGCCTGCGGCTGGTGTCGGTGACCGAGCCCGTCACGGTCGGCGAGGCCGGCGGCAGCCCGCGCTCGAAGATGCCCTCGATCTGGATCATGCTCGCGGCAGCCGCGCTGCTGGCCTATTTCGGGCACGGCTGGCTCAAGCGCCGCAACGGCGCGTCGCATCACCTCAACTGAGACGGCAGGAACTGCGACGTCAGGTCGGCCGCGCAACGCCGCGGGAACCATTCCGGACAAATTGACCACCTGCCCTCGCCTGCGACCGGGGCTTCGGTTGAACTCGCAGCGCCGCGGCTCTATGCGTGGGCGATGAACATCGCCCTCACCGCCCCACCGCTGAGTTCCTGGCCGCGCCATCGCGCGGACCTGAAGCCTGCGCCGTTCCTGCCGATGAGCCGCAAGGAGATGGACGCGCTCGGCTGGGACGCGTGCGACATCGTGCTGGTGACCGGCGACGCCTATGTCGACCATCCTTCCTTCGGCATGGCGATCATCGGCCGGCTGCTCGAGGCCCAGGGCTTTCGCGTCGGCATCATCTCGCAGCCCGACTGGCACTCCGCCGAGCCGTTCAAGGCGCTCGGTAGGCCGCGCGTGTTCTTCGGCGTCACCGGCGGCAACATGGACTCCATGGTCAACCGCTACACCGCCGACCGCCGCATCCGCAGCGACGACGCCTATACGCCCGGCGGCGAAGGCGGCAAGCGGCCGGACCGCTGCACGCTGGTCTACGCCCAGCGCTGCCGCGAGGCGTTCAAGGACGTGCCCGTCGTGCTCGGCGGCATCGAGGCGTCGCTGCGCCGCATCGCGCATTACGACTACTGGTCCGACAAGGTTCGCCGCTCGGTGCTCGCCGACGCCAAGGCCGACATCCTGATCTACGGCAATGCCGAGCGCGCCGTGATCGAGGTCGCGCACCGGATCGCCGGCGGTGAAGCGCCGAAGGACATCCAGTCGGTGCGCGGCACCGCGCTGTTCCGCAAGGTGCCCGAGGGCTTTGTCGAGCTGCATGCCGACGATCTCGACTCCGCCGACGAAGGCGCTGCGCGCGAGAAGGGCGACGTCGTCGTCCGGCTGCCGTCCTGCGAGCAGGTCGAGGCCGACAAGGAAGCCTATGCCCGCGCCTCGCGCGTGCTGCACCGGGAGAGCAATCCGGGCAATGCGCGTCCACTGGTGCAGCGTCATGGCGACCGCGACCTCTGGCTCAACCCGCCGCCGATCCCGCTGACCATGGCGGAGATGGATAGCGTCTACGATCTGCCCTACGCCCGCGCGCCACACCCGTCCTATGGCGATGCCAAGATCCCGGCCTGGGACATGATCAAGTTCTCGGTGACGATCATGCGCGGCTGCTTCGGCGGCTGCACCTTCTGCTCGATCACCGAGCATGAGGGCCGCATCATCCAGAGCCGTTCGGAAGGCTCGATCCTGCAGGAAATCGAACGTATCAGGGACAAGACGCCGGGCTTCACCGGCGTGATCTCCGACATCGGCGGCCCCACCGCCAACATGTACCGGATGGCGTGCAAGGACCCCAAGGTCGAAGCCGCCTGCCGCAGGCCGTCCTGCGTGTTCCCCGAGATCTGCCCGAACCTCAACACCTCGCATGACGACCTCATCCGGCTCTATCGCAAGGTGCGCGAGGTCAAGGGCGTGAAGCGCGTGATGGTCGCCTCCGGCGTGCGCTACGACCTCGCGGTCGAGAGCCCGGCCTACATCAAGGAGCTGGTCACGCATCACGTCGGCGGCTATCTCAAGATCGCGCCGGAGCATACCGAGCGCGGCCCGCTCGACAAGATGATGAAGCCGGGCATCGGCAGCTATGACCGCTTCAAGCAGATGTTCGACGCCGCCGCCAAGGAGGCCGGCAAGAAGTACTACCTGATCCCGTATTTCATCGCCGCCCATCCCGGCACCAGCGACGAGGACATGATGAACCTCGCGCTGTGGCTGAAGAAGAACCGCTACCGCGCCGATCAGGTCCAGACCTTCCTGCCGTCGCCGATGGCGACCGCAACGGCGATGTACCACACCGGCGTCAACCCGCTGCGCGGCGTGCGTCACGGCGGTAGTGACAAGGTCGAAGCCATCAAGGGCCTGCGGCAGCGAAGGCTGCACAAGGCATTCCTGCGCTATCACGACCCCGACAATTGGCCGGTGCTGCGCGATGCGCTCAGGGCGATGGGCCGCAGCGACCTGATCGGCTCGCGCCCCGAGCAACTGGTGCCGGCGCATCAGCCGCCGGGCACCGGCAAGGCCGCAACGACACGGCGGCCGGTGCGCCCGGAGCAGCGACCGCAGCGTTTCACGACGAAGGGTGTGCGGATCAGGAAGTAGTCCGCGCTGGACGACCTCCGATCTCGGCGTCAAGGGCAAGCCCGCGCCCCACACTCCCCCGTCGTCCCGGACGAGCGCGCATCGCGCGCGAAGATCCGGGATCCATAACCACAGGGAGACGTGTTGGGCACATCCTGAGCCACCAGCGTGCCTCACACATCCGCCGGTGGTGATGGGTCCCGGCTCAAGGCCGGGACGACACTGAGTGTGTCGCATGGCCGTTCCACCTCACAGGCGTGATGAGCATCGCGAGCGCGACGTATCCGCGCCCACGCACCACATCCACTGCACGATTTCTCCAAACAGCCCACCGCAGTCCCGCGACGCCATTCGCGCCCAGGTCATGCTGCCGACATCGCCCTCGAGAAACGAGAGGGCGCGGGGAAGACCGGACCTCGACTGAGGTCCGTGGCCCGCCTGCGGAAAAAAATGCAGGCGGCAGGTACCACGGTTCAGCCGGACGACCCGGCCTTCCCCGCGCGCTGGTTTTAACGGCTGCTTCGCGATCTCCCTGGGGACCGGGCTGTCTTGCCCCCATCACCGGCGAGACGCGTCTCCGCTTCATCAACCGGCTTGACCTCAGCATCGGGAGGCCAGGACCACGCGACTTGACCGTACGCACCGGGTTCATTCGTCGGCCCGCTTGCGCAGAGCCCCGAACCCGACACGTCCAACGCTCCCCGCTGCTACGCTCCGTGACGATCGGCCGAAACGCCCCTCTTCATCGCGAGCGGGATGGCCGAGAGGATCGTCGCGATTTGCCCGACGATGCAAGCCGAACGACGTGCGACAAACTGGCTCGACGGGCAATTTGCGCATGATGGGGATGCGGGAATTGCCCGTCGGGCCGTCAGAGAACTGATGAGCACCGACAGGCCGACGTTCGCCACCGATGGCGACCGCCTCCTCACGACGCTCATTCATGATTGCGTTTGCCACGCGCTGTCCGCCATAATTGTACAACAGACATTTTCGCGAAATTGACTGCAGCCAAGACGATTAGAAGCCGAACGTTCTTTTGGGGAGAGAGCGCACATGCACGCGCCAGTGGCCGGCTCGAAACCGGTTCCCGTGGTCGGCACGGCCTACAGGCCGGATATCGACGGACTGAGAGCTGTCGCAGTCATGTCCGTCGTCGCCTTCCACGCCTTTCCGCATGTGCTTCGCGGCGGATTCATCGGAGTCGACATCTTCTTCGTCATATCCGGGTTCTTGATCACCTCGATCATCGTTGCGGATCTGGCGAACGGATCATTTCGTCTTCGGACCTTCTACGCGCGTCGCGTCAAGCGCATCTTCCCCGCCCTCATCGCGGTTCTTCTCGTCACCCTCCTGCTCGGATGCATTCTTCTTTACACCGACGAATACAAGGAGCTCGGCAAGCAAGTTGCGGCGAGCGCCGGATTTGCCGCGAACCTGCTGTTCTGGAAGGAGGCCAACTATTTCGACCTGGCCGCGGAAACGAAGCCGCTGCTTCACCTCTGGTCGCTGGGCATCGAAGAGCAATATTACATCCTCTGGCCGGTGCTGCTGTGGCTGTGCTGGCGGACGAGGAAGCGCGCCCTGCCGTACCTCGTGGGGCTGCTGCTCGTCGGGTCATTTCTGCTGAACATCAAAGCCATGGGCACCAGCCCGACCGAGGCCTTCTACTCCCCGCTTACGCGAGCATGGGAGCTGTTTGCAGGCGGCCTGCTGGCGATCGCGTCGTCCCCATACACCCGGCCGCTCTTAGGCGCTGTCCCTGACACGGGGCATCGATCACCCGTTTCCGATCGGCTCGCGGCGTCAGGAATGGTCCTATTGGCGGCGAGCCTGATCCTGATTTCGAGAAGTACTCCATTTCCCGGGTGGGCAGCCCTGCTGCCTGTCGCAGCGACCTGCATGCTCGTCGGCGCCGGACCGTATAGCTGGGTCGCCCGACACGTTCTTTCGCATCCTTTCCTGGTCGGAATCGGGCTGATCAGCTACCCGCTTTATCTCTGGCATTGGCCTCTGCTCGTCCTTACTCGCGCCTGGATGCGCGAGGCGGGTTCCGCACCGCTTCGATCCGGCGTCATCGCGCTAAGCGCCGGTTTGGCCTGGATCACCTATCGATTTCTGGAACGTCCGATCCGGTTTGGGCAATCGCCCTTGCGGTCGGTCCCACTGCTCTGCGGTGCCTCGGCGACGCTCGCAGGAATCGGCGCCCTGACCATGACCTACGGCTGGACCTTCAAGCCGGGCGATCTGAACAGCTACGCAGCCTATTTCGACTCATTCCGCACGGGCGTGTCGCCGGCTCGGGAAGAGCTGGTGGAAATCAACCAGAACCAATGCAACTTCTACAACTTCGAGA
Organism: Bradyrhizobium sp. SZCCHNR1093; assembly: GCF_032381175.1. Lineage (NCBI taxonomy): Bacteria > Pseudomonadati > Pseudomonadota > Alphaproteobacteria > Hyphomicrobiales > Nitrobacteraceae > Bradyrhizobium > Bradyrhizobium sp. SZCCHNR1093. The sequence continues at coordinate 725,057 of NZ_JAUHJJ010000001.1, forward strand.
GTGCGCTTCCCACGCGCGTCCCTCGGGACGGCATCAGCCCGGACTGCTACACCAGCCACTCTCGCAGAACGGTGCTGCTCTGGGGCGACTCTCATTCGGCGCATCTCTTCCACGGCTTACGGAAGACGCTTCCGTCCGATACATCCCTGCTGCTCGTTTATGCGTCGGGGTGCCGTCCACACCCAATCGATCTGACTCGACTGACGACCGACTACTGCGAGATGTCCAACTCCTTTGCGCTGTCGACAATCAAAAAGGTCGTTCCTGATGTCGTGGTCATCTCATTCAACAACTCCTTCGATACGGAGTACCTGCGCGAGGTATCTCGGGACATCAAACGGATCGGCGTGAAACGGGTGATCGTGCTCGGACTGGCGCCTCATTGGGAGCCGTTCCTCTTCAAGGTGGTCATGCAGCACTATTGGCAGTTCACACCGGCACGAATCTCGACGCACCTCGACCAGCATGCGCTTGGCATCGACAAGGCGTTTCGAAACGAGCTCCAGGCCAACGAACCGTTCGAGTACCAGAGCCTTTATGATTTCTTCTGCAATCGAGAAGGCTGCCTCATCTATCTCGATCGCAACCGGCGCGAGGGTCTCGTGAGCTTCGATAATGCGCACCTGCGACCGCTTGCGTCCCTCTACCTCGCCGAGCACCTGCTCACCCCGTTGATCCAACGCGACGTCCAGCCGAGGACGCGTGACGACGCGCAGCCGCATGGTGGCAGGACGGGGACTCTCGATGACCGGCCAGGAGTGCAGTGAAGATACGGCGCATTGCTGGGCGAATCACGAGACGTCCCGCGCAGCCCATCCACGTCCGCCTGCCATCGCCCGACCTGTCCGCTCAAACCGCCAGCGGCTTGTTCACCGTCTCGATGCGATCGAGAATCTTGCCGAGATCGCGCCTCGCGATCTGACGTCGTAGTCGGTCTGCAGATTGAGCCAGAGCTCCGGCGATGGATCGATGAATATGCATTGAATGCACCGATCGTCGTTCGGAAAAAGCGGCTTGCGCCGCCCGATCTCGGCGTGTAGACGGCGCCTGTCGCGAAAAGCGGTCGTTGCCTGCGGCCGAGTACAAGCCGTCCATCTGCCTTTTGGCATGGACCGGCCCAGCGTCTCCCACACATCGATCGCCTGACAGATCGTCAGGCTCCAGCGAGCGGTCGCGCGTGTTTGCGCCATCGGCTCGCGTGAACCGGAGCGCGCCATGACCAGGGCTGTTGCCGTCATCTATCTCACCATCGTGCTCGATGCCGTCGGCATTGGGCTGATCTTTCCGATCCTGCCGTCGCTGCTGCACGACGTGACCCACGCCGGCGACGTGGCGTTCCTTCTCGGCGTCATGACGGCGCTCTACGCCGCGATGCAGTTCATCTGCGCCCCGGTGCTGGGCTCGCTGAGCGATCGGCTCGGCCGGCGCCCGCTGCTGCTGGTCTCGCTGGCCGGCGCCATCGTCAACTACCTGTTCCTGGCCGCTGCACCCGATCTCTGGATGCTCCTGCTCGGCCGCGCCATCGCCGGCGTCACCAGCGCCAACGTCTCGGTGGCCACGGCCTACATCACCGACGTCTCGCGCGAGGACGAGCGGGCCCGCCGCTTCGGCCTTCTCAATGCGATGTTCGGCATGGGATTCATCATCGGGCCCGTGCTTGGCGGCGCGCTCGGCGACCATTGGCTGCGGCTGCCGTTCGTCGTGGCGGCGGCCTTGAACGGATGCAACGTCCTGCTGGCGTTGCTGATGCTGCCGGAATCGCGACCACCGGACCCTAGCAAGATCGAGATCGCAGTTCTGAACCCGCTGCGGCCACTGCGCTGGGTGTTCGCCGTCAAGAGCCTGCTTCCGGTCGTTCTCCTCTTCTTCCTGTTCAGCGCGACCGGCGAGGCCTATGGCGTCTGCTGGGCGCTGTGGGGCGGCGACACCTTCCACTGGAGCGGTCTTTGGATCGGCCTGTCGCTCGGCACCTTCGGGGTGTGCCAGATGCTGGCCCAAATATTCCTTCCCGGTCCGGCCGTGAGGTTGCTGACCGAGCGCGGCGCCATCCTGACCGGAGTGACCTGTGTCTGCACGGCCCTCACCGCCATGGCGTTCGCCAACCAGAGCTGGATGGTGTTTGGCGCCATGCCGCTGTTCGCGCTCGGCGGCATGGGCATGCCGGCCCTGCAGTCGATCGCCACCCGGCAGGTGGACGAGGATTTGCAGGGGCAACTCCAGGGCGTGCTCGCCTCCACGGTCAGCCTCGCATCGATCGTTGCGCCGCTCGGCTTCTCGAGTCTGTACTTCGTCGTCAGGGACGATTGGCCCGGGGCGATCTGGCTGTCGGTCGTCGCCATCTACGCGATCGCCGTTCCCATCGTTCTCACGCTGCGCCCAGCCAAGCCGGCGGCTGTGCCCTGATGTATCGGAACGATCGCCGTCGCCGTCCGTTGGACCCGATGCCTCAGATCGAACTTGTAAAGCCGCTCTCTCGCGCGATGCAGATCTATCGCCGCGTGGCCGGACACGATCTCGACCAGGGAACGCGACGCGCCCTCGCGCGGCATATCCGCGGGCTGGCCGAACAAGGCGTGCATGATCCCGGCCGGCTGACCGTCTGCGGCCTCAGCTATCTGCGCAAGCTCGACCGCCAACGCGGCCGCGAACGATCCTGATAACGATCCTGATCAAGGCACGCCGCCCGCGCTAGCAGCTCGAGTCCCCACCGGCCCAGCGATAGATGCGGCTGCTCAGGGGGCCTGCTCCCATCGGGTTGCTGACCTTGATGGTCACGCGGGATCCAGAGCCGGATTTTTCGATGCGCGCCGCGACGAAGTAGTTCATCCGGATCCCATAGCTGCCGGCGACCAGGCGAAACTCCGCGAAGCCGCGGTCGCGGTGCAGTTCGCCTTCGGCTTCGATCTGTCCCTGGGCCGGGTTGCCTGGACTGAAGACCGGGACGGGCGGATTGCAGCGCTTGCCGGTCTCGATCAAGCGGCGGTAGATTTCCTCGTAGCTTTCGGAAAAGCTTCTGCTATCGGCAACGTCGCGCGAATTCAGGCCCTCCGGCGACGTCGCACATCCACCGAGCAGCGCCATGGCAGCCGCCGTCAGCGCCGCACGCAAAGCGAACTTCATTCCCATGAACCGTCCCCCAGCGCCCAACGATCGCCTCGCCCCGAGTGATCACCGTCGTCTTCACGCTACCTGAAGGATACGCGAGTTCCCGTGAACCATGCAATATGCGACGCGTCCAGACTTGGTGCTTTTGCCCCGGAGATGTCTTGACATGGCGGTCGGAGACTGAGGTTGAGGTCAACCCGCCAGCAGCGATCGTCGTCTATCGGTAGGAGCCGAACGCGGGGACCATCCGCATCGTTTGCGCGTGAGCGAAATCAGCGGCGCACCAGTTGGCTCCGATGATGGGCCGGCATTCGGAACGATCGCCGCCGGCTTCCGTTGACTTCGATGCCTCGGATCGAACTTGCCAAGCCGCTCTCGCGAGCGATGCAGATCTATCGCCGCATGGCCAGACACGATCTGGACCAGGCGACGCGGCGCGCGCCGGCGCGGCACATGCGCGGGATGGCCGATCAGGGCGTGGATGATCCCGGCCGGCTGACCGTCTGCGGTTTGAGCTATTTGCGTCAACTCAACCGACAACGCGACCGCGAGCGATCCTGACCTGTCGCGTCGGACACATGGCGATTGATCGTGAGCGGACCGCACCTCCGATCCGCCCGATCGCTTGGCTACATCACGCCTTTCAGTTCAGGCGAGTGTGACGGAGATGGCCGGGGCAAGCCCGGCCATGACGACGATGAAATGGCGGGCATGACCTAGATCGACTACGCGATGACCTTCTCGCGCCCAATCAATCCTCTGCTGGTAGCGACCGCCTCAGTTCGCACTGATCGCGTGCAGATGCATCGCGAGCATCATCGGATCGTGGTGCGGCTCGGCGGAATAGGACGCATAGGCCGTTGCGTGGTCATGGTTCGCGCCGGCATCGGTGCCATTCAGCGCAGCAGCATCGGCCTGGGCATTCGCCAGCACCTGCGCGGCGCCGGCGGCATCGCCCAGCTTGGTGAGGCTGGCGGCCGTCTCGGCGGCCACGGCGGAGGCGATCGCGACGGCCTGCTGCGGCGTCTGCACCGGTGCGGCGACCCCGGCGGCGTGCGGGATCTGGGCGAGCAGCGCCTGCGTGTCGGGGGTCGCGATATTGTAGCCGAGCGTCTCCAGCACCACGAGATCGATCGGCGACAGCGTCTGCGACGTGGTCGGATTGTAGAACTCGTTCAAGGGATCGCGGGCGCCCTGGATGCCGGTGTTGAGGAAGTCGGCCGGGTCCGACATCTGGCCGTAATCGGCGATCTTGGTGAGCCCGCCGTCGAGCGAGAAATACGCGGGAGGCGCCGAGCTGATGCTGTTGTTGATCAGATGCTGTCCCGGCTTGGTGAAGTCGAACAGGTCGAAGATGTCGAGATTGCCCGGCGACGGCACGCGTCCCAGCGCATGCGACAGCTCGTGCAGTGCGACGCCGACCAGCGACTGCGTCGGGATGTCGGTGTTGAAGACGGCGAAGCCGTCCTCCGTCGTCGTGCTGTTTGGATCGATGAGCCCGAGCACCTTGGCCTGGGCGTTGGCGACGAACACCTGGGAATGGCCCTGCACTGCCCGCCCCGTCGGCAGGTTGTCGAACACCGTGTCGCCAGCCGCCGCGTGGTCCTGCAGATCGGTTCGGAGCTGCGCGTAGCTGGCGAGGACGCCATTGGAGACATTGGCGCCGGCGCCGCCGCCGGTGCCGGCGAAATCGATCGCGAGGTTGACCGTGGCCTGATCGGTGATCGCCGAGGACAGAATCGCCGCAGCCTGCTCGACGCCGGCGCGGAAGCTTTCGGGCGCGGCAGCAGCGGCGGCATCGAAGGTGAGGTTGAAGGTGAGACCGCCGGTGTGAACCGAGACGGTCTCGGAGCCGTCGGCATGCACCACCGGATCCGACACCGCGCCGGGCGGCAGCACGACCGGCGGGGCGGCCGCAGCCATATTGGTCGTCGTGTTCTTCGCCGCCGCGGCCGGATCGGGCATCATGAGGCCATCTGAGCTCAGCCCGAGCTGGTCATAGGTCAGCGTGTTCATCAGACGGACTCCTCACTCATGGCCTCGCGTCTCCAGCTGCGAGGCGTTCGCAGGCCGCAACCATCGTCGGCAAGTGAGTGAAAAGTCTGACGCTGCCGGAACCTCTTCGGGGCAGCCGCGCCACGGTTTGGATGCGGCCGGGCGGGCCCGCCATGCTCCTGCCGCGCTGGTCTCGCGCGACGAATGACGGCAATCTGCGGCAGGCGTCCGCGATGGATGCAGCCAACATCATTCAGATCGAGAGCCTCCCATGAAGATGCGCCCGCTCGGCCGTTCCGGCCTCAACGTTCCGCCCCTCTGCTTCGGCTGCAACGTGTTCGGCTGGACGGTGGACGAGGCGGCCTCGTTCCGCCTGCTCGACAAGGTGCTGGAGTCCGGGATCAACTTCCTCGACACGGCGGACGTCTATTCGCGCTGGGTGCCCGGCCACAGCGGCGGCGAGTCCGAGACCATCATCGGCAAGTGGATGAAGCTGCGCGGCAACCGCGATCGCATCATCCTCGCCACCAAGGTCGGCATGGACATGGGTGACGGCAAGGTCGGGCTGAAGGCCGACTACATCGCGCGCGCGGTGGAGGACAGCCTGCGCCGGCTGCAGACCGACGTGATCGATCTCTATCAGTCGCACAAGGACGACGAGACGACGCCGCAGGAGGAGACGCTGGCGGCCTATGACAGGCTGATCAAGGCCGGCAAGGTGCGCGTGATCGGCGCCTCGAACTTCTCGGCAGAGCGGCTGCAGGCCGCGCTCGAGCTGGCGGCGAAGAGCGGCTTGCCGCGCTATGAGAGCCTGCAGCCGGAATACAGCCTCGCCGAGCGCGCATCCTACGAAGGCGCGCTGCAACGCGTCTGCGAGAGCTACGGCGTCGGCGTCATCACCTTCTTCTCGCTGGCCGCCGGCTTCCTCACCGGCAAGTATCGCTCGGAGGCCGATTTCGGCAAGAGCCCGCGCGGACAGCGCGGCATCCCGAAATACATGAACGAGCGCGGCATGCGCATCCTCGCCGCGCTGGACGCGGTCGCAAGGGAGACCGGAGCGCAACAGGCCTCGATCGCGCTGGCGTGGCTGCTGGCGAAGCCGTCGGTGACGGCGCCGATCGCCAGCGCCACCAGGCCCGAGCACGTCGACACCCTGGTGGCGGCGACGCAGCTCGCGCTGACTGCGGATCAGGTCGCGCGGCTCGACGCGGCCAGCGCGTGAGCGCCGGCGCGCGGCGCCATCATTCAGCGCCGAGCATGCGACGTTTCGACACGCACGCAGTGCGATCGTTCTCCACCGAACACGGCCTGTGATCGAGGATTCGGCGCGCTCAGCGCCGGTCCTTGATCGCGACACTTGATCACGCTGCTCCTGCACCGCATTTTCAGCACAGCCGTGAAGCAGGCCGGGCGACTTTGCAGCATCTCGCGGATCGCCACCTCACGGCCAAACTTCGGCCGGGATCGAACTGCTAAGTCCACTGTCAAGTTAGAATGTATCGAGGAAGCGTTCGGTGAATCGTGTCGCGCGCGTAGCTGTTGGCGCATTCGTATTTGCATGTGTTCTGTCATCCCTCGTGGCGCTGGCTGGCAGCGCCCGAGCGCAGCAATTGCCGCCGCGCCCGCCGACCGGCGGCGCCGTCGGTACGCTGCCGGACCGCGAGGCGCTGAACTCCGGCACCGTCACCGTGATCACCGCGCCGATCGGCGGGCCGATGTCGGTCATGGGCTCCGACATGGCCGCAGTGCTCGACGAGGGCGAGAGCCTGCGTGTGCTGCCGATCCTCGGCAGGGGCTCGGCGCAGAACCTCATCGACATCATCATGTTGAAGAACATCGACATGGGCTTCGTCACCACCGACGCGCTGGAATTCGTGAAGACGGAATACAACATTCCAGACATTGCGCAGCGCGTGCGCTACATCGCGCAGCTCTTCCACAACGACGTCCACATCGTCGCGCGGCGCGAGATCCGCTCGCTGGAGGATCTCAATGGACGGCGGGTGTTCGCCGAGCGCTCGATCGGCCTGCCGGCGGCGCGCACGATCTTCCGCCGGCTCGGCATCCGCGCCGACATCGACTCCCAGACTGATCCGACCGGCGGGCTGCAGAAGCTGATCGACGGCCAGGGCGATGCCTGGATCGCCTCGGTGTCGAAGGACGCGCCGATCATCAAGGGCATCAAGAACGAGGGCGGCCGGCTGCATCTCCTGACGATCCCCTATGACCACGCGCTGCAGGACATCTATCTGCCGTCGTCGTTCTCGTCCGAGGAATATCCGAACCTGGTGCCGCCCGGCACCAAGGTCGAGACCGTCGCCGCCTCGACCGTGCTGATGGTCTACAATTGGCCGGAGAACAGCGAGCGCTATCGCCGCACGGCGCGGTTCGTCGACGCGCTGTTCGGCAAGATCCAGGTGCTGCAATCGCCGCCGCGGCATCCGAAATGGCGCGACACCGTGCTGTCGGCGCCGGTGCAGGGCCTGGTCCGCTTCAAGGCGGCGCAGGAATGGCTCGACGGCGCCCGCACGATGCAGTCGCCGGGCCAGGATGCCAACCCGGCCGAATTCCGCAAGTTTCTCGACGAGCGCAAGGCGCAGGCGCGGATGTCGCCGGACGAGGCCGCGAGACTCTACAGCGACTTCCTGAAGTGGCAGCGGAGCAGGGAGCCGCGCTGAGCGCGGGCCGCGCGAGGCTCGCGAGGTCGGGGCGCGGAATCGTTAAACGGAGCGCGGCGGCGGCGCGGCCTTCTCGGCTGTGCGGCGGACCGCCGGGATTGCCGCCTCGGCCGCCGCCGGTGCACCGCCCGGCTGAGGCGCGGCAGGCGCGAAGCTGAGCTCGACCGTGGTGCCGCCACCTGGCGTCTCACGCAACGCCACGCGGCCGTGATGCGTCGCCATGACCTGCGACACGATCGAGAGCCCGAGCCCCATGCCGTCGCCATGGGCGCGGCCGCGCTCGAACGGCTGCAGCAGGCGCTCGGGCTGATCGGCCTGCAGGCCCGGCCCCGAATCGATCACGCTCAGGCGCGCCGACGCGTCGACCTCGACGAGAATCGGACCGCCGGCGCCGGCATGCATGACGGCGTTCCTGATCAGGTTGGAGAGCGCGACCGCCAACGCGGGCTCCGAGCCGAGGATCGAGACCGGCGCATCGCATCCGGCGAAGCCGATCTCGAGGCCGGCCTTCAGCGCCATCGGCACATGCTCGGCCGTGACGCGCCGGGCCAGCGCCACCAGATCGATCTCGGTCAGCTCGACCGGCTCCATCGAAATGCGCGCCAGTTGCAGCAGCATGGTGACGATCGACGACAGCTTCTGGTTCTCGCCGACGAGACGTGCCCGCAAGCCAGCATCCGGGATTGCCTCGAGCATGGTCCGCGCATTGGTCAGCGGCGTCCGCAGCTCATGCGCCGCGTTGGACAGGAAGTTGCGCTGCGCCTCCGCGGCATGATCGATGCGCGACAGGGCGCGATTGAACGCGGTGACCAGCGGCAGCAATTCCGCCGGCGCGTCCCGCTCGGGCAGCCGTCGGCCGTCCGGCACGCCGTCGATCATCTCGGCCGCGCGCGCCACCGCACGAACCGGGCGCGCGATCAGCGTCGGCACGAACACCAGGGCCGCGAATACCGTCACGACCAGCACCAGGATGATTGGAAGCGCAACGACCGTCGCGTCGGTCAGCGTGCCCAGCATCAGCTGCGTCGACGTATAGGCGACGCCGCCGGTCTCGATCCAGACCTCACCGACCGGCGTATTCCGAACGGCCGTCATGCGTTTGAAATTCCGCGTCTCGCCATCGATCGCATAGGCCAGAAAGCTGGTGCCGTCCTGCGACGACGGAGGCTTGTGCGGACGCCATTTCGGAATCGGCCCGTAGCTGACCTCGCCGCTCTTGTCGGAGACGACGTACCAGAATGTCGGGAAATCCTGGATGATCTTGTCGAGACGCGACGTCTGCTTGATGAGCAGGTGGCCGCCGGCATCGCGGGATACGGCCTCCTTCAGCGCATCGGCGACGTCGGCGGCGCCCCATGTGCCGTCATCGTCGCCGCCGAACCGGATCAGCAGGGCGGCCGCGCAGATCAGCATGATGGTGGTGACCACCCCGATCAGCGTCGCCGAGAGCAACGTGATCGAGCGGCGGATACGGCTGAGCTTCTGCCACCTCACCTGCGTCACTCGCCGCTGAGGAGATAGCCGAGGCCGCGCACCGGCCTGATGGCGGCCTTGCAATTGGCCTCGCGCAGCCGGCGGCGCAACCGCGAGACGTGGGCCTCGATGGCATTCGACTGGATCTCGTCCTCAAAGCCGTAGGCCGCGGCTTCGAGCGTCTCGCGCAGGACCACCCGCCCGCTGCGGCGGACCAGCGCCTCAAGGATTGCCAGCTCGCGCCGCGGCACCACGATGGGCACGTCCTCGACGCAGACGGCGCGATTGACGATGTCGTAGCTCAGATTGGCGATGGAGACCGTCGCGCCGCGGTCGAGAAACAGCCGGCGCAGCACCGCCCTCGCCCGTGCCACCAGCTCGATCGGCTCGAACGGCTTGGCGACGTAGTCGTCGGCGCCTTCGTCGAGCGCACGCGCGATGTCGGCGGGGTCATCGAGCGCGGTCAGCACGACCGTCGCCGGGCTCGGCTTCTGCTGCCGCAGGTCCGGCAACAGCGCCAGCCCGTCGCCGTCCGGGAGGCCGCGGTCGATCACCACGAGCTCAAAATTGCGCACGGCGATCGCCGCACGCCCTTCGTCGAGCGTCGTGACGATGTCCGACGAGCCGAACGCCGTCGCGAGCGCATCCCGCAGCCAGATCCCCAGCTGGGGGTCATCCTCAACGACCAGAACGCGCACGCGATTCTCCCGCATCATCGACAATCGGCTGTTCCTATCATTACGGAGGGATTACAATAGGATTACGTCGGCGGCGTTCTGATACCTTTGTTTCGATCGCGCAAGCGAAGTTGACTCGTTCTGCCAGCGCCGATCGCGCGCAGCTCATATACTCCACGCTGCTGGCGGGCACTGGCCCTATCGCGACATCTCCGATTGCAAGCTGAACCGCTTCTCGGCTGGCGCGATTGCGGTCGTATGACGTGCCCCGCCGCGATGATCCGTTTTTCCATCGGCCGGCAAGCCGGCGGCGTCAGCCTTTCGTAATCGTCTTGGCCGAGACTGGCACACTCAAACAAACGCCGAGGATTCGCTCGCATGGAGCCTGCCGCATGATCGACCGGACACACCGGACGGTCCGCCCCCAATTATCGGCCGCGGCCGCTCACCGAACGTCCCGTTCGACGCACCATTTTTGATGCACACCGGCATGTTCCACGAGTTTGCGTTCTCGACCGTCGCTGAACGGTCGGACAGCCATCCGGCGGCCTGGCGCATTCCATTCCTGCGCTGGCTGGACGGCATCGAGGCCGGCTGGGCGGTGCCGCTGCTGCTGACGTGCTTCGTGGCCGTGTGGACGGCCTATCTCTCGATCGCCTATGCCGGCGCCGGCCTGCATCCCGACGTTCTCGAGACCTGGACATTCGGACGGCAGTTCGCCTGGGGCTACGACAAGCATCCGCCGCTGATGGGCTGGATCGCCGGCGCCTGGACCGCCGTCTTCCCTCTCTCCGACTGGTCATTCCACCTGATGGCGATGACCAATGCGGCGCTGGCGCTGTGGTGCGTCGATCTCGTCTCGCGCCGTTTCGTCACTGGGGACAAGCGGGTGATCGTGCTGCTGCTGCTGATGCTGACGCCGGCCTATCAGTTTCACGCACAGCGCTTCAACGCCAACTCGGTGCAGCTCGCGACGTGGCCGCTCGCCACCTACTGCTTCCTGCGCGCGTTCGAAACGCGAACACTGCCCTGGGCGGCGGCCGCCGGCCTGACGGCCGCGCTCGCGCTGCTCGGCAAGTACTACTCGATCTTTCTGGTGATGAGCTTCGCATTCGCCGCCATGGCGCATCCGCAGCGACGCGCCTACTTCACATCGGCATCGCCGTGGATCTCCGGCGTCGTGGGCCTCGCCGCGCTGTCGATGCATCTCGACTGGCTCGTCGCCAACGATGCGGCCCCCATTCAGTACGCGCTGCTGCACGCCAGGTCCAACCTGTCCACGTCGTTACGGGATTCCCTGTTCTTCCTGCTGGGGCTCGCGGCCGCGATGGCCGTGCCGGCCGCGACCTGGCTGATCGTCGCCGGCGCCAGGATCAGGTCTTTCTCCACGGAGATGGCCGCGCTGAACGACGGCCTCCGGCTGTTGTCATATATCGCCATCGGCACGCTCGGCCTGCCCGTCATCAACGCGCTGGTCATGGGCACCGACCTGCCGTCGCTATGGGCGCTGCAGGGACTGTTCCTGTTCGTCGTGGTCGTCGCCTGCGCCACCAGCTATCCGATCGCGCGCTTTCATACCGTCAACATCGCGGTGCTGACGGCCGGGATCGCCGTCCTGGCTGCGATCGTTGCGGCGCCGCTCCACGCCTTCTATCGCAACAAGCACGGCTATGAGGAAGGCCGTACCTTCTACCAGCAGACCGCGCGGGAAGCGACGCGACAATGGCGGGAGTTGACGGGGAAGCCGCTCGAGCATGTCGGCGGCACCGAGAGCCTTGCGCTCGCAACCACCTTCTACAGTGCCGATCATCCCGCTTACGGTCTGCCCACCACAGCCCACCAGACCGGTGCGGACTCTGGCAGCGGAGGCTGGATTTCGCTGTGCTTCCGCGACCAGGCGGATTGCATCGCCGCCGCGGAAGCGGCGGCCGCCGGATCCGGCAACTACGTCAAGCGCGAGTTCGCGGTGCAGGCCCGGCTGCTCGGCTGGACAGGATGCACACGAACGGTGGTGGCATTCCTGGTGACACGGCCGAAGGAACCATAGGTCGAGGCAACGCTGGACGCGGCAGCCTCGTCAGCGGATCCGAACATTCGGATCAAGGACAAGGTCCCGCGTCGGCGGGACCTTGTCCTTGGGCGGCGGTCTCAGTCGTTGTCCCAGGATCCGTCGGAATAGCCGTCCCGGTAGCCGGACACATAGCCGTCGCCATAGTTGCCGTATTCCGCGTCGTACTCATAGACGCGGTGACGACGATGGACGACCCGCGGCGGCGGATAATCCTCGTAGCTGTAGACATAGGTGGGCGCGGAACGGGCGGTTGCCGCAGACCCGATCAGGGCTCCGATCGCCAGACCTCCGACGACGCCGGCCGCCACCGCCGCTCCGCGGTTGCCACCGGCATTGGCCGGCGTCGCGATCGCGCCTGCGATGGTCGAGGCCACGATCATAAGCGCGCAAATTCGTTTCATTGGGTTCTCCTTGCGATCAGCTCAGCCGTCGCTGCGGGAGACTCGCGGCCGCGGCTTACCGTATCATTACAGACGCAAGACGATGCGATCAACATGTGAGCGCGAGTGTCACCACGAGGTCCATCATTGCAGGCCGTTCGGACGTGTGGGGCTGGGACACAAACCGAACGGCCCGCTCACTGGACTCCGACGACGTTCGAAGCCATGCGGCGCCAGATCATGATGGAAGGTGCCGCAGGTGGGACGGAGCCGACCTGATCAGGCCGGGCTTTCGGGTCTGCGGCGGCGCTCCAATGTCCTTCCGATCGAACACCACATCGAGAGACGGCGAGCCATGGCTCATCATGACACGCCGTCGATGGCGAAACCGATGTGATGTCGGTCGTAAGGACGCGTCGAAGCTAGCGTCACGGCCTTACCGCAGCATTACAGTAGACGCAGATGACGCGGGCATCTCACCAGTGGACGGCCGGGAAGAATTCAACGCGATCGTGCTGATTGCCCTCCGTGCTGACACACTGCGCGCGATCGAGCAGCCGGCTTCGAATGGATCGAAGACAACGCTCTCGGCAGGCGCGCTCGATGCACTTCACAGACGAACCGCTCCGACAGCGCAACGGCGACGCAGTTGCCTGCGGGCGATTTCGAAGGCTCCAAGCGGCGGGGTTGCGGTGGTCATGGTAGCACCGGCTGGGGCGGCTGCAGCTGACAATCAGAAGCTCTCCGCCATGTCAGTACCGACGGCTTCCCTTACACTGCGCGACCCGGCATCATGCCGACCATGAACGACGCAGCACAGCGCGCCCGCCGCGGCATCGGCCATTCGACCAACCTCGTGGGGCGTCCTTCCGAGTGGCTGGCGAGCGCTGCCTTCAACGAGGCGGCGGTGCCGCTGCACATCTGGGGCGTCACCGAGATGAACCCCAGCCTGTTCATGATGCTCGATCAGGCCGAACATCTCGCCGAAGCCGGCGAAGCCTTCACCACCTACATGATGGCGATGTTCGGCCTCGATCCCGAGCAACGCGCCGCGACGTCCGGCGGCCAGCGGCGTTTCCGCTCGTCCTTCCTGCGGCTGATCCAGGGCTGGGGCTTCGACAGCAACGGCCCGGAAGGCGCCGTGCTCAAGGGCTGGGTCGAGAGCCGGTTCGGCCTCGGCCCATCGTTCCACAAGGAGGCTATCGAAGCCGTGGCAAGCCGGGCCTGGACGACCTATGTCGAGGAGAAGATGTCGAGCCGCTTCCACAACAATGCGATCTGGGTGCAGCTCGATCTGCTGTTCGAATTCTGCCAATGGGCCATGCGCCGCTTCACCTTCCCCGACCAGACACATCTGACGCTGCATCGCGGCGTCAATTCGTTCGACGAGCATTGGATCGTGGAGCGAACGACGCGGCGCGAGGCGGTGGTCCGGCTCAACAATCTCGTCTCGTTCTCCTCCGACCGCGACACCGCCGGCTGCTTCGGCGACATGATCCTCACCGCGCGCGTCCCCGTCAGCAAGATCGTGTTCTTCAACGGCCTGCTGTCGTCACATGCGCTGAAGGGCGAAGGCGAATACCTCGTGATCGGCGGCGACTACCGCGTGAGCGTCGACTATGTGTGAGCGGATCGCAGCATGACCGCACTCGATGTCGAGGAACGCGCGCTCGCGGCCTATCTCGGCTTTGCCATCGGCGATGCGCTCGGCGCCACCGTCGAGTTCATGACCCGAGACGAGATCGCCGCGCAATATGGCGTGCATCGCGACATCATCGGCGGCGGCTGGCTGAAGCTGAAGCCGGGCGAGGTCACCGACGACACCGAGATGTCGCTGGCGCTGGGACGCTCGCTGATCCGCAATGGCGGCTTCGACGCACGCGACGTCTGCGAGGAGTTCGCGGCATGGCTTCGGACCGGGCCGGCCGATGTCGGCAACACCTGCCGCCGCGGCATCCGCCGTTACGTCATGCGCGGCACGGTCGAAGGTGTCTACGCCGAAGGCGACGCTGGCAATGGCGCGGCGATGCGCGTACTGCCCGTGGCGCTCGCGACGCTCGAGGCACCGGACAACGCCGAGACGTGGACGCTGGCGCAGGCGCGCGCCACGCACCATCATCCGTTGTCGGACGACGCCTGCGTTGCGCTGGTGCGCATGACTCATGCCTTGCTGCAGGGTGAGGGCCAGGACGCCGTCCGCCGCGAAGCCGAAGCTCTGATCGGCAAGCACCGCGCCTTCAGCTTCGTCCCCTACCCCGGGCAGAGCTCGGCCTTCATCGTCGACACCATGCAGACCGTGCTGCACCACTATCTCGCCATCGACTCGTTCACAGAATGCCTGGTGCAGACCGTCAACCAGGGCGGCGACGCCGACACGACGGGCGCTCTCGCGGGCATGCTGGCCGGCGCCACCTATGGGCTGGCGGCGATTCCTGCGCGCTGGCGCGACAGGCTCGACCGCGACGTGGCTGCAGCCATTCACGCGCAGGTGCCGCGGCTGCTGGCGATCGCGCGCGTGCTTCGGGTCTGATGTCTGGGACCAATGGCATCCAGGCTTCGCAGAGTGTGCCGGTCGTGGCGGATCGGCTCCGACCGATCGTCATCTCAGCCACAACTCTCAACCATTCTGCGCCAGCACCTCGCGCAGCGCGTCCGTCAGCCGCGCGAGCTCCGTCTCCGAGCCGATGGTGATACGCAGATAGTCCGCGATCCGCGGGGCGGTGAAATGGCGGACGAGCACGGCGCGCTGACGCAAGGCCGTGGCCAGCGCCTGGCCGGAATGATCAGGATGACGGACGAAGACGAAATTGGCGCTGGACGGCAGGACCTCGAAGCCGAGACGGGCCAGCGCGGCGGTGAGGTCGGCGCGGTTCTTCATGATGACCGAGCGCGCCTGCTGGAAATGGGCGTCGTCCTCGATCGAGGCGATCGCGCCGGCCTGGGCAAGCCGACCGAGCGGGTAGGAGTTGAAGCTGTCCTTGACCCGCGTCAGGCCTTCGATCAGGCCGGCGGCGCCGATCGCGTAGCCGACCCGCAGCCCGGCCAGCGCGCGCGATTTCGACATCGTCTGCACCACCAGCAGGTTGGGATGCTCGGAGATCAAAGGGATCGCAGTCTCGGCGCCAAAATCGACATAGGCCTCGTCGACGACGACGGCCACATCGCTGCGGGCAGCAGCCAGCCGTGCGATCTCGGCACGCGACAGCGCAATTCCGGTCGGCGCATTCGGATTGGCCACGATCACCGGCCCGTCGCGGTCGAGATAATCGTCGACGCGCACGCGCATCTCGGCATCGAGCGGAACGGTCGCGTAATCGATTCCGAGCAGCCGACAGTAGACCGGATAGAAGCTGTAGGTCACGTCGGGGAACAGCAGCGGCGCAGGTTGCTTCAGGAGCGCCGCAAAGGCATGCGCGAGCACCTCGTCCGAGCCGTTGCCGACGAACACCTGCTCGGGTGAGACCTTGTGATAGGCCGCGAGCACCTCGCGCAGCCGCGTTGCCTGGGGATCTGGATAGAGCCGCAAGGTGTCGGCAGCGGCGGCCCGTATGGCCTCGATCGCCTTCGGCGACGGCCCGAACGGGCTCTCATTGGTGTTGAGCTTGACCAGGCCCGGGATCTGCGGCTGCTCGCCAGGCACATAGGGCGACAGCCCATGAACGAGCTCTGACCAGAAGCGACTCAAGATTGTTCTCCTGCGCACCCGAGATCCGCCAATCGACGCATCGACCGGAAGTGATGGACGTGCGAATTGAACGTGCTGTGGTTCATCGGCGAATGGCGCGCCCGGAACGATTCGAACGTCCGACCCTCAGATTCGTAGTTCAAAAACATTGCTTCGCCACGCTATCCGACTGTACGCCACAGCGCAACGATAGACGCAAAAGTCCTTAATTTCGAGCCTTTTATCGCACATCCTCCTACAAGGTCAGGGTCGAGCCGTCGAACTCCCCGATTTTCCAAAACCGTTTGAAAAACCGTTTTTGTTTCGGAGCGCTCCGATGGCCGATGTCCGCCTCCTGCTGACCGACAAAGAAATCGCTCGCCTGCCGACCCCGAGGAAGGGCTGGTATCTGGCGCGCGACACCGAACTGAAGGGCTTCTTCGTCGTCGTCGGAAAGCGGAAACGAGCCTTTACCGTCCAAGGCGACCTTCGCGAGGACGGCAAGCGAGCGACGTCGATCCGGGTCGCAATCGGCGACGTCAAAGAACTCTCGACAAGGACGGCCCGAGCGACTGCCAAGGAATATCTTGCTCAGATAAGCCGGGGTCAGCATCCCAAGGCCGGGTCGAAACCGAGTCGCGTCGCGGCCAGCGGGGATAGCCCGACCGCGCATCAATCCGGCGGCATCACGCTCAGGCAAGCGTGGGAGCGATATCGCGACGCCCACATGATTAGGAAAGGCCGTAGCGAGCGCACAATCGAGAGCTATCGGGATCACGTGGAACGAATCTTCATCAAATGGCTCGATACGCCATTGGAAGATTTGGGCCGCCACCCTGCAAAGGTGGTCGAGAGACATGACGAAATCACCAAGGAGAACGGGCCATATATTGCGAATGGAAGCATGCGCACTCTCCGGGCCATCTATTCCCACGCCCGCAAAGCGAACAAGACCTTGCCGCCCGATAATCCCGTCGGGGCTATCGACTGGAATGGAGAGAAGCGACGCGACACCGGAATGGGGCCCGGTGATCTGAGGGCCTGGTTTTCCGAATTGCCGGCTTTGGACAATCCGATCCGCCGTGAATTCCATCTCTTCACGCTGCTTTCGGGATGTCGGCCCACCGCGTTGCAGGAAACCACTCCGGGCAATATCGATTTCAAGAGACGGATCCTGCACATTCCGAAGCCCAAGGGCGGCGCGAAGCGGGCCTTCGACATTCCTCTATCTCGGGAAATGATCCGCTGCCTGATCCGAGTCATGCGCTTCGGACATCAGATGCATCCGTCGCATGCCCGCCAATGGATATTCCCGGCCGACAGCGTGTCGGGGCACATCGTCGAGCAGATAGAAGATCGGGCCACGCTGTCGAAATGGGGTAACGATCTACGGCAGAGCTTTCGCACCATCGCCGCCGC
Source organism: Bradyrhizobium sp. SZCCHNR1093 (assembly GCF_032381175.1). NCBI lineage: Bacteria > Pseudomonadati > Pseudomonadota > Alphaproteobacteria > Hyphomicrobiales > Nitrobacteraceae > Bradyrhizobium > Bradyrhizobium sp. SZCCHNR1093. The sequence goes on from NZ_JAUHJJ010000001.1 coordinate 742,519, forward strand.
AGCCGGCGTGTCGGAGTTCGATGCGAAGCTGCTGATGAACCACGCAATTCCCGGCGTGAACGCAGGCTACATCACTTGCCCCAAGCTGCTGGAGGATCACCTACGACGCCAACAACAAGCGATCAGCAGTACGGTATTTGCGGCATTGAATGCGAATAGCCCAAGTATCCGTCGGTGGCCAAAATCCACCAACTCGCAACTTCTCAACCCACATGCCCATGTTATCGCTGACGACATTCGCGGGCAACAAGGGCTGAAGTCAGCGATCGCGGAATAGCAAGAGCGCGCTCCGTGGGAGAGAGGTGCTTAGTGTCGGCTCCTAGACGCGCGAAACGCGTGTAGCGATCCGCTCTTCTGCATAGATGACGGCACAAGCTCCCCTGTGGCGGAGAGAGTATCAGTCAATCTCCATTGAAAGAGAACGCATTTTCGTTCTTCCCCGACCCAAACCCACCGATTGAGCTACGGCCGGAGAATAGGGTTTCGCCCCCGACAACGACCTGTTCCGCCAATAATCCGTCATCGCCGAAAGTCCATCAAGCGAGTCGATCAATGGCCGGCCTGCAATACGCACCCTCCAATGCGTTGATGCCTGGGACAAAGTCCTCGGCAAATGAGGTCTCGAACATCAATATAGCTATACAAAACAACTTCATTGGTATAATTGATCGAACAGCTAGCACTTTTACGTGCAGTATTGATGCACAAAATATCAGTACTGGCATCTCGACGATGATCACCGCAGCACAGCTCCGCGCGGCCAGGGCGCTTCTTGACATCGACCAGCGCCAGCTTGCCGAACTGTCTGGCCTTTCGGTCCCCACGATCCAGCGTATGGAAGCGAGCGAAGGCGTCGTGCGCGGCAACGTCGATTCCTTGATGAAATTGATCGAGGCGCTGAACCAGAGCGGTATCGAACTGATCGGCGACGGAGCAGCCAGTCAGACCGGAGGCCGCGGAGTCAGGCTCAAGGAGCCCGCACTCTCCGACTCGCGCCACGTGAAGGGTATGGCGAAGAGGGCATAGGATCCAATTCAGATGAGTGTCGTTGCATTCCTCATGCTCTGCGCAGCGGCGATGTTGGGGGTTGCGCTGTTGGCGGTAGCCATCGCGCGCGCGTATGCGGCGACTCGCATCATCTACGGCACCATGCTGGCGCTGTGCAGCGCGGCGACGGTTTTTTCGCTTCTCGCGCTTGCCGGCCATGCCGGCGCCCCGACTGACCTCGTTCTGCCGCTCGGCCTGCCCTGGATCGGCGCACACTTCGCGATCGATGCGCTCGCGGCCTTTTTTCTCGTTGTCGTGAATATCGGCGGCGCCGTGGCAAGTCTCTACGCGCTCGGCTACGGCGCGCACGCGGAGGAGCCGCATCGCGTGCTGCCGTTCTTTCCGGCCTTCCTCGCCGGAATGAATCTGGTCCTGCTGGCGGCTGATGCCTTCAGCTATCTGTTGTCCTGGGAGTTCATGTCACTGGCCTCCTGGGCGCTCGTAATCGCGCATCATCGCGATCCCGAGAACATGCGCGCCGGCTACGTGTATCTGATCATGGCGAGCCTCGGCACGCTCGCGCTCCTGCTCGCCCTCGGCCTGCTCGCCGGGCCGGGCGGCAATTACGACTTCGAGACGATCAGACATGGCGTGCGAACGCCGCTGACGGCTGCGATGGTCCTCGTGCTGGTCCTGATCGGTGCAGGATCCAAGGCCGGGCTGGTGCCGCTGCATGCCTGGCTGCCGCTTGCGCATCCGGCGGCGCCAAGTCACGTTTCGGCTCTGATGAGCGGCGTGATGACGAAGGTCGCGATCTACGCCTTCATCCGCATCGTGTTCGATCTTGCCGGCGACCTGCCCTGGTGGTCGGGCGCGCTGCTGCTCGCGATCGGCAGCCTGAGCGCAGTCCTCGGCGTGTTGCAGGCCCTGATGCAGGACGACGCCAAGCGGCTGCTCGCCTATTCGACCATAGAAAATATCGGCATCGTCTTCATCGGGCTCGGCCTCGCGCTGTCGTTCCGAGCCGACGGCATGAATGCGGCGGCCGCGCTGGCCATAACGGCGGCCTTGTTGCACGTGCTCAACCATTCCCTCTTCAAGAGCCTGCTGTTCTTCGGCGCCGGCGCGGTGCTGACCGCAACCGGCGAGCGCGACATGGATCGTCTCGGCGGATTGATCCACCGCATGCCGGTGACGAGCTTCCTGTTCCTGGTCGGCTGCATGGCGATCTCGGCGCTGCCGCCACTGAACGGTTTCGTATCGGAATGGCTAACCTTCCAGGCCGTGCTTCAGAGTCCCGACCTGGCGCGATGGTTGCTGAAGGTCATGGTCCCGGCGGCAGGCGGCCTGCTCGCGCTCGCAGCAGCGCTGGCGGGCGCGACCTTCGTCAAGGCCTTCGGTATCACCTTCCTCGGCCGTCCACGCAGCACGGAAGCGGGACAAGCAACGGAGGTGGACCGCTTCTCGCTCTCGGCCATGGCGACACTTGCCTTGCTCTGCCTGATCACCGGCATCGTTCCGGGCTTCGTCATCGATGCCATCGCCCCGATCACGCACCAGCTTGCCGGCACGGCGCTGACGCCGCAGGGGAGCCGGCCCTGGCTCACGATCGTGCCGGAGGCCGAAACCGGCAGCTCCTATAACGGCTTGCTCGTCTTTCTCTTCATCACCACGTCCGCGCTGCTGGCGGTGTGGGCCATCCACCGCTTCGCCTCGCACGCGATCCGCCGCGGCCCGGCATGGGATTGCGGCTTTCCCGATCCCAGTCCGCTGACGCAATATTCCGGCTCGAGCTTTGCCCAGCCTATCCGCCGCGTGTTCCTAGCGCGGACTCCTGTCACGAGTGAAGAGGTCACCATGCCCGCGCCCGGCGACACACGCGCCGCCCGCTTCACGCTGACGATCGCCGATCCGGTGTGGGACTGGCTCTACGAGCCGTTTGCCGGCGCCGTCGAACGCGCCGCGCTCCAGCTCAACAAACTGCAATTCCTCACCATCCGCCGCTACCTCAGCCTTGTCTTCCTCTCCCTCGTGCTGCTCTTGCTGGTGCTGGCGATATGGAGCTGATCTCCGCCCTTCTCGTTCAGGTCTCGCAGATGATGCTGGTGCTGCTGGCGGCGCCGCTGCTGACCGGCTTCATCCGCAAGGTGAAGGCGCGCCTCCAGCGCCGCCGCGGCCCGCCGATCGTGCAGCCCTATCGCGATATCCTACGGCTCCTGAAGAAGGAGGTCGTGGTCGCGGACAATGCCTCGTGGATATTCCGCGTCGCGCCCTATCTGATCTTCGCGGCGACCTGGGTCGCCGCCGCGCTGGTGCCGACCTTCGCCAAGGGTTTGCTGTTCAGCTGGTCCGCGGACCTCATCGCCATCATCGCGCTGCTCGCCAGCGCGCGGTTTTTCCTCGCGCTCGCCGGCATGGATATCGGCACCGCCTTCGGCGGCATCGGGGCGAGCCGGGAAATGATGATCGCCTCGCTCGCCGAGCCGGCCATGCTGCTGGTCGTCTTCACCATGGCGCTGGTTGCGCACTCGACGCAGCTCTCGGCCGTGGCCGATCTGTTCGCCTTGGGCGTCGGCCTGCGTGTCTCGCTGGGCCTTGCGATGGTCGGGCTGATCATCGTCGCCATCGCCGAAAACGGCCGCGTTCCGGTCGACAACCCGGCGACCCATCTCGAACTCACCATGGTGCATGAAGCCATGGTGCTGGAATATTCAGGTCGCCACCTCGCCATGATCGAACTCGCCGCCGCGGTCAAGCTGCTGCTCTACATCTCGCTGATCGGCTGCATCTTCGTGCCGTGGACGCTGGCTGCGCCCAGCGCGAGCACCGCAAGCCATCTGACCGGATTCGCCGGCTATCTCGCCAAGCTCACTGTGTTCGGCTTTCTGCTCGGCGTGTTCGAGACCGCCATTGCGAAGATGAGGGTGTTCCGCCTACCGGATTTCGTCGGCGCTGCCTTGATGCTCGGCCTGCTCGGCACGCTGCTGTTGTTCGTATCGAGGAGCCTCTAGCAATGGCGCACGGACTGACATTCGACGTCGCGCACCTGTTGGCGGGCAGCCTGTTGCTGGTCAGCTTCCTGATGATCACACAGCACCGGCTCTATGCCCTGCTCAACGCCTTTGCGCTCCAGGCCGTGCTGCTCGCGATGTCGGTCGCCTGGCAGGCCCACGTCCAGAGCGCGCCGCATCTCTATGTCACCGCCATGATCGCGCTGGTCTTCAAGGCCGTGGTCGTGCCGGTCGGGCTGCATCGCATCATCCAGCGGCTCGGCATCCATCGCGAGATCGAAACCGTGATCGGTTCCGGAACGACCATGCTGACCGGCATGGGACTGGTCGCGCTCTCGATGACGGTCATGCTGAAGGTCACCCCCGCCGCCGATCCGCTCGCGCGCGAGGACCTCGCCTTCGCGCTGTCGGTCGTACTGCTCGGTCTGTTGATGATGGTGAGCCGGCGTAACGCCGTGAGCCAGGTGGTCGGCTTCATGTCGCTTGAAAACGGGTTGGTGCTCGCAGGCACCGGCGCGCGCGGCATGCCGCTGGTGGTCGAGATCAGCGTCGCCTTCTCGATCCTGATCGCCTTCTTCGTGATCGGCGTCTTCCTGTTCCGGATCCGCGAGCGCTTCGACACCGTCGATGTCCAGGCGCTGGATCGCTTTCGCGGAGAGCGCCGATGATGTTGTCCACCAACGAGGGCGTCGTCCTCGTCACCGTCATTCCGGTCGTCTCGGCCGCTGTGCTGGCCCTGCTTCCCGGCTATCGGCTGTCCGCGCGCCTCAACGTGCTGGCGTCGGGGTTGACCTTCGCGGCCTCGCTCTCGATGTTCTTCGCCGATCACATCCAGCCCGGCTCTTACCTGTTCGTCGATGAACTCAACATCGCGTTCATCGTGCTCAATACCTTCGTCGGCTTCACCACCAGCGTGTTTTCGGCAAGCTATATCGGCCACGAGCTGGCGACCGGGCGGCTGACGCCTGCATACTTGCGTTTCTACCACGCCATGTTCCAGGTCATGATGGGCGGGATGAATCTCGCGCTGACCGCCAACAATATCGGCTTGATGTGGGTCGGCATCGAACTGGCGACGCTGACGACCGTGCTGATGGTCGGCATCTACCGCACCCATGAAGCGCTCGAAGCCGCCTGGAAATATTTCATTCTCGGCAGCGTCGGCATCGGGCTCGCGCTGTTCGGTACCATCCTGGTCTACATGGCTGCGCTCCCCGTGGTGGGCGAAGGCATCAACGGCATGGTCTGGACGGTGCTGGTCGCGCATGCCTCGCAGTTCGATCCGGCGCTGATCAACGTCGCCTTCATATTCCTGCTGCTCGGCTACGGCACCAAGGTGGGGTTGGCGCCGCTGCACGCCTGGCTGCCGGATGCGCATGCGGAAGGGCCGACGCCGATCTCCGCGGTGTTGTCCGGCCTCCTGCTCAACGTCGCACTCTACGCAGTGCTTCGTTTCAAGATCGTGCTGGCAGCCAATCCGAGCGCGGTGGCTCCTGGACCCCTGATGGTGACACTCGGTCTGGTATCGCTGGTGTTCGCCGCCTTCATGCTCTACCGGCGGCGCGACATCAAACGCCTGTTCGCCTATTCCTCGATCGAGCACATGGGGATCATCACCTTTGCCTTCGGGATGGGCGGCCCGGTCGCCAATTTTGCCGGGCTGCTGCACATGGTGATGCACAGCCTTACCAAGTCGGGAATCTTCTTTGCCGTTGGCCATGTCGCGCAGATCAAGGACACGCAGAAGATCGCCGATATCCGCGGCCTGACCGCGACCCATCCGGCGCTCGGCTGGAGCCTCGTGATCGGTGTCGTGGCCATCGCCGGATTGCCGCCGTTCGGCGTCTTCATGAGCGAATTCCTGGTCGTGACCTCGACCTTCGCGCGCGAGCCGCTGCTTGCCATCCCGCTCGTGTTCGGCATCCTGCTCGCGCTCGGCGCGCTGTTCTATCATCTCAACGGTATCGCCTTTGGCGTGCCGACCGGAAGCACTGCACCATCGGATGCCTCCTACATGCCGATGATCGTGCATTTCGGTCTCGTGCTGATCGCCGGAATCTTCCTCCCGCCCACGCTGGTCACGTGGTTCCGGCACGTCGCCGATATTCTGGGGTAATCGCAATGGGCCTCGACGAACTCCTGCGCCAAGGCGAGCTTGCATCGAGCCCCCGTCCCTGGCCGCGCGCCGTCGTCGGCGTCGCGACCTGGAACGAGGCGATCGCGGGACTTGCCGGCGCCGACTGGGAACTGCTCGGCCTTTGGGGCGAGGCGGATCGCGTTCACATGGCGCTGCTCGATGCGCCGAAGACTGTGGTCGGCATCATCACGCTCGATTGCCCGACCCGCCGCTATCCGTCGGTCGGTCTGCACCACCCACCGGCACTTCGGCTGGAACGGACCATCCGCGATCTCCGCGGCCTGGAGCCGCAGGGCCTGCCGGACCCGCGCGCCTGGCTCGACCACGGCAATTGGGGCCTGCGGCATCCGCTCGCTGCGAAGCCCGAGCCGACGCCGATCGACAAGACCTATGCGTTCCTTCCCGTCGAAGGCGACGGCCTGCATCAGATTCCGGTCGGCCCGGTCCATGCCGGCATCATCGAGCCCGGCCACTTCCGCTTCACAGCCAACGGCGAGACCGTTGTGCGGTTAGAGCCTCGGCTCGGCTATGTGCACAAGGGTATCGAGGGCCTGATTACGGGCGCGAACCTTGCGAAGGCGGGCAAGCTCGCAGCTCGCGCCTCCGGTGACAGCACGGTCGCCTACGGACTGGCCTTCGCGCGCGCGGTGGAGGCCGCGTTGGGGGTGGAAGTTCCGCTGCGTGCGCACCATCTGCGCGCGCTGATGGCGGAGCTGGAACGTCTCGCCAATCATCTCGGCGATTTCGGCGCAATCTGCAACGATGCTTCCTTCGCCCTGATGCTGGCCCATTGCGGCGTGTTGCGCGAGAAGGTGCTGCGCGGCGCGGGCAATGTTTTCGGGCACCGCCTGATGCGCGACTTGATCCTGCCCGGCGGCGTGGCGACCGATATCAACCAGGATGGCATCCAGGCGATCCGATTGCTGGTGAGCGATATCCAGGCACGCTTCCCAGCCCTGGTCGAACTCTACGACAACACGGCCTCGCTCCAGGATCGCACCGTCACCACGGGCACGGTGAAGGCCGATCTCGCCCGTCAATACGCGCCCGGCGGCTTCATCGGCCGTGCATCGGGCCGCGCCTTCGACGCACGCAAGCATCTTGCCTACGCGCCCTATGACAAGCTCGCCTTCGAGATTCCTGTGCTTGAGGCCGGCGACGTCAACGCGCGGGTGTGGATTCGCGTTCGCGAGATCGAGCAGAGTCTAGGGCTCGTCACCCAATTGCTGGAGCGGATGCCGCAGGGCGAGTTGCGGATCGATCTGCCCATGGCCGGCGAGGTTCGCGAGGGCATGGCGCTGGTGGAGGGTTTTCGCGGCGACATCCTGGTCTGGCTCAGGCTCAATGCCGACAACAGCATTGCGCACTGCCATCTGCGTGACCCTTCCTGGTTCCAATGGCCGCTGCTGGAGGCCGCGATCCAAGACAACATCGTTGCCGATTTCCCGCTCTGCAACAAATCGTTCAACTGCTCCTACTCGGGCCACGACCTCTAGGGACGTCCATCCAGATGAGAAAGCTGCTGTTCCAGAGTCTCGTGCAGATGCCGTTGACGGAGCCGGCGCCGTCGGCCGACGACCGGGCACTTGCAGAAGTGGGCGCTGCGCTGGAGCGGGCGGCCCGCCGGCGCCTTGGCCGGTCGCTGTCGATCCGCGAGGTCGACGCCGGCTCCTGCAACGGCTGCGAGCTGGAAATTCATGCGCTCAACAACGCCTATTACGATCTCGAACGCTTCGGCCTCCGCTTCGTCGCCTCACCGCGCCACGCGGACGTGCTGCTGGTGACTGGGCCGGTGACGAAGAACATGCGCATGGCGCTGGAGCGGACCTACAACGCAACGCCAAATCCGAAGTGGGTCGTGGCCGTGGGCGACTGCGCCCGCGACGGCGGGTGCTTCGCCGGCAGCTATGCCGTGGTGGGGGGCGTGGGAGAGGTCGTGCCGGTCGATCTGCATGTCCCGGGGTGCCCGCCCGCTCCGCTCGAAATTCTCCGCGGGCTACTGGCTCTTCTCGAACGCGTGGCTTCGGCCACGCCATAGCCATCTCGACGGCTTCGATGATTTATAGGACCTCAGAGGCACTGGCGGAGAGAGTGGAATTCGAACTCCCGTTAATTCTCCGATCAGGATGCAATCCTTTGCCAGGAGCGGCACCGTCCACAAGCATGCATGTCGCACACCAAAACCGTTTGAAAAACCGTTTCAGTTTTCAAATCTCAAACGGTGATTTTAGCTAAGTCATTGATCTAAATGGCGCGCCCGGAACGATTCGAACGTCCGACCCTCAGATTCGTAGTCTGATGCTCTATCCAGCTGAGCTACGGGCGCGTTTTTCGCGTTTGGCAGGCTCCGGGCCAGGGGCCGGATCCCGGAAGGCCGGGGCGGCAAATGCCGGCAGGCCTCGCGAAGGGCCCCTGACTAACGGCTCGGAGACCGCTTGGCAAGGCTGGAGCGGGACATTTTGCGACCATTTTTCCGCAGACGCGCTGGCGCGGTTCGGTAGGGGCCGGAGCGGACGGGCTTCGTTCCGGCACGCCCGGAGTTCCGGGCTCGACGCCTGCGGCATCGCCCCGGAATGGCAGGTGAGGCCGGTCCGGTTCAGGCGCTGGCGCGCTCGGTCCAGAAGGTCTGCAGCTCGACAGGGCGGTCGGGAATCGTGATTCGGAAGGTGGCCCCCAGGGTGCCTTCGACCAGCTGGATGTCGCCATCGTGGGCCCGGACCAGCTCGGCCGCGATCGCAAGGCCCAGCCCCGAGCCGCCCGGACGACCGGCACCACGGAAGGCCTCGAACAGGTGCTCTCGCACCTTCGCCGGGACGCCGGGACCCGTGTCCGAGACCTCCAGGATCGCCACCCCGCCCTCGCGGCGGCCGGTGATGCGGATCTGGCGCACGCCGGCATCCGCCGCGAGGCTGTCCAAGGCCTGGGCGGCATTGCGCACCAGGTTGAGCAGCACGCGGAACAGCTGGTCCGGATCAGCATCGATCTTCAGCCCGCGCTCGATCGCCGCGATCCACGTGATCGAGGCATCCGGCGACAGGCCAGCGGTCTCCCGCACCTCCGCCACCACCTGCTCGACCGCCACCATGCGGCGGTCCGGCGCCGGCTCCTGCACCTTGCCGTAGGACAGCGTCGACTGGCAGAACGCGATGGCGCGCTCCAGCGAGCGCATCAGCTTCGGCGCGAAGCGCTGCACCCGCGGATCGGGAACGCTGGCGAGCTGGTCCGACAGCAGTTGCGACGAGGCCAGCAGGTTGCGGAGGTCATGGTTGATCTTGGACACGGCGAGGCCGAGGGCGGCGAGCCGGCTCTTCTGATGCAGCATCGAGACGAGGTCGCGCTGCATGTCGGCGAGCTCGCGCTCGGCGACGCCGATCTCGTCGGAACGCTGGCTCGGCACGATGATTCGCGCCACGCTCTCCGGATTTTCGTGGAAGCCGACGAGGCTCGCGGTGAGGCGCCGCATTGGCCGCACGAACAGGAAATGCAGAGCAAGATAGACCAGCGCCGCGGTCAGCACCGCCAGCAGCAGCGACACGCCGAGCAGATTGCGCGAGAAGCGATACATCGCCTTGCGCAACGGCTTCTCGTCGGTCACGACCTCGATGAACTGGGCGCGGCCCGGCGACGGCCCGATCACGCGCATGGTGTGATCGCCGGTCTCTGTCATCATCGTCAGCGAGTTCACGATCGACGACCACACCGTCATGTCGCGCATGTCGAAGTCGTGGTCGATCGAGGCGGGCAGGTCGGCGCTGGCGAGCAGGCGGCGCTGCTGGCCCATCTTGATGGCGACGCCGCGCGCGTTGATGGAGGTGAGGATCTGCCGCGCCAGCGAATCCGGCACCATGCCGGACGGCGCGGCATCGAGCACCAGCGCAGCGGTATTGGCGGCCGCCAGGCGATCGTTGAGCCGGTTGGTCCAGAAATTGGCGATCGCCGGCACGTAGATCAGCACCTCCGCGATCATCACCAGCGGAATGGTCAACAGCAGCAGCTTTCCAGACAAGCCGAGCCGGCGCGACCTTTTCGGTCGCAGGCGCTCCAGGATTGGCTGGTTGTCGCTCTCGGTCACGTATCGCCCTTGTAAGAGACACCCCCACCCTTACGGGACCGCAAGATGGGACTGCACCGGAGTCCGGTCAAATTACGGATCGCTCATGTTCCGGTTTCCAAATCGTTCATAATGGAACCCAAAACTGCACGACCTCTGACGTCTTCAACCCCGCCGTGCCGAGGCTATTCTTGCCCTCGTCTTGCGCCCAGGGTCTTGCGTTTCTCGTCTTGCTTCGTCTCATTCGCCACGCCGACGCACGGCCGGTGACGAAGGTCTTTACGAGATCTCGGCGCCGTCGATCGCCTGCACCGCCTAGGACGCCTTGCCGCGATTGACGAAGGCGGGACGCTCCCTTATAAGCCGCGCCAACCGTCCGCGATGACCCGGCCCGCCCGGGAGCGGCTCGATTTCAGGGCCGGCAGCGGTCCATTTCGGGCCCGGAAGCATCACCGGACATCAATCGACATTTCAAGCAGGCAAGTTGTCAACTGGCAAATTGCCCGGCAGCGGAGAACGACCCGTGAAGCGGACTTATCAACCCAGCAAACTGGTGCGCAAGCGCCGTCACGGCTTCCGCGCCCGTCTCGCCACCACCGGCGGCCGCAAGGTCCTTGCCGCGCGTCGCGCCCGGGGCCGCAAGCGTCTCAGCGCCTGAAGCCAGGGCGTCTGTCCCGGAGATTTCCATCATGGATCGGCTACGGCAGCGGGCGGACTTCCTCGCCGTTGCCGATGGCGTGCGGGCGAACAGTCCTGCCTTCGGAGTCCAGCGCCGGGAACGGCCGGACCAGGGCCCGATCCGGATCGGCTTTACCGTCACCAAGAAGAATGGCACCGCCACGGAGCGTAATCGCATCCGTCGGCGGTTGCGCGAGCTTGTGAAACGGCTCGATCCCCTGTCGATGCGGCCGCACAGTGACTACGTGCTGGTCGGCCGGCGGGATGCCCTGTCACGCGACTTCTCGACCATGCTCGCCGACCTCCAGGCGACGCTCCGCCGCCTCGACCGGCCGCAGGCCAAGCCGCAGCCGCGCAAGCCGTCGGATGCGGATCAGCCAAACGCTCCCGCACCGGACGCGCATTCCCGCAAACCGGATTGAACGACGAGACGATAAGAAAACGATGACCGACAATCGCAACACCATCCTCGCCGTCATTCTGTCCGGCCTCGTGCTGATCCTGTGGCAGGTCTTCTACAACGGACCGCAGATGGAGAAGCAGCGCGCGCAGGCCCAACTGCAGGCCGAGCTCGCCAAGAAGCAGGCGCCGGCAACGCAGCCCGACAGCACCGCTCCGTCTGCCACCCCGCAGCCGGGCGCTTCCGCAACCGGCAGCCCGAGCGCACCGGGCGGGGCCGTGATCAGCACAGGCGTGATGCCGCGCGACACCGCCATCGCCGCCACCCCGCGCGTCAAGATCGACACGCCGCGGCTGACCGGCAGCATCTCGCTGAAGGGCGCGCGCATCGACGATCTGGCTTTCGTGAAGTACCGCGAGACGGTCGATCCGAAATCGCCGGCGATCGTGCTGTTCTCGCCGTCCAACACCGCCGAGCCCTATTACGCCGAGTTCGGCTGGGTCAACGCCGCCGGCGCCAAGGTGCAGGTGCCGGACCAGAGCACGATGTGGCAGCAGGACGGCTCCAACGCGCTGACGCCCTCGACCCCGGTGAAGCTGACCTTCACCAACGGCGACGGCCTGACCTTCCAGCGCACCATTTCCGTGGACGACCACTATCTCTTCACCATCAAGGACGACGTCACCAACGCCGGCAATGCGCCGGTGACGCTGTATCCCTACGGCCTGATCTCGCGTCATGGCACGCCGCAAGTCTCGGGCTATTACATCCTGCATGAAGGCCTGATCGGCTATCTCGGCGAAAAGGGCCTGCAGGAATTCACCTACAAGAAGATGGACGACGAGAAGGCGGCGAAGTTCGACGTCACCAATGGCTGGCTCGGCATCACCGACAAATATTGGGCGGCCGCGCTGCTGCCGATGACGGATGCCCGCCTGCAGGCGAACTATTCGTCGAAGCTGGTCGACAACCAGCATCGCTACCAGACGGACTATGTCGAGACCCCGCAGACGGTACCGGCCGGCGGCTCGGCCAGCGTCTCCACGCGGCTGTTCGCCGGCGCCAAGGAGGCCGGCGTCGTCGGCATCAACTTCCCGATCGGCGGCCTCGGCGGCTACAACCAGCAGCTCGGGCTGAACCATTTCGATCTCCTGATCGACTGGGGCTGGTTCTACTTCCTGACCAAGCCGATGTTCCTGGCGCTGGATTTCTTCTTCCGCTTCTTCGGCAATTTCGGCATCTCGATCCTGCTGGTGACGGTGCTGGTGAAGCTCCTGTTCTTCCCGCTCGCCAACAAGTCCTACGCCTCGATGGCGAAGATGAAGGCGATCCAGCCGCAGCTCCAGGCGCTCAAGGAGCGCTATCCGGACGACCGGATGAAGCAGCAGCAGGAGATGATGGAGATCTACAAGAAGGAGAAGATCAACCCGGTCGCCGGCTGTCTTCCGGTCGTGCTGCAGATCCCGGTGTTCTTCTCGCTCTACAAGGTGCTGTTCGTCACCATCGAGATGCGGCATGCGCCGTTCTATGGCTGGATCAAGGACCTGTCGGCGCCGGATCCGACCAATCTGTTCACGCTGTTCGGCCTGATCCCGTTCGACCCGACCCAGCTGCCGCTGTTCGGCCACTACCTGGCGCTCGGCATCTGGCCGATCATCATGGGCATCACGATGTGGTTCCAGATGAAGCTGAACCCGACGCCGCCGGATCCGACGCAGGCGATGATCTTCAACTGGATGCCGCTGATCTTCACCTTCATGCTCGCGGGCTTCCCGGCCGGCCTCGTGATCTATTGGGCCTGGAACAACACGCTGTCGGTGTTGCAGCAGGGCTTCATCATGCGCCGCAACGGCGTGAAGGTGGAGCTGTTCGACAACATCCGCGGCACGTTCAAAAAAAAAGCGGCGTGACGAGTAAGGCGGCGTGAGCCGCTGAAGCAACAAACCATCTACCGTCATGGCCGGGCTTGTCCCGGCCATCCACGTTTTGATATCCCGCGCAATGGGCGTGGATGCCCGGGTCAGGCCCGGGCATGACGAAGAGCGAGGCCTTGTCATGACCACCAGCCACGACACTGACGAGCGCCTGATCGAAAAAGGCCGCAAGCTGTTCGCTCAATCGTGGCGCTTCACCCACGCCTCGCCCTCGATCGAGAGCCTGCCGCCGATGGGAAGCCTCGAAGTCGCCTTCGCCGGCCGCTCCAATGTCGGCAAGTCCAGCCTGATCAACGCACTGACCGGCCAGAACGCGCTGGCGCGCACCTCGCATACGCCGGGCCGCACCCAGGAGCTGATCTTCTTCGAGGGGCCCGAGCATGCGCCGCTGCGGCTGGTCGACATGCCCGGCTATGGATATGCCGCCGCGGCGAAGACCAAGGTCGCGTCCTGGACCGAGCTGATCCACAAATTCCTGCTCGGCCGCGCCTCGCTCGCCCGCGTCTATGTGCTGATCGATGCCCGTCATGGGCTGAAGGAGGTCGATCAGGAGATTCTCAAAACGCTCGACAGGTCCGCCGTCAGCTATCAGCTCGTCCTGACCAAGGCCGACCAGATCAAGCCGGCTGAGCTCGCAAGCCGGATCGCCGAGACCGAGGCCGCGCTCGCCAAGCATCCGGCGGCGTTTCCTCAGGTGCTGGCGACGTCGTCACGATCCGGCGCCGGCATGCCGGAGCTGCGTGCCGCCATGGTGCGGCTGCTGGAAGAGCGGAGCACATGATGACGCCGTGGCGAATCCTGGTCGCGATGGCCGGGCTGATGGGCGCCGCCGGCGTCGCGCTGGCGGCCAAGGCCGCGCACGAGCCTGACGCATCGCGGCTCGCGACCGCCTCCACCATGCTGCTGTTCCACGCCTGCGCCCTGCTCGGCACCATCGCGCTGGCAGAGCGCGGCGTGGTTCATCGGCGCATCGGCCTGATCACGGCGATCGGCTTCGTGCTCGGCCCGGCCCTGTTCGCCGGCGACCTCCTGATGCGGCAGTTCACCGGCGATCGGCTGTTTCCGTTCGCGGCGCCGATCGGCGGTAGCTTGCAGATCGCGAGCTGGCTCGCACTCGCGGTCTGCGCGCTGTGGCCGCGGCGGGCGTGATCCGGCGCTTTGCGCCGCGGGCGGCAATCGGCTAGAACGCGGCGCGACGCCCCCGACAGCCGAGACCTCCCAGACATGACCGACGCGACCACCATCAGCCCGCTCGATCAGGCCCGCATCCTGTCCGAAGCGCTCCCGCACATGCAGGAGTATGACGACGAGACCATCGTCATCAAATATGGCGGCCACGCCATGGGTGACGAGGACACCGCGAAAGCGTTCGCGCGCGACATCGTGCTGCTCGAGCAGACCGCCATCAATCCGGTGGTGGTGCACGGCGGCGGACCGCAGATCGCGACCATGCTCAAGCGCCTCGGCATCGTCTCCGAATTCGCCGCCGGCCTGCGCATCACCGATGCCGCAACCATCGAGATCGTCGAGATGGTGCTGGCCGGCTCCATCAACAAGCAGCTGGTCGGCTACATCAACGAGGCCGGCGGCAAGGCCGTCGGGCTGTGCGGCAAGGACGGCAACATGGTGCGCGCGGTCAAGGCGACCCGCACCATGGTCGATCCCGACAGTCACATCGAGAAGGTGGTCGATCTCGGCTTCGTCGGCGAGCCGGACAAGGTCGATCTGACGCTGCTGAATCAGCTGATCGGCTACGAGCTGATCCCGATCCTCGCGCCGCTGGCGACCTCGAAGGAAGGCCAGACCTTCAACGTGAATGCCGATACGTTCGCCGGGGCTGTGGCCGGTGCGCTGAAGGCCAAGCGCCTCTTGCTGCTCACCGACGTGCCCGGCGTGCTCGACAAGTCGAAGAAGCTGATCCCGGAATTGTCGGTGAAGGACGCGCGCAAGCTGATCGCCGATGGCACCATCTCCGGCGGCATGATCCCGAAGGTCGAGACCTGCATCTACGCACTCGAGCAGGGCGTGCAGGGCGTCGTCATCCTGGACGGCAAGGTGCAGCACGCCGTGCTGCTCGAGCTGTTCACCAACCAAGGCACGGGCACACTGATTCATAAGTGATGGACACGGTCGCCACGCAGTCAGGACTCGTCGTACCCGGGCTTGACCCGCCTGCGCGGCCGAAGCCGCTTCGGCGCGGCGAAGGCCCGGGCTTCCACGATTTCCTTTCCGGTGGTTGCAAAGACGTGGATGGCCGGGTCAAGCCCGGCCATGACGCTACGGAAATATCCGCGGATAAAACGTCCACCAAAACTCGCATCGCTCTCGCTCTATCCGCTTTACTTCTTCCTCTCCTCACCACCATCACCCCCGCCCTCGCCGACCTCAAGCTATGCAACCGCATGAGCTATGTCGTCGAGGCCGCGATCGGCATCGACGAGAAAGCAGCGACCGCGACGCGCGGCTGGTTCCGGCTCGATCCGGCGACCTGCCGTGTGGTGCTGCAGGGGACCATGACCGCCGACCGCATCCTGCTGCATGCGCGCGCGTTGAGCCTCTACGGCGCTTCGCCGCTCGCCGAGAATGGCAACGACCAGCTATGCGTGGCGCCGGACAATTTCGTCATCGCAGCCGCCCGCCAGTGCCGCACCGGGCAGACGCCGGCAGCGTTCACGCAGGTGACACCGAGCAAGACCGACGACGGCACCCTGATCGCCTACCTCGCCGAGAGCGCCGAATATGACGACGAGCAGGCGCGGCTCGCCGGCATCCAGCGGCTGCTCGGCATCGCCGGCTATGACGCCTCGCCGATCGACGGCGTCGAGGGGCCGAAGACGCAAGCGGCGCTCGCTGCGTTCCTGAAAAGCCGCGGGCTTGGGTCCGATGTCGTGTCGCAGCCGACGTTCTTTGCCACGATGGTGGACGCCGTGCAGACGCCCTCACCCACCGGGCTGACCTGGTGCAACGACACACCGCACAAGGTGATGGCGGCGGTGGCGACGGACGACGGCCGCACCGTGGTCAGCCGCGGCTGGTACCGGATCGATGCCGGCAAATGCCTGCATCCGGACATCACCGGACAGCCGAAGAAGGTCTACAGCTTCGCCGAAGCGGTCGACGATGAGAACCGCACCATCAAAGTGAAGAACAAGCCGCTGAACTGGGGCGGGCTGGTGCAGCTCTGCACCCGCGAGAACAAGTTCGAGACATCCGAGCAGGGCGACTGTCCGAGCCGCGGCTTCACCGCCACCGGCTTCACCGCCGTCGACATCACCCGCGGCGGCAAGACGCTGCGATTTGCACTGCCTTGATAGGCATATCGATGTTGCCCACGTTGCCACCACACCCACAGCTGTCATCCCGGCGAACGCCGGGATCCATAACCACCGGCCGAGGTTTGGGCCATCGGCATCAGCCATCATGCCGCAAGATAGCTTCCGCGGTATGGGTCCCGGCGTTCGCCGGAACGACAGCGGAATATGCCGCCCTAGCCGGGCATGATGACCGAAGGCAGGATGGACCGACGCCCACATGACAGAATCCCCCCGCGCCTTCGATCACGTCGACACCTGGGTGTTCGATCTCGACAACACGCTATATCCGCATCACGTCAATCTGTGGCAGCAGGTCGATGCGCGGATCGGCGAGTTCGTCTCCAACTGGCTCAAGGTCGACGCGGATGAGGCGCGCCGGATCCAGAAGGACTACTACCGCCGCTATGGCACGACGATGCGCGGCATGATGACCGAGCACGGCGTACACGCCGACGACTTCCTGGCCTATGTGCACAAGATCGACCACTCGCCGCTGGAGCCGAATCCGGCGATGGGCGCGGCGATCGAGAAGCTGCCCGGACGCAAGCTGATCCTGACCAACGGCTCGGTCGACCATGTCGATGCCGTGCTGGCGCGGCTCGACATTGCCGGGCATTTCCATGGCGTGTTCGACATCATCGCGGCCGAGCTGACGCCGAAGCCGGCGCGCGAGACCTACGACAAATTCCTCAAGCTGCATGCCGTCGATCCGACACGGGCGGCGATGTTCGAGGACCTTTCCCGCAACCTCGTGGTGCCGCACGACCTCGGCATGACCACGGTGCTCGTGGTGCCGGACGGCACCAAGGAGGTGGTGCGCGAGGACTGGGAGCTGGCGGGTCGCGACGACCCGCATGTCGATCATGTCACGGACGATCTGACCGGATTCTTGCAGCGGCTGGCGGGGTGAAACCCGCCACGCATTGAACTGTCATTCCGGGGCGATGCGATGCATCGAACCCGGAATCTCGAGATTTCGGGTCTGGTCCTTCGGACCATCCCGGAATGACGGAGCGCGATAAGCTGCACCTCCCGCGCGGACGGCCACGCCACCGATGCGTCCTTGACTCTCCGGGTCCAAATCCCGAAAAAGCCGCCCTGCCCACCATGCTCGTACACGGCCGTCCCCGGCTTTCTGCCCAGGGACCAAGCGAGGATCGACCGATGTCACTGTCCGCCCTGGAATCCACCATCAACAGCGCCTTCGATGCCCGTGACGGCGTCTCGACCACGACCAAGGGCGAGGTCCGCGACGCCGTGGAGAGCGCGCTGGAGCTGCTCGACAAGGGCGAGGCGCGCGTCGCCGAGCGCGGATCGGACGGCAAGTGGAGCGTCAACCAGTGGCTCAAGAAGGCCGTGCTGCTGTCGTTCCGCCTCAACGACATGAGCGTGATCCCAGGCGGCCCTGGCCAGGCGTCGTGGTGGGACAAGGTGCCGTCGAAGTTCGAAGGCTGGGGCGAGAACCGTTTTCGCGATGCCGGCTTCCGCGCCGTGCCCGGCGCGATCGTGCGCCGCTCGGCCTACATCGCTAAGAACGTCGTGCTGATGCCGTCCTTCGTCAATCTCGGCGCCTATGTCGACGAAGCCACCATGGTCGACACCTGGTCGACGGTCGGCTCCTGCGCCCAGATCGGCAAGCGTGTGCACATCTCCGGCGGCGTCGGCATCGGCGGCGTGCTGGAGCCGCTGCAGGCCGGTCCTGTGATCATCGAGGATGACTGTTTCATCGGCGCGCGATCGGAGGTTGCCGAGGGCGTGGTCGTGCGCAAGGGTGCGGTGCTGTCGATGGGCGTGTTCCTGGGCGCGTCGACCAAGATCGTCGACCGCGAGACCGGCGAGGTGTTCGTCGGCGAGGTGCCGGAATACGCCGTCGTTGTGCCGGGCGCACTGCCGGGCAAGCCGATGAAGAACGGCCAGATCGGCCCCTCCACCGCCTGCGCCGTCATCGTCAAGCGGGTCGACGAGCGCACCCGCTCCAAGACCTCGATCAACGAGCTCTTGCGCGACTGATCGTCCGCGCTCGGGCGGCCGCACTAGCCGCCGCCCGAGCGCCCATGTTAAGCGAGGGCATGACCGATGCCCTCGCCATCACCCGCGACCTGATCCGCTGTCCCTCAGTGACCCCCGCCGATGCCGGGGCGCTCGGCGTGCTCGAGGCCCTGCTGAAGCAGGCCGGCTTCACGACCCATCGCGTGACCTTCTCGGAAGCAGGCACGGCCGACATCGACAATCTCTACGCCCGTATCGGCACCGAGGGGCCGCACATCACCTTCGCCGGTCATACCGACGTTGTGCCCCCCGGCGACGAGGCGGCGTGGAGCCTGCCTGCATTCTCCGGCGAGGTGAAGGACGGCTACATCTATGGCCGCGGCGCCGTCGACATGAAGGGCGGCATCGCCTGCAGCGTTGCGGCCGTGCTCGACTATCTACGCGATCACGGCGGACAGCCAAAAGGCTCGATCTCGTTCCTGATCACTGGCGACGAAGAGGACGTCTCGGTCAACGGCACCATCAAGCTGCTGAAGTGGGCGGCCGAGCGCGGCGAGCGATTCGACCATTGCGTGCTCGGCGAGCCGTCCAATCAAGAGGTCATGGGCGACTGCATCAAGATCGGCCGCCGCGGCTCGCAGTCCGGCACCCTGATCGTCGAGGGCAAGCAGGGCCACGTCGCCTATCCGCACCGTGCCTCCAACCCGGTGCCGGACATCTCGCGCCTGATCGTCGCACTGTCGGACGAGCCGCTCGATCATGGCAGCGCGCAGTTCCAGCCGTCGAATCTCGAATTCACCACCGTCGATGTCGGCAACACCGCAACCAACGTCATCCCGGGCCTGGCGCGGGCGAAGTTCAACATCCGCTACAATGACTGCCATACGCAGGAGACGCTGCGCGCGCTGGTGGAAGAGCGGCTCGCCAAGGCCTGTGGCAACCGCATCCGCGCCCACATCGACTGGCTGCCGTCGAACTCCAACGTGTTCCTGACCAAGCCCGGACCGTTCACCGACCTCGCCGTCGCCGCGATCGAGAGCGTGACGGGGCGCAAGCCGGAGCTGTCGACCACCGGCGGCACCTCGGACGCGCGCTTCATATCGAGCTACTGCCCGGTGATCGAGTTCGGCCTGGTCGGCCAGACCATGCACCAGATCGACGAGCGCGCCTCGGTCGCCGACATCGCGACCCTGACGAAGATCTATCGCGGCATTCTCGAAAGATATTTCGCCTGAGCGGCCCGCCTGATCCTGATCAGGCGGCCTTCACCTCCGCCAGGAACTGATCGACCTCGCGACGCAGGTCGGTGGCCTGGCCGGCAAGGCTCGCCGCGGAGTCGAGCAGCGAGCGCGCCGATCCGCGGGTGTCCGCGGCGGCCGCGCTGACCAGCGCGATCGACGACGAGACGTCGTTGGTGCCGCTCGCGGTCTGCTGCACACTGCGGGCGATCTCGCGGGTCGTGGCGCTCTGCTCGGCCACCGCGCTCGCCACCGCACCGGTGACGCCGCTGATGGTGTTGACGACGGCGGCGATCTTCTCGATCGCGGCCACCGTGCTGCCGGTCTCGTTCTGGATCGCGGCGATCTGGCTTTCGATCTCCTCGGTGGCCTTGCTGGTCTGGGATGCGAGACTCTTCACCTCTGACGCGACCACGGCAAACCCCTTGCCCGCCTCACCCGCACGCGCGGATTCGATCGTGGCGTTGAGCGCGAGCAGATTGGTCTGCGAGGCGATGGCGCGGATCAGTTGCACGACGTCGCCGATGCGGGTGGCGCTGCCGGCGAGCGTGCGCACCTTGTCGGTGGTGTCGAGCGCCTGGCTGGTCGCGTTCGAGGATTCCGACGCGGCTTCCGCGATCTGTCGGGTGATCTCCTTCATCGACGCGTCGAGCTCCTCGGAGGCAGCCGCCACCGTATTGACGCCAGAGGTCGCCTGCGCCGCCGCTTCGGCCACGGCGGTGGCACGGGACGCGGTGGTGCTGGCCGAGCCGTCGAGCGTCTCGGCCGATTGCTTCAGGCCGCTCGCGGCATCGCTCAGCCGACCGCACAGCGTGTCGATGACCTCGCCGAACCGCCGGGTGAGCGCCTCGATCTTCTGCCGGCGCGCATCGCGCCGCGCCTCGGCATCGGCGCCCTGCAGCGACAGCCGGTCGGCCTCCGCCGACTTCTCCTGCAGAACGCCGATGGCGTTGGCGAGCGTGCCGATTTCGTCGGTCCGATCGCCATATCCGATCTCGACGCTGCGCTCGCCACCGGCGATCCGACGGATCATTTCGGTCAGATTCGACAGCGGCTTGATCACGCGGGCATTGAACCAGACCGTTCCCAGTGCGGCGGCCGCGACGTTGATCAGCAACAGGACCAGCGCCAGGGCAAAACGGGTCTGCGACTCGGCAATCGCGACCTCGCTCTGGCTCAGCGCCTCGGCGAGGGCTGCATCCCGCAGCGGCAGGATCGTATCGAGGATCGGGAATACGGACCGCAGGAACTGGTCGGGATCGAGCTCGAGCACCTTGCCCCGGTTCGGCGCCACCTGCGACGAATAGAACTCGCCGCCGCGGGCCCAATAGCCATTCTCGACCTCGGTCAGGGCCGCGAAGATCGGCTTCTGGTTGATCTCTGCGGCAGCGAGCTTGGCCGTCGTCCAGATGCGCTCGATGCGTCCCTTGAACGTCGCGAGCGCCTCGGCCGGTTCACCCGCCATCGGCTGCTTGGTCGCGATCATGCGAACGAACGTCGTCGTGGCGCGACCGGCCCAGTCGCGCAAATCCCAGCCGATCACGGCAAGACGCGCGGCCTGGCCGACCGCTGGATTGGCCGCATTGATCCGGCGCACGATCACGTCGACATGGCTGCCGGTCGTTTCCTGGATCGTGAACATCTGCGGCACGTAATCACGGACGATTGCTTCGGATCGCGCCGCCTTGGCCTGCGCGACGGCATCGAGAGCGGCCCCGCGCGTCGCACGCAATTTCTGCTGGATCGAGTCCAGCGCGGCGGTGTCTTCACTCAGCAGCGCCAGGCTGCGCGCCTTGGCGAAGGCGTCGTCAGAGCCTTGAAGTATCTTCTGCAGCGCGGCCAGCTCGTCCGAGTTCGCCGGATTCGGCGACGCCAGGCGTGGATTGACCATGGCGCGCTCGAGGTTCAGCTTTTCCGGCAGCCGCAGCATGGCGGCCAGCAGCTGCGTATCACGGCCTGCCGTCCTCGCGGCCTGCAGCGAGGTCAGCTGCTGCCAGGCGAACAACATGGTTGCGAGCAGGCCGATGACGGCCCCGAGCAGCAAAGAGAGCAGGAAGACTTGACGAATGCGCACGATCGACCTCGCTGGACAGCAGCCTGAGGTCCGGATAGCAGCGAGGGCTTCAATTTGGAGTTAATGAATCCTGTCCCTTACTCCCGAAACGACTACTCATTAGGATAATCATTGGCAGCTAATAGCGATTCGCGGGTTCCACTGCAGAACGATCTCAATAGTCGACTTTCACGAGATAGAGGCCTTCCGGCGGCGCGACGACGCCACAGGCGGCGCGATTGCGCGCGGCGAGCGCGGCAGCGAGATCATCGGCGCTCCAGCGGCCCTGCCCGACCCACACCAGCGAGCCAACCATCGAGCGCACCTGGCTGTGCAGATAGGAGCGTGCGGAGGTGAGGATGGTGATGGCATCGCCGTCCCTGACGACGTCGAGCTGATCGAGCGTCTTCTCCGGCGATTTTGCCTGACATTCCGTGTCGCGGAAAGTCGTGAAATCATGCTTGCCGATCAGCCGCTGGGCCGCCGCGTGCATCGCGTCCGAGTCGAGCCGCTGCGGCACGCGCCAGACGCGGCCGACCTCGAGCGCGAGATTGGAGCGGCGGTTGACGATGCGATAGCGATAGTGCCGCCTGCGGGCGGAGAAGCGTGCTTCGAAGGTGTCGGGAACGATCTCGGCGTCGAGCACCGCGATCGGGTTGGGCCGCAGATGCGCGTTGAGCGCGTCGCGCAATTTGTCGGGCCGGAATTCTTTCTCAACGTCGCAATGCGCGACCTGACCGGTGGCGTGGACGCCGGCATCGGTGCGCCCCGAGCCATGCACCCGGGTCGGCACGCCACAGGTCGCCTGCACCGCCGCTTCGAGCGCGCCCTGCACCGACGGCAAGGTCGCCTGCAGTTGCCAGCCGCAGTACGGCGCGCCGTCATATTCGATGGTGAGCTTGTAGCGGGGCATCTGACCCGATCGAGTTTTGCCGTCATTGCCGGGCTCGACCCGGCAATCCATCCCTGGACGAAGCTTGTTCTTGAGATGGATGCGCGGGTCAAGCCCGCGCATGACGAGATGAGGTGGTCAGCCGAAACGCAGGCCCGGCGCGATACGGGTGCCGCGCAGGAAATCCGCGGCCTTCATGGGACCCTTGCCGGCGCGCTGTAGCTCGGTGACGCGGATGGCGCCGTCGGCGCAGGCGATGGTGAGCTGCTCGTCAAGAACGGCGCCCGGCTCGCCCCCGCCGTCGGCAAGCGCGCAGCGCAGGATCTTCAAGCGGACCGCTTCGCCATCAAGCGTGAACTCACTCCAGGCGCCAGGAAATGGCGACAGGCCGTGGATGTGCCGCAGCACCGCGTGGGCCGGCTTCGTCCAGTCGATCCGCGCCTCGGCCTTCTCGATCTTGGCGGCGTAGGTGACGCCTTCCTCTGCCTGCTTCGTCAGCGTCAGCCCGCCGCGCTCTAGCGCCGCCATCGCGCGCACCATGAGATCGGCGCCGATCCGCGACAGGCGGTCGTGCAGATCGGACGCCGTCATCGCGTCGGTGATCGCAAGGCGCTCGGCCATCGCGACATCGCCGGTGTCGAGCCCGACATCCATCTTCATCACCATGACGCCGGACTCGGCATCACCCGCCATGATCGCGCGGTTGATAGGCGCGGCACCGCGCCAGCGCGGCAGCAGGGAAGCGTGGAGATTGTAGCAGCCGAGCTTGGGCGCATCGAGAATGGCTTGGGGAAGGATCATGCCGTAGGCGACGACCACGGCCGCATCGGCCTGATGAGCCTGAAACTCGGCCAAGGCCTCCTCGGTCTTCAGCGTCTTCGGCGTGAACACGGCAATGCCGAGCCGGCGCGCCTCGGTCTCGACCGGCGTCGGCTGCAGCGCGAGGCCGCGGCGGCCGCCGGGTTTCGGCGCGCGCGTATAGACCGCCGCGATCTCGTGGCCGTGGCCGGCGAGTTCGAGCAGGGTCGGCACGGCGAAATCCGGCGTGCCCATGAAGATCAGGCGAAGCGGCATCTGGTGGAAGATCCTGCATTGCCGAATCCTCCGCGTCATGGCCGGGCTTGTCCCGGCCATCCACGTCGAGCTGCCTGTAACGCGCGGCGAGACGTGGATGCCCGGGTCAAGCCCGGGCATGACGGAGGAGAGAGTTGATCGTTACTCGCTGGCGCGCTTGGCGGCCTTGGTGAACTTCTTCATCACGCGGTCGCGCTTCAGCTTCGACAGATAGTCGATGAACAGCACGCCGTTGAGATGATCGATCTCATGCTGGATGCAGGTGGCGTAGAGCCCCTCGGCATCCTCCTCGCGGACCACCCCGTCGAGATCGATGAACCGCACGCGCACGCGCGCCGGCCGCTCGACCTCCTCGTAATATTCGGGGATCGACAGGCAGCCTTCCTCGTAGACCGACAGCTCGTCCGACTTGGCGACGATCTCCGGATTGATGAAGACGCGCGGCTCGCGCTTGCCTTCCCCGTTCACGTCGGGCTTGGCCAGATCCATGGTGATGACGCGCAGCGGCTGCGCGACCTGGATCGCTGCGAGCCCGATGCCCGGCGCGTCATACATGGTCTGGAACATGTCGTCGACCAGCTGCCGGATCTCCAGCGTGACCTTCTCGACCGGCTTGGACACCAGCCGCAACTGCCGGTCCGGCAGGATGATGATTTCTCTTAGGGACATGGCGCGCGATTTAAGCCGCGGAACCGGCGGGGTCAATGTGATGGCTCGCGGTTAAGACTTCACTAACCATGAATTTCAACGTTTCGTTAACCATGATTCTTAACGTGCCCTTAACCATAATTGTTCTCTCTTCGTTCGCGAGCTTGCGCGAATCGGATAGACGGGGGTGATGACCGTCAGCCAATCCCTCAATCCTGTCGTCGTCATCATCGGCGACCTGCCCATCAGGGCGAGCGATGCGCTGATCGGATTCGGCGTACTGGTGCTGCTGCTGCTCGTGATCATCGTGGCCGCCGTGGCCCGCTCCGGACGGCGCGGCGCGGAGCTCGCCGCCCAGCAGGCGATGCGGGCTGACGAGCTCGAACAACGGTTCGGCGAGATGATCCGCGTCCAGAGCGAGGCCTCCGGCCGGGTCGACGCGATGGCCCAGCTGCTCGCCGGCCGTCAGGTGGACCTGGCCCGCAGCGTGAACGAACGGCTCGATGCGGTCACCCACCGCGTCGGACAGTCGATGGAGCAGAGCACGCGCCACACAATGGATAGTCTGCGCGTGCTGCACGAGCGCCTCGGCATCATCGACAACGCCCACCGTGATCTCAGCGAGCTGACGACGCAAGTGACGACCTTGCGCGACGTCCTCGCCAACAAACAGTCGCGCGGCGCCTTCGGCCAGGCGCGCATGGAGGCGATCGTCCAGGACGGGCTTCCGAAGGGCAGCTACGCGTTTCAGCACACGCTCGCCAGCGGCAAGCGGCCCGACTGCGTCGTGTTCCTGCCCGATTCGCGACCGCTGTGCATCGACGCCAAGTTTCCGCTGGAAGCCGTGACCGCACTGCACGACGCCGTGACCGAGGAGGAGAAGCGCGCCGCGGCGCAGCGGCTGCGCACCGACGTGCTCCGCCACGTCAATGACATTGCCGAGAAGTACCTCGTGGTCGGCGAGACGCAGGACACGGCGCTGATGTTCGTGCCGTCGGAATCGGTCTATGCCGAGATCCATGACGGCTTCGATGACGTGATCCAGCGAGCCTATCGCGCGCGCGTCGTGCTGGTGTCGCCATCGCTGCTGATGCTCGCGATCCAGGTCATGCAGCAGATCATGAAGGATGCGCGCATCCGCGACGCCGCCGACCAGATCCGCAACGAGGTGATCCATCTCGGCGACGATCTCGGCCGCCTGCGCGAGCGCGTGCTCAAACTGCAGAAGCATTTCGGCGATGTCGGCGAGGACATCCGCCAGATCCTCATTTCCGCCGACAAGATCGAGAAGCGCGCCGCCCGCATCGAGGAGCTCGATTTCAGCAAGCAGGATTCGCCGGTGGACTCACCACGCATCGCGCCGGTTACCGGCACGACGCCGGATCTGTTTCCGCTGGCGGGACGCGTGCAGGTGGGGGAGTGATGGTGGCGTCGCGAAGGCCGTTCAAATCTGCTACCACCCGCCCATGACCGCACCTGACGCCGCTTCCGAGATCCCTGCTGCCGCTCCAAGCCCCGGCGCCGCCAAACCCGCCCCCACCTGGCGCGAGAGCATGGCCGTCTACTTGCAGCCGCGCGTGCTCGTGGTGCTGTTCCTCGGCTTCTCGTCGGGCCTGCCGCTGGCGTTGTCCGGCTCGACGCTTCAGATCTGGATGCGTGAGCTCGGCGTCGATCTCGGCACGATCGGGCTGTTCGCCCTCGTCGGGACGCCGTACACGCTGAAATTCCTTTGGGCGCCGCTGGTGGACGCGCTGCACGTGCCGCTGCTAACGCGCGCGTTCGGACGGCGGCGCGGCTGGCTGGTGTTCGCACAGCTGCTCTTGATCGGCGCCATCCTGCTGCTGGCGCTCACTGATCCGGCACATGCGCCGTTCATGGTGGCGCTGGCCGCGCTGCTGGTCGCCGCGATGTCGGCGACCCAGGACATCGTGGTCGATGCCTTCCGCGTCGAGAGCCTGCCGGAGAGCGAGCAGGCCGCGGGCATGGCGGCGTATGTCGCCGCCTATCGCATCGGCATGCTGGTCTCGACCGCCGGCGCGCTGGTGGTAGTAAGTGCGTTCGAAACCAGCGGACTGTCGCGGCCATCGTCCTGGATGTGGGGCTATGTCGCGATGGCCGGACTGGTGCTGATCGGCACGATCACGGCCCTCGCGGCGACCGAGCCGGCACAGTCGCAGCAGGCGGAGGCCGCGATGGGCGCCGACACCGCGCTCACCCGCGTGATGCATGCGGCTGCCGGAGCCTTCGTCGAGTTCCTCGGCCGACGTGATGCGCTCACGGCGCTCGCCTTCGTCGTGCTGTTCAAGTTCACCGACGCCTTCTCCGGCACGATGACCGCGCCGTTCGTGATCGATCTCGGCTTCAGCAAGGTCGACTACGCCGCGATCGTGAAAGGCGTCGGCCTCGCCGCCACGCTCGCCGGCGGCTTTGCCGGCGGTTTCGTCGCGCGGCGCTATTCGCTCGCGACGAGTCTCTGGATCGGCGGCGTGGTGCAGGCGATGGCGAACCTCTCGTTCTCCTGGCTTGCGATCGTCGGAGTCAATCAATGGGCACTGGCGCTGGCGATCTCGGCGGAAAACTTCACCAGCGCGGTCGGCACCGTGATCTTCGTCGCCTATCTCTCCGCGCTGTGTCAGAACCCGCTGCACACCGCCACCCAATATGCACTGCTGACCGCGCTCGCCGCGGTCGGGCGCACCTATTTGTCGTCAGGCGCCGGCTACGTGGCGAAGGCGACCGGCTGGCCGCTGTTCTTCGTGATCTGCGTGCTGGTCGCGATCCCGAGCCTCGTGCTGCTCGCCTGGCTGCAGCGGCGCGGACATTTCGACCAGTTGGGGCCAGTGAAGGTGTAGCTGCCGCCTTACATTCAACCGTCGTCGCCAGCCACCGGGTGTCGTCTTCGACGAGCCCGATGACAGGCTCCGACGGGTGACCCAGTATTCCAGAGACCTCAGCCATCGAGCGAGCAGCCGCGGCGTACTGGATCGCCCGGTCGAGCCGAGCGACGACAGCGGAAAGCCAGGACGCCGCGTTAGCGTGGACGCCCCGATCAGGTCTCACCGCTTCACCAAGCTCCACTTGGTCACGACCGCCTCGCTCATCTGTCCCGCATCCTGGGCGCAGGCGATCTCGTCGACCTTGACCGCGATCTGCTTGCCGAGCAGACCCTTGAGCTGCGACGCCTGCGCCGTGTTCGCGGTGACGAGCTGGAACGTCTCCGGGCCGGTCTCCAGGTTGCACAGCCCGCTCGGCGGCGGCAGGCGGCGCGGCTCGCTCGTGATCTGATAGGCGGCGGACGGCTGGCCCGGCTTGGCGCCTTTGAGCTTGAGCGCGTTCAGCTCTCCCGACAGCACGTCACCGGCATTGAGCGGCTTGCCCGCCTTCTGCGGCGCCTCGCTTTGCTGCGCCAGCACTGACGGCGCCGAGAGCGCCGCCAGAATCGCGCCCAAAGCCAGCCGTTTGCCGAATCCGCGTTTCGTCATCATTCCACTTCCGTCTGTGCTTAGAACAAGGTCCGCTGCCGCATCGCGGCCGAAAGCGTGCCTTCGTCGAGATAATCGAGCTCGCCGCCGACCGGCACGCCATGTGCCAGCCGCGTGACCTTGACGTTCGCCTCCTGCAGGAGGTCGGTGATGTAGTGCGCGGTGGTCTGGCCGTCGACCGTCGCATTCAAAGCGAGGATGATCTCGGACACCTCGGGCGCATGCGCGCGCTGCACCAGCGCATCGATGGTGAGATCCTGCGGGCCGACGCCATCGAGCGGCGACAGCGTGCCGCCGAGCACGTGATAGCGGCCGTTGGAGGCCTTGGCGCGCTCCAGCGCCCAGAGGTCGGCGACGTCGGCGACGACGACGATCATCGCCGGATCTCGACGCGGATCGGTGCACACAGTGCACGGGCTTTGCGTATCGATATTGCCGCAGGTCTTGCAGACCTGGATGCGATCGATCGCGACCTGCAGCGCCGAGGCAAGCGGCACCATCAGCGCCTCGCGCTTCTTGATCAGATGCAGCGCGGCGCGCCGCGCCGAGCGCGGTCCGAGGCCGGGCAGGCGCGCAAGCAATTGGATCAGGCGTTCGATCTCGGGACCGGCGACGGCCATCAGTTCACGAATGTCATCAGGTCAACTAACCAAAACCGAAGCCTGGCGGCAGGCCGAGCTTGCCGGTGATGGCCTGCATCTTCTCCTGCATCGCGGCTTCAGCCTTGCGGCGCGCATCGCCATGCGCGGTGACCAGCAGGTCCTCCAGGATCTCGGCCTCCTCCGGCTTGAGCAGCGACGGATCGATCTTGATGCTCTTCACGTCCATTTTGGCGGTCATGCGCACGGCAACCAGACCGCCGCCCGAGATGCCCTCGACCTCGACGTTGCCGAGTTCCTCCTGCATCTCCTGCATCTTCGTCTGCAACTGCGCCGCCTGTTTCATCATGCCGAGAAAGTCAGCCATCGGAGCACCTCATCATCAGTCATCTTGTTGAGCATGATCTCCGCGCAAACGCCTTTGGCGTTTGTCGCGAGGAAAACCGGTTTCCACTTTTCCGGATCATGCTCTAGAAATCATCATCGTCGGACTCGTCGGGCGGCTCGACAGCACTGGCGTCCGATTCGGGCGGCTCGGGGGCGAGCCGGCGCACTTCGACCACCTTGGTGCCCGGGAACCGCGCCAGGATCTCCTGCACGCGCGGATCGGCCTCCGCCGCCGCCTCGCGCTCGCTCTTGGCGCGCAGATTCTGCTCGCGCAAGGTCGCCTGGCCCGGCTCGTTGGAAACGATCACCGTCCAGCGCCGGCCGGTCCAGTCCTCCAGCTTGCGCCCGAGGTCCGAGACAAGCGAGCGCTGCGCCGTCCGTTCCAGCGCGATCTCCAGCCGTCCCTCTTCGAAGCGGACCAGCCGCACGTCCATCTCGAGCGCGCTCTTGGTGATCAGGTCACGGTTCTTGCCGGCCAGCGCGACGAGTTCCTGAAAGCTCCCTATGCGCAGTGCGGGCTGGTCCTGTAATGCCGGCGACGGCTGCGATGACATCGCCTGCGGGCGCATCGAACCGCCGACCGCGGCGAGCGTCGGGCCTTGCGCCCGCGGCGCCTGCATTGGCGCCGACGTCATCACAGGCGGCGCCCCCGCGCTCATGCCGGATGCCGGCGCAGGACGCGCCCCGCCGCCGTTCGTGACGATCGGCGAGCCACCACCGCTCTGCTCGATCATACGAATGGCTTCGTCGGGCGTCGGCAGATCGGCCGCGTAGGCGATGCGCACCAGCACCATTTCCGCCGCTGCAGCCGGGCGCGTCGCGCCTTGCGTCTCCGCAATGCCCTTGAGCAGCATCTGCCACATCCGCGACAGCACCCGCATCGACAGCTTGGTGGCGAAGTCGCGCGCGCGCAGCCGCTCGGTCTCGCTGAAGGCGACGTTGTCGGCCGTCGCCGGCACGACCTTCACCCGGGTGACGAAGTTCACGAACTCGGCCAGATCCGACAGCACGACCACGGGGTCGGCGCCGACGTCATACTGCTCGCGGAATTCCTTGAAGGCGGCGGCAATGTCGCCGCTGGCGAGATGGTGGAACAGGTCGATCACGCGGGTGCGGTCGGCGAGGCCCAGCATCTGCCGGACATCATCGGCGCGCACCTCGCCGGCGCTGTGCGCGATCGCCTGATCGAGCAGCGACAACGAATCGCGCACCGAGCCTTCGGCGGCGCGCGCGATGATACCGAGCGCCTCGGGCTCGATCGTCACGCCTTCCATGGTCGCGATGCCCTGGAGATGCTTCATCAGCACCTCGGCCTCGACCCGGCGCAGATCGAAGCGCTGACAGCGCGACAGCACCGTGACCGGCACCTTGCGGATCTCGGTGGTGGCGAACACGAACTTGGCGTGCTCCGGCGGCTCCTCCAGCGTCTTCAGGAAGGCGTTGAACGCCGCCGTCGACAGCATGTGGACTTCGTCGATGATGTAGACCTTGTAGCGCGCGCTGGCCGGAGCATAGCGCACGCTGTCATTGATCTGGCGGACGTCGTCGACGCCGGTATGGGACGCCGCGTCCATCTCCAGGATGTCCATGTGCCGGCTTTCCATGATCGCCTGGCAATGGGTGCCGAGCACCGGCATGTGGATGGTCGGGCCCTTCACCGAGCCGTCGGGCAGCTCGTAATTCAGGGCGCGCGCGAGGATGCGGGCCGTCGTGGTTTTGCCGACGCCGCGGACGCCGGTCAGAATCCAGGCCTGCGGAATCCGGCCGGTCTCGAACGCGTTCGAGACCGTGCGCACCACGGCCTCCTGGCCGATCAGATCTGCGAAGCTGGAGGGGCGGTATTTGCGCGCCAGCACCCGGTAGGGCTTGGCGGGAGCGTCGGCGCTGTCAGGCGGAACAGGTGGGGCGCCAGCGTCGGTCATCGAGCGATCCGCAAGTGAGTATTCCAGGCCGGCATCGATCGCGGGTCGTCGACGCAATCAGCCGGAGCGCGGTCGAGCGCCCGCCCTGCGCGGGGTCCCCGCCATCTTTGCGCGATTCGCTCGAGAAAACAGGTAGGAGACTGACGAGCGACCCGATCCGGACCTCGTTAGGGCTGCTTCCTTCCGGACCTGACCCGGTTGGCGAGTGGCTCGTCCACCGCCAATCTCCCGCTGCCTATTTGGGGCCAAACGGTCCGGAAAGCAAGCGCGAGCTTCGCCAGGGCGACCCACCGCCCCGCGGGCTTGTGCCGCAGCTCGGAAAGGCTTTAGGTGCCGTCGAATTCCCCGCCAGACCGTCCGCCAGGAACCGCCGCATGCCCGAATCAGCCTGGTCGCTGCATCCGCAACTTGCGAAGGATACGATCGACATTGGCGACCTGCCGCTGTCCCGCGTGCTGGTGATCAAGGACGCGAACTATCCTTGGCTGCTGGTGGTGCCGCGCCGCGAGGGCGCGGTCGAGATCATCGATCTCGACGAGGTCGCGCAGGCGCAGCTGATGACCGAGATCACGCGGGTGTCGCGCGCGCTCAAGGAGATCACCAAATGCGACAAACTCAACGTCGCCGCGCTCGGCAACATGGTGCCGCAGTTGCACGTCCACATCATCGCGCGACGCACAAGTGACGTGGCCTGGCCGCGACCGGTGTGGGGCGCCGCGCCGCCCGTGCCTCACGATGCGCAGGAGGTGCAGCAGTTCATCAGCGCTGTCAGGCGCAAGATCTGGTTAGGGTAAGAGATGTCGCCATTCGACTTGTTTCCGCTCGGAAAGCCGGCCTTCGTCAGCCATCCAATCGATCGCGCCGCCCATCTGCGCTTCCATGATGACAAGCTGATCGCCTTCGAGAGCAATCCCTCGACGCGCGCCTATGTCGTGCACCGCGATTCGCTGGTGCTGAAGCGCGACGGCGACCAACTGCGCGCGCTGCTGTCGATCGACGAGGCGCTGAAGTTCGGCGCCAATCCGGGAACGATCTTCCTCGGGCTGCAGGACGGCGCGGCCGTGTTCGGCATGGGCATCTCGCCGGCCGCCGTCGAAAAGCTCGCCGGGCGCGACGATGTGTCGGTCGCCGAGCTGCGCGGGATGGCGATGCAGGGTGCGCCCCCGGTCGACCAGCTGGCGACGATCGCGATGGCGAAATCCCTGGTGTCCTGGCATCAGCGTCACGGCTTCTGCGCCAATTGCGGCGCCAAGACCGCGATGCGCGAGGGCGGCTGGAAGCGCGAATGCCCGAGCTGCAAGACCGAGCATTTCCCGCGCACCGATCCGGTCGTGATCTCGCTGGTCGCTTCCGGCGACAAGTGCCTGCTCGGGCGGCAGAAGCAGTTTCCGGCCGGCATGTATTCCTGCCTCGCCGGCTTCGTCGAGGCGGCCGAGACGATCGAGGACGCCGTCCGGCGCGAGGTGTTCGAAGAATCCGGCATTCGCTGCACCGACGTGACTTACTACATGACCCAGCCCTGGCCCTACCCGTCGTCGCTGATGATCGGCTGCAGCGCCCGGGCGCTCAACGAAGACATCGTCATCGACCGTAACGAGCTCGAGGACGTGCGCTGGTTCAGCCGCGACGAGGCCCGGCAGATGCTGGTGCGGCAGCATCCGGATGGCTTGGCGGGACCGCATCCGTTCGCCATTGCTCATCATCTGGTCGGTCGCTGGCTGAAAGAGAACGACGAGCGGTAGCAGGAAACCAGCCCATCCCTCCGCGGAAACGGCCAGACCCGTCCGCAAAGGGCTGAACGGCCGATCCTTGCCTTGGAACGATTTTCTCTATATGAGGGTTTTATAGCCTTCATATGGAACAAGTTTCTCCATGACCGATGTCGCCGCCCAGGGCTCCGAGGCCAATCGCCGGCTCGATGCCATCGACCGCAAGATTCTGATGGTCCTGCAGGAGGACGCTTCGCTGTCCGTAGCCGAGATCGGCGACCGGGTCGGACTGTCGTCGACACCGTGCTGGAAGCGCATCCAGCGGCTGGAGGCCGATGGCGTGATCCTGCGCCGGGTGGCCCTGGTCGATCAGAACAAGATCGGGCTCGGCATCTCCGTGTTCGTGTCGGTGGAGAGCGCCGACCATTCCGAGGCCTGGCTGCGCAAATTCGCCGAAGCGGTCAGCTCGATGCCGGAGGTGATGGAGTTCTACCGGATGGCCGGCGACGTCGACTACATGCTGCGCGTCGTCGTTGCGGACATGCAGAGCTACGATGTCTTCTACAAGAAGCTGATCAGCGCGGTGCCCCTCAAGAACGTCACCTCGCGCTTCGCCATGGAGAAGATCAAGTCGGTCACGGCGCTGCCGGTGCCGCCGGTCTGAGCCGAGCATTCCGGGCCGCTTGGACGTTGCAGCGCCAGCGTCCCGGACCTCAGTCGTCATCCCTAACGAACGTTTACCGGAAGTTATTTCCATCCCTCTATTCTTGGATGCGATGACGTCCGGTGCAACCATACCTCAGTCTTCGCGCGCCTGGCTCAATGCCACGGCGCTCCTGATCGCGAGCTTTGTCGCGGTTGCTGCGCTGTCACTCCAGGTGCGCATGGGGAGCGAAATCGTGGCCGTCGCTTTCCCACCTTGGTGGAGCGCGCAACAGGCGATGCTCGCTGCGGCCTCGGCTGACGCCGCTCTCGTGCGCACGACAACCGTTTCATCGCTGCTGGTCGTCCGTCCCGGCGAACACGACGGCTTGGCGCGGCTGCGCGAGGCCGGAGCCTGGCTCGTCATCGATCCGCAGGCGGTCTCCGCCTGCTTTGCAAAATGATCTCTTTGGGGGAATAGGAAATGACCGTCGAGACCAGCGATCTGGCAACCCTCCGGCACACGACCAGCAAGCTTCTGCTGGCGGTGCTCTGGGTTCACGTTCCGCTCTCCCTCATCATCGGGCTGTCGCGCGGCGACTGGTTGATGCCGACCATGCTCATGGTCGTCATGGCAGTGGTGGCAACCCTTTCCTGGCGCAGCGCTGGCGACACTTTGTCGACCCAGCTCACCGTCGCAGTCGCCGTCATGGGCGGCGTATCCGTGCTCGTCTACCAGATGTCCGGACATGCCTGGCAGATCGACATGCACATGTATTTCTTCGCGGCGCTGGCCTGTCTGGTCGCATATTGCGACTACCGGCCGATCCTGGCCGGCACCGTCGCCGTCGCGCTTCACCATCTGGTCCTGAACTTCGTCTTTCCTGCAGCGATCTACCCGGGCGGCGCTGATTTCGGCCGCGTTGTGCTGCATGCGGTCATCCTGCTGATCGAGGCCGGCGTTCTCATCGCCCTGGCGCTCAAGCTGACGCAGTTGTTCGAAACCAGCGCGCGCAAGACCGCGGAAGCCGAATCGGCGATCGCTGCCGAGGCGCGCGCCAACGCCGAGCGGTTCGAGGCCGAGCAACGCGTCAAGCAGCAGGCCGATCTTGCCCGGCGCGAGCTGGCAGAGGGCTTCGAGCGCAAGATCGGCGGCATCGTCGAGGCGGTGGCCGTCGCCGCAAACGAGATGCAGAGCCTGTCCTCGTCGATGAGCCGGAGCAGCGCCGAGTCCTCGCGCCAGACGTCGGCCGCGGCCGGCGCCTCGCAGCAGGCGTCGACCAATGTCGAGACGGTCGCTGCAGCAACGGAAGAGCTGACGGCGTCGATCAACAATATCTCACAGCAGGTGACGCGCTCGGCGGAGATCGCCGCGAAGGCGGCGGACGAAGCTCGCCGCACCAACACGGTGGTCGAGAGCCTGGCTGCCGGCACCCAGAAGATCGGCGAGGTGGTGACGCTGATCCAGACGATCGCCAGCCAGACCAACCTGCTGGCGCTGAATGCCACCATCGAGGCGGCGCGCGCTGGCGAGCACGGCAAGGGCTTTGCCGTCGTGGCAAGCGAGGTCAAGGCGCTCGCCAACCAGACCGCGAAGGCCACCGAGGAAATTTCCAGCCAGGTGCAGAGCATCCAGAGCGCCACGGGTGACGCCGTCAGCGCCATCCAGGCGATCGGGGGAACGATTGCCGAGATCGACGAAATCTCCAAGGAGATCGCCACCGCGGTCGAGCAGCAGGGCCTCGCCACCGGAGAAATTTCCGGCAACGTGCAGCAGGCGGCCGAAGGCACGCGGCTTGTCAGCCAAAGCATGGGCAGCGTGACCCGTGCCTCCGACGAGACCGGCAGCGCCGCCTCGCGCCTGCTGGAGTCCGCGAACGGACTCACCTCGCAATCGACCCGGCTCAAATCCGAGGTCGATCAGTTCCTGAGCTCCCTGAGGGCCGCTTGATCCCATCGAATAGGATGGGATCAGCGCGAGCATCGGCCCTAGCGGGACATCATCAACGCGGCCTCAGATCGTCTGGTTGTAGGCGCCGACTTCGGGATGCGTCCGCAGCACCTCGTTGACCGCCTCGAACATGTCGTGCATGCGCCGCTCGGACACCGGGCTTTCGACTACCACCACGAGCTCGGGCTTGTTGGATGACGCTCGCACCAGACCCCAGCTGCCGTCCTCGACCGTGACGCGGACCCCGTTGACGGTGACGAGATCGCGGATCGGCTGGCCCGCCACGTTGCCGCCCTGCTGCTGCAGCGCCTGGAAGTGCCTCACGACGGCGTCGGCGACGCCGTATTTGACCTCGTCGCCACAATGCGGCGACATGGTCGGCGACGACCAGGTCTTCGGCAGCGCGTCCTTCAGGTCGGCCATCGACTTGCCCGGCGCCCGATCGAGCATCTCGCAGATCGCGATCGCCGAGACCAGACCGTCGTCATAGCCGCGGCCGAACGGCTTGTTGAAGAAGAAGTGGCCCGATTTCTCGAAGCCGGCGAGCGCGCCGAGCTCGTTGGTGCGGCGCTTCATGTAGGAATGGCCGGTCTTCCAGTAGGCGGTCTTCGCGCCCTGCGCCTGCAGCACCGGATCGGTCATGAACAGGCCGGTCGATTTCACGTCGACGACGAACTGCGCATTCTTGTGGATCGCCGACATGTCGCGCGCCAGCATCACGCCGACCTTGTCGGCAAAAATCTCCTCGCCGGTGTTGTCGACCACGCCGCAGCGGTCGCCGTCGCCATCAAATCCGAGACCGACATCGGCCTCGTGCGCGAGCACGGCATCGCGGATGGCGTGCAGCATCTCCATGTCTTCGGGATTGGGATTGTATTTCGGGAAGGTGTGATCGAGCTCGGTGTCGAGCGGGATCACCTCGCAGCCGATCGCCTCCAGCACCTGCGGCGCGAACGCGCCCGCGGTGCCGTTGCCGCAGGCCGCGACCACCTTGAGCCTGCGCTTGAGCTTGGGTCGGCTGGTGAGGTCGGCGATGTAGCGCGCCGGATAATTCTCGTGAAATTGGTAGGAGCCGCCACCGCCGTTCTTGAACTCGGCGTTGAGCACGATCTCCTTCAGCCGGGTCATCTCCTCGGGCCCGAAGGTGAGCGGACGGTTGGCACCCATCTTCACGCCGGTCCAGCCGTTGTCATTGTGCGAGGCGGTCACCATGGCGACGCAGGGCACGTCGAGATCGAACTGCGCGAAATAGGCCATCGGCGTCACCGCGAGGCCGACATCATGCACCTTGCAGCCGGCGGCCATCAGGCCCGAAATCAGGGCGTATTTGATCGAGGCGGAATAGCCGCGGAAATCGTGCCCGGTCACGATCTCCTGCTTCACGCCGCGTTCGGCGATCAGCGCGCCCAGCCCCATGCCGAGCGCCTGCACCCCCATCAAATTGATCTCCTTGTTGAACAGCCAGCGCGCGTCATATTCGCGGAAGCCCGTCGGCTTCACCATTGGCTCGGATTCGAAGGCGTAGGTATTGGGAACCAGGACGGGCTTGGGTTTCGGAAACATCAGGAGACGGCCTCGGCAATATCACATCAATGGAAGAAGGCGTTCATGCTTAGCACGACGTCAGACAACAGTGTCAGAAGGCAGAGGAATGCAGGCAACAATCGGGCAGGACCGCTCGCGCAGGCCACCAGACGAACTATTCAATGACTGCGACTCGGGATCGGCCTGCCTGCCGGTATATGGGGGCCGGTGACGCGCGAAACAACATTCCGCTTCGGTGCAGCCTACTGCTCCAGCACCATCTGGCCGTTGGCGTAGGCGAAACGCTTCAGCTTGGACAGGAACGACAGGCCAAGCAGATTCTCCGACAGCGCCGTATCGGGCAGCACCAGGGCATCGACGTCACGCACGGTGAGCTCGCCGAGCTCGACCATCGCAAGCTTGGCCCGGGCGGCCTTCACGGTGCCGTTGGCCGTGGTCACGGTGGCGGTGTACTCGCCGCGCGCCGGACGCAGGCCGAAACGGGCGGCCGAGCTCTCGTTCAGCGCGACCATCGAGGCGCCGGTATCGACCATGAAGCTGATGCGCTGGCCGTCGATGCGGCCGTCGGCGCGGAAGTGACCGCGGCGGTCGGTCGGAATGCTCAGGCTGCGCTGGCCCGCGGCAGACGGCTCCGCCGTGGCAACCCGCACGGACGGTGTCGCGGATGCCGACGCGGGGGTCAGGCGATCGGCCAGTTGCGCCATGAAGGTGCCGAGACCGACGAGAACGGCCGCAAAGATCATTATGTTACGCATGACGCAAACGCCCGACTTTACCCCGCAACCGATTTGACCATCAAAGCCGCTGACGGGCGACTGCGAGCGACCGGCTGCCGCCGCCATTTTGGCGAAAACGATGAGTGAAGCGTTAACGACAACGATAGCGGCGGTACAATTTGCATGAGCTACGTCCCCCGCGGCTTGGCCCGCCGGGTCGGCTCGGCATGGGCCGGATCATCAGGCCAGGGATGGCGCGGATAGCGGCCGCGCAGATCGGTGCGGACGGCCGCATAGGAGCCGCGCCAGAAGCCGGGCAGATCGCGCGTCACCTGCACCGGCCGCTGCGCCGGCGACAGCAGCTCCAGCACCAGCGGCACCGCGCCTCTGGCAATCGAGGGGTGGACGTTGAGCCCAAACAGCTCTTGTAGCCGGACGGCGATGGTGGGCCCCTGCTCGGCCTCGTAGTCGATCGCCAGCATGGTGCCGGTCGGCGCCTCGAAATGCGTCGGCGCCTCCCGGTCGAGCCGGGCCCGCAGATCCCAGGGGAGCAGTGCCATGACGGCATCCGAGACGTCGCCGGGCGAGACATCCTTGAGCGAGGTCTTGTCGGCCAGCAGCGGCACCAGCCAGTCCTCGCGCCGCTCGGCGAGGCCCGCATCCGACAGGTCCGGCCAACTGTCGCCTTCCGCCTTGCGCAGGAAGGTAACGCGATCGCGCCATTGCAGGGCGGCCTTCGACCACGGCAGCCTGTCAAGGCCCGCGGCGCAGATGCCGTCGGCGAAGATGCGCGCGGTCTCCTCCGACGGCGTCAGCGCGACCGGCGCATCGGCCATGGTGATCGCATGCAGCTTGCGCCGGCGCCGCGCCCGCAACGCCATCGCGTTTTGATCGAAGCTGACCTCGTCTCTCGCTTCGATATGCGCAGCAAAATGCCGATCGATATCCTCGATCGCCAGCGGCGCCGCCAGCAGGATGCGGCCGCTGGCCGCCGTTCCCGTCAGCTCACCGACCGCGATATAGGGTACGCGCGCCAGCGACGAGGTCGGCTCGACGGCGGCGCCGCGGCCATTGGCGAGCACGAAGCTGGCATTGCCGCGGTTGCGCGCGACCCGGTCCGGAAAGGCAAAGGCGAGCATCAAGCCGGTGCTGAGCTGCCCTTGCACTTGTGGGGAGAAGGCCGCCCTGACCTGCTGCGCCCAGCGCCGTGCCATGTCACGCGCACTCTGCGCCCGTTGCGAGCGGTCGCGACGGAACTGATCGAGCCTGACCTCGAGATCAACGCTGTCGCCGCCGAGCCCGCGCTCGGTCAGAATGGCGGCGATGTCGGCGGCCTGCGCGGCGGCGCCATAATCAGCGGCGTCGACGATCATGCGGGCGAGCCGCGGCGGCAGCGCCAGTGCCCGCAGGCGGCGGCCGTCGTCGGTGAGGCGACCTTCTTCGTCGAGAGCGTCGATCTCGCGCAGCAGATCACGCGCCTCCTTCCAAGCCGGTTGCGGCGGCGGATCGAGGAAGCTCAGCGCGGAGGGGTCACTGACACCCCATTGCGCCAGATCGAGCACCAGCGAGGACAGGTCGGCGCTGAGAATTTCCGGCTGCGTATAGGCCGCCAGAGAGGCCGTCTGCGGCTCGTCCCATAACCGGTAGCAGACACCAGGCTCGGTGCGGCCGGCGCGGCCGCGGCGCTGATCGACGGCGGCGCGCGAAGCCCGCACCGTCTCCAGCCGGGTCAGGCCGATGTCCGGCTCGTAGCGCGGCACCCGGGCGAGCCCGGAATCGACCACGATGCGGACGCCTTCGATGGTCAGCGAAGTCTCGGCAATCGAGGTCGCCAGCACCACCTTGCGCTGCCCTTTTGGGGCGGGCGAGATGGCACGATCCTGCACGGCGGCATCGAGCGCACCGAACAGCGGCACGATCTCGATGCTGGCATCGTGGACGCGCTCGGCGAGCATGGTCTGGGTGCGCCGGATTTCGGCGGCGCCTGGCAGGAAGGCGAGCACGGAGCCGGCATCGGCGCGCAGCGCGCTGGCGATGGTCTCGGCCATCTGGCGCTCGACCGGCGCATCCGGCTTGCGGCCGACATAGCGGGTCTCGACCGGATAGGCGCGGCCCTCGCTCTCGACCACCGGTGCATTGCCGAGCAGGCTGGCGACGCGGGCGCCGTCGAGCGTCGCCGACATCACGAGAATGCGGAGATCCTCGCGCAGCCCCTGCTGCGCGTCGCGCGCCAACGCGAGGCCGAGATCAGCATCGAGCGAGCGCTCGTGGAATTCGTCGAACAGCACGGCGGCGACGCCGGTCAGCTCGGGATCATCCAGGATCTGCCGCGTGAAGATGCCCTCGGTGACGACCTCGATGCGGGTCGCGCGCGAGATCTTCGAGCCGAAGCGCACGCGGTAGCCGACGGTGTCGCCTACGCGCTCGCCGAGCGACTTCGCCATCCGCTCGGCGCTGGCGCGGGCCGCGATCCGGCGGGGCTCCAGCACGATGATCTTCTTAGTTCCGACCCACGGCGCATCACGCAAGGCCAGCGGCACCCGCGTGGTCTTGCCGGCGCCGGGCGGCGCCACCAGAACGGCGGTGTTGCTGCGTTCGAGCGTGCCGGACAGGTCGTCCAGCACGGCGTCGATGGGCAGCGGTGTGTCGAAGCGAAGGGGCAATCGTTGAACCCGTCATTGCCCGCGAAGGCGGACAATCCAGTAGACGCAGATCTCGCGGATGACGAAGATCGAGGCTACTGGATACCCCGCCTACGCGGGGTATGACAACGTCATGTCACGCTCCTCACATCACGCGCCCTTCACCGACGGCCTGCCCACGCTCTCGTAGACGAAGCCGTGAGCGGCCATCTCGTCGGGGCGGTAGACGTTGCGCAGGTCGACGACGACCGGATGGGCCATCACCTCCTTGAGGCGATCGAGATCCATGGCGCGGTACTGCACCCATTCGGTCACCAGCACGATCGCATCGGCGCCCGTCGCGCACTCATAGGGATCGTCGAAATAGGCGATCTCCGGCAGCTCCTTCTTGGCCTGCTCAATGCCGACCGGATCATGCGCGCGCACCTTGGCGCCCATGTCGAGCAGCCCGGTCACCAGCGGGATCGACGGCGCCTCGCGCATGTCGTCGGTCTCCGGCTTGAAGGTGAGGCCGAGCACCGCCACCGTCTTGCCGCGCAGATTGCCGCCGACCGCATGCGCGACCTTGCGCGCCATCGCTCGCTTGCGGTTGTCGTTGACGGCCAGCACCGATTCGACGATGCGCAGCTGCGTGTCGTAGTCCTGCGCGATCTTGATCAGCGCGCGCGTATCCTTCGGAAAGCACGAGCCGCCGAAGCCCGGACCGGCATGCAGGAACTTGGAGCCGATGCGGTTGTCGAGACCGATGCCGCGCGCCACCTCCTGCACGTCGGCACCGACCTTCTCGGCGAGATCGGCGACCTCGTTGATGAAGGTGATCTTGGTGGCGAGGAACGCGTTGGCGGCGTACTTGATCAGCTCGGCGGTGCGGCGCTCGGTGTACATCATCGGCGCCTGGTTCAACGACAGCGGGCGATAGATGTCGCCGAGCACCTTGCGGCCGCGCTCGTCCGCGGTGCCGACGACGATGCGATCCGGCCATTTGAAATCGCGGATCGCGGCACCTTCGCGCAGGAATTCCGGATTGGAGGCAACGACGACATCGGCCGTCGGATTGGTCTCGCGGATGATGCGCTCGACCTCGTCGCCGGTGCCGACCGGCACCGTCGACTTCGTCACGACCACGGTGAAGCCGGTGAGGGAGGCTGCGATCTCGCGCGCTGCGGCATAGACGTAGGTGAGGTCGGCGTGACCGTCGCCGCGCCGCGACGGCGTACCAACCGCGATGAACACGGCATCGGCCTCCGCGACCGGCTGCTTGAGGTCCGTGGTGAAATCGAGCCGCTTGGCCTTGACGTTGGCCGCGACCAGCGCATCCAGGCCGGGCTCGAAGATCGGGATTTCTCCGCGATGCAGCGCGGCGATCTTGCTCTCGTCCTTGTCCACGCAGGTCACCTGGTGGCCGAAATCGGCGAAGCAGGCACCGGACACCAGCCCCACATAGCCCGTGCCGATCATCGCAATTCGCATCGAAACCCATCCTTCAAGGTTAATACTTTCGCGTCTTAAACCATTTGCGGTTCAAGGGGAATTTAGAAAACGGCATGACGTTTGGATGACAAGGAGGAGTATTAACGGCTCTGCCCGACAATGCGGCAGCTCCGCGCCAAAGAGGGACAGCATGACCGCAAATGGTACGCCGAAATCGGCCGGAACCGAGGCGCGCATCGACTGGGTCGACTACGCCAAGGGTATCTGCATCATCATGGTCGTGATGATGCACTCGGTGCTCGGCGTCGAGCTGGCCGCCGGCGAGACCGGCTTCATGCACGCCGTCGTCGCATTCGCCAAGCCGTTCCGGATGCCCGACTTCTTCCTGATTTCCGGCCTGTTCCTGCCGCTGGTGATCGACCGGGATTGGCGCACCTATATCGACCGCAAGGTCGTGCATTTCGCCTATTTCTACGTGCTGTGGGTGACCATCCAGTTCGGCTTCAAGGCGCCCGGCTTCGCCGCGGCCTCCGGCTGGCAACATGCCGGCTATCTGTATCTCGAATCCTTCGTCGAGCCGTTCGGCACGCTGTGGTTCATCTATCTGCTGCCGATCTTCTTCGTCGTCATCAAACTGACACGAAAGCTGCCGGCGCCGGTGATCTGGGGCATCGCGGCCGGCCTGGAAATGTCGCATATCGTCACTGGCTGGACCGTGATCGACGAATTCTGCGCCCGCTTCGTCTACATCTATTCCGGCTATCTGTTCGCGACCACCATCTTCGCGCTGTCGGACCGCGCGCGGGCGCAGCCGATGCTCGCCATCGTCGGCCTGCTCGCCTGGGCGGTGATCAACCAATCGCTGGTGAACCTCGGTGTCAGCGAATGGCCGGCTATCTCCCTCATGCTTGGCTATGCCGGCGCGGTCGCCATCATCATCGCCGGCACGCTGCTGGCGCGCGCGCAACTCCTCAATGCGCTGCGCTTCTGTGGCGAGCATTCGATCGTGATCTACCTCGCCTTCTTCCTGCCCATGGCAGCCACACGCACAGTCCTGCTGAAGACCGGGGTGATCGGGGACATCGGAACGATCTC
The DNA here is from genome assembly GCF_032381175.1 of Bradyrhizobium sp. SZCCHNR1093. Taxonomy (NCBI): domain Bacteria; kingdom Pseudomonadati; phylum Pseudomonadota; class Alphaproteobacteria; order Hyphomicrobiales; family Nitrobacteraceae; genus Bradyrhizobium; species Bradyrhizobium sp. SZCCHNR1093. The sequence continues at coordinate 785,046 of NZ_JAUHJJ010000001.1, forward strand.
GCTGCTGGTCACGATCGCCGGCGTGCTCGGCGCGCTCCTGATCTGGCGCCTCGCGCTCCGCGTCGGCGCCCGCTTCCTGTTCGAACGCCCCATCGCGTTCTGGATCGCGCCGCCGAAGCCGAAAGCCGTGTTGCAGCCGGCGGAGTAGCCTCACCGTCAGGGCACCAGAAGCAGCGCGCCACGGCTGCGGCCGCTCTCCAGATCGATATGGGCCTCGACGACCCGCGCCAGCGGATACGCGGTGCCGTGGCCGACGAGATCGCCATCGGCGAGCGCGGCGAGAACCGTCGCTGCATCCCTGCGATAGTCGGCGACATCGTTGACATGGGCCATCACGCTCGGCCGTGCCAGCGACAGGCTGCGGCGCGGCCCCAGCTCCTCGACGGCAAGGCTTGGAATTGGACCGCCGGACTGACCGATGCTGGCGACCGTCCCGAACGGCCTGACGCAGGCGAGCGTTTGCGCAAGCGTCTTGCCGCCGACGCCATCATAGGCGACATCGACGCCGCGCCCGTCGGTCAATCGCTTCACGGCATCGACAAAGTCAGCATCCCGGCCGACGATCAGATGGCGCGCGCCAGCGGCACGCGCGAGCTCCGCCTTGGCCTCCGAGCTCACCGTGCCGATGACGGTCGCGCCGCGCAGCCGAGCCAGTCGCGTCAGCACCTGGCCGAGCCCGCCGGCGGCACTGTGCACCAAAAGCGTCGTTCCGGCCCCGACGGCGTAGGTACGATTGAGCAGCATCACCGCGGTGATGCCTTTCAGCAGGGTCGACGCAGCGCTCGCTTCAGACACGGCGTCGGGCAGCGGCATCGCGCGCCAGGCGGGCAGATTTCGCTCCGAGGCATAGGCGCCGACCGGGGCGCCGGCATAGGCGACGCGGTCGCCGACGGACAACTCTGTCACGTCCGCGCCTTTCGCGGTCACGATCCCCGCCCCTTCGACGCCAGGAACTCCATCGGGCAGCGGATAGAGGCCGCTGCGCTGGTAGATATCGATGAAGTTCACGCCGATCGCGGTGTGGCGCAGCCGGATCTCGTTGGCGCCCGGCGCCGGCAGCTCAACATTCTCCAGCACCAGATTCTCCGCGCCACCCGGTGACTTCAGTCGAACGATAGCAGCCATGCCCGTCTCCACATCTTGCCTTGATCCGGACAGTGTGGTCAGCGTTGGCATTCTGCGGAATTGCCCAATTTGGCTCCCCTATTGTGAATATTCGAACATGCGGATCGACTGGACCGACCTTCACCACTTCGTGACGCTGGCCCGCGAGGGCACGCTGTCGGCCGCCGCACGTGGTCTCGGCGTCGATCATGTCACGGTGGCCCGCCGGGTCGCGGCCCTGGAACGGGTCACCGGGCTGAAGCTGGTCGACCGCCGAGCGCGGGCCTATGAGCTGACCGAGGACGGTCGCCGCCTCGCCGCGGCCGCCGGCCCGATGGAGCAGGCGGCGTTCGCGATCGAGCGCGCCGTGGTCGCATCGCGTCCCGGTCTGGCCGGTGAGGTCTCGGTCAGCGCGCCGCCGACGCTCGCCAACAGGCTGATCGCGCCACGGCTGGTCGAGCTGCACCGACGGCATCCTGCAATCATCATCAAGCTGATCGGCGAGAAGCGCAGCGCCTCGCTCAACCGACGGGAAGCCGACATCGCTCTGCGACTGTCGCGTCCCGACGAGCCCGGCCTGATCGCACGCAAGATCGGCAGCTTCGGCTTCAACCTCTACGGCGCGCCGCACTATCTCAAGGAGACGCCGCAGCATGCGCTCGGATTCATCGCCTATGATGCCAGCATGGACTCGGCACCCCAGCAGCAATGGCTGAAGGCGGTCGCCGGGCAGCGCACGATCGTGTTTCGGAGCAGCGATCTCGAGAGCCAGGCCGCAGCGGCGCGCGCAGGGCTGGGGCTCGCCGCCCTGCCGCATTTTCTCGGCGATCATGATCCCGACCTCACCCGCTTCGAAGCCGGCGCGGCCATCAGCAGGGACATCTGGCTCATCGTTCATCGCGACCTCAGGCGCACGCCCCTCATTCGCGCCGTCATGGAGTTCCTGACCCGCTGCGTCCGACCGGACTGAGGGGCGGAAAAATCCGGTGCGCATGGCGTCGTCACGGCTGTCAATGCGAGCGAAAATCCCTACATTGCGGCCATGCCCAAAGCTCCCCAGAAAGCCGCCGCCACGCCCGCCGTTCCCGCGCCTGCCGCCGCCAAGGGCGCGGCCAAGGGCGACCATGTGTTCCTGGTCGACGGCTCGTCCTACATCTTCCGCGCCTATCACGCGCTGCCGCCACTCAACCGCAAGTCCGACGGGCTGCAGGTCAATGCCGTGCTCGGCTTCTGCAACATGCTGTGGAAGCTGCTGCGCGACATGCCCGAGACTGACCGTCCCACGCATCTGGCCATCGTGTTCGACAAGTCCGAGGTCACGTTCCGCAACAAGATCTATGCCGACTACAAGGCGCACCGGCCGCCGGCGCCCGACGATCTGATCCCCCAATTCGCGCTGATCCGCGAGGCGGTCCGCGCCTTCGAGCTGCCCTGCCTGGAGCAGGCCGGCTACGAGGCCGACGATTTGATCGCGACCTATGCGCGGCTTGCCTGCGAGCGCGGCGCCACCACCACCATCGTGTCCTCCGACAAGGATTTGATGCAGCTCGTCAACGACTGCGTCACGATGTACGACACGATGAAGGACCGCCGCATCGGCATCGCCGAAGTCATCGAGAAGTTCGGCGTGCCGCCGGAGAAGGTGGTCGAGGTGCAGGCGCTGGCCGGCGATTCCACCGACAACGTACCGGGCGTGCCCGGCATCGGCATCAAGACCGCCGCGCAGCTGATCACCGACTATGGCGATCTCGAAGGGCTGCTGACGCGCGCGGGCGAGATCAAGCAGCCGAAGCGGCGCGAGGCGCTGATCGAGAACGCCGAGAAGGCGCGGATCTCGCGCCAACTGGTGCTGCTCGACGACAAGGTCGCGCTCGAGGTGCCGCTCGACGACCTCGCGGTGCACGAGCCGGATCCGCGCAAGCTGATCGCGTTCCTGAAGGCGATGGAGTTCACGACGCTGACGCGCCGCGTCGCAGAGTATTCGCACATCGATCCCGCCGACGTGTCGGCGGATGAGCAGTTGAAGAGTGGTGCGGGCACTGCTGCCTCCGTTCCCTCCCCCCTTGTGGGGGAGGGTCAGGGAGGGGGGCACCCCACCAACGGTGCCTCCGCAGCACCCCTCTCCCCAGCCCTCCCCCACAAGGGGGGAGGGAGCCCTCGCACCGGTGATCCGCGTACCGACAAGTCGGCGATGAGCAAGGGCACGCCGGCGAGCCTCGCGGAATCCAGGGCGGAGGCGGCGAAGAGCGGGCGGATCGATCGCGACAAGTACCAGACGCTGCGTAGCCTCCCAGAGTTGAACACCTGGCTCGCGCGCATCCATGACTTCGGCCGCGTCACTCTCGAGGTCAAGGCCAGCTCGATCGATCCGATGCAGGCTAGCTTGTGCGGCATCGCCCTGGCACTTGCGCCGAATGAGGCCTGCTACATCCCGCTGGCGCATCGCCAGGCCGGCGATGGCGGCGGCCTGTTCGATGCCGGGCTCGCGCCGGACCAAATCAAGGAGAGCGATGCGCTCGCCGCGCTGAAGCCGGTCCTCGAATCCACAGGGCTGCTCAAGATCGGCTACAACATCAAGTTCATCGCCGTGCTGCTGGCGCAGCACGGCATCACGCTGGCGAATGTCGACGACATCCAGCTGATGAGCTACGCGCTCGATGCCGGGCGCGGCTCGCACAAGCTCGAGTCTCTGGCCGAGCACGTGCTCGGCCACGCCGTGCTCGGCGAAAGCGAGCTGATCGGCAGCGGCAAGAACAAGCTGACGTTCGAGCAGGTCGCGATCGACCGGGCCACGGCGCATTCCGCCGAAGCGGCCGATGTCATTCATCGCGTCTGGCGCGTGCTGAAGCCGCGCCTCACGGCCGAGCGCATGACCGCCGTCTACGAGACCTTGGAGCGGCCGCTGGTGCCGGTGCTCGCGCGCATGGAGCGGCGCGGCATCTCGATCGACCGCCAGGTGCTGTCCCGTCTGTCCGGCGATTTCGCCCAGACTGCCGCTAGGGTCGAGGCCGAGCTGCAGGAGCTGGCCGGCGAGCCGATCAATGTCGGCAGCCCCAAGCAGATCGGCGACATCCTGTTCGGCAAGATGGGCCTTTCGGGTGGCACCAAGACCAAGACCGGCGCCTGGTCGACCTCTGCCTCCATCCTCGATGATCTTGCCGAGCAGGGCAACGAGTTCGCGCGCAAGATCCTGGAATGGCGCCAGGTCTCGAAGCTGAAATCGACCTATACCGATGCGCTGCCGACCTACGTGAACCCACAGACGCACCGTGTGCACACCACCTACGCGCTGGCCGCGACCACGACGGGGCGGCTGTCGTCGAACGAGCCGAACCTGCAGAACATCCCGGTCCGGACCGAAGATGGCCGCAAGATCCGCCGCGCCTTCATCGCGACTCCCGGCCACAAGCTGGTGTCGGCCGACTACTCGCAGATCGAGTTGCGGCTGTTGGCGGAGATCGCGGACATCCCGGTGCTGAAGCAGGCGTTCAAGGACGGGCTCGACATTCACGCGATGACGGCGTCCGAGATGTTCGGCGTGCCGATCAAGGACATGCCGAGCGAAGTCCGCCGCCGCGCCAAGGCGATCAATTTCGGCATCATCTACGGCATCTCCGCCTTCGGCCTCGCCAACCAGCTCGGCATCGCCCGCGAGGAGGCTTCGGCCTACATCAAGCGCTATTTCGAGCGCTTCCCGGGCATTCGCGACTACATGGATGCGACCAAGGAGTTCTGCCGCAAGCACGGCTATGTCGTCACGCTGTTCGGCCGCAAGTGCCATTACCCGGAGATCAAGGCATCGAACGCCTCGGTGCGCGCCTTCAACGAGCGCGCCGCGATCAACGCGCGGCTGCAGGGCACCGCAGCCGACATCATCCGGCGCGCCATGACCCGCGTCGAGGAGGCCCTGGCGCAAAAGAAGCTGTCGGCTCAGATGCTGCTGCAGGTGCATGACGAACTGATCTTCGAGGTGCCGGACGACGAGGTCGCCGCGACCTTGCCGGTGGTGCAGCACGTCATGCAGGACGCCCCCTTCCCCGCCGTGCTGCTCTCGGTGCCGCTGCACGTCGATGCGCGGGCCGCCGACAATTGGGACGAGGCGCATTGAGCTGATCGCGGTGATCTCTGCTTCGTCATCGCGAGCGCCGAAATCCGTCCACGAGCGAGATGCCACCCTCCCCTGGAGGGGGAGGGTGGGCAGTGTGCCTCGCAACGCAGCCCTCATACGCATCCGTTTGATGCTCCCCGATACGATGATCATTGGCTGCAACGCGAGGCGTAGACATGCCTCAGCCTTCTCGCAGCATGATTTGCTCGAGGGATGCATGTCGTTCGCCCTCTGAATTTTGCAAAGGGCGCAGGGAAGGCCGGGCCTCGGCTGAGGCCCGTGGCCCGCCTGCTCAAAAGAATGCAGGCGGCAGGTACCACAGGTCCAGCCGGACAAGACCCGGCCCTCCCTGCGCGATGGGCTTAACGTCTGCTCCGAGCTCTCCCCGGGGACCGGCTTGTTTGCCCCCGTCACCAGCGCGACACGTGATGTCACGCAGGCTTGGCGCCAGCTTCGGGGCGCCAGGACCACACGGCTTGAACGTCCGCGAGCTGCCAATCGTCCAGTGCATCAGCACCTGACAGGCCCACGGCCACCGCTCCCCGCCTCAACGTATCGTGACGACGCGTACGCCCCTCTGCATGAGGACGGGATGCGCTGAATAGAACACGACTTCGGAAAAATAGCAATATAAATCTTGACGAGCGTTGCCCGATGCGGAGCGATGACCCCGTTCCCTGTCCACGGTCACTCGGAACGCGGCGATTTTACCCCTCGTTAGGCACGATGAGATCGCGCCTGGCCGGATGAACGGACGGTAACACGGCGTGCAGCGCACCCTGGCAAGGTTGGAGAGGCACCGCACGCGAGCGATCGCTGACAGCTCCGATCATCCCCATGCCACGACTGCGCCGAGGGCGCGAACGAAGAGCTCCATGACCGCGATCTCATCCGCAGCTCACCCCAAGACGCGCGACCGGCGCGCGGTGCTGATCCTGCTGGTCGCGATGGCGCTCTACAACGGCGCCTATCTCGTCGGCTGGGCGCTGTCGTCGCCGCAGCCGGCGTTTGGCGACTTCTTCGGGCTATGGTCGTTCGGCAGATTTGCCGCGCTGTCCGGCGCCAGCATCTACGATCCGGTTGCGCTCGCGCGCTATCAGCAGGCGCTGGATCCGACGCTGGGCGGCGGCGGCTTTCCCTATCCCTATCCGCCGACCTTCCTGCTGGTGCTGATACCCCTGGGCATGCTGGCGCTGCCGGTGGCCTATGTCTGCTGGATCTCGGTCACCTTCGCGCTTTATGGCCTGGCGACGCTGGGGCGCGATTGGCGCTCGTTAACCTCTCTGGCGCTGCTCGCGGCGCCGACGACGCTGATCAACGCGATCACCGGCCAGAACGGCTTTCTCTCGGCGGCCTTGCTGATCGGCGGACTGCGCCTGCTCGCGCGCCACCCGATCGTTGCCGGCACGCTGCTTGGCCTGCTCGCCTACAAGCCACAATTCGTGCTGCTGATGCCGGTCGTGCTGCTGGCGTCACGCAACTGGCGCGCCATCCTCTCGGCAATCGCCACGACCGTGATCGTCGCCGTCGTCAGCAGCGCTGCGCTCGATCCGTGGATCTGGCTCGAATGGATCGTGAAGTTTCCGCGCTATCAGGCGCAATTGCAAGCCAACCAGGCCAGCCTCGATCACATGATGCCGACGGTCATCGCTGGCTTGCACGCGCTCGGCGCGCCGCCGCCGATCGGCTACCTGGTTCAGCTCCTGTTGTCCTGCTCCATCGTCGTGATGGTCTGGGATGCCTGGCGACGCGGCATGACGGAGCAGGCGATCGCGCTGGTCGCGGTCGGCAGCATCATCGCCACGCCCTATGCGATGATCTACGACATGCCGATGGTCGCGGCGGGGATTGCGATCCACTGGAAGGCGCGGAGCGACGCCGGCGAGCCGATCCCGCCGCTGGAGATCGGCCTCGTGATCGCGCTGGGAGCCTGCCTGCTCGCCATGATCGTGCACTCCGTGCCGCTCGCGGCGGCCATTCTGCTGGTCCTGCTGGCGTTGAGCATCGCCGGTGTGTTCGACCGCTCCAGCCGGCGCGCCCCTGCATTGAACATGACGCCGCCGGCGGCGGGCTGATTGCTCTCGGTGCAATTGACCGGATGACGATGCGTGATCGTCCGCGCTAAAGCAGCGGCAGAGATCCCGATCATCGAACCAGTCATGCCGCACACATCCTCCCTGCTCGCTTTCGCCCTCGTCTCGCTCGGCATGGTGCTGACACCAGGGCCGAACATGATCTATCTGATCTCGCGCTCGATCACGCAGGGCCACGCCGCCGGCCTGGTCTCGCTCGGCGGCGTTGCCGTCGGCTTTCTGGTCTACATGCTGGCGGCGGCGTTCGGCATCACCGCGCTGCTGTTTGCCGTGCCGTTCGCCTATGACGCGCTGCGCCTCGCCGGCGCGGCCTACCTGCTCTATCTGGCGTGGCAGGCGGTGAAGCCGGGCGGACGCTCGCCATTCCAGGTGAGGAAGCTCGCCATCGACAGCCCGCGCCGGCTGTTCCTGATGGGGCTCGTCACCAACCTGCTGAACCCGAAGATCGCGATGCTGTATCTGGCGCTGCTGCCGCAGTTCATCGATCCCGCTGTTGGCGGCGTGCTGACGCAGTCGGTGGTGCTCGGCGCGATCCAGATCGTGATCAGCGTCAGCGTCAACGCCATGATCGCCATGGCGGCGGGATCGATTGCCCTGTTCCTGGCGACACGGCCGAGTTGGGCGCTGGTGCAGCGCTATCTGATGGGCACGGTGCTCGCGGGACTTGCGGTGCGCATGGCGCTGGAGGCACGACGGGGGTGATTTGCATCGGCTCCCCCGCCTTGTCCGCCGAAGCCTCCCGGCAAAGGCGGACGAGAGCGGGAGAGGGGGCACCGCGCGTGCGGCAAGATCTCGGAAATCATCGTCGGCAAAGAACGGCCGATGAGCTTCTCAGTCCAGCTTCGCCTCCATGCCGCGCTCCACGGCGGGGCGGGCCATCAGGGTATCGTACCAGCGCTCGACGTGGGGAAAGTCGGCCAGATCGACCTTGTGGCGCGGGTGGCGCCAGGCCCAGCCGAGGATGGCGAAGTCGGCGATCGAGAGCGCGCCGGCGACGAACTCTTGCTGCGCCAGCCGGCGGTCGAGCACGCCATAGAGCCGGACCGTCTCGGCCATGTAGCGCTTGAGGCCGTAGGCGCGGTCCTGCTCGTTGGTCAGCGCGATGAAATGGTGCACCTGGCCGGGCATCGGGCCGAAGCCGCCCATCTGCCACATCAGCCATTCATAGACCGGAATCCGCTCGGCGAGGGATCTCGGCAGGAACTGCCCGGTCTTCTCAGCCAGATAGAGCAGGATGGCGCCGGATTCGAATACGCTGACCGGCTTGCCGTCGGGGCCGTCCGGATCCACGATGGCGGGAATCTTGTTGTTGGGGCTGATCGCCAGGAACTCCGGCGCCATCTGGGCGCCCTTGGTGATGTCGACCGGAACGACGCGGTATCGCAGCCCCATCTCCTCCAGCGCGACCGAGATTTTGCGCCCGTTCGGGGTGTTCCAGGTGTACAGCTCGATCGTCATGCGGGGCATCCTTCCCAATCGTCCTTGCTTGGTCGCGGGCTCCCATTAGCTCGAAACTGCATCCGGCTTCAAACGTACCGTTGTTGATGGGACATCGTGGCGGCTGGTCTCCGCCGCCCGCCCCCGATAGATTGCGCCACCCAAGAATCCACCCTCAGGGGAAAACGCCGTGTCCAAATCCGCCTCCCGCGCCCGCCTCCTCGAGATCATCCGCAGGCGCTCGTTCGGCCGTGGCGAGGTCACGCTGGCCTCCGGCCGCAAGAGCGATTTCTATTTCAACCTGAAGCCGACCATGATGGACCCGGAGGGCGCCACCTTGCTCGCCGAGCTCACCTATGAGGCGCTGAAGGACGAGGGCTTCGATTATATCGGCGGCCTGGAGATGGGCGCGGTGCCGCTCGCCGGCGCGATCGCCCAGATCTCCTGGATCAAGGGCCATCCGATCGCGGCCTTCTTCGTCCGCAAGAAGCCGAAGGAGCATGGCGCCAGGCTCGCGATCGAGGGCCTAACCCGCGACGAGACCCTGGCCGGCAAGCGCATCGTCGTGGTCGAGGACGTCACCACCACCGGCGGCTCGGCGATGAAGGCCGTGGAAACCCTGCGCGAGGCCGGCGCCGAGGTGACGCTGGTGTTCACGATGGTCGACCGCGAGGAAGGCGCCGCCGAGACCTTCGCCCAGGCCGGCCTGCCGTTCCAGGCGCTCTTCAAGGCGCACGAATTCCTCTGAGGCGCTTGGCGCGCGGCGCAATTCGCCGCCCGCGCATACCGCTCATTTACCAACGCCCGTTAAGGTTACCGCAAGGCTGATGGCGCCATGCCTTGGGCAAGGCGCGTTCGATCGCACATGATCGAGCGACGCGGGTTGCCGCGTCACGGCGTGGCTTTGCGGTGAAGATCCTGGCGATGGAGCGGGCGTTGCGTAGCGTGTTGTCGTTTCGGCGGAGGTCCCGCCACGTCGCTGTCGCGGCGACGGTCGGCCTCGTCGCGGCCGGCGCGCTGGCGCCGCGGATGGCGTCGGCCCAGGGCCTGTTCGACTTCCTGTTCGGCGGCTTCAACAAGCCGCAATCGCAGCGGCCGGCGGCGCAAGGCGGCCTCTTCGCCGATCCGTTCGGCACCAACCCGCAGGCCCCCGCCCAGCCGCGCGCCGCGAGCGGCGGATCGGGCGCAGCGTTCTGCGTGCGCACCTGCGACGGCCGCTATTTTCCGCTGGCGCGCGGCCTCGCCTCGCCGGCGCAGATGTGCCAGGCGTTCTGCCCGGCCAGTGCGACCAAGATCTATTTCGGCTCCAACATCGACTACGCCACGGCGGCGAACGGGGAACGCTATGCCGACAGCGAGAACGCGTTCGCCTATCGCCAGGCGCTGCGCGCCGACTGCACCTGCAACGGCCGCGATCCGGCCGGGCTGGCGCCGGTCGATCTGTCGCTCGACACCTCGCTGCGCCAGGGGGACGTCGTCGCCACGGCCGACGGGCTGGTGGCCTATTCCGGCGCGCGCGGCAGCGGCGGCCAGCCGGCCGACTTCAAGCCGGTCGCGTCCTATCCCGGGCTCAACTCGGACATGCGGGCCAAGCTGAGCGAGATGAAGGTCGCGCCGGTGCGCGCCGACATGGTCGGCGCAGACGCGCAGGCCATGGCTCTGCCGGCGGACGTCAATGTCAGCACCGCACCGCCGCCCCTGAGCATCGCGCCAAAGCCCGCCGCAAGCCGGCTGAAGCAGGCGGATGTGAATTGAACACGCGCTGCGCCAAGGCGCAGCGCCGGCGTCGGCGCAGGCCGGCTCGGCACAGCGACCTCTGGAGCTTGAGCGCGGACTGCGTCCGCCGGGACTGACGGCCAGGACTAGCGCGCGACGATCACGCCGATGACGTTCGGCGCTTCCAGATATTTCTCCTCGATCGCTGCCCGTGCGGCGGCGCGGTTGTCCGGCGTCAGCAGGCCGCGCTTCTCGGCCAGGATCATCCAGCAGAAGCCCCACCAATCGGTCAGCATGCCCTCGTCGTCGACCAGGTCATAGCCCTGCTCCGCGGCGAAGATGCGCGCTCGCGCCTCGTCGAGGCCATCGAGGAAGGTGTGGTCGGTGGCCGAGAACAGGTCGTCGGAAATGTCGTCGATGGTGTAGCCCCAGACCGACATGCACACCGCGTTGAAAGCGCGATCGATCTGGTCGTCGTCGACGGCCCGCCGCCGCGCCGTCTTGTGCAGCCGCGTCAGGCTGCGCGCGAAATCGGCAATGCGGGTCAGGGCCAGGGGATCGAAGGCGATATGGGACATGGGTGTCCTCGCGGGATGCACTGATGCCGGTTTGTCTGGGGCGGATCGAATCGCAATCAGGATAAACGATCGCCTGCTGAATTGTTCTTAATTTGTTCTTGCGGAAAAAGGAAGTGCTGATTTATCGTCGTCCCGGCCCCCGAGCCGGGACCCAGAGCCACCGCAGCCCTTTGGTTTGCACGGACCGATAAGCACCCAGGCCGCATGGACGGTCTACATTCTTGCCAGCGGGCATCATGGCACGCGGTGCATCGGCATCACCAATGATGTCAGAAGGCGCCTCGAAGACCACCGTGCCGGGCGAGGCGCCAAGTTCGTCAGCAGGTACAAGGTTTTTCACCTGGTTCACGTCGAGAGCTTACCGACTCCGATCGAGGCGATCGCTCGCGAGAAGCAGCTCAAGAACTGGCACCGCGACTGGAAGGTCGAGCTGATTGAAAGGGACAACCCCGATTGGAGTGACTTGTCGGGCCTCATCTTCGGCCGGTGAGTCTGGATCCCGGCTTTCGCCGGGATGACGATGTGGAGAGTCCTTTCAACATCACCGCATATGCAACCAGCCGCCAGCGTGTTCCGCCCCCGGAACTCCGGCCCCGTTTTTGCATCATTTTCCATCACCTAGCTGTGCGGACCAGCCTTTCCCCGGGTTTCGGACCGCGCGCAACCATCGTATGCTTTTACCGGTTCCTCGTAGCATCACAGGTTTCCAAGGTGACAGATCAGCCGTCCCAGCGCAGCTTCGTAAGCATCGGCCAGCCCGTCGACGAATTGGCGGTCGCGGAGATCAAGAGCGACATCCTGGCCAAGCTTCGCCTCGCCATCGGCAAGGAAGCGAGCCAGGCGACGCAGCAGGACTGGTACCACGCCGCGGCGCTGACCTTGCGCGACCGCATCGTGCATCGCTGGCTGACCGCCGACAAGGAGAGCTACGACGCCGGGCGCAAGCGCGTCTATTATCTCAGCCTCGAATTCCTGATCGGCCGCCTGTTCACCGACGCGCTCAACAACATGGGCCTGATGAAGGTGTTCGAGACCGCGCTCGGCGATCTCGGCGTCGGCCTGACGGACCTGCGCAAATGCGAGCCGGACGCCGCGCTCGGCAATGGCGGCCTCGGCCGCCTCGCGGCCTGCTTCATGGAGAGCATGGCGACCTTGCAGATCCCGGCGATCGGCTACGGCATCCGCTATGATTTCGGCCTGTTCCGCCAGGTGATCGTCGACGGCTGGCAGCACGAATATCCCGACGTCTGGCTGTCGTTCGGCAATCCCTGGGAATTCCAGCGCCCAGAGGTGGTCTATCACGTCCATTTCGGCGGCGGCGTCGAGCATGTCGACGACAAGGGCCGCGACCGCGCGATCTGGCACCCCGGCGAGACCGTGCAGGCGGTCGCCTATGACACCCCGATCGTCGGCTGGCGCGGCCAGCATGTGAATGCGCTCAGGCTGTGGTCGGCTCGCTCGCCAGACCCGCTGAAGCTCGACGTCTTCAACTCCGGCGACTATCTCGGCGCCTCAGCAGAAGAAGCGCGCGCCGAGGCGATCTGCAAGTTCCTCTATCCGAACGACGAGAGCCCGGCAGGACGCGAGCTGCGGCTGCGCCAGGAATATTTCTTCGTCTCGGCCTCGCTGCAGGATCTCGTCAAGCGCCATCTCGGCTCCGACGGCCAGCTGCGCAGCCTGGCGCAGAAGGCCGCGGTGCAGCTCAACGACACGCATCCTTCGCTCGCCGTGGCCGAGCTGATGCGGATCCTGGTCGACCTGCACAATTTCCGCTGGGACGAGGCCTGGAAGATCACCATCGCGACCTTGTCCTACACCAACCACACGCTGCTGCCGGAGGCGCTCGAGACCTGGCCGGTCGAGCTGTTCGAGCGGCTGCTGCCGCGGCATCTCGAGATCATCTACCACATCAATGCGCAGCATCTCGCGCTCGCCGAGCAGCGCGCACCGGGTGACATCGACTACCGCGCCTCGGTGTCCCTGATCGACGAGAAGAGCGGCCGTCGCGTGCGCATGGGCCAGCTCGCCTTCGTCGGCTCGCACCGCATCAACGGCGTCTCGGCGATGCATTCCGACCTGATGAAGGAGACCGTGTTCCACGATCTCAACCATCTCTATCCCGGCCGCATCACCAACAAGACCAACGGCATCACCTTCCGCCGCTGGCTGACCCTGGCCAATCCCAAGCTGACGAACCTCTTGCGCGAGGCCTGCGGCGACGCCGTCGTCGACGATCCGACGCTGCTGTCGAGCCTCGAGAGCTACGTTGCCGACGCCAGCTTCCACCAGAAGTTCCGCGCGGTGAAGCATCACAACAAGGTGCTGCTGACGCGTCTGATCGTCGAGCGCATGAACGTGCGTCTCGATCCGGGCGCGCTGTTCGACGTGCAGATCAAGCGCATTCACGAATACAAGCGCCAGCTCTTGAACATCCTCGAAGCCGTCGCGCTATATCAGGACATGAAGGACGACCCGCAACGCGACTGGGTGCCGCGGGTGAAAATCTTTGCCGGCAAGGCGGCGGCGAGCTACCGCTACGCCAAGCTGATCATCAAGCTGATCAACGACGTCGCCGACACCGTCAACAACGATCCCGCGATCGGTGGCAAGCTGAAGGTGGTGTTCATGGCCGACTACAATGTCAGCCTGGCGGAAACGATCATTCCCGCGGCCGACCTGTCCGAGCAGATCTCGACCGCCGGCATGGAGGCCTCCGGCACCGGCAACATGAAGCTGGCGCTGAACGGCGCCCTTACCATCGGCACGCTGGACGGCGCCAATATCGAGATCCGCGACAATGTCGGCGCCGACAACATCGCGATCTTCGGTATGGAGGCCGACGAGGTCATGCTCCGCCGCAAGCAGGGGCTGGACGCGTCCGACGTGATCCACCGGTCACCGCGGCTGGCGCGCGCGATCGATGCGATCGCGACCGGCGCGTTCTCGCCGGACGAGCCCGGCCGGTTCGAGCCGATCGCGCATGCGCTGCGCCATCTCGACCACTATATGGTCTCGGCCGATTTCGATTCCTACTACGAGGCCCAGCGCGGCATCGATGCACGCTGGCAGACCGTGCCGGCCTGGACCCGCGCCTCGATCCTGAACGTCGCGCGCATGGCGTGGTTCTCCTCCGACCGCACCATCCGCGAATATGCCGACGACATCTGGAACGTGCCGGTCGGCCCGGTGATGGCGCCGGTGCAAGCGCAGCGGGCGTGAAGGGCCCTTCCCTCCCGCCTTCAGCAATGACCCATGACGTCATTGCAAAGGCCTTCGATTGCTTTTCACCTGACGGCCATCATACGATGACCGTCGGGAGGAATGCATGACCGAACCGCCAGTTCACTTGTTCGACGAGGCGACCCGGGTCACTGCCGGCGACAGCCGCTGGCAGGGGCGGACCAGCCCGGATTACTGGGCTTTCGTCGGCCCGTTTGGCGGCGTCACGGCGGCGACCGTACTGCGCGCGTTGATCCAGCACCCGCAAATCCAGGGCGATCCGCTGGCGGTGACGGTGAACTATTGCGCGCCGATCGCGGAAGGGCCGTTCGATCTCGACGTGCGGTTGGTGAAAGCGAACCGCTCCTCGCAACATTGGTGCGTCGAGCTGAGTCAGGGCGACTCTGACGCGGCGACGCTCGCCACCGTCGTGTTCGCCGAGCGCCGGCCGTCCTGGTCGCACCAGCCGGCCACAAAGCCCGAGGCGCCGCCGTTCGACCAGGTCAAGCGTCATCCCGACACGAACATGTCCTGGACCAAGCAGTACGATTTCCGCTTCATCGAGGGCCGTCCGGCATTTGGCGCATCGTCGTCGGGTGAGCCGCACAGCAGCTATTCCCGGCTCTGGATCTCCGACCGCAAGCCGCGCAAGCTCGACTGCCTGTCGCTGCTGTCGATGTCGGACGCCTTCTTCGGCCGCGTCTTCCACGCCCGCGGCGAGCTGGTGCCGTTCGGCACGGTGTCGCTGACGACCTATTTCCACGTCAGCCGGGACGAGCTCGCGGCCGAGGACATCACGCACGTGCTCGCAACGGCCGATGCCAAGGTGTTCAACCGCAGCTACCAGGACCAGCACGGCGAGCTATGGTCGCCGTCCGGCCGGCTGCTCGCGACGACGACGCAGATCGCGTATTTCAAGGCGTGAAAGCCGGGACGCAAGCCAAGAAAACGGCGTCGTCCCGGCCTTGAGCCGGGACGACAGCTGTGGGTATGGCTTGAGCCCGCGCCTCTCGTGCATTGAACGGGGCGGAGCGGGAAGATGTGGGGTCAGCCGCAACGCGACCGCCCCCTTTGACGTTTGCAGCCCTACTCCGCCGCCAGCTTCAGATCCGGCGCGGCGTTACGGACCTCGGCGTCGACCTGGGCTTCGAACTTGGCGAAGTTCTTCTGGAACATGCCGACCAGGGCGCGCGCAGTCTTGTCGAACTCGGCCTTGTCCTTCCAGGTGTTGACCGGGTCGAGGATCTCGGTCGGCACGCCCGGTAGCGCGGTCGGCACCGCGAAGCCGAAATATTTGTCGGTGCGGAACTCGACGTTGCGCAAGCTGCCGTCGAGCGCCGCCGTCAGCAGCGCACGCGTCACCTTGATCGGCATGCGCGAGCCTGTGCCGTACTTGCCGCCGGTCCAGCCGGTGTTGACCAGCCAGCAGTCGACATTGTGGTCGGCGATCAGTTGCCGCAGCATGTTGCCGTAGACGGACGGATCGAGCGGCAGGAACGGCGAGCCGAAGCAGGTCGAGAATTCCGGCTGCGGCTCGGAGCCCAAGCCGCGCTCGGTGCCGGCGACCTTGGCGGTATAGCCCGACAGGAAGTGGTACATCGCCTGGGCCGGCGAGAGCTTTGCGATCGGCGGCAGCACGCCGAAGGCGTCGGCGGCGAGCATCACGACGTTCTTCGGATGCGGCGCGCGGCCGGTGCGCGAGGCGTTCGGGATGTAGTCGAGCGGATAGGCCGAGCGGGTGTTCTCGGTCTTGGAGCCGTCGTCGAAATCGGGAACGCGCGTATCCTCATCGAGCACGACGTTCTCGAGCACGGCGCCGAAGCGGGTCGACGCCGCGAAGATCTGCGGCTCGGCTTCCTTCGACAGCTTGATGCACTTGGCGTAGCAGCCACCCTCGAAATTGAACACGCCGGACGGACCCCAGCCATGCTCGTCGTCGCCGATCAGGGTGCGGTTCGGATCGGCCGACAGCGTGGTCTTGCCGGTGCCGGACAGGCCGAAGAAGACCGCGGTGTCGCCCTTCGGCCCGACATTGGCCGAGCAGTGCATCGGCATCACGCCGCGCTCGGGCAGATAGTAGTTGAGCGTCGTGAACACGCTCTTCTTCATCTCGCCGGCATAATAAGACCCGCCGATCAGGACGATCTTGCGGGTGAAATCGATCGCGACGACGTTCTGGGAGCGCACGCCATGACGTTTCGGATCGGCACGGAAGCTCGGCATGTCGATGATGGTGAGCTCCGGCACGAAGGTGTCGAGCTCGATGGTCTCGGGGCGGATCAGAAGGGTGCGGATGAACAGCGAGTGCCAGGCGAGCTCGGTGAAGACGCGCGTCTTGATGCGGAAGGTGGGATCGGCGCCGCCATAGAGGTCCTGCGCGTACAGGGTCTTGCCTTCGGCGTGCTTGATGAAGTCCTGATGCAGCGCCTCGAACTGCTCGGGCGTGATCGCCTGGTTGCCCGCCCACCACATCTTTTCGGTGGAGGCGTCGCGCACCGTGAACTTGTCCTTCGGGCTGCGACCGGTGAACTCGCCAGTATCCGCGCACAGCGCCCCATCGGCCGACAGCACAGCCTCGCCGGCCGCCAGCGAATACTGATAGAGCTGAGGAGCGCCGAGATTCCAGTGCACCTGCTTGAGGTTCTTTAAGCCGAACTTGTCGGCACCGAAGGCGCCGTTGCGAATACCCGTCTCTTGCACGAAGATCCCTCCTGAGAGCCCGCATCTGTTGCGCGCAGTCGCGCGCGTTGCGCGGTGACCGTTGCCGTTACATCGCCTTATCGAAGCGCGGTCGGCGACCTAATACTGATCAACGCTGGTCTTGCCAAGACGATCCGGCCCAATTGGTTATTGGCAAGCCGTGATGCACGTAGCTCATGTTTTGCCGCGTCATGCACATTCCAGCGGCAGCCGCCTGCGCTTCGCCGAGATGCTGCAACGCAACAGATATATCAGCGCGGTTGGATTTCATGAGAACGACGAACGACGCTCAAATCGACGAATTCGCGTGGGCAAGCGAAGACCGAGCGACGAAATGCGTCGGTGATTAGCCGTGTCGTCGCCCACCCGATCAGCCAGCTTCCATTCACGATTGTCTCGCGCTTGCGGGATCACTTAATCCGATTCTCCCGGCCGCGACGTCAACGAGCTCACTCGCGCCCACGCCATGGGTTTGCGCGGCGCTCACCTTCTGCTGGGCAGGGAGCGTGCACATCGAGCTTCACCACAAACTGCGTTCATGGGTGAACTTCACGGTCTTTCGTCACGAGACGATGAGCACAGCCATCAAAGCCCGCTCGAACTACACCTCACTTCGCGCGTGCCTCGTCAGCAAGCCTCACCAGCATCTTGCGCAATGCCCCGGGCGTGGTCACGCGCTCGGGAAACTCCAGCCGCAGCGTCCTGCCGTCGGCCATCAGATCCAATCCCTCCGGGTCACAGCCGCTACACCGCCACTCCGCGGCTTCGGCGCCGAGCAGCGTCGTCGCGTAGAGGGCGAGCGCCTCGCGATGATCTTCGTTCATGTGATCGACGGCGCCCTGCTCTGCCAGAATCAGTTCGTCAGCATCGGATATATCCGTGAGAAACTGCTCGGGCTTGAGATCGACGATGCGGCCGAATCCGGCGACGAGATGTGTGCCTGACGGGCGAATCACGAAGAACGAGAAGTCGGCGAAATCCGCGTAGTCCGCAGCAGACGGATGCGCATTGAGATACCGACGGCGCAGCATCTCGCGATTGTCGTCGCTGGCCTGCTCGGCTTTTCCCGACAGCATGATGCGCGAACCTTCGAGCGGATCGCCGGGCGCGCGTTCATCGAGCATCAGCGACACGCGCGAATCGGCAAGTACATTCCTGGTGTGCACGGCTAATCGCGAGATCAGGATGATCGGAGCACCATCGGACGCAGTAGCGACATTGACCAGCGAGCAGTAGGGATCGCCCGAGCCAACCATCAAGGTTGCAAGTGCGCCCTGCCGGCTCCGGCGCAGCAGGGAATGCGTCACGCGGTTAGGGTTAAAGCTCGCAGACATCATCTTTCCCTCGTCCAAGCAGTTGCAATGAAGGCCTTTTTTCGGCTAAACGGACCACAAACTTGGGCGGGGCACAAACTTTGCCATGCTATTTGTGGAACTCGGTCACACTTCAGCCCAGCTTGCATTGCTCGTTGACCATGTTCGAAGCCCAGTTATGCGGCCCTTAGCTCGATTCTCGTGTCTCGGCTAACCAGACTCTGAAAGCAGGCTCATGCCCACAATCGCCTTGGTCGATGACGACCGCAACATTCTGACATCCGTCTCGATCGCGCTCGAGGCCGAAGGCTATCGCATCATGACCTATACCGATGGTGCATCGGCGCTCGACGGATTCCGGACCAGCCAACCCGACCTTGCCATCCTCGACATCAAGATGCCGCGCATGGACGGCATGGAGACGTTGCGGCGGCTGCGGCAGAAGTCCGACCTGCCCGTGATCTTCCTCACCTCCAAGGACGAGGAGATCGACGAGCTGTTCGGCCTGAAGATGGGTGCGGATGACTTCATCCGCAAACCGTTCTCGCAGCGCCTGCTGGTCGAGCGCGTCAAGGCCGTGCTCCGTCGCTCGCAGCCGAAGGATCCGACGGCGCTGCCGAAGGAGAACGACGCCAAGGCGCTCGATCGCGGCCTGCTGCGCATGGATCCGGAGCGTCACACCTGCACCTGGAAGAACGAGCCGGTCACGCTGACCGTCACCGAGTTCCTGATCCTGCAGGCGCTGGCGCAGCGTCCGGGCGTGGTCAAGAGCCGCAATGCGCTCATGGACGCGGCCTATGACGACCAAGTCTATGTCGACGACCGCACCATCGACAGCCACATCAAGCGGCTGCGCAAGAAGTTCAAGATGGTCGATGAGGAGTTCGAGATGATCGAGACCCTCTACGGCGTCGGCTATCGCTTCAAGGAAACCTGAAACGATAGCTCTGAAGCAAGGGACCTGAAGCATTGCCTTGCGCGACGTCATGCGAAATTGCGCGCTGACGTCGCGGTCTCGATTGGATAGGCTACGCCTCCTGCGCGTTTGTCCGAGCGCAGATGCCGGAACGGGGCCATTGTTGCGGCGAATTCGGGTGCGGCAAGTCGAGTTCTCACGGGAATTCGCCGCACGACCCCTACGAAATTCGGAATCGGAGCACTCACATTGCTCGATCGCACGCAGCTTGACCCAGCCGTGAATGCCCACGACGCCGCGGCGACGATCGCGTCCGAGGCGGCGGACGAGACCCCGCAGGTCTCCGGCTGGCAGCGTCCGCTGAGCTGGCTGCGCCGCGCCGGACAGTTCCTGTTCGCGCTGTCGTTCTCGAGCCTCACCCGCCGCATCGTCTCGCTGAACATCGCCGGCCTGCTCGCACTGGTTGCAAGCATTCTGTACCTGTCGCAGTTCCGCGCCGGACTGATCGATGCGCGCGCGCAGAGCCTTCTGGTGCAGGCCGAGATCATCGCCGGCGCCATCGCCGCCTCGGCCACCGTGCAGACCAACACCATCACCATCGATCCCGAGCGCCTGCTCGATCTCAAGCCCGGCGAGAGCTACGGCGCGCCGGACGAATATTCGCCGCTCGACTTCCCGATCAATCCGGAACGCGTCGCGCCGGTGCTGCGCACGCTGATCTCGCCGACCAAGACCCGCGCACGCATCTATGACCCGAATGGCGGCCTGTTGCTCGATAGCCGCAATCTCGAGAACGTGCTGCGCTTCGACCTGCCACCGCCGTCGAGCGAGAAGCCCGGCTTCGTCGAGCGCGCGCTGATCTCGGTACGCACCTGGCTCAATCGCGGCGACCTGCCGCTGTACCGCGAATATGGCCCCGAGAACGGCAACGGCTACGAGGAAGTCGCCGACGCGCTGAAGGGCCAGAAGCGCAGCATGGTCCGGGTCAATTCGCGCGGCGAAGTCATCGTCTCGGTCGCGGTGTCGGTGCAGCGCTCGCGCACCATCCACGGCGCCTTGATGCTGTCGACGCAGGGCGACGACATCGATCAGATGGTCACCGCCGAGCGTCTCGCCATTCTGAAGGTCGGCGGTGTTGCCTCCGCGGTCATGATCGTGCTGTCGCTCTTGCTCGCCAGCACCATCGCCGGGCCGGTGCGCCGGCTCGCCGACAGTGCCGAGCGGGTCCGCCGCCGCATCAAGACCCGCGTCGAGATTCCCGATTTCACCCGCCGCCGCGACGAGATCGGCCATCTCTCCGGCGCGCTGCGCGACATGACGGACGCGCTCTACAACCGCATCGAGGCGATCGAGATGTTCGCCGCCGACGTCGCCCACGAGCTCAAGAACCCGCTGACCTCGCTGCGCTCGGCGGTCGAGACCCTGCCGCTGGCGCGCAACGACAACAGCCGCGCCCGCCTGCTCGCCGTGATCGAGCACGACGTGAAGCGGCTCGACCGGCTGATCTCCGACATTTCCGACGCCAGCCGGCTCGATGCCGAGCTGCAGCGCCAGGACATGACCCTGGTCGATCTGCGCCGCCTCCTGAACACGCTGACCTCGGTCGCCAACGAGACCAAGCTCGGCACCGACGTCGCCGTCGAGGTCCGGTTCGAGGGCCGCGGCGCCAACGACACGTTCTCGGTGCCCGGTCATGATTCGCGGCTCGGCCAGGTGATCTCCAACCTGCTGTCGAATGCGCAGTCGTTCTCCGCCGCCGGCGGCAAGGTGCGCATCACCTGCCGGCGCGTGCGCTCGGAGATCGAGATCACGGTCGATGATGACGGTCCCGGCATTCGCGAGGACGCCCTGCAGCGCATCTTCGAGCGGTTCTATACCGACCGGCCGCACCAAGGCTTTGGCCAGAATTCCGGCCTGGGCCTATCGATCTCCAAGCAGATCATCGACGCCCATGGCGGGCGGATCTGGGCCGAGAACCGGCCCGGCCCTGTCGACGCCGACGGACATCCGACCTCGGCCGGGGCCCGCTTCATCGTCCGGCTGCCGGCGTCGTGACGAACGAAGCGGCGAGCATCCATGCGTCTGCCGTCCAGGTGGGGGAACTGGCCGTCCTGATCCGGGGTCCCTCCGGGTCCGGCAAATCCCGTCTCGCCTTCGATCTGATGCTCGCCGGACGCGCGGGACAGCTGCCGCCGACGGTTCTGGTGGGCGACGACCGTGTTCATCTCGCCACACGCGGCGGGGAAATGTGGGTAAGTCCCGCACCCGCTCTGGCCGGACTGATCGAGATCCGCGGCCTTGGAATCCGCGCCTGCGACCATGTGTCGGAGGCGAAACTGGGGCTGGTGGTCGACCTGATGGCCGAGGATGCCGCCCGCCTGCCGAACGCCGAATCGCTTCGCATTCATCTCAACGGTATCAAATTGCCACGCATACCGGTTGGGCCGGGTTTTCCACCCCTCCCTTTGGTTGTAGCGGAGCTTATTACCACTCCGACTTTCATGTTCCGGTAATCTTTCGGCCGATTGTGTGGAGCAAATTGGTAACCATATCAGCCCCACTATCGCGACCGATTAGACCGCCGCCAGCTCCCATTCTGTATGCCAGAATCCGGGAGGCTCGCGAATATGCCCTCTTGCGCGGGGGCTCCGGATGGTCAAAGTGGCGCGTTCGTGCGGTGCACCCAAGGCGCCCGCGAGGAGTATCCGATGATTGGCCTGGTACTGGTGACCCATGGGCGCCTCGCCGACGAGTTCAAGGCGGCGCTGGAACACGTCATGGGCCCTCAAAAACAAATCGAAGCAGTCACGATTGGCGCCGACGATGATTCCGATCTCTGTCGCAGCGACATCATCGAAGCCGTGAACCGCGTCGACACCGGCGACGGTGTCGCCATTCTCACCGACATGTTCGGCGGCACGCCTTCGAACCTCGCCATCTCCTGCATGAGCCGGCCCAAGGTCGAGGTGCTCGCGGGCATCAACCTGCCCATGCTGGTGAAGCTCGCCAAGGTGCGCGAGGAGCGCTCGCTGCCCGACGCCATCGCCATGGCGCAGGAGGCGGGACGCAAATACGTCACCATCGCCAGCCGCGTGCTCGCCGGCAAATGAGCGACGAGGACGCCCCGCAGGACAACGTCGCCGGCCCGGCGGTCCCTGCCGGAGCCCTCTCGCGAGAGCTGCTGATCACCAACAAACGCGGCCTGCACGCGCGGGCCTCGGCGAAATTCGTGCAGATGGTCGAAAAGTTCCAGGCCGAGGTCTGGGTGACGCGCGGCGGCGAGACCGTCGGCGGCCGCTCGATCATGGGCCTGATGATGCTGGCGGCGGCGCCGGGAACCAAGATCCTGGTGTCCGCCACCGGGCCCGAGGCGGAGGCCGCGCTGCAGGCGATCACCGACCTGGTGAACGACAAGTTCCACGAAGAAGGCGTGTGAGGGACTCCCGAACCTCGCTTTGCCTGCCGCAATGGGCATTCTACCCGATGTGCGCCTATCCTCGCATAGCGACGCGGTAAGGATGGCATGTCCAATAGCGCTATTCGGCTGAGCGAGGCAGACCTGCGAGCCGTGGCTGATTACGCAGCCCTCTCTGCACTTCCGGCGCTGGCGATCTTCGAACGCGACCGACCGGATGATCTTCGCGCACGAGCCGCAATACAGGCCGCCCGAAGCTTTGCGAGCGGTGGGAATCGGAGCAAATCCCTACGGGATAGCGCGTGGGCGGCGCAGCGGGCGGCAATCGAGGCCCGCGATGAGGGGTTGCGCGCGGCCTATGAGGCCGCTCGCGCTGCCCTCGCCGCGGCGGGCGCGGGCTTTCTTCATCCCCTCCCGAACCCTTCCCAGGTCAAGCACATCCTCGGAGCTGCCGGCCACGCGGCGCGAGCTTTCGAAATCTCAGCCGGAGACGTTCCCGCCGTCGGCGCTGACTACCTCGCGCGATCACGGCTTCTCGCTTCTCAAGAGGTCGTGGACGTCCTCAGACGTTATCCTGGTGCACCGCCCGGGGGAGGCCGGGTCGGAGAGCTGATCCGCCAGCTCGATACCCTGCTCCGGTGATCGGGAGGCCTCGCGCGCAGGAGCGCTTGGCCGGTACGGCAGCGGAGCTATCTCCCCGGTCCCTGAATATACACCTTCCAAACGATTGCAGGGCCCGCCTGGCCGTGGAAGAAGCGCTGGGTGGTCATCACCAGCGGCTCGGCTTTCGGCGCCTCCTTGGCCATCCAGGCCTCGCAGGCCGCGATGCGGTTGTCGGTGGTGTCGCAGATGCCGATGAATCCCTCGCGCTTGAGGTCCTCCAGCGTGCTCAGGCCGGAACTCCAGGTCTCCTCCGCCGTGGTGGGCACCGTGAACGGCCGCGGGTGGTCCGGGCTATAGAAGGTCATCGGCGTGTTCATCTCGGAAAAGCCGGCCACGAGGGGCCAGGGCGAGCCGAACCGGGCGTGCCAGGCCTTGGTCAGCTCCCGCGCCAGCTCCGAACGGGCGCCATAGCCGGTGGCGCCGTTCGGATTGGCGGCCATCTCGCGCCGGGCAATCCAGGGCGAGGCCACCAGCGTCAGCAGCGACAGCACCAGCCAGACGGCGGCCAGCCGCGGCACCATGACCCGCCGCAGCCGCAGCGCGGGGATCGCGACCAGGGCCAGCGGCACCAGGAAGAACAGCGAGATGCCCCAATCGGTCTTCATGTAGATCGTGAAAGCGAGCCCGCCGAGCGGCGGCCCGACGGCGACGATCGCCTGCACCAGCCAGACATTGATCGCCTGGCTCACATTCACGCCGGGATTGGGACCGCCGCGCCAGTTGTGAAACGCAAAGCGCGGCGGCCAGGCCAACACAAGTGCCGCCAACACGACCGGCAAAGCGAGCAGTGCGAGATTGTGGCCGACATAGCCGAGCACGAGCTCGGCGGCCCGGCCGCGGTCCGACAGCGTATAGACATCCCCGGCATAGGTGATGGCGACGAAATCGACCCGCCACAGCCACACCAGATGCGGGATCATCGCCACCAGCATGGTGACGATGGCGACCCACGGCGCGGGCGACGCCAGGAAGCGCAACCGTTCCGGGTGCAGCAGCGCCGCAAGGCCGATGGCGCCGATCATGGTCAGCACCCAGTATTTGGTCATCAGCGCCGCCGCGCCGGCGAGGCCGAGCCACAGGCCGGAGGCGACGCTGCGCTTTTCGAAGGCGTTGAGATAGGCCAGCACCAACAGCGGCAGGGTCAGCAGCTGGACCAGGTCGGCGTTGTACTTGAAGCCCTTGAAATTGAAGATCGGGTACAGCGCGACCATCACCACGACGAAGAAGGCGCGGCGGCGGTCGACCACCTTGAGGCTCGCGAGCCAGACGATCACGAGGCCGCTGCCATTCACGGCCATCGCCAGCGCATAGGTCGCCCAGTCCTTGACCGGAAACACTGCGAACCACAGCCCGGCGATCCAGCCCGACAGCGGCGGATGCTTGCCGTAGCCGAGCAGGAAGCGGCTGCCCCAGGCATAGGCCTCGGCGACGTCCATGTGGACGTCCTGCGCTGCCTTCAGATTGGTCAGGATCGCCGTCCACAGCACGGCATGGACGATCGCGAAGGCGACGACGACCCAGAGCGACGTTGCCGGCGCCGTGGCGCACGCCACCAGCCAGGCGGAGATTCGCCGCGGTCCGAAACGGCCGCGCATGCGCGCCGCGAGAGGCGGGAGAGAGGTACTCGACATCCGCCCTCGGTAGCCTGTTTTCAGCGCCCGGGGAATCAGCTTGCCGTGAAGAAAGGCCCTGGAAATTCAGCAATATGGTTGCTGGTTGGGGGCTTGGGGTGCTATCTGCGCGACCCATGACGACCGCCCCCATTCCCAACATCCGCAACTTCTCCATCGTCGCCCATATCGACCATGGAAAGTCCACGCTCGCCGACCGCCTGATCCAGATGACGGGCGGGCTGTCGGACCGCGAGATGGCGGGCAAGGAGCAGGTGCTCGATTCGATGGACATCGAGCGCGAGCGCGGCATCACCATCAAGGCGCAGACCGTGCGCCTGCGCTATCGCGCCAAGGACGGCAAGGACTACATCTTCAACCTGATGGACACGCCCGGCCACGTCGACTTCGCCTACGAAGTCTCCCGGTCGCTGGCGGCGTGCGAGGGCTCGCTGCTGGTGGTCGACGCCAGCCAGGGCGTCGAGGCGCAGACGCTCGCGAACGTCTACCAGGCGCTCGACAACAACCACGAGATTGTCCCGGTCCTCAACAAGATCGACCTGCCGGCGGCGGAGCCCGAGAAGATCAAGCAGCAGATCGAGGACGTCATCGGCATCGATGCCTCCGATGCCGTGATGATCTCGGCCAAGACCGGCCTCGGCATTCCCGACGTGCTGGAGGCGATCGTCACCCGCCTGCCGCCGCCGAAGGGCGATCGCGACGCCACCCTGAAGGCGCTGCTGGTCGACAGCTGGTACGACGTCTATCTCGGCGTCGTCGTGCTGGTGCGCATCGTCGACGGCGTGATGAAGAAGGGCCAGCGCATCCGCATGATGGGCACGGGTGCGGCCTATGACGTCGAGCGCGTCGGCTTCTTCACGCCGAAGATGACCCAGGTCGACGAACTCGGCCCTGGCGAGGTCGGCTTCATCACCGCCGCGATCAAGGAAGTGGCGGACACCCGCGTCGGCGACACCATCACCGACGACCGCAAGCCGGTGACGGAGATGTTGCCGGGCTTCAAGCCGGCAATCCCCGTGGTGTTCTGCGGACTGTTCCCGGTCGATGCCGATGATTTCGAGACCCTGCGCGCCGCGATGGGCAAGCTCCGCCTCAACGACGCCAGCTTCTCCTTCGAGATGGAAACGTCGGCCGCGCTCGGCTTCGGCTTCCGCTGCGGCTTCCTCGGCCTGTTGCACCTCGAGATCATCCAGGAGCGCCTCTCCCGCGAGTTCGATCTCAACCTGATCGCGACCGCGCCAAGCGTCATCTACAAGATGAAGCTGACCGACGGCGAGGAGATCGAGATCCACAACCCCGTCGACATGCCCGACGTGGTCAAGATCGCCGAGATCCAGGAGCCGTGGATCGAGGCCACCATCCTGACGCCTGACGAATATCTCGGCAGCGTGCTCAAGCTCTGCCAGGACCGCCGCGGCAATCAGAAGGAGCTCACTTACGTGGGCAGCCGCGCCATGGTCAAATACGACCTGCCGCTCAACGAGGTGGTGTTCGACTTCTACGACCGGCTGAAATCGGTCTCCAAGGGCTACGCCTCGTTCGACTATCACCTGACCGACTACAAGCCGGCCGACCTCGTCAAGATGCAGATCCTCGTCAACAACGAGCCGGTCGATGCGCTGTCGATGCTGGTGCACCGGACCCGCGCCGAAGGGCGGGGACGCGCCATGGTCGAGAAGATGAAGGACCTGATCCCGCCGCACATGTTCCAGATCCCGATCCAGGCGGCGATCGGCGGCAAGGTGATCGCGCGCGAGACCGTGCGCGCGCTGCGCAAGGACGTCACCGCCAAGTGCTATGGCGGCGACATCACGCGTAAAAGAAAACTTCTGGAGAAGCAGAAGGAAGGCAAGAAGAAGATGCGGCAGTTCGGCAAGGTCGACATCCCGCAGGAAGCCTTCATCGCCGCGCTCAAGGTGGATAGCTGAGGCGCGGTTCTGCCCCTCTCCGGTTTCATCAGCACGATAGGCTGAAGAAAATCCGGATTCCAAAGCGGAACCAGCGCTCCCGTGCAACTACGGTATTCGTTCCTTAATGGTATTCTGGGACCCTTGCTGCAAAGCAAGGAATGCCCCGAATGTCCCGCCTCCGGTCCATCTCCGCCCGCCTCATCGTCGCGCTCTCGCTCACCGTCGCCATCGCCTGTGCCGTGCTCGGCACCTTCTCCGTCATCCAGCAGCGCGCCCTGACCCGGCTGGCGCTGGAGCAGCAACTCAAGCTGCAGTTCGACAGCGTGTCGGCCGGCATCGACTATGAAGGCCGCGCCGCGCTGGCGGTCAGCTCCACCCTGGCGGCGCTGCCGCCGATCGCCGATGCCTACCTCAAGGGCGACCGCGACGCGCTGGGCGCCCTGCTCGGCGGCGCCATGACGTCGCTGAAGGCGCAAGGCATTCCGCTGGTGAACGTATGGGCGCCGCCGGCCACCAATTTCTATCGCGTGCATGAGCCCAAGGTGTTCGGCGACGACACCTCCAAGCGCCGCATCACCGTGGTGCAGGCCAACCAGACCGGCCGCCTGATCGCCGGCGTCGAGCAGAGCCGGCTGTCGCTCGGCATCTTCGGCATGACGCCGATCGTGCGCGACGGCAAGGTGATCGCGACCGTCGACGTCGGCGCCGCCTTCGGCAAGGAATTCGTCGAGCGCGCCAAGCAGCGCTTCGGCATCGATCTCGCGGTCTACTGGATCGACAACGGGCAGCCGAAGCGGCTGTCCTCGACGTTCGGCGACGATGTCGTCGCCACCCCGGACGAGGTGCTCGCGGTGTTCAAGGGCACGGCGCTGCTGCGCGACGCCACCCTGGCCGGCAAGCCCGCCGCGGTCTATGCCGGCCAGATCAGGAACTACGCCGGCGACCCGATCGCCGTGCTCGAGCTGATCAAGGACACCACGGCCTATGAGGCCGCAGCCAGCAGCGCGCAGCAGCAGCTGATCATCGGCACGGTCGTGATCCTGCTGCTCGCCGTCATCGTCGCGCTGTTCGTCGCCCGCGGCATCTCGCGCCCGCTGGTCGCGATCACCGCCGTCATGCACCGGCTGTCGAGCGGCGACACCGAGGTCGCGATCCCCGGCGGCCAGCGCAAGGACGAGCTCGGCACGATGGCTCAGGCGGTCGACGTGTTCCGCCGCAACATGATCGAGACGGCCAGCCTGCGCGAGGCGCAGGAGGCGACGCAACACCGCGCCGAGCAGGAGAAGCAGGCGCTGCAGCGGCAGATGGCCGACCGGTTCGAGGCCGACGTCAAGGGCGTGGTGTCCTCGGTTGCCAAGGCCACGGCGGACATGGAGCGCGTCGTCCACGAGATCACCGTCAGCGTCAACGGCACCTCGCAGCGCGCAGCGGCCGCCGCTGCCGCGTCCGAGGAAGCCTCGAGCGGCGTGTCGACCGTCGCCGCGGCCTCCGAAGAACTCGCCTCCTCGGTGACCGAGATCGGCCGCCAGGTCGCGCATTCCAGCAAGGTCGCCGATGCCGCGGTCGTCAAGGCGCGCCAGACCACCGAGATGGTCGGCAGCCTCGCCGCAGCCGCCGAGAGGATCGGCGACGTGTTGCGCCTGATCGACGCGATCGCGAGCCAGACCAACCTGCTGGCGCTCAACGCGACCATCGAGGCGGCGCGTGCCGGCGAGGCGGGCCGCGGCTTCGCGGTCGTGGCCGCCGAGGTCAAGGAGCTGGCCGGACAGACCGCCAAGGCGACGGAGGAGATCGCCGGCCAGGTCAGCTCGATCCAGGCCGCGACGTCCGACTGCGTGACCGCCATCGGCGGCATCAGCACAACGATCCAGGAGATCAGCGGCATTGCCGCGACCATCGCCGCCGCCGTCGAGCAGCAAGATTCGGCGACGCGCGAGATCGCGCGCAGCGTCCAGCAGGCGGCGTCAGGCACCAACGAGGTGTCGCAGAACGTCGTCGGCGCCAGCGACGCAGCCGAGCAGTCACGCCAGCTCGCCGACCACGTCATGGTCGCCACGCGCGACCTCGGCAAGCGTGCGAACGACCTGTTCAAGAGCGTCGACACCTTCCTCGCCGGCCTGCGCAAGGCCGCGTAGCTGGCGGGCCGCTTGCGCTCAGCCGCCCGGCGTGAGCGCAAAGCCCTCGTCGAGCCAGCCGGCAATGCCGCCGATCATCATCTTGACCGGCAGCCCGAGCTGCGCGAGGCGGATGGCCGCCCGGTTGGCGCCGTTGCAATGCGGACCGGCGCAGTAGACGACGAAAAGCTCGGTCTTCGGATACTCTGCCATCCGCTCCGCGGTCATGGTCCGGTGCGGAATGTTGATGGCGCCCGCGATGTGGCCCTTCGCGAACGAGGCCGGGCCGCGGACGTCGACCAGGATGAAGTCCGGAGCGGCCGCGCGGAGGCTCTCGTGAACGTCCCAGCAATCGGTCTCGAATCCGAGCATCGCCTCGAAATGCTGGAGCGCCAGCGCTGAGGGAGCGGCGGGTACTTCGGTGACATGCGTGGTCATTGGGTCTCCATGCGGTGATGTAAACAGACCCGAATCTCGCCCGAGATGCCCGGCGCCCCAAGTGACGGATCCGACAAAGTCCGGTAAGTTTCCGCCAATGCCGCCAGCCGCAGCCAGCAGCCATCGTCAGGATCCCGGCCTCGTCGCCGTCATTGCCTATGACGGGCTGTGCACGTTCGAGTTCGGCATCGCGGTCGAAGTGTTCGGACTGCCGCGGCCGGAGTTCGATTTCTCCTGGTATCGGTTCAAGGTGGTCTCGGCCGAGGGACGGCGGTCACGCGCGATCGGCGGCATCGTCGTTGAGGCCGGCGCGCCGCTCGCGCGCCTGAAGGACGCCCGCACGATCATCGTGCCGGGGTGGCGCGATCGCACCGAGCGGCCGCCCGAGCGCCTGCTGCGCGCCATCTCGCAGGCGGCTGCGCGCGGCGCGCGATGCCTGTCGATCTGCTCCGGCGTGTTCGTGCTCGCAGCCGCAGGCCTGCTGGACGGCAAACGCGCCACGACGCATTGGCGGCACATCCCCGACCTGAAGCGGCTCTACCCCCGCATTCAGGTCGAGGAGGACACGCTCTATGTCGACGAGGGCAACGTCATCACCTCGGCCGGCAGCGCGGCGGGCATCGACGCCTGCCTGCATCTGGTCCGGCGTGATTTCGGCAGCAAGGTTGCGAACACCGTTGCGCGGCGGTTGGTGATGCCGCCGCACCGGGACGGCGGGCAGGCGCAGTACGTCGTCGCACCGGTCCAGGCGCGCCCGGGACGGACGATCGGCGAGGTCATGGACTGGGCGCGTGCGCGACTGGCGCAGCCGATTGCGATCAGCGCGATGGCAAAACGCGCCGGGATGAGCGAGCGGACCTTGCTGCGGTCGTTCAAGGACAGCACTGGCGCGAGCCCTGCAGCCTGGCTGCAGCAGGAGCGCATGGCGCGGGCGCGGGAGCTGCTGGAGACTGCGACGCTCTCCCTGGCGGACATCTCGGCGCAGTGCGGCTACCGGTCGCTCGAAACGTTTCGCGTCGCTTTCCGTCGCATCGTCGGAACATCGCCCGCGGCGTA
This sequence comes from Bradyrhizobium sp. SZCCHNR1093, assembly GCF_032381175.1. NCBI lineage: Bacteria > Pseudomonadati > Pseudomonadota > Alphaproteobacteria > Hyphomicrobiales > Nitrobacteraceae > Bradyrhizobium > Bradyrhizobium sp. SZCCHNR1093. Next base: position 815,457 of record NZ_JAUHJJ010000001.1, read on the forward strand.
TCGCCGGCGCTTCGAGGCGCGCCCGACATCAGCCAGCGTCGCTCGCTCAAGCCACCAGCGCGTTGCCAGATGAGGCACCGTCCATGGCATCTCGCTGCGCCTGCAACAGCCGGACGATGTCGACATTGGGCCGGGGCCGGCTGAACAGATAACCCTGCCCTTCATGGCAGCCCTCGGCGCGCAGGCAGCGCAGCTCGGCCTCGGTCTCGACGCCCTCGGCCGTGATGATGACGCCGAGCCCCTTGCCGAGGCTGACGATCGAGCGGACGATCGCCTGCGCCTCGCGATTGGCGGCGAGATCGCGGATGAAGGATTGGTCGACCTTGATCTTGTCGAACGGAAAGCTGCGCAGATAACTCAAGCTGGAATAGCCGGTGCCGAAATCATCCATCGAGATGCGGACGCCGAGCGCGCGTAGCGCATGCAGGGTCGCCAGCACCTGGCCGCTCTTTTCAAGCACCAGGGTCTCAGTGATCTCGAGCTCGAGCCGGCTCGGTGGCAGGCCCGACTGCTTCAGCACGTCCATCACCAGCGACAGCACGTTGCCGACGCGAAACTGCAGCGGCGACATGTTCACGGCGACGCGGACGTCGTCCGGCCATTTTGCAGCGTCGCTGCAGGCCTGGCGCAGCATCGCGCGGCCAAGCGCCGAGATCAGGCCGGTGTCCTCGGCGACCGGGATGAACTCCGACGGCGGGATCATGCCGCGCTCGGGATGCGGCCAGCGCACCAGCGCCTCGAACCCGGTGATGCGTCCGGTCGAGAGGTCGATCAGCGGCTGATAATGCGGCTGCAGCACGTCGCGCTGGATGGCCTCGCGCAGCTCGGATTCGATCTTGCGCCGGCTCTGCGCGCGGGCATCCATGCCGGGTTCGAAATAGCTGAAGGTGCCGCGCGTCTCGTTCTTGGCACGCGACAGCGCCATGTCGGCGTTCTTGAGCAGCTTCTCGGCATCGTCGCCGTCGTTCGGCGCCATGGCGATGCCGATCGTGGCGCCGATCGTCACCGAGCTGCCGTCGATGAGATAAGGATCGGCGATCGCCTGCAACAGCCGGCGGCAGAGCTGGGCCGCATCCTCCGGCCGTGCCTGCCCGCCTTGCACCACCGCGAACTCGTCGGAGTTGAGACGGGCGACGATGTCCTCCTGGCGCAGGATCGAGCGCAGCCGCTTGCCGACCCCGCGCAGCAGCCGGTCGCCGACGGCGTGGCCCAGCGTGTCGTTGATCGACTTGAAATTGTCGAGGCCGAGCACCAGCACGGCGATTTTCTCGGAGCCGCGCCGCATCTGGGCGAGCTTGTCATCGATCTTCTGGCGCAGCAGGTTGCGGCTCGGCAGGCCGGTCAGTGCATCGTGCTGGGCCAGGAAGGCGAGCCGCGCCTCGGCGCGCTTGCGTTCGGTGATGTCCATCAGCGCCAGCAGCACGGCGGGCTGGCTGTTGTGGACGAGATGGCGTGAATAGATCGCGAGATCGATCAGGGCGCCATCGGCGCGGACATGCTTCCAGGTGCGCGCCGCCTGCTCCTCGCCGGACTGTTCGCCGGCCCAGGGCGGCTCGCTCTCATAGGCCTGCAGGTTGCGGATGCCGAGCCGCTCGAAGGCGGCGCGGCTGTAGCCGTAATGCTGGGCCGCCGCTTCGTTGACGCCGAGCACGCGCCCATCATCCGTCGCGCAGACGATCATCGGCACCGGATTGCCGTCGAACAGCAGGCGGAACGATTCCTCGCGCTGCTTCAATTCGGTGATGTCGACGCGCAGGCCGACGATCCCGCCATCGCCGGTCAGGCGCTCCTCGATCAGGATGGTGCGGCCGTCGGACAATTTCTGCTCGTGGCGGCCGCTCGGCTGGAACAGCCTCTCCAGCCGCTCGGCGATCCATTCCTCCTCGCGCCCGGCGGCTTCCGGATAGTCGCCCCGCGCCACGCCGACCCGGATGGTGTCCTGCAGCCGCGCGCCGGCTTCGAACAGGTCCGAGCTGCGGTTGTAGATTTCGGCGTATTTCTTGTTCCAGAGAATGTAGCGGCCGTCGGCGTCGAGGAACACGATCCCCTCGGGAAGAATGTCGATCGCTTCGATGAGACGATCATGCGCCTTCTTCGCCTCCGCCATCGCCACTTCGGCGCACTTGCCCGCGCTCTCATCGACGGGGCCGAGGTTACGCAGGTTGTGCCGCCGCAATTTCGGGCTCGGCTTGACCGGGTGAATTGCATCGCGGGCGCTTGGCACGCGATTGCGCTTTTTTGCCGTGGGTGGCCGAACGGGCCGCATTGCGTGCCTCACTCTCCTTCTCGACGAGCAGTTTTCGGCCACGTTTCTGAAAAAATGGTATCTTGATGCGGAGCACGACAGCCACTGGTTACGGGAATTGGCAGATGCACTCGCGTATTTGGAGAGCTGAGACTTGCGCGGAGGATCAACCAAGGGCTGCGGTACAACCAGCGATAAGTGATGTCGGTTGCCGCAGACCAAAAAAGACCCGCATACCGTGCAATGGCCCAGCACATTGTGTTCATTTACCGAACGAACTCACGCAATTGAGCCGTGTTCAGCCGGTTCCGCCAATCCGGCAGCAGGGTTAAAGTCAGGTTAAAGTGGCTCGAATGCCTGACGTTGACGCAGAATTGGGCATCTCGACCGGTCGGCAGCCGCTACACTCGCTTCATGCATGTCCGCCTGATTCTGGTCGCCATCATCAGTTCGGCCGTCATTGCCGCGACGGCTCCGGCCCATGCCCAGGACAAGGGCAGCGTCGAGCCGAAGGCTCTGCCGCCCTTGGCGCATCCGGACGATCCGGATACACCGGCCAAGGAGCTGTTCGCCCGCAGGATCCTGCCGTCGGCGCAACCGACCAAGGTGATTGGAACCTATAATCGCGGCTGCATCGCCGGCGCCGAGCGAATGCCGATCAATGGCGAGGGCTGGCAGGTGATGCGGCTGTCGCGCAACCGCAATTTCGGTCATCCCAACCTGATCGCGCTGCTGAAACGGCTGGCGACCCGCGCGCACAAGGATGCCGGCTGGCCCGGCATCCTGGTCGGCGACATCAGCCAGCCGCGCGGCGGGCCGGCGCTGAGCGGCCATGCCAGCCATCAGATCGGGCTCGACGCCGACATCTGGCTGACGCCCATGCCCGACCATCGGCTGTCGCGCAACGAGCGCGAGGAGATGTCGGCGGTCATGATGGTGCGGCCCGATCGCCTCGACGTCGATCCGCGCGTGTTCACGAAGGGTCACCTCGCCGTGATCCGCACCGCCGCGCAGGAGCGGTCGGTGCAACGCATCTTCGTCAACGCCGCGATCAAGAAGGCGCTGTGCCGTGACGCTAGGGGGGACCGCAGCTGGCTCACCAAAGTGCGGCCGTGGTGGGGCCACGACTATCATTTCCACATCCGCATGGTGTGCCCGCCGGGCAACCCGGACTGTCATGGCCAGACCGACCAGGAGGGCGGCGACGGCTGCGGCGACCTCGACTATTGGTTCTCGGACGCGGTGCTGCATCCGCCGCCGCCGAAAGAGCCGCCCAAGCCGCCGCAACCGATCACGATGGCGCAACTGCCGCCTGGCTGCCGGGCGGTGCTGCATGCGCCGGACGCCAAGAATTGATGCGACCGAACGACGCGACGAAGGAGTCGCAGGAGCGGCTGGATCGCTCTCGGATGACGGCACTCGCGCCGTGAGCGCGACGATCGAAGGGGATGACGGTCCCTCCAGCTCCTGTTATCGCGGTATCGAAATGCCGCGGGCCGCTACGCGGCGTAACGGTAGCGAGTCCGTCATGATCCTGATCCGTCCCGCCGCGACTGCCCTCCTCCTCACGCTGGCCGCCAGCACGGTCGCGCTCGCCGCCGAACCGAGCGGCTGCGACAAGTTCAAATGGGACATCGCGCGCGAGCGTGCCGCGCTGACCGCGGCTGACCGCCAGAAGCTTGCGTCTGGCGCCGAGATCGCCGCCATTCCTGCGACCGGCATCGTGCTGGAGCTGCGTCCGACGGCTGAGGCCAAGCTGGCGATGCCGCCGGAACGCGCGCCCAAGGACGGCACTTTCGCCGGCCTCGCGCGGATCACCGCGGCGCCAAAGGCCGGCGTCTACACGATCAGCCTGTCGGCCGCGGCCTGGATCGACGTCGTGCAGGACGGCAAGATCCTCAAGCCGGCCGGCTTCAGCGGCGCCACCGATTGCGACGGCATCCGCAAGACCATGAAGTACGAACTGAGATCGCAGCCCCTCGTGCTGCAGGTCAGCGGCGCGCCGGAGAATACGATCTCGATCGCCGTGCTGCCGGCGGCGGATTGAAGCTCAGACGCCCGCGACCGACGACCAGACACTGGCCAGCCTGCGCTTCATCCGCTCCTTGCGCGTCAGCACCGGCACATCCTCCTCGTCCTCCGGCAGGCGCAGGCCGACCACGTTGACGCGGCCGCCGGAGATCGAGCGGGCGACCAGCACGATGGTGTCGAGCGCCAGGGTCGCGCCTTCCTTCGGCGCGTTGTCGAGATGGATGTCGAAATAGTCGGCGAGCGTCAGCTTGTCCTCGCCCTCGTCGAGCTTGACGCCATAGATGCCGGCGACCTCGTCGAGCGTATGCTCGGCCGAGACCATGAAGTCGCCGAGCAGATGCGGGTCGGGCGCCGCCGACGGCGGCATGTCGACGAAGAAGCGGTCGAGCGACTCGGCCTTTTCCGGCGGTGCCAGCAGATAGAGATAGTCGCCCGGCGCGATCGGCTCGGCCTCGGGCGGCGACAGAATCTGCTCGTTGCGGATCACCAGCGTCGGCTTCGACCAGGACGGGATCAGGCCGCGGCGGAAGTACAGGCTCTTGGAGCGAATCGAATAGCCGACCAGCTGCTGCTCGAGCTGGCCGGGCAGATCGAGCTCGATGCGGCGCGGGCCCCGATCGGTGCGCGGCAGCGCCACGTGCAGCTTGCGCGCGGCCACGCCGAGCGTCCAGCCCTGCGCGAGCAGCGAGATGATCACGACCACGAACGCGACGTCGAAATAGAGATAGGCCTTGGACAGCCCGACCAGCAGCGGGATCGAGGCGAGGAAGATCGCGACCGCGCCGCGCAGGCCGGTCCAGGCGATGAACGCTTTCTCCCGCCAGTTGAAGCGGAACGGATAGAGGCAGAGAAACACCGCGACAGGTCGCGCCACCAGCATCAGCATCAGCGCAACAGCGATCGCCGGCAGCAGGCTGTCGAGCAGCCGCTGCGGCGACACCAGGAGCCCGAGCAGCACGAACATCACGATCTGGGCGAGCCAGGTCGCGGCATCGAGGAAGGTGACGACAGAGTTGTGCGCGCGGGTCGGCCGGTTGCCGACGATGAGGCCGGCAAGATAGACCGCGAGGAAGCCGGAGCCGTGGGCGATCTGCGCCATGCCGAAGATGACCAGCGCGGCCGTGGTCACGAACGGCGCGTGCAGACCCTGCGGCAGCGCCACCCGGTTGAGGCCGATGACGACGAGGCGCCCGCCGACGATGCCGAACAGCGTGCCGAGCACCGCTTCGCGGACCAGCTCGAACGCGAAATGTCCGAACGAGCCCTGACCGACCGAGATCAGCTCGACCAGCATCAGCGTGAGGAACACCGCGAACGGATCGTTGCTGCCGGACTCCGCCTCCAGCGTGGCGCCGACGCGCGGCCGCAGCCGCAGGCCCTGGGCGTGCACCAGCAGGAACACGGCCGCCGCATCGGTCGAGGCGATGACGGCGCCGACCAGCATCGCCTCGGTCCAGCCGAGGTCGAGGGCATATTTCGCCACCGGCGCGGTGATGAACGCGGTCATCAGCACGCCCACGGTGGCGAGCACCATCGAGGGCGCCAGCACGGTGCGGATGCTCTGGAAGCGCGTGCGCAGGCCGCCGTCGAACAGGATCAGCGCCAGCGCGACGGAGCCGACCAGATAGGTGGTACGGACGTCCTGAAATTCGATATGACCAGGGCCGGAATCGCCCGCCAGCATGCCGATGACCAGGAACACCAGCAGCAGCGGTGCGCCGAAGCGCAGCGCCAGCAGGCTCGACAGGATGCCGGCCATGACGAGGACCGCACCGAGGAGGATGGCAATGCTGACGGCGTCAAGGGATGTCATGAAAAAACGCTGATGAATCCGAGTTTTACATCCTTATCGTCGCCACACTTGCACGCCAACCGGATTTGCTCCTATCGCGGCGATATGCCCATTTTTCCATCCTCGGCCGTGTTCGGGGTATATTTCGCGGCAATCGCCCGTGACGAAAACGAACTAAATCCCGCTGACCCCGCCAACCCGCGCCACTGTTCCCCTCCGAGACCCCGCTGATGGACCTCGACCTGAAAGACGTTCTCGAATTCCTGCAGACCGTTGGCCGCTCGATCGGCGCCGAGGTCACCTCGCCGTGGTTCTATCTTCAACTCGGGCTGGTGCTGAGCGGCGCCGGCATTGCCTTTGCGGCACGCGCCGCCGTGCGCGCGCGCATCGACATGACTTCGCTGGCGATGGGCTGGCCGGGCCCGCTGCGGCAGCTGCTACGGGTGCTGCTGGAGAGCGTCGCCACGGTCGTGTTCGTGATCCTGATGCGGATCGCCCGCACCGGCATGTTGCTGTGGACCTGGCCGAGCCGCAGCTACCTGCTCGCCGTCGCGCTCAAGCTGGCGCTGGCTTGGCTCGTGATCCGGCTGATCACCTCGGTGATCCGCAGCACCTTCATCGTGCAGATCGTGTCGATCTCGGCCTGGCTGGTCGCCGCGCTCAGCATCATCGGCCAGCTCGACAACGTGGTCGACGCGCTCGATTCCATCTCGGTCGTGCTCGGCGGCCTCAGGCTGACGCCGCTGCTGGTGATCAAGCTCGGCGTGCTGCTGCTCGCGGTGCTGTGGCTGACCAACATCGCCAGCAATTTCGTCGAGAGCCGCATCACCCGCTCGACCGACCTGACACCGTCCATCCAGGTGCTCTTGATCAAGATGGTCCGCATGGGCCTGATGATCCTCGGCGTCGCGATTGCGATCAGCGCGGTCGGCATCAACCTGTCGGCGCTCGCGATCTTCTCGGGCGCCGCCGGTGTCGGTATCGGCCTCGGCCTGCAGCGCATCGTCGCCAATTTCGTCGCCGGCATCATCCTGCTGGCCGACAAATCGGTGAAGCCGGGCGATCTCGTCACCATCGGCGACAGCTCGGGGCGCATCAGCGCGATGAACACGCGCTACATCTCGGTCGCCGCCGGCGACGGCCGCGAGTTCCTGATCCCGAACGAGGACCTTGTCACCCAGAAGGTGACCAACTGGACCTACACCGACAAGAACACGCTGGTGAAGGTCAATTTCGGCACCAACTACGACGCCGATCCCAGGGTCGTCTGCAAGCTCGCCACCGAGATCGCGGCCGAGACGCCGCGCACCTTGAAATCGAAGGCGCCGAACTGCCTGCTGACCGAGTTCACCGAGGCCGGCATGAAGTTCTCGCTGACCACATGGATCGCCGACCCCAGCTACATGGACAGCGTCAAGAGCGAGGTGATGCTGGCCCTGTGGGAGGCCTTCAAGCGCGAGGGCATCAGGGTGCCGTATCCGGTGCGAGAGCTTCGCGTTCGCGGCGGTGCGCTGCCGGTGGAGACCACGCTGGAGGTGCCGACCGGCTAGGCGGCAGATCCGGCCGTGCACACCCGGCTTGCACCGGCCGGCACGATCATTAAATTAGGCGATCACCCCGCGACACCCCTGAGAACGAAACAGGCCCATGAACTATATCGAAGCGACCGACACCACTGCGCGCAAGAACGGCCAGATCAAGCTGCACGGCCCGAGCGGCTTTGCCGGCATGCGCAAGGCCGGCGCGCTGGTGTCGAGGTGCCTCGATGCGCTCACCGACATCGTCAAGCCGGGCGTGCCGACCTCGCGGATCGACGATTTCGTCCGCGACTTCGCCTTCAGCCACGGCGCCTATCCGGCGACGCTGATGTATCGCGGCTATCGCTACTCGACCTGCACGTCGATCAACCACGTGGTCTGCCACGGCATGCCGAACGACCGGCCGCTGAAGGAAGGCGACATCATCAACGTCGACGTCACCTTCATCGTCGACGGCTGGTACGGCGATTCGAGCCGCATGTATGGGATCGGCCCGATCGCGCGCAAGGCCGAGCGGCTGATCGAGGTCACCTACGAATCGATGATGCGCGGCATCGCCGCGGTGAAGCCCGGCGCCACCACCGGCGACATCGGCCACGCGATCCAGAGCTTCGTCGAGCCGCAGGGCATGAGCGTGGTGCGCGACTTCTGCGGCCATGGCCTCGGCCGGCTGTTCCACGACGAGCCGAACATCATCCATGTCGGCCGGCCCGGCGAGGGCGTGCTGCTCAAGCCCGGCATGTTCTTCACCATCGAGCCGATGATCAATCTCGGCAAGCCGCATGTGAAGATCCTGTCCGATGGCTGGACCGCGGTGACGCGGGACCGCTCGCTGTCGGCGCAGTTCGAGCATTCGGTCGGCGTCACCGCCGATGGCGTCGAGATCTTCACGCTGTCCGAGCGCCATGGCGAGAAGCCGCTGACGCAGGTGTGAGCGGGCTCCCTGGACGAATGGTCGCAGGGCGTCCGATTGTTGCCATGTCCGGCTGATCGACTGCCGCCTCCATCGCATGCGATTGCGGGAGGCAGCTCTGACCATCGCAACACGCCGTGGCGTTCTCGGCCTTCTCTCCGCGGGCGCAGCGCTGCTGACGCCGCCGGCGCGCGCCGCGTCGGAGACAGTTCCTGCATCGGCGAATGCCGACGATGCCTGCATCCTGACGCCGCAGTCGGAGTCGGGCCCCTATTATCTCGATCCCAAGCTGGTGCGCGCCGAGATCGCCGAGGACCGGCCGGGCGTCCCGCTCAGGCTGCGCCTTCGCGTCATCGAGGCCGGCTCCTGCGCACCGATCCCGGGCGCACGGGTCGACGTCTGGCACTGCGACGCCCGCGGCATCTATTCGGGCTATCCCGGCCAGAGCGACAATCACAAGCTCGACCAGAGCGGCAAGACGTTCCTGCGCGGCACCCAGATGGCCGATGCCGCCGGCTGGGCCGGCTTCAGGACGATCTATCCCGGCTGGTATGCCGGCCGCGCCACCCACATCCACTTCAGGGTGTTTGTCGACGAGGCCACGGTGTTGACGGGACAGACCTTCTTTCCCGAGGCGCTGAACGAGTTCATCTACACCAACGTGCCCGACTACACCGGACGGCCTAAGCAGCGGCTCGTCATCAACGCCAACGACCGCGTCGCGACCGAGGCCGATCCCGATCACCGCGCGCATTGCGCGGTGAAGGAGGAGCGCGACCATTATCTCGCGACCCTGACGCTCGCGGTGGACCGCAACCCGGCCGCCGCGGTCGAGATGCCCACCGGCAAGCTGCCGCCGGCGCCGTGGATCAAGGACCGGCTGGCGGCGCTGGTGCCCGGGCTGAGGCGCAGCCCGTTCTGATCAATCCGGCTCGGTGAACTGATAGGCCAGCGCGGCGAGCGGCAGCGCCATGCCGAATGCGGCGGCGGCCGTCCAGCCGCCATGCGCATAGGCCCACGCGCCGAGGCCCGACCCTGCAGCGCCCGCGACGAAGAAGGTGGTCATGTAGAGCCCGTTGAGTCGGCTGCGCTGGCCGGCGCCGAGCACGAACAGCACGCGATAGCCGAGAATGAGGCTGAGCTGCGCGCCGCAATCGATCGCGATGGCGGCGATCACCAGCGAGATCAACGACCAATTCGTTCCGAGCGGGACCAACAGTGTCAGCGCGAACCCGGCAGCGCACAGCACCATCGACGCAACCGTCGCGGGCCTCGTCCAGCCGCGGTCGGCGATGCGGCCGGCGACCGGTGCCATGATCGCTCCGGCGACGCCGGCCAGCGCGAACAGGGCGATGCCGGTCTGCGACATCCGGAAATCGGACCCGGCCAGCAGCAGCGGTGACGTGGTCCAGAACACGCTGAAGCCGCCGAACAGCGCGGCCTGGTAGAGCGCGCGGCGGCGCAGCGCCGGCGTGTCGCGATAGAGGTCCACCATCGAGCCGAGCAGCTGGCCATAGCTCAGCCGCGCCTGCGGCTCACGCGGCGGCAGGGCCAGGCGCAGCACGACGGCAAGGATCAGCATGGCGAGCGCCGAGGCCATATAGATGACGTGCCAGGAGGCATGGGCCGCAACGAAGCTCGCGAGCGGCCGTGCCAGCATGATGCCGAGCATCAGACCGGTGGTGACATTGCCGACGGCGCGGCCGCGGATCGCCTCCGGCGCCATATGGCCGGCATAGGGGATCAGGATCTGCACCGCGACCGAGCCGAAGCCGATCAGCAGCGCCGAGAGCAGGAATGTCGATGGGCTCGTCGCCAGGGCCGCACAGCCGAGTGCTGCGGCGCCGACGATGATGGTCGTGATGACGAGCTTGCGGTTCTCGATGAGATCGCCGAGCGGCACCACGAACAAGAGACCTGCGCCGTAGCCGATCTGGCTCATCGTCACCAGCAGTCCCGCGAGCTGCGGCCGCAGCCCGAGGTCGGCGCTGATCGGCCCGATCAACGGCTGCGCGTAATAGATGTTGGCGACGATCAGCCCGCAGGAAAAGGCCAATAACAGCGTGATCCAGGCCGACAGCGAGTCGCCGGAATCGGACGTGATGGTGGTCAACGCGGATCTCTCTCGGGCGGAAACGGCAGGCCATAGGGCCTTATGAGAACAGAGGCTGTCGAGCTGTGATTTTGCATCGCAGCATTCAAGCCCGACATAGGTGCTGAGGTCCCCCGCACCAATTCACGTCTACGTGGGCGCTGCATCGCCCAAGCCGGAGCAGAGGGAGCAGGCAATCGAGGCCGCTAGCGCATGCCACGCGCTGACGTTTCGGTCTCTTCGGTGCGCCGGCCGCCGATCAGCCGCGGCAGCAGCATCGGCACCCGCTGGCGGTAGCGCCGATAGCTCTCGCCGAACTCCGCAACCAGATCCCGCTCCTCGAGCTGCAGCCCGATCAGGATGTAGGCCGTGCTGAGGACCGCGAACAGCAAATGACCGACCGACATCTCCGGCGTGGCCCAGAACGCGAGCAGGAAGCCCAGCATCAGCGGGTGGCGCACCAGGCGATACAGCAGCGGGGTCTTGAACGGCTGCGCCGTCGCATCGGTGCCGCGGAGGGCAAGGACGGCCTGCCGCAGGCCGAACAGATCGAAATGATCGATCATGTAGGTCGAGCTGAGCGCGATGAGCCAGCCGAGCCAGTGGACGCCGGTCAGCACGGCCGCGGCGACGCCCTCGACGCGCCAGACCGGGATCGGGATCGGACGCCATTGCCAGAACAGCAGCAGCAGGATCACGCTGGACAGCAGCACATAGGTGCTACGCTCGGCCGCCGCCGGAATGATGCGCGTGAACCACCGTTTGAAAGCCGGACGCGCCATCACGCTGTGCTGGGCCGCAAACAGCGCCAGCAGCAGCACGTCGACGACGACGGCCTCGGTCACGGTGCCGGACACGCCCACGTCGATCGACTTGGCCGTGAGATAGTTGTAATTGCCGACGAAACCGACCGCCCAGACGAACGACCCAAGAAAGACGGCATAGCTCGTGATGGCGTAGAGCATGATGAGGAGACGTCCGGACATGAATGTTTCCTTGTTGCATCGAGGACGGCATGGCCGTGATCGAGACGCCCCATCCTGGGATCGTTCACGTCCCGCGCGAGCCTGAGCCTTACCAATCGACCGTCCCCCGAGCGTCCCCCGGACGCAGCCATGCAGGTCGCACGACAATGGTTCAGTTCCGCGTCCGGACATTCGGCTTTCCCGAGCTGCATCGCGACGGCCAGCCATGCCCGCTGTCGCTGCGCAAGGGCCTCGCTCTGCTGGTCTATCTGGCGGAGGCCAAGGGCCCCGTCGCGCGGGACGTTCTGGCGACGATGCTCTGGCCCGAGAGTTCCGAGGAGGTGGCGCGGGCGCGACTGCGCCGCCTGCTGCACCGGCTCCAGCTCACGCTCGGCGACGGCTGCCTCACCATCGATCGCGCGACGATTCGGTGGGCGGCCGCGGTCGAGCTGGAGGTCGAATCCGGGCTGTTCGAAACGGCCTGCGACCGCGGCGAATTCGAGCTGGCCTGCCGCCTCTATGCAGGTGACTTCCTCGACGGCTTCACGCCCGGCGATTGTCCGCAGTTCGAGGAATGGGCCTTCTTCCGGCGCGAAGCCTTGCGCGGCCGGGCGGTCCAGGCGCTGGAGCGCGTGGTGCAGGATCGCAGCGCGGCCGGTGACCATGCCGCGGCGGCGGCCCACGCCCGGCGCCTCGTCGCGTTCGATCCGCTCAGCGAGGTCTATGGCCGCGCCCTGATCCGCAGCCTGCTGCTGGCCGGCGACCGCGCCGCCGCCGAGCGTCATCTCGACGCCCTGACACAGCGCCTGCGCGACGAGCTCGGCGTCTCCCCCGAACCGGATACGCTGGCGCTGCTGACGCAGGGCGTCGCGGCGCAACGCGAGAGCGCGCCGCCGACGCGCTATGTCCTGGGCGACGGCGTTCATCTGGCCTATCAGACCTACGGCACCGGTCCTCTGGACATCCTGCTACTGCCCGGCTTCGTCTCGCATGTCGAGCGGATCTGGGAGGAGCCGCGCTGTCGGGCCTTGCTGTCCGCGCTCGCCAGAATCGGCCGTCTGATCCTGTTCGATCGCCGCGGCATCGGGCTCTCCGACCGGGTCGGTTTCAGCCCCAGCGTGGAGGCGACGGCGCGCGACATCGCGACCGTGCTCGACGCCGCCGGCAGCCGGCGCACGGTGCTGCTCGGCGCCTCCGAGGGCGGACCGGCCTGCATCACCTTCGCGGCCGACCATCCCGAGCGTGTCGCCGGGCTGATCCTGTTCGCCTCGCTGGCCAAGGGCAGCGCGACATCAGACTATCCGCATGCGCTGCAGGCCGGCCAGTACGGCATCTGGCTGCGACAGCTCGTGGCCGAATGGGGCGGACCGGCGGGCATCGAGACGTTCGCACCGAGCCTGGCCGGCGATCCCCAGGCGCGGGCCTGGTGGGCCGGACTGCTTCGCGCGGCATCCAGCCCCGGCGCCATCAAGGGCCTGCTCGAAGCCTTCAGGGATATGGACGTCCGCCACCTGCTCGCCCGGGTCTCTGCACCGACCCTGGTGCTGCACCGACGCCGTGACCGCGCCGTACTCGTCGGGGCCGGGCGACATCTCGCCAGCCATATCCGTCACGCGCGCTTCGTCGAGCTCGACGGCGCCGACCATTGGATGTTCGCCGGCGATCAGAGGCCCGTCCTCGCCAGCATCGAAGCCTTTATCGGCAGTCTGCAGCCATAAGCAGGATCGCCCGGACGAGATGGACGTCGTCCGGTGCTGCTCACGCTCGTGATCCTGTTCGGCCTCGGGCGGCTGCTGTTCTGGCTCGGCTATGCCAGGGGCGCGGCGGGCCGCGCCTTCGGCGTTGCGCTCACCTTCTACCCCACAGCGTTCTCGCTCATCATCGGCCTCATCCTCGTGCTGACCGGGCGCGCGGCCTAGCAAGGCGCGCCCTGCGGCGCGCGAGCACTTCGAGGTTGCAAAAATGCGGCATCACGGCATGCTGACGCCGATGCCCGAGAAAGCCCCTCCTCCCAACGATACGCCGCCGGACACGCCGCACTATCACGGCCACCGGCAGCGGCTGCGCGAGCGCTTCCACAGCGCCGGCCCCGACGCGCTCAACGACTACGAGCTGCTGGAGATGGTGCTGTTCGCCGCGCTGCCGCGGCGCGACGTCAAGCCGCTGGCGAAGGCGCTGCTGAAGACGTTCGGATCGTTCGCCGAGGTGATCCACGCGCCGGAGCCGCGGCTGCGCGAGATCGACGGCGTCGGCGACGCCTCGATCACCCAGCTCAAGCTGATCGCCGCCGCCGCGCACCGCATCGCCAAGGGCGAGGTGCGGCAGAAGCACGCGCTGGCGTCATGGCAGGACGTCATCACCTATTGCCGCACCAGCATGGCGTTCGCCGACAAGGAGCAGTTCAGGCTGTTGTTTCTCGACAAGCGCAACCAGCTGATCGCCGACGAGGTGCAGCAGACCGGCACCGTCGATCACACGCCGGTCTATCCGCGCGAGGTGATCAAGCGCGCGCTCGAATTGTCGGCCACTGCGATCATCCTGGTGCACAATCACCCTTCGGGCGATCCGACGCCGTCGCAGGCCGACATCCGGATGACCAAGACGATCGTGGAGATCGCCAAGCCGCTCGGCATCACGGTTCACGATCACATCATCGTCGGCAAGAACGGCCACACCAGCCTGAAGAGCATCGGGGTGATGTGAAGGCGCGACGCCGACGAGACGACGCATGCAGCGTGCCGCGGTCGGAGCCGCCAAAAGATCGCCGCGGGATAGACGAAACGTCGGGCCGCGTTGAACCGGCCGTCTTCCCACGTCGGCTAATGCTGGCGAAGCGTGGAGAGGAATGACGGATGCGCGCGGCCTTCATCGGACTGATCCTTGGCGTCCTGACCGTCACGGCGGCGGCTGCCTACGACGCCAACGATCCCGCCAATTGCAATGGCATCGGCTGGGACGATGCGCGGCCGCTCGTCGTCGCCAAAGTGAGCGGCCAGCCGCGCGTGAATTTCGTCAAGAGCCCCTATGACGATGATTTCAAGGCCGCAGGCTGTCCCGCTGCGACCGACGCCTGCCGGAAGAAGGCGTACCTCGTCGGCGACGACCTCGTGCTGGTCGGCAGGACCCACGGCGATTTCGTCTGCGTCAGCTACCAGGCGCCGCGTGCGAAGGCCCAGATCTGGACCACCGGCTGGCTGCCGCGCGCAACCCTCACCACCGTCCCGCCAATGGCCGCGCCGGCAATGTCCGACTGGGCCGGAAGCTGGGAGCATCCGGGAGGGGGACTGACGATCAGGAAAGAGGCCGGCAACCGGTTCAGGATCGAAGGCGATCAGGTGCTGCCGGCCGGTCGCGAGTTGCGCAACGGATCGCTCGGCGCGACGGCAGAGCCCAAGGGCGGCCTCATCGCCTTCGTCGACGACGGCAGCACGCCGTTCGATCGGCCGAATGCCGGCGACGAGTGCCGCGTGCGTCTGCAGCGCATCGGCGCGCTTTTGCTGGTCGAGGACAACAATGATTGCGGCGGTGCCGGCGTCAGCTTCACCGGACTCTATCACCGCAAGTAGCCGCTGACGGCTTACGCCCAGCGACGCGCCATCGCCACACAGACGACGACGATTCCGGCTGCGGCGATCATCGTGGCCGACACCGGCTCATGCAGCAGCAGGCTCGCGAAACCGAGGCCGAGGAAGGGCTGCAGCAATTGCAGCTGGCCCACCGTCGCAGTGCCGCCGCGCGCGAGCCCGCGGTACCAGAAGGCGAAGCCGATGAACATGCTGAAGACGGAGACATAGGCGAGGCCCAGCCACGCCGCGGCCGTGATGTCATGTGACGCGCCGGGTAGCGTCAGCACCGCCATCGACAGCATCAGCGGTGCGGACAACAGCAGCGCCCACGAGATCACCTGCCAGCCGCCGAGCCGGCGCGTGAGCATGGCGCCCTCGGCATAGCCCAGGCCGCAGACGATGATCGCGGCGATCATCGCGAGATCGCCGATCGGCGCCGCGACGCCGTCCTGCGACAGGGCGAAGCCCGAGACCGCCGCAGCGCCAAGGGCTGCGAACAGCCAGAACAACGGCCGCGGCCGCTCGCCGCCGCGCAGCACGCCGAACAAGGCGGTCGACAGCGGCAGCAGACCGACGAACACGATCGCATGGGCCGAGGTGATGTGCTGGAGCGCGAGCGCCGTGAGCAGCGGAAAGCCGATGACCACACCGAGCGATACGATCCCGAGCGACACCAGATCACGCCGGCCGGGCAGCGGCTGCCGCAACAGCAAAAGACAAAGCGCAGCCAGCACGGCCGCGAGCGTCGCGCGTGCGCCCGTCAGGAACAGCGGCGCAAAGCCCTCCAGCGCCGCCCGCGTGGCCGGCAGCGAGCCGCTGAAGATCGTCATGCCGACGATGCCGCTCCCCCAACCTTCGATCAATCCCTTCATGCACCGCTCCTCCTCGCAGATCCCATAGCCGGATCGGGCTTGTTGCGGCAGTCACAGACCGATACAATTTCGACATTCTGTATTGATGCAGGAGGCAATACACTTTGGAATCAAGGGCGCTCGAGTCCCGCCGAGACGGCACGCGGACCACCGCCGTGGTCGATGCGATCCGGCAGCGTCTGGCGACGCGCGCGCTCGACGTCGGCCAGCGCCTGCCGTCGATCCGCGCCTTCGCCGCGGCGATGGGCGTCTCGCCGGCCACCGTCGTCGAGGCCTATGACCGGCTCGCCGCCGAGGGGGTCATCCGGGCCCGGCGCGGCTCCGGCTTCTATGTCGCCGACACGGCGCTGCCGCCGCTGGCCCTCGCCGATCGCGAGCCGCGCCGGCCGCGCGCGGTCGATCCGTTCTGGGTGTCGCGGCAGTCGCTCGACGCCGGGCCGGGAACGCTGACGCCCGGCTGCGGCTGGCTGCCGGCCGAGTGGATGCCGCAGGACGCGCTGCGGCGCGCGGTCCGCGCGCTGGCGCGCGGCGGCGGCCCAGTGCTGAGCGACTACGGCGCGGCGCGAGGATCGGCGGCGCTACGACGGCTGCTGCAGGGCCGCCTTGCCGGCCTCGGCATCGACGCGTTCAGCGAGCAGCTGGTGCTGACCTCGTCCGGCACGCAGGCGATCGACCTGATCTGCCGCATGCTGCTGCGCCCCGGCGACGCCGTGCTTGTCGACGATCCCTGCTACTTCAATTTCCTGGCGTTGCTGCGCGCGCATCAGGCGCGGATCGTCAGCGTGCCGATGACGCCGGGCGGACCCGACGTCGCGCGGTTCGAGGCGATGCTCGCAGCCGAGCACCCGCGGCTCTACATCACCAATTCCGGCCTGCACAATCCGACCGGCGCGACGCTGTCGCTGCAGACGGCGCACCGGCTGCTCAACGCCGCGGTGGCGCATGACACGATCATCGTCGAGGACGACATCTACGGCGATTTCGAACCCGAGCCGTCGCCGCGGCTCGCCGCACTCGACGGGCTGACGCGGGTGATCCTGGTCGGCAGCTTCTCCAAGACGCTGTCGGCCTCGGTGCGCTGCGGCTACATCGCCGCGCGCGCCGACTGGATCGAGCCGCTGATCGACCTGCAGATCGCGACCGGCTTCGGCGGCCCCGGACAGTTCGCCGCGGAGACACTGACCCAGGTGCTGACCAGCGGCAGCTACCGCAAGCACATCGAGGAGCTGCGCGCTCGGCTTGCGCGGGCGCGGCCACGCGTGGCAGCACGGCTGCAGCGCATCGGCATCGCGCCCTGGCTGATGCCGCGCGGCGGCTTTCATCTGTGGTGCAGGTTGCCGGACGGCTGTACGGCGATCGAGGTGGCCCAGGCCGCGCTCGAGGAACATGTGGTGCTCGCGCCCGGCGACGTCTTCAGCGCGGCGCAATCCGCCGCGACGATGATGCGCTTCAACGTCGCGCATTGCGAGGATCCGCGCGTCATCCACGCGCTGGAGCGCGCGACCAAGCCACCGGCCGCGCGTTCGTCGCGCCGCCAAGCAGCCAATTCGGCCGACGGATAAGGCCTAGTAGCAGTAGCGCGGGTGTGCGCGGACCCATGACCCGTCGCCGCGCTGCAAATAGCAGCCATTGCGATAGGAATAATAACCGCCACGACGGCGCTCGCCATCGGCCGCAATTGCAGCTCCGGTGCCGGCCCCGATCACGGCGCCGATCGCAGCGCCCCGGCCGCCGCCGATTGCGCCGCCCAGGATCGCTCCGCCGGCGCCGCCGAGGATCGCTCCGCCGAGCACGTCCTGCGCAGCAGCCTGATGCACCGGCGCGACGACGGCGAGCGTGAGCAGCGCCGCAGCGCCAAGGCGGGTAGCAAAGGGAATCCCCAGACGTCGGATCATGAACAGGCCTCCGTTCCGGGCACGCTAGTCCGCCCGGCGTGGCCGTTCTTGATGCAGATCAAGGCGACCTCAAGGCAGGGCAATCCCCGGCGTTGCCACGTGACGCATCATGCCGCCACGCGCTGATCCTGCGTGCGGTCCTCGATGATGCTGAGCAGATATTTCGGCTCGCCCTCGCCGATCGAGACCGGCAGCCGGCGCACGACGATGTCGCGCGGACCATTTCCGGGTGTGAGGATGCTATGGGCTCGCGGCTCATCGTCGCCGCGCCCTGCGAGCTGTTCGCGGGCGGCTTCTTCGAGGATCGCGCCGGTCGGCGCGGAGAACAGTTCGCCCGGCGTGCGGCCGATGATGTCGGTGCGTGGCACGCCGAACAGACGCTCGGCGGCGCGATTGACGAACATGTAGCGCAGCGACTGCGCATCCTTGGCCAGCACCGCCTGCGGGATGTTCTCCAGCAATGCGGCGAGGAAATATTCGGCGCGCGCGAGCTTGCGCTCGGCACGGCGCTGCGCGGTGAAATCCTCATGCGTCGCGATCCAGCCGCCGCCGTCCATCGGACGCTCCGAGATGCGGATGATGCGGCCGTCGGCGAGCTCGACCTCGACGACCTCGGCCCTTCGCTCCTTCATGCGCTCCCGTAGCGCGGCGAGGAACTCCGACGGCTTCTCACGCAGCAGGCCGAGCTTGGCGCGGTGCGCGAGGATCTCGCGCACATGCGCACCGGGCTTCGCAACCGAGGCAGGAACGCCGTACAGCTCGCGGTACTGCTCGTTGACCATCAGCACGTAGCCGAAGCTGTCGAGCATGATCAGGCCCTGGGCCATGTTGGCGACCGCGGCATCCAGACGCTGCTGGTTGCTGAGCGCGCCCTGCTCCAGCCGCTCGTGCTCGCGCAGGATGTCGGCGTGCTGGCGCTCGATCTCGACCTCGTGCTGCTCGAGCTCCTGAATCCGGAAGGCGCCGTTCTGGAAAGTCTCCACCGCATGGGCGACTCGTCCGATCTCGTCATGGCGCCGCGCATGGGGAATCTTGAGCTTGATGCGGCCGGCGGCGATGCGATCGGTGACGCGGGCGATGTCCAGCAGCGGCATCAGCACGCCCCAGCGCAGCGCCAGCGCCGCGACCGCGATCAGCACGATGATCACCGCCCCGAGCGCGCCCAGATAGAACGCGGCCATACCGCGCGCGTCGGCCGCCTCGCCGAGCTCGCGGGTGCGGTCGGCATAGAGCCGCGACAATTTCTCGAGGTCCTCGTTGAGCGCGGTGCGCACCGCGCGGTTCTCGTCATTGTCGCCGAGCTCGCGCGCCGCCGACGAACCGACCGAGATCGTCTGCCGCGCCATCTCGGTGCGGAATGCGACGAACTGATCGATCCGCTTCCTGAACGGGGCGAACAGCGCGGCGTCGTCATCTGTGACCCGGCTTTCCCATTCGTCGACCACCTTGCTCAGCTGCGCAATCTTCGCAAGCTGCGAGTCGGCGTAGCGCCGCGCGACGGTGCGGTCCAACGACATGTAGATGCCGCGCGATTCCATCACGACCGCGTAGATCAGCGCGTTGGTGCGCTCGATGTTGCGGGCCGCAATGGAAAGCGCTTCGAGCCGGTCGTAGAACAGGCGCTGCTCGCGCAGCGCCGACAGCGCGCCCAGTGTCGACAGCATCACCAGGACGGCGAACGCGGCCGCAGCCGCAGAGATCTTGTCGTTGAGGCTGAACGACGGCAGCGACCTGTTGAACCGGCGCAACAACTCACGCATGGCGGGCCCCCTCGATGGAGTACAACCATCAGACGCAAGATGCGTAAACAACAAGTTCCAATTGGTGGAACAGGCACGTAACCGACCGTTAACCAAATCCGATGCCGGAAGAGGCTTGCCCGACGCGCGGCAAGGGCGCTCAACGGCGCGCGTCTCGCCCTACTGCCTGAGCATGATCAGCGGATTGGCGCTGTCGGGCACCAGCCGCCACTGCGCATTGTCGTCCGCCTCGAACCGCCAGGTCTCGCCGCGATCCGACATCAGCATCATCTGGCCGTGCTCGAGCCGCCACTGGCTCGGCGCGAACGCTGCGATCATGGGGTCGCATTTCGGCTTCACGAACACCTGGAAATTGTCGTGGCCGGCGTCGTTGTTGGTCAGCACCAGGCTGCAGATCGTGGCGCCATTGCCGCGGACCATGGCCCAGTCGCCGATCATCTGGTCCATGGATTTCGCCAGCGACCGCGCCGCCGCCAGGTTCTGCAGGATGTAGACGCCTTCGCCCTGGCGCAGGCCCTCGAAGATGCCGGCCTCGACCTCGGTGAAGTCGATCACCGCCTCGCCATTGGCTGCCTGGAGACTGACGATGTCGAGGCCCTTCACGTTCCAGCCGGCGATGTCCTTGGTGAAGGGCAGCGCGGCGGCACAGCCCGGCTCCAGTTCGAGCTTCTGCCCACGCGGCGCCGCGTCCGGCTTCAAGGTCACGACGCAGGTCTTGCTGCGCTCGGTGGTCGCAAGCTCCCACTGCCCGATCATCGCCTTCTTCAGGCCGGCGGCGTCCTGCGCAACGGCGGGGACGCCCGCCACTGACGACAGCAGCGCGATCAGCATTGGGAGCGAACGTTTCATCAGCGGCCTTTCACCGGCGTTTCCGGAACGGGCGTCAGCGGCGGCTTGCCGGCAAACCAGACCTTGAGATTGTCGACCACCAGCTGATCCATCGCGTTGCGGGTTACGATGGCAGCCGAGCCGATGTGTGGCAGCAGCACGACATTGTCCATCGCCTTGAGCGCGTCGGGCACCGCCGGCTCCTTCTCGAACACGTCGAGGCCAGCCGCCAGGATGGTGCCGGACTTCAGCGCCTCGACCAAAGCCTGTTCGTCGATCACCGAGCCGCGGGCGACGTTGACGACGACGCCGCGCGGTCCGAGCGCCTTCAGCACCTCGGCATTGACGATCCTGTTGGTGCCGGCGCCGCCGGGCACGATCACGATGAGCGTGTCGACGTCCTTCGCCATCGCGAGCAGGTCGGGATAGTGCTTGTTGGCGACACCGGCCGCCGGATTGCGCGAGTGATAGACGACGGGGACCAGCGAGGCTTCGAGTCGGCGCGCGATCGCCTGGCCGATGCGGCCCATGCCGACCATGCCGACGGTGCGGTCGCGCAGCGAGCCGACGCTGAGCGGATAGGGCTTCGACGTCCACTCGCCGGAGCGCACGAAGCGGTCGGCCTTGATGAACTCGCGGCAGGTGGCGATCAACAGGCCCATCGCGACGTCGGCGACCTCCTCGGTCAGGACATCGGGCGTGTTGGTGACGATGATGCCGTGCTGACCGGCATGGGCGGCCGCGATATGATCATAGCCGACGCCGAAGCTTGCGATCATCTCCAGCTTCGGCAACATCGCCATCACGGCGGCATCGGTCTTCACGGTGTGGAAGGTCACGGCGACGCCGCGGATCCGCCCTTTCACGTCCGCTGGCAGCGCTTCGAGATCGGCCTGTGTCGTCGCATGGTGCACGGTGAAGCTGTCCGGGAAACCCTTTTCCAGGATCGGCCGCAGCGGCCCATAGATCAGAACATCGATCTTGTCTGACGAAGTGGCCGCCATCAGTTGTCCTTTCCAAGAGCACTTTCGTGCCAGCGCCGCAAAACGAGGTGCGAAACTAGCGCCAGCAAGCCATAGATGACAATCCCGGCGACCGACAGCAGCACCAGCGCGGCGAACATGCGGGGTATGTTGAGACGATAGCCGGATTCTGCGATGCGATAGGCGAGGCCTGATCCCGCGCCGGCGCTGCCCGCGGCGATCTCGGCGACGACGGCGCCGATCAGCGACAGGCCGCCGGCGATGCGCAGGCCGCCGAGAATATAGGGCAGAGCGGCGGGCAATTTCAGGTGGCGCAATGTCTGCCAGCGCGAGGCGCCGTAGAGCTGGAACAGGCCAGCGAGATTGCGATCGACCGAGTTGAGCCCGAGCGCGGTGTTGGACAGCACGGGGAAGAAGCCGACGATCCAGGCGCACACGACCACCGCGGTCTGCTGCGGCAGATAGATCAGGAGCAGCGGCGCGACCGCGATCACGGGCGTCACCTGCAGCACCACGGCATAGGGAAACAACGCCCATTCCAGCCATCTCGACTGGTTGAACAACAGCGCCAGCGCTATGCCGCCCAGCGCGGCAGCGATGAAGCCTTCGAGCGTCGTGATCAGTGTCGTCAGCAGCGACTGCGCCAGAATGTCCCAGTCGGCAACCAAGGTCTTCAGGATGAGCAGCGGCCCCGGGAGCACATAAGGCTGGATGCCGTTGACGCGCACCACCAACTCCCACGCCGTCATCGCTGCGACGAAAACCAAGGCCGGAAAGGCGAGGCTCGCCAGCCGCGCTGCCGCGACAAACGTTCTCTGCTCTCGTACGCCGCTCACAGCGCATGCACCCCGGTGTAGGCCGGCGCCAACGCGTCCGAGACGCGGCGGCAATATGCGGCGTAGTCCGGCGAGGCGCGGAACGCATCATCGCGCGCGTCGACGTCGATCCGGATCTCGGCGCTGAGCCGGCCGGGCCGCGCCGTCATCACCAGCACGCGCTGCGACAGGTAGACCGACTCGAACACCGAATGGGTGACGAACAGGACGGTCATGTTCAGGCTGCGCCACAGCGCCAGCAGGTCGTTGTTGAGGCGGAAGCGCGTGATCTCGTCGAGGGCCGCGAACGGCTCGTCCATCAGCAGGATGTCGGGCCGTGTCACCAGCGCTCGCGCCAGCGAGGCGCGCATCTTCATGCCGCCGGACAATTCGCGCGGGAATGCATCGGCAAAATCCGGCAGGCCGACCTGCGCCAAGGCGGCATCGATCCGCGGCCGTGCCTCCGTGGCCGGGACATGCGCAAGCTTCAACGGCAAGCCGACATTGTCGCGCACGCTGGTCCAGGGCATCAAGGTCGGCTCCTGGAACACGAAGCCGATGCGATGGCCCGGATGCGTCTCGGACGCGGACGCCGCGACGTCGACCGTACCGCCGCTCGGGCTCGCAAGCCCGGCGATCAACCGCAGCGCCGTCGACTTGCCGCAGCCGGAGGGGCCGAGCAGCGAGACGAACTCGCCTTTGGAAATCGTCAGATCGATCGGCCCCAGCGCGGCGACGCCGGACTCGTACACCTTGGTGACGCCGCGCAGGCGTACCGCGGTCGCAACGGCGCGCTCGGACGAGGGAGGTGAGCTCATGTGCTGAAAGCGCCGCTCAAGCGTCCTACTTCTTCGGCCGGAGATCGATGCCGACGCCCTTGTTGACGAAACGCAGCGTATAGGACTTGCGATAGTCGATCGTCGACTTGACCACGCCGGCCCGCACCATCTTGTCGAAGAAGCTGGCGATGCGCTCCTCCGTCATGGCGCCGATGCCCTTCTCCACGCTGTCGCCGGAATCGACGATGCCATACTCCTTCATCTTGGCGACCGAATAGGCCAGCAGGTCGTCGGTCATCTCCGGGTTCATCTTCTTGATCAGCGCATTGCCGGCGGAATTGTCGCCGTAGATGTAATTGTACCAGCCGACGATCGAGGCATCGACGAAACGCTGCACCAGGTCCGGCTTGCTCTCGATCAGGTCGCGCCGCGTCTCGATCAGGGTCGAATAGGTGTTGAAGCCGTTGTCTGCGAGCAGGATCACGCCGGGCTTGAAGCCGGCGGCGCGCTCGACCGCGAACGGCTCTGATGTCACGTAGCCCTGCATCGCGCTCTGCGCGGTGGCGATGAACGGCTGCGGATTGAACGTGTAGGGACGCACGTTCTTCTCCGAGAAGCCGTATTCGGACTTCAGCCACTGATAGTAGCTGGAGATGCCTTCCTTGGAGACGAACAGGGTCAGCGGCTTCAGCTCTTCGAGCTTGGTGATCCTGGACTCCGGATGCGTCAGGAACACCTGCGGGTCCTTCTGGAACATCGCGGCGATCGACACCACCGGCACGTTGTTGGCCACCGCGTCGAACGACATCAGCGTGTTCGCGGCCATGAAGAACTCGATCTTGCCGGAGATCAGCAGCATGCGGTTGTTCTCGTTCGGACCGCCCGGCACGATCGTCACGTCCAGACCGTAGCGCTTGTAGGTGCCGTCGGCGACCGCCTGGAAGAAGCCGCCATGCTCGGCCTCGGCGACCCAGTTGGTGCCGAACGAGACCTTGTCCAGGGTCTGGGCCTGGGCCGCCGAGATCATCCCGCCCAAAGTCCCGCCGAGGACCAGCAATGCCGCCATTAACGTTCGCGGCAGAAGCGCCTGCGCCATGTCTGGTCTCCCCGGTTCTTTCTGGCTGAACATGTTAAGATCGTTCGGGTGATAACTACCCTGCCCCACGGACGAAGGAAACTGCCCGCGCGATGACCCTTCCGCCCCGCGACTGGACCGAGCTGCCCTGGCCCGCTTTGGCAACGCCCGACTCGGGAACGCCCGAGACCGCGCGCTGGATCGCGGTGCTGCCGCTCGCCGCCACCGAGCAGCACGGGCCGCATCTGCCCCTCGGCACCGACGTCTACATCGCCGAGGCCTATCTCAGCCGGGTCCGCGCGCTGCTGCCGCCGGCGCTGCCGGTGACGGTGCTGCCGGTGCAGCCGGTGGGGATCTCGACCGAGCATCTCGATTATCCGGGCA
This sequence comes from Bradyrhizobium sp. SZCCHNR1093, assembly GCF_032381175.1. Lineage (NCBI taxonomy): Bacteria > Pseudomonadati > Pseudomonadota > Alphaproteobacteria > Hyphomicrobiales > Nitrobacteraceae > Bradyrhizobium > Bradyrhizobium sp. SZCCHNR1093. Next base: position 839,990 of record NZ_JAUHJJ010000001.1, read on the forward strand.
CGCTGACCGTGCCGACCGAGGTCGCGCTGCGGAGCTGGCGCGCGCTCGGCGACAGCGTCGCGCGCGCCGGAATCAGGAAGCTCGTGATTGTCACCAGCCATGGCGGCAACAGCGCCGCGATGACCCTGGTCGCGCAGGATCTGCGCGCAGATCACCGCATGCTGGTGGTGACGACGTCATGGTCGCGCTTCGGCGCGCCCGATGGCCTGTTCTCCGCCGACGAGCTGCGTCACGGCATCCATGGCGGTGCCGTCGAGACCTCGATCATGCTGGCCCGCCATCCCACGCTGGTGCGCAGCGATGCCATCGCCGCTTTCCCCTCGCGCGGCGCTGAGATGGAAACGACCTACGAGGTGCTCTCGACGCAGCGGCCGGCGCCGATGGCCTGGCAGACGCAGGACCTGAATGCGGGCGGCGCGGTCGGCGATGCCACGCAGGCCTCGGCGGAGAAGGGCGAGCGCGTGCTGGACCACGGCGCGCGGGCGTTCTGCGCGCTGCTGGAGGACGTCGATAACTTCGACGTGACCACGCTCGGCCACGGCCCGCTGCCGGGCTCCTGAGCCAAAGATAACATTCTGGATCTTCTGATGAATCTCCGGATGGCGTCGATCGCCATCAGGCGATTCGAACCGGTTTCGAAAAGGCTCCGTCCAATTTGGCAAGCGGCCGACGCCGGCCGCCGCAACATCAAACAGGAGCCTTCACCATGTCGATCAAAACCAAGATTGCCACCCTCGCGCTGACCGCGCTCGCCGTGACCGGCAGCATCGCCGCAACGTCGACGCCTGCGGCGGCCAACGGCTTCCATCATCATCACCATTGGGGCTGGGGCGTCGGTGCCGGCCTCGTCGGAGCCGCCGTCGTCGGCAGCGCCATCGCCGCCAGCAACGACAGCTACTCCTATGGCGGTGGCTATCGGTACTGCCGCTGGGTGCCGCAGTACAACGTCTACGGCCAGTATGTCGGCCGCGTCAGGGCCTGCGGCTATTGATGCCGGGCGTTCGTCGCGTCCCGCCCGGCCGCCCGGGCGGGCTGATTGTTGCGTGGGCGCCACACCCTCAATCGGAAACCGGATGAGACCGCCTCACGCTTGCTGTTGCGAATTAATCGCAATATAAATCATCCACAAATTACCGCGTGCCGTCCACACTTCCGATCGAACATCGACGACTCCGTAATCTTCTCGTGACTGTGCGCGGGCAATCAGTTGTGACGTTTGCCTGTGTCGTTTGCCTCGCCTTGGGAATCCGCCGCCATGATCCGTTCGAACTGCACCCGGGAGATGATCGCGGCCGGCGCCATGATCGCCGCGCTCGCTGCCCCCGCCGCTGCCGCCGACCTGCCGGTCAAGGCCCGGATGGCGCAGACGGTGTTCGACTGGACCGGCCTCTATGTCGGCGTCCATGCCGGCTATACCCGCGACCGCGCCCAGGCGACGCTGACCGACCCGAGCGGGACGGTCAGCGCCGGTAGCCCGTTCAGCGGTCTCACTGGCGGCGTGCAGGCCGGCTACAACTGGGTCACCCGGTCTGGCCTGCTGCTCGGGCTCGAGGGCGATTTCAGCTTCCCCAACTATCTCACCTCCAACCACACCGTCGCGATGCTCGGCACGCCGGCATCGAACGGCTCGGAGCTGTGGGACTATGTCGCCACCGCGCGCGGCCGGGTCGGCTACGCTCGTGGCGACTGGCTGGTCTATGCCACCGGCGGCCTCGCCTGGACCGGCGGCCGCTTCATCAACACGACGGCAGCCGGCGACACCGAGAAGCTGCTGACGACGCGGCTCGGCTGGGCCGCCGGCGCCGGCATCGAGCGCAGCTTTGCGCCGCATTGGAGCTGGCGCCTCGAATATCTCTACAGCCATTTCGAGAACGGCGGCGTCCGCTTCTCCAACGGCGCCAGCTACAATTCGCAACTCGACTTCCAGACCCTGCGGGTCGGGCTCAACCGCAAGCTCGATTTCGTGGGCGGTCCCGACCTGAAGCTCAAGAGCGATCCGTCCGATCCCGAATCCGACCGCTGGGAGATCCACGGCCAGGCGACCGTGATCGGCCAGGGCTATCCGGCGTTCCGCGCCGCCTACACCGGCGCCAACAGCCTGACACCCGCGCGTCAATTCCAGGAGACCTGGAGCAACAGCCTGTACATCAACGCGCGGCTGTGGGACGGCGGCGAGGTCTACTACAATCCCGAGCTGCTGCAGGGCTTCGGCCTCAGCAACACCGTCGGACTCGGCGGCTTCCCCAATGGCGAAGCGCAGAAGTCGGACTTCCCCTATCCGCACTACAACACCTCGCGGCTGTTCCTGCGCCAGACCTTCGGCTTCGGCGGCGAGCAGGAGCAGCTCGGCAGCGGCCAGCTGCAGCTGTCCGGCAAGCAGGACATCTCGCGTCTCACGCTTCAGATCGGAAAATTCCCCGTGCTCGACGTGTTCGACGGCAACGCCTACGCCAAGGACGCACGCAAGGACTTCATGAACTGGTCGGTCTGGGCGCCCGGCGCCTTCGACTATGCCGCTGACAAGCTCGGACTGACCTATGGCGCCACCGCCGAGCTGAACCAGAAGAACTGGGCGCTGCGCGCCGGCTATTTCCTGGTCGATGCCGAGTCAAACTCGAACAATTTCGACACGAAGGTTTTCAGACGCGGCAGCTACGTCGTCGAGCTGGAGACGCGCTATCAGCTGTTCTCGCAACCCGGGCATCTGCGCACCATCGGCTGGTTCAACAACACCTTCTCCGGCAGCTATCGCGAGACGCTGGACAATCCCGCGCTCAATCTCGACATCGGCCAGACCCGCCGCGGCCGCGGCAAATACGGCTACGTGATCAGCTTCGACCAGGCGCTGTCGGACGATGTCGGCCTGTTCGGCCGCTGGAGCTGGAACGATGGCAAAACCGAGATCATGGCGTTCACCGACATCGACAGCAGCCTGTCGTTCGGCACCTCGATCAAGGGCGCGCGCTGGGGCCGTCCCGACGACACCATCGGCCTCGCCGGCGTGACCAACGGGCTGTCGCGCGACCACCGCGCCTTCCTCGCCGCCGGTGGCCTTGGCCCCTTGATCGGCGACGGCGCGCTGAACTACCGACGCGAGAACATCATCGAGGCCTACTACGCCTACTCGATCAACAAATACCTGACCTTCACGGCGGACTATCAGTTCATCAGCAATCCCGCCTACAACGCCGACCGCGGTCCGGTGTCGATCTTCTCGGGGCGGCTGCACGGGGATTTCTGAGCGGCGGCTGTTTTTATTTGCGCAGGCCATAGCTCCTCACTCGGTGTCGTCCCCGCAAACGCGGGGACCCATACCGCGGAAGCTATCGAGGGACGTCACTGCCGATTGCCCGCCACATGACGGCCGGTGGCTATGGATCCCGGCTCAAGGCCGGGACGACAGCGGAGGTCCAGGCGCGGCAAGCCCCAATCTGACCGCCCACCCGTCTCCAGCCATGCGCCCACCGCAGCGCGGCATTGGGCGATTGCCATCCCCATATGCTAGGACCTGTCCCCATCCCGCCCCCTCCGGGCGCCAGACCAGGTCGAAATGCTCTCCGTCGAACTCGCCATCATCGTCGTCCTCATCGTCGTCAACGGGCTGTTGTCGATGTCCGAACTCGCGATCGTCTCGTCGCGGCCGGCACGCCTCGCCATGCTGGCCGAAAAGGGCATCGCCGGCGCCCGTCGGGCGCTGACGCTGGCGTCCGATCCGGGGAGGTTCCTGTCGACGGTGCAGATCGGCATCACCCTGGTCGGCGTGCTCTCTGGCGCGTTCTCGGGCGCCACCCTCGGCCAGCGCCTGACGCAGTGGCTGCTGGAGCTCGGCCTGTCCGCCTCCGTCGCCGACATCATCGGCGTCGGCCTGGTCGTCACCACCATCACCTATGCGACCCTGATCGTCGGCGAGCTGGTGCCGAAGCAGCTGGCGCTGCGCGACCCCGAGGCCGTGGCGGTCCGCGTCGCGCCGGCCATGCAGGTGCTCGCCAAGGTGTCGCTGCCGCTCGTGGTGCTGCTCGATCTCTCCGGCAAGTTGATCCTGACGCTGCTCGGCCGCTCCGGCGAGGCCGAGGAGAAGGTGTCGGAGGCGGAGATCCACCATCTGGTGCGCGAGGCCGAGACCGCAGGCGTGCTCGAGCCCGGCGAGAAGGAGATGATCGCCGGCGTGATGCGGCTCGGCGACCGCCCGGTCGGCGCCATCATGACGCCGCGCCCCGAGGTCGACGTCGTCGACCTCAACGACGATCCCAAGACCATTCGCGAGCTGCTCGCCAAGAGCCCGCATTCGCGCCTGCCGGTGTCGGACGGCGAGCGCGACCGTCCGATCGGCGTGCTCCAGGCCAAGGACCTGCTGGCCGCCTATCTGCGCGACGAGACGCCGGACCTGCGCAGCCTGGTGCGGGAGGTGCCGATCATTCCCTCCACCGTCGATGCGCGCGACGTGATCGCGATTCTCAAGGTGGCGCCCGTGCATATGGGGCTCGTCCACGACGAATACGGCGCGTTCGAAGGCGTCGTGACCGCGGCGGATATTCTGGAGTCGATCGTCGGCGCGTTCTCCTCGGAGGAAGGTCCGCCGGAGCCGGCCTGCCTCCGCCGCGACGACGGATCGCTGCTCGTCTCCGGCTGGATGCAACTCGACGAGTTCGCCGACGTCCTCGCCATCGAGGTGCCGCCACATCGCGGCTACCACACCGTCGCCGGCCTGGTGCTGCAGCATTTCGGCAGCGTGCCCGCGGTCGGCCAGAGCTTCGAGCTGCAAGGGTGGCGCTTCGAGATCATCGACCTCGACGGCCGCCGCATCGACAAGATCCTGGCGACCAGGCTCGCCCCGGAGGGCGGCGAGCCGAACGTGGGGTAGCGCTCACTCAATTGCGCCAGGGCGTTTCATGATGCGTATCTCGGCCCGCATCATCGAGAGACCCGCGCAGGCGCGGCACCGGCGGTGCGCCCCCTCTCCCGCTTGCGGGGGAGGGCTGGGGTGGGGGTGCCACAGCGGCAGTCTTTCCGGAGCAATCCCCCACCCGCATCGCATCTGACGATGCGATGCGACCTCCCCCGCACGCGGGGGGAGGCGCTGACCGATCGCGCCGCGCCTGCGTGCCACAAACAACTTTGCAATCCCCGATTCGCCCGTCGGGCGGAGTGCCGATCTCCAACACGCCGGCGGACGGCCGATGCGCCACGCATGTCGCCTGCGCCAAAACACTCATTTCCCCCGCGCCCTCAATATGAAGACCCACTTCAAGAGCCTCTGCGAAAAATAAACAGCTTCCGAAAATCATAATTCCTGTCCTATGCTCCTCCCATTCCGGTCCTGATGAGGGGCGTACGCGCGTCGTCACGAACGTTGGACCGGCAATGCGATGGACGTGACGGCGGCGCTGGACGAGCGCTGTCGTCGCGGACGGCGAAATCGTGTGGTCCTGACCTCCCGACGCTGAGGTCCGCGGCAGCGCGCGTGATGCGCGCGTTGTCGCCACGGTGGCCAGAAAGCCGGCGCACCGGGGAGATCACGTATAAGCCGTTAAAACCGATCGCGCAGGGAGGGCCGGGTCGTTCCGGCTGAACCTGTGGTACCTGCCGCCTGCATTTTTCTCGCAGGCGGGCCACGGGCCTCAGTCGAGGCCCGGCCTTCCCTGCGCCCTCACGCTCAACGAGGGCCGACGGACCAGCACACCCCGGACATCCGATGTCGCGGGAACGTGAAGACGCGGCCTGCGTATCCTTTGATAGGCCGGACCACGGGGCCGGATCCCGGCAGACGCCGCTTGAAATCAAACCATCACAGAGGGCACTTAGGGTGCGGATTTGGCCGGCAGCCCCGCCGGCGCGAACCAGCCCTCAGCGCCATGACAAGGAGACGTCCGGAGCCGTCGGCTGCGGACGACGAGACGAGACACGCGGATGATGCTTCAGGACCTCCGGACCACCGTGCTGCGCGACGCCGTCCGTCCCAACGTCTGGGACGTGGTCGCGCTGATCATCGTGGTCGGCGCAATGGTGCTGATCGTCTATGGCGGCGAGCAGACCACGCAGCCGCTGTCGGCGCTGGACGTGGTCCCGGTCTCGCTCGATCCGGCCAACCTGCCGCTCTACGCGCTGCGCACCACCTTGCGCATGCTGCTCGCAATCACCTGCTCGCTGGTGTTCACCTTCGTCTACGCCGCGCTGGCGGCCAAGAGCCGGCGCGCCGAGATCGTGCTGATCCCGCTGCTCGACATCCTGCAGTCGGTGCCGATCCTGGGCTTCCTGACGTTCACCGTCGTGTTCTTCATGAACCTGTTCCCCGGCAAGGTGCTCGGTGCCGAGCTCGCCTGCGTGTTCGCGATCTTCACCAGCCAGGCCTGGAACATGACCTTCAGCATGTACCAGTCGATGCGCAACGTGCCGAAGGATCTGGAGGACGCGACGCGCAGCTTCCACCTCTCCGGCTGGCAGCGCTTCTGGCGGCTCGACGTGCCCTTCGCGATGCCCGGCCTGATCTGGAATGCGATGATGTCGATGTCCGGCGGCTGGTTCTTCGTCGTGGCGTCGGAGGCGATCACCGTCGGCAACACCACGGTCACCCTGCCGGGCATCGGCTCCTACGTCGCACTCGCAATCCAGCAGAAGGATCTCACGGCAATTGCCGCCGCGCTGCTGACGATGCTGCTGGTGATCACCGCCTATGACCAGCTGCTATTCCGTCCGATCGTGGCCTGGGCCGACAAGTTCCGCTTCGAGCAGACCGCCTCCGGCAATCCGCCGACCTCCTGGATGCTCGATCTGTTCCGGCGCACCCGCGCGCTGCGCAGGCTGTCCGTGCCTTTCGCCGCGCTGAACCGCACCTTCTCGAACCTGCGGATCAACTGGCCGAACGCCTGGAGCGGCCCTGTCCGCCATGCGCCGCCCTCGCAGCTCGTCGACGGTCTCTGGCTTGCAGTGGTCGTCCTCGGCTGCGCCTATGCCGGTTGGAAGACTACCCTCTATCTCTCGGCGACCTTGGCACCGTCCGATGTCCTCAGCGCGATCGGCTACGGCCTGATCACGCTGGTGCGGGTGGTGGTGCTGATCGCGCTGGCGTCGCTGATCTGGGTCCCCGTCGGCGTCTGGATCGGGCTGCGGCCGAAGCTCGCCGAACGGATGCAGCCGCTGGCGCAATTCCTCGCCGCATTCCCGGCCAACCTCGCCTTCCCGGTGTTCGTCGTGCTGATCGTGCGCTACGGCCTCGACGCCAATGTCTGGCTGAGCCCGCTGATGATCCTGGGCACGCAGTGGTACATCCTGTTCAACGTCATCGCCGGCGCCAGCGCCTTCCCGACCGACCTGCGCGAGGCCGCCGCGAGCCTGCAGCTGACCGGCTGGCGCTGGTGGTTCAAGGTCGTGCTGCCCGGCGTCTTCCCCTACTACATCACCGGCGCCATCACCGCCTCCGGCGGCTCGTGGAACGCGGCGATTGTCGCCGAGGTCGCGAGTTGGGGCGATACCCATCTCACCGCGAGCGGCCTCGGCGCCTACATCGCCGCGGCCACGGAGCGTGGTGACTTCCCCCGCGTCGTGCTCGGCATTGCCGTGATGTGCATTCTCGTCACTCTGTTCAACCGGCTGCTGTGGCGGCCGCTCTACGCCTTCGGCGAACGCCGGCTGCGGCTGGGCTGACCGGGAGAATTTGTCATGCGCGACCAGGTCAAAGACACATCGCTGATCGAGATCAAGAGCTTGAGCCGGCTGTTTCCGAAGGGCAGCGGCGAGGATCTCGTGGTGCTCGAGAAGGTCGACCTCACGATCCGCGCCGGCGAGATCGTCGGCCTGCTCGGACGCTCCGGCTCCGGCAAATCGACCTTGCTGCGGATCATCGCCGGCCTGGTGTCACCCTCCTCCGGCGAAGCGCGCTGCCGCGGCGAGATCATCGCCGGCCCCCCGCGCGGCGTCGCCATGGTGTTTCAGTCGTTCGCGCTGTTTCCCTGGCTCACCGTGCTGCAGAACGTCGAGCTCGGCCTGGAGGCGCTCGGCATCGAGGCCGCTGAGCGGCGCAAGCGCGCGCTCGCGGCGATCGATCTGATCGGCCTCGACGGCTTCGAATCCGCTTTTCCCAAGGAGCTGTCGGGCGGCATGCGCCAGCGCGTCGGCTTCGCCCGCGCGCTGGTGGTGCATCCCGACCTCCTGCTGATGGACGAGCCGTTCTCGGCGCTGGACGTGCTGACCGCCGAAACACTCCGTACCGACCTCATCGATCTCTGGACCGACGGCCGGCTGCCGATCAAATCGGTGCTGATGGTAACGCACAACATCGAGGAGGCGGTGCTGATGTGCGACCGCATCCTGGTGTTCTCCTCCAATCCCGGCCGCGTCGCCGCCGAGTTCAAGGTCGACCTGCCGCATCCGCGCAACCGGCTCGATGCGGCGTTCCGCCAATTGGTCGACAGCCTCTACGCGCGCATGACGCAGCGGCCCGAGCCGAAGCTGCCGAGCACCGCGAGCGCCGGCGTCGGCATGGTGCTGAGCCACGTGTCCTCGAACTCGATCTCCGGCCTGGTCGAGACGCTTGCCGGCGAACCCTATAATGGGCATGCCGACTTGCCCGTGCTGGCGGGCCATCTGCAGCTCGAGGTCGACGAGATCTTTCCGTTGGCCGAGGCGCTGCAGCTCTTGCGCTTCGCCCAGCTCAGCGAAGGCGATCTGACCTTGACCGAGGCCGGACGGCGGTTCGCCCATCTCGATACCGACGAACGCAAGAAGCTGTTCGCGCAGCATTTGATGGAGAACGTGCCGCTGATGGGGCTGATCCGCCGCGTGCTCGACGACCGCCCCGCGCACGCAGCACCAGCGGCGCGCTTCCGCATCGAGCTCGAGGACTACATGTCCGAGCACTATGCCGACGAGACGCTGCACACCATCGTGTCATGGGGCCGCTATGCCGAGCTGTTCGCCTATGACGAGCAGTCCGAAACCTTCAGCCTGGAGAACCCGCATTGAGCCTTGCGGCGTCACGGCGCGATCGTGAGGGTCGCTTTCATGTTCGGGTGAAAGCGGCAGTAGTAGTCGAGCGTGCCCGCCTTCTTGAGGACCGAGCTCACCGTCTTGCTCGGCGGCAAAGTGACATCGAAGGCGCCATCCCGCGCCGTGGCCGTATGAGCCAGCGCATCCTTGTTGACCCATTCGACGGTGTCGCCGACCCTGGCCGAAACCACGGCCGGCGAAAACGCGAGCTTGTCTATCGTAATCCGGATCGTGGCCGCGCGCGCCGGAACGCTCACCGCGGCAAGCACGACCGCACTCAGGAAGGCGAGACGTCCCGACAGCATCGGCTGATCCTACTTCAGATCCGCCGCGACATGCTCGGCGTGCTGCTCGTGCCCCTGAAACAGCTTGAGGCCGGTCTGCAGCAGCTCCTTCAGCTCGGAATTGCTCGCCGACGGAATGAGCTGCGTTTCCAGCGCGCCATTCACCGTCTTGTGGTAGGCGACCTCGTTGGCGATGTAGGCCTTGTCGAACGCGGCGCCCTTGAGTTTGCCGAGTTCGTCGAGCTTCTCGCTCGCCTGCTTCGACAGCGCGCGGCTGGTGTCGTTGTCCTCAGGCGTGACCTTCAGCTTCTTGACGAGGGCGAGGGCCTGTTTGTTGACCGCCTCGTGGTCGCGCACCATGCCTTGGGCGAACTCCTTGACCTCCTTGCTGCTGGACTTGCCCAAGGCCTGCTTCGCCGCCTTGATGTCGATTTCACCGGCCGTGTAGGCGATATGGGCGATCTGCGGATCGTTGAGCTTGGCGCCCTGCGACAGCGCGACACTGCTCGTGAGGCAGAGCACGACGACCGTCGTGCCGATATGCTTGAACATGGCTCTCATCTCCTGTGCCGCCGGACCTCGTGGCCGGCGGATGAATGGCTGCACAGGGATTGGATGAAAAACGGGAGCCGACGTTCCCAAGAATCTTCAGCTCGGACGTGCCAGACGCTCAAGCACGGCATCCGTCAGCCGCTCGCAACGCGCACCAGCGAAGGGAAACGCGTCCATAAGGACGGGGCCGATCTCTTTTTCGACGTTCTCGCGCAACATGCCGCGGGCGCGATGCAGGCGCGTCTTGACGGTCTCGGGCTTCAACCCCAGCAAGTCCGCGGTCTCGTCGATGCTCATCTCCTCGATCACGCGGGCGATGAACACGAGGCGAAACGGCTCGGACAGTTCATCGATGGCCCGCTCGACGACGGCCTGGATCTGGCGCTGCGCCACAGACTTCTCCGGATCGCTCGACGTGGCGGGAAATTGGATCACCTCGGCCCCAGGTTTATTCTCTCGCTCCGCATCCAGTTGCAATGCCGGTCGCTGTCCGCGCAGCCGCCCCATCGCTTCGTTCATCGCGATGCGAACCAGCCACGTCGACAGGCTGGACTGGCCGCGAAACTCGTCCAGATGGGTGAGTGCGCGGACATAGGTTTCCTGCACGACGTCCTCCGCCTCGCTGTCGTTGCGCAGGATGCCGCGGGCGATCCGGAACAGGCGGCGGTTGTTGGCCTGCAGGATGGCCCGAATGGCCGCCTCGTCGCGGGCTTTTGCCCGTCGGATCAGGTCATCCTCGGCGGTCGTCGCCGCAGAGACTGTGGTCGCTATGGTCCAAGGCATTGTCGATCATCCCAACTGAGCACGCATGGCTTAGATGGAATTCGAGCCCGAAGGTTCCCAAAAAAGATTGCGCGAGACGCTTCACTGCACCGCCGCGAACGTATCAGGCCGCGCCAGCGCCCAGGCATCACGGAAGCGGATGTCCTGCGTACCCTCGAGCAGCTCACCCGGCCGCAGCGCCGGATAGAGTTTTGCGAAGGAGGAGACCTCGGTGGTCGACGTCCGCTGTGAGAAGTGGATGGGACGCAGGTCCTGCGGATGTTCCAGGCCGGCGGCAGCGAGCAGCTCGGCCAGCGCATGCAGGGTCGCGTGATGATAGTTGTAGACGCGATCGATCTTGTGCGGAACGACCAGCGCGCGGGCGCGCGTCGGATCCTGCGTCGCAACGCCGGTCGGACAGCGGTCGGTGTGACAGCTCAAGGACTGGATGCAGCCGAGCGCGAACATGAACCCGCGCGCCGAGTTGCACCAGTCGGCCCCAATCGACATTGCGCGGGCCATGTCGAAGGCAGTGGCGATCTTGCCGGCGGCGCCGATCTTGATCCGGTCGCGGATGTTCATCCCGACCAGCGCGTTATGCACGAAATTGACGCCCTCGCGCATCGGCATGCCCAAATGGTCCATGAACTCGAGCGGCGCAGCACCCGTGCCGCCTTCATTGCCGTCGACCACGATGAAGTCGGGATAGATGCCGGTCTCCAGCATCGCCTTGCAGATCGCCAGGAACTCCCAGGGATGGCCGATGCACAGCTTGAAGCCGGCCGGCTTGCCGCCCGACAGCCGCCGCATCTCGCCGATGAACTGCATCATGCCAACAGGCGTCGAGAACGCGCGGTGCGCCGCCGGCGAGATGCAGTCCTCGCCCATCGCGACGCCACGGATCTTGGAGATCTCCTCGGACACCTTCGCCGCCGGCAGCACGCCGCCGTGACCGGGCTTGGCGCCCTGGCTGATCTTGAGCTCGACCATCTTGATCTGCTCGGTGGCTGCGACCCGCGCGAATGCGTCGGCGTCGAACGTGCCGTCATGGCGGCGGCAGCCAAAATAGCCGGAGCCGATCTCCCAGATGATGTCGCCGCCCATCTCGGCATGGTACGGGCTGAAGCCGCCCTCGCCGGTGTCGTGCGCGAAGCCGCCGCGCTTGGCGCCACCGTTGAGCGCGCGCACCGCATTCGGGCTCAGCGCCCCGAAACTCATGGCCGAGATGTTGAACACCGAGGCCGAATAGGGCTTTGCACAATCGGGGCCGCCGATGGAGATGCGGTATTTTTCCTCCGCACGCGGCTTGGGCGATATCGAATGGTGCATCCATTCATAGCCCTCGCGGTAGACATCCTCCTGGGTGCCGAACGGGCGCTTGTCGAGCACCATCTTGGCGCGCTGATAGACCACCGCACGGGTGTCGCGCGAGAACGGCATGCCGTCCTTCTCGCTCTCGAAGAAATACTGCCGCATCTCCGGCCGCATCTCCTCGAGCAGGAAACGCAGATGCGCCGCGATCGGGTAGTTGCGCAACACCGCGTGGCTCTTCTGCATGAGATCGCGGACGCCGAGCAAGGTCAGCGCGCCGAAGATCAAGAGTGGGATGAGGACGAGATCGAAGATTTTGCGGTCGTAGATGCCGAGGATCAGCAGCAGGGCGGTCGCCGTGGCGCAGATCGTCAGCACGATGAAGCGCGGCGAAAACGGGAGCAGCAGCGTATCCATGGGGAGGCCTCGAGGCGGCTCGTGGAAGGTCTGGTGTCACCATACTACGCGTATCGCGAAGCAATCGTTACACAAGCGCGCGCAATCGGCCATCGATGATATCACAACGTCGATAGCCGCCTTCTGTCGACAGCCGCGCTGCGAGATCGAGCCGCAGCGCCGGGCCGGCCTCCGAGACTCCCGGCGCCGATATGCACTGTTCGAAGACGGCAGCCGCTTACCCCTGCGCGAACAACCCCGAATGCGCCTCGCGCAGCTGCCGCTTCAGCAGCTTGCCGCTGGGGTTCTTGGGCAGCGCATCGACGAACACGATCCGCTTCGGCGTCTTGAAGGTGGCGAGACGGCTCGAGGCCTGCTTCAGCACCGCCTCCTCGGTCAGCTCGCAGCCGGACTTGACCACGACCATTGCGACGACCGCCTCAACCCAGCGCGGATGCGGCAGGCCGACGACGGCGACCTCGGACACTTCGGGGATCAAATAGAGCGCCTCCTCGACCTCGCGGCTGGCGACGTTCTCACCACCGGTCTTAATCATGTCCTTCTTGCGATCGACGATGGTGATGTAGCCCTCCTCGTCGATGGTCGCGAGATCGCCGGAGTGAAACCAGTCGCCCTGGAAGGCGGCGGTGGTGCGCTCATCGTCGTGGAAATAGCCGAGCATCAGATGCGGCGAGCGATGCACGACCTCGCCGACCTCGCCTGGCGCGACGTCGTTCATGTCGTCATCGACGACCCGCGTCTCGACGTTGAGCACGGCGCGGCCGCAAGACCCCGGCTTGCGCAGTTGATCCTCCGGTCCGAGCATCGTCGCCAGCGGCGCGATCTCGGTCTGGCCGTAGAGATTCCACAGCCGGACCTTCGGCAACCGCTGCGCCAGCTCGCGCAGCACCTCGACCGGCATGATCGACGCGCCGTAATAGCCTTTGCGCAAGGTCGACACATCCGTGGTCTCGAACAGCGGCGAGCGCAGGATCGAGATCCATACCGTCGGCGGCGCGAAGAACGAGGTGATGCGATATTTGGCGATCAGCGGCAGCAGATTGTCGGGCGTCGGAAACGCCGTGATGATGTTGGTGGCGCCGACATAGATCGAGGGACCGAAGAACACGTCGAGCTGGGCGCAATGATAGAGCGGCAGCGCGTGCAAGGTGACGTCCTCGGCCGCGATGCCGGCGTCGACGATGCAGCTGACATACTGCCAGATCACGGCATCATGGGTCAGCATTGCGCCCTTCGGCAGCGACTCCGTGCCCGAGGTGTAGACGATCTGCGCCACATCGCCGCCTGCAATCTCGACCGCGGGCACCTGCGCCGTCGAAGCCGCAAGCTCGGCAAAATCGATCATGTCACTCTGCCGCTCGCTCGGACCTTCCGACGGCAGCCAGATCAGCTGCTCGACCGCCGGCACCAGTGCCTTGGCGGCGCGCGCCACGCCGGCGAAGCCGCTGTCGGTCGCGAGCAGCCGCGCCCCGGCGTGCTTGAGGATGTAGGCGACCTCCTCCGGCTTCAGCATGAAGTTGATCGGCACCAGCACGGCGCCGAGCCGCGCCAGCGCGAAGCGCAGGGCGGCAAAGGCATGCGAGTTGCGCGCGAGGATCGCGACGCGCTCGCCCTTGCCGACCCCCTGGGCGGCGAGGCCGGCCGCGAGGCGGTCGACGATGGCGTTGAACTCGGCGTAGGTCCAGCTGATCTCGCCGCAGATCACGGCCGTCTTGGTCGGTGTCCGCGCCGCGCTCCGCCGCAGGAGATCACCGAGCGTCTGTCGCCGTACGATGGAATCCATGCTCATCCCCTCTGTCATCACGGGGATGGCCGCCACGCGGGCAATCCAAGTCCCCTCCCTGTTTCGCGCCGGACGTCTGAAGGCCCGGTCTTGGCGCCGAAAATCGCACGGCCGCTCGGACGCGCGCAAGGAGGATATTGCCAACGAAAAGAGCGCCCCGATTGCGTCGAGGCGCTCTTTCAGAAAAGTCGCAAACGAAGGGTCGGCGGCTCAGCGCTCAACGAAGGCCTTCTCGATCACGAAGTGTCCGGGCTGGTTGCCGCTGCCTTCGAGGAAGCCGCGCGACTCGAACATGGTCTTGAGCTCCTCCAGCATCGCCGGGCTGCCGCACATCATGATGCGGTCCTTGGCGATGTCGAGCTCATGCTGGCCGATATCGTTGAAGAGCTGCTGCGACGAGATCAGGTCGGTGATGCGGCCGCGGTTACGGAACGGCTCGCGGGTGACGGTCGGATAATACTGCAGCTTGCCGTCGAGCAGCGGCCCGAACAGCTCATCCTCGCGCAGCTTCGCGACGACGCTCTCGCCATAGGCGAGCTCGGCGACCTGGCGGCAGCCATGGACCAGCACGATGCTCTCGAACCGCTCGTAGACGTCGGGGTCCTTGATCAGGCTGGCGAACGGGGCAAGGCCGGTGCCGGTCGACAGCAGCAGCAGCCGGCTGCCGGGCAGCAAATTGTCGGGGATCAGCGTGCCGGTCGCCTTGCGGCCGACCAGGATGGTGTCGCCTTCCTTGATCTGCTGCAGCCGGGAGGTCAGCGGGCCGTCCTGCACCTTGATGCTGAAGAACTCCAGTTCCTCCTCGTGATTGGCGCTGGCCATGCTGTAGGCACGCAGCAGCGGGCGGCCCTCGACCTCGAGGCCGATCATCGCGAACTGACCATTTTGGAAGCGGAAGCCCGCATCGCGGGTGGCTCGGAAGGAGAACAGGGTGTCCGTCCAGTGGTGAACGGAAAGAACTTTCTCTTTATAGAACGCGCTCATGTCGTTTGTTTTTTCACGTGGGCTGAAGTTGGAAGAAACAAGTCGTGACGGAGGCAGGACCGCAAAAACCCTATAGATCCAGCGATTTCGGCGCCTGATGTACGTGAAAACAGCGAATAATCAACCCGCATGGACGCACCATTGATCACGATCAAATGCATGCCGGCTGATGCCCGGATTCGCCTCGATCGGCCGTTCGTTCGTACACAAACGATAAGGGTAATTTACTTGCCGAGATTCCAATTTTCCAGCACTTTAATTCCGCATCCTGGCCCAATCCTTGAGCAATGATTAACCATCCGCAGACCCAGCTCGCCGCCATCACCCGCTACTGCGTCGAACGAGGCATCGCGCTCGACGTGCGGGAGGACGGCTGGCTGCTGGTGCTCGAGGATGCCAACCGGCGTCACCTGATCTTCGGCTATGATCTCGGCCTGAACAGTGCGGTGGCGCACAGACTGGCCTGTGACAAAGCGGCGACCTCGGCGCTGCTGAGAGCCGACGGGATTGCCGCGGTTCCACACGCGTTCTTTCTTGCTCCGGCCCTTAGCGGCCAGCCCGGGCAGACGGCCGAGGCCGCGCTGGCGCTGCTGGAAACGTATCCGCGCGGGCTGGTGGTCAAGCCCAACGAGGGTACCTCTGGACGGATGGTGGTCCGCGTCACGGGAAAGGATGAACTGCTGCGCGCAGCGAACCGCATCTTCGGGACCGGCGCGAACGTTGCGATCGCACCGCTCATGGACATCGTTGACGAAGTCCGTGTCGTGCAGCTCGATGACGCGTCCATGATCGTCTACCGCAAGCAGCGCCCCACCGTGACCGGCGACGGCGTGCAGCCGCTGCTCGATCTCGCGCTGTCGGCGACTCCGGCCACGGGGCACGCACAGCTCCTGCGGCGCCTCGATGCGGAATTCGACGCGTCGGCCTTGCGCGCGATCGTGCCGCGCGGCGAGCAGCGCCTGCTGAGCTGGCGGCACAATCTCGAATTCGGAACTCACCCCGAGCTGCTCGAACCAGGCGCGCAGCGGGACCTCTGTGCCGCGCTCGCGACCGCGGCGGCACGCGTCATCGGCATCCGCTACGCATCGGTCGACCTCGTGCTGGCCGATGGGCGCTGGCAGGTGCTCGAAATCAATTCGGGCGTGAAGATGGAGGCGCTCGGCCGGCATGCGCCGGAGCTGGTCGAAAGCACCTATATCGCCGCACTCGACGCGATCTTTGGCAGAAGCCCGTCGGGGTGACCTGCGGCCGCCGGCTCGATCTTCAGCAATAAGATTTCCCTGGCCTCGATCGAAATGAGGGATTAGTCTCCGATCCAAACTAAACAGTATACTGTCAATGTGGAGGACGCCCTTGCGCATCGCCGTGCTCGGCGGCGGCCCTGGCGGGCTGTATTTCGCCTATCTCTTCAAGAAGCGGCACCCCGCCGCCGTGGTCGATCTGTTCGAGCAGAACCCGGCCGGGGCGACCTGGGGCTTTGGCGTCGTGTTCTCCGACCAGGCGCTCGAATTCCTGCGTGCCGACGATCCCGACACCGTGGATGCGATCGCGCCGTGCATGGAGAGCTGGCGCAACATCACGCTCAATCTGCGTGGCGAGAACGTCGAGATCGACGGCGTCGGCTTCTCTGCGATCGGCCGGCTCGAACTCTTGAAGCTGCTGCAGGCGCGCACCGAAAGCGTCGGCGTCGTGGCCCGTTACGGCACGATCATCCAGTCGCTGGATCAGCTCGCAGGCTACGACCTCATCGTCGCTGCCGACGGACTGAACTCGCTGGTTCGCCGCAGCTTCGAAGGCGATTTCGGCTTCTCCGTCTCCTACTCCAGCAACAAGTTCGCCTGGTACGGCACGTCGAAGACCTTTGCCACGCTGTCGCAGACCTTCGTCGCGACCGACCGCGGCAGCTTCAACGCGCACCATTATCGCTATGCGCCGGACATGAGCACGTTCCTGGTGGAATGCGATCGCGCCACGTGGCACGCCTATGGCTTCGCCGAGATGTCGGTCGACGAATCCCGGCGCGTCTGCGAGCAGGTGTTCGCCGCCACGCTCGTTGGCCACGCGCTGGTCTCCAACCGATCGGTATGGCGCAATTTTCCCTGGGTCTGGAATGAGCACTGGTGGCACCGGAACATGGTGTTGATCGGCGACGCGCTACATACGGCGCACTTCTCGATCGGCTCCGGGACGCGGCTGGCGATCGAGGACGCGATCGCGCTCGCCAAGGCGCTCGATGCAGAGACCAGCCTCTCGGACGGCCTCGCCCGCTATCAGGCCGAGCGGCAGCCGATCGTGAAGAAGCTGGTGGCTGCGGCCCGGACCAGCGCCGAGTGGTACGAGTCCTTCCCGGCGCACATGACGCTCGGCCTGATGGAATTTGCCTACAGCTATATCACCCGGTCCGGCCGCATCGACGACACGCGGCTGCGAGCCATGGCCCCGCAGTTCATGGCCCGCTACGAGGCGTCTCGGAACACGGGAGCACGCGTATGACGCGAGAGATCGCCGACCACGTTCCACGCGACAGCGCCGGCGCGCGTGAGATCGGCTTCGCGATTCCCGCTCGCTATAATGCCGGCCGCGTGCTGTTCGACAATCTCGCAAAGGGCAACGCGAACAAGCCCGCGCTGATCGGCCCGGCCGGTCAGCGCAGCTATGCCGAGCTGTGTGCCGAGGCCTGCCGCTGGGGTAACGGTTTCACCTCGCTCGGGCTCAGCCGCGGCGACCGTGTCCTGCTGTTCCTAGACGATACACCGGCCTATCCGGCCGCGTTCTTCGGCGCAGTGCGCGCCGGCTTCGTGCCGCTGCTGATCAACACATTGACGCCGCCGGATCTGCTGCAATTCTATCTCGCTGATTCCGGCGCCAAGGTCGCGGTCGCCGATGCCGAGTTTGCGGCACGATTCGACGCGCAGGCCTGCGCCGATACCGCACTGCAGACGCTGGTTGTCGTCAATGGCGCGGTGCCGGCTACCGCCGCCGCAACGACGGTCGCGGTCGATGCGTGGCTGCCAGCCTTCACCGATCAGCTGCCAGAGGCCGACACGCACCGCGATGAGATGGCTTTCTGGATGTATTCGTCCGGCTCGACCGGACGTCCCAAGGGCATCGTCCATCTGCAGCACGACATGGCCTATAGCGAGCAGGCGTTCGCCCGCAACGTGCTGCGGCTCAAGCCGGACGACGTCTGCTTCTCGGTGCCCAAGATCTTCTTCGCCTACGGCTTCGGAAATGCGATCACCTTTCCATTCTCGGCCGGAGCGACGACGCTGCTGCTGCCGGGCCAGCCGAAGCCCGCCGCCATCTTCGATGCGATCAGCCGCTTCCGTCCGACCGTGTTCTTCGGCCTGCCGACGCTCTACACCGCGCTCACCAAGGCTGAGGGTGCGAAGGAGGCGGACTTCTCGTCACTGCGGCTCGCGGTCTCCGCGGCAGAGGTGCTCTCGGCCGAGGTCTTCAACGGCTGGAAAAGCCTGACCGGCCTGGAGATCGTCGAAGGTCTCGGCTCGACCGAGGTTCTTCACGTCTATCTCTCGAACCGCGAGGACCGCAAGAAGCTCGGCGCCGCCGGCCTGCGCGTTCCCGGCTACGAGATCGCGCTGCGCGACGGCGAAGGACGCGAGGTCGCCACCGGCGAAGAGGGCATTCTCTGGGTGCGCGGCGACTCCAACACGCCGCTCTACTGGAACCGTCCGGACAAGACCGCGGAGACGATCCGCGACGGCGGCTGGATCTACACCGGCGACCGTTTCGTGCGCGATGCCGACGGCTTCCATTTCTTCCGCGGCCGCGCCGACGACCTGGTCAAGATCTCGGGCCAATGGGTCTATCCGCTCGAGGTCGAGCTCTGCCTCGCCGAGCATCCCGATATCAGGGAATGCGCCGTGTTCGCGCATGAGCTATCGGATCGGCGGATGAGCCTGAAGGCCGTGGTGGTGACCAATGGCCGATCGCACGACGCGTCGGCAATGACGAAGGCGCTGCAGGACTACGTAAAGGCGAAGCTGCTGCCTTACAAATATCCGCGTGAGATCGTCTTCATCGACGAATTACCGAAAACGGGCACCGGCAAGATCGACCGTCAGGCGGTGATGCGGCTGTGAGCCTATGCCTTCCGCCCGACAACCGCGGACTTCCGCGATCAGCCGGTCTTGCCGAGATGCTCAAGCGCATCCTCGGCACGCAGCGGCACCCGCGAGACCTCGTTGTTGAGATCGACGAGCTGCGCCAGCAACGCCATCAGCATCTTGCGATCCGCGGCCTTCAGCGGCGCCAGCATGCGGGCCTGGGCGCGATCGACCGCAGGCATGATTGCTCGGAGCAGCGCGCCACCTGTCCTGGTCAGATAAAGCAGCTTGACGCGCTTATCCTCGGCCGACGGCCTGCGCTCGATATGACCCTTGCTCTCCAGCCGCTCGATCACGCTGCCGAGCGTCGAACGGTCGAAGGCGATCACCGCCGACAACCTGGTGGCATCGATGCCCGGGTGCGTCTGGATCGCGACCAGCGCTGCATATTGCACCGGCGTCAGGTCGAACTCCCGGCACTCCTCGACGAAGATCGACACCGCAATCTGCTGCATCCGCCGGAACAGATAGCCCGGCTTGGTGTAGACTGCGTCCATCGTGATGTCGGGCGGCCTACTCGGCATCGGGCTGACGCTCCGGAGCAGCATCGGCGAAAGCCGGCAACGCCTTCGCCGCGGCTTCGGCCTGCAGCAGGCGCGGGAACGCTGCGACATCGACGCCGAAGCGGCGTGCATTGCCAAGCTGCGGCACCAGGCAGAGATCGGCCAAGGTTGGCGTCGCGCCGAAGCAGAATGGGCCAGGCTCATGCCTGATCAGCGCTTCGCACGCAGCGAGCCCCTCGCGGTTGGCCCAGCCGGCCCAAGCCGTGACCTTGTCCTCGGGCAGGCCGAGCTCACGCAGCCGCGCCAGCACCTTCAGGTTCTGCACCGGATGGGTGTCGCAGGCGAGCACCTGCGCGAAGGCACGGACCTGGGCGCGGCGCAACGGATCCTTCGGCAGCAGCGGCGGCTCGGGATGGGTCTCATCGAGCCATTCGATGATCGCAAGCGACTGGATCAACGCGGCGCCGCTGTCGTCCTCGAGGGTCGGGACGAAGCCCTGCGGGTTGAGCGCGAGATAGTCGGGCGCGCGCTGCTCGCCCTTGCGGAGATGATGCGGCAGATGCTCGGCCGTGAGACCCTTGAGATTGAGCGCGATCCTCACGCGATAGGATGCGCTGCTGCGGAAATAGCCGTGCAGCTTCATCATGGCAGTCCTCCCGAATTGATAGCTCTGGTCGCAATTGACGGTAGCGGGATTGACAGTATACTGTCAATCAATAACGACATCTGATCGGGAGGCGCGCATGGCCGCAGTTTCGACCCCGGAACGCGAGGCGTTCTACAAGAAGATCGACGGCGAAAACATGACGGCGCTGTGGACCGTGATGAGCGATCTCATCACGCCCGAGCCGAAGAGCGCCTGCCGTCCGCATCTTTGGCAGTTCGCGGCGATACGCGACTACATGGTCGAGGCCGGGCGTCTGATCACGGCGAAGGAGGCCGAGCGGCGCGTGCTGATCCTGGAGAATCCGGGCCTGCGTGGGCAGTCCAAGATCACCACCTCGCTCTATGCCGGCATTCAGATGGTGATCCCCGGCGACGTTGCACCCGCCCATCGGCACAGCCAGTCCGCATTGCGCTTCGTGCTGGAAGGCAAGGGAGCCTTCACGACCGTCGAGGGCGAGCGCACCCTGATGAAGCCGGGCGACTTCATCATCACGCCGTCGATGACCTGGCACGATCACGGCAACGAGACCTCCGAGCCGATGTTCTGGCTCGATGGCCTCGACATTCCCCTGGTGCAGTTCCTCGACGCCTCCTTCGCGCAAGGTGCGCAGGAGGATCAGCAGAAGGTCGCACGCCCCTCAGGCGACAGCTTCGCCCGCTATGGCCACAACCTGCTGCCGGTCGACGCCAAGCGCAGATCGCGGACCTCGCCGATCTTCAACTATCCCTATTCCTACACGCGCGAGGCGCTGGAGAGCGCCAAGCGAAGCGAGGAATGGGATGCGTGCCACGGGCTGAAGCTGAAGTTCTCCAATCCGGAGACCGGCGACTTCGCCATGCCGACGATCGGCACCTTCATCCAGCTGCTGCCGAAGGGCTTCAAGACTGTGCGCTATCGCTCGACCGACGCGACCGTGTTCACCGCGATCGAAGGCAAGGGCCGCAGCCGCATCGGCGACCAGACCTTCGAATGGGGACCGCGCGATCTGTTCGTCGTGCCGAGCTGGCAATGGGTGAGCCACGAGGCGGACGAGGATGCGGTGCTGTTCTCGTTCTCGGATCGCCCGGTGCAGGAGAAGCTCGACCTGTTCCGGGAAGACCGCGGCAACGCCTGACACCGCCGGATCAGCGCCAGCGCAGGAGCCGCGCTTCGAGCATGCTGATCAGCCGGCCGACGGCGAGACCGAACAGCGACAGGATCAGGATCCCCGCCATCAGCTGATCGGTCTGCATCAGATTACCGGCCTGCAGTACGAAGGTGCCGATGCCGGTCTCGGCGCCGATCATCTCCGCCGAGACCACCAGCATCAGCGCCACCGACGCGGTGATGCGGAAACCGGCGAGGATCGACGGCAGCGCCCCGGGCCAGATCACGCGGCGGACGATGGTCGGGAACGGCACGTCGAAGCTCTGCGCCATGCGGATCAGGTTGCGCGGCACCGCATCGACGCCGCTATAGACCGAGATCGTGGTCGAGAAGAACACGCCGAGCGCGATCGTCGCGATCTTCGGCTGCTCGCCGATGCCGAGCCAAAGAATCAGCAGCGGCAGCACGGCGATCTTCGGAATCGGAAACAGCGCCGAGACGAAAGTGATGCCGATGCTGCGCGCAATGCGCCACAGGCCGATCGAGAAGCCGACGACGATGCCGGTGGCGGTGCCGAGCGCCCAGCCGGATACGATGCGCACGAACGATGCCGAGACATGCTGCCAGAGCGCGCCACTTTCGGCCAATCGATACAGGGCACGCAGGATCATCAGCGGCGTCGGCAGGAACAAGGGATTGACCAGGGCGAAGCTGCCGATCAGTTGCCACAGACCGAGAGCCGCCGCGAGCGCGAGCCAGCCGGCCCAGCGGTTTGCGGCCGGCGTGAAGCCGCCGCCCCGGAACGGCACCTTCCGGGCCTGCGTGCCGACCACCTCAGGCGGTTCGGCCGGGGAGCGCTCAAGCATTCTGAACCTCGCGCTCGGCATCGATTGCCTCGGTCCGGATCAGCCCCCAGAGCTCGTTCTGCAGGTCCAGCAGTTGCGCGCGTACTCCGGCATCGCCGCGGCTGCGCCGCGTCGCCGGGACGCTGACGACCTTCCGGATGCGGCCAGGACGACGCGACAGCACGACGATGCGGTCGGCGAGCCGCACCGCCTCCTCGAGATTATGCGTAACATAGACCGCGCCCATGGTGCCGTCGGCGAGCAGATCGACGAAGTCCTCCATCAGCAGCTCGCGGGTCTGCGAGTCGAGCGCCGACAACGGCTCATCCATCAGCAGGATCGCCGGGCGGACCGCCAGCGCCCGGGCAATGCCGACCCGCTGGCGCATGCCGCCCGACAACTGCTTGGGATAGACGGTCCGGAAGTCTGCCAGCCCGGTCCGCTGCAACGCATCGTCGACGGCGGCGGCGCGCTGCTGCGCCGACAGAGATGTATGGAGGAGCGGAAAGGCAACATTGTCGGCGACGCTTGCCCACGGCAGCAGCGCGAAGTCCTGGAACACGAACGTCAGGGGATTGAGGCTGCCGGGCGGCGGGGCTCCGCGCAGCAGCGCCTGACCTTTGCTCGGCTGCAACAACCCTCCGAGGATCGCCAGCAGCGTGCTCTTGCCGCAGCCGGACGGCCCAACGACGGCGACCACCTCGCCGGCTCCGACCGTGAATGATACGCCATCGAGCACTTCGAGCGCGTCGAAACGATGGCTGATGGTCTCGGCGATCAGGTCCATGTCAGGCGATCCCGCTGCAGTTCCGCGCTGCGCCCGCCTTCATCAATCCGGCTTCACAAGGTCTTTGGCGATGATCGCGGCCGCATCATAGCCCTGGTCCGCGAACCCCTGCGCCTGCAGCCATTTGATCTGGCTGTCGATGTTCTTCACATCGAGCTTGCCGTCAGGATCGATATAGGCGCAATTGCCGACCACCTGCTCGACCGGCAGGTTGGTGTACTTGCCGATGATTTCCAGCAATGGCCTGGTCTTGACGTCGATCGCGGCAGTGCCGTCCTTGACCGAGGCGAGCACGACATCATGATACTCGCGCTCGGCGCGCTGAAGCGACGCCAGCAGCTTGCCGACCAGCGCCGTGTTGGCCAAGATTTTCGGCCCCGCGAACACGCCGCTGACCTGCCACGGCGTCTCGTCGCCAACCCAGCCAAGATGCTTGACGGCGCCCTCCTCCATCAGCTTGCGTGCGACGGAAACCGGCATCAGCGCTGCGTCGACGGTCTCACCCTTGATTGCCGCCGACGTGTTGGACATCGATTGCAGCGGCACGATCTTCACGTCGGCGAGCTTGAAGCCGTATTTGTCGGCCAGCAGCCCCACCGAATAGTGAAAGCTCGACCCGACCTGGGTCATCGCCACGCGCTTGCCGGCAATATCCTTCGGCGCCTTGAGACCTGCCTCGTAAGCCTTGTTGCTGGCGAAGTAGCCGATCAGCGGAAACCCGGGGCGGTCACGGCTCATGCCGGCGATGATCTTCAACGCGCCCTTGCCTGCGAGGTTATACAGTCCTGCGGTGAAGGCGGTCACCCCGACATCGACGTCGCCGGTGGCCGTCGCCACGGCGATCGGTTGCGCTGCATCGAAAAACTTCAGCTCGACGTCCAGGCCAGCTTCGCGGAAGTAGCCCTTGTCCAACGCGATGAACACCGGCGCGGACGAGGACAGCCGGAGAACGCCGATCCGGAGCTTGGTATCGTCGGCCAGCGCGGTGCTGATCGATACGAGGCTCCAGAGCAGCCCCAGGACGAAGCCAACGCATCGGAACATCACACTCTCCAAGATCTGGCGACCTGCACACCCGGCCCAACGACGACGCCGACTTGTTGCAATATTTCGAGCCTGATGTCGCGCCAAATTTTCAGGAGTCGGGAGATCGCAGCCTCAGAGGACGGGCGTCTTGCTCCAAGCCGGCTCGTCCATCACGGTAACGCGTGTTGAGCTAAACGCCCTTGCAGTCGGCGGTCCGGTCCTTCCGCGACCGTGAGCTTCTTGCAGGCGCCGTGAAACGTCTCGATCCCCTTCAATCCATCCTCTGCACGGACCGACTTGGCCGGCAGGCTCGCCGCGCCGAGGGCCAGCAGCCAAACGGATGAAGCTGTCTTTCTCATCACGATCCTCTGACAGAGTGGATATTGCCGAGCAGGCCGGACTTGCCGCGTGGACCGTACGGTGGCGAGTGACGACCGGCGACGCAGCGACGAGCTCTCCTGCTGGCTCATCCTGCTTGCGCACAGGGGTGACGGCCTCAGAAGGTCTGCATCACTGGCTTCTCGCCATTGGACAGAAATAGCCCTTCAAAGCGGCCGATCTCGCTGTCGGCCGTGCATTCGATCAGGTCGGGTCCCTTGAAGGGATTGCCGTGACGGCATTGCCCCTTCGCCGTCACCTTGTTGATCGTCTTCCGACTTTGGCCAATGATCATCATATCGACCGGCGTGACGAACTTGTCCGGTCCGGGTTGCTCCTGCAGATCGCCGCGGTTCGAGAACGTGACCACGCTGCCGTCGAGCAAGGTGAAGTAGAAGCCGGTGCGCTGATCGTCATAGTCGGTATTGAGCAGCGCGCCCTTGCATTCGGAGCTGCGATCCTCTCCCGCGACGATGAGCTTCTGGCAAGTTCCCTTCACTACCACCATGCCGGTGAGCCTGGCATCGGCGCGCGACGGAGCTGCAGAGAGCATCAGCACGCCGAGCGCGCACACCGACACCGCCAACACTGCCGACCTCATCGAACTCCCCTCCCCTACCGTTCAATATGACTATGCCTCAACCTCCAGCGACAGAGAAGTTCTATTTTTGTTCTCATGCCATTTTTCTCCGAAAGAGGCGCTCGGCGCGTCAGCCGGCACGCGCTTCCAGAGTCTCCAGCCACGCCGCAAACGCCTCCGTCAGGTCCTCCATGACGGCCCGATCATTCCGGCCGGAGCGCGCAGGCACGTGGAAGGCGTGGTCGGCCTGATCGATCCAATGCACGGTCGCGCGCGGTCCCAGCCGCTTCACGACGGGCGCGAGCAGCTCCATCTCCGCAAGCTTGTCGCGCGTCCCCTGCAGGAACAGCATCGGAACCTCGATCGCAGCGAGATGATCGGCGCGCATAATGGAGGGCTTGCCGGCGGGGTGAAGCGGAAAGCCGAGAAAGGCGAGCCCGGTCACGCCTGGCAGCGGCGCTGCACTCTGCGCCTGCGACGTCATGCGCGCGCCGAACGACTTGCCGCCCGCGACGAGCGGCAGCCCCGGACAGAGCCGCGCGGCCTCCGCCACGGCAGCCCGCACCGCGGCGTGGGCGAGTGCGGGCGGATCAGGGCGCTTGCTGCCTTTCTCCATGTAGGGAAACTGAAAGCGCAGCGTCGCGATGCCGCGTGCAGCAAGGCTTGCGGCCGCCTGGTTCATGAAGACGTGGGTCATGCCGGCGCCCGCGCCATGGGCGAACACAAAGCAGGCGCGCGCCCGCGGCGGAGACATGAACAGCGCGGACACGACGCCCGCGCCGTCGATGGGAAGTGTGAGGGAACGCGGCTGGTGCTCGGTCATGCCGCAGAGTGTGAGCCTGCGCTCCTTGCGTCAACTCCAGTCGCCACCGACTTTGCAGCTCAGGCCGCGGTCCGGATCGTCTGCAGGAAGTCGGCGACATTGCTCTTCAGCGAAGCGGCCTGCTGCTGCAGCGCGGCGGCCGCCGCCAGCGCAGCTTCAGCGCCGGCATCGGTCTGCCCGGCCACATTACGCACGTCGCCGATCTCCTGCGTGACCGCCGCCGTGCCGCTGGCCGCCTGCTCGACGTTGCGGGCGATCTCGCTGGTCGCAGCCCCCTGCTGCTCCACCGCGGCGGCGATCGCATTGGAGATCTCGGCAATCTCCCGCACGGTCGTACCGAACTGGGCAATCGCGCCGACCGTCTCCTGCGTCGCGCTCTGGATGGTCGCGATCTGGCTCGAGATCTGCTCCGTCGCCTGCGCAGTCTGCGAGGCGAGGTTCTTCACCTCGCTCGCGACGATCGCAAATCCACGGCCGGCCTCGCCGGCGCGCGCCGCCTCGATGGTGGCGTTGAGCGCCAGCAGGTTGGTCTGGCTCGCGATCGCCTGGATCAGCTGCACGATGGTGCCGATCCTCTCCGCCGCGCTGGACAGCCCGTCGATCAGCTCGGATGTCCGCTGGGTCTCGTGCGTCGCCCGGGTCGACACCGTGACCGAACGCTGGACCTGGGAGGAGATCTCCCTGATCGAGGCCGCGAGCTCCTGGGTCGCCGAGGCCACCGTCTGCACATTGACGGACGCCTGCTCGGCCCGGCTGGCGACCGCTTCCGCAAGGCCACGGCCGCGTTCTGCGACGCGTGCAAGCTCGCTGGCGCTTTCGCCCATCTCGGTCGCACGCCCGCCGACGCCGGTGATGACGCCCTGCATACCCTGCTCGAATCGACCAGCCAGATCGGACATCATGCGGGCGCGCTCGGCCTCCGCAGCCTCACGCTGTGCCGCGGCCTCCTGCTCCATGCGGCGTACAGCAAGCGCATTGTCACGGAAAATCTCCACGGCGCGCGCCATCCGACCGATCTCGTCGCGCTGCTCGCCGCCAGGAATCGGCTGGTCCAATTCGCCAGCCGCCAGCGACTGCATGCGGTCCGTCATGCCGCGGATCGGGGTCGACACGCTGGCGCCGATCAGCCAAGCAAGCACCGCTCCGAATATCACGGCTGCGGCTGCCGTCACGATGATGGTCTGCTTGGTATCTTCGACCGCGACGCCGGTCCTCGCGGCCTGCTCTGCGCGCGCCGCACCGAGCTGCTGGTTGATCCGGCTGACCTGGGTATCGATCGAGGCGCTCGCCTTGGCGAGCTCCGCCTGCTTGGCGCGCAGGTCAGTGGCCACCTTGATCACCTCCTCGAGCGCAGCCGCATCCGCCGTCAGGGCCTCTTTCAGCGCCGCAACCAGCGCCTTCAGCTTGGCATCATCGACACCCGCGATCTCGGCCTCCGTATCGGCAATCGCGAGCTTCGCATAGACGAAGGTGAGCCTGGCATCGTCGGCATCGCCATTCGACAACGTGTTGGTATAGCGCATCACCGCGATGCGAACCGCGTCGACGGCGCTGGCCAGACGTAACGGATTCATCAGCGGCTCGCTGCCCGCACGATTGGCGAGGGCAACCTGGATGCCGCCCATGTTGATTCCGGCAACGGCGCCCAATGCTTCGGTCTTGGTCGTCGCCGCCCGCAGGCGGTCCACGGCCTCCGCCGCGGCAGCGAACGACGAGCGATAGGCCGCCAGCGCGTTCCGTACCGGCCCCACGCCGTCAGCCAGCACCTTCAGCCCGCCGGACTGCTTCTCGACCTGATCGGCGAGACCGCCGACGGCGTCGATGGCCTTGCTGGCCGCATCCTTGTCACCGACGTTCCAGGTGCGGATGAATCTCTCGACCGCGCCGTTGGCACCGAGCAGCGCGGCACGCACCTGCGACATGCCGGCGTCCCCGGCCGCGCTGGTGACGAGTTCGTCCACGGTGCCGCCGATGCGCCCGACCTGGATCATGGCGAAGCCGCCGAGCAACACCAGGAAGCTCAGGATCAAGGCAAAGCCGCCGAAGATTCGCGGGCGGACACCGATCCAAGACATCAGAGAAGATAATTTCATCGATTTGCCCGGCTGTTTCACGGAGTGGACCTGATAGTGGCGAGCAGCTCCTTGCCGAAGCGCTTCTCGAAGTCGGGATCGAGCGGCCTGACCGCATCGACGAAGGTCTTGCGATCGAATGTCTCGATCACCTCCATGCCGCCCTTGCGCAGCTCATCGAGCTTCTGCGCATCGAGCTGGGCCTGCCAAGTGAGCTCCGCAGCCGCCTTGGCGGCGGCAACCAGCGCGTCACGGTCCGCCGCATCGAGATGATCGAACATCGCGCGGTTGGCGACGAAGGCGATCGGCGCGAAGAAATGGCCGGTGAGCGTCAGATATTTCTGCACCTCGTCGAAGCGATTGGCCGCGATGGTGGCGACCGGATTTTCCTGACCGTCCAGACGACCGTCCTTGAGCGCTGCATAGACCAGCGGAAAATCCATCGGCATCACGTCGGCGCCGAGCGCCTTGAAGGTCATCTGGTAGACGGGATTGGGGATCACGCGGATCTTGAGGCCCTTGACGTCATCGACGGTACGGACCGGACGCTTCGAGTTGGTGAGATTGCGAAAGCCCTGCTTGCCCAGCGCCAGCAGCACCAGTCCCTTGTCGGCGAACTTGGCGCCGATCGCGGCGGCGACCGGCCCCTGCGCCACCGCCTTGGCATGCGCGGTGTCACGGAACAGGAACGGGATGTCGAAGACGCCAAGCTCGGGGACCACCGCGCTGGCGATGCCGCCGGACACCACGGCCACGTCCACCGCGCCGCTCCGGGTTGCAGCCAGCACCGCCGCCTCGCTGCCGAATGCGTTGCCCGCACGCTCATCAATGATGAGCCGCTTGCCGGCCAACGCCTGCAGCTTCACGCGAAATTCGTCCGACCCGATCTGCTGCGGGTTCTGAATCTGCGAGTTGAAGACCAGCGACACCATTCGCGGAGACGCCGTCGCCGCTTGGGTTCCGAGCAGGGGTCCCACCAATGCCAAGAAACAAACTTCAAGCAGCTGTCTGCGCATGAAACACCGGGTTCGTTTTTCCTCGATGCACAACTACCAGCGAGATATGGTTAAGATGTTAAGAGGCGATTCCCGTCTTGCCCGCTTCAGCCATTCACTCCCTGATAGTCACATGCGATACGGCCGTAAAACTACGGAGATCGCCGAGTTCACCTGTCGATCCAAAGCCTGAGGCGCGGCGCGATACCTAATTTCGATTTATCGAAAATGGTGAGACCAAGCCGCTACGCAAGAGCGGCAGGCTCGATCATCGGCGCATGGCCCCTGACAGCATCACTCGCGTGCCGGCAACCGTAGGAACAGCCATCCGCAGTGCATTGGCGACGTCCGCCGCCGCGATGGGCTTGTAGTTCGCCGGAATCAGGAAGCCGATGATGCTGTTCAGCCTGTTGCCCCATTCCTCGCCCGGACGACTCGGCTGTCCGAGCTCCGCCCGCGGGCCGACCAGCAGCGAAGGCCGCGCGATCACCAGGCCCTCGAAGGGCAGCGCGGTCAGATCGTCCTCGAGCTCGCCTTTCACCCGGCTATAGAAGACGGGCGAGCTGCTGTCGGCGCCCATCGCGCTGACCAGACCAACGCGTCTCATGCCGCTCGCGAGCGCGGCCTTGGCGACGGCGAGGTTGGCGTCGTGATCGATGGCGCGGAAGGCGGCCTGGCTCCCGGCCACCTTGATCGTGGTCCCGAGAGCCAGATAGAGCTCGTCGGCCGGCGGCAGGGACGGCAGCGCGGTGAAATCCACGACATGCGCCGTCAGCTTGGGCGAATGGTCAGGCGGCGCGCGGCGGCCGACGACATGCACGCGATCCACGGTCGGGTCGGCAAGCAGGCCGCGAAGAAGCTCCCGTCCCACCAGCCCGGTCGCGCCGGCAATGATCACGGTCCGGTTCGTCATGCTCGGTCTCCACTCGCGGCCCGCCGAGCAAGGTAAGCATCACCGCACAGATAGGGAAGACCGACACGCCGCCGAATGGCATGACGCTGCAGACATGACGCCGCAGAGGGGGCATGTCCTCCGCGGCGCCTCATCGCCATCCGCCTCAGGCGCCCTTGCGCCGCTCCGCCGCCTTGGCCATCGCCGCCGCAAGCGCGCCGCCGCCCGACGACTTCTCCTCACGCGTGGTCATGCGGGCCGCTGGCGGCCGTGCGCTGGTCCGCTTCTCGCCCTTCGCCGGCAGCGGATCAGACAGCCGAAGCGTCAGCGAGATGCGGTTGCGCGGCACGTCGACGTCGAGCACCTTCACCTTCACGACCTGCCCCGGCTTCACCACCTCGCGCGGATCATTGATGCGCTTCTCGGACATCGCCGAGATGTGGATCAGGCCGTCCTGGTGCACGCCGATATCGGCGAAGGCGCCGAACGCCGCGACGTTGGTGATAGTCGCCTCCAGGATCATGCCGGGCTTGAGATGGGTGATCTTCTCGACGCCCTCCTGGAAGGTGGCCGTCTTGAACTCCGGACGCGGATCGCGGCCGGGCTTCTCCAGCTCCTTGATGATGTCGGTGACCGTCGGCACGCCGAAGCGCTCGTCGGCGAACTTCGTCGGGCTCAACGCCTTCAGCACCTTGGTCTCACCGATCAGCGCCTTGATGTCGCTCTTGGTCGCCTCGAGGATCTTCTTCACGATCGGATAGGATTCCGGATGCACGCCGGAGGCGTCGAGCGGATTGTCGCCGTCGCGGATGCGCAGGAAGCCGGCGCATTGCTCGAACGCCTTCGGTCCGAGCCGCGGCACTTCCTTCAGCTTGTCGCGGCTCGGGAACGGGCCGTTGCTGTCACGGTGCGCGACGATGTTCTGTGCGAGGCTCTCGCCGATGCCCGACACGCGCGCGAGCAGCGGCGCCGAGGCGGTGTTGAGGTCGACGCCGACGGCATTCACGCAGTCCTCGACGGTGGCATCGAGCGCGCGTGCCAGCTCATACTGATTGAGGTCGTGTTGATACTGGCCGACGCCGATCGAGGCCGGCGGTACCTTGACGAGCTCGCCGAGCGGATCCTGCAGGCGGCGCGCGATCGAAACGGCGCCGCGGATCGACACGTCGAGATTGGGGAATTCCTTCGCGGCGAACTCCGAGGCCGAATAGACCGACGCGCCAGCTTCCGACACGATCGCCTTGGTCAGCTTGATATCCGGCTTCAGCTTCATCAAATCGTTGACCAGCTTCTCCGTTTCACGCGACGCAGTGCCGTTGCCGATCGCGACCAGCTCGATGCGATGCTTGATGCAGAGCTGCGCGAGCGTCAGCATGCTCTCGTTCCACTGCCGCTGCGGCTCGTGCGGATAGATCGTGGCGTGGTCGACGAACTTGCCGGTGCGGTCGATCACCGCGACCTTGACGCCGGTGCGGAAGCCGGGATCGAGCCCGAGCGTGGCGCGGCCGCCGGCGGGAGCAGCGAGCAGCAGATCACGCAGGTTCGCCGCGAACACGCGCACCGCCTCCTTCTCCGCCTCCTGCCACAGCCGCATCCGGATATCGAGCGCCAGTGAGGTCTTGATGCGGGTGCGCCAGGCCCAGCGCACGGAGTCCGACAGGAACTGATCGGCCGGGCGGCCCTGGCGCGAGATGCCGAAGGTCACCGCGATGCGGTTCTCATACAGCGACGGGTCCTTCGAATCCTCCGGCTCGCCATCGCCGAAATCGAGCTGCAGCACCTCTTCCTTCTCGCCGCGCAGCATCGCCAGGATGCGGTGCGACGGCAGCTTGGTGAACGGCTCGGAGAAGTCGAAGTAATCGGCGAATTTCGCGCCCTCGGTCTTCTTGCCGTGCCGCACCGTCGCCTTCACGGCGCCGCGGGTCCACATCTCCTCGCGTAGCGAGCCGACGAGATCGGCATGCTCGGCGAAGCGCTCGACCAGGATCGCGCGTGCGCCTTCCAGCGCCGCCTTGACGTCCTTGACCGGATTGTCGCCGTCCTTCTTGATGAACGCCTTGGCCTCGACTTCCGGCGCCTTCATCGGATCGCCGATCAGCATGTCGGCGAGCGGCTCGAGTCCGGCCTCCTTGGCGATCTGCGCCTTGGTGCGGCGCTTCTCCTTGAACGGCAGATAGATGTCCTCGAGCCGGGCCTTGGTGTCGGCGGTCGCCAGCGCCAGCTCGATCTCCGGCGTCATCTTGCCCTGTGCCTTGATGCTCTCGATGATCGCGGTGCGCCGTGCATCCATCTCGCGCAGATATCGCAGCCGTTCCTCCAGCGTGCGCAGCTGCGTGTCGTCCAGCATGCCAGTCGCTTCCTTGCGGTAGCGCGCGATGAACGGCACGGTCGCGCCGCCATCGAGCAGGTCGATCGCGGCCTGGACCTGGGCATCCCTGACGGCGAGCTCAGCGGCGATGATGGAGGCAAAGTTCGACACGGTGTTCTTCCGAGATTCGTGACGGGGCTGATTGGATAGGAGTGCACGCGCGCCAGCGCAAGCGGCTGGCGGACGCTCTGTGGGCAACCGTGACAAAAAAGACCGGTTGCGAATCATGTAAAACGCTGCCGCGACCGGGCCATCGCGTTGCACATGAGGCGCAAATCACTGATTCTTGCAGGCTGAGGGACGATTCGTGCAGGCCACGGCTGCGACATATCTCGACGATCTCAATCCGGAGCAGCGCCGCGCCGTCGAGCATGGCGGTGCGCTGGCCGCACCGGGCCCGCCGCTGCTGATCATTGCCGGCGCGGGATCGGGCAAGACCAACACGCTCGCGCATCGCGTCGCACATCTGCTCGTCAATGGTGCCGATCCGCGCCGTATCCTGTTGATGACGTTCTCGCGCCGCGCGGCGAGCGAGATGAGCCGCAGGGTCGAGCGCATCGCCCGCAAGGTGCTGGGCGGCAAGGCCGAGCCGATCACGGCCGCGCTCACCTGGGCCGGCACGTTTCATGGCCTGGGCGCGCGGATGCTGCGCGACTACGCTGAGCGCGTCGGCCTCGACCCCGTGTTCACGATCCATGATCGCGAGGATTCCGCCGACCTGATGAATCTGGCGCGGCACGAGCGCGGCTTGTCCAACACGCAGCGGCGCTTTCCGACCAAAGGCACCTGCCTTGCGATCTACTCGCGCTGCGTCAACGCCGACATGCCGCTCGACGAGGCACTGGTGCGGCATTTTCCGTGGTGCGCGGAATGGGCCGGCGAGCTGAAGGGCCTGTTCGCGGCCTATGTCGAAGCCAAGCAGGCCAATGCCGTGCTCGACTACGACGACCTGCTGCTGTACTGGGCGCAGATGATGGCGGACGAAACCATCGCGCGCGAGATCGGCGATCGCTTCGACCACGTGCTGGTCGACGAATATCAGGACACCAACCGGCTGCAGTCGCAGATCCTGCTCGGCTTGAAGCCCGACGGCGCGGGACTGACGGTGGTCGGCGACGACGCGCAATCGATCTATGCCTTCCGCGCCGCCACCGTGCGCAACATCCTGGATTTTCCCGATCAGTTCAGCCCGCGCGCCGACATCGTCACGCTCGACCGCAACTACCGATCGACGCAGCCGATCCTCACCGCGGCCAACGGCGTGATCGGGCTGGCGCGCGAGCGCTTCACCAAGAATTTGTGGACGGACCGCACGAGCTCGCGCAAACCGCAGCTCGTGACGATCAGCGACGAGACCGACCAGGCGCGCTACATCGTCGAGCAGGTGCTGGCGAAGCGCGAGGAAGGCATCGTGCTGAAGCAGCAGGCCGTCCTGTTCCGAACGTCGTCGCACAGCGGCCCGTTGGAATTCGAGCTCACGCGCCGCAACATCCCGTTCGTGAAGTTCGGCGGGTTGAAGTTCCTCGATGCCGCCCATGTCAAGGACGTGCTGGCCTGCTTGCGCTTCGTCGCGAATCCGCGCGACCGCATCGCCGGCTTCCGCGTGCTGCATCTGATCCCCGGCATCGGACCCGCGTCGGCGCAGCGCCTGCTCGATGCCATCAGCGACAGTGCCGATCCGATCGCACGGTTGTGTGAGCAGCCCGCGCCGGCGCGCGCCGGCGAGGATTGGACGGCGTTCGTGCGTGCGTTGGAGCAGTTGCGCGTCTCGGAATGGCCTGGGGATATCGAGCGCGTCAGGCACTGGTATCAGCCGCATCTCGAGCGCGTTCATGAAGATGCGGAGGTGCGAACCGCCGACCTGCTGCAGCTCGAGCAGATCGCGAGCGGCTATCCATCGCGCGAGCGTTTCCTCACCGAGCTGACGCTCGACCCGCCCGACGCCACCTCCGATCAGTCCGGCGTGCCTTTGCTCGACGAGGACTATCTGATCCTCTCCACCATCCATTCCGCCAAGGGCATGGAGTGGAATTCCGTGCACATCCTCAACGTCGTCGACGGCTGCATGCCGTCCGATCTCGGCGCCGGCACGAGCGCCGAGCTGGAAGAGGAGCGCCGGCTGCTCTACGTCGCCATGACCCGCGCCAAGGACGACCTGCATCTGCTGGTGCCGCAGCGCTTCTTCGTCCATGGCCAGCCGGTGCGCGGCGATCGTCATGTCTATGCCTCACGCACGCGGTTCATTCCGGAAGCGCTGGTGCCGCTGTTCGAACGCACCAGCTGGCCGCGGGCGCAGCCCGGCGCGGCGTATGCAAGCCAGGGTCCGCGCATCGACCTCGGTGCCCGCATGCGCGAGCGCTGGCGGTGAGCGGATCCTTCGCCCTCCCTGCTACGAACTGGGCCCTTGCTGCTTGCGCAGTTTGCGTCGTTTGGCGGGATCTCTCGCCGCGCAAGCGGGGCGAGGTAAGCACCGCGCTCGCCGCAGGATCTAATTTCATGACGTCTCGGCTTTCCTCTCCTTCCACTGCGCCCGAAACCACGCCCAGGTCTGCCGCGTCACCGCGATGTAGCCCTCGCCGCGATACTTGATCTCGCCGTCGACGATCGCATGCAGTTTCGGCAATGCGTGGAACGGCACCGCGGGATAGGCGTGGTGCTCGACGTGATAGGGCATGTTCCAGGCGAGCCAGTGCA
Source organism: Bradyrhizobium sp. SZCCHNR1093 (assembly GCF_032381175.1). Taxonomy (NCBI): domain Bacteria; kingdom Pseudomonadati; phylum Pseudomonadota; class Alphaproteobacteria; order Hyphomicrobiales; family Nitrobacteraceae; genus Bradyrhizobium; species Bradyrhizobium sp. SZCCHNR1093. The sequence goes on from NZ_JAUHJJ010000001.1 coordinate 874,908, forward strand.
CGGCGCGCGTGGTGAAGGTGGTGCGGGTGTTCTGGAAGGCGCTCCTGGTATGGTCGCAGCCGGTGTGTTCGGCGTAGAGATAGGGTCGCAACACCAATTGCCCCAGCAGCAGCGGCAGCACCCAGACCCACAGCAACAGCGCGCTTTGCAGCGCGAGCGAGCCGAGCAGCAGCAGCGCGTAGCCGGCGGCATAGGCGCGCGCCTCGCGCACGATGGTGGCGCGGCGGCCGGCAGGCACCCATGGCACCGTCACCTCGCCGGTGATCGCATGTTGCAGCAGCAGTCGCAGCCGGCCGGCCATCTGGACCAGGCCGGAATAGGCAATCGCGAGCTGCGTCTCCGAACGCGGCTTGGGGCCGACGATCAGCTCCGGATCGCGCAGGGGATCCTGGGTGTGGCGGTGATGCTCCCAATGGAACAGGCAGTAATATTCATAAGGCAGTCCGATCAGGAAGCCGGAGAGATAGCCGACCGCGAGGTTGAGCCTGCGGCTGTCGAAGGCGGTCTTGTGCGCGGTCTCGTGCACCGCCATGAACAGGAACGCGATGAGCACGCCCTGCACCGGCAGCAAGGGCAGCGCCCACAGCACACCATGCGTCGATGCGATCGCTCCGATCAGCGCACCCACGCCGATGATCGCGCCGTAATGGCTGAGCGTGCGTAGCGCGCCCTGCAGGTTGGAGCGCGTGCAGAGCTGCTGCAGCACCGGCGGTGTCAGCAGCTTCGGACGGGGCGCGAATTCGTCGGTGGGCACGTCGGTCATGTCGAACTCGGGTGTCAGCTCTGGAGAAGGGCGGAGACGTTGGCGTTGATGAAATCGCGGTCCGCCGGGATGCGGATCGGATTGCCCGCGCGGTGGCCGTGGATCGAGGGGATCGGCCGCAGCGCCGCGGAGCGGGCGTTCACGAGCTTGGGAAGTTCTCGCTCGTTGTCGCGCCAATCGAAGTAGCGGTCGGTCTGGCCCGGCATCAGCAACATGCGGGCGGTGATCGCGCCGAGCGCTCGGTCGAGATCGCCGCCGAACGCCGCGCAATTGCTGATGTCGCCGCCCTGCCAGATCGCGATCTGAGTCAGCAGGTTGTTCGCGTCGCGATGCGCGAAGGCCAAGTCCCAGGTGGCGGCGAGATAGTCCTCCTGCGAGCCAAAGCCCTGCGCGCGCCAGACCTCGTCGCGATAGAACTCGTAGGACATCGCCCAGCCCGCATAGATCCGCCCCATCGCGCGCAGGCCGGCCACCGGCTTCTCGGCGAAGCGGCCGTTGCGAAACGCGGGATCGGCCATCAGCGCCGCCTTCACCGCGTCGAGAAACAGGTGATTGTAGGGCGAGCAGCGCGCGCTGCCGCACACCACCGCCGCACGCTCCACCATGTCCGGATGACAGGCGGCCCAGTGATAGGCCTGCATGCCGCCCATCGACCAGCCATAGACCAGCGCGATCCGGCTAATCCCGAACTGCTCCTCAACGAGCCGCCGCTGCATCGCGACCGCATCGTGATAGCTGATGGACGGGAACGGCGCGTCGCCGAACAGCTCGCGCGTATTCGAGGGCGACGACGACAGCCCATTGCCGAACAGGTTCGGAATGATGACGAAGTACTTGGTGGGGTCGAGCGCGCCGCCGGGCGCGATCATCCATTCGATGTCGATATGCTGGGCACCGAACGAGGTCGGATAGAGGATGACGTTGTCCTTGGCCGCATTCAGCGTGCCGTAGGTCTTGTAGGCGAGCCGCAGCGACGGGAACGTCACGCCCGATTGCAGCACGACGTCGCCCGCCTCGAAGATCTGATAGTCGCTGCCCGCCGCCATGCACGTCATCCCGTGTGATCGATGAACGGAGCCTAGGTGATGCGCGGCCGGGCCACACGCCCATTTTTTGACATGGCATGACCGCGCAAGAGGCGCGGGCGGCAATCGCATCAGCCGAGGCCATGGGTTCGTACCCTCGCGGCCGCTCCAGCCCGAGCTCTGTCCGGATCGCCTGCCCTCTGAAACGTGAGGGCGCAGGGAAGACCGGGAGCTCGCCGCCCCCATGGCCCGCCTGCGAAAAAAAGTGCAGGCGGCAGGAACCACAGGTTCGGCTGGGACATCCCGGCCTTCCCTGCGCGATGGTCTTAACAGCTGCTTCGCGCTCTCCCTGGGGACCGGCTGTGTTGCCCCCATCGTCGGCGTGATGCGCTTCCGCACCATCATCCGGCTTGACCTCAGCATCGGGAGGCCAGGACCACGCGACTTGACTGTCCGCAACGGATCGTTCGTCGGCGCGACACCGCGCTGCGACCCGCTACGGCCACCGCATCCCTGCCTCGCGTCTCGTGACGACCGCGCGTACGCCCCTCATCGATGAGGCAGGATGGACGCAGTAGAGCACACTTTCGGTAAAAACGAAAGAAAAATATTCGAGCGCCGAAAGTGTCTCATTCCAGACCAGTTGAGCCCCGGTCATTCCGGGGCAAGGCCGCCGGCCTTGAACCCGGAATCTCGACATTGCTTTCCTCACTTCGAGATTCCGGGTTCAATCGCCAACACGCAGGCGCCTTGCGCCTGCGTGCCGACGATTGCCCCGGAATGACGGTGGACACGAAGAGCTTATCGAAACCTTGTGTTTCGCGTCAGCCGCTTGCAATCCGGCTACGCCCCTTCCAGCTGACGAGCAGAGGCCGTATGACGGCCCGACGCAACGGAATGAGACATGAACGCAGCAATCGAATTCGGCCTAGACACGTTCGGCGACGTCACCCGCAACGCGGAGGGCGCGATGGCCGCCCATGCCCAGGTGATCCGCGACGTCGTCGAGGAGGCGGTGCTGGCCGACCAGCTCGGGCTCGATTTCATCGGGCTCGGCGAGCACCATCGCGGCGATTTCGCGATCTCGGCGCCGGAGGTGGCGTTGGCGGCGATCGCCGCGCGCACCACGAAGATCAAGCTCGGCTCGGCGGTGACGGTGCTGAGCTCGGATGACCCGATCCGCGTGTTCCAGCGGTTCTCGACGCTGGACGCGGTGTCGAACGGCCGCGCCGAGGTCATCCTCGGCCGCGGCTCGTTCACCGAGTCCTTCCCGCTGTTCGGCTTCGATCTGAAGGACTACGAGGCGCTGTTCGAGGAGAAGCTCGATCTGTTCGTCAGCCTGCTGCCGCAGCAGCCGCTGACCTGGCAGGGCCAGTTGCGCCCGCCGCTGAGGGATCAACTGGTCTATCCGCCCGTCGAACATGGGCGGCTGAAGGCCTGGATCGGCGTCGGCGGCAGTCCCGAGTCCGTGGTGCGCGCCGCGCATTACGAGCTGCCGCTGATGCTCGCGATCATCGGCGGCGACCCGAAACGGTTCGCGCCCTATGTCGAGCTGTACCTTCGCGCGCTCAAGCAGTTCGGCCGCGAGACGAAGCCGATCGGCGTGCATTCGCCGGGCTATGTCGCCGACACCGACGAAGTGGCCCGCGAGGAGCTGTGGCCGGACTACAAGACCATGCGTGACCGCATCGGCCGCGAGCGCGGCTGGCCGCCGATGGGCCGCGACGAGTTCGTCCAGGAGGCCGATCACGGCTCGCTCTATGTCGGCTCGCCAGAGACGGTGGCGCAGAAGATCGCCGCGACGATCAAGGCGCTCGGCCTGTCGCGGTTCCAGCTGAAATACTCAGCCGGTCCGCTGCCGCATGCGAAACTGATGCGGAGCATCGAGCTGTATGGGCGGGTGGTGGTGCCGAGGGTGCGGGAGTTGCTGGGGGAGGGTTAAGATATCCTGCGGAGAAGGACGAGCGCGAGACCACGCACAACCGTTCTGAGTGAGCCCAGCGTTAGAATTTGTCCACCGGCAGATGTGCAGAGGTGCAGGTTTGATCAGTGACGATATTCATATTCTGCAGACGTTTCGCGAGCCGCTGATCGGTCTGCCCCTGTCTCATCTCTGGCGTGGCGCCGGATCGGCTATTTTTTTGGAGTTCGGACGGCTGACAGAACGTACGTATCTCCGTCGGGACGGGACCTCCCCCAATCCGCTTGGCGAATTCGGACTGATGATCCAGTGGAGCTGGCGCATCGAAGACAAGAAGTCGATCATGTGCGGAAGTTGGAGCGAGGAGCCGTTGTGGGAGCCAACGTTTGATCGCATTCGTAAGAAGGCTGTTTCGGACCTATCTATTTTCGGTCGGTTGCCTGAAATCGTCGTGGCTCTGTCGGATGATCTTTACGTCTCGTCATTCATGACCGCTGAAGGCGATCCACAATGGACACTCTTCGACAGACGGAACGTGGGCTTGAGGACGTTAAGCGTCGAGCGAGCGCGCCTAAAGCTGGATGTTGATCCGGCTCCTTGAGTTTCTTTGCGCGCGCGACACCCACTGCTGTCGTCCCGGCCTCCGAGCCGGGACCCATAACCCCATCTGGTTATTTGTTGCACGCGTCGCCACCATCGCGCGCCACCGAGAGATCACGCGGTATGGGTCCCGGGTCTACGCCCGGGACGACAGCGGAGAGGTGGACAGAGCACCCTCCACAACGCAGCGCTCCGTCAGGATGCGTCGAACAAGTCAGGCAGCAGCAACTCCCGCTCCCCCGCCGCAACACGCGCCAGCTCTGCTGCCGCCCACGCCAGCACGCCATCCCACGCCATCGGCTGCCCCTGCCTGAACAACCGCATGGTCGGATACCACGGGGTGTCGGCGCGGTCGCGCAGCCAGCGCCAGTCGAGCGCATAGGGCAAGAGCACCCAGACCGGGCGGCCGAGCGCGCCGGCGAGATGCGCCACCGACGTGTCGACGGAGATGACGAGGTCGAGCGCGGCAACGGCGGCCGCGGTCTCGGCGAAGTCGCTCAGCAGCGGCGCGAGATCGATGACGTCGGTGCCAAGCTCGGCGAGCCCTAGCGCATCGTCCGGTCGCGGCTCCTTCTGCAAGGAATAGAGCTGCACGCCCGGCATCACCAGCCGCGGCAGCACCGCCTGCGCGGTGAGCGAGCGCTGGCGGTCGCCCTTGTGCCTGGGATTGCCGGCCCAGACGACGCCGACTTTCAACGACGGCGCGCGCCCGAGCACGTTGCGCCACGCGGTCACCTTGATCGGATCGGCCGCAAGATAAGGCACCTCGGCCGGAATCGTCTCCAGCGTGGTACCGAAGATGCGCGGCAGATCCATCAGCGGCGCCTGCAGGTCGAATGGCGGCAGCGGCGCGCCGCGCGGCACCACGGTCACGCCCTCCAGACAGCGTAGCAGCGGCGCGATCGCCGGCTGCACCTGCAGCACGATATTGCCGCCCATCGTCTTGACGCGATCCACATAGCGCACGAATTGCAGCGCATCGCCGATGCCATATTCGGCGAACAGCAGCAACGTGCGTCCCTCAAGCGGCTCACCCTGCCATTCCGGCGCGCCGAAACGCGGCATGCCCGCGGAGAGATCAGGACAGTCGCGGCCCCAGCGATGCTCGGCGAAGCCGTTCACGAGGTCGCCGCACATCAGCAGGAAATGCGCGTGATTGTAGCGCGCGAGCGCGTTGTCGGGCGCGAGCGAAATCGCGTGATGCGAGGCCGCCAGCGCGGCGTCGATGTCGCCGGCATTACGCAGCGCCACCGCGAGATTGGCGTAGCCCTTGGCATAGGCCGGATCGGCGGCGACGGCGCGGCGATGCGCCGCGACGGCATCATCGATCTCGCCGCGCAGCTCATGGATGATGCCGAGGTTGGTATGCGCCGGGGCGTGATCGGGCTGCAGCGCCAGCGCGTGCTCGCAGGCGGCAATCGCCGCATCGAGCTGGCCTGTCCCGCACAGGCAGGCGGCGAGATTGCTGAGCACGACCACATCGGTGGGATCGAGCGCCGCGGCGCGGCGATAGGCCTCGACGGCCTCGGCCGGGCGGCCGGCCTCGTGCAGCGCGTGCCCCAGCAATCGCGCGGCCTTGGCATCGCCCGGCGCAAGATCGCCGGCGCGGCCGTAATGGATCGCGGCGTCAGCGTAGGCGCGCTGCTTGTAGAGCACGTCGCCGAGGGCGAGGTGGAGGCCAGCATCGGCCGGCTGCGCCGCCAGCGCATGCAGATAAGCGGGCACGGCCTCGTCGTATCTGGCCTGGTCGGCGAGCACATGGGCCAGCGCCCGCCATGTGCCGGGAAAGGACGGATCGCGCTCGAGCAGCGCGCGATAGGCCGCTTCCGCCTCGGCAAGCCGCCCCTGCCGGTTGAAGGCGAGCGCGAGATTCCAACGCGCGCGCAACAGCGCCGGATCAAGCGCCAGCGCGTGGCGATAGGCGGCTTCGGCCTCGGTGAAGCGGGCGAGCTCCAGCAGCGCGCTGCCGAGCTTGCTGTGAATGGCGGCATCGTGCGGCCTCAACGCTGCGGCGCGCGCAAAGGCGTCGGCAGCGCCGTCGCGCTCACCTTTCACCGCCAGCGCGTCGCCGAGCGTCACATAGGCCGGCGCATGGTTGGGATCGCGTGCGAACACGCACGCCAGCAGCTCCGCGCCGTCTGCCATGCGGCCATCGGCGAAGGCGAGGATCGCGGACAGATGCAGCGCCGGCAGATGATCCGGCACCGCCTGGAGGATGTCGCTGCACAGGGCCTTGGCCGAACCGGCACGCCCGGCATTGTAGTGATCAGCCGCCTCGATCAGCAGCCGCTCGACGGCAACAGCCCCCATGATGTCCTCAACCTCTCGCACTCGGATGCAGAGTTGAACGTGTGGCAGCGCGATTCCAGGCGAGACTCGGGGCCGAGCCGGCTCAGCCTGCCGCCACCTCCATCCGCATGGCCGCCTTGCGGGCGCGCTCGACGTCGGGCGTGCGATAGGCCGCCTCCGGAATGGTGCCCAGCCGCGACTCGTGAAGGCGCGCGCCCAGGCCATAGAACTGCTGGAAGCTCATGATCAGCGGCCGCCATTTGTCCGGGTCGATACGGTCACGCGTGCCGTCCATCAGGATGGCCTCGTCGACATGGATCCGCTGCACCCGCACCTCGAAGCACTGGATGTGCCCCCTCAGGATCGCGTCGTCGTCGGCGATGCCATGCACCGACTCGATGCGCGCTTCGAGCTGGACCGCGCATTCGGCGACGCGCGGAGCCGCAACGGTCTCCGACGCCGTTGCGGTCAGCCCCGCGGCGGCGAACTTGTCGGACACGTGGCGATAGCCCTTGCGCTGCTTCATCGCCGGCACCGGGTCCGATCCCGTGGTCTGCGCCAGGCGATCGACGGCGGCGACGAGATCGACCGACGGCAGGTTCAGCACGCACTCGCCGGTGCGGCGCATGTTCTGCGGCGTCTTCGATCCGGCGGCGAGGCCCAGCATGCAGCGCCAGCCGAGCCAGAATGCCGACGACATCGGCGCGAGATTGAAGCCGCCATCCTCATTGACGGTGCTGATGAGGACGACCGGCGTCCCAAAATAAAGGATGCCCGGCTCGATGGTCGTATGCATGGAAAGCGCTCCAGGGTGATGCATCTCGGCGGCGATTGCGCGCCGCACGGACGGGGCTCAGGCCGCCGTCTCACCCGGAGAAGTTCCTCGATGGCAGCGAAGCGCTCCACCCGATTCCCGAACGGGCCGGATCACGCGTGCGCCGGGCTTGATCTGGAGAGGTCTGCGCGCGCAAGGCTGCGGCAGTTGGCGATCCCGGCATGACTCGAACATGCGACCTACGGTTTAGGAAACCGCCGCTCTATCCAGCTGAGCTACGGGACCGGAGCCTGCACCGAAGTGCACCTGCTTCGCCGCCTCCATAGCAGACCCGGCCACCGACCGGAAGCCTCTCCGGTCGTCGCCTGAACCGGACGGCCGGCCGTGGCACAACGACGCTCGGGTCCAGTGATGGGAAGACGGTGGGAACGCGGCCGCGTGATCCCGGTTGAGGCGGGGCGCCTACCGATCACAGGCCCGTAGGGAGGGGGTGGTTTGACTATCCGGAAGGCAGCCGATGGTCTAAGAGAACGGCGCCGATCCGGACCCCGGCCTTGGGATCGCCGTATTGGTCGTGCCTGAGCGCGTCACGTGGCCGGGCCAGCCGTCCGGCGCGACGAGATCCGCTTTATCCAGCGCGCCTGCCCATTTCAGCCGAGGGAAACAGACAAGTCGATGCTCATCCGGTCGGTCATTTCAGGCGCGCTCGCAGCTCTGCTCTCCGTCGCCGCCGCAAGCGCGCAGGATACCCGCCATCTGCTGGAGTCCAAGGAGTCGCTCTACAACAACATCTATGTCTATGAGCAGGCGCCCTACCGCAGCATGACGTTCGGTCACAACCGGCGCATCTATACCGAGAGCGTCTACAACACCCGCGACGAGCTCGATCTGCCGGTCGACTATACCCGCTTCATGACCGCGAGCGTGATGTATGCCAAGGACGTCCGCTCGATCCTGGAGATCGGCTTCGGCGGTGGCCGCACCGCCTGGTACCTGCACCGCTCCCTGCCCAAGGTGCAGGTGACCTCGGTCGAGCTCGATCCGACCGTGCTGGAGCTCGCCAAGAAATATTTCGGCATCAAGGAGGAGCCGAACTTCCACGTCGCCAACCGCGACGGCCGGCTGTTCGTGCAGGAATCCAAGGAGCGCTACGACATCATCCTGATCGACGCCTATCGTGGGCCGTTCGTGCCGTTCCATCTGCTGACCAAGGAATTCTACCAGCTCGTCAAGGACCATCTCGCCGAGGGCGGCGTGGTGGCGCAGAACGTCGAGCCGTCGACCATGCTGTTCGACGCCGCGGTCAAGACCATTCACAGCGTGTTCCCGCAGGTCGACTTCTACGAGGCCGGCGGCAACATCGTCATGGTCGGCTATCTCGGCGACGAGCGGAAGCCCGAGGATCTCGCCGCCATCGCGCAGGAGCGCGACAAGGAGTTCGGCTTCCGCTACAAGCTTGCCGAGATGCTGGCGCAGCGCAAGCGCATCGAGATCGACGGCGGCCAGGTGATCGATGCAAACGCCAAGGTGCTGACAGACGACTTCGCGCCGGTCGAGGCGCTGAAGAGCATCGAGCGCCACAACAGGAAGCTGCCGTGAGCGCGCCGGTGTCACGCTCGGGCCTGCTGGCGATCTATCTCTGCTCGTTCCTGGTCGGCTGCGTGCTGATGGGCTTCGAGATGCTCGGCAGCCGCTATCTCAACCCGTATTTCGGCAGCGGCATCGGCGCCTGGGCCAGCCTGATCTCGACGGTGCTGTGCGCGCTCGCGATCGGCTATTTCGCCGGCAGCGCCATCGTCGACCGGCAGCCGACGACGCGCACCATCGGCACCATGATCCTGATCGCCGCCGCCTACATGGCGCTCGTGCCGGCGACGGCCGACATCGTCATGGCCGACATCCTCGACACGGTCGGCGACGGTCCGGCGGCCACGCTGATGGCCTCGACCGCGCTGCTGCTGGTGCCGCTGACCCTGCTCGGCACCTTCTCCCCGATCGCCGTCAGCCTGTTGACGCGCTCGGCCGACGAGGCCGGCCGCGTCGCCGGATTGGTCTACGGCGTCTCGACCATCGGCAACGTCGTCGGCACGCTGGTCACGACCTTCGCGCTGATCCCGACGATCGGCTCGCGCGCGATCACCTATTATTTCGCGGTGGCGCTGGCTGTCTGCGCCGGCATCCTGTTCATTCCGTTCGGCAAGAAGACGTCCTGATTTTCATTTTGAAGAGCTTCTCGATGACTGAGTTCTGGCCTCGCCTGACCGCTACGGTGGCAATGGCGGCATTGCTGTTTGCATCCCCCGCGGCACGCGCCGCAGAGGCGCAGATCGAGCTCTGGGACGGGCAGCGCGCGATGGCCCATATCGCGGACCTGCTGAAATTCACGCCGCGCTCGATGGGCGAGCCGGGCCATCAGAAGACGATCGACTACATCAAGGCCGCGATGGCCAAGAGCGCGGCGGACGCGGTGCTGACGCAGAGCTTCACCGCCAAGGGCGACGACGGCAAGACGATCCCGCTGACCAACATCATCGCCCGCTTCCAGGCGCAGAACCCGCGCCGCATCATCGTCGCGACGCATTACGACAGCATCGTCAAGGCCTATCGCGACCCGAAATCGCCGGACGTACCGATGCCGGGGGCCAACAACTCCGCCTCGGCGGTCGCGCTGCTGCTGGAGACCGCACGCGTGCTGTCGCTGTCGCCGAAGCCCGACGTCGGCATCGACATGATCTTCTTCGACGGCGAGGAGGGGCCGAAATCGCTCGGCGCCGGCGATCCGACCTGGCGTCCGCTGGGCTCGCCGCATTTCGCGGCCAATCTGAAGACCTATTATCCGGCGCACAAGCCGGAGAAGGCGGTCGATTTCGACATGGTCTGCGACAAGGATCTCAAGCTGCAGCCGGAGCCCTCGTCGCTGGCCTCGGCGCTGCCCGAGGTCAAGAGGTTCTGGAGCATCGGCAGCCGTATCGCGCCATCGGCGTTCTCGCCGGAGCCCACGGCGTATCCGATCAGCGACGACCACACGGCGCTGCAGCAGGCCGGGATTCCGAGCTTCCTCGTCATCGACTTCGACTACGAGCCCTATTTCAACACCACGCAGGATACGATCGAGCAGTGCTCGGCGCAGAGCCTGGAGACCGTCGGCCGCACCCTGCTGCGCTACCTCTATACGCCTTGATGCGCCCGAGCTGCGGCAGGCGGCGCGCTCACGCCGCCCGCGCCCGTGCCTTCAGCGGATCCGACGCGACCTCTGATGCGCGCGCCAGCAGGCCGGGCACGAGCGCTTCGGCCGCCTCAGCGCCCGAGATCACCACGGCCTCGACGCCCGCTCCGGCATTGCCGCCGCCGGCGATGACGAGGTTGCGCAGCGGAGCCTTGGCGCCCTTCAGCCGTCCCGACCGGGCCAGGCCATAGATCGCACCGTCGCTGGCGAGGTCGTAGCGCGCATAGGTCACGGGGCTGGCGTCGGTGCGGTAGACGATGTGCTGCGACAGGCCGGGAATGATGGTCTCGGCGGCCGCGACCATGGCATCGCCGAGCTGCTGCTTGCGCGCCTCGTAGTCCGGCGAGCGGCGCCACGCCTTCCAGTCGTCGCCGCCCTCGCCCGGAAACCAGCCCTTGGCCTGCTCGTGAGGAACGAGGGTGATGATCGTCATCGTCGCATGTCCGTCGGGCGCAGCCGACGGATCGAGCTTGGACATCACCGCGAGGCCGATCCCCATCGGCGAGTCGAGATGCGTGGTGGGCGCGATGTCGGGCACCATGTCGAGGCCGAGATGCACCGAGAAGCACGACGTGGCCGGCGCGAGGGTGCGGGCACGCTCACGAAAGACGGCGGGCAGATCGTCGGGCCTCAGAAGCTCGGTCAAGGTGCGGCCGAGATCGGCATTCGAGACCACCGCCTGCGCGCGGACCGTGCGGCCATTGCCGAGCACGACACCGGCGGCACGGCCGTCCTCGACCAGAATGCGCGCGACCTTGGATTTCAGATGCACCTCGCCGCCCCGGGCAGTGACCGCCTCGGCGAGCACGTCCGCGAGGTGGCCGGAGCCGCCGACCGGATAAAAGCCGCCCTTGAAGTAGTAGCCGAAGATCGGGACCATCTGGGCGCAGCTCAGCTTCTCGCTGCCGTCGCCGAGATAGCCCGACAGCGCATTGAGATAGGCGATCAGCTCGGGATCGGAGACATGGGCGGCGACCAGCTCGTCAAACGGGCGGTTCATCCAGCGGTACGCCTGCGGATGCTTGCGCGGGAAGGCCAGCATCTCCTCCAATGTGGCCGGCATGCCGGGAATGCCGCTGCGGCCCTGCCCCGTCGCATACATGCTCTCGAAGATGGCATGGATGGTGTCGAACAGCTGGGTCAGCCCGTCCGCGCTGGCCGGAAACATCTCGCAGAGCAGTCGGACATAGGCGCGCCAGTCCTCGGGCACGTCGATGCGGCGGCCGGCGAGACGGTAGGAGTGAATGACCCGCTTCCACTGGATGCGGTTGGCGACGCCGAGCCGGCGCAGCACGCTGTCGACCGGCCCGCCGAGCCAGACGCCGGAGAAATCGTGCGGCCCGGCATCGAAGCGATACAGCACGGGCTTGTTGTCGTGGTGGGCCTTGCGCAGATAAGTGTGGCAGAAGCCGCCGGGCACGACGTGGTGGTCGAACACCTTCACCTTCAGCCCGGACTCCGCGAGCAGGGCTGCCGCCGTCAGCCCGCCGATGCCCGCGCCGATCACCGCGACGTCGCACTCGGTGTCGGCCGCCTGGGTGAAGCTCGGCGCCGGCCATTGGCACTCCTCGCGCGCGGCCCGCATGCGCAGCAAGGCCTGGCGAATCGCGAAGCGCGGGCCGAAGATCGAGATCAGCGCGCCGCCGACGACGATCATCGTCGTGATCCAGGAGGCGACGCCGGCCCAGCGGCACAGGCCGAGCACGAGGAACAGGACGCCCCAGAGCCCGGTCATCATCATGTTGATCAGGTGGAACTGGGGCGTCGCGGCGCTGTCGGCATAGGCCGACCGGGAATAGTCCGCGGTCCAGGGACGACCGACGGCGAGCGAAGCAAAGCTGATGAGGCCGAGCCCTGCGAAGGACAGCCACAGCGCATTGCCGGCCGTCCAATTCGGCGCGACGTCGTTGGCGATCGCCAGCACGACGAACAGCGCGAGGCTTCCGAGTTCCAGCGGCGCGAGCTGGCCCCGGGAGGCGCGCCAGACATTGGCGGCCAGCGCCAGGCCCAGCGCGGACCACACCGCCCATGCCGGCTGGTGCCAGGCCAGTAGCGCCCAGAACACGACGAACGGCAGCAGCGCCAGCTTGACCGTGAGGAACACTTTCATGGCCGCCTCCTCCGCGCCGGACGCGCGCAGTTTATCTTTCCATTGTCAAGATATTCATAGGAGCGCTCGCCCGGTTCCGTCAACACCAATCTTTCCAACGTCAAGATTAGTTTTGTCAACTACGGCGGGATGAAAATGGTGGAAAGATGCTGCGTATCGTTCCGGCGCCACAGCAAGGTGCGATTCACGAGCGGCACCGCCGTCAATGCCGACCCGACTGTGGCAACCAGATCACGGAACCACGGCAAATAAAGAAGAAAGTCGCAAATTACGCAGCATTGGAGTCACACCTCGCCGCAAAATGGCGACAATCTCCCGTCATCTGAGGCGGGGAGCCGCTGAGGATTGCCGTTCGTGTACCCACCCCGCCTGCCAGTACTGATCTTTGCAGCGATCACCTGCTTGCCCGCCGTGCAACCTCCACGCGCGCACGCAGAGTGGTGGAGCCGCTCCCCGACGGATTTCGAGGAATGCGCCGACGCCGCCGAGAAGTCGGCCTCCAAGGAGGAGAAGACGGCGGCGCTGGCGCAGTGCAACGCTAAATTTGCCGGGAGACGGAAGCCGGGCGGCGGCTATGTCTATTACGACTTCATGCAGGATCGCAGCTTCGACATTGCCGGTCCCAATCCCACGGCCGAAGAGCAGAAGTTCATCGACCAGCAGTATACGCAATACCTCGAGCGCCAGCGCCACGCCAACATGAGCTCGGCGATGATGTCGCGGCCGCAAACGCAGGACCTCCAGCCCTCGCTCAGGGACATGACGGCGCGGGCCGCGATCGAGCCGCCGAAGCCGGCCATGCCGGCCCCGCCGCCGCAACGGCCGAGCAAGCCGCCGGCTTCGTCCGCGCAAGGCGGATTGCCACCGCCGACGTCGAACGTGGAGGCACGCGCCCGCATCAAGGCGGCGCAATGTGCCAAGGACGGCTGGCGCCGCGATTCGTTCTCGTGCAACTTTCCGGTCCTGTCCGAGAAGCTCGACGAACTGAAGCGGATGTTCACCGGCCCGAGCCAGACCGCGGCCGCGCCGCCCGGAGCCAAGGCGCCGAAACGGGCCGAAGCCAGGAACTGAGCCGCGCGCGACACGTTCCCCCTGTGCGACCATTCTGCACGCGGCTTGTAACGCCGCGTGCAAGCCCATAGGTTTTGTCGGCGTGGGGCGCAGGAGGCAGGGTCATGGGTCTACTCGATATCCTCAACGGCATGCAGAACGGCCCGAACGGGCCGAGTCATCCGACCACGCAGAAGAGCGGCGGCATGTCGCCGATGACGATGGCGATCCTCGCTTTGCTGGCGTGGAAAGCGGTGAAGCATTTCTCGCAGAATGGGCAGCAGCCGAACGCGGCGCCAGCGCCGGTCCCGCCGCCCCAGCCGACCGGGAATCAAGGCGGACCGCTCGGCGGCGGATTGAGTGGCGGCCTCGGCAACATCATCGCCGGCGGCCTCGGCGGCCTGCTTGCGGGCGGTGCCGCCGGCAGCGTGCTGTCGGGCGGGCTCGGCGATCTCCTGCGCCAGTTCCAGGACAAGGGCCATGGCGACACCGCGAACTCCTGGGTCTCCCCCGGCGAGAACAAGCCGATCTCGCCCGGCGATCTCGCCAATGCGCTCGGCGCCGATCAGATCGATCAGCTCACCGCGCAGAGCGGGCTGTCGCGCGAGGAGCTGTTGAACGGGCTGAGCCAGTACCTGCCGAAAGTGATCGATCAGCTCACGCCGGACGGGCGGCTGCCGACCGAGCACGAGTTGGCGGGCCGGATCTGACGCTCCGCGATCGCTGACGGGAAGGACGACACTCATGCTGCACATTCTGATCGTCGGGCTGGTCGCCGGCTTCCTGGCGCGGCTTCTATCGCCGGGTCCCAACAATCCCTCCGGCTTCATCCTGACCATCGTGCTCGGAATCCTCGGCGCGTTCCTCGCCACCGCCATCGGGCAGGCCATCGGCCGCTACGGCCCCGACCAGGGCGCGGGCTACGTGACCGCGACCCTCGGCGCGGTCGTGGTGCTATTCATCTGGAACAGGCTGGTCGCCAGCGGCACGATCCGCGATTTCAATCGGTAACCGCCTCACGCCACGTCATTGCGAGCGACCACAGCGGCCGCTCGCCATGACCATTTCACCCCAACAGATGCATCCCCGCATCCATGCGCACGACCTCGCCGGTCATGTGGCCTGACGCCGGACTCGCCAGGAACGCCACGAGCTGCGCGATATCCTCGGCGGATGAAGCCGCGCGCAGCGGCACCCGCGCCACCACGGCATCGCGCACCTGCTTGGCGCCGGCCTCGCCGCGGCCCTTGGTGAACCAGGGCGTATCGATATAGCCGGGGCAGACGGTGTTGACGCGGATCGCGGGCGCCAGGGCGCGGGCCAGCGACAGCGTCATCGTGTTGAGCGCGCCCTTGCTGGCGGCGTAGGCAACCGACGAGCCGACGCCGCTGATGCCGGCCACCGACGAGACGTTGACGACCGCGGACGCACGCGCCGTCGCCTTGGCCGCCGCTTCGAGCAGCGGCCGCGCAGCGCGCACCATCTGGAAGGGGCCGATGGTGTTGACCGCGAAGATGCGTTGGAAATCCTCGGCCGAAAGGCCGTCGAGCTGATCGTGCGGTACGTGCTTGGTGGTGCCGGCATTGTTGACGAGCGCATCCAGCCGGCCCCAGGCCGCAGCGGCGGCGACGATCTTGCGGCAATCCTCGTCGCGCGACACGTCGCCTTGGACGACGACGACCTCGGCACCTTCCTTGCGGCAGAGATCGGCAGTCTGCTCGGCCTCACTCTTGCTGTTCGAATAGTTCACGACGATGCGCATGCCGGCCTTCGCCAGCAGCAACGCGGTCGCGGCTCCGAGGCCGGACGCCGAACCCGTCACGATCGCGCACAGACCTTCAGCCATTCCGCACCTCCCTGTTTGCTTTGCTTCTTCTTAGCCAACATCGCTGCATCTGCAAAATCGGCAAAATCTCCGCAGCGCGGAAATCGCTCGCCTCCATGCGGCGAGCGGACGGGGCCCTGCAGCGGGCTACGCTTGTCAGGACCGTCGCTTGCGCTCATCATGCCGGCAAAACATCGCCGGCGCGCGCAGGACATGGCGCGCCGAGACCGACGACAACGAGGGCGAGGAGCGCTGTGGCGGAAGCTGAGAACATCGTCGTTGCGACCGCGGAAAAGATCTTCGCCGATCTCGCCGACCCGCAGACGATCAATCACGACAAGGACGGCCGCTGGACGGCGCCGCTGTGGCGGGCGCTGAGCGAGGCCGGCCTGCCGCTCGCCTGGGTGGGCGAGGAGTTCGGCGGCGCCGGCACTGACCTCGCCGACGGCTTTGAGATCATCAATGCCGCCGGCCGTTTTGCGATTGCGGTGCCGCTGGCCGAGACGCTGCTCGCGGGCTGGCTGCTGCAGCAAGGCGGCATTGCCTCGCCCGACGGCCCCATGACGATCGCGCCGGCTCATCCGAGGGACCGGATCACGCTCGACACCGACGGCACATTGTCCGGCCGCGCCCGCGGCGTGCCGTTCGCCAGGACGGCGCAGCATGTTGCCGTGCTCGCCCAGGGCGGAGACGGCGTGTCGATCGCGCTGGTCGAGACCGCGCGCCTGCGCATCGAGGCGGGCCTCAACCTCGCCAACGATCCCAGCGACACGGTGACGTTCGACACAATCACGCCGCTGGCACGCCGGCCAGCACCGGCCGGCTTCGACGCCACGACCTTGATGCTGATGGGCGGCGTCGCCCGCGGACTGCAGATCGCCGGCGCGCTGGATCGGCTGCTCGCGATCAGCGTCAACTATGCCGGTGAGCGCGTCGCCTTCGAGAAGCCGATCGGCAAATTCCAGGCGGTGCAGCACAACCTGGCACGGCTGGCCGGTGAGAGCGCCGCCGCGAGCGCGGCCGCGACATCCGCCGCGGATGCGATCGCGCGTGCCGGCGCATTCGACGAGGCGGTGTTTCTCGAAGCCGCCGCGGCCAAGATCCGCTGCGCCGAGGCCGCCGAAAAGGGCGCGGCGATCGCGCATCAGGTCCACGGCGCGATCGGCTTCACCACCGAGCACATCCTGCATCGCTTCTCGCTGCGCGCGCTCGCCTGGCGCGACGATTTCGGCTCCGAGAGTCATTGGGCCGTCGAGCTCGGCAGGCGCGTCGCCGCGCGCGGCGCCGATGAGCTGTGGCCGCTGGTCGCCTCGCGCTGACGACGAAGGGGATTGCCGCATGACCGCACTTCGTTTCGATCCGATCCGCCTGCCGAGGGAATGCGAGGAGCTCCGCAAGGAGGTGCGCGCCTTCCTCGCTGATGAGATCGCGGCCGGCACCTTCAACCCGTACCAGCCCAAGCGCGAGGATGCCGACGCACGTGAGTTTGCGGCCCGCGTCGGCGCGCGCGGCTGGATCGGCATGACATGGCCGAAACGATATGGCGGCCACGAGCGCTCGTTCCTGGAGCGCTACGTCGTGACCGAGGAGATGCGGGTCGCCAACGCGCCGGTCAGGCGCTTCTTCGTCGCCGACCGGCAGAGCGGACCGATCCTGCTGCGCTACGCACCCGAGCATATCAAGATGGACATCCTGCCGCGCATCTGCCGCGGCGAATTGTGCTTCGCGATCGGCATGAGCGAGCCGAACTCGGGATCCGACCTGTTCGCCGCCAAGACGCGCGCGACCAAGACCGAGGGCGGCTGGCTGATCAACGGCTCGAAGATCTGGACGACGTCGGCGCACATGGCCGATTACATGATCGCGATCTTCCGCACCTCGCCGTCGACCAAGGAGAACAGGCGTCATGGCTTGACGCAGTTCCTGGTGAACATGAAATCGCCCGGCATCAAGGTGAATCCGATTGGCCAGATCACCGGGCAGAAGGAGTTCAACGAGGTCGTCTTCACCGACGCCTTCGTGCCGGACGATCATCAGCTCGGCGAGATCGACGGCGCCTGGAAGCAGGCCACCTCCGAGCTCGCCTATGAGCGCTCGGGGCCGGAGCGTTTCCTCGAAACCTATTACGTGCTGACCGAGCTGGTGCGCGCGGTCGGTCCCGATCCGGACACGCGCAGCGCCGAGGGCATCGGCCGGCTGGTGGCGCAGCTGCATGCGATGCGGCGGATGTCGGTGTCGGTGGCCGGCATGCTGCAGGCCGGCAAGGAGCCGGTGGTCGAGGCCTCGATCGTCAAGGACGTCGGCACGGTATGGGAGCAGCAGCTGCCGCACCGCGTCCGCGACCTCGCCGCCTTCGTCGAGGAGAACGCAGGAAATCGCGAAACCTTGGAGAACCAGCTGACATTTGCGATGCAGACCGCGCCGAAGCTGACGATCCAGGGCGGCACCACTGAGGTGCTGCGCGGCATCATCGCCCGCGGGCTGGGACTGAGGTGAGGCAGACAGCATTCCGGCGGTCGCGAACTGATAGCGCTGGCAATGAACCGTCGTCGCGAGCGCAGCGAAGCGATTCAGAGCCGCGCCAAGATTCTGGATTGCTTCGCTTCGCTCGCAACGACGCCCGGAAAGCAGAATCGGAGACCACAACCATGACCCACTTTCCTGACATCGGGGTCGAGATCCACGGCCATGTCGGCCTGATCGAGATTCGCCGGCCGCCGCTCAACTTCTTCGACATTTCGCTGATCAACCAGATCGCCGACGCGCTCGAAGGCTTCGACCGCGACATCGAGATCCGCGCCTCGGTGCTGGCGGCCCAGGGCAAGGCGTTCTGCGCCGGCGCCAACTTCACCGATCCGGCGCGCCAGGCGCAGGAAGCGGCCGGCGCAAAGGGCGATCCGGCCGACAGCCTCGGGGCGATCAACCACCTCTACATGCAGGCCGTGCGGATCTTCCGCTGCAAGAAACCGGTGGTCGCCGCCGTGCACGGCGCCGCAATCGGTGGCGGGCTCGGCCTCGCCGTCTCGGCCGACTTCCGCGTCACCTGTCCGGAAGCGCGCTTCTCCGCCAATTTCACCAAGCTCGGCTTCCATCCCGGCTTCGGGCTGACGGTGACGCTGCCCGAGCTGATCGGCAAGAACAACGCCGAGCTGATGTTCTACACCAGCCGCCGTGTCACCGGCGAAGAGGCGCTGAAGATGGGGCTCGCCAATGAATGCGTGCCGCAGGACCAGGTGCGGACAGCAGCGATGAAGCTCGCCGCCGAGATCGCCGAATGCTCGCCGCTCGGCCTGCTGTCGACCCGCGCGACGATGCGCGCCAGCCTCGCCGACCGTGTGATGGCAGCAACCGAGCACGAGCTCGCCGAACAGACCCGGCTGCGCGCGACCGAGGATTTCAAGGAAGGCGTCAAGGCAACGGAGGAGCGGCGCTTCGCGAACTTCAAGGGGCGGTGACGAGCCTCGAGCTTCCAACGTCGTCATGGCCGGGCCATGACGAGCAACTAACTGGCGACCGCCCCCTGCAACGCGAAGGCAACGCCGCCAATCGTGAAACAACCGCCTGAAACCGCATAGCCACGGGCGCGCGCGGCGTCGGCCACACGTGCAGCATCGGCGACGCGGAACGTCAGGCCGCTCATGAGTTCGCGCTCGCCGGGTTCGACACGGATACGGGCGTTCGGCAAGTACAACTGCTCAACACCATCGCTGCCGGCCGCCGGCACCACGTCGAGAATCCGCCCCCAATGCGCGGCGAGCGAGGTCGGCTCGGGGCTCCGCAGCACCACCTCGGTCATCGCCGTCGTCACGTCGCTGCGGATCGCGCGCGTCCAATCCGGCCCGGCGGGCGGATAGGCGCCAAGCACATCGTCGCTGCCCTCGGTGTGATTGAGCTCGATGAAGGCGGCGCGGCAGTCACGCGGATGCAGTTGCACACCGTGATAGGGCGGATGATCGATCACGTTGGCGGTCCGCACACCCATCTCGTTGGCGCGGGCGGCGCGGCCATCGGGATCATCGCAGGAAAAGATCGCCATGTAGCCGCCGCGGCCGCCGGTCTTGTCGAGGAAGCGTCCCGCCGCGGTGTCCTCGCGGGTCGGCGCAATCACCTCGAGCAGGATCGGCCCGACCGGCAGCAGCGCATTCTCCAGTCCGTATTTGGCGACATGCAGATCGCGGTAGCAGACCTCCAGCCCCATGATCGCGGTGATGTCCGAGACCACCGGCTCGAGCCGGGGCGCGACCAGGCAGATCTGACGGAGGTGGAGGTAAGGCATCGCAGCCCTCTTTGAGGAATCACGTGTTCACACAAGCCCGCGGCGTCATTGCGAGCGACGCGACGGAATCCAGAGCTCAGGCCATGACCCTGGATTGCGTCGCTTCGCTCGCAATGACGGAGAACGCGGAGCTACCGACCCTGAAACACCGGCGCGCGCTTCTCGACGAAGGCTTTCGCCGCCTCCTTGTGATCCTCTGTTTCGCTGCAGCGCGAGTGATGCATCGCCTCGGCGTCGAAGCAGGCCTCCAGCGTCATCGTCTGGGCATTGTTGATGTTGCGCTTGATGTAGCCGAGCGTCACGCTCGGCCCCTGCGCCAGCGACAGCGCCAGCGCGCGCGTGGCGGCTTCGACCTCGGCGTCGGGCACCACCTTGGTGACCATGCCCAGGGCGAGCGCCTCCTGCGCCGTCAGGACCGGCGAGGTCAGATACAGCTCCCGCGCCTTGGCGCTGCCGAGCAGTTGCGTGAGGAAGTAGGTGCCGCCGAAATCGCCCGACAGCCCGACCTTGGCGAAGGCCGTCGTGATCTTGGCCGACTCGCCGGCCACCCGCAGATCGCAGGCCAGCGCGATCGACAGGCCGGCGCCGGCGGCCGCGCCGTCGATCTGCGCCACCACCGGCTTCTGCATCTGGTGCAGCAGCCGCGACACCTCCATGCGCTCGCGCAAGGTCGTCACCTTGGTCTCGAACGAGGGCGCGGTCTTGGCTTCGGCCATCGCCTTGACGTCGCCGCCGACGCAGAACGTGCCGCCGGCGCCCTTGAGCAGCACCGCACGCACCTCCGGATCATTGGCCGCGCGATGCGCCGCCTCGACCAGGCCCTTGGTCAGGTCGCTGTTGAGCGCGTTGCGTCGCTCCGGACGGTTCATCGTGATCGTGAGCAGGCCGGAGTCGAGATGCTGCAGGACTGTCGTGTTGGTGGTCATGGCCGGCGCTCCTTGTTGTTTCCTGGTGTTATGTCTCCCGTCATTCCGGGGCGACACGGCGGCGTCGAGCCCGGAATCCCGAGCTGATGGACTCACATCGAGGTTCCGGGTTCAACGCTGCGCGTTGCCCCGGAACGACGGATGTCGCGGCAGAGTTTGCGCCTTGCTCGGGCGCGCCCCGGAATGCCGTGGCCCCGGCCGTCACTTCTTCACAAGCGGGCAGCGCGACGCCTCGAGCGGCTGGAATGCCTCGTCGCCCGACACGGTCGCGAGCAGCTTGTAGTCGTCGGACTTCCCCCTCGATTCCGACGGCTTCTTGACCTCGAACAGGTACATGTCATGCACCATGCGTCCATCCTCGCGGATGCGGCCGCCCTTGGCGAACATGTCGTTGATGGGTGTGGCCCGCATCGCCTTCATGACGGCGTCCGCATCGGTCGTCCCGGCCGTCTTCACGGCTTTCAGATAGTGCGTGACGGAGGAATAGACCCCCGCCTGGGCCGAGGTCGGCACGCGCCTGGTGCGCTCCATGAAGCGTTTGGTGAAGGCGCGGGTGTCGTCGTTGAGATCCCAATAGAACGCTTCCGCGACCAGAAGCCCCTGCGCCGTCTCGAGCCCGACGCTGTCGATGTCGGAGACGAAGGCGAGCAGCGGCGACAGCTTCTGGCCGCCTTTGCTGAGGCCGAACTCCGCGGCCTGCTTGATCGCGTTGATGGTGTCGCCGCCGGCATTGGCGAGGCCGATCACCTTGGCCTTGGAGGCCTGCGCCTGCAGCAGGAAGGACGAGAAGTCCGACGTATTGAGCGGATGACGCACGCTGCCGAGCACCTTGCCGCCCGACTTCACCACCACGGCGGTGGTGTCCTTCTCCAGATCCTGGCCGAAGGCGTAATCCGCGGTCAGGAAGAACCAGCTGTCGAGGCCGGACTTCACCGCCGCCAATCCCGTGACATTGGCCTGCGCGAAGGTGTCGAACACGTAGTGCACGGTGTACGGGCCGCAGGCCTCGTTGGACAGCCTGACAGAGCCGGGACCGTTGAAGATGATGATCTTGTTGCGCGCCTTGGCGATCTCGCCGGCGGCCAGCGCGGTGGCGGAGGCCGCGACATCCCAGATCATCTCGACGCCCTGGTTGTCGAGCATGTCGCGGGCGATGTTGGCGGCGAGATCGGCCTTGTTGAGATGGTCGGCCGCAAGCACCTCGATCTTGCGGCCCAGCACCTCGCCGCCGAAATCCTCGACGGCCATCTTCGCCGCGGTCTCGCTGCCGGGACCGGTGATGTCGGCGTAGAGGCTCGACATGTCCAGGATGCCGCCGATCTTCAGCGGCGGCTTGCTCTGCGCATGCGCCACGCCCGCAGAGAACGTCAGCGCCGACGCCAGCATGAACAACGACGCCGCCGCGCCGCGGATGGTTCTGCTCATCGATATCCTCCCTGCCGGGCACGTCGCTACATGGCGACGGCCTCGTTGATAGTTCGCATCATGGCGCACGCTTTCGCATGCGGCAAGCGCTCAGCACGCTCAGCAAAAGCGTCGCCGGTCGCCGCTTTCCGCTCAGTGGAATGGAAATTTCGTGCGATGATGCAGCATGACGAGAGAGCGCAGGATGCGGAGCAGATGGAGGCTGATTGCGCTCGGTGCGAGCGTCGCGATCATCGCGATGATGTCGGCGAGTCACGCCGCGCCGTGCATGTTCGCCGAGCTCGGCGAAGGACACGTCAGCGAGATCATCGATGCGCGCGGCTTCCGTCTCGACGACGGCCGAGAGGTCAGGCTCGCCGGCATCGAGGCGCCGCCGGACGAGCAGCGCGCGACGTCGATGGATACGCTGCGCGTGCTGCTGCGCGGCCGCGACGTCGTGCTGCGCGGCGAGGACGACACTCCGGACCGCTACGGCCGGCAGCGCGCCTTCGCCTTCGTGGCCGGTGCGGACCAGCCGGTGCAGAGCGAGCTGCTCCGGCAGGGCGCCGTGCTGCGCGGGATCGACCTGCCGGACCGGGATTGCGCCCTCAGCCTGGGTGCGGCGGAAGCCGAGGCACGCAGCGCCGGACGCGGTCTCTGGAAGATTGGGACCGTCATAAAAAACACGGAAAGTCCAGACGATATTTTGTCTCGCGTAGGGCAATTTACGGTTGTCGAAGGGAAGGTGTTGTCCGTACGACAGACGGGGACAACAACTTATCTGAACTTCGCTCGTAGCTGGACACGGGGCTTCGCGGTGACTATTCCAAAGCGTATGATGGCGGTATTGGAAGGTGCCGGCATCGACGTCAAATCACTTGCGAATCGACAGGTTCGCGTGCGCGGTTGGATCGAAGCGCATGCGGGTCCGAGACTGGAACTGACGCAGATCGCCCAGATCGAGATTTTGAGCGGGAATTGACCGCTGAGGTACGTGAGTAGCGACGTGAGCCTGTCTGTTCGAAAGCGCATGACGGTGATGAACTGCGGTTCGTGGATCGCACCGGCGTTGCTGTGCCTGGGACTGGCGTTGTCCGGTTGCAGCGACATGGGCAAGTTGCAGCAGGCGACGGCGCCGATGCCGACGCCGCGGCCGAAGCCGGCGATGGTGCAGACGACGCCGGCGAGCGATCGCGAGCACGAGCGCATTCTTGCTACTTATGGCGGTGCCTATGAGGATCCCCAGCTCGAGGGCCTGATCGGCAAGATCGTCGACCGGCTGGTGGCGGTGTCCGATCGGCCCGACCAGGGCTACAAGGTCACGATCCTGAACTCCGGTGCGGTCAACGCCTTCGCGCTGCCGACCGGCCAGCTCTACGTGACGCGCGGCCTGATCGCGCTCGCCAACGACACCTCCGAATTGTCGTCGGTGCTGAGCCACGAGATGGCGCATGTGCTGGCGCGCCATGCTGCGATTCGCGAGGACCAGGCGCGGCAGGCCGCAGTGGTGACCCGCGTCGTCTCCGACATGGGCAACGATCCGGACCTGACGGCGCTGGCGCTCGCCAAGACCAAGCTGACGATGGCGAGTTTCTCTCGCACCCAGGAGTTCGAGGCCGACGGCATCGGCGTCGGCATCTCCGCCAAGGCGAAGTTCGATCCCTACGGCGCGGCGCGCTTCCTAAGCTCGATGGAGCGCAACGCCGAGCTGAAGGCCGGCAAGGTCGCGATCGACCCGCGCGCGCAGGACTTCCTGTCGTCGCATCCGGCGACGCCGGAGCGGGTGCAGAACGCTGCCGCCATCGCCAAGCAATACGTCTCCCCCGAGGCCAGGGAGCATGACCGCGAGACCTACTTGGCTGCGGTCGACAACATCGTCTACGGCGAGGACCCGAGCGAGGGCTTCGTGCGTGGGCGGCGCTTCCTGCATCCGAAGCTCGGCTTCACCTTCCAGGCGCCGGAGAACTTCACGCTCGACAACACCGCGCAGGCGGTGATCGGCGTGCGCGAAGGCGGCGCCCAGGCGATGCGCTTCGACGTGGTGCGCGTGCCTGCCCAGCAGACGCTCGGCGACTATCTCAATTCCGGCTGGATGGAGAACGTCGACAAGTCGGCGACCGAGGAGCTGACGATCAACGGCTTCCCGGCGGCCTCGACCTCGGCGAGCGGCGATCCCTGGCAGTTCAAGGTCTACGCGCTGCGCGTCGGCAGCGACGTCTACCGCTTCATCTTCGCCTCTCGCCAGAAGACCACCGAGAGCGAGCGCAATGCGCGGGAGACGGTGAACTCGTTCCGCCGGCTCAGCCTGGAGGAGATCCAGTCGGCGCGGCCGCTGCGCATCAAGGTGATCACCGTGCAGCCGGGCGACACGGTCGAGTCGCTCGCGCACCGCATGACCGGCGTCGACCGTCCGGTCGAGCGCTTCCGGGTGCTGAACGGGCTCGACGCCCGCGCCCAGGTCAAGGTCCGCGACCGCGTCAAGATCGTGGTGGAGTGACGGGCTGAGGGACGGATTCCCCGCTTGCCCCGGCGGGTTGATGCCATGCCAGGACGGCCACACGACAACTGTCGTCCCGGGCAAGACCGGCAACGCGACAGCGTTGCCGGGCGCCGACCCGGGATCCATAACCGCAAGTGCAAATGGCTGGAGCGCTGGAGCTCCAGCGCGCGTCCTTGCAGGCGCCGGGATTATGGGTCCCGGCGTTCGCCGGGACGACAGCGGAGCAAGTGCGACCAGCGCCCCACCTTCGCACGCAGTCCATCGCCAACTCGCGAACGGCGAGCACGTCTACACCATGGCCATGAAGCGGTGCCGTCGACGTGCATCCCAAACAAAAAGCCCGACCTTTCGGCCGGGCTTTCGTAAGCAACTAATTGGAAAACGCGCTAACGGTCGATCAGGCGGCCTCGTCGGCCACGGCGGTGTCGTCGCCATCGATATCATCGCCCTCGGCGTCGGCATCACCTTCGGCGACCGCATCGGCTTCGGTCTTGGCACCGCGGCGCGGGCTCTTGGCGAGCTGCGTCTCGATCTCCTTGACGGCCTCGGTCTCGGTCGAGTGCTGCACGACGGCGATCTCGCGCGACAGACGGTCGAGCGCCGCTTCGTAGAGCTGGCGTTCGCTGTAGGACTGCTCGGGCTGCGACTCCGAACGGTAGAGATCGCGCACGACCTCGGCGATCGCGACGATGTCGCCCGAATTGATCTTCGCTTCGTATTCCTGGGCGCGACGCGACCACATGGTGCGCTTGACGCGGGCACGGCCCTTCAGGGTCTCCAGCGCCTTCTTCACCAGCGCCGGGTCGGACAGCTTGCGCATGCCGACATTGGCGACCTTGGCGGTCGGCACGCGCAGCGTCATCTTGTCCTTGATGAAGTTGATGACGAACAGCTCGAGCTTGGCGCCCGCGATCTCCTGCTCCTCGATGGCCAGGATCTGGCCGACGCCGTGAGCCGGATAGACGACGAATTCGTTGGTCTTGAAGCCCTGGCGCTGGGTCGGCAGCTTCTTTTCCTCGACGCGCGGCGCGGCCGCGGCGGGAGCAGCCGGCTTGGCGGCGACAGCGGGCTTGGCAACAGGGGCAGCAGCTGCGGGAACGGCGGTCTTGGTGGCAGCCTTGGGCGCAGCGGCGGCCTTGGCAGGCGCAGCCTTGGCAACAGAGTCCTTTGCAAGAGTGGTCTTCGCGGCGGATGCTTTCGCGGCAGTCTTGGCAGTCTTTTCAGGCATTGCGCTTCTTTTGTTCTTAGTGGACTTGGCAGCCGAGGCCTTCGCGGCAGCCCGAATCTCCTTTACAGGAGTCCGGGCACGGCCCTTGGAAACGCTGCGGCTGGCCGCGGCGGCTTTTTTTGTACTCTTGGAAGCACTCTTTTTACGCGTTTTCTGTGACACAGCCTGCGCGCGGAACTGCCACGCCCCTGTTTGATGTTGCGGGAACCTAAAAGGGCGGCCAAAAAAGGTTACGCATGGCCGGGTTCGGCTCTGAGAATGTGCTATATATAGCACATTTGCCGCAAAAATCAATGATTTGGAGGCCGCAGGGGCGGTATTGTGACGGATCCACGAAGTTAGGGTTAAGTGAAGCGTGCCGGAATAGAACAACTCGTGCAGCGCGTCCCGCTCGCCGCAAGAGGTGTTCTAGGCCATTGTTTCCGCGTAACGATTTCGATCGGCGCGACGGCGCCCCGCAGGCCGGGGCGCGCTGGTGACCGCGCAGGTCGCGAGACGACCGTCAGTCTCCGGCGCCGGGCTTCGACGAAAAATATTTCTGGAACTTTCCATCCTCGCCGTCGTGCTCCTTGGCGTCGGCCGGCGGGTCCTTCTTCTGGGTGATGTTGGGCCAGGACTTGGCATATTCGGCGTTCACGCCCAGCCACTTCTCCAGCCCCGGCTCGGTATCCGGCTTGATCGCGTCGGCCGGACATTCCGGCTCGCACACGCCGCAATCGATGCATTCGTCCGGATGAATGACCAGCATGTTGTCACCCTCGTAGAAGCAGTCTACCGGGCAGACCTCAACGCAATCGGTGTATTTGCACTTGATACAGTTTTCGGTGACGACGTAAGTCATCCAAGGCTCCGGAACGGATCGACAATTCGGCTGGCTTGGACTAGCGCAGGACGTGTTGTGCCGCAAGTGAAGCGGGGCGAAGAACTGAACCGGATATTGCTCTGGCGCAATCCATCAGGATCGTCCGCCATCCAGATCATCGTACAGCCCGCGCACGGAGGCGGCATCGCCGCGGCGCTCGGCAAAGCCGGTCACCTTGAGCACGCGCACGCTGCGGTCGAGCGCGATGGTCAGCACGTCACCGGTCTTCACCCCGTGGCCGGGCGACGTCTCGCGCACGCCATTGATCCGGACATGGCCCGACGACACCAGCGCCGCGGCGCTGGTGCGCGCCTTCACCAGCCGCGCATGCCACAGCCATTTGTCGAGGCGCTGGCGCTCTGACGGGGTGTCGGACGTCGGCGTTGTCCTTCCAACCTATCTTGCCAACCGATCTTGCCGCTCAATCCTTGCGGTTGTTCGCCGCGAGCTGCTCCTTGAGCGCGGCAAGCTTGGCGAACGGCGAGTTGGGATCGACCGGACGGTCGCGATCCCGGCCTCCGCCGCCACTCGAGGCGTAGGGCCGCAGCGCCGGACCGCTGTCGCGCTTGTCGCGACCGCCCTTGCCGAAGTCGCGGCCGCCGCGTCCCTCACCACCGAACTTGCCGCCCTTGTTGCGATCGCGGTTCTGGTCGCGCCCCTTGGCGTCATGGTCGCGGCGCGGCCCGCGCTCCTCGCGCGCCGGCGCCGATGCGCCCTCGGCTGGAGCCGCACCAGCCTCCGGCGGGCCCTTGCGGAAGTCCTTGCCGAACTCCTTCATCCGGTCGCGTCGGCCCTGGCCGCGGTGATGGCGCTCGCGCGCCTCGCCGCCCTCGGCCGGAGCCGTCCCGGCAGGCGCCTGCCCGCCGCCGGCACCCTGCCCGCGCTCGTGCTGCGGACGGTTGGGCCGGCCGCGATGATGATGGTCGTGGCGCGGCCTGCGCTCCTCCGAGCGCCCGCCCGGCCGCCAGACCTCGACCAGGACGGGCTCGGCGGCAGCAGCGGCCTCGGCCGGAGAAGCCGCGGTCGCGGTAGATCCAGCAGCAGCTTCAGTCCCGGCAGCTTCAGCCGAAGCATCGCCGATGCTTGCTGCCTCGTGTGCGACGGCCTCAGCGGCTTCTGGCTGCGGCGCATCCGCAGCAACGGCGGCTTCCGCCTCGGCGACGACGCTTTCGGCAGCCGTCTCGGCCACGGACGCGTCGTCCGCCGCATCGGGCGTGACGAAATCGACGGTCGGCAGCGATGCCAGGGCCGACACCGACGCGGTTTCCGCCTGCTCCTCGCCGACCGCCGCGGGCACGGCGATGGTCTGCTCGGTCACCGGAGCGACGGCGGCCTCCGCGACGGTGGGAACCTGCTCGTCGGCCGGCTCGCCGGCGACAAGCGCGAGGTCCTCGCCCGGCACGGCCTGCGCTTCTGCCGGCTCAGCCGGGGCGGTCTCCACAGCAGCGGCCTCGGCAGCAGCAGCCTCGACGGGCTTCTCAGCCGGCTTCGGCGGCAGCGGCGGACGCTTCTCCATGCGATAGCCGAGCGCGCGCAGGATCGAGGCAAAGTCCTCGCCGGCCGAACCGGTGAGCGAGGTCATCGCCTGCGTCACCACGAAGCCGCGGCCGTCGAAGGCGCCGGCGGGCTTTTCGCCCGGTGCATTGTCGCGCCAGGCCAGGGCGGGACGAATCAGGTCGGCCAGCCGCTCCAGGATGTCGACGCGCACCGCGCGCTCGCCCGCCTGCTTGTAGCCGAGCACGCGATAGGCATCGCGCGGCAGCGCCTTGTCGACCGGGAACGAGGTCCGGCCCGAGCTCGCCAGATGCTGCGCGCCGGTCAGCGCGGACATGTCGACATTGCCCTGCTTCTCGGCCCACAGCAGCGCAGCGAGCGCGCGCGCCGCGGGCTTGAGCAGCGCCGGGACGTAGATGTGATAGGCGCCGAAGCGCACGCCATATTTGCGCAGCGTGGCGCGCGACGGCTGGTCGAGATCCTTCATCTCGGCCGCGATCTTGGCGCGCTCGATGACGCCGAGCGCCTCCACCAGTTGGAACGCGATGCCGCGGCCGATGCCGGTGATGTCCTCGGCCTTGGACAATTCGAACAGCGGGCCGAGCAGCTTCTCGATATGCGTCTTCAGCCAGAGATCGAGCCGCGCCTGCACCTTGTCGCGCGCAGCACCCGTCAGCCGCTCGTCGGCGATGATGCGCAGGCGCGGATGCAACGCGTCGTCGGCCGCGACCAGCTTGGCGACCGCGTCGCCGGTCCAGCGCACCGTGCCGTCGGCGGTGAGCACGATGTGCTCGTCGGGCGCGCTGGACAGCTTCTCGGCGCGCGCCTCGATCTCGCCGGCCAGCGCCTTCTGGGCAGCAGCCTGCAAGGCCTTGGCCTCCGAGCCGGCTTCGGCGGCGTCGGGCGCGAAGGTGAATCCATCCAGACGGCCGATCGCGTGCCCTTCAACGATCACTTCGCCGGTCTTGCCGATTTCCGTATTCAAAACACTGTTCTCCCGCAGGCGCCGCATCAATACACTGGTACGACGATCAACGAAACGCTCCGTGAGCCGTTCATGAAGGGCGTCTGACAATTTATTTTCGAGCTCGCGGGTAATCCCCTGCCAATAATCAGGGTCGCGCAGCCAGTCTGGCCGGTTGGCCACGAAGGTCCAGGTACGAATCTGTGCAATCCGCCCCGACAGCGTGTCGATGTCGCCATCGACGCGGTCGGCCTGATCGACCTGTGCGGCGTACCAGGCGTCCGGAATACGCCCCTTCTGCATCAGGAAGCCGAACACGGTGGTCACCAGCTCCGCATGGGCGGCCGGCGACAGCCTGCGATAATCGGGGATCTGGCAGGTCTCCCAGAGACGCTCGACCGCGGACGCGCCATGCGCCATGTCGCGCACCTCGGCGTCGCGCGCGGCATGATCGAGCACGCGCAGATCCTCCGCGATCGGCGCGCGCGTCAGCGCCTCATGCCCCGGCGCGATCGCCAATGAGACCTGAAGCGCGCTCAAGGACGCGAAATCAAGCCTGGAGTTCCGCCATTGCAGCACCTTCACGGTATCGAAGGTGTGGTTCTGGAGCGCATTGACCAGCTCGGGCTCGAACGGCGCACAACGCCCGGTGGTGCCGAACGTGCCGTTGCGCGTCGCCCGTCCGGCACGGCCCGCGATCTGGGCAAACTCCGACGGCGTGAGCCGGCGGAACTGATAGCCGTCATATTTGCGGTCGGACGCAAAGGCGACGTGGTCGACGTCGAGGTTGAGCCCCATGCCGATCGCGTCGGTGGCGACGAGATAGTCGACGTCGCCGTTCTGGAACATCGCCACCTGCGCGTTGCGGGTTCGCGGCGACAGCGATCCCAGGACCACAGCGGCGCCGCCATGCTGGCGGCGGATCAGCTCGGCGATGGCGTAGACCTCGTCGGCCGAGAAGGCCACGATGGCAGTCCGGCGCGGCTGTCGCGTGATCTTGCGGTCGCCGGCGAATTCGAGCTGCGACAGCCGCGGCCGCGTCACGGTCGATACGCCCGGCAGCAGCCGCTCGATGATGGGGCGCATCGTCGCAGCCCCGAGCAGCAGCGTCTCGTCGCGGCCCCGCCGGTTGAGGATGCGGTCGGTGAAGACGTGGCCGCGCTCGAGATCGGCGGCGATCTGGATCTCGTCGACGGCGAGGAACGACACGTCGAGATCCCTGGGCATCGCCTCGACGGTCGACACCCAGTAGCGCGGGTTCTTCGGCTTGATCTTCTCCTCGCCGGTGATCAGCGCAACGGCCTCGCTGCCGACGCGATCGGCGATCTTGTTGTAGACCTCACGCGCGAGCAGCCGCAGCGGCAGTCCGATGATGCCGGAGGAATGCGCGAGCATGCGCTCGATCGCCAGATGCGTCTTGCCGGTGTTGGTGGGGCCGAGAACGGCGGTAACGCCGCTTCCGGGAGCTCGGTCGGACGCGCGCTCGAAAGGCGAGGCTGCCGAAGAA
Organism: Bradyrhizobium sp. SZCCHNR1093; assembly: GCF_032381175.1. Taxonomy (NCBI): domain Bacteria; kingdom Pseudomonadati; phylum Pseudomonadota; class Alphaproteobacteria; order Hyphomicrobiales; family Nitrobacteraceae; genus Bradyrhizobium; species Bradyrhizobium sp. SZCCHNR1093. The sequence continues at coordinate 905,653 of NZ_JAUHJJ010000001.1, forward strand.
GACGAAAAAGCCATTCGTTAAATTGGGTCTCGAGGCCGGCGTTGCAGGCGCGCGGGTCAGGCGCGATGGATGCTGGATTTATCGTCGTTCTGAGAGGCTGCGATCCTCACACCTGTGTCACATTGCTACGCATATAGGGACGCAGCTTAAGCTTCGGAACGCCTTGAGAACGAATCACGCCCGAATCGCTGACTCCAGCGCCTTTCCGGCTTCGTTCACCGCAACATCTCGCGCCGCGCGATCAAGGCAGCACTAGATCAAGTTTTCACGGTCTCGACAAGCAACGCTTTCGCGAGGGAACTGGCGCTGTTTCGAGCAGGCCCGAGTCGAATCAGAATCGGCGAAGAGTCAAACGGATTCACGCGAGCCGTCGTTCAGGCCGCGCGCCGGATCACACATGCTGGCTTTCCGGACGGCCTCGCAATGACGGCGCCGGCCGGACAACGAGGATTCCGCCGCGCGCTACTGCGTTTTCGCGACGTGCGGCGAAGCCTGGGTGATGAAGGAGGTCGCCTCGAGCATCGCCTTGCCGAAAGAGGTCGGAATCACGACCCGGAACGGCACCAGGATGCGCGTGCCCGCGAGCGGCACGAAGAAGATCTCCATGTTGCGGGCCTGGGCGAGATATTTGATCACCGGCCGGTCCGGGATGTAACCCGCAACCGGCGTGAAGTAGACCGCGCAGACCAGCGCCGGGCCGCGATAGCCTTTGTCCGCCTTGACGTTCTCCATGCGCTTGTAGTCGAGCTTGAGCTCGTAGCGCATGCGGCCGTCGAACACGGGCGCAGCGCCGCGGCACGAGTCCGGCGACAGCAGCTCGCCATTGCCCGGCACCCGCACCAGCGAGGCCGTCATCGGATCGAGCACGCCGCGCTTGTGGGCATCCGTTACCGGAATGCGGTCGGGATCGACCGGCGGCGTCGGCTCGATGGCGAAATCCTTCACGGTGCCGTTCTGCAGATTGATGCGGATCTGCTCGGACTTCTTTCCCGTGGTGGTCGAGGCCTGGTAGCTCTGCCCGACCAGGGCGCCGTTGACGACGCGCCCCTGCACCGACCCGGTGCCCGATCCTTGGGAGAAGCTCTTGAGCAGGCCCGCGGTGCCGCCCTGAGCTGCGGCGCCGTACTGATCATCCCCGATTTCGACCGCCCAGGTGCCCTTGCCGACGGGGATGCCAGCCAGCGAAGCCTCATATTGGGCGTCCAGCCGGGCCTGTGCCCAGGCGCCGTGGGGGGCCAGCAGCAGGAGCGCCGCGATGGAGCCGGCCACCGCCAGGCGCCGGAAACGGAAGAAGGCCGTGCTGTTGGTCACGTCGAAATGGTCCTGCCGATCCGCTTGTCGGGCCCCGGCCCCTGTGCCGCGCCACTGCTGTTACTTACGCCAAAAACGCTCCTGAACAACGCGAACCGGTCACATCCTGGCCGATTGTCCAGCGCTTTACGTCCGGCTCCGCTTCCGGCGAAGCCGCATCGGGCGGCCCAAACTCCCCGTGAGCCCCTGCAATCCGCCGGGCTCGACGGGCCGATTTGACGCGCCATCGCGCGAACGTCCACTCATCACGCCCGAATACGCCCTTTATGTGGTCTCCGGCGATCGGCTATGATGTTGATTGTACGACGTCTTTCGGAGAAAAACGGCCATGCGGACGCCTATGGCCGGACGCCGTGCCGCGGGCGCAAATACCGCCGCCGTGAAGCGAGGCAGCCCTGCGATTCGGCGCGTGGCTAAGGGGCCACCGGCCCCATCCCTCAAAACCTTGACGAAAAGCCGCATCCCCCCTATAGGACCGCATCTCCCAGAGACGAGCTGGACGAGTTTTGGACCCCCGCGGCCCGCCGACACAGGCGGACGAAGGGTGCGGGGATGAGAGAGGATTTACTGCCATGTCGCGGCGCTGTGAACTGACGGCCAAGGGCCCCCAGGTTGGCCACAAGGTCAGCCACTCCAATATCAAGACCAAGCGGCGCTTCCTGCCGAACCTGTGCAACGTGACCTTCATCTCGGACGTACTCGGCCGCAACGTGCGCCTGCGCGTCTCGACGAACGCGCTCAAGAGCGTCGACCACAATGGCGGCCTCGACGCCTATCTGCTCAAGGCCAACGCTGCGGCGCTGTCGCCGCGCGCGCTGGAGCTGAAGCGCGCCATCGAGAAGAAAGCGGCGGACGCTGCCCCGGTCGCCAAGGCGAGCTGAGAGAGCAAGCCGAAATCCACGATTGATGCAGAAGCCGGACGCGTCACAGGCGGGGCTTCGAGCGAAGCGAGATATCGAAACGGCCGGATCGAGAGATCCGGCCGTTTTGCTTGCGGATGCCGTGACCAGCCGACAACTCTGGACACGGCAGCCGGCGCGGGGCGACCGGACACGTCGAGTGACCATCCGTTCGTACGGCGGCGCCATTCGATCACTTCGCTATGTCCGTCGCGCGGCGCGCAACAGCGACCCAGACGAAGTGCCATAGGAACCGACCTCCCCAACACCAGCCCGATGCTCTACACTCGTTGCGGTAGCATTATCGCGGACATTCCTTTGTCATGAAGAATATTGTCATCTGCTGCGACGGCACCGGCAACGAGATCAGCGAAAACATCTCGAACGTGCTCAAGCTCTATCGCTGCCTGCGCAAGACCGACAAGACGACGCCACTCCAGGCCGTGTTCTACGATCCTGGCGTCGGCACCCTGACACAGCCGGACAGCTGGCATCGCTTCAGGGCCAATTTCAACATGGTGCTGGGGCTCGCCACCGGGTACGGCCTCGACGACAACATCATCAGGGCCTACTGCTTCCTCGCCACGCATTACCAGCAAGGCGACCGCATCTTCATGTTCGGCTTCTCACGCGGCGCCTACACCGTGCGCGTGCTTGCCGGACTGATCCACAAGGTCGGGCTGATCTCGCCCGATCAGATCAATCTCGCCGGCTCGGGCGTGATCGCCTACAAGAAGTACTCCTCCGACAATCCGAAGGCCGGACGCGGCATCACCACCGAGGTCGAGAGCACCGAGGAGGAAGGGCCGATTCCCGAGAGCCGCGACGACCAGGCCGCGCAATTCGCGCGCATCACCTCGACACGCTGGCCAACGATCCATTTCGTCGGCGTGTGGGACACGGTGGCCAGCGTCATCGTGCCGCGCACCGACCGGTTCCTCGCCCTCCCCAGCCTCGAGGAGCTCGCCTTCTCGATCGAGAACCCGAGCGTGAAGATTTTCCGGCAGGCCGCTGCGATCGACGAACGGCGCTGCATGTTCCGGCTGAAGCCGTGGAACATGCCGCAGACCTTCACGCCGAACCGCTTCAACAAGGCGCATGCGGGACCGCAGGACGCCAAGCAGGTGTGGTTCGCCGGCGTACATTGCGACGTCGGCGGCGGTTATCCCGAGGCGCAGTCGGCGGTCTCGAAGTATCCGCTGCTGTGGATGATCGACGAGGCGGTCGAGGCGGGGCTGGCGGTCAATCCGCGCACGGTGAACCAGCTCGCCTGGGGCGTGCAGCGCAAGAACAGCCCGTTCTCCTATGTGGCGCCGAGCATCCAGGGCCCCCTGCACGATTCGATGAGGCCGGCCTGGCGGCTGCTCGAATGGCTGCCGAAGAGCGCGACGTACAAGGAGTGGCCGGAGCGCAAGGCGCGTTTCGGATTCTACATTCCGAATTGCGAGCCGCGCTTCATTCCCGAGGGCGCGTTCATCCACGAGAGCGTGCTGATGCGGATCGCGGAATCGCAGGACTACCGGCCCGTCAATCTGCCCGCGTCCTATGAGCGCGTACCGCTTCCGGTCAAACAGAAGGCGGAGTAGCAGCAACAGCGCGTTGCGGGTCGAGCAGCGTCTTCGGAGGCTCGCGCGTGGCGGATCGCCTCAGATCATGCGCAGATGGATGACGCCGTCGGTCACCTCGCCACGGGCGAACTGCTCGCGCGCCATCTGCTCGAACGCCGTGCGGTTTCGCTGCAGATAAGCGAACGCCTGATTGCGCGTGCAAAAGCAGGTCTCGAGATGACAGACCTGCCGCGTGGCGCCGATTGCGAGCGCAAATGCGATCGTCTGGCCTCCACGCTGCGTCTCGTCCTTTGCAATGCGAACGTCTGTAGCTGTCAACTTGGCCACGTCAGCCTCCTCGGTACGAAGGTCGGATCTGTACGCGGGACGCGGTTGAGGCGTAATGATCAGGCATGGATCGCCCGTCTGTTCGAGCACCAGCAACGGATCTGAAGTTCCGATAGTTCCACCGGGCAGCCGACGTCGGAAGGCGAGATGAAGCAGCCCTAGCGAGCGACCTTCTTCCGCCGCTTCGGCGCAGGCGCAGCAACAGGACCCGCTTGCGCAGCTTCCGCTTCCTTGGCGAGCCGCAACACGCGCAGCCGCTCCATGTTCTTGCGGACCGCCATCGCGCGCTGGTCCCATTCGGCGCGCGCCTTCGCCCCGTCCTCGGCGGCGACGCGCTGGCGCTCTGACCGCGCAATGCTTTCGGGGGAGCGTTCTGACATCCTCTTGGTGGCCATCGACTGATCCTTCCGGAGATGCGGGTTACCGTCGAGACGCAGAAAGCCCGCTCAATACAGGATCGAGCGGGCAAACCAGCCATTTCAGTACATCCGTGAAATGGCCCAAGACGTCAGATCAGTACGATCAGACCAGCGCGAGATTTTCTGCGCTGGTTTTACCGCGCATCTTGTCCGTCTTGACCTCAAAACTGACTTTCTGGCCTTCAGCCAAGCCAGCGAGACCAGCGCGTTCAACCGCGCTGATGTGAACGAACACGTCGTTCCCGCCATCCTCCGGCTGAATGAAACCAAAGCCCTTCTGGCCGTTGAACCACTTGACGGTACCCTGCATGTCTATCTCCAAATCATTAATCGCGCGACCATCACGCGATCCTCATTCAACTGAGCGATGACTTTTGGAAATAGCCCACAGGCACATTCAGAAAGGCACAGCGGCTAATCGAACTACCTCAAGGTAGAGATTTTCTGGGGGAATACAAGGCCACGGGGCAAATATAGTTTGCCGAGAGCCGGAACCGTGAGTCGGCTCACGCTGGCAATATCAGCAAATTGGCCTTATCTTCACTGGACCATCGGTAACGGCCTGGCCATCGATGGCTGAGAGACACTCGTGCTCCCGCCTTCCGACGAAGGGGATCATCGTGTCTCGCACGTATTGTGCTCATCACATTGTGAGCAACACGTTTCATTGACGCCGCTCCGCTGAGCGCGCCGCTCCCCCGCCGCAGCGCTGATCGGCTTCGCCAACCTAATTTCATCGATAGAGATGAAGACAAGGAGGACACTTTTGCAGGTTCTTGTTCGTGACAACGACGTCGAGAAGGCGTTGCGCATCCTGAAGCGGAAGATGCAGCGCGAAGGCGTATTCCGCGAGATGAAGCGCCGCAGATCCTACGAGAAGCCATCGGAACGCAAGACGCGCGAGAAATCCGATGCGATCAGGCGCCAACGCAAAGTCGCGCGCAAGCTGGCCATCCGCGAAGGCTTGCTGCCTGCGCCGGTCAAGAAGGTACCTGCGTCGCGGCCGGGCATGCTGCCCTCCACGACCTCGACGCGCCCCGATCGTGATCGGCCGCGGGATCCACTCACCTCTGCAACGCCGCGCAGCTGAGCGAACGACGGCATGTCCGCCGAAAACGACGGACCCGACGGGAAGAGGCTGGCGTTCACGCCAGCTTTTTCGGTTGTTTACCGGCGTTGTCGGCCGCTTCGCGCGCCAAGCGCTCGGCCTTCAGTCGCTCGCGGTTCTGATCGAACGCGGTCTGAGCCTTTTCATAGTCGCTCCTCGGCGGCTCGGCCGGCTTGAAGGCCTTGTGAGCCTCGCGCACGGCGGCCGTTGGCTTGCGCTCCGACATGATGACAGTCCTCGTTGGAATGGTGAACGCCGCTGCGACATCCTGTCGAGACTTGGCATAGCATGGGCACGGTTCAATGACGGCCTCGGGTAGGCGGAGCCCGCTGTCTTGGCGCGGACCGGCTTGGACGACCACCCTGCGGCCTCATCGGGGCCCTTTCTATTATAATCCAAATACGCCGAAGATGTTGCAAGGAATTGAACCCGACCCGGTGCTCCATCGTTCCGACCGGCCGACGGCTTACGCACAATCACGCCATCCCGTGCTTGCGGCCGGGCACGGCAGCGAGCAACTCGCGCGTATAGGCGTGTTCGGGATTAGCGAACAGCGCCGCGGTCGGCTTCAGCTCGACGATCTCGCCCTTCTGCATGACAGCGATCCGATCGCAGATCTGCGCGGCCACCCGCAGGTCATGCGTGATGAACAGCATCGACAGACCAAGGCGCGCCTTCAAATCTTCCAGCAGCCGCAGCACCTGCGCCTGGACGGACACGTCGAGCGCCGACACCGCTTCATCCGCGACGATGATCTCCGGATCGAGCGCGAGCGCGCGCGCAATGCCGATGCGCTGACGCTGGCCGCCGGAGAATTCATGCGGGTAGCGGCCGATGGCGCCGGCGTCGAGCCCGACCATGCCGAGCAATTCCTGCGCGCGTTTCAGCGCTGCGTCGAGCGCGGTGCCGCGGGCGACCATGCCGTCGGCGATGATGCGGCCGACCTTGCGGCGCGGGTTGAGCGAGGCGAACGGATCCTGGAAAATCATCTGGATGCGATGACGCTGCGCGCGCAATGCGCGGCCGTCCAGCGCCGTGAGATCGACATCGCCGATCCGCACCGTGCCGCGATCGGCCTCGATCAGCCGCATCACCAGACGCGCAACGGACGACTTTCCTGAGCCGGACTCGCCGACGAGTCCGAGCGTCTCGCCCTGATGGATTGCGAAATTGACCGCATGCGCAGCGCGCGTCTCACGCTTCGGACGGAACCAGCCAGTCGGCGTCACATAGGTCTTGTCGAGCCCGATCACCTCCACCGCCCGAGGAGCAGCCTCGCGTGATTGACGCGGTGGCGGGTCGAACGACGGCACGGCCGCGAGCAGCGCCTTGGTGTAGTCGTGATGCGGCTGGCCGAGCACGGCGGCGGCCGTGCCCTCCTCCACCACCTTACCATGGCGCAGCACCACGACCTGGTCGGCGATATCGGCGACGACGCCGAAATCATGGGTGATGAACATCACCGCCATGTTGTGGCTGGCCTGCAGGTTGCGGATCAGCTTGAGGATCTGCGCCTGGGTCGTGACGTCGAGCGCGGTGGTCGGCTCGTCCGCGACGAGCACGGCCGGCTCGAGCGCGAGTGCCATCGCGATCATCGCCCGCTGGCGCTGGCCGCCGGAGAGCTGATGCGGATAGGCGCGGATGATGCGCTCCGGATCTGGCAGCCCGACCTCACGCGCCAGCGCCAGCGCCTTGGCGCGGCGCTCCCGGGGGCTCAGCAGATCATGCGCTTCGAACACCTCCATCAGTTGCTCGCCGATCCGCATTAGCGGATTGAGCGCGGTCATCGGCTCCTGGAACACCATAGCGATGCGGCGGCCGCGCAGATCGCGCCAGCCTTCGGCATCGACGGCAAGCAGGTCGCGTCCCTCGAAGCGGATCTCGCCGCTCTCGACTCTGACAGTATCCGGCAGCAGGCCGAGCAGCGCATGCGCGCACATCGACTTGCCCGAGCCGGATTCGCCGACCACGCAGACGATTTTGCCGGCGGTGAGATCGAACGAGACGCCGTCGACCGCATGGGCGCGCTCTGCGCCCGTCGGCAAGGCGATGCGGAGGTTCCTGATGGCAACGACGGGATCGGCCATCTTCTCACCTGCCCTCGCGCGACAGGCGCGGGTTGAGCGCATCGTTCAGCCCCTCGCCGATCAGATTGAGGCCGAGCACCGACAGCAGGATCGCGACGCCAGGAAACACCGTGATCCACCACGCCTGACGAATGACGGTGCGACCGGCGCCGACCATGTAGCCCCAGGAGATCAGGTTGGGATCGCCGAGGCCGAGGAACGACAGCGAGGATTCCAGGAGGATCGCGGTCGCGACCATCAGCGAGGCCAGCACGATCACCGGCGACAGCGCGTTGGGCAGGATCTCGCGCCAGATGATCCAGGCATTGCTCTGTCCGGTGACGATGGCCGCCTGGACATATTCGCGGGTACGCAAGGACAGCACCTCGCCACGCACCAGCCGCGCCACCGGCGGCCAGCTGACGAGGCCGATGGCGGCGACGATCGAATAGATCGACGGCTGCAGGATCGCGACCAGCACGATGGCGAGCGCGAAGCTCGGGATGGTCTGGAAGAACTCGGTGAAGCGCATCAGCGCATCATCGACGCGGCCGCCGAAATAGCCGGCGATGGCGCCGAGCGGCACGCCGACGATCAGCGCAACGAGTGTCGAGACGAGACCGACCAGCAACGAGACGCGGGCGCCGAAGATCAGGCCGGCGAGCACGTCGCGTCCCAGCGCATCGGTGCCGAGCGGGACCTTCGACAGCATGAACGGCGGGACGAACGGCCGCTGCACCATGCGCCATGGTGAATTGGGGAAGTAGACCGGCCCGGCCACCGCGATCACGATCGCCAGAACGAGAATGATCAGCCCGATGATGCCGCTCGGGCTGCGCAGCATGGTGCGCCAGAACTGCCTCATGAGGCGTACTCGATGCGCGGATCGACCAGTCGGTAGACGAGGTCGGTGACGAGATTGAAGATCAGCACCATGGCGGAGGAGACCACGAACACGCCGAGCAGCAGGTTGTAGTCGCGCTGGATCAGCGCGTCGTACATCAGCCGGCCGATGCCCGGCCAGGCGAAGACCGTCTCGGTCAGCACCGCGCCGCCAACCAGGGTGCCGGCGTGAACGCCGGCGAGGGTCACCACCGGCAGCAGCGCGTTGCGCAGCACGTGGCGGCGCAGGATGACGCCATCGCGCAACCCCTTCGCGCGCGCGGTCTTGACGAAGTCGAGGCGCTTGACCTCGAGCATCGAGGCGCGGGTCATGCGAGTGTAGGTCGCCATGAAGAACAGGCCGAGCGTGGCAGCCGGCATGGCGAGATGCGCGGCGACGTCGAGCGCATGGCGGACTCCCGTATAGCCGGCACCGACCGTTTCATAGCCGAAGCTCGGCAACCAATCGACCCAGACCGAGAACAGCAGGATCGCGATCAGGGCGATCCAGAACAGCGGCGTCGCGTAGAAGATCAGCGCGAGCACAGTAATTGCAGTATCGAGGATCGTGCCGGCGAAGCGCGCGGCGAGGGCGCCGAACAGGATGCCGAGACCGAGCGAGATCGCGAACGCGGTGAGCGTCAGCAGCAGCGTCGCCGGCAGCCGCTCGGCGATCAGCCTGGCGACCGGCGCCTGCTGGCGAAACGAGAAGCCGAGATCGAGGCTGGCAATGCCCTTGACGTAGATGAGAAGCTGTTCCGGCAGCGGACGGTCGAGGCCGAATTTTTCGCGCAACTGCGCCACGAAAATCTGGTCGGAGGCGCCGGCTTCGCCGGCCATGACGACGGCCGGATCGCCCGGCGCCAGCCGGATCAGGAAGAAATTCAGCACGATGATGGCGAGAAGGACGATGACGCCTTTCACGACGCGCTGGGCGATGAAGGAGAGCATGAAAGGTCCGTGGAGGTCAGCTCGGCAAGACAGCGAAACACCGGAGCGCGGGGATCATGGCCGCGCCCCGGAGTGCACCGCTATTTGTCGAGCCAGGCATCGCGAAAGCCGTCGTTGACGCCGATGCCAGTGGTGATGAGGTTCTTCACCTTGCACTTGGTGATGGTCGGGAACTGCAGCTCGAGCAGCCAGGCAACGGGTACGTCCTCAGCCAATATCTTCTGCACCTTGTCATAGGCCTCCTTGCGCTTGGCGTCGGTCGGCGCCGTGGCGCCCTCTGCAAACAGCTTGTCGACCTCCGAGTTGGAGTAGCCCTCGACGTTGTTGAACAGCTGGCCCTTGGCGATCGCCGAGGTGATGTAGTTGCGGGAGACGCCGAGCGCGGGATCGCCGTACTGATAGAGATAAGTGAAGGCGATGTCGTAGTCCCACTCCATGATCTTCTGGTTGCCGCCCGGGACGTCAGTCGCGATCGTCTCGATGTTCATGCCGACATCCTGCAGGTTCTGCTTCACCGCCTCGCCCCAGCGCTGCCAGGTCTCGCCATAGGCCAGCGGCAGCATGCGGATCTTCTCGCCCTTGTAGCCGGCCTCCTTGAGCAGCGCCTTCGCCTTGGCCGGGTCATACGGATATTTCGGCACGTCGTCGCTGTAGAACTTGATGGTCGACGCCGACGGGCCGGTGGCCACCTTGCCGAGGCCGTTCCAGATCACGTCCTTGGCGAAGTCGCGGTCGATGGCGTACATGATCGCCTGACGCACCTTCTTGTTGGCCAGGATCGGATTGCGGTTGTTGAGCCACATCCAGGCCAGCGGCGAGAAGAACTCCCAGCCGGCGCCGGTGACGCAGGCGCCGGGCAGCTTGGAGACGCGCGGCACGTCGAAATTCTCGATCGAGCCGCCCGGCAGCACGTCCACCTTGCCGGTCTCGAAGGCGACCGCGCGCGCGGCAGCGTCGGGAATGATCTGCCAGTAGACCTCGTCGAGATAGGGCTTGCCCTTCTCATGGTAGTTCGGATTTTTCACCATCCGGATGAAGGAGCCCTTCTGCCATTCCTTGAACATGAAGGGGCCGGTGCCGACAGGCGCGTTGTTGTTCGGATTGGTCTTGTAGTCGGTGCCCTCATACAGGTGCTTCGGCACCATCGGCATCGAGCCGACCTCGAAGATGCCGATGAAGGGACCGAACGGCTCCTTCAGCGTGAACACCACCGTGAGATCATCCGGCGCCTCGACTTTCTCGACCATCACGAGGTTGTTGCGGGCGCGCGCATGCGTCTGCTTCAGCATCTCGATCGAGAACAGCACGTCGGCCGAGGTGAACGGCTTGCCGTCGTGCCAGGTCACGCCGGGCTTCAGCTTGAAAGTGTAGACCTTGGCATCCGGGCTGATGGTCCAGCTCTCGGCGAGGCCGGGCAGCGGTTCGAGCTTGGGGCTGTAGCGCAGCAGGCCTTCGAAGATGTTGCCGGCGACCATCTGCGTCGGGCCGTTCTGGACCATCGCGAGCATCAGGCCGGGCGGCTCGGGCTGAATCACCGCGTTGACCACGCCGCCGACCTTCGGCTCCTCCGCTTGCGCCGCGGACAGTCCGCAGCCAATGACTACACCCAGCAGCACCCGTTTCAACATGATGAACTTCCCAAATGTCATTGCGGGCCGCGATGCATCAAGCGCGCCAAGGTGCGCGATATCGCCATGCGGCTTCTGATGTGATGCCTGCTCTGGGCGCATGGACTGTTGGATCGTCCGCGCGCAGCGCCGTAGAACGGGCTCCAATACGACCGCGGGCAACGCTTTGGAAACGTCGCCAGGACCTGTGTCAGTCGCGCAATGCGCCCCCGGACGACGCGGCTCACAGGTCGAGCCCCTTGATGCAAAGGCTCACACGATCGCGATCGCGGCCGCAAGATGAAACTCGCGACAGCGTTAGCCCAAAAATTGAACAGGGATAATCAGCGCCGCAGACGCGCGATCGCGCCGGAAACGATCTGCATGATCACGCCAATGATCCAGCCGACCATGATCAGCGACGTCCAGACGATGTGCGGATCTTCGCGCAGGATGATGATGGCGACGGCGAAGAACGCCGTCAGGGTCGCAAGAAAGGTCCCGACGGCGCTCAGGAATTCGGCCGTATCGATCTTCGTCTCCGCAGGTGAGTCCTCGTCATGCGGATGAAAAGGGAGTTGCGGCGTGTCGATGCCGAGATAGAAGCCCAGTGCCCCAGATAGCATCATCACGATCAGGAAGCCCTGCGTGGTCAGCAACGGAACGCTGGAGCCGACATGGGCCCCGACGAAGACGCCGCAGGCGGCCCCCGCCAGAGCCAAACCCGAGCGTTCGAGGATATGGGCAAACTTCCTGACGCGAAACCGCATGACTCGCCCCCAAATGTCAGACCCGCCACGCGCATGCAACGGATTCGACGCCTGGACCGTCCTAACGGCAAGACCGTCACCCAAACGTCAAATCTGAAGCTGCACTCGCGCGAAGATTTTAGCTACACTTCTTTTGACGCCAGCACTGCCCGAAAGGGAGGGCGAATGCTGACGTCAATATACTAGGCGGCCCTGGTCAGGTCGGCATTGAGGTGGCTCAACCTCGGCATGACCTCCTGCTTCAAGAGGCGCAGCGAGTTGTGCCAGGCTTCCGGCCTGTGCTTGTAGTCGAAGCCGAACACGCACAGCGTGCCGAAGCCGCCGACCTCATGCCAGATCTTCTCGATCTTCTCGGTCACCGTGGCCGGCGAGCCGACGATCCAGTTGCGCTTGGCGCAATAATCCACCGTCACGTCGGAATCGGGCACATCGGGTGAGTGCTTCAGATAGTCCTTGAAGCCGAAATGACCGAGCAGGGGCAGGAAGTATTCGCCCATCATCCGTCCCATCATGTCGCCGGAGGACAAGCGCCAGGCTTCCTCGTCCGTATCGGCGACGAACACCTCGCGCACCAGCCGCCAATCGCTGCGGCTGGGCTTGCGACCGGACTTGGCGGCGCCGGCCTCGACCGAGTCCCAGTGCGACGACACATAGGCGGGGTTGAGGTTGAGGCTCATCGGGATGAAGCCGCGCTCACCGGCGAGCTTCAGCGTGTCGGAGTTCTTCGACAGGCCGGCGACGCCGATCGGCGGATGCGGCGTCTGGATCGGCTTGATGTGTGGCTTGAGGAAGTCGAACATCACATCGGGCTTGGTCACCGTCCAGTACTTGCCCTTGTACGTCCATGGCGCGTCCTCGGACCACATCTTCAGGATGATCTCCAGCGCCTCGCGCGTCATCTCGCGGTTCTGGCCGCTCATGCCGTCGACGTTGAACATCGCCCAGTCGCTCGGCAGGCCGGATGCGGCAATGCCGAAATTGAGGCGGCCGTCGGAGAGGTGATCGAGCATCGCGACGCGATTGGCGAGCTCGGCCGGGTGATGATAGGGCAGCAGGAAGCCGCCGGGCCCGAGCCGGATGTTCTTGGTTTCGCGGAAGGCCTGCGCCAGAATCAGGTCGGGCGCCGGATGCGGCTCCCACGGCGCGGTGTGATGCTCGCCGATCCAGGCTTCCTGATAGCCGAGTTCGTCGAGCCACCGCAGGACCTGCAGGTCCCACTCCTGCCCCTCCTTCAATCCGCACTCCGGCGGATGCGAGGGCATCGTGAAATATCCGATTTCCATGGCGCTTTCCTCTCGCGTTTATATTGCGGCGCATCTTTGCGATGCGCTCATCTTCACGCGAGACGAAACACGACCAGACGAGTCGGCATCGCCGCACGTGGTCTGCGAAGTCTAGCACTTCGTCCGACAGCGACAATCGTCAGCCGTGTCGCGGGCGGAATGATGACCGCAGAATTTTGCAACGCTGATGCGCAACATTGCGGTCATCAATTGCACGTCAGCGTGCGCCGAACGTCGTCCTGCCGAACAGCTCCTTCTGCGTCGACGGCTGCGAGCGCCAGTATTGCGGAGGTGCGGCGACTTGTCCGCCGAGCTCCGCTGCGGCGTGCCAGCCCCAGCGCGGGTCATAGAGCATGCCGCGGGCCAGCGCGACCATGTCGGTCTTGCCCGAGGCCACGATCTCCTCGGCTTGCTGCGCCTGCGTGATGAGACCGACCGCAATGGTGGGAAGCGCCGTCGCCTGTTTCACGGCCGCGGCGAACGGCACCTGATAGCCGGGTCCGAGCGTGATCTTCTGCAACGGCGACACGCCGCCCGAGGAGACGTCGATCCAATCGGCGCCGCGGCGCTTCAGCTCTTGCGCAAACGTGATGGTCTGATCGAGATCCCAGCCGCCGTCGACCCAATCGGTCGCCGAGACGCGCACGCCGACCGGTCTGTCCGCCGGAAATACCGCCCGCACCGCATCGAACACGTCGAGCGGAAACCGCATGCGGTTTTCGAGCGAGCCGCCATAGGCGTCGCTGCGCTGGTTGGCGATCGGCGACAGAAACTGATGCAGCAGATAGCCATGCGCGCCGTGGAGCTCGATCGCGTCGATGCCGAGGCGCGCGGCTCGTTGGGCTGCGGAAACGAACGCATCGCACACCCGCTTCAGTCCGGCTGCATCGAGCTCCTGCGGCGCGAGCTCGCCATCCTTGTGCGGCAGGGCCGAGGGCGCGACCGTCTGCCATCCGCCGTCCGCGAGCGGAATCTGCTGTCCGCCATCCCACGGCTTGTGGCTGGAGCCCTTGCGTCCGGCATGAGCGAGCTGCATCGCGACCGCAGCCTTCGCATGTTTGCGAACCGAGGTCAGGATGGGCTTCAGCGCAGCTTCCGTCGTATCGTCCCACAGCCCGAGGCAGCCGGGGGTGATGCGCCCGATCGGCTCGACATGCGTCGCCTCGATGCAGAACATCGCCGCGCCCGACAGCGCCAGCGTGTTGATGTGGGTGAAGTGCCAGTCATTGGCCGCACCATTCTCGGCCGAGTACTGGCACATCGGCGACACCATGATGCGGTTGGCGAGTTCGAGGTGGCGCAGCTTGATCGGAGAAAACAGGGCGCTCATGCTGAGTTCCAGGTTGCGACGGTGGACGCGATGATCTGATGGCGGCGAGTGTCGATCATGGACGAGGCGCGGTCAACGCGAGGCGCCGCAGCGGCGCCGCGGCTCACTCCACCAGCGTGAACTGCAGCAGCAGCGTGCGCTGGATCATCGAGAAATTGTCGTCGGACACCAGCGTCAGCACGGTCTCGCCCTCCGGCGTGACATGCGCATCGATGCCCTCGAGATTGTCGATCTCCTGCCCGAGATCGGCGGAGAAGATCGCCGGACCATCGACCAGCGCGCCCGGCGCGATCTGCGCAAGCATCAGCCGGCGGATTCGAATGCCGACCCCGTTGAACAGCGAGAACTTGCGTTCGAGCACCAGCAGATCGCCCGACGGCAGCAGCACGGCATCGCTGACGTCGAACTCGTTGCTGCGGACGATGCTGAACTGTCCCGCCGCGGGTCCGCCGATCAGGAAGGCGAGCAGATTGCCGTTCGGGTCCAGACCGCGCTCGGAGAGCGCGATCAGGGCGCCGGCGAGCGGCAGGCCCTTCGGCACGACTACCAACGCTTCCAGTCCCTTGTTGTGGGGTAGCCGCTTGGCGGCCGGCGGCAGCGGCACGATCTCGCCGCGCGCGCCGGTTCCGCCCTTGGCGAAATCGTAGCGCAAGAGCTGGTTGACGCGCTCGAGGCCGACATAGACGATGTCGCCATCGCGAGCGAGCGACTCGGAATCATACCAGCCGCGATCGGTGATGGGCCGTCCGTCCGGACCGAGCAGCGGCGCCGCTTCGACATCGGCGAGCCCCGCGATTTCGCGGCCGGAATAAGCAATGCGGCCGGTGAACCAACCGCCCTTGTCGCTGACCGCGAGGAAGCGTTCACCCTTGGCATCGAGCCGGATGCCAGACAGGCCGCCGAAGCCGGGATAGGACGAGGTCAGCGCCACGCCGCTGCGATACTGCAGCATCCCGAAGCGCAGATGGGTCCTATCGCGGAGGTCGAACGCAGGCAGCGGTCGCGCATTGACCTCGATCTTCGCCGGCGACGTGACGGAGTGCTCGTCGGAAGCTGCGCGTCTGCGGACAGGCGTCGGAGCGAGTTGCGCACGAGCCGTCGTGGACCATGCGAATGCCGACACTCCGCCGATGGTCAGCGCGAGAAAGCGCCTGCGGTCGGCAATCGCCTGCAGCGACATCGTCAGCGGAGCCCCCTCCCCCACCTCCTCCGAAGCGGAGGAGGGACGCAGCCGGCCGACGGCCGCTTACGAATGCAGCCTGCGCTTTTGCCCCGGCGCAGGCTGCGGCGCAGCGTGGGTCTCCGTGAACAATTCGGCGAGCTTCTCGGTGATGGCGCCACCGAGCTCCTCGGCATCGACGATGGTCACCGCACGACGGTAGTAGCGCGTGACGTCGTGGCCGATGCCGATCGCGATCAGCTCGACCGGCGAGCGAGTCTCGATCTCCTCGATGATGTGGCGCAGATGCCGCTCCAGATAGTTGCCCGGATTGACCGACAGCGTGGAGTCATCGACCGGCGCACCGTCCGAGATCATCATCAGGATCTTGCGCTGCTCGGTACGCCCGAGCAGGCGCTTGTGCGCCCAGTCGAGCGCCTCGCCGTCGATGTTCTCCTTCAGCAGCCCCTCGCGCATCATCAGGCCGAGATTCTTGCGCGCCCGCCGCCACGGCGCATCGGCCGACTTGTAGATGATGTGGCGGAGATCGTTGAGGCGGCCGGGATTGGCCGGCTTGCCGGCGGCGAGCCACGCCTCGCGCGACTGCCCGCCCTTCCAGGCCCGCGTCGTGAAGCCGAGGATCTCGACCTTGACGCCGCAGCGCTCGAGCGTGCGGGCGAGAATGTCGGCGCAGGTCGCGGCCACCGTGATCGGGCGTCCGCGCATCGAGCCGGAATTGTCGAGCAGCAGCGTGACGACCGTATCGCGGAAGGTCGCCTCCTTCTCGCGCATGAACGACAGCGGCTGATAGGGATCGATGACCACGCGCGACAGCCGCGCCGGATCGAGGACGCCTTCCTCGAGATCGAACTCCCAGGCGCGGTTCTGCTGCGCCATCAGCCGGCGCTGCAGCCGGTTGGCGAGCCGCGCCACGATGCCTTGCAGGTGCGCAAGCTGCTTGTCGAGATAGGAGCGCAGGCGCTCCAGCTCGTCGTGGTCGCACAGGTCCTCCGCCGCGATGATCTCGTCGAACTTCGGCGCGAAGGCGTGATATTCGGGGCCGCGCGGCTCGTTCGCACCGCCTCGGTTCGGACGCGTCGCCTCACCCGGCGTCTCGTCGTCGCCGAGTTCGCCGTCATCGAGCGTGTCGGACGCCGAGGCCTGTGCCGCCTCCATGGCGCTCTCCGACATCTCGTCCGACGTCGTCTGCGCCTGGTCTGCGCTCATCTCCTGCGCAGCGTCGGATTCGGGCGAGCCCTCGGCGCCGGACTGCTCATTGTCGCCGTCGCGGTTGTCGTCGTTGTCCTCGTCCTCTTCCGAATCGGCGTTGCGCTCATCGCCGAGATCGAGCGCCGACAAGAGATCGTGGACGAGGTCGCCGAACTTGGCCTGATCCTCGGTGAAGCGGCCGAGCTCATCGAGACGCTGGCCGATCCTGTCCTCCAGGAACGGACGCCAGAGATCGACCACCTTGCGCGCCGCATTCGGCGGCGCCATGCCGGTGAGGCGCTCGCGCACCATCATGGCCAGCGCATCCGACAGCGGCGCGTCGGCGCGGTCGGTGATCTCGTCATATTTGCCGCGATGGAAGTGATCGTCGAGCATCGCCGTGAGATTCCTGGCGACGCCGGCCATGCGTTTTGCACCGATCGCCTCGACGCGGGCCTGCTCGACCGCCTCGAACACGCCGCGCGCCTGCGGATTGCCCGGGATCAGCTTGCGATGGATTTTCGGATCATGACAGGCGAGCTTCAGCGCGATCGAGTCGGCATGGCCGCGCACCACGGCGGCGTCGCGCTTGGTCATCTTGCGCGCCGGCTCCGGCAGCCGGGCCTTGCCCGGCGCAAGGCCGGGACGCTCGGCCGCGAAGGAGACTTCGAGCTCGGGCGCCCTGGCGATCGCGCGCAGGCACCCCGTGACCGACCTCTTGAAAGGTTCGGTTGGTGCTTCCTTGACGCCAGGACGGGGCTTGTTGCTCGGTGTGGTCATCTGATTCCTGCGGCTATCGTCCCGGCGAACGCCAGGCCCGATAACCACCGGCGTTCGTTTGTTCGCACTCGCTCTCCCGCATCACCCGACGAGAGAGGCCGCGGCGTATGGGTCCCGGCCCGAGGCCAGGACGACGCCGGTGTGTCAGCTCAGCGCCACGTTGATGGAGGATTCCGGCAGCTCCGCATTGAAGCAGCGCTGATAGAATTCCGCGACCAGCGGACGCTCGAGCTCGTCGCACTTGTTGAGGAACGTCACACGGAAGGCGAAGCCGATGTCGCCGAAGATCTCGGAGTTCTCGGCCCAGGTGATCACCGTGCGCGGGCTCATCACCGTCGACAGATCGCCATTGGCGAAGGCGTTGCGCGTGAGGTCGGCGAGCCGCACCATCTTGTTGACGGTGTCGCGGCCCTGTGCGTTCTGATAGTGCTTGGCCTTGGCCAGCACGATCTCGACCTCCTCGTCATGGGCGAGGTAGTTGAGCGTGGTGACGATCGACCAGCGGTCCATCTGGCCCTGGTTGATCTGCTGGGTGCCGTGATAGAGGCCCGAAGTGTCGCCGAGCCCGATGGTGTTGGCGGTCGCGAACAGACGGAACGCCGGGTGCGGCTTGATCACCTTGTTCTGGTCGAGCAGGGTCAGCCGGCCCGACACTTCAAGCACGCGCTGGATCACGAACATCACGTCCGGACGGCCGGCATCATATTCGTCGAACACCAGCGCGACGTTGTGCTGCAGCGCCCAGGGCAGGATACCATCCCGAAACTCGGTGACCTGCTTGCCGTCTCTGACCACGATCGCGTCCTTGCCGACGAGGTCGATACGGCTGATGTGGCTGTCGAGGTTGACGCGCACGCACGGCCAGTTGAGTCGCGCCGCGACCTGCTCGATATGGGTCGACTTGCCGGTGCCATGGTATCCGGTCACCATCACACGGCGATTCTTGGCGAAGCCGGCCAGGATCGCCAGCGTCGTGGCGCGGTCGAAGCGGTAGTCGGCGTCGACCTCGGGGACATGCGGGTCGCTTGCGGAAAAAGCCGGCACCTCAAGGTCGCTGTCGATCCCAAACACCTGCCGCACCGACACCTTCATGTCGGGCACACCGGTCATCTCCTGCGCATTGGTCGTAGCGGCGGTCGTCATTCATCCTCCGAGGTCCCGGGCATTCCCGAAACCAGATTTCATGTTTGGCTGCGGTTGAAGGGCTTCAACGCCAGCCTAGCAGAGAGCACGCGCGGGCAGAAGCCTAAGCCTTGATCAAAGTTCCGTCGTTATATCATCGAGATAGGCATGAGTGGCCGTTTTCGAAAGGCTGCCCTGCGAATCGTGCCACCTTTTCGCCCACCGGCTCTTCCCAGGATCTCGACGTGGCACCCGGAGCCGGGGTTCCTACTTATCGAGGAGCTCCCGCCCACCCTCTCCACCAACAGGAACCGCGTGGCCCATCTGTTCGATCCCCTCATTGCCTTCGTCTCAGCGCATGCGGGACTGGCCTATCTCACCCTGTTTCTGGCCGCCCTGCTGGAGGCGATCCCGATCATGGGCTCGGTGGTTCCAGGCACGACCATCATCCTGGCGCTGAGCGCGTTGATTCCGGGCGGCGAGCTGACCCTGCAATGGGTGCTGGCGGCGGCCATCCTGGGCGCGGTGCTGGGGGACGGCGGGGCGTTCTGGGTCGGCCATCGCAGGCAGCGCGAGATCCTGACGAGTTGGCCGTTCTCGAACTATCCGCGCCTGGTGGCGCAGAGCGAGGCCTTCTTCCACCGTTTCGGCACCCTGGCGATCTTCTTCGCCCGCTTTGTCGCGCCGATCCGCGCCGTCGTGCCGATCACGGCCGGCGCGCTCGACATCCCTCCGCCGCGCTTCTACGCCGTGAACATCCCTGCCATCGTGCTGTGGGCCTGCGCCCATGTCCTGCCCGGAGTATTCGCCGTGCAGCTGTTGCACCGCTATGGCGGCATTCCGCATCATAGCCATATCGCCAAATCCACCTGGATCATCGCGGCGATCGCCGGAACGATCGTGGTCTGGCTGGTCCTCAGATTGACGCGGAAGCGGCGCGAGACGCAGCTGGCGGCCGGCGCCGCGGATTAGAACGGCTACAGCGAATCCAACATGGCGCCGCGGCCGGGTGCGGGTCCGATATAGCGGGCGCGCGGGCGGATCAGGCGGCCATGCTGCAGCTGCTCGCAGGCGTGGGCGATCCAGCCGACGCAGCGGGCCATCGCGAACAGCGCCAGCTCGCTGCCGGCGGGCAGACGCAGACTATGCACCAGCACCGCAAGCGCGTAGTCGATGTTAACGAACTCGCCGGTCGCCTCTGCGATCCGCTCCGGCACCTCGCGGGTGAATTTGCGCGGCGCGCCGGCCCGCGTCAGCGCCTCCAGCAGCGAGATCGCGCGCGGATCACCGCGCTTGTAGACGCCATGCCCGAACCCGGCGAAGCGCTCGCCCAGCGCCACCCGCTCGCGGATCAGCGGCGCGACATCGCGATCGATGAGTGCCTTCACCAGTTGCGACGCCAGCACGCCGGCACCGCCGTGCTGCGGCCCTTTGAGCGCCACAAGACCCGCGATGACGGCATCGTAGAGGCTGAGGCCCGTCGACGCCGCACAGCGGACGGTGAAGGTCGACGCGTTCAGCTCATGATCGGCAAGCAGCACCAAGGTGCGGCGGATCAGGTCCGGCGCATGTTCGTGTCCGGGCGCCCAGCTCCGCGCGACCTGAACATGGAGCGGATCGGCTGACGCGGGCTGGTTCAGCATGGTTGCGACCACAAGCCGAACGATGCGGGCGCCGACCAGCGCCCGACCGTCGGGTGCGCGGTTGAAGGCCGCGGGATCAGCATGTGTCGCCAGCGCCAGCACCGCGATGGCGCGGTCGATCGGCGCCGCGCGCCGCGCGGCATCGGCGATGAGACTCATCTCCTCCGACGCGGCCGGAAGGTTGTCTGGCGCAAACGGATCGAGCGCGGTCACGTCCCACAACAGTGTCGCGGCATGCTCCAGCGTGTCGCGCTCGGCCAGGTCGACGCAATTGACGCCGCGATAGATCGGACCGGCTTCGGTGATCGTCGACACAGCGGAATCGAACACGGGGAGATCCGCATCGAAGCTGCGGAAAGCGCGCGGCTCAGGGGCCGGCGCACGACGCTCCTTCAGGGCGCGGATGTCCTCGGCGCGATAGCGGCTGCTGCGCGAGTTCGGCGACGGCTCGGAGCGGACCAGGCCGCGGCTGACATAGGCGTAGAGGGTGGCCGGCGAGATCGCGAGCTCGGCCGAAGCTTCACGGGCAGATAGGTAAAGTCCGCTGTCTTTTTTCATATTGATCAGCTTAATCAAGATTGATCAAGTTGTCGACTGGGCGGATCTTGCCGGCGTGACCACTCGTGAAGGAGACCCGCCATGACCATCCACCTCGGCAAGACCCCGATCGGCCTCGACGGCATCGCCGCCGCCGAGACCGTGCTCAGCCACGTCGACGGCCAGCAGGGAGAGCTCATCATCGCCGGCGCCCGTGTGGCCGATCTCGCCGCTGCCAACGGCTTCGAGGGCGTGACGGCCCGGCTATGGAGCGCGGCCACGAAGCGCACCGTCGGCGAGGCCGAGGTCCGCGCCAGCCTTGGTCGTGCCCGCGAGCGTGCCTTTGCCCGGCTGCCCGAGCTGCTCGCCGCGACCTCCGGCCTGTCGATCATCGACGGCTTCCGCGCCGCGGTCGCGGCGCTGCGCCACGAACCCGGGCTCGACGACGAAGCCACGATCGTCGGCGCCTGCCCGGTGATCGCCGGCGCCTTGGTCCAGCGCGCGCAGGGAGCGCAGCCGATTGCCCCCGACCCTGATGCCAGCCACGCCGCCGATACGTTACGGATGGTGCGTGGCGATAGGCCCGAGAGCGGGGAGGTGGCGGCCTTGGACACCTATCTCGTCACCGTCAGCGATCACGGCATGAACGCCTCGACATTCGCCGCGCGGGTCGTGGCCTCGACCCAGGCCGACCTGTTCGCGTCGGTGACCGCCGGCTATTGCGCGCTCACCGGCCCGCTGCATGGCGGAGCGCCGGAGCCGGTGCTGGAGATGCTCAATGCGATCGGGACGCGCGACAACATCAAGCCGTGGGTCGACGCGGCGCTAGGCCGCGGAGAGCGGCTGATGGGGTTCGGGCATCGGATCTATCGCGTGCGCGATCCGCGCGCCGACGTGCTCAAGGGCGCGATCGAGCGGCTGGCGGGCAGCGGGGCTGATCTGCCGTTTGCGAGCGAGGTAGAGGCTTACATCCGCCAAGCGCTGCGGCAGAAGAATCCGGAGCGCGTGCTCGACACCAATGTGGAGTTCTTCACCGCCATCCTGCTCGATGCACTGAAGATTCCGCGGCAGGCGTTCACGCCGATCTTCGCGGTGGCGCGTGCGGCAGGCTGGACGGCGCATGCCCGCGAGCAGCAGCGGACGGGGCGGCTGATCCGGCCCAGCTCGGCCTATATCGGGCCGAAGCCCTGAACCGTCGAGCGCGACGCGCGGCAGCCTCGCGCGCTGTCGCGCATCAGCCCTTCACCACCGTCTTCAGATAGTTGTAGGCCTTGATGATCTCGATCAGGCGATCCTCGGTGGAGCGGTCGCCGCCATTGGCGTCGGGATGGTGCTGCTTCACCAGCGCCTTGTACTTGACCTTGACGTCTTCGAGCGTCGCATCGGGACCGAGGCCCATCACCTGCAGCGCCTTGCGCTCGGCGTTGAAGACCTTGCGCGTCTCGGCCTTGGGGGCCGACTGGGGATCCGGACGCCAGCTGCCGCGGCCGTTGATCTCGGCGAAGACGCTGAACGGATCGGCGGCATCGCCGAGATCGCCCTCGGCGCTGCCGGTGCCGCGCTTGGCCGACGTGTTGGCACCCATCTTCCAGGTCGGGCGATGTCCGGTCAGCGCATCCTTCTGATAGCGCGCGACCGCCTCGGCGTTCATCCCCGAGAAGAAATTATAGGACTGGTTGTACTCGCGCACGTGGTCGAGGCAAAAGTGCCAATACTCGCGCACGTTCTCGCGTCCCTTGGGCGCGCGGTGCGAGCCCTTGTTCTTGCAGTCCGGCCACTGACAGGGCTGGGCCTCCTCGCGCACCACCGGCTGCCGCGCAGCCTGCTTCTTGGGCTTGATGCGGATGGAGTCGAAGAATTTGTTTGAATCGATCGGCATGGCGGACTTTGACTACGCAACGCCGAAAGCTTCAAGTCTTGACATTGCGAATACCTCTGGCGGGGACCGCCGATTGACGAAAAATAATTTGATGCGTATTTCCAGAGACCATGCGGACCCGAGATGCTATCATCGAAAAGTTGCGCGAAGCTTTCTCGCCGGAAAGCCTCGATGTTCAGGACGAATCACATCTGCACGAAGGCCATATGGGCCATCAGCCGAGCGGTGAGACCCATTTCCGCGTGTATATTGTGTCGCAGGCCTTCGCCGGCAAGAGCCGTGTCGATCGCCACCGCCTGATCAACGCCGCATTGGCAGCGGAACTTGCCGGCTCGGTGCACGCGCTCGCGCTGCATGCGAAGGCGCCGGGCGAGGTTTGATCCCCAATTAGAACGCCGTGCCCGCACGGCGCGGCCGCGTCTCCTCGGTTTCGCCGCGGGGCACCGGTACGATGCGCAGCGCGGTGATGCGATTGCGCTCCCGGCGCAGCACGCGAAAGCGGAAGCCGTAGAACGTGAAGCTCTGGCCGCGCTCGGGGATCGAGCGCGCCTCGTGAATCACGAGACCTGCGACAGTGGTCGCCTCCTCGTCCGGCAGCGTCCAGTCCATCGCGCGATTGAGATCACGGATCGGCACCGAACCGTCGACGACGACGGATCCGTCTGGCTGCACGCGCACGCCGGCGACCTGCACGTCCTGCTCGTCGGAGATGTCGCCGACGATTTCTTCCAGGATGTCCTCGAGCGTGACGATGCCTTCGACCTCGCCATACTCGTCGACCACGAGCGCGAAATGCGTCTTGCGGCGGCGGAACGCTTTCAGCTGTTCCGACACCGAACGCATCTCCGGCACGAACCAAGGCGGCAGCGCCAGCGAGGCGACGTCGATGTGCGACACATCGCCCTCGGCGGCGCGGATCGCACGCAGCAGGTCCTTCGCATGCAGCACGCCGATGATGTTCTCCGGCGTCCCGCGCCATAGCGGGATGCGGGTATACTCGGTGGCGAGCACCTCGCGCACCAGTTCCTCCTGCGGCAGGTCCGCATTCACCATCACCATCTCGGTGCGATGGACCATCACGTCGGACACCTGCAATTCGCGCAAGTCGAGCAGGCCGCCGAGCATGTCGCGGTCCTGCTTCTCGACCTTGCCTTCATGATGTAGGAGATCGACGGCGCCGCGCAGGCGTTCGGTCGGCGACAGGATCGGCTGATTGGCCCCGACCTTGAAGCCGATCAGCCGCATCAGCCCACGCACGATCGCTTCGATCACGGCCAGCACGGGACCGAGCACGATCACGGCGGCCCGCATCGGTCTGGCAACCGTGAGCGAGACGCGATCGGGCGCATTGATCGCGATCGTCTTCGGCAGCACCTCGGCGAAGATCACCACCAGCGCGGTCATCACGCCGGTCGCATAGAGCACGCCGACCTCGCCGAACCAGGCGGTGAAGATGCCGGTCGCCAATGCGGAAGCGGCGATATTGGCGATGTTGTTGCCGAGCAGCAGCGCGCCGATCAGCCGCTCGCGCATGTCGAACAGGCTCGACACCACGTCGGCGTCGCGATTGCCCTGCTTCGACAGCCGCAGCATCGAGGCGCGGGAGGCACCGGTCAGCGCGGTCTCGCTCAGCGCAAAGAAGGCAGAGGCGGCGAGGAGGATGATGACGACGGAGAGTGTGATCCAGTCCATGACGCCGATGTCGCTCTGTAGGGAGGCCGCCGATGATCCGTTGGCACTGCTCAACACGGCGTAAAGCCCGGGATCAGCTTCTGCTGCGCAATTTGGCCTGCAGGAAGTCGCGAACGCGCGCCGGATCGACGTCCTTCGCGATGACGGCGCGGCCGATGGCTTCCATCAGGATGAAGGTGAGCTTGCCCCGCTTGACCTTCTTGTCCTGCGCCATCAAGGCCAAAAGCCGGTCGGCGTCGCCGATCCCCTCCTGGGCGAAGCCGGCGATATCCTGCAGATGGGTCGGCAGACCGACCGCGGCAAGGTGACGCTCGATGCGTGTGACGTCGTCGGGCGGCAGCATGCCGAGCTCGGCCGAGAACTGCGCCGCCAGCACCATGCCGACCGCGACGCCCTCGCCATGGAACAGCCGGTCGGAGAAGCCGGTCACGGCCTCCAGCGCATGGCCGAAGGTGTGGCCGAGATTGAGCAGCGCCCGATCACCGGTCTCGCGCTCGTCGCGGGCGACGATCGCCGCCTTGGCGCGGCAGGAGGTTGCAACCGCGTGCTCGCGCGCCGCACCGCCCTTGACGACGTCGGCGTGGTTGGCTTCCAGCCAGGCGAAGAAGCTGGCATCGCCGAGCAGGCCGTATTTGGCGACCTCGGCATAGCCGGCGCGGAACTGGCGCGGCGACAACGTGTCGAGCACCGCGGTGTCGGCGATCACCAGCACCGGCTGGTGGAAGGCGCCGAGCAGGTTCTTGCCCTGCGGCGAGTTGATGCCGGTCTTGCCGCCGACGGAGGAATCGACCTGCGCCAGCAGCGAGGTCGGGACCTGCACGAAGTCGACCCCGCGGCGCAGGATGGCGGCCGCGAAGCCGGCGAGATCGCCGACCACGCCGCCGCCGAGCGCGACGACGAGGTCGTTGCGCTCGATCTTGGCGGCGATCAGTGCCTCGCTGACCTTCTCGAGGCCGGCATAGGTCTTGGAGCCCTCGCCCTCCTCGACCACGATCGTGGACGACGGGATTCCCGCCTCCGCCAGGATCGCCTCGGTCGGCTTCAGCCAGTGCGCGGCCACGGTGCGGTCGGTGACGATGGCCGTCCGGACACCCGGCCGCAGCGCCGAGATGCGCTGGCCAAGCGAGGCGATCACGCCACGGCCGATGACGATGTCATAGGCGCGCTCGCCGAGCGCGACGTCGACGATCATCGGATCGGAATGCTTCAGTGGTGCCGTCATCGGAGCGCGCCCATCGCCTGCGGAGGATCGGATTGAACTGGATCGGGTTGTGGTCCGGTGGGCCTCGCCGCGGTCTCCGGTGGAGAGAAGAACGCCTGCAGCGCCTCCAGGCAGTCCTCGACGACCCGGTCGTGCGGCACGTCGCGCGAGAAGATCGTGAGGTCGGCGAGCTGGTAGACCGGCTCGCGCTCGGTCAGGAGCCGCGCGACCGTGCCTTCGGGATCAGCCGTCTGCAGCAGCGGGCGGTCGGCCCGCCGCCGGACGCGGCGCATGATCACGTCGGCATCGGCCTTCAGCCACACCGAGACCGCCTTCTCCTGGATGCGCCGCCGTGTATCCTCGCGCATGAAGGCGCCGCCACCGGTTGCCAGCACCGCCGGACCATTTTCGAGCAGGCGGGCGATCACCCTCGCCTCGCCGTTGCGGAAATAGTCCTCGCCGCGCGACTCGAAGATTTCCGGTATGGTCATGCCGGCTGCGGTCTCGATCTCGGTATCCGCATCGACGAACGGCAGCCGGAGCCGCGCCGCGAGCCGCCGGCCCACGGTCGATTTGCCGACCCCCATCATGCCGACCAGCACGATCAGCCGCTTGCCGAGGCCTGCGAGAATCGCGGCCTCCTGGGCGACAGGTCCAGATGCTGGTTGCGTCGGTTCGGTCATTTCTCCGCTTCTAACCCAGGCCCTGCTGCTTTCAAAGGCATCCTGTTCCGCTCCCCGAGCCAAGGCGAGCTGCCCGGTCTGCCGACGGGCTTGCAAGGCCGATGCGAACATGTTGGATGAAACCGTTCCCTTTCTGGTGGCCTGCGCGACCGACATGCCCAGCCTGTTCCGCTTCCTGACCGTCATCGCCATCATCGTCGGCGTGGTCTATGGCGCGATCTACGCGCTGGCGAATTTCGTCAACCCGAAGCCGCGCGAGATGACGGTGACGATCCCGCCGGACAGGTTCCAGAAGAGATGATCGGCACCGCTGCGGCGAACCGAAAAGCCACAGGGCATTGATTAAGAATTTTACGATTGTCTGAGGCGGCCGGGCGCCGCGATATCGGCCAGATTTGCAGTCACCGCTCGCCGTGCCGGCACGAATACCTCGTAGTGATTCGATCGCCTCGGACGCAGCGGATTTCACAACATGAAGGTCAAGGCCTCCGACGCCAGGCTGATGAGCCTGTTCCTCGACATGATGGCCGCCGAGCAGGGTGCCGGTCAGAACACGCTGGACGCCTATCGCCGCGACCTCACCGATCTCTCCGACTTTCTCGGCGGCAAGGCCAACGGCTTCGCCACGGCCGACACCCAGGCATTGCGCGACTATCTCGCCGATCTCGACACCAGGGGCTTCAAGTCCTCCAGCGTGGCGCGGCGGTTGTCGGCGATGCGACACCTGTTTCGCTTCCTGCTGAGCGAGCGCATCCGCAGCGACGATCCCGCCGCGATCCTGTCCGGCCCGAAACGCGGCCGGCCGCTGCCCAAGGTACTGTCGATCGGCGATGTCGACCGGATGCTGACCCGCGCGAAGGAGCTGAGCGAGGGCACGGACGCTTCGCCGGCGCAGCGGCTGCGCGCGCTGCGGCTGTATTGCCTGCTCGAGGTGCTCTACGCGACCGGCTTGCGCGTCTCCGAGCTGGTGGCGCTGCCGCGGACGGCCGCCCGCAACGATGCCCGCATGATCGTAGTGCGCGGCAAGGGCAACAAGGAGCGGCTGGTGCCGCTGAACCAGGCCTCGCGCCAGGCGATGGCCGACTATCTCGCCGCCCTGGATGCGTTGAAGCCCGAGAAGAAGGCCAGCGCGACGTTCGGCAAATGGCTGTTTCCCTCGTTCGGCGAGAGCGGCCACCTCACCCGCCAGCACTTCGCCCGCGACCTCAAGGAGCTGGCGGTGGCGAGCGGCCTGCCAGCCCGGCTGGTGTCGCCGCACGTGCTGCGCCATGCCTTCGCCAGCCATCTGCTGCACAACGGCGCCGACCTGCGCATCGTCCAGACCCTGCTCGGCCACACCGACATCTCGACCACCCAGATCTACACCCATGTGGTCGAGGAACGGCTCAAGAGCCTGGTGCGCGACCTGCACCCGCTGGCCGAGACCTGACGTCGCTTCACACCTTCCCGAAACCAAATCCGCCGGCGTGACGCCCGGCCGGCTTGACTTCGCGCCCGTCTGCCCCGAAAGAGCGCCATCCTGCCCGCGATCCCGGCGCGATGCCGGGAGGCTGGGCACCGATCGTACCCTAAGCTCCTGAAGTCCTTCGGCTTCAGGTCCGAAGGCCGAACCGATTTCGTCTCCCAGCGCTCTTCCTTCAGCTCTTCCATGCCGGATCCCATGCGCAGCTACCTCGATTTCGAAAAGCCTGTTGCCGAGCTCGATTCCAAGGTCGACGAACTCCGGGCGATGGCCGCCTCCGGCACCGATATCGGCGAGGAGGTCAGCCGGATCGAGGAGAAGGCCGGCCAGGCGCTGGCCGAGCTCTACGCCACGCTCACGCCATGGCAGAAGACCATGGTGGCCCGCCATCCGCAGCGGCCGCACTTCACGGACTTCGTGGGCGGGCTGATCACCGAGTTCACCCCGCTCGCCGGCGACCGCAAGTTCGGCGAAGACGCCGCTTTGCTCGGCGGCTTCGGCCGCTTCCGCGGCGAGCCGATCTGCGTCATGGGCCAGGAAAAGGGCGCCACCACCGAATCCCGCCTCAAGCACAATTTCGGCATGGCCCGCCCGGAAGGCTACCGCAAGGCGGTCCGCCTGATGGAAATGGCCGAGCGGTTCGGCATCGCCGTGCTGTCGCTGGTGGATTCCGCCGGCGCCTATCCCGGCATCGGCGCCGAGGAGCGCGGCCAGGCCGAGGCCATCGCGCGCTCGACCGATGCCTGCCTGGCGCTCGGCGTTCCCAACGTCGCGATCATCACCGGCGAGGGCATGTCGGGCGGCGCCATCGCGCTGACCACCGCCAACCGCGTCCTGATGCTGGAGCATGCGATCTACAGCGTGATCTCGCCGGAAGCCGCCTCCTCGATCCTCTGGCGCGACGGCACCAAGGCGCAGGAAGCCGCCAACAGCATGAAGATCACCGCCCAGGACATGCTGCGCTTCGGCGTGGTCGACACCATCCTGAAGGAGCCGGTCGGCGGCGCCCACCGCGATCCCGCGGCGATGATCGCGGCCACCGGCGAGGCGATCGCCCAGGCGCTTGACGAGCTGAAGGGCCTCGACGCCGACGCCATCCGCAAGCAGCGCCGGCAGAAGTTCATCGAGATCGGCCGTAAGCTCGGCTGAGCGGGCGGGAGCCGAGCGCTCGGCGCTCGCGGTTTTGTGAGTCTTTCCAGCCGTTTGGCCGCATTTCGGCCCCGCCGGCGGGCTCTGCTGTTTAGAAGTTGTTGACCAAAGCGGCCAGGGCCTCGCGGCTCCACCGGAGCGCGGGTTGCGGGTCGTGGGGTCAAAGGCTACAATTTTAATCAATGGTTTGACGGCATGACGCAGGGTCGACCCGTGATTTATCCAGCTTTCGGGCCGATCGGGTGAGATGAGACTGGGGTGTTGCGGCATGCCGGGTTTGCGGGGAGCATTGTCTTGATCAACCGCGCTTTCGTCCGGGTTCTGATGACCTCGGCGGTGTTGGCCGCCGGTGCGCTGCTGACGGGTTGCAACAGCGATCAGGTCGCGCTCGCCACCAACGCCAAGGCCAACCAGCCGGTGTCGCCGAAGCTCGTCGCGACCATGGGCGAGAAGGACATGGATCTGCAGTCGCCGATCCTGGTCCGCGTGTTCAAGCAGGAGGCCGAGCTCGAGGTCTGGAAGCAGGACCGCTCCGGCAAGTTCGCGCTGCTCAAGACCTATCCGATCTGCCGCTGGTCCGGCGACCTCGGACCCAAGGTGCGCGAGGGCGACCGCCAGGCGCCGGAGGGTTTCTACTCGATCAATCCGAGCCAGATGAATCCGCAGTCGGCCTACTACCTGTCCTTCAACACCGGCTATCCGAACGCCTTCGACAAGGCGCTGGGCCGCAGCGGCTCGCAGCTGATGGTGCATGGCGACTGCTCCTCGCGCGGCTGCTTCGCCATGACCGACGAGCAGATCGCCGAGATCTATGCGCTTGGGCGCGAGTCGTTCTTCGGCGGCCAGCGGGCCTTCCAGTTCCAGGCCTATCCGTTCCGGATGACGCCGGTGAACATGGCCAGGCACCGCAACAATCCGAACATGCCGTTCTGGCGCATGATCAAGGAAGGCTACGACCATTTCGAAGTCACCCGGCAGGAGCCGAAGGTCGACTTCTGCGAAAAGAAGTACGTCTTCGACGCCCAGAAGCCGCCGGGCGCGACGCATGATCCGGTGTTCGACGCCGCCGCCAAGTGCCCGGCCTATGTCGTTCCCGACGAGATCACCGCCGCCGTGCGCGACAAGCAGCAGGCGGACGAGGTGGAATACGCCAAGCTCGTCGCCAAGGGCACGCCGGTCGCGAAGCTCAACACCGGCATCGATGGCGGCATGAATCCGATCTTCGCCAGCCGCGTGCCGGGCGCCTCCACCGGCCTGTCCGATGCCGGCGAAGCGCCGGGACTGTCGCTCGCCAACTTCTCGCCGGCGCCAGGCACGATCCCCGGTCATGTCAACCCGCCGCGCGCGCCCGGCGCCGACGAGGTCGCCGCGATGCCGGCCAGTGCGACTCCGGCTCCCGCAGCGGCGCCCTCCACCCGCGTGGCAGCCGTCAGTGCGCCGGAGAAGCCGAGCTTCATGTCGAGCCTCGCCCGCAAGGTTGGGATCGGCGGCAATGCGGCGGCCGACACCAAGGCTGCGACGGCGAAGCCCGAGACCAGGACCGCGGAGGCCAGGCCCTCGGAGATCAAGCCCGCCGAGATCAAACCTGCGCCCAAGCCGGTCGCGGCCAAGCCGGCCGAGGCCAGGCAGGCTGCCGCGCGGCCGCCGTTCAAGCCCGCCAGCAGCGACGCGCCTACCACCACGGCGCCGGCACAGACCCAGACCGCACTGGTCTCCGGCGCCGTCCCGGTGCTGCAGTCGAACTCGTTCGACAGCCGGTTCGCAGGATTCAAGTAAGCCCGACTATCGAAGCCGTCGTCAGTCGCGCGGCCAGGCGTGACCGATTTGAGTGGCCAATTGCCTGCCCGGCCGTCATTGCGAGCGCAGCGAAGCAATCCAGAGTCCCACCCGAGCCCTGGATTGCTTCGCTGCGCTCGCAATGACGAAGACATGCGTTCCTGTTCTCGCGGCGCCCCTGGCGTCCGAGTGATCCATCGATCTCACCCTCCGAAGCGAGGGTGCAGGGAAGGCCGGACCTCGACTGAGGCCCGTGGCCCGCCTGCGAAAAAAATGCAGGCGGCAGGTACCACAGGTCCAGCCGGACGACCCGGCCCTCCCTGCGCGATAGTCTTAACGGCTGCTTCGCGATCTCCCTGGGGACCGGGCTGTCTTGCCCCCATCACCGGCGAGATGCGCGGGGCATCATCAGCCGACTTGACCTCAGCATCGGGAGGCCAGGACCACGCGACTTGACCGTGCGAGCCGATGTTGTTCGTCCGCGCGAATGATCACGCTGCAAACCGGCCCGCCCATCGCATCCCGCACTCCACGCTTCGTGACGACCGCGCAGCGCCCCTCGTCGATGAGGCGGGACGAACGGAATAAATCACGAAATTCCGAAAACGAGAAGCGGCATATTTTTGCTAAGGGGACTGGACAGCCCAAATCAGCTTGAACGCGCAGGAAAATTCAGTTTTTGCGCGCAGCGCATTTCTCATCGCTGCGAGGCATGGACCCGCCCGCCGCACGCGGGACGCAGGACCGAATCGCCCGACGGGCAGAGGCGCCGGCGTCGTCGCCCAAGCCTTCATGGCCGGGCCGGCCGGTTGACGGCTGGAATATCATGCCATATTAAAAGTTACATGAGACCCAACAGCCAGTTGTCCGGCATCCTGCACGTCCTGCTCCACATGGCGGAGCACGACGGTCCGGTCACGTCCGAGGCGCTCGCAGCGATGATGCAGACCAATCCGGTCGTGATCCGCAGGATCATGGCCGGCCTCCGGGACAGCGGCTATGTGCGCTCCGAGAAAGGCCATGGCGGCGGCTGGACGCTCGCCTGCGATCTGGCGACCGTCACCCTGCGCGACGTCTATGATTCACTCGGGCGCCCGTCGCTGTTCGCCATCGGCCATCGGAGCGAGACTCCCGACTGCCTCGTCGAGCAGGCGGTCAATGCGGCGCTCGACACCTCCATCCGGGCCGCCGAGACCTTGCTGCTGTCCCGTCTCGGCGCCATCACGCTGGCGGCGCTGAGCGCTGATTTCCACGACCGCCTCGAACGACGGAAGCGACCCCGCAAAGGAGACATTTGTCATGCCGGCTGACATCGCCGACGGCGCCCAGCAGTTCATCCGCGCGTTTTCCGATCCCGAGTTCGTCGCGCGCTACACGGATGGTCCGCGGCGCTTCGTGCCCGGTCTCGACGGGCTGCACCGGATGACGGCGGTCCTGCTGGCCGAGCGGGCGCCCGAACACGCGAGGGTGCTCGTGCTGGGCGCGGGCGGCGGGCTCGAGCTCAATGCGTTGGCGGAAGCGCAACCATCGTGGACCTTCGTCGGCGTCGATCCGGCACCGCAGATGCTGCGACTCGCCGAACGCACGCTCGGCCCGCGGACGAGCCGGGTCGAACTGATCGAGGGCACCATCGACGACGCGCCGGCCGGCCCGTTTCACGCGGCGACATGCCTGCTGACGCTGCATTTTCTGGCAGCGCCGGAACGGTTGCGGACAGTCCGCGCCGTGCACGACCGGCTCCGCCCTGGAGCGCCGTTCGTGGTGGCCCATAGCTGCCTGCCCAACGAGCCAGTCGAAAGGTCGCTGTGGCTGGATCGGTACGCGGCCTATGCCGTTGCGTCCGGCACAGACCCCGAGCAGGCCAGGACGATGCGCGCGACCGTCGATGCCAGCGTCAACATGCTGAGCCCAGGGGAGGATGAAGCCATCCTGCGTGACGGCGGCTTTCGCGATGTTCGTCCATTCTTCACAGCGCTGACCTGGCATGGCTGGATCGGCCACGCCTGAACCGCCGCCGAGCATCACGCCGATGCCGCCCTGAACGATCGCGATCAGGGCCTGCTAATTAGTTGCCCGGCCTGCGCCGGCATCCGCGCATGTCCCTCCCTGCGCCCCCCGAAGAGGTGGATGACGCGGCTTACGGACAGGCTTCCACCGGAGCCCTGCCACGTCTCAGCTTGCGTGACGTCGCGCACGGAGCGCGGGGCCGCGATCTGCGACAAACGGCGCCGTCACCCGAGGCGAGGTGACGCAACCGAGAGGAGCAGGTCATGAGCTTTTGGGATGATATCGGAGATGCCGTCAGTTCCGCCGTGGACGACGTGAAGGACGTCGCGAAGGATGTGGCGGGTGCGGTCGGCGGCGCGGCGGGCGCCGTGGTCCATACGGTCGAGCACGTCGCCGGCGATGCGGCCCATGCCGTGGGCAGCGTGGTGCACGGCATCGGCGCGCTCGGCGGCGAGGCCATCCATACCGTGGGTGGCGTGCTCGGTGCGATCGGGCACGGTGCCGAGGCGATCGGCGGCGGCCTGCTTCACACCGTAGGCGACGTGGCCTCGACCGTGGTCCATGTCGGCGGCGACGTCCTCCATACCGGGATCAACGTCGCCGGCGACGTGGCGTCCGGGGTGGGCCATCTGGTGCATGGTGACATCGACGGCGTCATCAACGACGTGAAGCATATCGGCGGCGACATCGTCGACGGCGGGCTCAAGGTCGGGGGCGACGTGGCGCATGGCGCCCTCGACGTCGCTGGCGACCTCGCACACACCGCGGTCGGCCTCGGCGAGGCCGGGTTGGAGGCGGCCGGCGCGGTCGGCCACGGCGCGCTCGGCATGGCCGGCACCATCGTCGGAACGGCCGGCGAGGTCGGCATGGACGCGCTCGACGCCGCAGGCGCGGTGGTGAAGGGCGGCTTCGACGCCGGCGTGGCGGTGGCCGACGGCGCCATCGGCGTGGTCACCGACACGGCGTCGGCGGCGGGCCACCTGGTCGGCGGACCGATCGGCGAGGCGATCTCCGGCATCGCCCACGGCGCCGATGCGGTCGGCACCGGCATCGTCGATGGCATCGGCCATTTCGTCGGCGAGGGTCTCAACGGGCTGGCACAGACCGCCGGCGATTTGAGCCACTCGCTGGGGCAGCAGCTCGACGCGATCGGCCACGACCTGGGCTCGCTCGTCAACGACCTCAGCCATGGCGATCTCGGCGCGGCGATCGGCGATATCTTCAAGCTGGCCCAGGACGGCCTGCGCAGCGACGGCAGCATCCAGATCGCTCATGCGGGACAGGACGGCGGCAGCCATGGCGGGTTCTGGGACTCGATCGCGCAGGCGATCCATCAGTCCGGCGACAACGTCCAGGGCGGCCAGGGCCCCGGCCCCGGCTTCCCCGGCCCGTTGCACGGCGAGGGCTCGTCGCACAACCCGATCATCGTCGACAATTTCGGCGACCATGGCCATGCGGGCAACACCGGCATCGTGCCGCCGAATTTCGACCACGCGCCGGTGGCCGTGCACGACGCGCCGCACGCCGACTACAGCCACATCGTCCAGATGGACGATTCGCATCACTTCGCGATGCATGGCTGAGACACCGGCGCTCAGCCGGCAGGCATCCCGCCGTGACCGTCACGGCGGGATGTCGCGTCAGGACCGATCGGCGGCGTGCTGGACGATGGCCGGCGGCGCGCCGATCGCCTGCGCGCGATCATGCGGCTGATCGTTCATCGCCGAGAGCGCACACAGCGCCAGCGAGCCCCAGACAGCGGCGCTGAAATACAGCGACATCCAGGCGATCTCTTCCTTCCAGTGCTCGAACTCGTGGGTGACGGTCCAGCGCGTCGCGGAGTCGCGCAGGCCGACGAGCGGATGCAGCAGCGGCGTGCCGGCGGCGCGCTCGATGCGCCAGCGCTTCACATACATCGGGACATCGATCACGACGAGGAAGGCGAGATAGCAGGCGACGCCGACGAGGCCAGCGATCAGAAGCCCGCGCACCATACCGTCGAACTCCGGCAGCAGCCGGCCGAGGCCGATGCCGACGAACAGGAAGGCCACCGCCCACAGCGAGTTCTCGATCGCGTTGTAGAGGAAATTCCTGGTGACGACCGCGTACCAGGAACAGATCTCGGCAACGACGATCAGCGGCACGATGATGCGGGCCATGTTGACCGCGGTCTCGGCATCCGCGATCGCGCCGAGCTGCGCCAGGATGATGGCCCATTGCGCCGCGAAGGCGATCTCGGCGATGGTCGCCACGGTGCGGCCGACGAACACGCTCGACAGCCAGCTGTCGACCAGACAGATGCGCTGCACGTCGGCGCGCGGCAGCACCGAGCGGAAGGCGCAGCCGAACACATAGGCCGCCGATAGCACCAGCATCGAACCGGTCTGGGAAGCCTGGCCCAGGGTATTGCTGCCGCCGTTGAGCTGGCGGTACAGGATGAACCAGAACACGATGTTGGCGAGGCTGACGAGCGTCAGCATGGCCCACCACAGACCGACCGGGTTCGACAGGGCTCGCGACTGCGCACGCATCCGGGCACTCCAACTTTCATGTGACTGACATTTGATCGTATTAATTCCGTCACGGAGCGGCAACCCGTTCCGGCCACGGAGGGTCGCAAAAGGCCGTGTGCCGGCGAGCCCTGCGGCCGGCGTCGGGAGTTGCCCGAGTTCCTTGCAGGAACCCGAAGGCGATCGGCGTCACCGTGGCGATGGACGATTTCGGCAAGCCGATGCTGCAGGAGGCCATCAGCAGGATGATTCGTTTGGTCGGAGGTACGCCGGCGGCTGCCGTCGACGTGCAGGCCAAGAAGGCTGCGGCCGCGTGACGGCAGATCTTGTCATCGTGATTGCCTTGCGGCTGAACTGAACAGGCGGCCGCGAATGTGATGGCTCACCCTCCCCTGGAGGGGGAGGGTGACCCCGGCACGCAGCCCGGCCAAGCTCGGCGCAGCGTTACTCAGAACGTCCGGATGATCTTGAAATCGAGTCCGTCAGCCGCGGCGAGATGCATCGCCATGCCGGCCCGGCCCTGCCGGATCGTCACCTCGCCGCGCGCGCCGGAATAGACGATGTTGCGGCCGGCGGCGGCGAGCGGTCGCAGGGATAGCGAGCCGGCGCGCTCGGCGGCCGCCTTGAGAAAGCGCAGGCCCTCGTAGTTCGACTGGCCGACCGATCCGACCGGCGGCGCATCGGCGCCGAACATCGCGGTGTAGCGGCTCATGAACGCGTCATTGGCCTTGGAGCCGATGCAACTGAAATAGCCGGAGGCCGAATACAGGTTCTCGGTGTTGTCGGCGCCGATGCCGAGCAGCACCGTTTCGTCCACCGCGCCGGCGAGACGCAGGGTGGTCGCGGCGAGGCCCGACTCGCCGAACGCGCGATTGAAGGTGATGCTGTCGGTGCCGATCAGCGAGATCAGCACGACATCGGGCCTGGCGGCGCAGATGCGCGCCAGATGCGCCTCGTGATCATCCTCGCCGACCGGCACGAACTCCTCGCCGACCACCTGGCCGCCGGCCTCGGTGATATAGGTCTTGGTCTGAAGGTGGGACTGCCAGGGCCAGACGTAGTCGCTGCCGATCAGATACCAGCGCCGGGCGCGCTTGTTCTCCGCCAGCCAGTGGATCGCGGGGCGGGTCTGGCTGTGCGGCGTCTCGCCGATCGCCATCACGCCGGGCGTGCGCTCGCCGCCTTCATAGACCGGCGTATACACATAAGGGGTGCGGCCGCGCGTGAGCCGGCGCAGCGCCAGCCTGACGGCGCTGATATGCGAGCCCATCACGACGTCGATGTCGTCGAATTCGAGCGCATCCCTGGCACGATCGGTCACCTCGTCCACCGGCCCGCCGGAATCGTAGAACGACAACTCGATCTCGCGCCCGAGAATGCCACCGTGGCGGTTGATCTCGGACACCGCGAGCAGCGCGCTGTTGGTCGCGGCCGGCCCCCAGATGCCGGGCGACCCGGAGAAGGTAAGGAAATTGCCGATGCGCAGCCGGTTCTGGGAGCCGCGCCGCTGGAGACGGTCAGGATCGAACGGGGCGAGTGCGGGAAGGCCGGCCCGCCGGGGCGGGCTCCTGAACAGCAGGGATGGCGGCAGACTGAGACGCCCGGCCGTGACAGATCCTGTCGAGAGCACACCCACTCCTTGGCCGCAACCGTGTCTGGCCCATTGTGGACCGGCGGTCATACGCCGTCAAAATCAGCACGCGTTCGGCAAATATCCTATTCGAAAATGTTGAATGTTCAAGAATTGGGATGCATATAGATCGGGCAGCAACTGCCGGACATTCATTCAAGTCGGGACCGCAAGCGAAATTCACCGTGGCCAAACCGCCCCATCCCAACACCCCCCTCACCGAACATCTCGCCTACCTGCTCGCGCAAGCCAACCGGGAGATCAACCGGCAGCTGGAGTCGCGCCTGAGCACCGAGGGCGTGCCCGTCGAGCAGTGGCGCATCCTCAAGGTGCTCTCGGACGGCGAGGGGCACTCGATGGGCGATCTCGCCGACGCGGTGCTGCTGAACCACCCGACCCTGACCAAGATGATCGACCGCATGGTGTCGGACTCGCTGGTCTACCGGCGCCAGGACGCCCATGACCGCCGCAAGGTGCTGATGTTCATCAGCGATCATGGCAAGGCGCTGTGCAAGCGGCTGAACTCGCTCGCCGCCAGCCAGGAGGCGCACATCCTGGAGAATTACGGCGACAAGGCCACCGGCGAGCTGAAGCGGCTGCTGGAGAATCTGATCGACGCGGCGAGCTGAGCGGCTGCTGTAGGGTGGGCAAAGGCGCGCCGAGCTACTGATTTGACTAAGACTGACTCTCGCACCGAGCACGCCGATGGACGGTGGGCACGGCGCGTTGACTGCATACCGCGGAGCAGCACCGGTGGACGCGCCTTTGCCCACCCTACCGCATCCCGCCTGCGGCAATGTGGCGGCAGGCCCGGCAACGCCGGGATAGACGCAAGACGAATCCTCCCTCATCCTGTCCTCTGACGATCGCGACGAACGGGCCACAGAGCCCGCGCGCGATCCCCGGCCATGCCGGACGAGGACACGACACAGGGAGGACAGGCCATGGGCATTCATCTGCTCGATCGCGCCATCGGCAGCGAGTATCCGACATTCGCCAGCACGGCTGACATCCGCGCTTTCGAACAGATGCCGTACAATGAACGGATCGCCGCGCAGAGCACCTACGAGGCGCTCAAATGCGGCGCCTCGGTCAACCCCGACGCGCCGGCGATCCAGTTTCTGCAAAATGCCGATCCGGCCGATACGCCGGTCGTGATCTCCTATCGCGACTTCATCGCCAGGGTCACCCAGGCCGCCAACATGTTTCATGCGCTCGGCGTCGGCCCCGACGACGTCGTCAGCTTCATGCTGCCCTTGGTGCCCGACGCCTTCGTCACGCTGTTCGGCGCCGAAGCCGCCGGCATCGCCAACCCGGTCAATCCGCTGCTGGAGCCGCACCAGATCGCCGAGATTCTCGATGCCGCCAAGACCAAGGTGCTGGTGGCGCTGGGCCCCCTGCCCGGCACCGACATCTGGCAGAAGGTCGAGAAGGTCCGAGGCAGCCTCAAACACCTCAAGGCGATCGTGCAGGTGCATGGCGGCGGCGGTGATCCGGCGAACGGCATCCACGCCTTCAACGACCTGATCAAGCCGCAGCCGGGCGATCACCTGGTCAGCGGCCGGCAGATCAAGGCCAGCGATACCGCGGCCTATTTCCACACCGGCGGCACCACCGGCACGCCGAAGCTGGTGCGGCACAGCCACGGCAACCAAGTCTACCAGGCCTGGGGCATCAACCTGGTCCTGAAAGCCAAGCCCGGCGGGACGCTGCTGTTCGGCATGCCGCTATTCCATGTCGGGGGATCACTGACGCAGGCGCTGCAGACCCTCTCCGCGGGCGGCAGCCTCGTCGTGCTCTCCGGTGCCGGCTGGCGCAATCCGAATGCGGTGCGCAACATCTGGGGCCTGGTCGAGCGCTTCAAGCCGGAGACGCTGTCGAGCGTGCCGACGGTGCTGGCGGCGACGCTGGCGGTGCCGCAAGGCGCGGCCGACATCTCCAGCCTGCGCTATGCCGCCGGCGGCGGCTCGGCGATTCCGGTCGCCGTGGGGCAGGCGATCATGGACAAGCTGAAGCTGCCGGTGATCGAAGTCTATGGCATGACCGAGACTGCGAGCGTGCACACCATGGCCTATCCGGACCAGCCGATCCGGCTCGGCTCGGTCGGCCTGCCGCTGCCCTATGCGCAGGTGCGCATCGTCAAGCTCGATGCCGACGGGCGCTACGAGCGCGACTGCGCGGCGGATGAGATCGGCGTCGTCATCATGGCCGGGCCGGGCGTGTTCTCAGGGTATCTCGACGACACCCACAACAAGGGCGCCTTCGTCGACGGCCATTGGGTCAATTCCGGCGATCTCGGCCGGCTCGACGCTGACGGCTTCCTCTGGATCACCGGCCGCGCCAAGGACCTCGTGATCCGCGGCGGCCACAACATCGATCCGGCGCCGATCGAAGAGATTTTGTTTCAGCATCCCTCGGTCGGCTTCGCCGCCGTGGTCGGCCAGCCCGACGCCTATGCCGGCGAGCTGCCGATCGGCTACGTCCAGCTCAAGCCGGGGGCTGCCGTGCAACCGGGCGAGCTGGAGGACTGGGTGCGCGCCCGCACGCCCGAGCGCGCCGCGGTGCCGGTGCAGATCATCCCGATCGACCCGATGCCGGTCACGGGCGTCGGCAAGGTGTTCAAGCCGCAATTGCGCTGGGACGCCGCGACGCGCGTGTTCACCAAGGTGCTGTCGCAGGTCACCGACCGCGGCATCGATTGCAGTGTGAAGGTCGGCCCGCACGGCAGCCACGGCAGCATCGCGACGGTGACGTTGCGCAACGTGCCTGCGGAGACCCGCGAGGCGGTCGAGAACGAGGTGCACACCTTGCTGGCGCCGTTCGTGATCCGGCACGAGGTGGTGATGGGGTGAGCCGCGATTCGGCGTGAGACAGCCGTCTCGGCATTTGATCGGGACGGTGGTGCTCTGGCACGATGCTGACGCGCTTCGTCACGTTTGCCAGGCCGGAGACGATGAACCCAACCGACATCACCATCGCGATCGAAGATGCCAGACAGGCTGATGTGGCCGACCTCATCGCGGAGGCCAATGCCTATCTGCGGACGCTATACCCTGCTGAAAGCAATCATCCCGTCGATGCCCACGCGCTCTCGGTGCCCGGAGCCGCATTTTTTGCCGCCCGTCGTGACGGGACGCTGCTCGGATCGATCGCCCTTCGGCTCATCGGTCCAGGACATGCCGAGATCAAGCGATTGTTCGTCCGCGAAACCGCCCGCGGCTGTGGGCTCGGACGCAGGCTCCTCGTGACATTGGAAGACGAGGCCCAAGGTCGCGGGCTTGGCCGCGTGAGCCTCGAAGTGGGCATCAGACAGCCGCAGGCGATCCAGCTCTATCGCAGCTCCGGCTATCAGGATTGCGGGCCGTTCGGGATCTACCGACTCGATCCGCTCAGCCTGTTCATGACCAAACGGCTGGTGGCTTGACCAGGCTGACCCGAACGGTGCTTGGGTGTCCGGATGCATCGAACGTGCAGTCAGGGGGAGTGACGAAAGGTCGGACGACAAAGTATCCCCCAGGCGGCGGCGCCTCACCCCGACGCGTGAGAGCTCTCGGCTCGCTACTCCGGATGCGCCTTTGGCTTCGTCGGTTGCATCCGCAGCTCACCCGTTGGATTTGCTACCCCCTTGTCGGCGGCAACCTTGCGCAGCACATCCGGCCGGTCGGAGATGATGCCGTCGACGCCGTCATCGATCAGTTGCGCCATGTCCGCGGGCCTATTGACCGTCCAGACCACGACCTCCAGGCCAAGCGCATGCGCCTCGGCAATCACCTCCGGCGTGACATCGGTAAAAAAGGGCGACCACACCTTGCCGCCGGCCGCGTGAATCGTCCGCGGCAGCGAGCCGCCGTGATCGGCGGGGTTGAAGCCCGCGGTCCAGCGCGTCGCCTCGGTCGGCGACACCGTGGGCGTCTTGCCGCTTTGCCGTGACAGATAGACGGTGGAGATCCTTGGCGCGCGCTGCTGCACCAGTTGCAAGGTGCGCCAGTCGAACGACTGGATCATGACCCGGTCGGTGAAGTGCTCGGCCTCGATCAGGCCGAGCAGCAGGGATACGAACCGATCGGGGTCCGGCGCTTCATTCGGGAGCGCTGGATCGAGCTTGGTCTCGATGTTGAGGCGCACACGATCCTTGCCCGAGCCCCTGACGAGATCGATGACCTGCTTCAGGGTCGGAATGCGCGGCGGCGGGACGTCCCCGGAGATCACCTGCTGCTCCGGAAACTGCCTGGCGTAGTCGCTGCCCGGACGGATCTGGCCGACGTCGTAGGACTGCACCTCCGCAAGCGACAGATCGATCAGCAGCGGCCCGGGCGGCGCAACGTAGTTGCCATCGGGGGCGCGGGCGAGATCGGGATTGAGCCGTCGCTCATGCGAGACCACCAGCACGCCGTCCTTCGTGACGCCGACGTCGAGCTCGAGCGTGTCGACATGAAAGGCCAGAGACATCTTGAAGGCCTGCAGCGTGTTCTCCGGATACAGCGCGCGCCCGCCGCGATGGGCCTCGATGTCAAAGGCCATGGCAGGGCTCGCAAGCCCGAGCAGCAACAGAGCGGCGGTGAGGAACAGGGTGGGACGGTGCATGGCACCAGCCTACCACGGCAGCGCGGAATGCCCATTCCCCTTGTCTCCGCCGGGCATCTGAACTAGGCCTTTCACCATCGGACCAGCCGACAACGCTGGCCAAGGACGGATCGAAGGGAGGCGATCCGCACGCGCAGCAGCGCCGTGCCTGCATCCCTTTGCCCCTCCTTTCGCGTTCTGCTTTCGAGTTCACGTGCGACGGACCATGCCCATGACCGACCTTCCTGTCCTCATCGCCGGCGGCGGCATCGGCGGCCTCGCGACCGCACTCACGTTGCAGCAGATCGGCGTGCCCTGCATCGTCTACGAGAGCGTGCGCGAGATGCGGCCGCTCGGGGTCGGCATCAATCTGCAGCCCAACGCGGTGCGGGAATTGTATGACCTCGGCATCTCGGTCGACGATCTCGACCAGGTCGGCGTGCCCGCGCGCGAATGGGCGCTGGTCGGGCTGAATGGCAACGACATCTATTCCGAGCCGCGCGGCCTGCTCGCCGGCTATGACTGGCCGCAATATGCCGTGCATCGCGGCAAGCTGCACATGCTGCTGTACAGCCGGCTGGTGGAACGCGCCGGCGCTGGGAGCGTGCGGCTCGCCAGCCGCGTTGCGGGCTACGAGAAGAACTCGGACGGATCGGTAACGGCCCGCATCGAGCATGCCGATGGATCGCGCATCGAGACGCGCGGCCGGCTGCTGATCGGCGCCGACGGCATCCACTCGGCCGTGCGCGCGCAGATGCACCCCACGCAGCCGCCGATCCATTGGGGTGGCGCGGTGATGTGGCGCGGCGTCACCTGGGCGAAGCCGATGCGCACCGGATCGTCCTTCGTCGGGCTCGGCACCCATCGCCATCGCGTCGTGGTGTATCCGATCTCGCATCCCGACCCGAAGACGGGGCTGGCGCTGATCAACTGGATCGCGGAAGTGACGATGGACAACACCGAGGGCTGGAAGCAGACCGGCTGGTTCCGCCAGGTGCCGGTGGCCGAGTTCGCGCATCATTTCGCCGGCTGGACCTATGACTGGCTCGACGTGCCCGCGCTGATCGCCGGTGCCGACGGCGCCTATGAGAACCCGATGATCGACCGCGATCCGGTGCCGACCTGGGTCGACGGCCCGGTGGCGCTGATGGGCGACGCCGCGCATGCGATGTATCCGACCGGCTCCAATGGCGCCAGCCAAGCCATCGTCGACGCCCGCGTGCTCGGCGCCTGCCTGCTGGCGCACGGCGTGACGCCGGCGGCACTCGCCGCCTACGACGAGAGACTGTGCGGCCCGATCTCGCAAGTCATCCTGCGCAACCGCGGCGCCGGCCCGTTCGGCCTGCTCAACCTGGTCGACGAGCGCTGCGGCGGGACGTTCACGAACATCGACGACGTCATCCCACCGGCCGAGCGCGAGGCGTTCATGGCCGGTTACAAGAAGGCCGCGGGATTCGCCATCGAGCAGTTGAACGCGGCGCCGCGGACGATTGCGGAAGGCGCGCAAGTCGGTAAGGCCAAGGCTGCCTGATCCAAACTCGCTGTCGTCCCGGGA
Source organism: Bradyrhizobium sp. SZCCHNR1093 (assembly GCF_032381175.1). Classification (NCBI taxonomy): domain Bacteria; kingdom Pseudomonadati; phylum Pseudomonadota; class Alphaproteobacteria; order Hyphomicrobiales; family Nitrobacteraceae; genus Bradyrhizobium; species Bradyrhizobium sp. SZCCHNR1093. The sequence continues at coordinate 948,731 of NZ_JAUHJJ010000001.1, forward strand.
CCCCCAGAAATTAGCAAGCACGCTGGAGCGACCAGCCCGTGTCACCACGTCATCCTGTGGTTATGGATCCCGGCGCTCGCCGGGATGACAGTGGTGGTGTGGCAGGCAGCTCGACCAACAGCGTCATTGCGAGCGCAAGCGAAGCAATCCAGAGTCGTGCGCGGGGCCCTGGATTGCTTCGCTTGCGCTCGCAATGACGATGGAGAGACGGCCTCAGTCCGCGCTTAAGCGTACCTGCCGTGGCAGTGCTTGTACTTCTTCCCCGAGCCGCAGGGGCAGTCCTCGTTGCGGCCGATCTTGCCCCAGGTGGTGGGGTCGTTCGGGTTACGCGCTTCGGCCGGGACCGGAGCGACGCCGGAGGACGGCACCACGGAGACGTTGGCGAAGGCCATTTCGTCCTCACCGGTGTTCGGATCGACGTGGTGCGCCTGCATCGGCGGCAGCACCGGCTGCTGCTCCTCCGGCGGCACGATCTCGACGCGCATCAGTTGCGCGGTGACCGCCTCGCGCAGATGCGCGATCATGGCCTCGAACAGCGTAAAGGCTTCCGACTTGTACTCCTGCAGCGGATCGCGCTGGCCGTAGCCTCGCAGGCCGATGACCTGGCGCAGATGGTCGAGCATCACCAAGTGCTCGCGCCAGAGGTGGTCGAGCGTCTGCAGCAGGATGGTCTTCTCGACATAGCGCATCACGTCGGGGCCCCATTGCGCGACCTTGGCGGCCATGCGCTCGTCGGCATGGGTCTCGATGCGCTTGAGCAGCTCCTCGTCGGCGATGCCCTCTTCCTTGGCCCATTCGTCGACCGGCAGGTCGATGTCGAGCACGCGCTTCAGCTCCTCCTTCAGGCCGGCGACGTCCCACTGCTCGGCATAGGCGTGCTCGGGAACGTGCTTGGCGACGAGATCGTCGATGAAGGCGTGACGCATGTCGGTGATCGTCTCGACCACGCTCTCGTCCTGCATCAGCTCGACGCGCTGGTCGAAGATCACCTTGCGCTGGTCGTTCTGGACGTTGTCGAACTTCAGGAGGTTCTTGCGGATGTCGAAGTTGCGCGCCTCGACCTTCTGCTGCGCCTTCTCCAGCGCCTTGTTGATCCAGGGGTGGATGATGGCCTCGCCTTCCTTGAGGCCGAGGCGGGTCAGCATGCTGTCGAGCCGGTCGGAGCCGAAGATCCGCATCAGGTCGTCTTCCAGCGACAGGAAGAACTTCGAGCGGCCGGGATCGCCCTGGCGACCGGAGCGGCCGCGCAGTTGGTTGTCGATGCGGCGCGATTCGTGCCGCTCGGAGCCGATGATGTAGAGGCCGCCGGGCTTGGTCACGGTCTTGGCCGGCTTGGAGCCCTTGGCGGGCTCGATCTCGACGGTCTCCTCGGCCTTCAGCACGATCTCGCGGAAGCGGGCGATGTCGGCCTTGATCTGCTCGATCTTGGCGGCCTTCTCGGCCTCGTCGGTGATCCCGGCGGTCTCCTGCTGCAGGCGCATCTCGAGCGAGCCGCCGAGCTTGATGTCGGTGCCGCGGCCGGCCATGTTGGTCGCGATCGTGATCGCGCCGGGCACGCCGGCTTCGGCCACGATATAGGCCTCCTGCTCGTGGAAGCGCGCGTTCAGCACCGCGAACAGCTTGGCCGGCTTGCCGGCGCGGGCCGCCGCATAGAGCTTGTCGAGCGCACGCTCGCTGCCGAAGTCGATCTGCTTGTAGCCGTGCTGCTTGAGATAGGCGGCCAGCACTTCCGACTTCTCGATCGAGGCGGTGCCGACCAGCACCGGCTGCAACCGGGAGTTCGCCCGCTCGATCTCGGCCAGGATCGCGGCATATTTCTCCTGCTGGGTGCGGTAGACCTCGTCGTCCTCGTCAAGACGTGCGACCGGCAGGTTGGTCGGGATCTCCAGCACCTCGAGCTTGTAGATGTCGAACAGCTCGTCGGCCTCGGTGGCGGCCGTGCCGGTCATGCCGGCGAGCTTGGCATACATGCGGAAGTAGTTCTGGAACGTGATCGAGGCCAGCGTCTGGTTCTCGGGCTGCACCGGCTGGTGCTCCTTGGCCTCGAGCGCCTGGTGCAGGCCTTCGGAATAGCGCCGGCCCGGCATCATGCGGCCGGTGAACTCGTCGATGATCACGACCTCGCCGTCGCGGACGATGTAGTCCTTGTCGCGCGTGAACAGCGTGTGCGCGCGCAGCGCCTGGTTGATGTGGTGGACGACGGAGACGTTCTCGACGTCGTAGAGCGACTCGCCCTTGAGCTGGCCGGCATCGCGCAGCAGGGTCTCGATCTTCTCCATGCCGGCTTCGGTGAGCGTCACCGTGCGCTGCTTCTCGTCGACCTCGTAGTCGGTCTTGTCGAGCTTCGGCACGAAGGTGTCGATGGTGTTGTAGAACTCCGAGCGGTCGTCGAGCGGGCCGGAGATGATCAGCGGCGTGCGCGCTTCATCGATCAGGATGGAGTCCACCTCGTCGACGATCGCGAAGAAGTGTCCGCGCTGGACCATGTCCTCCAGGCGGTACTTCATGTTGTCGCGCAGATAGTCGAAGCCGTATTCGTTGTTGGTGCCGTAGGTGATGTCGCAGGCATAGGCCGCCTTGCGCTCGGCATCGTCGAGGCCGTGCACGATCACACCTGTGGTCAGGCCGAGGAAGCCGTAGATCTGGCTCATCCAGCCGGCGTCGCGGCGGGCAAGGTAGTCGTTCACCGTCACGACGTGGACGCCCTTGCCGGCCAGCGCGTTCAGGTAAACCGCGAGCGTCGCCACCAGCGTCTTGCCTTCGCCGGTCTTCATCTCGGCGATGTCGCCCTCGTGAAGCACCATGCCGCCGATCAGCTGGACGTCGAAATGGCGCTGGCCGAGGGTGCGCTTGGAGGCCTCGCGGACGGTGGCGAAGGCCGGGACCAGGATGTCGTCGAGCGTCTTGCCGTCGGCGAGCTGCTTCTTGAACTCCTCGGTGCGCGCCTTGAGCTGCTCGTCGGTCAGGTTTGCGAGCTCCGGCTCCAGCGCATTGATGGCGTTGACACGGGACTGATAGCCCTTGACGCGACGGTCGTTGGCGGAGCCGAATAGCTTACGGGCGAGCGCGCCGATCATTGCTGAAATCCTGCCTCTATGGGTCTGCGTTGCAGCCGCAACTCATGGTTTGGGTTTGCTGTTCCCGACGTGATGCACCGCAGCACCCGCGCCAGCCTCGACCTTCGGCGCCGGGCGGCGTCCGCCAGATGAGTGGGAGACAGGCAAACCAGGGTTCAACGGCCAAAAACGCAGCAAAATAAGCGCTATCGCCCTTGAAGCGACCGGGGAGAGATATGGCTGGGGGGGAACGTTGTCAACGGCGCCCGACAGCCGGGCCGTCGCCGCCCACCTGTCGCCGATTTCACGAAATTGACAGACTTTTCGCGTTGCCAAGGCACGGCGATTGGGCGAGTGTCCCGGCCGCCCTGAGGCCTCCCCCCTCGAGCCCCCTCTTCTCAACAAGGATTTTCCATGACCACGTCGTTCCCGGTTACGAAAACCGGCCTGCGCTTCGGCCTTGCCACCGCTCTCGCCGGAAGTCTCGCGTTGTCCCTGCTTGCCGCGCCCGCACGCGCCGCCGACGATGCCAACCCGGTGCTGGCCAAGGTGAACGGCGCCGAGATCCGCAAGAGCGACGTGACGCTCGCCGAGGAGGAGCTCGGACAGAGCCTCGCGCAGATGGATCCGGCGACCAAGGACGAGAACGTCCTGTCGTTCCTGATCGACATGAAGCTGGTCGCCAAGGCGGCCGAGGACAAGAAGGTCGCCGACAGCGAGGAGTTCAAGAAGCGCCTCGCCTTCACCCGCAACCGGCTGCTGATGGACAGCCTGCTTGCCAGCGAGGGCAAGGCCGCGACCACGCCGGACGCGATGAAGAAGGTCTACGAGGAGGCCGCCAAGCAGATCGGCGGCGAGCAGGAGGTGCACGCCCGCCACATCCTGGTCGAGACCGAGGACGAGGCCAAGGCCGTCAAGGCCGAGCTCGCCAAGGGCGCCGATTTCGCAGAACTCGCCAAGAAGAAGTCCAAGGACCCCGGCGCCTCGGACGGCGGCGATCTCGGTTTCTTCACCAAGGAGCAGATGGTGCCGGAATTCGCCAACGTCGCCTTCGCGATGGAGCCGGGCAAGATCTCGGACCCGGTGAAGACCCAGTTCGGCTGGCACGTGATCAAGGTCGAGGAAAAGCGCAGCCGCAAGCCGCCGGAGTTCGACCAGGTCAAGAGCCAGATCGAGACCTACGTCACCCGCAAGGCCCAGGCCGACTATGTCGGCAAGCTGCGCGAGACCGCCAAGATCGAGCGCCTGGACAAGCCCGCTGGCGACGCTGCCAAGCCGGCGGAGGCGAAGCCCGCTGATGCCAAGGCCGCCGAGCCGGCGAAGAAGTAAGCGGCTCGGCTACTTGGCTTGAGGCGCGACATGGTCGCGTCATAAATGGTGTCGTCCCGGCGAAAGCCGGGACCCATACCGCGTGATGTTTGAAACAGGCACGTGGCCGATACCGGGGCTCCCAACTGGACCCTGTGGTTATGGATCCCGGCGTTCGCCGGGATGACAGCAGTGGGTGCAGTGACATCCACTCCCACAACGACGACCGAGATGATACAGAGCGCTTCCCGCTCATCCTCTGCCGGAAGCTCTCGATGTCCTCAGCCGTCTCCCCGCTCGCCCCCACCGATGTCCCCGACATGCCCGCCGTTGCGGGCGTCAAGCTCGCGACCGCGGCGGCCGGCATCCGCTACAAGAACCGCACCGACGTGCTGCTGGCGCTGCTCGATCCCGGCACCGCCGTCGCCGGCGTGTTCACGCTGTCGAAATGCCCGTCGGCGCCGGTCGAATGGTGCCGGGCCAAGCTGAAGGGCGGCAAGGCGCGCGCGCTGGTGGTCAACTCCGGCAACGCCAACGCCTTCACCGGCAAGACCGGCAAGCAGTCGACGGCGCTGACGGCGGCGATCGCCGCCAAGGCGGTCGGCTGCAAGCAGGACGAGATCTTCCTCGCCTCGACCGGCGTGATCGGCGAGCCGCTGGATGCGACCAAGTTCGACGGCGTGCTCGAGGGGCTCGCCGGCACCGCCAGCCCAGAGGACTGGATGGGCGCGGCGCGCGCCATCATGACCACCGACACCTTCCCGAAGGTCGCGACCGCGACCGTCAAGCTCGGCAAGGCCAAGGTGACGATCAACGGCATGGCCAAGGGCGCCGGCATGATCGCGCCCGACATGGCGACGATGCTGTCGTTCATCTTCACCGATGCGCCGATTTCGGCACCCGCGCTGCAGGCCCTGCTCAAGGCCGGCGTCGAGGACACCTTCAACGCGGTGACGATCGACGGCGACACCTCGACATCCGACACGCTGCTCGCCTTTGCCACCGGGACCGCCGCGGCGAAGGGCGCACCGAAGATCAGCCGCGCCAGCGATCCGCGCGCGAAAGCGTTCGTGAAGGCGTTCAATGCCGTGCTGGCCGACCTCGCCGAGCAGGTCGCGCGCGACGGCGAGGGCGCCCGCAAGCTGGTCGAGATCATCGTCGAGGGCGCCAAGAGCAAGCCGTCGGCGCGCAGAATCGCGATGTCGATCGCCAACTCGCCGCTGGTCAAGACCGCGATCGCCGGCGAGGACGCGAATTGGGGCCGCGTCGTGATGGCGGTCGGCAAGGCCGGCGAGCCGGCCGACCGCGACAAGCTCTCGATCTCCTTCAACGGCATCCGCGTCGCATCGAAGGGCGCGCGCGATCCGTCCTATGACGAGACGGAAGTCTCCGAGGCGATGAAGGCGCAGAAGGTGCAGATCAAGGTGGCGCTCGGCCTCGGCAAGGGCCGCGACCGCGTGCTGACCTGCGACCTGACCAAGGAGTATGTCGCGATCAACGGCGACTACCGGTCCTGATTCCGCAACCGACCGCGGCGGGGAAGCGCGCAAGGCCGGCGCGCTTCCGGGCCAAGTTGATCAGCTCGCGATCCGTGCGTCGGCGACCGCCTTCTGGAACAGCGCCTTCATCGCCTCCGCGATGCCCTGCGTCGGCGACACCTCGAAATAGAACCCGTCCGATGCGCAGGCCTGCATCTTCTGCGCGATCTCGCTGTTCGGCGACGGGCCGAACGGCCCCTTGTTGAAGGGATCGATCCAGCTCATGTACCAGCTGTTGGTCGGCAGCTGCAGATAGGTGGTGTAGAGCACCGCGATCTTGATGCCGCGGTTCTTGAGCGTGGTGCAGAGCGCCGGATTGATCGGCGACTGGCAGCGGTTGCCGCTGGCCTTTGGCTTCAGGCAGGCGGCGTTGCTCTCGTCCGCGACGCCATCGGAGACGAAGAACAGGTATTTCAACGGCGAGCCGGTGGTGCCGTCGCCCGGCGTCGAGATCTCGTTGTTGATGGCGGGGAACACCGTGGTGAATGGCGTATCCTTGTCGGCCGTGTAGGAGTCGTTGTTGCCGTAGACGCCCATCAGGTCGATGTTGCCTGCGGCGCTCTTGGCGCTGGACAGGCTCGACGACAGCGAAAACAGCGCCCGCAATCCGATCGTCTTCGACGCCGCGCCGAAATCGTAGATCGCCATGCGGAACTGGTTCGTATAGGTCTGCGTCTGCTGCGCCGTGTCCATCAGCTGCTGGGTGGCGCTGCGCAGCACGTCGATCCGGGTGGTCACGTTGAGCGTCTTGGCGAGATTGTAGTAGTTGTTGGAGTCGTTGTAGTCGTGGCAGGCGAAGGCGCATTTGTCGGAGGTCGCATTGACCATCTTGGTCACGTCCGCCGGCGTCGCCGCCACGCCCATCGACGGCGAATTGTCGAGCAGCAGGTAGAAATCGATGTATCGCGGCATCGAGGCCTTCGCCGTCGACGAGCCGTTCAGGGTCATGGTCTTGAACCCGACGATGTTCATGAACATCATGGGCACGGTGGCCGAGAACGACACGGTGGCGCTCAGCACCGAGCCGGCCTTCTTCACCTCCGGCGTCAGGCTGGTCAGCGTATAGCCCGATGTGCCGGACATGTTGCCGTTGAAGATCTTCGCCGCGTCGTCATTGCCGGCGGCGATCACCCCGTCCGAGGTCATCGCGCCCGCGGCGATGAAGGCCGGCGCCGTCCGGGACACCGCGCCGACCGATGCGGCGTCGACCGCCGCCTGCAGCTTGGCGCGCATCTGGTTGGCGCGGCTGTAGTCGACACCGCAGCCGACCGCCGTGATCAGCGGAACGCAGACGATGGCGAACGTCACCGCGACGTTGCCGCTGACGTCGCGGCGAAGGCGGGCAAGCAGGCTGGATACAATTCGCATGAATGATGCCTAACGAGCCATGAGGGGGTCACGGCGTTCACCCGTGAAAATACGCGGGCGGCCATTAAGGTTGGCTTATTTCAACCGTGGAAACGGGGCTCAAAACGGCCTAGGTTAAAACTCCCTCAACAGGCGCGCCTGGTTCTCGGACCGGCCCATCCCTCTCGAAACCCGATCGGACCATGCCCGACCTGAAACTCACGCTCGTGGTCGCCTGCGCGCTCGTCGACGCCGACAATCGCGTGCTGCTGGCGCAGCGGCCGCCCGGCAAGGCGCTCGCGGGCCTCTGGGAATTTCCCGGCGGCAAGCTCGAGCCCGGCGAGCGCCCGGAAGCCAGCCTGATCCGCGAGCTCGACGAGGAGCTCGGCATCACCGTGCGCGAGGCCTGCCTCGCGCCGCTGACCTTCGCCAGCCACGCCTATGAGACGTTCCATCTGCTGATGCCGCTCTACATCTGCCGGCGCTGGGAAGGCCTGGTGACCGCGCGCGAGGGCCAGCAACTGGCCTGGGTGCGGCCCAACAAGCTGCGCGACTACCCGATGCCGCCCGCGGACATCCCGCTGCTGCCGCATCTGATCGACTTGTTGATGTGAGCCGCGGCGATAGCCTCACGCTCACGCGTCATGCGCGGGCCTGACCCGCGCATCCATCTACATTTCGGACTCTTCAAGAGGGATGGATCGCCGGGTCAAGCCCGGCGATGACGAGAGTGGCTATTCATCCGCTCCCGCGCGAGGGCTCCGCTTCACTGCCGCCTCTAGGCTCGCCGTCGCCGAACCCGGCTTCAGCGGCTTCTGCTGGCTCTCATGCGGGGCCCAGCCTGACAGCCAGATGATGTCGAAGGTGGCGCGGATGCGGCCGTCGGGATCGGCGAAGCGCTCGGCATAGATCTCGGCCATGCGGAGCAGGGTGGCGCGGCGCGTCGGCGTGCGACGGCGCTCGACCAGGCTGTTGGTCGCGCCCATGCGGCGGAGATCCTGCATCAGGCCGAGCGCGCTGGCATAGCGGACCACGACGCGGTCGACGTCGGTGACGGGTAGCGCGAAGCCTGCACGCTGCAGCAGACCGCCGACGTCGCGCAGATCGGCGAACGGCGCGACGCGCGGTGAGACGCCGCCCTCGCACTCTGCCTCGGCGGCGGCGAAGGATTGCCGGAGCTCGGTCAGCGTATCGCCGCCGATCATCGCCGCCAGCAGCAGACCATCGGGGCGCAAGGCCCGGCGAATCTGCACCAGCAGTCCGGGCAGATCGTTGACGAATTGAAAGGCCAGCGCCGACAGCGCGAGATCGAGCGATTGCGCGGCCAGCGGCAGCCGCTCATCCGCCGTTTCGGGCGCAGCGATATGTGCGAGCTGCGAGAGGCGTCCCGAAAGATACGGCTTCAAGCCCGCGGCCGGCGTCCAGACGTCGGCAGCCGCGGTGAAGGACCGGTTCACTGCCGCAAGCCGATCCTCGATGTCCTCCGCAACGCGCTCCAACAGGAAGGTCTCCGGCGCTGCTGCAGCCCGCCGCTGCCTGAGCGCGAGCAAGCTGCGATCGAACAGAACGGGAGTGGTGACGGACTGGATCATTGGGTCTGGTTACGCCGATCCTCGCGGCCGGGCAATGCACCGCTTGAGCAGCGTGGGTTGCGGCGCTAGCCTCAATACATGGGTGTGACGTTTGCTCCAATCAGCGTCGGACGACTTCGTGCAGCCGTAGGCGCGCTGCACGGCGGTCTCGCGCATGTCGCGAAATTCGCGCTCGACATTGCACTGCCGACCTTGTGCATCGCCTGCCGCGAGCCGGTCGACGGCGAGGGCGTCTGTCCCGCCTGCTGGGGCAAATTGTCGTTCATCGAGCGGCCGTATTGCCCGAAGCTCGGCATCCCCTTCGTCTACGATCCCGGTCCCGAGCTGCTGTCGATGGAGGCGATCGCGGCGCCGCCGGCCTATGCCCGGGCGCGCGCCGCCGTGCGCTATGACGAGGTCGCGCGCACCCTGGTGCATCAGCTGAAATATCAGGACCGCACCGATCTGGCGCCGATCATGGGCCGCTGGATGGCTCGCGCCGGCCGCGAGCTGCTGGCCGAGGCCGACCTCGTGGTGCCCGTGCCGCTGCACTGGCGGCGCGGCTTCAGCCGGCGTTACAACCAGTCCGGCGCGCTGGCGCGGGTGATCGCCCGGTCCAGCGGCGTCCGAATGCAGGGCGATGCGCTGCGCCGCGTGCGGGCGACCGAGCAGCAGGTCGGCCTGTCGCGCGCCCAGCGCGCCAGCAATGTGCAGGGCGCATTCCAGGTATCTTCAGACCGCCTGCATGACGTGCAGGGGCGCCGCATCGTCATCGTCGACGACGTGCTGACCACCGGCGCGACGGTGGATGCCTGCGCCCGCGCTCTGCTGCGCGCCAAGGCGGCCGAGGTCAGCGTGCTGGTTTTCGCCCGGGTTGTCGATGCCCCCCGCGCTCCCATATAATCTGTCGTTCCGTAACAGCTGAGCGCGACATGACCGCTGCGATCGAAATCTATACCCGTCCGGGGTGCGGCTACTGCACGGCCGCCAAATCGCTTCTGACCCGCAAGAACGTTCCCTTCACCGAGCATGACGCGGGCAAGGATCCGACGATCCGGCAGAAGATGTATGATCGTGTCGGCCCGGGCTCGACCTTTCCGCAGATCTTCATCGGCCACACCCATGTCGGCGGCTGCGACGATCTCTATGCGCTCGATCGCGAGGGCAGACTCGACGCCATGCTGGCGGGAGACAAGGCGACATCATGAGCAACGACCGCAGCTTTACCGCCGCCATGGTGCAGATGCGCACCTCGCTCCTGCCCGAGCCGAGCCTCGAGCAGGGCACCAGGCTGATCCGGGAAGCGGTCGCGCAGGGCGCGGAGTACGTCCAGACGCCGGAAGTGAGCAACATGATGCAGCTCAACCGGACGGCGCTGTTCGAGCAGCTCAAGAGCGAGGCGGACGATCCCTCTCTCAAAGCCTATCAGGCGCTCGCCAAGGAGCTGAGCATCCATCTGCACATCGGATCGCTGGCGCTGCGCTTCTCGGCAGACAAGGCCGTGAACCGCTCGTTCCTGATCGGACCCGAGGGCAACGTGCTGGCGAGCTACGACAAGATCCACATGTTCGACATCGACCTGCCGGGCGGTGAGAGCTATCGCGAGTCGGCCAACTATCAGCCGGGCGAGACGGCGGTGATCTCGGATCTGCCCTGGGGTCGTCTGGGGCTGACGATCTGCTACGACGTGCGCTTCCCGGCGCTGTATCGTGCGCTGGCCGAGAGCGGCGCCTCGTTCATCAGCGTGCCCTCCGCCTTCACGCGCAAGACCGGCGAGGCGCACTGGCACACGCTGCTGCGCGCCCGCGCCATCGAGACCGGCTGCTTCGTGTTCGCCGCCGCCCAATGCGGCCTGCACGAGAACAAGCGCGAGACCTTCGGCCACTCGCTGATCATCGATCCATGGGGCGAGATTCTCGCCGAGGGCGGCGTCGAGCCCGGCGTGATCGTGGCGCGCATCGATCCGTCGCGGGTCGAGAGCGTGCGCCAGACCATTCCTTCGCTGCAGCACGGCCGCCGGTTCGGCATCGCCGACCCCAACGCGGGTCCGGACTATCTGCACCTGGTGCGGGGCTCGGCATGATCCGCTATGCGCTGCGCTGCGAGCGTGACCACACGTTCGAAAGCTGGTTCCAGAGCTCCTCGACCTACGATTCGCAGGTGAAGCGCAAGCTGGTGGAATGCCCGACCTGCGGCTCGACCAAGGTCGAGAAGGCGATCATGGCGCCGCGCATCGTCAGCAAGAAGGGCCGCGAGGCCGTTCCAGTGCCAGTGCCGGCCTCACCAACGCCAGCGCAGGAAGTAATTCCGCCGGGATCGACCGCGCTGATGATGGCGCAGGAGCGCGAGCTGCGCGCCAAGCTCAAGGAGCTGCGCGACCACATCGTCAAGAACGCCGACGACGTCGGCGAGCGTTTCCCGACGGAAGCGCGCAAGATGCATTACGGCGAGACCGAGCACCGGCCGATCTATGGCGAGGCCTCGCTCGACGAGGCCCGCGAACTGATCGAGGAAGGCATCGAGGTCGCCCCGATCCCGGTGCTGCCGGACGATAGGAATTGAGCAATCGAGAAGGCCTCTTCGTCATTGCGAGCGAAGCGAAGCAATCCAGGAGTCGAGGACAGATTCTGGATTGCTTCGCTTCGCTCGCAATGACGGGGGAGAGATCTCGGCCTGCACTCTCTCTTTCGCCGGTGTGACGACATGTCCCCCCTCTCCTCGTCCTGGCAGCTCTGGGCCCTTCTCTCCGCGCTGTTTGCGGCCCTCACCGCCATCTTCGCCAAGGTCGGCGTCGAAGGTCTCAACTCCGATCTCGCCACGCTGATCCGCACCGCGATCGTGCTGGTGACGCTGGCCCTGATCCTATTCGCGACGGGCCAACTGACGAGCCCCGGCCCGATCTCGATGAAGAGCTGGATCTTCCTGACGCTGTCGGCGCTTGGCACCGGCGCCTCGTGGTTGTGCTATTTCCGTGCCCTGAAGCTCGGCCCCGCGACGCTGGTCGCGCCGATCGACAAGCTCAGCGTCGTGCTGGTCGCCTTGTTCGGCGTCGTGTTTCTCGGCGAACGACCGAGCCTGCAGGGCTGGATCGGCATCGTCCTGATCGCGGCCGGCGCCGTGCTGATCGCGATCAAGGGCTGACTATACTGCGATCAGCAGCGCTACCCCGGCAACGATCAGCACGATGCCACAGATCTCGCGCAGCGAAACCGGCTGCTTGAACGAGTAGTACGACACGCCCTGCGCGAACAGCACCTCGATCAGCGCGAGCGTGCGGACGTTGGCAGCCGCCGTCAGCGCGAAAGCCAGGAACCAGAATTGTGACGCGAAGGCGCCGACGAAGCCGGCCATCATCGACGGCCGCCACAGCGACAGGATTCCGCGCAGGATGTCCGGCGCGCGCGCCAGCAGGTAGACGGTCAGGATCGCGGTTTGCACGAACAGGCCCCAGACCAGCGTGTACGATGCGGCGGTCACGAAGGAGACGCCGTCGACGGTGATGATGGCGCCGCGGAAGCCGACCGCCGACAGGGCGAACGCCGCCGCCGCAACGAGGCCGGTCACGGTCGGCTTCAACTCCGCAAAGCTCTTGTCGCCACCGGGCCGAAGCGCCGTGACGACGACGCCGATGGTGGCGATCAGGATCGCGATTACCTTCGGCACCGAGAGCGGATCGCCGAGGAAGATGAAGCCGAAGATCGCGGTCTGGATCGCTTCGGTCTTCAGATAGGCCGTGGTAACGACGAAGGAGCGGTCGGTCATCGCCAGCAGCATCAGCCCGGTGGCGATGATCTGGCTGAGCGCGCCGAGCAGCAGCCACGGCCAGAACACAGAAGGCGGCCACGGCAGGTGGTCGCCGGTGGCCAGCAGCACCGCGGTCAGGAACACCAGCGAGAACGGGAAGCCGAACAGGAAGCGGATGTTGGTCGCGCCCCAGGTGCCGAGCTTCGCCGTCAGCGACCGCTGCATCGCATTGCGTGCGACCTGACCGGCCGCAGCCACCAGCGTGAAGGGAATCCAGAGCGAGGCGATGGAGAGCATGCGGGCACGGAGCGGCTGTGAAGGCCGGCCACCGTGACCAGCGCGAGGCGTCGGGTCAACAGCTCAGGCGGCAATTCAGTCGCATGTCAGGATTGCAGATCGCGGCGGGATGACAAACCACTATCTGCAGTTTGTGGTAAGCTCGCGTCACAAAGACGGTGTCGTCCCTGCGAACGCAGGGACCCATAACCACCAGCTTCAGCTAGGTTGGACAATCCATCCAAGCGATGGTGCGGCAATGTACTACGTCTATATTCTGGCGAGCGGTCGCCACGGCACGCTGTATATCGGCGTCACCAACTCGATCCACAAAAGGCTTCAGCAGCACCGCGACGGCCAAGGCTCGGTCTTTGTGAAGAAATACGGAGTTTTTCGGCTGGTCTACATCGAGACCTACAATATCGCCGAAGAAGCAATCACCCGCGAAGAGCAACTCAAGCGCTGGAAACGCGACTGGAAGATCGAGCTGATCGAACGCGACAACCTCGAATGGCGCGATCTCAGCAACCTGATCTCCTAGCGTGCCTCAAACCACTCCCTGGGGTTATGGGTCCCTGCGTTCGCAGGGACGACACCTTTGGTCGAGCGGCATCTGGCTGGACCGACGACAACCGAGAATGAAGCTGGCGAGGGGGAGCAAAGCTGTCGTCCCGGGCAAGCCCGATGACGCGACGCATCAGCGGGCGTAGACCCGGGACCCATACCGCGTGATCTGTCTTGGGGCAGGCTGCACGTTGAACCTGTCGCGCCACGGAAAGCCCGCCAGCAACCTGATCTCCTAGCGTGCCACAAACCAATCCCTGTGGTTATGGGTCCCTGCGTTCGCAGGGACGACACCGGTTGTGGAGCAGCATCCCGGCCGAACCGAAGCGCGACGCCGTGCTACACCATCTGCTCGGCAACCATCATGTAGTTCACGTCCATGTCGGTCGACAGGCTCCAGCGGTCGGCGAAGGGGCTGTAGACGACGCCGCTCTGCTCGGTGATGACCAGACGATTGTCGAGCAGGTATTTCGTCAGCTCGTCCGGCGTGACGAACTTGCTCCACTCATGCGTGCCGCGCGGCAGCCAGCGCAGCACATATTCGGCACCGACGATGGCGAGCGCAAAGCTCTTCCAGTTGCGGTTCAGCGTCGAGACCACCATCATGCCGCCCGGCTTCAGCACGGCGGCACAGCGGCCGAGGAAGGCACCGACATCGGTGACGTGCTCGACGACCTCCATCGCCAGCACGATGTCGAAGCGCTCGCGCGGATCCATCTCCTCGATCGTGGTGCAGCGGTAGTCGATCGACAGATGGCCCTTTTCCGCATGCAGCCTGGCAGCGGCAATGTTGCTGACCGAGGGATCGACGCCGACGACCTGCGCGCCCAGCCGCGTGAACGGCTCGCACAGCAATCCCGCGCCGCAGCCGATGTCGAGCATGCGCAGTCCCGAGAGGCAGTTCAGGCTCTTGGCGTTGCGCTCGAATTTCCGGCAGGCGGCATCGCGGATGTAAGTCAGGCGCAGCGGGTTGATCTTGTGCAGGGGCGCCATCTTCCCCTTGGGGTCCCACCAAGTCTCGGACAGTTTCGAGAACTTCGCGATCTCGGCCGGATCGACGGTCGAGCCGGAGGGAACAGAAGTGCTGCGGGAATCCTGAGGCATTGTCATCGCTGAATACTCAATGATCGAAGCTGCGGCGCCGTACCGGGGCTAACGCGCCGTGATGGCGTTCCGGAACGCCAGCGGCTCCGCGATGGTCGAAATGGTTTCCTTGCCCTCGCCCACCCCCAAGATGGTGACGTCGCCGTAATTGAGAACCCGTCCCATGATGGTCTGGTTGACGTCGACGCTCTCGACCTTGTCGAGGGCCATCTCGAAGGTACGGCGCTTGATGAAACCGGTTTTATGGACGACGCGACGATTGGTGACGTCCGTCTCCGTGGTGAGGCGATGGAACCAGGCCCGGACCGTCCAATACAGGGCGACAATGGCGATGACGGCGGCGGTGGCCAGGCACAGCATGACCAGACTGTCGTTCACGGTCATGCGGGAGAGGACGAGCAATCCAAACACGACGATCCAGGCCCCGATCGCGGGCAGGTAGAACATCCAATGCGCATTGGTCGAATACAGCACCTTCTCGCCGGGTTGCAGGATTTCGTCGATGTAACGCGCCATTCCAAGCCTCTCACCTGACCCTGTCACCAACCTGACCCTGTCACCACAAGGAACCGTCTTGCCCCCAGCCGCGGCGCTATGTATACGCGCGTTTCGGCTGGCGCGCCTCCGGTTTCGCGCTAAGCCGGTCAACTTATCCTCCTGATGGGAATGAGCGCGTCGTCATGGGTCGCCTCGTGCTGAAATTCGGCGGCACATCCGTCGCCAACATCGACCGCATCCGCAACGTCGCGCGCCACGTCAAACGCGAGGTCGATGCCGGTCATGAGGTTGCCGTGGTCGTCTCGGCGATGTCGGGCAAGACCAACGAGCTGGTCGCCTGGTGCACCGAGGCGTCGCCGATGCATGATGCGCGCGAATACGACGCCGTGGTGGCCTCGGGCGAGCAGGTCACGTCCGGCCTGCTGGCGATCGTGCTGCAGAGCATGGGCATCCAGGCCCGCTCGTGGCAGGGCTGGCAGATCCCGATCAAGACCAGCGACGCCCATGCCTCGGCGCGGATCGTCGATATCGACGGCTCCGAGCTGATCCAGCGCTTCCGCGACCGCAAGGAAGTTGCGGTCATCGCCGGCTTCCAGGGCATCAACGCCGAAACCGGGCGAATCACCACGCTCGGCCGCGGCGGCTCGGACACTTCGGCGGTGGCGATCGCGGCCGCCATCAAGGCCGACCGCTGCGACATCTATACCGACGTCGACGGCGTCTACACCACCGACCCGCGGGTGGTGCCGAAGGCCAAGCGGCTCGACAAGATCGCCTTCGAGGACATGCTGGAGCTGGCGTCCCAGGGCGCCAAGGTGCTGCAGGTCCGCTCGGTGGAACTGGGCATGGTGCACAACATGCCGATCTTCGTCCGCTCCTCATTCGACAAGCCCGAGGATATCGACCCGCACGCCAACCAGCCGCCGGGGACGCTGATCTGCAGCGAGGAACAAATCATGGAAAATCACGTCGTGACCGGCATCGCCTTCTCCAAGGACGAGGCCCAGATCTCGGTGCGCCAGATCGAGGACAAGCCGGGCGTTGCCGCGTCGATCTTCGGACCGCTGGCTGATGCCAACATCAATGTCGACATGATCGTCCAGAACGTCTCGGAAGATGGCAAGACCACCGATCTGACCTTCACGGTGCCGGCGACCGACTACAACCGGGCGCGCGAGACCATCACCGCGGCCAAGGACAAGATCGGCTACCAGCGCTTGGATACCGCAACCGACGTCGCCAAGGTCTCGGTGATCGGCTCGGGCATGCGCAGCCATGCCGGCGTCGCCGCCAAGGGATTTGCCGCGCTCGCCGCCCGCAACATCAACATTCGCGCGATCACGACCTCCGAGATCAAGTTCTCGGTGCTGATCGACGCCGCCTATACCGAGCTCGCCGTCCGCACGCTGCACACGCTCTACGGACTGGACCAGGCCTAGAAAATCCTCCTCCGCGACCACACCTGTCCCGTTATGTGACAGCGGGACGGGCCGGAGGTCGTTCGAAAGCCGTTGACGCCGCCCGCGGTGGCAGGCGTTTTGCTTGGCAAAACAAGCCCTAATTCGCTATACGCCATCGCAGGATGGCAGCCGCAAACTGTGCTCCAGTGATGGTTGTTCTGGTTCGGGCCGGCACTCTGAGCGTGCGATAGTGCCGAATCGAGAAAGCTGTTCGATGCCGCGAGTTTAGCGCCAGATCCGGCCGCGTGCCGGGCTGGCCCCAGGAAGGGGGATTGTGCCACATGCGAAGCGCGTCGGGAGGCCCCCGCGTCCTGCTCAGACGGCTTCGCGAGACCATGGCGGAGCAGGTCTCGGCACAGGAGCGACTCGACAAGATCGTGGTGCTGATCGCGGCCAACATGGTCGCGGAGGTCTGCTCGGTCTATGTGCTTCGCGTCGACAACACGCTCGAGCTCTACGCCACCGAAGGTCTGAACCGCGACGCCGTTCACATGACCGTGCTGAGCGCGCATGAGGGCCTCGTCGGCCTCGTCGCGAGCGAGGCGACGCCGCTCAATCTGAACGACGCGCAGAGCCACCCCGCCTTCTCGTATCGGCCGGAAACCGGCGAAGAGATCTACCACTCCTTCCTTGGCGTGCCGATCCTGCGCGCCGGCAACACGCTCGGCGTGCTGGTGGTGCAGAACCGCGCCAAGCGCACCTATGTCGAGGAAGAGGTCGAGGCGCTGCAGACCACCGCGATGGTGCTCGCCGAGATGATCGCCTCCGGCGAGCTCGCAGCGCTCGCCCAGCCCGGCGCCGAGCCGGCGGCGCGGCACTCGATCCACAAGACCGGCACCGTGCTGTCCGATGGCATCGCGCTCGGCCACGTCGTGCTGCACGAGCCGCGCGTCGTCATCAACAACTACATCGCCGAGGACCTGCCCAAGGAGATCAAGCGGCTCGACGCCGCGCTGCTCAAGCTGCGGGCCGACCTCGACCGCATGCTGGAGCGCGGTGACGTCGCCGATGGCGGCGAGCACCGCGAGGTGCTCGAAGCCTATCGCATGTTCGCCAACGACCAGGGCTGGTCGCACAAGCTGCACGAGGCGGTCGCGACCGGCCTCACGGCGGAAGCCGCCGTCGAGCGCGTGCAGTCCGACACCCGCGCCCGCATGCTGCGCTCCACCGATCCGTATTTGCGCGAGCGGCTGCACGATCTCGAGGACCTCGGCTACCGGCTGCTGCGCCAACTGGTGGGCCAGGACCACGCGCCCCGGCGCGAGCACCTGCCCGACAATGCCATCCTGATCGCGCGCGCAATGGGCCCGGCGGCGCTGCTCGACTACGACCGCAAGCGGCTGCGCGGCCTCGTGCTCGAGGAAGGCACTGCCAACTCGCATGTCGCGATCGTGGCGCGTGCGCTCGGCATTCCCGCCGTCGGCGAGGTGCCGAACGCGCCGGGCATCGCCGATCCCGGCGACGCCATCATCGTCGATGGCACGTCGGGCTCGATCTACGTTCGGCCGTCGTCCGAGATCGAGTCCGCCTATGCCGAGCGGGTGCGCTTCCGCGCTCGCCGCCAGGCGCAATATGGCGAGCTGCGCAACAAGCCCTGCGTGACCAAGGACGGCCAGCCGATCGAGCTGATGATCAATGCGGGCCTGGTCATCGACCTGCCGCATATCGAGGACACCGGCAGCGCCGGCATCGGCCTGTTCCGCACCGAGCTGCAATTCATGGTGTCCGCCAGCCTGCCGCGCTCGAGCGACCAGCTGGCGCTGTATCGCACGGTTCTCGACGCCGCCGGCCACAAGCCCGTCACGTTCCGCACTTTGGACATCGGCGGCGACAAGGCGCTGCCCTACATGGAGACCGTGATCGAGGAGAATCCGGCGCTCGGCTGGCGCGCGATCCGCCTCGGCCTCGACCGTCCGGGCCTGCTGCGCGGCCAGATCCGGGCGCTGCTGCGCGCCGGCGGCGGCCGCTCGCTGCGCATCATGTTCCCGATGATCTCGGAAGTCGCCGAGTTCGACACGGCCAAGGCGATCGTCGAGCGCGAGCTGACTTACTTGCGCCAGCACGGTCACACGCTGCCGGAGCGCGTCGACGTCGGCACCATGCTCGAGGTCCCGGCGCTGCTGTATCAGCTCGACGAGCTGCTTTCGAAGGTCGATTTCATCTCGGTCGGCTCGAACGACCTGTTCCAGTTCCTGTTCGCGGTCGATCGCGGCAATGCCAAGGTCTCCGAGCGCTTCGACACGCTGTCGACGCCGATCCTGCGGGCGTTGCAGCAGATCGTGCACAAGGCCAAGGCGGCCAAGCGGTCGGTGTCGCTGTGCGGCGAGATGGCCTCCAAGCCGATCGGCGCGCTGGCGCTGATCTCGCTCGGCTACCGCTCGCTGTCGCTGTCGGCCACCGCGCACGGCCCCGTGAAGGCGATGATCCTCGAACTCGACGCCGGCAAGGCGGCGACGAAGATGGCCGAATGGCTGGCCGCACCGGCCGGCAGCTTCTCGATGCGGCAGAAGCTGACCGAGTTCGCCGAGAGCGAAGGCCTCGCGCTGTAGCGGGCCCGTCGCGCCAAGCGTCTTCCGTTCGTATCGTTTGCTCCTAGATCAGATTGCATCATGTCGTCGCTTCCCGAAGCCAAACTGGATGTCCTGCTCGCGCATCACGCCTCGCTCGAGGCGGAGCTGCTAGGCCAGGTCAATTCCGACCGCTACGTGCAGATCACCCGTGAGCTCGCCGAGCTCAATCCGCTGATCGACGCGGTGAAGGCGTATCGCGCCGGCGTCAAGGAGCTCGCCGAGACGGAGGCGCTCATCGCCGATCCCGCGACCGACGCCGAGATGCGCGCGATGGCCGAGGCCGAGCGCGACGAGCTGATCGCGCGCCGCGGCGAGCTGGAGCAGCAGATCCGCGTCGCGCTGCTGCCGAAGGATGCGATGGACGACCGCAACGTCGTGCTCGAAATCCGCGCCGGCACCGGCGGCGACGAGGCCTCGTTGTTCGCCGGCGACCTGTTCCGGATGTATGAGCGCTTCGCCGCCCTGCAGGGCTGGAAGGTCGAGGTGATCTCGGCCTCCGAAGGCACCGTCGGCGGCTACAAGGAAATCATCGCCGAGGTGCAGGGCCGCGGCGCCTTCGCCAAGCTGAAATTCGAATCCGGGGTGCACCGCGTGCAGCGCGTGCCCGATACCGAGACCCAGGGGCGCATCCACACCTCGGCCGCCACGGTTGCCGTGCTGCCGGAGGTCGAGGAGGTCGATGTCGACATCAAGCCGGACGACCTGCGCATCGAGACCATGCGCGCCCAAGGCGCCGGCGGCCAGCACGTCAACAAGACGGAATCGGCGATCCGCATCACCCACATCCCGACCGGGATCGTCGTGATGATGCAGGACAGCCGCTCGCAGCACAAGAACCGCGCCTCGGCGATGAACATCCTGCGCTCGCGCATCTACGACGCCGAGCGGCAGAAGGTCGACGCGGCGCGCTCGGCCGAGCGCAAGGAGAAGGTCGGCTCCGGCGACCGCTCCGAGCGCATCCGTACCTATAATTTCCCGCAAGGGCGCGTCACCGACCACCGCATCAACCTGACGCTCTACAAGCTGCCGCAGGTGATCGCGGGCGAAGCGCTGAGCGAACTGATCGACGCGCTGACGACCGAGCACCAGGCAGCCCAGCTCGCCGCGCAAGGTGCGGCGGCGTGATGCGCACCGGCGCATTGCAGGAGGCGATGCGACGCTGCCCCGACACAAACGGTGTCGTCCCGGCGAACGCCGGGACCCATAGCCACCGGCCTTCGTGGCTGTCACAGAAGGCAACTCCGACCGCCCGTCCCGCAACGGCACGGCGTATGGATCCCCGCGTTCGCGGGGATGACGCGTGGAGGGAGCTTGCGCGATGACCGGCCTCATCGCCGGCGTGACCATCGATGCCGCCCGCCGTGCCCTGGCCGCACGCTTTGCAGATGCGGGCCTCGACTCGCCCGAGCTCGATGCGCGGCTGCTGATCGGCCATGCGCTGCAGCTCGACCTCACCGGGCTCGTGATGCACGGGAGACGACAGCTCTCCCATGACGACGCGCAGCGCCTGGAAACGCTGATGCAGCGCCGGCTGGCCGGCGAACCGGTCGCCCGCATCCTCGGCACCAAAGAGTTCTGGGGCCTGGACCTGCGATTGTCGGCCGATACGCTGGTGCCGCGACCGGACACTGAGACCGTGGTCGAGCTGGCACTGGAACATCTCGCGGCCGGCGGCGACCTGAAGCGTCGCTTGCGCATCGCCGATCTCGGCACGGGCTCCGGCGCGATCCTGCTGGCGCTGCTGTCCGAGCTGCCGTGGGCCTTTGGACTGGGCACCGACATCAGCTTGGCCGCGCTGACGACCGCGCGGGACAATGCGCGCGCGCTCGGATTGGCCGACCGCGCTGGCTTCGTTGCCTGCTCCTACGCCGCAGCGCTGGCTGTAGGTTTCGACCTGATCGTGTCGAACCCGCCCTACATCCCGTCGTCCGAGATCGGCGCGCTCGACGCCGAGGTGCGCGCTCATGATCCGCTACGCGCACTGGACGGGGGCAAGGACGGGCTCGACGCCTACCGCGCGCTGATCCCGCAGGCAGCGGCCCTGCTTCAGCCCGGCGGCGCTGTCATCGTGGAGGTCGGGCTTGGCCAGAGTGACGACGTCGCTGCATTGATGGTGAGGGCTGGCCTGACGGCCGATTCCTCGACGATCCGGGCCGATCTGGCCGGTATTCCCCGAACCGTCATGGGCCTAAAAAAGCTCCGGTAAAGGTCGGGGGATAGAGAAAAAGCTCTTGGAATATCCCCCGGGAGCGACTACGTTCCACCCATAGCACCGGCGCAGGCCACGACGAGCGGTATTCACGGAACACCGCAGCAGTCAGATGCCAGAGAGCCGCGCCGGGCGATAGGTTCCAGAACGCAGATCTGCTGAGCGCGAGAGCCGGATGGCTGCGCAGCCCGCGACTGCAAAGCGAACGAAAGCCTGACTTTGCACTTGAGGTCTTACGCTAAGCAAACTGGGTCGGTCGTGGCGCATCTCGCCGTGGCTGGCTGAATGACGTGGTTCGCTGGTCCCAGGGGGCTGGCGGGTGGGGAACGCGTTTTGAACGCGCTTTTGTCGAGAGAATCGGCTGTCGATCACATCGGCATGGGTCGAACCGGCATGTCGGAACCGGCATGGGGCGGATGGCCATTTGGACCGCGCACGAGGCGTCCGAGCCCGGCGAAGGTATTTCAATACGCTTTCGGTATTCCGATAACAATCAGTGCTCACTATCAGTGCTCAGCAATCGGTGCTCCTAACGCAGGGTTGGAATAAAGGCAGGACATGAGAAACGGTCAGAACAACAAGCGGATGCGCAACCGGAACAGCGGCGGTAACAACAACAATAACCGGCGCGGCCAGAATCCGCTGACCAGGGTGTTCGAGTCCAATGGACCGGACATCAAGATCCGCGGTACCGCCTCTCATGTCGCCGAGAAATATGTCCAGCTTGCCCGCGACGCCCGCTCCTCGGGTGACCCCGTTGCCGCCGAGAACTACTACCAGCACGCCGAGCACTATTTCCGCCTGATTGCCGCCGCGCAGGAGCAGTTCCGCCAGAACCAGCCGCAGCAGCAACCGCGCAACGCCGATGACCTGACCGTCGACGACCTCGATGATGAAGGCGAGAGCTTCTCGCATTTCGGCCAGGAGCCCGGCTTCGTTCCGGCCCAGCCGCAGCCTCAACCCCAACCCTTCATGCGCGATCGCGAAGGCGGCCAGCGCGAGCGCGGCGACAACCAGCCCTATCAGCGCGAGCAGCAGCCGCGCGAGCATCGCGAGCCGCGCGAACACCGCGAGCCGCGGGAGCACCGTGAACCGCGTGAGCATCGTGAGCGGGAGCCGCGCGAGCACCGCGAGCGTCCGCAGCCCGTCCAGTACCAGCCCCAGCCGCAACCCCAGCCCGTCATCGCCGACAGCGGGGTCGATCGGTTGCCGTCCTTCATCACCGGCCCGCAGCCGCAGATCGCCAATGCCCCGGCCGCCTTCGAGGGCGCTGCCGAGCGCTATCCGCGCCGCCGCCGGCGTCCGCATGGTCCGCGCGGTGAAGCAGCCGCTGCTGCGCCGGCGCCGAGCGAGGACCTCAATCCGGGCGAATAGCGATTTCGCTCCGTCATGACGAAACGGGTGGGCCCTGAGCCCACCCGTTTTTCTTTGCGCTGAGAGGCACGCAGGGAGCGACCCGGTGTCATCCGTCACGCGACGGCAGACCGACCTCGCGGCGGCCGGAGCCACCGGATCCTGGGGCCGACGGTGACGGCGCCAGCACGGGTTCGAGTCGTGGGATCAGCCGGATGCGCTCGCGGCGCGCCGGGATCACCCGGTAGACCTGCTTGGTCGCCTCGACGATGTGGACACCGGCGAACGGCAGCGACAGCGCAGCGCCGACGCGCTCCCAGGCCATCGCCGATTTCAGGAACCAGCCACCGACCGGGGGCATGAACAGCGCCTCGCCCCAGCCGGTCGGCGTGAACCAGGTCTGCCGCAGCAACTGCGTGATCTGCGAGCGGGAATAGGGCCGGCCATGGCCGAATGGCGTGTTGTCGGTCCGCGTCCAGACGCCGCGCCGGTTCGGGATCACGATGATCATGCGTCCCGCCGGCGCCAGCACCCGCCACATCTCCCGCAGCAGCCCGGCCGGGTCGTCCGACATCTCCAGCGCATGCACGATCAGGATGCGGTCGACCGCCGCATCGGGCAGCGGCAGCGAGAACTCGTCCACCAGCGAGGCCAGGGTCGGCCGCGCCGTCGGCCATTTCAGCACCCCCTGCGCCGCCGGCATAAAGGCGATGCAGCGTTCGGAATCCTCGCGGAACAAGCCGAGATAGGGCGTGGGATAGCCGATGCCGAGCACCCGCTGCCCGGCCGCGTTCGGCCAGCGCGCGCGGATGCCGCGGTTGATCAAGAGCCGCGCGACGATCCCGAGGCGACCCGAATAGAAATTCCGCAGATCGATCACGTCCATGACGTCAATGTATCATGCGGGCGCGCGCTGCCACGCGCCGAATATTGCGTTGCGCCTCCAGCGTTAACGCCATATCTCTGCCCGGGACATCGGAGGCGCCCCGCAGCGCTGCGCCCGGGCTCCGCTTCCACGACCTTCTGGCATCGCGAGCGCTACCATCGTGCCTCGCCCGGTCCCGCCGACGGAGACATCATGGCCGCCGACATCCGCGTCTTCACCTGCCTGTCCGACAATTTCGGCTATCTGATCCATGACCCCGCGACCGGCGCGACTGCCTCGATCGACGCCCCCGAGGCCGGACCGATCGTCCGGCAATTGGACGCCGAAGGCTGGACGCTCACCGACATCCTGATCACGCATCACCATCACGACCACGTCGGCGGCGTCGCCGAGCTCAAACAGAAATATGGCTGCCGGGTGGTCGCGCCGCACGACAAGACGACGGCGATCGCCAACGTCGACCTGCGCGTCGCCCATGGCGATGTCGTGAAGATCGGCGAGCTGCTCGCGCGCGTGCTGGAAACGCCCGGCCATACGCTCGACCACGTCTCCTACGTGTTCGACGCCGACAAGGCGTTGTTTGCGGCCGACACGCTGTTCTCGGTCGGCTGCGGCCGCGTGTTCGAAGGCACCTATCCGATGATGTGGGACTCGCTTCTCAAGCTGCGCGCGCTGCCGGACGACTTCCGGCTCTATTGCGGCCACGAATACACAGCCTCGAACGTCAAATTCGCGCTCACCGTCGACGGAGACAATGAGGCGCTGAAGACCCGCGCCGAGGAGGTCACGCGGCTGCGTGCCGCCAACCGGCCGACCATTCCGTCGCTGCTCGGCGACGAGAAGACCGCCAACGTGTTCCTGCGCGCCGACGATCCGGCCGTCGCTTTGCGGCTGCGCATGAAGGGCGCCAGCGCCGAGCAGGTGTTCGGCGAGCTGCGTGAGCGCAAGAACAAGTCGTAAGGCTGAGGACGACGATGACCACGCTCTCGGCTGCCGACATCATCGCGCGCCTTGGTCTGCAGCCGCATCCGGAGGGCGGACATTTTCGCGAGACCTTCCGCGATCCGGCCGTGGACGCCTCCGGCCGCGCCGCGTCGACCCTGATCTATTTCCTGCTCGCCCGCGGCGAGCGTTCGCATTGGCACCGGGTCGACGCGGTCGAGACCTGGCATTTCTATGCCGGGGCACCGCTGACCTTGCGGATCGCCGCCGAAGGCCAGGCGTCGCAAATGACGACGCTGGGGATCGACCTCGCAGCCGGCCAGCAACCGCAGGCGATCGTCCCTGCCCATGCCTGGCAAGCCGCCGAGAGCACCGGCGATTGGACGCTGGTGGGCTGCACGGTGGCGCCGGGCTTCATGTTCGAAGGATTCGAACTCGCGCCGCCCGGCTGGGAGCCGGAGGTCTGAGTCAGGCGCTCGCGCCCGCGACCTTCGCGGCGGGCTCGGCGAAGCGCTGGCGCTCCTGGGCGAGGAAGCCGGAAATCGCGTCGGCCGGCATCGGCTTCGCGAAGTAGTAGCCCTGGATGTAGTCCGCGCCCAAACGCCGGAGGCTGTCGAGCTGCTCCTTGGTCTCGACACCTTCGACCACACACGAGATTTCCATGTCGGCGCAGAGGCCGGTCAGCGACTTGATAATCTTGTGGCTGATCGGGTTGGCATTGACGTCGCTCACGAAACTGCGGTCAACCTTGAGCTTGTCGAGCGGCAGCCGGTGAACGTGGCTGAGCGACGAGTAGCCGGTGCCGAAATCGTCCAGCGAGATACCGCAACCGATCGCCTTCAGCGCCGCGATCGACTGCTCGGCGCGGGCGAAATCAAAGGTGACGGCGGTCTCCGTGATCTCGAACTCGATTCGGCGCGGCGGAACGCCGCTGGCATGAATGACCGCCAGCAGCGGAAGAACACCGTCCGGCGAACAGATGTCGTGCGCGGAGAGATTGAACGACACGCGAATGTCGTCCGGCCAGGTCCGCGCCGCCGCGAGCGCCTTGACCAGCAGACAGCGCGTCAGGCTGCGGATGACGCCGATCCGCTCGGCCGCCGGGATGAAGCTTGCGGGCGACACCGTGCCCAGTTTGGGGCTGTGCCAGCGCGCCAGCACCTCGAATCCGGTGGTGCGCGAATTCGTCGCGTCCATGATCGGCTGAAACGCCAGATCCATCTCGGCTTCGAAATCGGCCGTGCGCAACAGGTGCTCGATCACGCTGCGGCTGCGGATCTCCGCCTCGAGCTCGGTCGAGAAGATGATGGCCTGGCCGCGGGCGCGGCGCTTGGCGTGGTAGAGCGCATAGTCGGCGCATTCGTACAGCGCATCCGCGGCCATGGCCGAGCGCGGATATAGCGCAAAGCCGGTCGAGCACGACAGGCCAGTATGCGTCGTGTCGAACTGATAGGGCAGCTTGATCAGCTCGGTGATCTGCCGTCCGAGGTTGAGCAGATCGTCGTCCGTGGGGTTGCCGGCGACCACCAGTCCGAACTCGTCGCCGCCGAGCCGGGCGAGATGGACCTGGCCGCCATGGCCGGCACAGGCGTCGCGGACGCGGCGCGCGGCCTCCATCAGCACGCGGTCACCGACCGTATGTCCATAGGTGTCGTTGATCGGCTTGAAGCCGTCGAGATCGATGATGCCGACGGCGAGCCGCGTGCCGTCCCGCTCGGCCTCGGCGAATGCCTGCGTGAGCTCCGAGAAGAAGCGGCGGCGATTGGGCAGATCGGTCAGCGCGTCCAGATTGGCGAGGCGGAAGTTTTCATCCGACAGCGCTTGCGTCGCGGCCTGCTCTGCGAGCAGCGATTTGCGGCTGGCGACGAGCGCGGCGAAATCCCGATAGTAGATGAACAGCACCGTGACCATGGCGCCGGACACGAGCAACTGATTGACCGCGATCGCACGCAGCGCGTGAACGCCCGTGGACATGAAGAAGATGACGTAGGGGACGATGACCACGAGGGTCACGATCAGCGCCGCGGAGCGCAAATGCATCAGGCAGAAGATGATGCCGATGACCGTGACCGCCATGTAGAACGCGACCTGCCCCTTGGCGAACGGATCGCCATAGGGAAACAACGCGAATGACCAGACGACGAACAGCGCCCCGATCGGGCCGGCGATCCGGTTGGTGACGCGCAGGTTGCGCAGCACCTCGGCGTCGTTGCTGGCGGCCTCGCCCTGCCGCAGCCACCACAGCATCCGCGCGCCGGTAATCGTCGATAGCAGGGCCGGCACCGAAATCGTGAGCCACGTCGGCGCCAGCGGCAGGAAGGTGTAGGCGAGCGCCAGGCTGTTGGTGATGAGAATGAAATAGAGCAGCGGCACCTGCTTCGAGAACGCCTGGAACTGCGCGCGCGTCAGCTCGGGATTGTCGGCGGGGACGCGAAACAACTCCCCCGCGCGGGCCATGTAACGTCTCACGTCCGGCATCGCCGCCCCGTTGTCAGCACCATTTGCCGCGAACTATCGCGCGGGACGGGTAAAGGGCGGGTTAGGTGCAGACCGCGCCAAACCGTAATCGGCGGTTGTGAGCTACCGGCCGGCGCGCTGGTTTTGCGCACGGTTAAGTGCGCATCAAGGATAACCGGCGGATTCGGGCCGCCGTACCGAAGTCCGCATGCGAGCGGGCACCGCCTGGCTTTCGCTCAACCTGACGCGGTCAGCGCTTGCGCAGAAGGAACATGTCCTTGGCCGCGACCAGACCGCCGCCGGCGATCAGCAGCGCCGCCACGGCGATGGTCGCGCTCGGCCGCGCGTAGCCGGCAACGATCAGGAACGCCGTCGACAGCAGCGGCGTCGCATAGGACGCCGCACCGAGCACCCGAATGTCGCCCCGCTTCATGCCGATGTCCCAGGCGTAGAACGCAGCACCCACCGGGCCGATGCCGAGACCGGCAACAGCGAGCCACTGCGTCGGGCTGTCGGGCCAGACCGTTCGCTCGACCGCAACATGGACCAGGGCCGCCAGCGCGGACGTCGCCAGGCAGAAGCCGGCGACCGCATCGGTCGGCACCGCCTTCAGACGACGCGAGAGCACCGAATAGATCGCCCACACGAACGCCGCGACGAAGGCGGCCGCAAGCCCCGGCAACTGGCTCGCAGCGAAGCTCGCACCGTTGCCGAGCAACAGCAGCGCGGTTCCGACGAGACCGATCGCGGCGCCGATGACGTGATGGACCGCCAGGCGCTCGCCAGGCAGGAAGGCCGAGAACAGCACGATCAGCAGCGGCCAGAGATAGTTCAGCAGCCCGGCTTCCGCCGGCGGCGCGAAGCGCAGCGCCAGGAAATACAGCGCGTGATAGCCGAACAGGCCGCCGACGCCCACGGCCCACGCCCTCGCCGGCTGCCGCAACACCTGCAGCCCATCCGGTCGACGCAACACACTGAGCAGGCCGACCGCGCCGCCGACAGCAAAGGTCATTGCCGCAAGCTGGAAGGCGGGGATCGTACCCGTCGCCACCGTCAACAAGGCGAGCAGCGACCACATCAGGATCGCGGTCAGACCGATCAGGGTCGCAGTTCGCTGGGACATCAGGCGGCAGGCTCCGTCACGGCCGGCTCATGCCGGCCACCACGCCTTCGTCCGTGCGGGAAGCGTCCAAGACGTGAATGCCCGCGGCGAGCGCGGGCGTTCGATTTCCTTAACCGCAGAAGGCGGCCGGAGGCAACGCCGCCGGCGCGGATCACACCATGTACTGGCCGCCATTGACCGACAGCGTCGAGCCGGTGATGGCTCCCGCCTCATCCGCCGCGAGGAACACCACGGCGCGCGCGATCTCCTCGGGCTCGCCGAGGCGCCCCACCGGAATCAGCGGCAGAATGGCTTTCTCGAGCACATCCTTCGGCACCGCCTGCACCATCTCGGTGTTGATGTAGCCCGGGCAGATCACGTTGACGGTAATGCCGGCCTTGGCCGTCTCCAGCGCGAGCGCCTTGGTGAAGCCGATGTCGCCGGCCTTCGCCGCGGAGTAGTTGACTTGGCCAAACTGGCCCTTCTGGCCGTTGATCGAGGAGATGTTGATGATGCGGCCGAACTTGCGCGCGCGCATGCCCTCGATGACCGGGCGGGTCATGTTGAACAGCGAGCCGAGATTGGTGTTGATGACGGCGCTCCACTGCTCGAGCGTCATTTTGTGGAAGGCCGTGTCACGGGTGATGCCGGCATTGTTGATCAGCACGTCGATGGGACCGAGATCGGCTTCGACCTTCTTGATGCCTTCGCCGCAGGCCTCGAACGAGCTGACGTCCCATTTGTAGACGGGGATCTCGGTCTCGCTCTTGAACTTCTCCGCAGCGGCATCGTTGCCGCCGTAATTCGCCGCGACCTTGTATCCCGCCGCCTTCAGCGCCTTGCTGATCGCCGCTCCGATACCGCGCGTCCCCCCGGTCACCAACGCCACACGTGCCATGTCGAATCCTTCCCTCGATGACTGATCGCACAGGACAACCTCTGGCTGCCACCGTGCATACCGTTGTTATTGGATCATGAAACGTCGTGCGACGATCAACTTGCCGCATGACCATCGATGCTCGCTCAACTCCATTTTTTTAGTGGTCGATTATGCGACGTGTTTGACGGACATCAAGAACAAAACGCCCGGCGAGATCGCCGGGCGTTGATCTTTAGTTGAGCTGGACGCGATTGCGAAGACTGAACGGTTCGCAGTCAGTGCCGGCTTTTTAGTCGCGTGCGACGCACAGCGCGATGCCCATGCCACCGCCGATGCACAGCGTCGCGAGGCCCTTCTTGGCGTCGCGCTTCTGCATCTCATGCAGCAGGGTCACGAGCACGCGCGCGCCGGATGCACCGATTGGATGGCCGATCGCGATCGCACCGCCGTTGACGTTGACCTTGGCCGGATCCCAGCCGAGGTCCTTGTTCACGGCACAGGCCTGCGCGGCGAACGCCTCGTTGGCTTCGATCAGGTCGAGGTCGGCGATATTCCAGCCGGCCTTCTTCAGCGCCGTGCGCGACGCCGGGATCGGGCCGGTGCCCATGATCTTCGGGTCGACGCCGGCCTGTCCCCAGGACACGATCCGGGCGAGCGGGGTCTTGCCTTCCTTGGCTGCCTGCTTGGCGGTCATCAGCACCACGGCCGCTGCGCCGTCATTGATGCCCGACGCGTTGCCGGCGGTGACCGTGCCGTCCTTCTCGAAGGCCGCACGCAGCTTGGCCATGGCCTCGACCGTCGCGCCATGACGCGGGTATTCGTCGGCGTCGACCACGGTGTCGCCCTTGCGGCTCTTGACCGTCACGGGCGCGATCTCGTCCTTGAACCTGCCGGATTTCTGAGCGGCCTCGGCCTTGTTCTGCGATGCAACGGCGAACTCGTCCTGCTGCGCGCGGGTGATCTGATATTGCTTCGCAACGTTCTCGGCGGTGTTGCCCATGTGATAGCCGTTGAAGGCATCCCACAGACCGTCCTTGATCATCGTGTCGACCAGATCGAGCGAGCCCATCTTCACGCCGGCGCGCAGGTATTGCGCATGCGCCGCCATGCTCATCGACTCCTGGCCGCCGGCAACCACGATGTCGGAGTCGCCATTGACGAGCGCCTGGTAGCCCAGCGCGACGGAGCGCAGGCCCGAGCCGCACAGCTGGTTGATGCCCCAGGCCGGGCTTTCCACCGGAATGCCGGCGGCGATCGAGGCCTGACGGGCCGGGTTCTGGCCCTGAGCTGCGGTCAGGATCTGCCCCAGAATGACTTCGGACACACGGCCCGGCTCGATACCGGCGCGTTCCAGTGCGGCCTTGATTGCGACAGCGCCCAGCTCATGGGCCGGAACACTGGCAAAGGCACCGTTGAAGCTTCCAACCGGGGTACGGGCGGCACTGACGATGACGACATCGTCTGACATGGGCATCTCCTGGGGTTCTTGATCTTGGACGTGAAAGCGAGGGCTTGAGAACTTGAGGGTATTTGAAATGAAAATGATCTTTTCAGTTCACGGTCGTGCCGGCCGTCCGCAAGCCCCGGATTGGCGAGTGCGAAACCTTCGCGCTTCATCCTGTTAACGTCGTTGCGACATGTCAATTGGCGGCATCAGCAATTCCTGTTGCAGCGCATTCAAATTGGGATGCTTGGCCGTTTCGTGAGCAAGATTTCTGCTGCGGGATTAACCGTTCCGCACAAAACCGTAGCCGAACTCGCCCGAAAGTGATTACGTTATTGCATTGCGTAGCTCTTCGCCCTGCGGCGACGCCGCCGGGTTCCCTGTTCTCGGTTTGCATGTGTGAGCTCATGGCGAAATCTGACCAACCCACCACAATCAAGAAATACGCGAACCGGCGGCTCTACAATACCGGGACGAGTACCTACGTGACCCTCGAAGATCTTGCCTCGATGGTTAAGAACGGGGAGGATTTCCTGGTCTACGACGCCAAGACCGGCGACGACATCACACGCTCCGTACTCGCCCAGATCATCTTTGAACAGGAGAACAAGGCCGGCCAGAACCTGCTGCCGACCACGTTCCTGCGCCAGCTCATCCGCTTCTACGGCGACAGCATGCAGATGGTGGTACCGAAATACCTTGAGCAGTCGATCGATACCCTGACCAGAGAGCAGGAAAAGTTCCGCAAGCAGATCGCTGACACCTTCAGCGGGACGCCATTCGCGCCGCTCGAGGAGCAGGTGCGCCGCAACATGGAGCTGTTCCAGCAGACCTTCTCGATGTTCAAGCCGTTCGCGCCGCCGGCCCGCGGGGAGGAAAAGGCGGCCGAGCCGACCCCGGCCGCCGACGACAACATCGATGAGCTGCGTCGTCAGATGAAGGAAATGCAGGATCGGCTCGACCGCATGTCCGAGCCGAAGAAGGACGAGCAGCAAGGCTGACGCCGAAGGCCGGCGGCCGATCAGCTCGCCGCCGGCAACTCGACCGTGCCATTACCGATCCACGGCCGATCGACCGAGGCGAGGCCGATCACCCGTCCCTGGATGTAGTCGCAGCCCCAGTCGCGCAGCAGCGCGACCGACGCCTCGTCCTGCACCCATTCCGCGACCGTCTTGATCTGCAGCCGTCGCGCCAGCTCGACCAGCGTCTGCACGAAGGCGCGGTCATCAGCCGAGCGCACGAGATTCTGCACGAAGGCGCCGTCGATCTTGACGATGTCGACGCCGAGCTTGCGCAGATTGCGGAACGAGGTGTGTCCGGCGCCGAAGTCATCGATGGCAATTCGGCTGCCGAGATCTTTCAGCCGCGTCACGAAGCCGCGGAGATCGTCGACGTCCTGGATCTCGACCGTCTCGGTGATCTCGACGATCAGCCGTTCGGCGACCCCCGGATGGGCGCGCATCATGGACTCGATCGAGGCCCACCAGTCCGGATCCATGGTGGTCTCAGGCGAGATGTTGAGGCTCAGGGTGACGTCGGGCGTGCTCGCAAGCTCCGCCACCACCAGCTCCAGAATGCGGTGATCGACCAGGCGGATCAGGCCGAGACGTTCGGCGACCGGCACCACGTCCGGCGCCAGGAGGGCCCGACCGTCATCCTGGCGCATCCGCACCAGGCATTCATAGAAGGCGGGCGCAAGCGTGTTGGCATTCACCACCGGCTCGAACGCCGTGACGATGCGCCGCTCATTGAGCGCGGTCACGATCTCATCGGTGACGCGGATGTTGACCTTGCGCTGCGCGTCGCGCTCCACGTTCGGCCGCCAGGTCGAGAACGATCCGATGCGGCGGCGCTTGGCGGCGTCGAGCGTCTCATGGGCGCGGTTGACCGCCTCCTCGACCGAGCGGGCGTGACGGGGAACGCTGACTGCGCCGATCGTCGCGGTGACGGCGACCGGACCAGACTTGGTCGGCACCACCTCGTCGCGCACCGTCGCGAGGAAGCGTTCGGCGGCGGTGTTCATGTCGTCCATCGTACAGTTCTTCAGGATCAACCCGAACTTGTTGCCCGAGAACCGCCCGAGCGTGTCGCCGCCGCGGAGCCGGCCCCGGATGCGCTGGGCGATCTCCAGCACGACGCCGTCGGCGACGTCGAAGCCGAAGGCGTCGTTGATGCGCGCGAGATGATCGATGCCGACCAGCATGAAGGCGCAGGAGAAGCGGAACCGCTGCGACTCCTCGATCACCTCGGCAAGCGTCGCCAACAGGTGCGTCCGGTTCAGCTCGCCGGTCAGCGGATCGTGGCGTGACAGCTTGAGCAGTTGCTCCTCGCGGGCGTGGCGCTCGTTGTTGATCCGCACGATGCCCTGGGCACGCGATGGCCGCCCATCGGGGCCGGCGAACCAGCAGCCGGTCTCCTCGACCCAGATCAGCGGCGCACCCGCGTGGGTGCGCACGCCATATTCGATCCGGTACGGCGTGCCGGCGGCGCCATGCAGCGGCGCCGCCTGGTGCATGATCTCGGAGCGGATGCTGCGGTCCGGCTCGATGAGCTTGCTGAATTCGGCGCCGTTGCAGAGTTGCGGCAGCGGAACGTCGGCAAACACCGCCCCGACGTGATCGCTCCAGACGATCACGTCGCTCGCCAGATCCCAGACGAAGGCAGCTTGGCCCAGGGACGCCAGGATCATCGCGGTCTGTGGCAATTCGGATGTCAAGATCGCCTCGTTTCGGCACAGGCCGGCAAGACCGGCGCTGATTTGGGAACGGCCGACGCGTATCAGCGCGAGCGGCGGCGGCCGACTTCGCGAATCAGACTACGCATCTCTGGTTAACGGAGAGCATGCCGAGGCGACGGGCGCGTGTCCGAGACGCGTCAACCATCTTTGGAACGTACAGCGCTCGACGCGCTTGGAACGGCATTGGCTTTGCGAGTTGGAATGGCGAAAGGCTCCGGCGTCCCATAACGTGACACGCGCGCCGGTAATGGTTGGGCAATGTTAACGATTGATCAGGACGAGGGCTGCCTGGACCGAACGGAGGAGACGTCGCGCTCGGTCGTGCTGCTGCCGGCCGGCACCAGCGACGAGCATCGCGCGCGCATGGTCCGCGCCTCCCGCCCCGACGCCAGCTTCGTCACCCATCTGATCGCGACCGCCGAGCACCTGCCACAGACCCGCACGCTGAGGCGTGCCGCGCCGGCAGACGTGCACAACGCCTATGCGGCGAGGCTTCAACCGGTGACGCGGGCCGTCGGCCGGACCCGGCAGGTGATCTGAGCGCGGCTCGCCTGCGCGTCAGGCCTTTGGCGTGTCGGTTTTTGGCGGCTCTTGGGCCCCCGGGCCGGTCACCTCGGCCTGCAACTCCGGGGCGGCGCCTTTCGGCTCCGCAGCAGCCGGTCGGGGCACCGAGCGATCGAGCAGCACCGATTCGGCGACCGAGGCCGCTGCCGGCACGGCATCGGTGGACTCCTCGTCGGGTGCAGGAGGGGCAGCGGCATCCGCCGGCTGAAGCTCCGCCCTGGCCGGTTCTTTGGCCGATTCTTCGATCAGCTCGGGCTCGGGATCAGAGATGGGCACGTCGGCAGGAACCGGCGCGGGAGCAGGCGCGGCTACGACGGCGCGGGCGGCGCGCTTGGTGCGCAGCGAGATGCCGCCGAAGAAATCGACCATCGCCAGCAGGGTCAGCAGCAGAAAGGTCGAATTCCCGAACTTCTGCCACATCACGAATTCCGCCGCGGCGCCGCCGAAGACCAGCAGCGACAGCAGATGATCGGTCAGATATTTCCCGTTCGGCTTCGCCGCCTTGATGATTTCGAGCAGCAGCAGCAGCACGCCCAGGGCCAGCAGCATGTCGCCGAGCGAGATCGTCCAGACCTCGCCGGACGGAAGCTGAAGGCGCAGCAGCGTCTCGCTGAAGGCGACCCCCGGCATCAGGAAGACGATCATGTTGTAGATCGCCAGCGGGATCAGCAGCAGCGGGAAACCGACCATGGACATCGGTTGAAGCCTTGGATGGCGCGGGCGGCGGCCCGGCGCAAAATCAATCGGTGCGAAGATGATGACAGCGAGACGGGATCACGCGACACAGATACGCAACGGTCCCGGCGAATCACGTCGCACGGGACCGCTTTCAACCCCATCGATGGCCGAATTCGGGCAGCTTGGAAAGCGGCCCGCGCGGACAATCAGGCGTCTTTCTTCTTCAGAACCTGGCGGCCCTTGTACATGCCGGTCTTCAGGTCCAGGTGGTGTGGACGACGCAGCTCGCCGGAATCCTTGTCCTCGACATAGGTCGGCTTCTTGATGGCGTCAGCCGAGCGGCGCATGCCGCGGCGCGACGGCGAAGTTTTTCTTCTGGGGACGGCCATATCGGTATCCTCTAGGGGTATTTCGGAAGGCATCGTCCGCAAAGGGACGGCTGCAGCCATGAAGCTGGCGAGCCCGGATGCCGATCAAGGCCGCGCTTATAGAGGAAGGGGTGCGGCATGGCTAGGGCTCTCCGAGGCATTTTTGGCCAAAATTGCGCCCGCTCGGGTCTCAACGCCGCTCCCCCCAGCAGGTCTGCAGGCTGGAGGCCTGGGCCCGCACCATGTAGGTCGCCGACAGCCGCCGCACGCCCGGCCCTGGAGCCCGGGCACTGCGCCGGACGGGGTTCGGCAGAATCGAGGCCATCAGGGCCGCCTCGCGCGGGCCGAGCCCCGCGGCGGAGCGGTTGAAGGCGTAATTTGCGCCCGCCTCGACGCCGAACTGGCCGGATGGGCCAAGCTCGGCGATGTTGAGATAGATCTCTAGAATGCGCCGCTTGCTGAGCACGAGATCGATCCATAGCGCCAGCGGCAGTTCCAGCGCCTTGCGGACATAGCTGCGGCCCTGCCAGAGGAACAGGTTCTTGGCAACCTGCTGGGTGATGGTCGAGCCGCCGCGGCTGACCTCGCCGTCCTCGGCGTCGTCCATGACCTCCCGCAGCGCCCCCCAGTCGATGCCGTGATGGCCGCAGAATTTGGCATCCTCCGCGGCCACCACCGAGCGGGGCAAATACGGCGACATCGCCGAGAGGTCGATCCAGTGCCGCGTTACCGGCTGCCCCGTCACCGACCGCCACAGCATCAGGGTCGAGACGGGGTGACCCACGGCATAGAACGGCGTCAGCGCGTAGGGCACGAGCAGCACCAGCACGACGATCAGGAGGATGGTTCTGACGGTACGCAAGGGCAGGCGTCGCTCGGGTTGGACCGCCGCGGCGGCAGACAATTGGCCGGGATTATCCGACATCTCCATGAGGTTTCCTGCTTTTTTCCGCAGTTGCGGCCGAAAGCCGCCACCGCCCCGGCAATTGACGAAGTCGCCGCCATCAACGATTGTCCGGCGAATTTTGCCCCTGGAGCTCTTGTTAAATGACTGCGACGGCCCTCACCGACTTCACCCAACGCCTGGACAAGACCGCGGAAGAGACCGAAGCCCTGCTCGGCGAGCTCCTCGGCGATGCGCCGCTGGCGGACGAGATCATCAGGCCGAAGCGGCTGATCGAGTCGATGCGCTATTCGAGCCTCAACGGCGGCAAGCGGCTGCGCCCGTTCCTGGTGGTCGAGAGCGCCGCCGTGTTCGGCGTGCCCCGGCGCGGCGCGCTGATGGCGGGCGCGGCGCTCGAATGCATCCACTGCTATTCCCTGATCCATGACGATCTGCCGGCGATGGACAATTCCGACCTGCGCCGGGGACGTCCGACCCTGCACAAGGCCTATGACGACGCTACCGCGATCCTGGCCGGCGACGCGTTGCTGACCATCGCCTTCGACATCATCACCCGCGACGAGATCCATCCCGATGCCGGCGTCCGGCTGGCGCTGACCCGGGCGCTGGCCCGCTGCGCCGGTGTCGGCGGCATGGCCGGCGGCCAGATCCTCGATCTGGCCGGCGAAGGCCGGTTCGGCGACCGCGACCCGGTCGACGTCGCTCGCGTGCAGCAGATGAAGACCGGCGCCCTGCTCCGCTTCGGCTGCATCGCCGGCGCCCTGCTCGGCCAGGCGTCGGCAGCCGAGTACCAGGCGCTCGACGATTACGGCCGCGCGCTCGGCGAAGCCTTCCAGATCGCCGACGACCTGCTCGATGTCGAGGGCGATGCCGCGACGCTCGGCAAGCCGGCCGGCGCCGACGCCGAGCTCGGCAAGACCACCTTCGTCACCCAGCTCGGCGTCGAGGGCGCCAGGCAGCGCGTCCGCGACCTCCTCGCCCGCGGCGATGCC
Organism: Bradyrhizobium sp. SZCCHNR1093; assembly: GCF_032381175.1. Lineage (NCBI taxonomy): Bacteria > Pseudomonadati > Pseudomonadota > Alphaproteobacteria > Hyphomicrobiales > Nitrobacteraceae > Bradyrhizobium > Bradyrhizobium sp. SZCCHNR1093. Next base: position 985,283 of record NZ_JAUHJJ010000001.1, read on the forward strand.
GCGCTGTCGATCTTCGGCGCCAAGGGCGACGTGCTGCGCGCCGCCGCCCACTTCGTCGCCGAGCGCAAGAGCTGAGGCGAGGCGTTGGCCGGAGTCCATCCCGACGATCCGGACCTCGCTCGCTTCGCAAGCATGCCGGCTGCGTTGCGCGTCATCTATGCGCGGCCGCGCACCTTCGTTTCGCTGGGCATCGCGATCATCGCGTTCTTCTTGCTGCCGCAGGCGCTCCGCCTGATCACGCGGCTGCTGCTCGCCTGGGACATCTTCACCGCGCTCTACCTCGTGCTGGTCGCGGCGATGATGCTTCGCAGCGAGCATCATCACATCCGCCGCAAGGCGATCATGCAGGACGACGGCCGTTTCGTGATCCTGCTGGTCACGGCGCTCGGCGCCTTTGCCAGCATCGCAGCGATCGTGCTCGAGCTCGGCGCCTCCAAGCGCGACGCGCCGGCGCTGACGCTGGCGCTGCTCACCGTCTCGCTGTCCTGGGCCGCGGTGCATGCGACCTTCGCCCTGCACTACGCTCATGACTACTACCGCGGCGCCAAGCCCGGCGGCCTGCAATTCCCCAGCGGCGACACCGACGAGCACGCCGACTACTGGGACTTCGTCTACTTCTCCTTCGTCATCGGCATGACCGCCCAGGTCTCCGACGTCGGCATCACCGACAAGATCATCCGCCGCACCGCGACCGTGCACGGCATCATCTCGTTCATCTACAACACCGCGCTGGTCGCCCTGATGGTCAACATCGCCGCCAGCGTAATCTCGTCCTGATCAGTTGCACACCTCGACGCTGGCGTTGTTGGCCGGACCACCGCCGCCACGATATTCGAGACGGCAGCCGGGCCTGACGGCGCGGCACAGATAGGCATCGCAATAGATCTGGCCGGTGGACTTCGGCGGCCGGGCGGCCTGGGTCTGCGGCCTGGCATAGCCCGGGGCCGACCCGATGCCGACGCTGGCATTGGGAAGCGGCAGGCCGGGCTCGGGAGCAGCACGGCCGCGACGGCGCGACGGCACGTCCCCGTCGTCCTGCCCGCGCCTGGCAACCGGCTTCTTCTCGCGCCGCTTCTCGCATTCATTGTCGTCGTTGACGAACGAGCCCTCGGCGCAAACGACGCGCGTGCAGCGGTCGCCGTCCGACTTGGTGCCATGCTGGCAGACCAGCGGGCAGACGCGGGCCTGCTTGAGCTTGATCGCCTGCAGCGCATCGGCCGAGGCGGCCTGGGTATCGAGCTTGGTGCCGGCATAGCGGTTGAACTGCGACAGCGAGCGGCGCGAGGCCGAGCCCCAGTCGCCATCGGCGTCCTCGGTGAGGCAGCCGACGCGGCGCAGCTCGAGTTGAACGGATTTGGCGAGATCAGCCGGCTGCGATGGGGGAGTCAGCGAGGCGACCTCCGGCCCCTGCTGCAGGGCTGCGGCCGCCGGCGCGCCCGGCGATGTCGCCGCGCGCGGATTGTCGGCCGCCGCGAGCTGCTGCTCCTGCCGCTTCTTCTCGGCGTCGGCCGCCTGCTGCTGCGCCAGCTGATTGGCCTTCTCGGCAGCAATGCGCGCCTGCTCGGCCGCCTTGGCCTCGGCCTCCGCCTTGGCGAGGGTATCCTTGCGGGCGCCCTCCGCGACGAGTCGCGCGCGCTCGGCCTCGGTGGCGCGGGCCTTCTCGGAAGCGGCGGCGCGATTCTCCTCGGCGGTGAGCTTTTCGAGCTGCAACTTGGCCAGGCTCGCATAGAAGCCGTCCGGATATTGCGCCAGGAACGCGTTCAGCGCGCCCTTGTTGCCGACCTGCATCGCGAGCTCGTAGTCGCGCCGGATGTCGGCTTGCGGATTTGCGGGCGGTGCGACCGGCATCTGCGTGACGACGCGCGGCACGCCGGGGACTAGCGGCACGTCCTCACCGCCCAGCGAGCCATAGACGAACGGTTCCTGGCGGTTGCCGGTCGATTTCAGCACCTCGTCGCGCACGAAGCCGAACGCCTTGCGGACGTCGAGGCCGGGGGTCGCGATGTGCCGCGACAGCGCCAGTGTAAAGGGGCTGTTCTTGCCGTCGCCGTCCTGCGCCGTGGAGCCGGCCTTGGCGGAGTAGGCGATCAGCGTGTTGGGGCTGGTCGGCTCGACCTTGGCGAGGCCGCGGCCGAGGCTGCGGGTCGCCACCGTCCGCTGCATGTTGCGGGTGAACGGATTGTCGCGGCAGGCATCGAGAATGACCAGCCGCAGCTTCTTGGCCGGCTCGACGGCAACCAGGATGCGGTCGAGCGACAGCGTCTCGTCATAGACGTCGGTGTCGCGCTCGAGCCGGGCATCGATCGGGATCAGGTAGTTGGCCCCTTCGACCTCCATGCCGTGGCCCGCATAGTAGACCACGGCGATGTCGGCATCGCGCGCGGCGTCGGCAAAATCGCGCAGCGCCCGCCGGGTCTCACGGGCGGTGAGATCGCGCCTGTAATCGACGACGTCGAAGCCGGCGCTCTTGAAGGTCGCGGTCATCACCGCGCCGTCATTGGCGGGGTTCGTGAGCTGCGGCACGTTCTGATAGGCGGAGTTGCCGATGACGAGCGCCACCCGCTTCTCGGCGAGCGCGGGGTGGCCGATCAGCAGCAGCGCTGCCGTCAGGATGTAACCGCCCAATCGAAGTGACCAAGACATCGTACCTACCCCATACCGCTGGGAGACCTGCTGGGACGTGCCTATCAGAGTTCAGCCCATTCGGCTTGTGACCGGGATCACGCAGATTTATTCCCGATCGACCTGGCCTCGGCCATTATAGTCTGTCGCTGGCGCAATGACGCCAGTTCATGCCTTGCCAAGCGCCGTTTTGCATCGAAAATGCGATCCTTGTTTGTCCAGGTTCCCAGGGAGTTGGCCGTGAGCACAGACCGTTCCACCGTCGAGGCCGTCGTTCAGGGCTATTTCGATGCGCTCTACGAGGGCGAGGCCGACAAGCTCGGTGCCGTGTTCCACCCCACCGCTGACCTGCGCTGGGTCGAGAATGGCGAGCTCAAGATCCTGACCGTGCCAGATTGGCTGGCCTGGGTGCGCAAGCGCCCGTCGGCGAAGGGCGAGGGCAAGCCGCGCGAGGACTTCATCGTCACCATCGACCGTTCGGACGACAAGACGGCCTTCATCAAGGTGCGGTGCCAGCTGCCGCCGCGCTATTTCACCGATTATCTCGTGGCGATGAAACTGAAGGACGGCTGGCAGATCGTGTCGAAGTCCTACCGCTACGACCTCCGGGATTGACGCCGGCGCAACGACGCCAAGCCCCCAGCCATGGAAGCTCACTTTCAGATATTCCTGATCCTGCTGGCCGTGTTGGCGGGAACCGCCCTGATCGCGCGACGCGCCAATCTCGCGCCGGCGATCCTCTTGATGCTCGCCGGCATCGCGCTCGCCTTCGTGCCGACGATGCCGGCGTTCGCGCTGCCGCCGGAGTTGGTCCTGCTGGTGGTGCTGCCGCCGCTGATCTATTCGTCGAGCGTCGCGATGAGCTGGCGCGAGTTCAAGCGCAATCTGCGGCCGATCGTGCTGCTCGCGGTCGGCTGCGTGATCTTCACGGCGTCCGCTGTGGCGACGGCGACCCACTATCTTCTCGGCCTGCCCTGGAGCATCGGCTTCCTGCTCGGCGCCATCGTGGCGCCGCCCGACGTCGTGGCGCCGCTCGCCATCGCCCGCCGGCTGCATCTGCCGCGCCGGGTCATGGTGATCCTCGAAGGCGAGGGCCTCGCCAATGACGCGACAGCGCTGATCCTCTATCGCTTCGCGGTGGCCGCCATCACCACCGGCGCCTTCTCCTTTCCGGTCGCGGCCGGCGAGTTCGGCCTGATCGTGGTTGGCGAGATCGCCTTCGGCATCGGCGTCGGCTGGCTGATGCTGCGCGCCCGTCACCACGCGCGCGACCCGCAAGTCGAGATCACCCTGTCGGTGCTGACGCCGTATCTGGCGTTCTGGATCCCCGAGCATGTCGGCGGCTCCGGCGTGATCGCGACCGTGGCCTGCGGCCTTTACATGAGCTGGAACGGCCCATTGTGGATCTCCTCGGCAACCCGCCTGCAGGGCATCTTCTTCTGGGACCTGATGATCTACCTCATCGAGGGCATGCTGTTCCTGCTGACCGGCTTCCAGATGCGGCTGATCTACGAGAAGTCGAAGGTCTTTCCGCTCGACGACATCATGATCGCGACCGCGCTGGTGCTCGCCATCGTCGTGATCGCGCGCTTCGCCTGGACCTTCCCGGCGACCATCCTGCCGCGTCTCTTGAGCTCTTCGCTGCGCGCCCGCGATCCCTTGCCGCCGTGGCGGCAGACCTTCATCATCGGCTTCACCGGCGTGCGCGGCACGGTCTCGCTCGCCACCGCGCTGGCGCTGCCGCTGACGCTCTCGACCGGCGATGCGTTTCCCTATCGCGACCAGATCCTGTTCATCGCCTTCGGCGTGATCTTCTTCACCCTGATCGGTCTCGGCCTGACCCTGCCGGCCGTCGTGCGCTGGCTCGGGGTCGGCAACCAGGGTCGCGCCGAGCATCAGCGCGAGCATGAGCAGGAGATCGCGGCCCGGCGCGAGGCGCTCGACAGCGCCTTGCGGTCGCTGGAGACGATGACCAGCGATCGCGAGCTGTCGGACGAGGTGGTGCGGCTGCTGCGGGCGCGCCACGAGGTACGGACCAACCAGCTCCCGGAAGGTCTGAAGCCCGAGGACAACGACGCATCCGCGCTCGGCATCGAGCTGACCCGCGAGCTGATCACGGCAGAACGCAAATTCATCCATGTGATGCTGCGCGACGGCAAGATCACCGACGAAACCCGCCGCCGCATCGAGCGCGATCTCGATCTGGAAGAGGCGAGCCTCGCCAATCGCGAATATGGGCACGTGCCGCTGTAGGAGCTGAGGGCTGGTGGCGGGGTTGTAGGACGCGATGTTGCGGCAAACGCCGTCATTGCGAGCGCAGCGAAGCAATCCAGAAATCCTTGCGCGGCCCTGGATTGCTTCGCTTGCACTCGCAATGACGTGGATAGAGCCGCGCACATCTCTCCCCGCTATCGAGGGGAGCCTCACCCTCACCGCTCGATCATCCAGCGCGTCACGGCCTGATGGTAGTTCATCGGGCCGGGCACGGTCTTGTAGGTCTTCAAGTAGCGGAAGCCGGCCTTCTGCAGCGCGCGGTTGGGGGCGGTGTTGTAGGCGTGCGGCTCGCAGAACAACTGCTTGAGCTGCAGCCGCTCAAAATAGAAATCGATACTGCGGCGGACGCATGCGGTGCCGAGGCCGCGGCCGCGCAGCTCCGGCTCGGTGACGTGCAGATGCATGTGGGCGCGGTTGCCGAACACGATGCGGTCGCAACTGGAGAAGCCGATCGGGCGGCCGTCGAGCCGCCAGATCACCAGCAGCGCCGCGCGCTCGGCCAAGGGCGTGTCGTAGAGCGTCTGGAACAGTCCGGTCCACACCTGCCTGGTCGGCATCCGCGTCGGATCGATTCCCATCACGTCGAGCTGCTCGATGCTCGACGAATAGAAGTAGTCGATGACCATCGAGGTCTCGGCGAGTTCCATTTCGCGGATGTCGAGATTCATCGAGGCGTCCTCTTGAGCAGGCCTCAAGGTGCCGATCATGCGGGCAGCAGTGGGGCGGCGCGAGGCGGATCGTGTCGTCACGGCAACGGCGCGTGTCGCAGCAGCCGCGCGCTGCGGAAAATTTCAGAACGAGTAGCTGGAGACCAGCAGCCGCCGGTTGCAATTGCAGCGCGGTCGGCGCGGCGAAGTCGGGCCTCATGGTTCTCAAAGCGATGCGAGAGCATCGCCTGAACGCGCCGCGAGCGGCGCTCCTCGCCATGAGGGTTCGTTCGCCGAGACGTCGGTCCTCGTCCTGGGGAGACCGCCGCAGGCGGTCGTCTCGAAGGAACGGCCAAGAGGGTTCTGCCTAACGGGCCCTCTGCGCCTTCGCGGGATGGCCGGGGCGGGGCCGGAGCGGAGCCTATTACTCCGCCGCGGTCACACTCTCCGGCGCCTTTTCAAGCGCCTTGGCGCCGCTGCCGTATCGCTGGTCGATGTAGTCGATGACCAGCGCCTTGAAGTCGGCGGCGATGGTGGGCCCGCGCAGGGTGCGGAACTTCTTGCCGTCGACGAAGACCGGCGCGGCCGGGGCTTCGCCGGTGCCGGGCAGGGAGATGCCGATATTGGCATGCTTGGATTCGCCGGGGCCGTTGACGATGCAGCCCATGACGGCGACGTTGAGCGCTTCCACGCCGGGATATTGCGTCTTCCAGGACGGCATCTCCTCGCGGATGAAATCCTGGATCGAGCGCGCCAGCTCCTGGAACGTGGTCGAGGTGGTGCGGCCGCAGCCCGGGCACGCCGCAACCAGCGGCACGAAGGTGCGGAAGCCCATGGTCTGCAGCAGCTCCTGCGCGACCTGCACTTCGAGGGTGCGGTCGCCGCCGGGCTCCGGGGTCAGCGAGATGCGGATGGTGTCGCCGATGCCCTGCTGCAGCAGGATGCCGAGCGCCGCCGAGGAGGCGACGATGCCCTTCGAGCCCATGCCGGCCTCGGTGAGGCCGAGATGGATGGCGTAGTCGGAGCGTGCGGCGAGGTCCTGATAGACCGCGATCAGGTCCTGCACGGCCGAGACCTTGGCCGACAGGATGATGCGGTCCTTCGGCATGCCGAGCTCCTGGGCCCGGGCGGCCGACAGCAATGCCGACTGCACCATGGCTTCGCGCATCACCGCGCGCGCATCGCGCGGGTTCGCGGAGGCGGCGTTCTCGTCCATCAGCTTGCTGAGCAGCTCCTGATCGAGCGAGCCCCAATTGGCGCCGATGCGCACCGGCTTGCCGTATTTGTTGGCGAGCTCGATGATGGTCGAGAACTGCGTGTCGCGCTTGTCCTTGAAACCGACGTTGCCGGGATTGATGCGGTACTTCGCCAGCGCCTCGGCGCAGGCCGGATAGTCGGTCAGCAGCTTGTGGCCGATATAGTGGAAGTCGCCGATCAAGGGCGTGGTGATGCCGCGCTTGTCGAGTTGCTCGCGGATCTGCGGGACGGCCGCGGCGGCCTCCTCGCGGTCGACCGTGATGCGGACCATCTCGGACCCGGCGCGCGCCAGCGCTGCAACCTGGGCCACCGTCTGGTCGACGTCGGCGGTGTCGGTGTTGGTCATCGACTGCACCACGATCGGGGCGCCGCCGCCGACGGCGACGTTGCCGACCATGACGCGGGTGGTCTGATGCCGGGGAGCGGGTCCGGCGACATCGGACGCTGAGGTGTTCTCGGTCAGGATCTCGGGCTTGTTCATGGGCGCTCGGATATCAGGTTTTGGTGACATTCAGCAATGGATCAGTCGCGGCCAGGACCACGCGGTTCGGGCGGTTTACGAGAAAAAGCCCAACGATCACAAGCACGGCAGCCAGGCCAAAGGCCAGCGTCAGGGCGTCATGCAGGATGAAATAGCTCGCCACCACCCCGAATAAAGGGGTGATGAAGGTAAATGCCGACAATTTGCTGGCCGAGTAGGCCTTGATCAGGGCGAACCAGATCGTGAACGTGGTCCCGACCACCCAGATCGACTGGTAGGCCATCAGGCCGATCACGAACGGGCTGGGAACCTGGGTCAACCGCTCCCCGGCAATGAGCGCCGCCACGGCCATGATCGGGACAGAGACCGCGACCTGGTACCCCAATGCCCGCTCGGGCGCGATGAAGCGCAGCCGGGTGCCTTTGACGAACACCGTGGTCACACCCCAGAGCAGGCCGCCGCCGACCACCAGGAGATCGCCGAGCAGCACGCGGCCGTCGACATCGGCCTGGGGAATGCCGATCGCCAGCGCCACACCGGTGAAGCTGAGCGCCAGCCCGCCCCATTGCGCCGGCCCCATCCGCTCGCCGAGGAAGCGGAACGAGCCGAGCGCGACGAAGAACGGCGCGGTATACAGGAACACGATGGCGCGCGACGCCGAGGTCAGCAGCAGGCCCTGATAGATCAGCACGAATTCCAAGCCGAACAGCAGGCCTGCCACCAGGCCGAGCCCCAGCGTGCCGTCGCGCTCGAACATCTTCACGCCGCGCACCCGCGCGAACACCAGCAGCACCGGCAGCGCACCGAGCGAACGGAAGGTGGCCTGCAGCAGCGGCGGAATTTCAGGCAGCGCGAGCTTCACCGCGATCTGATTGAACGCCCAGGACAGGCACAGCACGAGGATGACGGCGATCGCGCCCAGGCCGAGCGGCCGGGTCGCGGCGGATGAGGTTGACGTTGCGGACACGAGGACGTTGGCTCCCTGGCGCGCTTCTTTGTATTCGGACCGCCATCAAGGTGTGGTCAGCTTTGTCTTTGTCGGTCGGAGATGATGCGGAGGTAGAGCGGCGGCGGTGCTGGCCTCTCCCTGCGCGCACCGTTCTCGCGCTGAACCTCGAATACGACAGTCATTCACACGTGTATAGCTTCGGCCGCAGTGACGGACCTCACGCGACCCTCTGGCAATGCGCGCACAACCCGGTGATCTCGACGACGGAAAGCTTCGGTGTGAAGCCCGTTGCCGCAGCGGCCAGCTTCAGGCTTTCCGCGATCGGCGCAGCCGGAACCTCGCCAACGGCGCCGCAGCTCTCGCAGATCAGGAACGCCACCAGCGCGGTCTGCTCGTGGTCGTGGGCGCAGGCGAGGAAGGCATTTCGGCTCTCGATGCGGTGCACCAGGCCGTTCGCCATCAGGAACTCGAGCGCGCGGTACACGGTGATCGGCGCGGGCCGCGCGGTCACCTTGGCAAGTTCCTCGATGATCTCGTAGGCCCCGAGCGGCCGGTGGCTCGACAGCAGCGCCTCCAACACCTGGCGGCGCTGCGACGTGAACTTCTGGCCGCGCTGAGCGCAGATGCGCTCGGCATGGTCCAGGGCATCGGCCGCGCAGCGGCCATGGTCGTGGTCCGGCGCCGGGAAGGTGGGCTTTGCGAGGGTCATTGCCGACAATCTAGCATCTCGGGCCGGTCTCGCCAAAGGCCGCGGCCGAGCCATGCATCTTCGGCGGGGCCGGTGCGCTCGGCGGGGCCATCAAATATTCATAAGCTTGCTTATTATATCGGAGGCTCATTACAGCCAAAGCTCAATTTCTTCCGCCACTGAATCGAGATCCGCCATGACCCGCACGTCCGCGGACGTGAATTTCCTGTTTACGCTCGGCGAGCTGCAGCGCCTGGTGCGCGCCTATGCCGACAAGGAGGCGGCGCGCTTCGGCATGACCCGCGCGCAATGGGCCGTGCTCGCCAAGGTGGAGCGCAACGAGGGGATGAAGCAGTCCGAGCTCGCCGAGCAGATGGAGATGCAGCCGATCACGCTGACGCGGCTGATCGACAAGCTCGCCGACGCTGGGCTGATCGAGCGGCGCGGCGACGACACCGACCGCCGCGTCAACCGGCTCTATCTGAAGAAGGCCGCGCGTCCGCTGCTCGCGAAGCTCGCGGTGCTGCGCGGCGATCTGACCGACACCGCCCTTCAGGGCATCAGCGCCGACGACGCCGAGCGGCTGATGACCCACCTCGAGGCCATCAAAGAAAACGTGAGAAACGCCCTGCAGTCGTTGTGCGACGAGCAGCGAAAGGAGCAGCACTATGGCTGAGCCCGCCCTGAAACTCGCCCCCGAACAGAAAGCCGGCTCGGATGCGGCGGCCGACGCCGAAAAGCCGGCGCGCCCCGGATTCGTCCGCCGCTACCGTCGCACGCTGCTGCTGGTCGTGCTGCCGCTCGTCGCCGCCGTCGGCGGCCTCGTGCTCTATCTCAACGGCGGCCGCTACGTGACGACAGACGACGCCTATGTCGGCGCCCAGAAGGTGCTCATCACCCCCGACATCTCCGGCAAGATCATCAAGGTCGTCGTCAAGGAAGGCCAGCAGGTGCAAAAGGGCGACGAGCTGTTCGAGATCGATCCCGTGCCCTACCGCCTCGCGGTCGACCAGACCAAGGCGGCGCTGGAGCAGGCGCGGACCACCTACGACAACCTCACCGCCAACATCAAGATCTACGGCCAGATGCTCGACCTGGCCCAGCAGGGCATCGAGCTGAAGCAGAAGGACGTCGAACGCAAGCAGACGCTCGCCAAGAACAAATTCGGCTCGCAGCTCGACCTCGACAACGCCGCGAATGCGCTGGTGACGGCGAGCGCGCAGGCGCAGTACATCAAGCAGCAGCTATCGAACGCGAAAACGCAGCTGCTCGGCAATCCCGAGCTGCCGCTGGAACAGTTCCCGCCCTACATCCAGGCCAAGGCCAAGCTCGAGGACGCCCAGCGCGATCTCGACCACACCACCTTGCGCGCGCCGATGCCCGGCATCGCCACGCAGGTCGACCAGATCCAGCTCGGCCGCTTCGTCACCGCGGGCACGCCGGTGTTCTCGGTGATCGATGTCGGCAATCCCTGGGTCGACGCCAATCCGAAGGAGAGCGACTTCACCTATGTCGCGGTCGGCCAGCCGGTCGAACTCGACGTCGACGCCTTCCCGAACCATCGCTTCAAGGGCACGGTCGGCTCGCTGTCGCCGGGCACCGGCGCGCAGTTCGCGATCCTGCCGCCGCAGAACGCGAGCGGAAACTTCGTCAAGGTCGTGCAGCGCGTGCCTGTCAGGATCCATTTCGACAAGACCGACAGGTTCGTCGCCAGGCTGAAGGCCGGCATGAGCGTCAACGTATCGATCGACACCGGCCACGAGCGTACGCTGGCCGGGCTGTTCGGAGCGGCGCATGCGGCGGAGAAGGAGGAGTAGCGCGCCATGACTGCGCCGGCGGCCTCATCATCGGCGGTTCCGGGATTCCGCCGCAACATGGTAACGATCTGCGCCATGACGGCGACGATCATGCAGGCGCTCGACACCACCATCGCCAACGTCGCCCTGCCCTACATGCAGGGCACGCTGTCGGCCTCGCAGGACCAGATCAACTGGGTGCTGACGTCCTACATCGTCGCGGCCGCGATCATGACCGCGCCGGTGGGATGGATCGCCAACCGCTTCGGCCGCAAGCGCACCTTCATCGTCTGCTCGGCCGGCTTCACCATCGCGTCCGTGATGTGCGGGCTTGCCCAGGACATCACCCAGATGGTGCTGTTCCGCCTGTTGCAGGGCGTGTTCGGCGCCTCCCTGGTACCGCTGTCGCAGGCCGTCATGCTCGATTCCTACGCGCTGCATGAGCGCGCCAAGGCGATGGCGATCTGGGGCATGGGCGTGATGCTCGGTCCGATCATGGGGCCGTCGCTGGGCGCCTGGCTGACCGAGACCTATTCCTGGCATTGGGTGTTCTTCGTCAACCTGCCGTTCGGCGCCGTGACCGTGCTCGGCCTGATGGCGTTCATGGAGGAGACCAAGCCGAACGCGGAACTGACCTTCGACTGGTTCGGGTTCGCTGCGCTCGCCATCGGCATCGGCTCGCTGCAGATCGCACTCGACCGCGGCGAGGATCAGGGCTGGCTGGAGAGCAACGAGATCATCATCGAGTTCATCGTCGCCGGCGTCGGCTTCTACTATTTCCTGGCGCATTCGCTGACGACGCAGCGCCCGTTCATCCAGTTCGCGCTGTTCAAGGACCGCAATTTCGTCGGCGGCTGCGTGTTCATGACGGTGATGGGCCTCGTGCTGTTCTCGACCATGGCGCTGTCCTCGCCCTATCTGCAGAACGTCATCGGCTATCCCATCATCACCGCCGGCGTGCTGTTGGCGACGCGCGGCTGCGGTACGTTCGTCGCGATGATGCTGGTCGGGCGGATGCTGCGCTATATCGAGGCCCGCACCTTGATCGTCGTCGGGCTTGCGCTCACGGCGCTGTCGCTGTTCCAGATGACGGCGTGGACCGACCAGACCGGCGTGCCCGAGATCATCACCATCAGCATCATGCAGGGGTTTGGCTTCGGCCTCGTCTTCGTGCCGCTGTCGACGGTTGCGTTCCTGACGCTGCCAGGCGAGCTACGGACTGATGGAACCTCGATGCTGACCCTGGTGCGAAATGTCGCAAGCTCGATCGGCATCTCCATTGCGATCGCGCAGCTCACCGAGGGAACGCGGCGGAACCATGCGATCCTGGTCGAGCACATCAACCCGTTCAATCACGCGCTGCAGATGCCCAATGTTGCCGGCCTCCTGAACCTGTCCACGGATGCCGGCCGCGCGATGGCCGATGCGATGGTGATGGTGCAGGCGCAGATCCTCGCCTTCTCGCACGACTACCAGCTGGTCATGATGTTCATCCTGGTCTCGATCCCGCTCGCGGTCATGATCGGCTCGACTCGGACGGCACTGCGCGCGCAGGCGGCACCGGCCGATCACGCGGTGATGGAGTGACCGTTCCCCGCGACGGAAAAAGCGTGCGCTGTTGAGACGCAGCGGGACCGGGATAGCAAAAAGGTGACCGCGACGTGATGGATTTGTAACTTCAATCCGGCGCGTTTCCGGCTATCTTCTGCTCACCCCACTCGGTTCTCTGCGTATGAGTTGCGCGCAGGGACTGCACTTCATGAGCGCCCCACTCGTGATGTGCCGGGCGGGGGCGGTGGCTCCTCCAGCGCCGCCCCCAGCCCCGGGGGAATTGGTCGCTCGCGTCGCGGGCTGACGGTATCAAGAATCCCGAACCGAGAACCTCCGCTGTCGTCCCGGGCAAGCCCGATGACGCAGAGCGTCAGCGGGCGCCGACCCGTCTGCCACGCCGTCTGCGTCGCGCTCGCCACCTCGGCACGGGTGCTCGCGGTCTTGTTGGCGATGTCGCGCTCGTCGAAGAAGTTCTCGGCGTTGAAGAACGAGATGTCGGTCTGGTCGAGCTTGGTCAGCGAGACCGATTCCAGCTCCAGGCCGTTGGACTGCACGTCGGCCTCGACCGCGGCCTGGACGTGCTTGACGAACTCCGAGCGCTTCTCCTGCAGGTCCAGCAGCTCCATCGTCGCCGCGACCGAGCGCAGGCCGTCGACGAACTTCGCCTCGACGCCATGCCCATGCCGATATGTCGCGCCGATGCTAGCCGGCGGTTTAAGGCCGGCGAACAATCCCTGGTAATCGTTGAGGGCGCTGGTAGCGACGACGGCAAATGCACCGCAGTGACGTGTACCGACAAAGACCTCGCCGCGCGCGTGCGGCCCTGTCTCGAGGGAGGCGCCGTCAGTCCAGCAATTCGCGGCAGCCGAGATCGTCGAACGCAAGGAAGATGCGCTCGAGATTATTCCACCAGATCACCGGCGGGAGCTGGATCGCCCATTGCCAGACCGGCTGGGCGATGTGCCAGAGCACGGCGAGACGATAGTCCTGATCCAGCGACGCCCTGTCGTAGCCGGTCACACCGCCTGCGACCAATGTCTGATGATAGCTGTCGAGCAACGGCCGCTCGATCCGCGCCCGACGGTCGGGATAGATCTGCAGCGCGATCATGTAGACGAGATCGTTCGCGGGCACGCCGATCCGCCACTGGTCGAAATCAAACGCGCGCACGTCGTCGCTGTCGGCGGCCTTCGGCACCAGAAAATTCCAGACATGCGCGTCGCCATGCGCAATGCTGAGGTTTCGCCGCGACAGATAGCGTTCCGAGAGCCGCGGCGTCGCCGCCATCAGGCGTTCGTAGACCGCGCGCCGGTCCGCGCTCAGGCGGTCTCCCAACTGATCGGCGAAGCGCTGATAGTGGCCGGCAAAGGTCCTGCCGCGCTCGGCGCGCTCGTCCGCGGTCGCTAAGCTGCCGATGGACACGCCAAGCCGCGGATCGTCCCACCACGCCGCATGCAGCCGCGCAAGCGCCCGCACGATCCCCTCGGCCTGGGGCAGCGCGGGCGGCAGCGGCCATGGCGTCGCCGTCTGGTGCGTGTCGGTGAGATCCTCGAGCAACAAGTGCCAGGTGAGCGCGGCTTCGTCCCACGCGCCGCCGTAAGAGCCGGGCACCAGGCCCGTCGGCATGAGCCGCGCCAGTCCGCGATAAAAGTCGACCTCGTGGCGCCCGCCCCGCCACAGCGTCTTGGCGAAGGCCGGCATCGGGATTTTCAGGATCAGCGTCCTGGGCGCGTCCGGGGCCGCGCCGCTATAGGACAAACCAAGGCGGATGATGCGCGACACCAGCATCGGCCGGTCGCTGATCACGGCGACGTCCGAGACCGCGCCGGACTCGAGCACACCCGCCTCACGCATCGTCGCCGTCAACGCGGCAGGCTTGGCAACGGACGGCAAGTCGGTGGAGGACATGTGGGCGCCGTCCCTTCAGGGTTGCAGCTTGCCCACACTAGCATGGATATTCCGAAGCGCTACTTGATCGGCGCGCGCGGCAGCACGGTGTCGCCGATCTCCATCCGGTAGACGTGATCGAGCGAATACCAGGGCGTGGTGACGTCGGGCTCGGTCGGGTGCGGCGTGTCGTGGCGAATGAAGTTGCCGAGCAGCGCGTTGGTGACGCCGAACTGGACGTCGCTGTCGATGTGCGGGTCGTTGGGGTCGTAGACCTGCGAGATCAGGACCTTGAATCCCGGCTTGACGATCAGCGCATGCAGATGCGCCGGCCGATAAGGATGGCGGCCCTGCGCCTTCAGAAGGCGGCCGACGACCCCGTCGGTCGGGATGGGATAGCCGACCATCATCACCGAGCGAAACCAGAAGCGGCCATCGGCATCGGTCGCGAGCTTGCCGCGCAGGTTCATGTCGGCCTGCTCCGGGTCCTGGTTCTCGTAGGTGCCGACCGGGGAGGCGTGCCAGACGTCGACCTCGGCGCCCGCGACCGACGCGCCATGGGGATCGACGACGCGCCCATTGACGAACAACGCCGGCCCTGGTGTCGCCGAGCGCACGATCGAGCCGCCGTTCGCGGTAACAGGCGAGTTCAGCCGCCAAAACGGACCGAGCAGCGACTGCGCGGTCTCGGTGTTGCCGCCATCGCCATTGTTGAGCAGGCAGACCAGCGGCGAGACGCCGAGCGAGCCGGCCATCAGCACCACCTCGTTGTGGGTGTCGTTCGTGCGCTGACCGAGCTCGGCGACGAGGGCGGCGGCCTCGCGGAATTCGGCCTCGGTCAGCCTGACATCGCGGACGAAGCCGTGCAGGTGCTTGATCAGCGACACCATGATCTCGCGCAGCCGCGGATTGGTGGTCTGCTCCATCACCGCCAGCACGGCCAGCGTGACGTCCTGTTCGCGGGAGATGGTCATGGTCAATTCTCCGTCATTCCGGGGCGATGCGAAAGCATCGAACCCGGAATCTCGAAATTGTTGGGACTCATCTCCAGATTCCGGGTTCAGCCCTGCGGGCTGCCCCGGAATGACGAAGCGCTTAGCGCTTCGTCATTTGATCGTCTCGACCGCCAGCGCGACGCCCTGGCCGACGCCGACGCACATCGTGGCGAGCGCACGCTTGCCGCCGCGGACCTCGAGCCCGTGCACCGCGGTCATCGCGATGCGCGCGCCGCTCATGCCGAGCGGATGTCCCAACGCGATGGCGCCGCCATGCGGGTTGACGAAATCGGCATCGTCGGCGACGCCGAGCTGGCGCAGGCAGGCGATGCCTTGAGACGCGAACGCCTCGTTCAACTCGATCAGGTCGAAATCGGTGATCTTCAGGCCGAGCCGCTCCATCAGCTTGCGCACTGCCGGCACCGGGCCGATGCCCATGATGCGGGGCGGCACGCCGGCCGAGGCGAGGCCGAGAACGCGCGCGCGCGGCGTGAGGCCGTGCTTCTTCACGGCGGCCTCCGACGCGAGAATCATCGCAGCCGCGCCGTCATTGACACCGGAGGCGTTGCCGGCGGTCACCGTGCCCGGATTGCGCACGATCGGCTTCAGCTTGGCGAGGCCTTCGAGCGTGGTCTCGGGGCGCGGATGCTCGTCCTTGTCGACGGTCACGGGCCCTGCCTTGCCGCCGGGCACCGACACCGGCGTGATCTCGGCGGCGAAATAGCCCGAGGCGATGGCCTTTCCGGCGCGCTGCTGGGAGCGGATCGCGAACGCGTCCTGGTCGGCGCGCGACACCTGGAATTCCTCGGCGACGTTCTCGCCGGTCTCCGGCATCGAATCGACGCCGTACTGCTGCTTCATCAAGGGATTGATGAAGCGCCAACCGATCGTGGTGTCGAAGATCTCGGCCGAGCGCGAGAACGCCTCGGTCGCCTTGCCCTGCACGAACGGCGCCCGCGTCATCGATTCGACGCCGCCGGCGATCGCGAGATCGACCTCGCCGGCGCGGATCGCACGTCCCGCCGCGCCGACCGCGTCGAGACCTGAGGCGCAGAGACGGTTCAAGGTCTGGCCGGGAATTGAATCCGGCAGGCCCGCGAGCAGCAGCGCCATACGCGCGACGTTGCGGTTGTCCTCGCCGGCCTGGTTGGCGCAGCCGAAGAACACCTCGTCGACCGCCGCCCAGTCGAGATTTGGATGCTTGGCCTTGAGCGCCTTCAGCGGTGTCGCCGCGAGATCGTCGGTGCGCACTTTCGCCAGCGAGCCGCCGAAGCGGCCGATCGGGGTCCGCACCGCATCACAAATAAACACGTCTCGCATCGCTCTCTCCCGAACTTTCGTGTTTCTGGTCAGAATTGACGGCGGTTTTAGGAGTGCGATGGGAGCAGGTCAAATGACGGGAGCGCGGGGTGGCATGCGCTCAAGCTGCTGGATGCGACGCTCTCGCCTCACGAACGGTGGGCGCCCTCTCCCGCTTGCGGGGGAGGGCTGGGGTGGGGGCAGCCCCAAGCGAGAATCCCCGTGAGGAGAGACTTCCCCCACCCGTATCGCATCTTCGATGCGATACGACCTCCCCCGCAAGCGGGGGAGGTGCAACAGCAGGCACCGCTCATCGTGGAAAACCGGGACATCGCCCGCAAAGCGGTAGGACCGTCCGGGCAAATTGGCTAGTTTCCGCGCCATGACGATCCAGCAGCCCATCTCCGCCCCGGTTCCGCCCGACGCCGCGCCCGCCGAGGCGCCGGCCAAGCTCACGCCGATGATGGAGCAGTATCTCGAGATCAAGGCGGCGCATCCGGGCCTGATGCTGTTCTACCGGATGGGCGACTTCTACGAGCTGTTCTTCGAGGACGCCGAGGTCGCATCGAAGGCACTCGGCATCGTGCTGACCAAGCGCGGCAAGCACCAGGGCCAGGACATCCCGATGTGCGGCGTGCCGGTCGAGCGCTCCGAGGACTATCTGCACCGGCTGATCGCGCAGGGCATCCGCGTCGCGGTCTGCGAGCAGATGGAGGATCCGGCGGCGGCGCGGGCGCGCGGCAACAAGAGCGTGGTCAAGCGCGGCGTGGTGCGCGTGGTGACGCCGGGCACGCTGACGGAAGACAATCTGCTCGATGCGCGCGCCAACAACTATCTGTTATCGATCGCGCGCAGCCGCGGCTCCTCCGGCGGCGACCGGCTCGGGCTCGCCTGGATCGACATCTCGACCTCGGACTTCATCGTCACCGAATGCGCGTTCGCCGAGCTGACCGCGACGCTCGCCCGCATCAATCCGAACGAGGTGATCATCTCGGATGCGCTGTATTCGGATGCGATCTTCGAGCCGGTGCTGCGCGAACTCGCCGCGGTCACACCGCTGACGCGCGACGTGTTCGACGGCGCTACCGCCGAACGGCGGCTGTGCGACTATTTCGCGGTCGCCACCATGGACGGCCTCGCAGTGCTGTCGCGGCTGGAGGCGACGGCCGCCGCTGCCTGCGTCACCTATGTCGAGCGCACCCAAGTGGGCCAGCGCCCGCCGCTGGCGCCGCCGGCCCGCGAGGCGACCGGCAGCACCATGGCAATCGATCCGGCGACCCGCGCCAATCTCGAGCTGACGCGCACGCTCGCCGGCGAGCGGCGCGGCTCGCTGCTGGACGCCATCGACTGCACGGTCACATCCGCCGGCTCGCGGCTGCTGGCGCAGCGGCTCGCCGCGCCGCTGACGGAGCCGGCGCAGATCGGCCGCCGCCTCGATGCAGTCGCCACGTTCGTTGCCGATGGCGCCGCACGCGAGGACATCCGCTCCATCTTGCGCGGTGCGCCCGACATGACCCGGGCGATGGCGCGGCTCTCGGTCGGCCGCGGCGGCCCGCGCGATCTCGCCGCCTTGCGCGACGGCATCCTTGCCGCCGACCAGGCGCTCGCGCGGTTATCCGCGCTGGAGCAGCCGCCGCAAGACGTCACGTCCGTGATGGCGGCGCTGGCACGGCCCACGCGGGCGCTCGCCGAGGAATTCGCCCGCGCACTCGACGAGCAGCTGCCGCTGATCAAGCGCGACGGCGGTTTCGTCCGCGCCGGGTACGACGCGACGCTCGACGAGACGCGCAATCTGCGCGACGCGTCGCGGCTCGTCGTGGCGTCGATGCAGGCGCGCTACGCCGACCAGACCGGCGTCAAAGGCTTAAAGATCCGGCACAACAACGTGCTCGGCTATTTCGTCGAGGTCACCGCGCAGCACGGCGACAAGCTGATGTCGGCGCCGTTGAACGCGACCTTCATCCACCGCCAGACCCTCGCCGGCCAGGTGCGCTTCACCACGTCGGAGCTCGGCGAGATCGAGGCCAAGATCGCCAATGCCGGCGAACGCGCGCTCAATCTCGAGCTCGAGATCTTCGACCGGCTCTGCGCACAGGCGCTTGCGATCGGCGATGATCTGCGCGCTGCCGCGCACGGCTTTGCGATGCTCGATGTCGCCACCGCGCTGGCCAAGCTCGCGGTCGACGACAACTACGTCCGCCCGGAGGTCGACGGCTCGCTCGGCTTCGCCATCGAGGGCGGCCGCCATCCCGTGGTGGAGCAGGCACTCAAGCGCGAAGGCCAGCCGTTCATCGCCAATTCCTGCGACCTGTCGCCGACGCCGGGGCACAAGAGCGGTCAGCTCTGGCTGCTCACCGGCCCCAACATGGCGGGTAAATCCACTTTCCTGCGCCAGAACGCGCTGATTGCCCTGCTCGCCCAGATCGGCTCATTCGTGCCGGCGAGCCGTGCCCGCATCGGCATCGTCGACCGGCTGTTCTCGCGCGTCGGCGCCGCCGACGATCTGGCGCGCGGACGCTCGACCTTCATGGTCGAGATGGTCGAGACCGCGGCGATCCTCAACCAGGCCGGCGAGCGCGCGCTGGTGATCCTCGACGAGATCGGGCGCGGCACCGCGACCTTCGACGGCCTCTCCATCGCCTGGGCGGCGATCGAGCACCTGCACGAGAGCAACCGCTGCCGCACGCTGTTCGCGACGCATTACCATGAGCTGACAGCCCTCGCTGCCAAGCTGCCACGGCTGTTCAACGCCACGGTCCGCGTCAAGGAATGGCAGGGCGACGTCGTGTTCCTGCACGAGGTGCTGCCGGGCTCGGCCGACCGCTCCTACGGCATCCAGGTCGCGAAGCTCGCCGGCCTGCCGCCGGCCGTGATCAGCCGCGCCAAATCGGTGTTGGCGAAGCTGGAGGCCCAGGACCGCGGCCAGAGCGCGCGCGTTTTGGTCGACGACCTGCCGCTGTTCGCGGTGCCCTCGCGCGCGGCTGCGGAGCCCGCGATGTCGAAGGAGGCAGAGGAGCTGATCGCCGCCGTGAAGGCGCTGCATCCGGACGAGATGACCCCGCGCGAGGCGATGGACGCGCTGTATCAACTGAAGTCGAAACTGCCGAACAAGTAGTTGCCGTCATTCCGGGGCGCGCGCAGCGCGAACCTGCAATCCATCCTTCGTCAGCGCATGCAGCCAGATGGATTCCGGGCTCGCCGCCTGCGGCGTCGCCCCGGAATGACAGAGAGATGAGTTCACGGTGCCGTAGGGTGGGCAAAGACGCGAGGCGTCGTGCTCACCATTTGCAGCGTGACATGCAACTCGGTGGGCACGCTTCGCTTTGCCCACCCTACGCAAGCTGACGAGCTGCCTTCCGTCGCCCCAGCCACCACAGGCCGAGATTCCAGCCGACGCAGGTCGCGAGCGCACCGCTCAATCCGACTGTAGCGCCGAGATGCAGGCTGCCGAGATGCAGCACGACGACTGCGAGCGAGAAGCCGATCAGGCCCCAGGCGCCATTGGCCAGCACGGCGGCGGTGGCGGGACCGCCGATGCGCGGCTGCAGGATCAGCATCATGGAGGTGAAGACGATCGGAAACAGCGCCAGGATGCCGGAGACGCTGGGGCCGGCCCAGCCGGAGACCGAGGTGACGGTGGCGACGAGCGTTGCGACCAGCGAGGCACGCAGCGGCACGTCGTACCAGCGCCGCGTGAGTAGCGGCATCTTGGCATGGCGATAGCGCTGCAGCAGCGGCAGGCAGATGGCGAACGTCACGACGTTGGCGGCGATGCCCATCAACAACGTCCACTGCACGCTCTTGATCAGCACCGCGAGGCCGAGCCACACCGCCACCGCGGTGGCGCTTGCCACCAGCACGCTGCGGCGCTGCGCCAGCACGGCATAGGCAAGGCTGAGGAAGATCGTGGCGGCATTGATCGGCAGGCTGGTCAGCGCGCCCTGCGCGATGAAGGCGGCATCGTGATCCAGCGCCAGGAACACGTAGGTCGGCCCCGCCGAGATCGGCAGCGTCGCGACCAGCGCGCCGATGACGGGCCCGGTGCGCTCGGCGATCATCGACGCCGACACCACGAACGACGCCGCGATCGCCATGCGCAAGGTCAGCAGCAGCAGGAAGGAGGGATCGAGGGACATCAGCTCATGCTGCGCGGACAGTGATCTCCCTCCCCCGCCTGCGGGGGAGGGCCGGGGTGGGGGCGCGGCTCGGGTGGTGATGATGGGTGCGTTGTGTGGAGAGAATTCCCCCACCCGCCGCGCATCTGCGATGCACGGCGACCTCCCCCGTACGCGGGGGAGGCGCAGACCGGGCAAGCCTCGGTGGCTTGTCGTCATCAGCGGCAAGGCGAGGGCGACCTCACACCCGCTTCAGGCTGACCGACACCTTCGGCCCGTTCTTGATGGTCTGATACACCACGCAATAGCGCTCGGTGAGCTTGAGCAGCAGGTCGAGCTTGTCCTGCGGAGCATCCGTGTCGACCTCGAAGCGCAGGCGGATCTCCTGGAAGCCGACCGGGGCCTCCTTGTCGACGCCGAGCGTGCCGCGGAAATCGAGATCGCCTTCGGCGAACACGTGGCCGCTCTTGAGCGGCACCTCGACCGCGGTCGCGACCGATTTCAAGGTCACGCCGGCGCAGGCGACCAGCGCCTCCAGCAGCATGTCGCCGGAGCACAGCTCGAGCCCGGAGCCGCCGGTCCCCGGATGCAGGCCGGCCACCGCCATCGCGCGCCCGGTCTCGAGCTTGCAGGTCAGCCCCTCCTGCCCGACCTCGCCCTTGGCCTTCAGCGTGATGACGGCGGCGGACGGATCGGCCTTGTAGCGTTCCTTGATCGGCGCCTGCATGGCGCGCAGCTCGGCAGCATCCATTGTCGTTCTCTCCCGGAGTCCTTTCGGACGAGATGTACCGGGCCGGGCCGCCAAAGTCACCACCACAGGCCGCCGCCGGCGTCACGCCTGCCCTGCGTGTCCGGCATCGTCCGGTCGAGCGAGCGGTCCAGTGCAGTGAGCACATGGCGCCTGAACTGCTCGAACAAGGGCGCGTTGCGGTCGCGCGGCCGCGACAGATTGATGGTGATCTCCTCGAACAGCCGGCCCGGATGCGGCCGCATCACCAGCACGCGGTCGGCCAGCACCACGGCTTCCTCGACGTCGTGGGTCACGAGCACCAGCGTCGGGCGCGTATCGGCCCAGAGATCGAGCAGATGGTCCTGCAGGTCCTTGCGGGTGAAGGCATCGAGCGCAGAGAACGGCTCGTCGAGCAGGAGCACCTCCGGCTGCGCCACCAATGCGCGGGCGATCGCGACGCGTTGCGCCTGGCCGCCGGACAATTCGCGCGGCCAGACCTTCGCTTTGTCGGCGAGGCCGACACGTTCGAGCGCGCGCGCGACGCGATCGCGGCGCTCGGCCGCCGGCAGCTCGGACAGGCCGAAGCCGATGTTGTCGGCGACCGTGAGCCACGGCAGCAGCCGCGGCTCCTGGAAGATGATGCCGACCTTGGGATGCGGCGCCGTGATCGCCTCGCCGTCGAGCGTCACGGCGCCGGCGCTGGCGCGGTCGAGCCCGGCGACGGCGCGCAGCAAGGTCGACTTGCCGCAGCCGGAGCCGCCGATGATGGCGATGATCTCGCCGAGCTGGATCTCGGCCGAGAACCGCTCCAGCGCGTGGACGCCGTTGGGATAGACCTTGGTGACGGCTTGCAACGACAACATCAGGCGGCCCCGCTCTGGCGTGCGAAGCTGTCCTGCCAGCGCAACAGCGGCGCGGTGGCGATCTCCAGGAGCCAGTCGGTCGCCTTGCCGATGATGGCGAAGATCACGATGGCCGCCACGATCTGCGCCGGCTTGCCGAGCTGCTGGCCGTCGATCAGGAGGTAGCCGAGCCCTTCCGACGCCCCCATGAACTCGGCGGCGACGACGAACATCCACCCCAAGCCGAGGCCGACGCGCAGCGACACGACGTACGCCGGCAGCACCGCGGGCAGCAGGATGCGGCGGATCATCGCCGGCCCGGAGAGACGGAAGATGCGGCCGACCTCGACGATCTTGCGGTCGACCGAGAGGATCGCGCCGGTCAGGCCGAGATAGACCGGGAAGAATACGCCGACCGCGATCAGCGCCACCTTGGAGGTCTCGAAGATGCCGAGCCACAGGATGAACAACGGCACCCAGGCGATCGAGGGAATCGCGCGCAACGCCTGGATGGTGGGATCGACCAGCCGCCGGGCGAGGCCCCAATAGCCGCAGATGCCGCCGAGGACAGTTCCGGCAATGACGCCGAGGCCAAAACCGACGCCGACGCGGGTCAAGGTCATCGTGATGTGGCGGGAGAGTTCGCCGGAGCGGGCGAGCTCGCCGATGGTGGTGAAGACCTTCGAGGGCGGCGGCACCAGCCGGCCGTTGGACCAGCCGGCCCGGACGGCAAGCTCCCAGGCGAGTGCGAGCGACAGCGGCAGCAGCAAGCCGAGCAGCGGGCGCGTCAGCCGCGTGAGCCATGGCTGGCGAGCAGTCTGGGGTATGGCGGCAGCCGGCGCCTGCAATTCGACGGTCATGGTCATAGTGAGAACAGTGTCCCGCGCGGGAATGCAAGGCGTGGTGATGGTGGTGGATGGTAATGGGGCCGAGGACGGCGCTCCTAACTTGCTGTCGTCCCGGCCTTGAACCGGGACCCATACTCCGCGGCCGCCGTGGTGAGACGAGATGCCGCTCCAGCCTACCTCCCAACGACCTTCACGGAGTATGGGTCCCGGATCTGCGCCCGCCAGCGCTTCCGCGCTGGCGGGCTTGTCCGGGACGACACCGTTATTTTGTCTGCAGCATTGGTTGTATCTGCAACAGTGCTTCGTGCGTTCTAGTTCGTCGGCAGCGGGACCTGGTCGTCGATCAGGGCATCCAGCGTCACCTTCACATCCACCTTGGCATCGACGACACCGGCCTGCTGCAAAGCGAGGCCAGCAGCCAAAATCGACTCGCGCTGGGGTGCGCCGATGCGGCTATGGGTGAGCTCGGTGCGCTCCTTGAGCTGCTTGTCGACGACGGCCTCCGGCAGCTTGGTCACGGCGATGAAGGTCTTCTTCAGGTCGTCGTAATTAGCCAGCGCGTCCTTGCGTGCGACCTCGTAGGTGGCGAGCACGCGGCGGACGATCTCGGGATTGTCCTTCAGGAACTGCTCACGGACGTTGAGGATGCCCCAGGTGTTGGCGTCGGCCTTGCGGTAGAACAGCCTGGCGCCCTCCTCGACCTCGGCCTGCGCCATCATCGGATCGAGCCCGGCCCAGGCGTCGACGTCGCCGCGGATCAGCGCCGCCTTGCCGTCGGCGTGCTGCAGCAATACCGGCGTGATGTCCTTGTCGGTGAGGCCGGCTGACAACAGCGCGCGCACCAGGAAGATGTGCGGATCGGTACCACGGGTCACCGCGACCCGCTTGCCCTTGAGGTCAGCCACGGAGGCAATCTTGGAATCCTTGGCCGTGACCAGCGCGGTCCATTCGGGCCGCGAATAGACGTAGACCGACTTGATCGGATTGCCGTTGATCCTGGCGACCAGCGCCGCCGAGCCGGCGGTCGAGCCGAAATCGAGCGAGCCGGCGTTGAGGAATTCGAGCGCCTTGTTGGAGCCGGCCGACTGCACCCAGACGATGCTGATGCCGTCCTTGGCGAACTCCTTCTCCAGAAGTCCTTTCTGCTTCAGCACCAGCGACACCGGATTGTAGGTCGCCCAGTCCAAGCGGATCTCCTTCACCGGCTCGGCCGCGCGTGCAGCGCCGCATCCCAGGAGAACCACGGCCGCAACCGCAGCAAATCCGCGCCTCGACAATCCACCCATCGTCACCCCTCCAAGCCTCAAGAAACATTGCTGTGGTTTCAATGAGTTATGCCAGGGGCGCGCGAGAATTGCTTTTCCTTTCGACGGCACCATTCAGAACGATCATCATCCCGTGACCACCGATGACAGCATGGATCGATTGTTGCATTGGAAGTTTCGTGACAGCACAGGCCTTGTTCGATATCCGGTTGCATCCATGGACAGCGTCGCCCCCAATTCCCACCCCGATAGCCTTTCCGATTTCGACAGCGCCGGCATCGCGGTTGCGGTCGACACGTTGGCCGCGCAGCATTCGGGCCGCGAGGACATGTTCCGCGCGGCGGTGGTGCAATTCCTCAAGGCCGAGCTGGTCAAGGCGCGCGCAGCGGCCCAGGCGCAACTGCTGAAGGACCGCCACGGCCGGCGCTGCGCCGAGCAGCTCTGCTTCGTGCAGGACGAGATCATCCGCATCCTCTACGCCGCGGCCACCCAACACCTCTACCGCTCGCAGGTGCCGAGCGGCGCCGAGCGCATGGCGGTGGTCGCCACCGGCGGCTATGGCCGCGGCCTGATGGCGCCGGAGTCCGACATCGATCTCCTGTTCATCCTGCCCTACAAGCAGACCGCCTGGGGCGAGCAGGTCGCCGAAGCCATTCTCTACTCGCTGTGGGATATGGGGCTGAAGGTCGGCCATGCGACCCGCTCGGTCGACGAGTCGATCCGCCAGGCGCGCGGCGACATGACCATCCGCACCGCGATCCTGGAGACGCGCTATCTCGCCGGCGACCGGCCGCTCTATGACGAGCTGGTCGCGCGCTTCGACAACGAGGTGGTGCAGGGCACCGCCGCCGAGTTCGTCGCCGCCAAGCTAGCCGAGCGCGAGGAGCGGCACCGCCGCGGCGGCCAGTCGCGCTATCTCGTCGAGCCCAACGTCAAGGACGGCAAGGGCGGCCTGCGCGACCTGCATACGCTGTTCTGGATCGCCAAATACGTCTATCGCGTGCGCGAGACCGCCGAATTGGTCGAGCGCGGCGTGTTCGACGCGCATGAATACCGCACCTTCCGGCGCTGCGCGGACTTCCTATGGTCGGTGCGCTGCAACCTGCATTTCGTCAGCGGGCGTCCGGAAGAACGGCTGTCATTCGACCTGCAGCGCGAGATCGCGGTGCGGCTGGGCTACACCAGCCATCCCGGCATGCAGGATGTCGAGCGCTTCATGAAGCACTACTTCCTGGTCGCCAAGGAGGTCGGCAATCTTACCGCCATCCTGTGCGCCAAGCTCGAGGACCAACAGGCCAAGCCGGCGCCGGTGCTGAGCCGGATGATCTCGCGCCTGACCACCGGCTCGACCTGGCGGCGCGTGCCGGAGAGTGACGACTTCATCGTCGACAACAACCGCATCAACCTCGCCGCGCCCGACGTCTTCAAGCACGATCCGGTCAATCTGATCCGCATCTTCCGGCTGGCGCAGAAGAACAACCTCGCCTTCCATCCCGACGCGATGCGCGCGGTCACGCGCTCCTTGAACCTGATCAACACCGAGCTGCGCGACGAGCCCGAGGCCAACCGGCTGTTCATGGAGATCCTGACCTCCAACGATGCCGAGGTCGTGCTGCGGCGGATGAACGAGACCGGCGTGCTCGGCCACTTCATCCGCGCCTTCGGCCGCATCGTGTCGATGATGCAGTTCAACATGTATCATCATTACACGGTCGACGAGCACCTGATCCGCTGCATCGGCTTTCTGCAGGAGATCGAGCGCGGCGGCATCGACGAGTTCACCCTGGCCTCCGACCTGATGCGCAAGATCCGGCCCGAGCACCGCGCCGTCATCTACATCACCGTGCTGCTGCACGACGTCGCCAAGGGACGGCCCGAGGACCATTCCATCGCCGGCGCCAAGATCGCGCGCCGGCTGTGCCCGCGGCTGGGCTTCAACAATGCCGACACGGAGCTGGTCGCCTGGCTGATCGAGGAGCATCTGACGATGTCGACGGTGGCGCAGTCGCGCGACCTGTCGGACCGCAAGACGATCGAGAATTTCGCCGCCGTGGTGCAGTCCGTCGAGCAGATGAAGCTGCTGACGATCCTGACCACCGCCGACATCCGCGGCGTCGGCCCCGGCGTCTGGAACGGCTGGAAGGCGCAACTGCTGCGCACGCTCTACTACGAGACCGAGCCGGTGCTGACCGGCGGCTTCTCCGAGGTCAACCGCGCCAAGCGCATCACCGCGGCGCAGGCTGAATTCCGCAACGCCTTCACCGATTGGCCCGAGGACGAGCTCAACACCTATATCGGCCGGCATTATCCGGCCTACTGGCTCAAGGTCGAGCTGCCGCGCAAGATCCGCCATGCCCGCTTCGTGCGATCGAGCGAGGATGCCGGCCACAAGCTCGCGATCAATGTCGGCTTCGATCCGGCGCGCGGCGTGACCGAGCTGACGATCTTCGCGATGGACCATCCGTGGCTGCTGTCGATCATCGCCGGCGCCTGCGCCTCCGCCGGGGCGAACATCGTCGATGCCCAGATCTATACCACGACCGACGGCCGCGCGCTCGATACCATCGCGATCTCCCGCGAGTATGAGCGCGATGAGGACGAGGGCCGGCGTGCGACCCGGATCGGCGAGACCATCGAGCAGGTGCTGGAGGGCAAGCTGCGGCTGCCGGACGCCGTGGCGCGGCGGACGACGCGCGGCAAGCAGCACAAGGCGTTCTCGGTCGAGCCGGAAGTGACCATCAACAATCAATGGTCGGAGCTCTACACCGTCATCGAGGTCTCCGGCCTCGACCGCCCCGGCCTGCTGTACGAGCTGACGACGGCGATCTCGAAGCTGAATCTCAACATCGCGTCGGCCCATGTCGCCACCTTCGGCGAACGCGCCCGCGACGTGTTCTACGTCACCGACCTCCTGGGCGCGCAGATCAACGCGCCGACCCGGCAGGCGGCGATCAAGAGCGCGCTGCTGCATTTGTTGGCGAACGACGACGCGGCCGCCCAACCGGCGGCATGAGAGACCATCGCGCGGCCCTGAGCCGCTCGGAGAAGATTTGAACGAGGGGGCCGGCACCACCGCCGGTCCCGGCAGGCTTGGGGGAGCCGAACCATGGCATTGATTGCAAACATCGTCGTCGGACTGATCGGCCTGCTTCACGTCTACATTCTCGTGCTCGAGATGTTTCTCTGGACCAAACCGGCCGGCTTGAGGGCGTTCAACAACACGCCGGAGCGCGCGGAGCAGACCAAGGTGCTCGGCGCCAACCAGGGCCTCTACAACGGCTTCCTCGCCGCCGGCCTGTTCTGGGGCCTCGCGCATCCGGCGCCGGTGTTCGGTTTTCAGATCAAGGTGTTCTTTCTGCTCTGCGTGCTCGTCGCGGGCCTCTATGGCGCCGCCACGGCGAGCCGGAAGATCCTGTTCATCCAGAGCGTGCCGGCGGCAATCGGCCTGGTGCTCGTCTGGCTGGCGGCTTGATCAGCACCGAGTCCGCGGCCGTCCTTCGAGACGCCTGCGGACGATGTCGGTGCCCATGAGGACGTCATTCCGGGACATTCGCGCGCAAAATGGCGAAGCCGTTTTGAAGCAGCGACCACAGATGTCGTCCCGGGCAAGCACGGCGGCGCAACGCGCCGGCGTGCGCCGACCCGGGACCCATACTCCCGGGCGACGTTCGAGGCAGGATCGCAACTCCGAGTCTTCGCCACAGGGCGGCCTGTGGTTATGGATCCCGGCTCTGCGCCCTGACGTCGCTGCGCGACGCCAGGGCTTGGCCGGGACGACACTGAATGTCAGGGGGCAGCTTGGCTCGCAATGGCGCGAAGTCACGATCATCGAGCTTGCATCCTAAGCCCTCGCCCCGCGGAACCGCCGCAGTCCCGGTGGCGGCTCGCCTTGCGTCCGCCAAGCCGTTCCTCCACACTGCCTGTAGCGATGGCGCCCGTCCGGGCAGACCAGCCGCACAACAACATTCAGGAGGAATGCAGACCCCATGCGACAGGGATATTTCCGTCTTGCAGGCGCGGCCGCTTTGGCCGTCACCCTCTCCGTCACGTCAGCCTCGGCCCAGAAGAAGTATGATCCCGGCGCCTCCGATACCGAGATCAAGGTCGGTCAGACCGTGCCGTTCTCGGGCCCCGCCTCGGCCTATGCCTCGATCGGCAAGACCCAGGCTGCCTATTTCAACATGATCAACGAGCAGGGCGGCATCAATGGCCGCAAGATCAAGCTGATCCAGTATGACGACGCCTATTCGCCGCCCAAGGCGGTCGAGCAGGTCCGCAAGCTGGTCGAGGACGACGAGGTGCTGCTGACCTTCCAGATCATCGGCACGCCGTCCAACGCCGCGGTCCAGAAATACCTCAACGCGAAGAAGGTGCCGCAGCTGTTCGCCGCCACCGGCGCCACCAAGTTCACCGACCCCAAGAACTTCCCCTGGACCATGGGGTACAATCCCAACTACTTCACCGAGGGCCGCATCTACGGCCAGTACATTCTGAAGGAGCATCCCAACGCCAAGATCGGCGTGCTCTATCAGAACGATGATCTCGGCAAGGACTATCTGAACGGGATCAAGGCCGGCCTGGGTGACAAGGCATCGACCATGATCGTCGCCGATGCCTCCTACGAGGTGTCCGATCCGACCATCGACTCGCAGATCCTCAAGATCAAGGCGGCCGGCGCCGACCTGCTGTTCTCCGCCGCGACGCCGAAGCAGGCCGCTCAGGCCATCAAGAAGCTGCATGAGCTCGACTGGCACCCCGTCCACATCGTCGATATCAATGCCACGTCTGTCGGCGCAGTGATGCAACCGGCCGGCCTCGAAGCCTCCAAGGGCGTGATCTCGGTCAATTACGGCAAGGACCCGCTCGATCCGACCTGGAAGGACGATCCGGGCATGAAGCGCTATCTGGATTTCATGGCCAAGTATTATCCGGACGGCGACAAGAACTCCAATTTCAACGTCTATGGCTACGGGAACGCACAGCTCCTGGTGACGGTGCTGCAGATGTGCGGCGACAACCTGACGCGCGAGAACGTCATGAAGCAGGCGGCGTCGCTGAAGGACGTCGTCGGCGACCTGTCGCTGCCGGGCATGAAGATCAACACCTCGCCGACCGACTATCGCGTCAACAAGCAACTACAGATGATGAAGTTCAACGGTGAGCGCTGGGAGCTGTTCGGCCCGATCCTGGAGGACAAGGGCGCGGCGGGCTAGCTGCACTCGACGTCGTTCCAGGGCGTGCGATAGCGACGAGCCCGGACCCTCGAGATTCCGGATTCGATGCTGCGCATCGCCCCGGAATGACGCGGTCAACATCGATGGGACGGGGCTGCGGGATAGCGCGGCCCCGTTCTGCATTGCGGCACGGGTTGCGCCCGTTCGTCGCTGCGTGCGCTCGCCGACGGCCATTCGACCGCATCGCGGGTGACAACGGCTGTTGCGGTAGGATCCGCCGTCGCGTCGAGGGAGTATCAGTCGTTGATGACGTCACCCAGGTCTCGTTGCTTGACGACCCGGTCGATCAAGCCCCACTGCAAGGCTTCGTCCGCGGTCATGAAGTGATCGCGATCCAGGGTGCGCTCGACGTCCTCATAGCTGCGCCCGCAATGCTCGGCGTAGAGCCTGATCATGCGGCGCTTGGTCAGCTCCATCTCCTTGGCGTGAATCAGGATGTCGGACGCCTGGCCCTGAAAACCACCGAGCGGCTGATGCACGTGAAGGCTTGCATTGGGCAGCGCCGTACGCTCGCCCGGCTCGCCCGCCATCAGAAGAAACGACCCCATCGAACGCGCCGTTCCCATGCAGAGCGTGTGTACCGGTGCTTTGACGAATTGCATCGTGTCATACATCGCGAGGCCGCTGGTGATCACGCCGCCGGGTGAATTGATGTAGAGATGGATCGGCCGCTTTGGGTTCTCCGCCTCGAGAAACAGCAGTTGCGCGCAAACCAGGGCGGACACCGTGTCGTTGACCTCGCCGTTGAGGAAGACGATCCGCTCACGGAGCAGCCGCGAATAGATGTCGAAGGATCGTTCGCCCCGACTGGACTGCTCTATGACCATAGGGACGAGTTGCATCGTGTCGCGCATGCGCGAGCTCCCGGTTTCAGTGGGTTGTTAGTGAACTAGAGCGTCAAGCCGCGCGCATCAGGCTGCGCCGGTTGCTGTTCGCCGCCGGCGGCGTCCGCCGCATCAGCTTCGTGACGACCAGTCCGTGAATGATTCTCAGCCTGGTCCCGCCTGCGGCATTGGGCATGACCTGGAACGTCACGATGCTCTCAAGATACGGCGGTTCGTCGTCGCGCATTCGGTAGCGAACTTCTTCGCCGGGCGTCGAGGAGATCGGGGCGGCATCGGCCAATTCTCCTGAAGGCAGCCAGTTCTCGCGCAGCGCGGGAATGCTGATCGCCCGCCACACCTTCTCCGGCGGAGCGTCGAGCTCGTAGTCGAGCACCAGATCGTCGCTCTGCCGGTCAGCCTTGATATCGGTCATTGGTCCATGTCCTTCAGCACGGCCTTCAACGCATCGACCCGCGACGGCCAGTAGGCGCGGTACTTCGCCAGCCAGCGCGCGATCTGCGCCAGGCCCTCCGGATCGACCTCATAGTTGACGAAGCGACCCTGCCGTTCTTCCCTCACCAATCCCGCGCTTCTGAGAACCGCGAGGTGCTGGGACATCGCCGGCTGGCTGATCGTCAGACCCTCGCGAAGCGCGCTGGCATTCAAGCTGCCGTTCGCCAGCTTCTCGAAGATCGCGTATCGCGTCGGATCAGCCAGGGCCCTGAAGATGTCACTCTCGATCATGCCAACACATAAGCATAAACTTATGTGTCATGCAAGCGGCAACGGAGGCTGAGAACGCGGATGTCGTCGAGTAGAGCGACGCGCCTGGGCGCTTCTCGATCAGGACTCGCTCTCACCCAGCCCACTGCCGCGCTCCCTCCCCCACAAGGAGGGAGGGAACGTACCTTTTGCTTGTCGACTGCCGACTACCAATCTTGCGGGTGTAGTCAGACTTGCCCCGCCGGCACCTCGCCAAAGTTCTTGCCCACTGGCAGCACAGCGTGGCGGATCAGGCGCGAGTCTTCGACCGCAGCCTGGCGGTGCTTCACTGCCTCGCGATAGACGGGATCGCGGATCATCTCGACGAAGGCTTGCACGCTCGGATATTCGGCGATGAAGCAGTGATCCCAGTATTCCTCCTGCGGACCGATCAGCATCAGCTCGAAGCGACCCTGCCAGACGACGCGGCCGCCGAGGCGCTCGAACACCGGGCCGCTCTCGCGGCCATAGGCGGCATAGGCTTGCGCGCCGCTGACCTTGCGTCCATCGGGATAGGCCGCCTCCTTGCGCAGCCGCACCAGGTTCAGCATGTGGATCGGACCCGGGCGGTCATTCTCCCGGAACTGCGCGAACACCTCCTTGGTGGGATCGATATGGCCCATGAATTCCCTCGCCTGATTGTTGTTGACCTTCGCTTAACCATAACGCGGCGTTAGCGGCGCGAAACTCCTAATCGCGCGTTAAGCTCTTCCTAACTGCCCCTTAAACTCCGGACATTACCGTGGTCGGACGGCGGGGTCGCGGGCTCGGGTTGCGTATGGCGCGGGGACGGAAACAGAGCGGCGGACGCAAGGAGCCGCGATTCGGTCTTGCGGCCGCGATGGCCGATCTGCGCCTCGACCCCAAGGATCGTATCCCCTCCGGCAACAACGCGCCCAAGAAGTCCGCTGCGAAGAAAAGGCCGGTCGAGCCCGACAACGAGGACGATGTGCCGGCGCGCGAGCCGAAGACCTCAACACCGAAACCAAAGCCGAGCCGCGGCAGGTCGCGCTGGGGATTGTCGATCGGGCGCATGTTCTACTGGGCGCTGGTCTGCGGCCTGTGGGGCGTGATCGCGCTGGTCGGCATCGTGATCTGGGCCGGCGCGCATCTGCCGCCGATCCAGTCGCTGGAGATCCCGAAGCGGCCGCCGACGATCGAGATCGTGGGCTATGACGGCACCATGCTGGCGCAGCGCGGCGAGATGGCCGGCGCCAATGTCGCGCTGAAGGATCTGCCGCCCTATCTGCCGAAGGCCTTCATCGCCATCGAGGACCGCCGCTTCTATCAGCATTTCGGCATCGACCCGATCGGCATCGCCCGCGCTGTCGTCGCCAACATCCTGCATCGCGGCGTATCGCAGGGCGGCTCGACCCTGACGCAGCAGCTCGCCAAGAACCTGTTCCTGACCCAGGAGCGCACGCTGGCGCGCAAGCTGCAGGAGGCCGAGCTGGCGCTGTGGCTGGAGCGCAAATATTCCAAGCGCGAGATCCTCGAGCTGTATCTCAACCGGGTCTATTTCGGCTCCGGCGCCTATGGCGTCGAGGCGGCGGCGCAGCGCTATTTCGGCAAGTCCGCGCGGCAGGTGACGATCGGCGAGGCCGCGATGCTCGCAGGTCTCGTCAAGTCGCCGTCGCGGCTGGCGCCGAACCGCAACCCGGAGGGCGCGGCCAAGCGCGCGCAGACCGTGCTTGCGGCGATGGCCGAGGCCAAGTTCATCACCGACGCCCAGGCGCAGGCCCAGATCGCGCATCCTTCTGTCGCGGTGAAGCCGGCCGGCGCCGGCACCGTGAACTACGTCGCCGACTGGATCGGCGAGGTGCTCGACGACCTCGTCGGCCAGGTCGAGGAGTCGATCGTCGTGGAGACCACGATCGATCCGAAGCTGCAATCCGTCGCCGAGGCCGCCATCATCGACGAGCTCGCGGCCAAGAGCGTGAAATTCAACGTCAGCCAGGGCGCGCTGGTGGCGATGACGCCGGATGGAGCCGTGCGCGCGATGGTCGGCGGCCGCAACTACGCGGACAGCCAGTTCAACCGCGCCGTGACCGCCAAACGCCAGCCCGGCTCGGCGTTCAAGCCGTTCGTCTATCTCACCGCCATCGAGCAGGGCCTGACGCCGGACACGGTGCGGCAGGACGCGCCGCTCGACCTGAAGGGCTGGAAGCCGGAGAACTACACCCGCGAATATTTCGGCCCGGTGACGCTGACCCAAGCGCTGGCGATGTCGCTCAACACGGTCGCGGTGCGCGTCGGCCTCGAGGTCGGGCCGAAGAACGTGGTGCGGACCGCGCATCGGCTCGGCATCGCCTCCAAGCTCGATCCCAACCCGTCGATCGCGCTCGGCACCTCCGAGGTGTCGATGATCGAGCTGGTCGGCGCCTACGCGCCGTTCTCCAATGGCGGGGTCAGCGTCTCGCCGCATGTGGTGACGCGGATCAGGACGCTCGACGGCAAGCTGCTCTACATGCGCCAGGCCGAGCAGCCGGTGCAGGTGATCGAGCCGCGCAACGCGGCGATGATGAACCAGATGATGCAGGAGACGCTGATCTCCGGCACCGCGAAGAAGGCGGAGATCCCGGGCTGGATCGCCGCCGGCAAGACCGGCACCAGCCAGGATTTCCGCGACGCCTGGTTCATCGGCTACACCGCGCGCCTCGTCACCGGCGTCTGGCTCGGCAATGACGACAACTCGCCGACCAGGAAGGCGACCGGCGGCGGCCTACCCGTCGAGGTCTGGACCCGCTTCATGCGCGCGGCGCATCAGGGCGTGCCGGTGGCGGCGCTGCCGAACGCGCAGGGCTCGGGCCTTGTGCCGACGCTGGCGCAGATCGCCTCGCAGATTTCAGCACCGTCGGCCCCCGCACCCAATGCAGCCTACTCGGCGCGCTCGGCGGCGCCGAGCCCGAGCCGCAGCAATGTTCGTCCGGAGCCCGCGGCCGGGCTCGACGGCTGGCTGGTGGACCGGTTGTTCGGCGGCCGGCGCTGATCTGATTGCACCACGACCACCGTCATTCCGGGGCAAGGCCGCAGGCCTTGAACCCGGAATGACGACGGAAGCGCAAATGCGCTGCGTGTTGCGACACAACGAGCGATGCTCGTCAGGGGAAGACAGTGAGTCCGGCCTGATCAGCCCGCGGCGGCCGCAACGGGCCGCGATGACGGCTCGCTTTTCGCAGCACCCTCGCCTTTCGCATCACCGGAGGCCTGCGCCAGCGCGCGTCCGACGAGCCGCAGCATCAGGCTCGCGCGATGGGCGCTGTAGTCCAGCAGCCAGCGGCTGAAGGCGCTGGCGGCCATCGGCCGCGCGAACAGGAAGCCCTGCATCGCATCGCAGCCGAGCTCGGCCAGTAGCTTGCGCTGCGGCTCGGTCTCGACACCTTCGGCGACCACGGCCACGTCGAGGCTCTGGCCGACGCGCACGACCGCGGTCACGATCGCCCGCGTGCCGCTGTCGTTCTCGAAATCGCGCATGAAGCTGCGATCGATCTTCAACTCGTCGATCGGTAGCTGGGCCAGCCGGCTGAGGCTCGAATAGCCGGTGCCGAAATCGTCCAACGACAGGCCGACGCCCATGTTGCGCAGCTCGTTCATGGTCGCGATCACGGTGGCGCGCTCGTTGAGGATCACGCCCTCGGTGATCTCCAGCATCAGCATCTTCGCCGGCAGATCGTTGGCGGCCAGGATCTGCGCCACCATCGCCGCCAGATTGACGTTCTGGAAGTTGATCGGCGACAGGTTCACCGAGATGCAGGGGATGTCGAGACCGGCACGCCGCCACGACGCCATCTGCTGGCAGGCCAGCTTGATCGACCACACGCCGATCTGCTCGATCAGGCCGCATTCCTCGGCAAGCGGAATGAACTTGGCGGGCGAGACCTCGCCGAGCACCGGATCGTGCCAGCGCGCCAGCGCTTCCACGCCGTGGATCGCGCCGTCGCGGGTGCGGATCTGCGGCTGATAGTGCAACGTCAGGGCCTCGCTGGCGATCGCCTCGCGCAGCGCGGTCGAATGCATCAGCCGTTCTTCGGCGAGCTTGTCGATGTCGGCGCTGAAGAAGCGGTAGGTCGCCCGGCCGCCGCGCTTGGCCTTGTACATCGCCGCGTCGGCCTGCTTGATCAGGGTCTCGATGTCCTTGGCATTATCAGGATAGAGGCTGAGCCCCATGCTCGCCGACATCGGCACCTGGCGCTTGCCGATCGTCAGCGGCATCGCCAGCGCGGCGGTGATGCGCGCCGCCGCGAGCGAGGCTTCCAGGGCATCGCGGTTCTGCAGCACGATCACGAACTCGTCGCCGCCGAGACGGCCCAGCATGTCGCCGTTGCGGATCTGCGCTCGCAGGCGGTTGGCGAAGCCGACCAGGAACTCGTCGCCGGCGGCATGGCCCAGCGTGTCGTTGACGTCCTTGAAATTGTCGGCGTCCAGGAAGGCGACGGCGACGTGTCCGCCTTCCGGACAGGCCTTGATGGCTTCGGCGATCAGCGACGGGATGCGGGCACGGTTGGGCAGGCCCGTCAGCATGTCATGATAGGCGACCTGTGAGATCGTCGAGCGGACCTCCTGGCGCTCGATGGCGAGCGCACCGAGCTGGACGCAGGCGGCCACGATCTGCTCGTGCCAGGGGCTGGGGCCGCGGCATTCACGGAAGTAGAAGGCAAAGGTGCCGATGACGCGGCCGTCCTTGCCCTTGATGGGCGACGACCAGCAGGCGCGCAGGCCGGCGGCGAGCGGGCCGGCCTTGTAGGGTTGCCAGCGCGGATCATTGTCGATGTCGTGCGACAGCACCGGCTCGCAGAGATGGGCGGCGGTGCCGCAGGAGCCGACGTCCGGCCCGATCGCGACGCCGTCGAGGCTGGCCGAATAAGCGGACGGAAGGCTGGGGCCGCCGAGCGGATGCATGCGGCCATCGGAATCGACGTGCAGGATCGAGCAGACGACGTCCGGGGCGAGCTCTTCGACCCGGCGGCACAGCTGATCGGCGATGGTCGTGATCGAAACGTCGGATGCCAGCGACGCCATGATCAGCTGCTGCAGCGAGCGCAACTGCTTGGTCTCCCGGATGTCCGTGAGCAGCCCGAACAGATATCTGACCTTGCCCCGCTTGGTCCGGTGCGCCTTGACATAGGCGGTCGTCCAGATCTCGCGGCCGTCCTTGTCGTAGACCAGCACGTCCTCCTCGATGCCGCGATCGTCCTCGAGGCATTGCCTCAGCCGGTCGACGATGGCGGGATCAGTGCAGGGGCCGATCAGCAGTTCCTCGGCCCGGCGCCCGATCGCCTGTTCAGGCGTGTAGCCGAACAGGCTGGCAAAGGCGGCGTTGGTATAGAGGACGTTGAGCTCGCGATCGGTGACGATGACGGCCCGGTTGGTCCGGTCGGCGACCGACGTCAGCAGCGCATTGCGCTCGCGCATGTCGACTTCGGTGGTCACGTCACGAATGAACAGCAGCGAACGGACCGGCTCGTCGTCACGGCCCGGCGGCAGAGCGCACAGCGACAGGCGGAGGCGGGTCCGCCCGCCATCGGCATGGCGCATCGTCATTTCGCGGGCTTCGGACTGGTCCGCGTCCTGCTGCGCGTCGGTCGTCTCGTCGCAGGGGGGCGCCGGGATCAGATCCGCGGGGAGACCCAGGCTTTCGAGGTCGGCGCCGATCAGAGCGGCCGGCTCACGCCGCAGCAGCACCGACGCCGCCTGGTTGGCGTGCTGGACATGGCCCTGCGCGTCGAGAAACAGGATCGCCTCGGGGGCACCGTCGAGCGCGGCCGAGAGCAATTGTGTGGATGCGGCCGGTTGGAACTCGCTTGCAGGCATCGTTCGATTCGAGGCGCGCTGCACGTTTCGAGAGAAACGATCGGCGCTTTGGTTGCAGCGAACGACCCGGCAGCTCGCTGGGACGTCACCTTGGGGTTGATCGCGGTAAATCTGGCGAGCGCAGCGTTACGGCCGCGTTAAGGCGCCGCCGAATTGGGCAATATCCTCCGACTGCAGGCGAGAAGGCTTAAGAATTCGATAGTCCGCACGCGGGTTCTGAGTTCATCGATGCAGATTGGAACCCGACAAAGAAATGGCCCGGACCAGAAGGCCGGGCCATTGGGACTCGCATCGTCGAGATGCTCTATCGTCGAGACCTCAGTCGTCGATGCCATAGCGATGCAGATCGTTGCCGCAGGTGTCGAGCCACTTCTTGGCGCGCTCGACCGAGGAGCAGATCCTGCCACACACCTTCCAGAACCGCGGCGAGTGGTTCATCTCGATCAGATGAGCGACCTCGTGCGCGGCGAGATAATCGAGCACGAAGGGCGGCGCCAGGATCAGGCGCCACGAGAACGACAGCGAGCCGGCCGAGGTGCATGAGCCCCAGCGGCTCGACTGGTCGCGGATCGACAGCCGCTTAACCTTGACGCCGAGCTGCTCGGCATAGGCGTCGGCGGCCTTCTGCAGGTCACGGCGCGCCTCGCGCTTCAGGAAGTCGAGCACCCGGCGTTCGGTGTGCTCGATCCCGCCGGCCACGCACAGGATCTTCTCGCCACTGTCTCGCGTCTCGGTCCACACCGTGCCGCGCTCGCCCGCGCGATGCACGATCTTGTGCGGCACGCCGCGCAGCGGCACCAAAGTGCCCGGCAGGAACGGCGCCGCCTTCGGCAGACGGCCAAGACGCGCCGCGATCCACGCGCCGTGACGCTGCGCGAAGTCTTTCGCTTCGATGATCGTGCCGCGCGGAGGCATCGTGAGGATCGCTTCGCGATCCGACGGATGAATTCTCAGGGTATAACGTCGCGCACGACGGTGACGCCGCAATCTAATCGAGTAGATTTGCGAGCCATGCTTGACGAGAAGACGCGAAGGTTCGGCGGGCCGCCGATAAAGTAGCGCGCGAGTGGCCATTTCTGTCAGTCCGGGAGGGAAGAACTCGCCCGGATTTTGCCATATCCATCGCCAGGGAAAGCGCTCGGCGCAAAAACAAATCATTTGCCCAACATACAGGGGTTCGGAAGGTTCCGCACCCTAGCGGTTGGGCCTCGCGCGCCCCCGAAAACATGAATTCAGATTCAAAAGCATCGCTCAAGAAGCGACGCCACATTCACTGCTTGAGTCACTCCTGAGTTCCGGTTTCTAGCGTCCCTTCAAAGGGTTACCCCGCATCCGGATTCGGATGCGCGGTGACCATCGTCTTCACTCATTCAGCCGCAATGGCGAGCAGCGACTTCGGATCGGCTGCCGACAGCATGAAATCGTTGATGCGCGGCACGATCTCCGACTTGAATCGCGAGCCGTTGAACACGCCGTAATGACCGACACCCGGTTGCACGTAGTGAACCCGGCGGTGATCCGGGATCGACGAGCAGAGTCCGTGCGTCGCTTCGGTCTGACCGAGACCGGAGATGTCGTCCTTCTCACCTTCGACTGTCATCAAGGCCACGCGCGTGACCTTCGACGGATCGACCAGCGTGCCGCGATGGGTCATCTCGCCCTTCGGCAGCGCATGTTTGACGAACACGGTCTCCACCGTCTGCAAATAATATTCCGCAGCCAGGTCCATGACCGCGAGATACTCGTCGTAGAAGTCGCGGTGCTTGTCGACCTGGTCACCGTCACCCTTCACGAGGTTGGCGAACAGCGCCTTGTGGGCGTCGACATGGCGGTCGAGGTTCATGCTGATGAAGCCGTTCAACTGCAGGAAGCCCGGATAGACGTCGCGCATGACGCCTGGATGCGGGAACGGCACCTTGGTGATGACGTGGTTGCGGAACCAGTCGATGCCGCGCTCCTGGGCGAGATTGTTCACGCCGGTCGGGTTGCGCCTGGTGTCGATCGGGCCGCCCATCAGGGTCATCGAGATCGGTGCGAACGGGTCGCGCTCGGCCTCCATGACAGACACCGCCGCCAGCACCGGCACCGCCGGCTGGCACACCGCCATGACGTGCATGTTGGTGCCGAGGAAGCGCAGCATCTCGATGACATAGTCGATGTAGTCGTCGAGATCGAAGCGGCCTTCGGCCAGCGGGACCATCCGCGCGTCAGACCAGTCGGTGATGTAGACCTCGTGGGTCGGCAGGAACGCTTCCACCGTGCCGCGCAACAGGGTCGCGTAATGGCCGGACATCGGCGCCACGATCAGCAGCCGGGGCTGGGGGCTGCGCAGCGGGCGGGTCAGCTTGCGGTCGAAATAGAGCAGCCGGCAGAACGGCTTTTCCCAGATCGAGCGGACCTCGACGGGGGTCCGGATGCCGTTGACCTCGGTCTCGTCGAGGCCCCATTCGGGCTTGCCGTAGCGGCGCGTGGTGCGCTCGAACAGCTCGCAGGCCGCCGCGACCGATTTGCCCATCTGGGTGTGGGCCCAGGGATTGAGCGGGTTCTGAAACAGGATCTTGGTGGCGTCGGTGACAGCGCGCGCTGGATTGAGCGAGGCGTGCGCCATTTCGTACATCCAGTACATCGGCGTCGTCAGGACCGGACTGCCTTCCGACGCCAGGGGCGGTGCACCGCCAAACTCACCTATCGGCATTCTCGTTCAACCTCTCTGCAATGCAGCATACTGCCGAATGCGCAATTAAGCGTCAATGCGGTGTTGTACGTGTCAACGCCGCAAAGCGACGAAATGAGCCCGGAAATCCACGGGAAAAGCGCAATTATTCCCCTGCCGCCAGCAACGAGCCGGCGCGGCGCGCGCTACGCAAAAGGGCAATGAATGCCGCAAACGACGCCAGCAGCAGGGCGGCATTGAGCCCGAGCGCCGTCAGCATCAGGTCCGATCGGAAGACGTGATCGGCCAGCAGCGCGCGCATGCCTTCGAACACGTAGGTCGGCGGCAGGGACCAGGCGACCAGTTGCAGCCAATGCGGCAGCACCTGAACGGGATAGTATACGCAGGCGAGCGGCATCAGCGCGAACATCAGCGTCCAGACGATGCTCTCGGCGCCGAGCCCGTTGCGCAGCACGAGCCCCGACACGAAGATGCCGACCGCCCAGGACGTGAAGATCAGGTTGCAGAAGAAGGCGATCAGCGGCAGGCCGAGGCTGTAGAGGTTGAAGTCGAAGAACCAGACCGCGATCAGGGTCATCGGAATGATGCCGATGGCCAACCGGATCAGGCTCATCGTCATCAGCGCCAGCAGGAATTCGATCGGCGTCAGCGGACTCATCATCAGGTTGCCGATGTTGCGCGCCCACATCTCCTCGAGGAAGGAGATCGAGAACCCGAGCTGTCCGCGGAACAGGATGTCCCACAGGATGACGGCGCCGATCAGCGTGCCGCCGGCGCGGGCGAAGAAGCCGGCATTGGCGGTGATGTAGGTCTGCAGGAACCCCCAGGTGATGATCTGCAGGGTCGGCCAGTACATCAGCT
This sequence comes from Bradyrhizobium sp. SZCCHNR1093, assembly GCF_032381175.1. Taxonomy (NCBI): domain Bacteria; kingdom Pseudomonadati; phylum Pseudomonadota; class Alphaproteobacteria; order Hyphomicrobiales; family Nitrobacteraceae; genus Bradyrhizobium; species Bradyrhizobium sp. SZCCHNR1093. The sequence goes on from NZ_JAUHJJ010000001.1 coordinate 1,025,695, forward strand.
CCAGCAGCCGCGGCCAGGACGACAGCAGCAGATACCAGTAGCGCAGGATCATCGCGCCGATCCGGTGCGGGGCGATGCGGAGCGAAAGATCGTTCATTGCGCGGCCTCCCGGTCGCGGCCGCGGGCGACGTCGAGGAATACGTCCTCGAGCGTCGAGCGGTTGTAGCGCGCCATGATCTGCGCCGGGCTGTCGTCGTCCTCGATGCGACCGCGCTTCATGATGATGACGCGGTCGCACAGACGCTCGACCTCCAGCATGTTGTGCGAGGCGAGCAGCACGGTGGCGCCACGGCGCTTGCGGTAGCTGTCGAGATGGCCACGCACCCAATCGGCGGTGTCAGGATCGAGCGAGGCAGTCGGCTCGTCCAAGAGCAGCAGCTCGGGATCATTGATCAGCGCCTTGGCCAGCGCGACGCGCGTCTTCTGCCCGGCGGAGAGCTTACCATTGGCACGATCGATGAAGTCGGTCAGGTCGAGCTGGGCGGCGAGCTCCGCGATCCGCTCCTTGAGGTGGTCCACCGCATAGAGCCGGCCGAAGATGGTGAGGTTCTGCCGCACCGTGAGGCGCATCGGCATGTCGACATAGGGGCTCTCGAAATTCATCCGCCCCAGCACGGCAGCAGCCTCGTCCGGCATCCTGCGGCCGAGCACGGCGACCTCGCCCGAGGTCGGCTGCACCAGCCCCATGATCATCGCAATCGTCGTGGTCTTGCCGGCGCCGTTGCCGCCGAGCAGCCCGGTGATGCTGCCGCGGCGGATCGCAAAGGAGATGCCGTCGACAGCGGTCGTCGTCTTGTAGACCTTGGTCAGCCGCGACACGGCAATCGCGGGCGAAACCGAGCTGGAATCGGATGAGAGGGTCGGCACTGCGTCATCTTGCGTCATGGGAGGGGTTCATTGAGGCATTGTGCCGCAAACCGCAACAGGCCACCAACGGCCGGCCAGATTTGTCGCCGCGCCTGCGCGGCATTAGGTTCCCGTCATGACCGACGACGCCCTGATCATCGACACGCCCGACACCGACTATCGCCATCCGCGACAGCGCGTCCGGCTCGACACCATCCTGCGGCTGCGCTGGCTGGCGGCGCTCGGTCAGTTGAGCGCGATCTTCATCGTGGTGCAGGGGCTGGAGTTCGACCTGCCGGTGGTGCCCTGTCTCGCGGTGATCAGCATCTCGGCGCTGCTCAATCTCGGCCTGCAGATCGCCTTCAACCCGATGCAGTTGTTGGAGCCGGCCCACGCCGGAGGCCTGCTCGCGCTCAACATCGTCGAGCTGACGGTGCTGCTCTATCTCACGGGCGGGCTGGAGAATCCGTTCTCCTACATGTTCCTGGCGCCGGTGCTGATCTCGGCGACCGCCCTCCCCGTCCGCCTGACGATCATGCTCGGCCTGCTCGCCGTGGCCTGCGCAACCGCCTTGTTCTTCATGCACCTGCCGCTGCCGTGGGAAGGCGAGGAGCCGCTGATCTTCCCGCCGATCTATCTGTTCGGCGTCTGGCTCTCGATCGCGCTCGCGATCGGCGTCACCAGCCTCTATGCGTTCCAGGTGACCGAGGAGGCGCGCAAGCTGTCGGACGCGCTGGCGGCGACCGAGCTGGTGCTGGCGCGCGAGCAGCACCTCACCCAGCTCGACGGTCTCGCGGCGGCCGCCGCGCACGAGCTCGGCACCCCGCTCGCGACCATCGTGCTGATCTCGCGCGAGTTGGAGCGCGCCTTGCAGGACAACAGCCAGGTCACCTCCGACATCAAGACCCTGCGCGAGCAGGCGCAGCGCTGCCGCGACATTCTCGGCAAGATCACCCAGCTGTCCTCGATCGGGTCGATGTACGACCGGATGAAGCTGTCGACCTTGATCGAGGAGACGGTGGCCCCGCATCGCGACTTCGGCGTCGACATCAAGGTGCGCGTCGCCGTGGCCGCGGCCAAGGAGCCGGTCGGCTCGCGCAACCCGGCGATCCTCTATGGCGTCGGCAACATCCTGGAGAATGCCGTCGACTTCGCGCGCAACGCCGTCGAGGTGAACGCCTGGTGGAACAATGAGACGGTCGAGATCGTGGTGTCCGACGACGGCCCCGGCTTTGCACCTGATATCCTGAAGCGGATCGGCGAGCCCTATCTGTCGCGACGGCCCAGCGCCGAGGACGGCCCGGGAGGTAACCAGGGCGGCGGCCTCGGGCTCGGCGTGTTCATCGCCCGCACCCTGCTGGAGCGGACCGGGGCCAAGGTCTCGTTCAGCAATCGCACCTTCCCCGACCATGGCGCCGTGGTCCAGATCGTGTGGCCGCGACGGCGCTTCGAGGCCAGCGAGGACGACGATGGCGAGGCGGAGCCGGAATGAAGCCTCGGCGGCAGCCGCCGCCGGCGTGGTCCTGGCATACAGCACACCCGCCCCGCGCGGCGTCACGCCGCAGACTGCGGCAACCCGCGATCTTGGCAGCGGCCGGTCGGCAGACCATATGAGGATGGACCAGACGTCTCGCAACCATCGAGCCTTCTTCTCAAGGATATGACCGTGGGCGCCATCGCCGAACTGACGAACCACCCGGACCGCTCTCTCCTCATCGTGGAGGACGACAAGCCGTTCCTGGAGCGCCTGTCGCGCGCCATGGAGACCCGCGGCTTCACGGTCACCTCCTGCGAAAGCGTCGCCGAAGGTATTTCACAGATCGGCAAGGCAGCGCCGGCCTTCGCCGTGGTCGACCTCCGGCTGGGCGACGGCAACGGCCTCGACGTGGTGTCGGCGCTGAAGCGCAAGCGCCCCGAGGCCCGCGCCATCGTGCTGACCGGATACGGCAACATCGCCACCGCCGTGACGGCGGTGAAGATGGGCGCCGTCGACTATCTCGCCAAGCCGGCGGATGCCGACGACGTCGTTGCAGCGCTGCTGTCGACCACCAGCGAAAAGTCCGAGCTGCCGCAGAATCCGATGTCGGCCGACCGTGTCCGCTGGGAGCACATCCAGCGCATCTATGAGATGTGCAACCGCAACGTCTCGGAAACGGCCCGCCGGCTCAACATGCACCGCCGCACCCTGCAGCGCATCCTCGCCAAGCGCGCGCCGAAGTAGGCTTTTGCGGCTCGTCCGCACTCAGTGCGACTTCACGAATGCCTGCAGCGCATGGAAGACGGTGCGCCGCGGATTGCGGCTGCACCAATTGCGCATCCAGCTGTCGACCTCGGTCAGATCGAGCTTGATCTGCCGGCCCTCGTCGCCGCGGTCCGCATTGATGGCGGAGACGTAGCCCATCATCCACTGCTGATACTTTGAGATGGCGTTGACGTAGGGGCCGTCGGCATTGCCGATCGCCTTGTAGGTGCCGGGCGGCTGCTCCTCGGCGGCGGTGATGAAGCGCTCGCAGGAATCGGCGCCCACGCCCAGGACGTAGAACGCCATCTCCTCCGCGCGAACTCCGGTCGCGTAGAGCAGTGTCAACGCCAAGAGCACCCGTCGCATCTGTCGTCCCTGTTCGCACCCCTCGGCTGGATACCGCTCGAGCCTTAAAAATGTTCCGAGATGTTGCGCCCCATGCGGGGCATTTATCGGGCAGAGAGGGGAAATTGCCGGGAGGGCGGGACAAGCGAATGTTGTTGCGCCAGCAACAGTCTTGGATCGGGCGGGGGATCCAAGGCCGGGCGGCGCCCCGATGCCCCGGCTCGCGTCAGCTCTCCCCCGTCAGCCGGGAGAAGTCGGCCAGGACGGCGGCGATCAGCTCCCGGTGCCTGGTATCCTGTTCCGCAAGGCTCGCGGCATACATGTTCAGGAGATAGCGCGCCTTCGCGGCGGCTTCCGGCCACGACGCAGCCGCGTTGGCGAGCAAGTGCTGCTCGAGAACAGCCTGCCGCTCGCGCAGGTCCCGCGCGTGACTTTCGGCCTCGGCCAGAGCGCGACGCAGGTCCACGGCCTTCTGCGCGCTCATCCCGCGGTGTCTGTCGAGATCGAGCGGTTCGTCAGTCATCCGACGCACTCGCGTCGACACGCTGCGCGTCTGCAAGATCGACCGAGCTGACGGACACCATCTCGACGGCCGCAGAGCGCGAGCCGGCGGCGGGCAGCATCATCATCGTCGCAACCCGACGGTAGGCAGCAAAGGACAATCCTTCGATCAGCTCCTCGTCCGTGACCACCTCGTAGGTGCCCTCGGGCAAGAGACGCTCGATGCTTCTGATCCGGAACGGATGTTTGAAGGTGACGAATTCGCGCCGCGAGCGGATGCTCATCTGCGCCTACCTTTCGCGACAGCCTCGCTGTCGCTTGTCGCAACTTCGAGCTCTTCGGAGCATGCGCCTTACGGCCGGCAATAGCCACCGCTTTCTCATCAGCACGACGTGACGAGCGGCCGGGCGTCATCGGACCGTGTCGCTGCGCTTTGGTGCTCGCTATTGCAGGAGCCAGGGTGTATCAATGGCGATCACCGCCATTCCGACGGCATTCATCGGTGACTGAGGGTCACGAGCGCTCCCGCCGCAAACACGCGAGGGACAGCCAATGCCGCAGTTTCGTCTGAGCGAGTGGATCGTTCCACCCATCATTGTGCCGCTTCTGCTGATCCTTCTCGCGCTCGCAACTGCCGCGCTGCATTCGTAGATCAGACCACCGTGCGCCCCGTCGGCAGCCGGTGGACGACGGCCACCCGGCCGATAGGCAGTGACGCCGCGCACGCAGGATCGACGCGGCGCCTTCGATGCGTTGAACCAGCTCCAACCCGAGCCGAGAGGAGATCGACATGGCCAAAGGTCAGCAAAAAGGCAATCGCGAAGCCAAGAAGCCCAAGAAGGAAAAGCCCAAGAGCATTGCCGCAGCGCCGAGCCAGAAGACCGGAGCATGGCAGCCGGATTTTTCCAGCGACAAGAAGAAGCGCTAGGAGATTTCCGGTCCTCATCAGTCTGGATGGTTCTCCCGCAAGGCCGCAGGGCCGCGCGCAATCAACGCCGCGCGCAATGCGGCGACGCGGCCGACCGTACTCGACAGCCCAAAGGACAGAACATGGCGCGCGAAACGATCTATTTCGTTCAGGCGTTCAGCGCCGGCCGGGGCGGACGCGCGAAAGCCGAGACGCCGATCGCCTGCAAGACGGAAGCGAGCGCGCTCCGGACTGCGGAACGACTGGTGTCGAGCAAGGCAGGCGTCGTCGCCTTCTCATCCTCGGGCGATCCCGACATGGGTGACTATGACGATGAGCCGACGGTCCTCTTCCGCCACGGCGAGTTGCCGTCGGCTTTCGATTGAGATGCGCGCAAACCTTTGTCGCCGGCGACCACCGCCGAACGACGCCCCTTGGATGACGTCCGCCCTATCGGCGGCGTCCTCCGAACCTGATCGGACACACACATGATTGAGTTTCCAAATCACAGCCGCTCCTATGACCGCACGCGACGTGCCGTACGGTTCTGGGGCTATGACAGCGCGATGGAAGCGTCGTTCTTCGTCGACGAGGGCGCGTTGAGACGCCTTCAACCCGACACCCGTCCGGACGAGTCGGGCTTTCTGACCGCGTTCGATTCCAACCGCGAGCGGATCTGCGCCGCCGCCGCCAGGGTCTATGTCCGCGGCAGCCGGGGATCCTACGATCTCGTCGCTGCCAATTTTTGACGGCGATGCCTGGCGATCGATCGGCCAGGCTGGTGGTGATGCGGATCGGCTCTCAGCGATGCTGATGTCTCTCATCTTGAGACTCGTGACCTGACGGAGCCTCTGTCACCTACCTAGGCGGGGAACCCCCGTCCAGTGGACCGCATTTGAGGATTCTCTAGAGGTCCGCGTGGCCCTGCGGGTCGATCAGCCGGTTGATCCGCTGCGCCGCCGCGAGCCCGAAGCGCACCGTCATGAGCTTGCGCGTCGGCGCCGGCAATCTGTGCTCTGGCGCCTCGCAATGCAGGTGGGCGCCATAGGCATCGGCCACGATCAGGCCGGTGTCCTGCGGAAAGATCTCGCACGGCAGATCCTGCGTGAAGGCGAAGAACAGCCGGTCGCAATGGGCACGGTAGTCCTCCCATTTGTGATCCGCGCGCAGATCCTCGACCGACGACTTGATCTCGACGATCCAGATCTCGCCGCGCTCGTTCAGCGCCACCAGGTCGGCGCGACGTCCCGACGGCAGCGGCAGCTCGCTGATGGTGGCAAAGCCGAGCGAGCGCAGCAAGCGCGAGGTGCCGCGCGCGATCGCCAGCGCCGTCTCGGATTGGCGGCGGTCGATGGGAACGAGGCTGATCCTGGCGGCTGACGATTCCATGCGCCACAGCATAGCCGATTCCGGGCGTCGCCCAAGCACGCTAATCACCGGGGAACCGGAACCTGACGCCAGCCTTCCGCTTAACAGACGGCCGCCCGCAGGGCGGCGCTCGAATCCAGGTCGACGTCGTAGCTCTGCGAACGTGACGACATGGCCGACGACAAGACTATGGATCACGGAGACATCGACCTCGGCGAAAAACGCCTGCACGTGCACGCGCCACCTTGGGTCGGACATCTCCGTCCTCAGAGACGCCAACAATGTCGCCTCGTCGATCCCGACCGGCATCGGCGTGTTGATCGTGGTCGCGGCGGCCGTCAGGCCGTCAGCCGTACTTTGCGGCCGACGAAGTGAAGATCGGCGACAGCCAGATCGCATCGACATCGAGCGTCAAGAGAGTGGTAGGCGATGGACGATGCCGGTGAAGTGTCAGGCCGCCGCACCGCGGTGTTTTTTGCTTGGCGCACTGCGAAAAATCGGCATGCTGGCGCCATGAGCGAGCGAGACCAGACCAAGGCGAAGGCCGGCGCGATGATCGTGCCCGTCACGCCGTTCGAGCAGAACTGCACCATCCTGTGGTGCGAGGCGACCCGGAAGGCGATCGTGATCGATCCCGGCGGCGACGTGCCCAACATCCAGGCCGCGATCGCGCAGGCAAAGGTCACCGTGGAGAAGATCTGGCTGACGCACGGCCATATCGATCACGTCGGCGGCGCGGCCGATCTGCGCGACGCGCTGAAGGTGCCGATCGAAGGCCCGCATGTCGCCGACAAGTTCCTGCTCGACAACGTCGTCGCCAGCGGCGCACGCTTCGGCATCACAGGCGTGCGCGATTTCACACCGGATCGCTGGCTCGAGGAGGGCGACCGCGTCGAGATCGGCGAGCTCGTCTTCGACATCCTGCATTGCCCGGGGCATTCGCCCGGCAGCGTCGTGTTCTTCAACAAGGAGATGCGCTTCGCCCAGGTCGGCGATGTGCTGTTCAACGGCTCGGTCGGCCGCACCGATTTGCCCGGCGGCAGCCATGAGACGCTGATCAGATCGATCAAGGACAAGCTGCTGCCGCTCGGCGACGACGTCGGCTTCATCTGCGGCCATGGCGCCGGATCGAGCTTCGGCCAGGAGCGCATGACCAACCCATTCCTGACCGGCGACGTCTGACCCGCGCGTCCCTCGCGAGCGAGCTCTGAACGGCTGCGGTTGTGGCCGTCTACTTCAGGCCGGCCGCTTGCAGGGCGCGGTCGATCACGGCGGCGACGTCGATGGTCCGGCGCCGCGGCCTGGCGGCCGCGCCACTGCCGTTGATCGAGGAGTCGCCGGTCGCCGACTCCAGCCGTTTCGGCTCCGCGGGCTTGGAGACGGCCACGGGCTTGGACTCCGGCCTCTGGTCCGCCTTGGGCTTGGCCGCTTTCCGCGACTCGGATGCCGGCGACTCGGGCTCGACCTTTGACTGCGGGACCGCAGCGGATGCCGGTGCAGAGAGCAGCATGCCGGTCGGCGACATTCTGGGCTCGACCACTTTGATCTCGGCTGGCTTGACGTCGACCGGTTCCGCAGCGGGCGGGGCGTCCGCCGCGCGTCGCAAGATCTTGGTGAAGGCCGGCACCGCCGAGATCGGCGACACCTGCGGGATCAGCTTCGTGCTCGGCGACGTCGTGGCCGCCTTGAGCGGACGAATCCAATCGGTGACGCCGAAGAATTTCGCGATGTGATAGGACGAGGAGATGCCGGCCTCGAGCAGGAACGGCCCGGCCTTGCCATAGCGCTTGTCGTTGGCCGCGATCCCGATCGGCGTGCCATGCGCCATGTTGGAGATCGTGAACGATTCCACCACGGTCTCGCCGTCGGCATTCCACCATTGCTCATGCGGATAGCCGTTCACCTCGGCCGCGGCCATCGGCGCCAGCGGCAGATGGTGCAGATCCAGCCACTGCTTGACGATCTCGCCGGCATTGTCCGGATGCACGGTGTAGTCCGCTGTGCCATGCCACACCGACAGCTTCGGCCACTTGCCGCGGTGGTTCGAGGCACGACGAACGAGATCGCCGAGCTCGCCTGCGGGGCGCGCCGGCGGCATCCGCATCTGCAGGATCGCGTCGCGCATGCTGCGCGCGGTGCCGAACGGCAGCCCGGCGATGACGGCGCCGGCAGCGAACAATTCGGGATGCGCCGAGAGCAGCGCCATGGTCATCGCGCCGCCCGCCGACAGGCCGGTGACGTAGATGCGCCTGGGATCGATGGCACAATCCGCCACCATGCGCGCAATCATCTGGCGGATCGAGGCGACCTCGCCCTGATCACGCGTGATGTCCTCGGACTGAAACCAGTTGAAGCAGCGCTGCGGATTGTTGACCCGCTGCTGCTCCGGCAACAGCAGCGCGAAGCCGAAATGCTTGGCGAGCGTCGACCAGCCGGCGCCGAGATCGTAGTCGGCGGCGCCCTGCCCGCAGCCATGCAGCACGACGACCAGCGGCGCCAGCGGCTGACGCTGCGCCGGCACATAGGCGAACATCTTCAGGCGCCCAGGGTTGGTGCCGAAATGCTCGATCTCGATCAGGGGATTCTCTGGAGCGCGACGCGGCTGACGATGAAAATCGGCAAATCCGGTAATACTGTTCAGCTCGCGCAGCCGTCGCAAATACTCAACATTTTCGGCGAGAGACAACGGCAGCTCCTTAGGCATTCGCGTATTCACGGCAGCGGGTAGACAATCCACCATCACCCAGATGGTTGCTGCAGTGCAAAAGAAAAAGCCCACACCATCCCGGACGTCAGCAATTTGATTGCGAATTTCGGTCTTGCTGCGATCTAAATGCCACGCCGACGCGGCGCTTCACGCAGCAATCACCGAAATGCGAACCGAGCACCACGAATATCGCCGTTGGCGTGAACGCGACAGACTCCGCAACCGCAAAGGCCGACGACCGCGATTTGGAAATCATCATTCGAGCCACATCGCGAATCGACCATGTCAACGTGAAGTGTGCCGTACCGATCGGCGATCAGTAAACAAACAAATGGCAGCCATGCACCGATCGGCATACGGGCCAAGGTGATTGCCTGACACCGATGCGCCAACTAGCCTGATCGGCAAGCAACAACGAATTCCGCTTGGGAGAAAACGCATGGCGCGGCTCAAATTCGGAGCGTTCCTCGCTCCGCATCATCCGATCGGCGAGCATCCGATGCTGCAATTCCGCCGCGACCTCGATCTGGTCGCGCAGCTCGACGAGCTCGGCTACGATGAGTTCTGGTGCGGCGAGCATCATTCCAGCGGCTGGGAGATGATCGCTTCCCCCGAGATGTTTCTCGCCGCCGCTGGCGAGCGCACCAAGCGCATCAGGCTCGGCACCGGCGTGATCTCGCTGCCCTACCATCATCCCTACAACGTCGCGCAGCGGATGGTGCAGCTCGATCACATGACCGGCGGCCGCGCCATCTTCGGCTCGGGCCCCGGCGCGCTCGCCTCCGATGCCCACACGCTGGGCATCGATCCGATGACGCAGCGCGACCGTCAGGACGAGGCGATCGCCATCATCCGCCGCCTGTTCAACGGCGAGCGCGTCACCGCCAAGAGCGACTGGTTCACGATGAACGATGCGGCCTTGCAGATCCTGCCGTTGCAGGAGGAGATGCCGTTCGTCGTGGCCTCGCAGATCTCGCCGTCCGGCATGACGTTGGCCGGCAAATACGGCATCGGCATCATCTCGCTCGGCTCGATGTCGACGCAGGGGCTGATGGCGCTGCCGCAGCAATGGGAGTTTGCCGAGGACGCGGCGAAGAAGCACGGCACGACCGTGAGCCGCGCGAACTGGCGCGTGCTGCTGTCCTGGCACATCGCCGAGACGCGCGAGCAGGCACGGCGCGAGGCCGGCGCGGGACTGATGCGCTGGCACAACGAGTACACCGTCGGCACCCTGATGCGGCCCGGCCTGAAGGCCTTCTCATCGCCGGACGAGGCCGTCGACAAGACCGCCTTCGTCGAGGGCGCGGCGTCGACGATCGGCACGCCGGACGATCTCGTCAAGACGATCAAGAACCTGATGCAGGTGTCGGGCGGCGTCGGCCACATCATCGGCTTCGTGCACGACTGGGCCAACCCGGAAGCTTCGCGGCGCAGCTGGGACATGGTCGCGCGCTACGTCGTGCCGGAGATCAACGGCTACATCGACGGCCTGCGCCGCTCGCAGAAATTCGTCATCGAGAACCGCGCCATCTTCGACCGCGCCGGCCAGGCCGTGATGGCCAAGATCATGGACAACGACAAGGCCGCCGCCGCGCTGTCGCAGACGGGGCCAGGACGGATCGCGATTCCGGCCGTGAATGCCCCGGATCTGCAGGAGGCGGCGGCGAAACAGCGAGGGTGAGCGTGGGGCGAAGCCGCTCCGTGGCACGCGCAATATCGCGGCATTCGATGCCGCTAATTAGTTGCTCGTCATGCCTGGGCTTGACCCTGGCATCCACGTCCATCCACCATCTCGAACGACGTGGATCGCCGGGACAAGTCCGGCCATGACGACCTTAATGGTTGGACTCTAATATGGCGACAAGGCGCAACTCGAACGGTCGAGCGCGTGACTACCTCACCGCCGCAACGAGCTTCTCGCAGTCGGCGATGGTCGCTATCTGCTTCAGCGTCTCGCGCAGGGCCGGCAGGTCGGCCGGCTTCTGGAATTGCGGGTAGACGACGAGGCCGAGCACGGTGGCGAGGCGGACATTCTTCGTCGCCGGCGGCGTCGGTGTCGGCTTCGACGACCGCTTCACCGCGCATGTGACGACGCGAACGAATACGGCGACGGTCGGCGTCGGCTACAAGTTCTGAGGCGCGGCTAGTCCTGAAGCGAGCGGTCCTGCGCTCGCCGATGACGGTGAGAACAGTCAAACCATGGGGCAGGCGAGGCTTGGCTCCAAACTGCCCGGGCGCTACTTTGAGCGCCATGCCCGCTGCCAAACCCCAGTGCCCTCCGCAGCCGCCCGCTCCCTTGTCTGCTGATGAAGTCATTTTCATCAAGGACACGATCAAGCGCTTTTATGGCGACGACGCGATCGTGCGCAATTTCGGCCCAGACCCGGCCCGCATGGAATTGCACGTCGAAACAGGCCGCGACATTGGAATTGCGCATTATGACTGCTGCGGCGTCCTGATGACCCGAATCGACCGCGACCAAATCGCTCTCGAGGTCTCGCGGCGAGGCATGCGGATAAAGGGCCGGGCCAAGCTCGCCTATCGTTATGGCGTCGCGCTTTGAAAACCGGCACCTCAAGCAGGCCGCGCGGATCCTTCCGGTCTGGACGACAGTTGGGCGACAGCTTCGCAGCCGCGGAAAGGGATGACACACCGCCCTCATCCGCACTCATAGCCGCTAGCTTAAGCGCTCCGCTATCGCGATATTTGGCGTCATACGTCCTAGCGCGTCACCGACATAGCCGCGCAATCATCCAATACTCTTGCCGATTTATAACACAAATGTATACGTCGTTTAGGTTGAGGGAAAAGAAATGGACAAGGCGGAGTTCGTGGCCCGAGCGCCAATTTACTATGCCCTGGCGATTGCAGTGGCATTGCACGAAGCGAGCACTCCTCTTCCGGAGTTTAAAATAAAGGGCCGGTATCCGGATTTAGATGATCCGAACCCCGAAGGAGGAAGCCTCATCGAGCGTTGGATGATCTGGGACCGTGCGGTGGCATGGCTGGTTAAACGTGAAATGATCAAGATTAAGCGCGACCCATTCGGACCCGCGATTTTTTCGTCAAGTCCCGAATTCGATGACGTATGGAATACTCTCATCCAGGACGAAGATCTTCCGTTCTCCACCTACGAAGCAGCCGGACGGAGCAATGATTGGCTTGTACCTGCGCTAATCTCTCTCGAAAACCATTTCGTCAACTTGGACATAAAGGTCCTGGATTTTGAGAATCCGGACGGCGAGTGGGCGCCCATTCAATTAGAGGAAGACGACCCGACAGCGAAGAAGGCGATCTCATCACTTGAAAATGTTATCGAAGAAGTCCGTTCTGATAACGGATATAGCGCCACGCACTCCCAAGAACGCGACTTTGCTCTGGAAGGCCTCCAAGGGACGCTCAACAAGCTGCGATCCCGAATTGTCAGCGCTGGCTACGTGAAGATCGCCCTTGAGCGGCTTGGGATGCTCGGCAAGCGGTTTGCGGGAACGATCAAAGAGGGGACAATTGCGGCGGCGAGGGCGGCTCTAATCGACTTTGCCAAGGCACATTTTGGCGATGCCTTGAACTACGTTTGGAAGATCTTCTTTTAATCGACCTACTAGCGCGTGCGCGAAAGCATGATCCGCGTCCGTGGTCCACAAGGCGCGGCACTCGGGATCGGCGCTGGCAGCCGACCTGCCCCTCGAAGCGCAGCCGCGGATGGCTGCGCCGTTGTGGTCGGCGGAAACTGGATCGTGCGTGCCGACTATCGCTCCGCCGATTTCGGCACCTGGACGCAGCCCTTCTTCACCACCGGCGGCGTCGGCTTCGACGACCGCTTCACCGCGCATGTCACGACACGCACCCACACCGCAACGGTCGGCATCGCCTACAAGTTCTGAGGTCGACTGATCGCCAGCGTTTGGTAGCAGTGGATCTCCACACCTCGAGCCGTCGGTGGCGACCTGGCGGCCATCGGCGATTGGGCGCCACGAGGATTTTCTTAACCCGGGCCTGCCATGCTCACTGCGAATCGAGCATGGCCTTGCAAGGGACCGCTCGCGCGTAGGACGCGTCAGGCAGCCCGCCGTCTCGACCCGGCGGGCTTTTCCGTGGGAAAGATCGCCAATGTCACTCTCCTCAGCCAAGAACTACGCGCTGCGCGCCGAACGGTCGCAGGACCCCAAGGAGGCCGCCGACCTCCTGGCAAAGGCGATCCTGGAGCTGGCGGCCTCGATCGAGGCAACCGACGCCAAGGTGAAGAAAATCAACAAATCGGGCGGCTGATGATCCTGACGCCCGCGTCGGAACGCGTGGCAGCTTCCGGCGGTGGCGGGACCTCCTCGCAGCGAGACATGATCCGCTGATCCTGCTGCGATCGATCGCCGATATCGCGGCGTCGCCCACCGGCGACAACAGCAGGAAGCTGATGGCGACCGTCGGGCCCGACGGGCAAATCGCTTCCAGCAAAACATCTTGAGAAAAGAAACACCACCGCGCCGGCCTGCCGATCACAGGTCGATCGCCGCGAGACGGTGCGCGCCGAAAAACTCATTTCGCGAACCACCTCAATCACATCACCCCTGTCCAGTCCTGCGCGCAAAAATAATCCTGTTTCTCTTTATCAGAATTCATGCTTCTCTCCCACCGTCCCGTCTCGATAAGAGGGGCGCTTCGCGGTCGTCACGAACGTTGAGGCGGGATGCGGTGGGCGTGTCGATGTCGCAGCGTGGTTGATGCCGCGCGGACGAACGACGGCGATGCGCACGGTCAAGTCGCGTGGTCCTGGCACCCCGATGCTGGTGTTACGCTTGCGGTGGCGCTCACGCGTCGCGCAGGCAACGGTGACCAACAAGCCCGGCGCACCGGGGAGCACGCGAAGCAGCCGTTCAAACCATCGCGCGGGGAATGCCGGGATGCCTCGGCTGAACCTATGGTACCTGCCGCCTGCATTTTTTTCTGCAGGCGGGCCATGGGTGCGGCCAGCGCCCGGCATTCCCCGTGCCCTCTGTCTGCAGGAGGGCGGAATATTCCATCCCTCGGACGCATCAACGCGCCGCGAGATCGCAGCCGCGTGCGACGCAGCACAACTGGCGGATCATGAGACACCGGAGCGTATTGCATCAGGGCCGCAACCGCCCGACAATGCAGGCCACGGTGTCTGCCACTGTGCCACTGACCGAAACGAAGTCAGATCCGAGACACCGCCATCAGACGAGAGGAAGCCCCGCGATGTCGATGCAGCATGTGGTCTCTGATGCGATCAGGCTGACCCCGCCACGGCGCAATTCACTCACCCATATCCCCGGCGACGAAGGCTGGCCGATCATCGGCAAGACATTCGAGACGCTCGCCGACCCCAAGGGTCACGTCGAGCGCAACGCCAGGAAGTATGGCCCCGTCTACCGCACCCACATGTTCGGCGACGTCAACGTCGTGCTGCTCGGCCCCGAAGCCAATGAGCTCGTGCTGTTCGACCAGGCCAAGCTGTTCTCGTCGGCGCATGGCTGGGGCCACATCCTCAATCTGCTGTTTCCGCGCGGCCTGATGCTGCTCGATTTCGAGGAGCATCGCATGCACCGTAAGGCGCTGTCGGTCGCCTTCAAGGCCGGGCCGATGAAGTCCTATCTCGCCGGCCTCGACCGCGGCATCGCCGCACGCGTCGCGCAGTGGAAGGCAAATCCCGGCGAGATGCTGTTCTATCCCGCGATCAAGCAGCTGACGCTGGATCTCGCGGCGACGTCCTTCCTGGGGAGCGAGATCGGGCCCGAGGTCGATGCGATCAACCGCGCCTTCGTCGACATGGTCGCGGCCGCGGTGGCGCCGATCCGCCGGCCGCTGCCGGGCACGCAGATGGCGCGCGGCGTCAAGGGCCGCCAGCGCATCGTCGCCTATTTCTCCGAGCAGATTCCGCTGCGCCGCGCGCGCGGCGACGGCGAGGACCTGTTCTCGCATCTGTGCCGCGCCACCGACGACCGCGGCGCGCTGCTGTCGACGCAGGACATCGTCGATCACATGAGCTTCCTGATGATGGCCGCGCACGACACGCTGACCTCGTCGATCACTTCGTTCGTCGCCCAGCTCGCCGCGCATCCAGAGTGGCAGCAGAAGCTGCGCGACGAGGTCGCGAGCCTCGGCCTTGCAGAGGGCGATCCGATGAGCTCGGAGCATCTGGAGAAGATGAAGCTCACCGAGATGGCGTTCCAGGAGACCTTGCGGCTGATGCCGCCGGTGCCGTCATTGCCGCGCCGCCCGGTCCGGGACTTCACCTTCAAGGGCTATGCGATTCCCGCCGGCACCGGCGTCGGCATCAATCCGATGTTCACGCATCACATGCCAGAGATCTGGCCCGAGCCCGAGCGCTTCGATCCGATGCGCTTCACCGACGAGGCCCAGCGCGGCCGCCACCGCTTCGCCTGGGTGCCGTTCGGCGGCGGCGCCCACATGTGCCTCGGCCTGCACTTCGCCTACATGCAGGTAAAGTGCTTTGCCCGGCACTTCCTCGCCAACATCGAGGTCTCCTTCGCCCCCGGCTATCAGCCGAGCTGGCAGGTCTGGCCGATCCCGAAGCCGCGCGACGGGCTGAAGGTGATGCTGAAGGTGGTGTGACCGGCGCGCATTGATACAGCAAGGGCGCCAAGGATCTTGGTTTGTTGCGGACGCTTTCCTCCTCGTCTTCCTCCTCGTCATGGCCGGGCTTGACCCGGCCATCCATCCTGCTGCAACTCGCGGATGAGAGACGTGGATGTCCGGCATGACGAAATGTATACTTCGCCGTCCCCTACTCCACCGCATCCCCCAGCAGCTTGCGCATCGCCTGATAGCCCTGCTGCTGCTGGCTCCAGTTGCGGCCGCCGGTGATGGCGCCGTCGATGACGAGATCATGGCCGTTGATGAAGCCGGATTCGTCGCTGGCGAGAAACAGCGCCGCGTAGGCGATGTCGTCGGGCAGGCCAGCACGCGGAATCGGCTGCGCCGCGGCATAGGCGTTGCGGATCGTCTCCGGCGTCTTCTCGGCGGCCTCGGTCGACAGACCGAGCGCCTTGCCGAAGATTCCGGTGGCGATCAGTCCGGGCGAGATCGAGTTGACGCGCACGCCGGACTCGCCGAGCTCCATCGCCACGCATTTCGTCAGATGGATCACGGCCGCCTTCGCCGTGCTGTAGACCACCGAGGTCGAATAGCCCGCGAGCCGGCCGGCGATCGAGCCGTTGTTGATGATGCTGCCGGCGCCTTGCCGCTTCATGTGGGGCGCGGCGTATTTCATGCCGAGCATGACGCTGCGCACCAGCACCGCCATGGCCTGGTCGAAGCGATCGGCATCGAGCCCTTCGATGCCGCCGGTCTGCGCCGGGCCGCCGGCATTGTTGAACACGCAATCGAGCCGGCCGAAGCGCTCGGCCGCGCCATCGATCAATGCCCGCATCTGCTCGCCGACGGTGACGTCGGTCTGCCGGAAGACGCAGTCCGCTCCGAGCCGACGCGCCAGCGCTTCGCCCTCGGCGCTGCGCCGGCCTGCAACGACGACCTTCGCCCCCTCCGCCACGAAGATCTCCGCCGTCCGCAGCCCGATCCCGCTGGTCGCGCCCGTGATCACGGCGACCTTGCCCTCCAACCGTCCCATTCCCTGCTCCTTCCGTTGTTGCTGCGTGCTCATTCTTGGCGACGGAATAATAAGCGCCTGAGTTCCGCCGCGGAACCATCATCGTGCGCGCCAACCTGCAACACACGCAAGGCGGCTTCCATCAACCGGACAAATTACCGCCACGGCGGCCTTAATTTGGTTGCGCAGTTGAGGCTCATGGATGTCCATGACGCGACTCATCGACGACATCAAGCGGATCTGGCGCGGCGAGCAGCAGCCTTCCCTGACATGGAGCTGCATGTTTGCAGCGATGTGCCTGCTCGCAGCCACGGCGATCCGCTACGGCATGGCGCATCTGCGGCCCGACGTGTTCTTCACGCCCTACATGGCGGCCGTCTTCTTCGCCACCGCGATGGGCGGATCGGGCGTCGGCCTGGCAACGGCGATCGCTGGCGCAGCGCTCGGCCTGACGCTCGATTTTGGCGGCGGTCCGGCCGATGGCGCCCGGCTCGCGCTGATGGCGATGTATATGGTCGTGGCGATGCTGGTGATCTGGGGCGTCGATCACTACCGGCGCCTGGCCGGCAAACAGCGCGAGATCGCCCGGCGCCTCGCCCAGGAGGAGCAGTATCGCAAGCTCCTGGTCGACGAACTGCATCACCGGCTCAAGAACAAGACCTCGACCATTCACGCCGTGCTGCATCAGGTGCTGTACGACCAGCCGCAGGTGTGGAGCCGCATCGACCAGCGCATCCGCGCGCTCGCGACCGCCGACGACCTGATCGCGCGCGCCGACGGACAGGGCTGCGACCTGAAGGATCTGCTGGTCTCGGAGCTCGGGCCATATGGCCATGTCCGCTTCGAGCTCAACGGCCCGCCGCTGTTCCTGCCTGCCAAGCTCGCCGTCAGCCTCGCTTTGATCTTTCACGAGCTTGCGACCAATGCCGGCAAGTACGGTGCCTTTGCTTCGCCGCGCGGCTTCCTTCAGGTGTCGTGGACGATGCAGGAGGACCGCCTCGATCTGACCTGGGACGAGGCCGGGGGTCCGCCGATCGGTCCGATCGGCAAGCCCGGTTTCGGGAGCAAATTGCTGAAGTCCGTGCTGTCGTCGTTCGATGGCAGGACCGAGACCAGGTTTCTCGAATCCGGCCTTCACTGCACCTTGCAGTGTCGCGTGCCACCGAACTGAACCGGCCGCCGGGCGGCCATTGCTGCCTACGACTTTCGCCGCATGCGTGCGGCCGCGTCGCTGCTCCGATTCACGAACGGTTAATGACGCCGCGGCACAAAGCTCCGTCATTTCCAATACTTGGCTCGCGCGTTCCGTGTTTCTACGTAGCGCTTAACTAAAATGAAGCGGGAACTTTGCACAATCGGCGCATGTACAGCAGCGACCGATTCAACTTTTCCCCCGGGCCGAACGAGGGGCTGGGCTCGACCGAGGCCGAGCTGCGCTTCCTGCGCAGCGTCCTCAGCCAGCTGCCGTCGGGCGTCACGGTCCAGGACGAGCACGGTCGCTTTCTGCTGGTCAACGATACGGCCGCCGTTCAGCTCGGCGCCGCCGCCAACAGCATCGACGGCCTCTCGGCGCCGCATCTCCATAACCGGCGCACCGCCTGCCGCGAGATCCTCGGCCGGGGGCGAACGGTGATCGGCGAGGAAAAAGTGGCAGGCGAGCGCGGCGCGCAGACCCTGCTGACCGCGCATCGACCGGTCCGCATCGGTGGCCAGGTCGTCCTCATCTCCAGCTCGGCCGACATCAGCGAGCAGAAGGAGTTCGAGGACCAGCTGTTTCGGGCCGCCTATTACGACGAGCTGACCGGCCTGCCGATGCGCCGCGTGGTCGAGCATCGCGCCGACCATCTGGTCCGGCGCGGCCGGGTCGACGGACGCTTCGCGCTCGCCTTTCTCGATCTCGATAATTTCAAATACATCAACGACTATTACGGCCACGCCACCGGCGATGCGCTGCTGGTCGAGCTCGCCAAGCGTATCAGCCGCGACCTGCGCGAGTCGGACCTGCTGTCGCGTATCAGCGGCGACGAGTTCCTGCTGCTGCTGCATCCGATCGAGCGCGCCGAGGAGGTCGCCGAATTCCTCCAGGACATGGTGAACCGCCTGAACGCGCCCTTCTTCATCGACGGCGCCGAGGTATTCGCCTCGGCGTCCGTTGGCGTCAGCCTGTTTCCCGAGCACGGCGCGAGCTACGACGTGCTGCGCCAGAACGCCGATCTCGCGATGTATCGCGTCAAGAACGGCGGCAAGGGCGCACTGGCCTTCTTCTCGAGCGCAATGGAGCACGAGGCGCTGGCGCGCATGAAGGTCGAGCAGTCGCTGCGGCTCGCGATCCTCGAAAAGCGCTTCTGCTGCGCGTTCCAGGCCAAGGTCGACATCCGCACCGAGGAGATCAAGGGCATCGAGGCGCTGGTGCGCCTGCGCGACAATGAAGGCGTGATCCAGGCTCCCGGCTCCTTCATCAATCTCGCCGTCGAGCTCGGCCTGATCGACGAGCTCGCCCATCTCGTGCTGGCCGAGATCGTCAAGTCGATCGATCTGATCAACGACGCGTTTGGACCCGAGGCGACGATCAGCATCAACGTCGCGGCAAAACAGGCGTCGAATCCGGAATTCATGCAGCCCTTCGCCCGGGCGATTGCAGCAACTGGCTTTCCCAAGCGGTTCATGATCGAGGTCACCGAGGACGCGTTCGTGACCCGCAGCCATTTCCAGGACGAGATCGTGCCGCTGCTGCGCGGGATCGGCGTCGGCATCTCGATCGACGATTTCGGCATCGGCTATTCGTCGCTGTCGGCGCTCGCCGACATCACGGCGGACGAGATCAAGATCGACCGTTCCTTCATCACCGACATTCATAAGCGGCCGCGCAGCCAGGGCATCCTGCGTGCGATCGAATCCCTGAGCGAAGCGCTCGGCATGACCGTGATCGCGGAGGGCATCGAGTCGTTCGAGGAGCTCGCCTATCTGCAGGCCGCGACCAAGATCCGCTATGCGCAGGGCTACTACTTCTCGCGTCCGATCTTCCTCGAGGAGCTCAAGCCTGCGGCCCCGCTTGCAAGCGAAGCGCGCATCAGTCTCGCCAGTCGCCCTGTGCAGGAAAATCGCCAGGCCTATGCGCGCAGCAGCCGCTATCGGCGCTGAGTTTTAGGAGGAATAGCCCTCGGCCCGAGGAATGAGCCGTCACGGGGTGCCGCCGAAAGCGCCTTGACCCAGGCCGAGCCTGCACACTATCAGTTGCAGACAACAGCCGCCGGTAGCTGGGAGGAAGGCTCGTGAAGACGTCATATATACTCAAAGCCATTGTTTCATCACTGACTGCGGCCCTGCTGGCCACCGCCGCCCAGGCCGACGATCTGAAAATCGCTCTCATCTACGGCAAGACCGGCCCGCTCGAGGCCTATGCCAAGCAGACCGAGGCCGGTCTTCGCCTCGGCTTCGAATATGCCACCAAGGGCACCAACGTGATCGACGGTCGCAAGATCGTCATCATCACCAAGGACGACCAGGGCAAGCCCGATTTGTCGAAGGCCGCGCTCTCCGAAGCCTATCAGGACGACGGCGCCGACATCGCGATCGGCACGACCTCCTCCGCGGCGGCGCTCGCGGACCTGCCGGTCGCCGAGGAGAACAAGAAGATCCTGATCGTCGAGCCGGCGGTGGCCGACCAGATCACCGGCGAGAAGTGGAACCGCTACATCTTCCGCACCGGCCGCAACTCCTCGCAGGACGCAATCTCCAACGCGGTCGCGATCGGCAAGCCGGGCGTCACCGTCGCCACGCTGGCGCAGGACTATGCCTTCGGACGCGACGGCGTCGCCGCCTTCAAGGAGGCGCTGGCCAAGACCGGCGCGACGCTGGGCGCCGAGGAATATGTGCCGACCAGCACCACCGACTTCACCGCCGTCGGCCAGCGCCTGTTCGACGCGCTGAAGGACAAGCCCGGCAAGAAGATCATCTGGGTGATCTGGGCCGGCGCCGGCGATCCGCTCACCAAGCTGCAGGACATGGATCCCAAGCGCTACGGCATCGAGCTGTCGACCGGCGGCAACATCCTGCCGGCGCTTGCCGCCTACAAGCGGCTGCCCGGCATGGAAGGCGCCACCTACTATTATTATGACATTCCCAAGAACCCCGTGAACGACTGGCTGGTGGCAGAGCACCAGAAGCGCTTCAACGCACCGCCGGACTTCTTCACCGCGGGCGGCTTCTCCGCGGCGATGGCGGTCGTCACCGCCGTGACCAAGGCCAAGTCGACCGATACCGAGAAGCTGATTGCGGCGATGGAAGGCATGGAGTTCGATACGCCGAAGGGCAAGATGATCTTCCGGAAAGAGGATCACCAGGCGCTGCAAAGCATGTATCACTTCCGCGTCAAGGTCGATCCGAACCTCGCCTGGGCCGTCAACGAGCCGGTGCGCGAGATTAAGATCGACGAGATGACCGTCCCGATCCGCAACAAGCGTTAGACGCTGACATCCGTGCCCGGCCCTCGCGCCGGGCACGTCCACTTTGGAAGTCATACAGCTGACGAAATGGCCCTCACCCTCGAAACCCGCGATCTCACCATCCGCTTCGGCGGCCATGTGGCGGTCAACAGCGTCAGCTGCACTTTCCGCCCGGGTGAGCTGACCGCGATCGTCGGGCCCAATGGCGCCGGCAAGACGACCTATTTCAACCTGATCTCCGGGCAGCTGCGTGCGTCCTCCGGCTCCATCCTGTTCGATGGCAAAGACATCACCACTCTCTCGGCTCCGCTGCGCACGCGCGCCGGGCTGGGACGTGCGTTCCAGCTCACCAACCTGTTTCCCAATCTTAGCGTCGAGGAGAACGTGCGGCTCGCCGTGCAGGCGCAGAGCGGCGTGCACTATGACCTGCTCCGCCCCTGGATGGCGCGGCGCGACCTGATTGCGCGCGCGGACGCGATCCTCGACCAGGTCGCGCTCGGCGGCCGCCGCAGCGTCACCGCGACGACGCTGTCGCATGGCGACCAGCGCAAGCTCGAGGTCGCGCTGATGATGGCGCTGGAGCCGAAGGTTTTCATGTTCGACGAGCCGACCGCCGGCATGAGCATCGACGAGGTGCCGGTCGTGCTCGACCTGATCGGCAGGCTCAAGCAGGACAAGAGCAGGATCATCCTGCTGGTCGAGCACAAGATGGACGTCGTGCGCTCGCTCGCCGACCGCATCATCGTGCTGCATAACGGCCAGCTGGTCGCCGACGGCGAGCCGGCGGAGGTCATCGCCTCGCCCGTCGTGCAGGAAGCCTATCTCGGCGTCGCGCCGCGGAGCGCGGCATGAGCACGCTACTGAAGCTTGCGGGCGTCGAGACCTATATCGGACACTATCACATCCTGCAGGGCGTCGACTTCGAGGTGCCCGAGGGCCAGACCACGATGCTGCTTGGCCGCAACGGCGCCGGCAAGACCACGACCTTGCGCACCATCATGGGGCTGTGGCAGGCGAAGACCGGCACCATCACGCTCGCGGGCGAAGCGATCGAAAAGCTCGCGACGCCCGACATCGCACAGCGCGGCGTCGGCTACGTGCCCGAGAGCATGGCGGTGTTCTCCGACCTGACGGTCAAGGAGAACCTGGTGCTGGCGGCGCGCAACGGTCCGCTCGACGATGCCCAGCTCGCCTGGATCTTCGGCTTCTTTCCAGCCCTGAAGAAGTTCTGGTTGTCCCGCGCCGGCAGCCTGTCCGGCGGCCAGAAGCAGATGCTGTCGATCGCGCGCGCGATCGTCGAGCCGCGCAAGCTGCTGCTGATCGACGAGCCGACCAAGGGCCTGGCGCCGGCGATCGTGGTATCGCTGATCGAATGCCTCAAGGAGATCAAGCGCCGTGGCGCCACGATCCTGCTGGTCGAGCAGAATTTTCACGCCGCGCGCGAGCTCGGCGACCAGGTGCTGGTGATGGACAACGGCACCATCGTCCATCGCGGCGAGATGGCCGCGCTCGCGGCCGACGTGCCGCTGCAGGAGCGCCTGCTCGGCCTCAGCCTGGAGGCGCATCAATGAGCGAGATCGCGGCAACCGATGCGCTGCCCAAGCCGAAGCGCGACATCGCGCCGCTGCTGCTGCCGGTCGTGCTGGCGCTCCTGATGATCCCGCTGGTCGGGTCAGCGAGCTCCTGGGTTACCCTGACGGTTGCGAGCCTCGCGATGGGCATGATGATCTTCATCATGGCCTCGGGCCTGACGCTCGTATTCGGCCTGATGGACGTGCTCAATTTCGGCCACGGTGCCTTCATCGCCGTCGGCGCCTACGTTGCGACCCTGGTGCTGCTGCCATTGGCGGGCTGGGCCCAGTCCGACTCGCTGCTGACCAATCTCGCCGTCCTCGTCCCGGCTGCGCTGCTGTCGATGGGCGTGACCGGCGCGCTCGGCCTGGTCGTCGAGCGCGTGCTGGTGCTGCCGGTCTACGGCCAGCACCTCAAGCAGATCCTGATGACCACCGGCGGCCTCATCGTTGCCGAGCAGACCCTGTATGCGTTGTTCGGCCCGCAGATCATTCCCATGCCGCTGCCCACGGCGTTGCGTGGATCCTTCATCATCGGTGACGTCGCGATCTCGAAATACCGGTTGCTGGCCATGCTCGTCGGCTTCGCGATCTTCGTCGCCATCGAGCTGGTGCTGAACCGGACCAAGATCGGCCTGTTGATCCGCGCCGGCGTCGAGAACCGCGAGATGGTCGAGGCGCTCGGCTATCGCATCCGCCGGCTGTTCCTCGGCGTGTTCATGACCGGCTCGGCGCTGGCCGGCGTCGGCGGCGTGATGTGGGGGCTGTATCGCGAGCAGGTGCATGCCTCGATCGGCGACGAGCTCACCGTGCTGGTATTCATCGTCGTGATCATTGGCGGGCTCGGCTCGATCACCGGCTGCTTCATCGGCGCGATGCTGGTCGCGATGGTTGCCAACTATGGCGGCTTCCTGGTGCCGAAGCTCGCCCTCGTCTCCAACATCCTGCTGATGGTCGCCGTGCTGATGTGGCGGCCGCGCGGCTTCTATGCGGTGACCAGCCGATGATGATCCTGTCCGGCGACCCACCGCGCAGCCGCGCGCTGTCCATCCTGCTCACCGTCATCATCCTGGCACTGCTGGCGACACCCTTCATCTTTCCTGGCGCCAAGGCGCTCAACGTCGCCGCCAAGATCTGCATCTTCGCCGCGCTGGTCGCGTCCTACGACCTGCTGCTGGGCTACACCGGCTCGGTGTCGTTCGCGCACACGATGTTCTACGGCATCGGCTCCTATGCGATCGCGATCGCGCTCTATGGCCTCGGCCCCAATTGGACCGCGGTCGCGGTCGCCGTCGCGGCCGGGCTGCCGCTCGCATTGCTGCTGGCGCTCGCGATCGGCCTGTTCTCCCTGCGGGTCGAGGCGATCTTCTTTGCCATGATCACGCTCGCGGTCGCCTCGGCCTTCCTGGTGCTGGCGTCGCAATTGTCGTGGCTGACGGGCGGCGAGGACGGCCGCAGCTTCCAACTGCCGGAGCTCCTGCGCCCGGGCACCGTGTTCATCAGCAAGGACTGGTTCGGCTTCCCGATCAACGGACGCATCCTGACCTATTACCTGGTGCTGTCGGTCTGCGCACTGATGATCCTGGCGCTGCTGCGCGTCGTCAACTCGCCGTTCGGCCGCGTGCTGCAGGCGATCCGCGAGAACCGCTTTCGGGCCGAGGCGCTCGGCTACCGCACCGTCTTCCATCTCACCTATGCCAACTGCATCGCCGCTGTCATCGCGGCGTGCGCGGGCATGCTGAACGCGCTGTGGCTGCGCTATGCCGGCCCCGACACCTCGCTCGCCTTCTCGATCATGCTCGACATCCTGCTGATGGTGGTGATCGGCGGCATGGGCACGATCTATGGCGCGATCATCGGCGCGGCGATCTTCATCCTGGCGCAGAACTATCTCCAGGCCCTGATGGGCATCGCCTCGACCGCGGCGGCGGACGCCGGGCTGCCGTTGCTGCCGGGCCTTCTGCACCCCGATCGCTGGCTGCTGTGGCTCGGCCTCCTGTTCATCGCCAGCGTCTATTTCTTTCCGACCGGCGTCGTCGGGCGCCTCCGCAACAAGCCGGGCGCGACACGCTGAGCTGCAAGTACCCTTAAAATTCCGCGCTGCGGCGCCGCCGCAGCTTTGGCCGCACGGTATTCGCATGCGGAAATTATCGTTTGCCGCGAAGTTTCGACGCGCCCTTAAGCGACGGCTAACCGCATTTCCTAACCGGTCCGGCACCAGTGCCTTGTTATCAAGCTTGCTTGCAACAAGTCATTTCCTCCCCGGGTCGATCAAGGCATGCAGGGCGCAGCAGACACGTCAGGGACCGGCGGTAGCGAGCCGGAACGGATTGGCACGTCCCTCTGGCGCGGTCCGGTGCCATGGCTGATCGCGTGCGGCGCGCTTCTGATCGCAGCGATCGTCATCGGGACGATCGTCATGGCCAGCGGCTTTCGGACACGTGCGATCGCCAACAACGAGCGCGAGCTCGAAAATACCGTGCTGCTGTTGAGCCGGCATTTCGCGCAGCAGTTCGAAGATGCCGAGACCGCGGTGTCGCATGCGATCCACCGCATGCAGCTCGGGTCGATCGGTTCGCCGGAGGCGTTCCGGACCGAGATGGCAAAACCCGAGATCAGCGAGATGCTGCGGTCTCAGGTCAGTGGCCTGTCCTATATGGGAGACCTCACGATCATCGACGTCGACGGCAACTTCGTGAACTGGTCGTCCAACGACCCGCTGCCGGCCA
Organism: Bradyrhizobium sp. SZCCHNR1093; assembly: GCF_032381175.1. NCBI lineage: Bacteria > Pseudomonadati > Pseudomonadota > Alphaproteobacteria > Hyphomicrobiales > Nitrobacteraceae > Bradyrhizobium > Bradyrhizobium sp. SZCCHNR1093. Next base: position 1,050,941 of record NZ_JAUHJJ010000001.1, read on the forward strand.
TCAACGTCGCGGACCGCTCCTACTTCAAGGACCTGCAATCGGCATCGCGGCCGGACAGCTTCGTGATCCTGCCCGTCATGAGCCGCGTCACCGGCGGCTGGGCGACCATCGTCGCGCATCGCCTGAACGGCCCGAACGGGGAATTCCTCGGCCTCCTGACCCGCCGGGTGGATCCGCACACCTACGAGACGTTCCTGGAATCGATGGCTCTCGGGAAGGGCTCGTCGATCATGCTGGTCCATTCCGACGGCGCCGTGCTGGCGCGCTACCCGCACGCCGAATCCCTGATGGGCGCCAGGATCGGGAGCTCCGTCGACAACCTGGAGAAGATCGCGTCGGCCTCCAGGATCGGGCGCTTCCCGCTCGTCATCTCGGCCAATAGGCTGGTCGACGATGCGCTCGCGGACTGGCGATCGCAGATGGTGCTGCTCGTGGGTGCGGCGATGCTTGCGATCGCGGTCATCGCCCTGACGTTCAGCCTGATGATCCGGCAGATCGTGCGACAGGGGCGTGCGGCAACGCGTCAACTGGAGACCGAGAAGCAACGGGTCGAGACTGCGCTGGACAACATGACGCAGGGGCTGATCTCGTTCGACGCGAACGCATGCGTCGTGATGTTCAATCAGCGCTTCATCGACCTGCTCGGCCTGTCCAGAGACGCGATCAGGCCCGGTGCCCACCTCAGCGAGGTCATCGCGCACTGCAAGGCGCGCGGATCCTTCAACGGCGACGTGACCGACTTCTGCGCCGACATCATCGACAGAGCCGCGGCAGGCGGCACCTCGCAGATGATCGCGGAGGGCGGAGCCGGACGCTTCTTCAACATCATCGACAAGCCGCTGGCGTCGGGCGGATGGGTCACGACGATCGAGGACATCAGCGAGCATCGCAGGATCGAGCAGGAGCGCGACCGCAACTACGCATTCCTGCGCGAGATCATCGACCACATCCCGTCACACATCATGGTCAAGGACGTCCGCGACCGCCGCTACGTGCTGGTCAACCAGTCGACCGAGCAGCGCTTCGGCGTGCCACGCGACGAGATCGTCGGCAAGACGGCGTTCGACCTGCTGCCGCGACCGGTCGCGGAAAAGGTGACGGCGGACGACGACCGGGCTCTGGAGCAGTCGGACGGGCTGTTTCTCGCCGAACATCCCTGGCAGAGTCCGGGGCTGGGCTTGCGCTACATCACATCGCGGCGCATCGCCGTCGCGGATGATGCGCAGCGGCCGCGCTATCTGATCAACGTGATCGAGGACACCACGGAGCGGCGGCTGGCCGACGAGAAGATCGCCCATCTCGCACATTTCGATGCGTTGACCGAGCTGCCGAACCGCGTGCTGTTCCAGGAGCGCATCGACGAGGAACTGGAACGCGTGCGCCACGGCACCTTCTTCGCGCTGCTCTACATCGATGTCGACGAGTTCAAGGGCATCAACGATTCGCTCGGCCATCATGTCGGCGACGAGCTGTTGAAGACGATCGCGCGCCGCATCGAAAGCTGCCTCGCGCCGGAGGATATGGTGGCCCGGCTCGGCGGCGATGAATTCGCGGTGCTGCTGACCACCGTTGCGGACCGGGACGAGGTCATCGTGGCCGTGAAGGAGATCCTCGACGCGATCCGCGAGCCCTATAAATGCCTGGGCCACCAATTGTCGACCGACGCCAGCATCGGCATCGCGCTGGCGCCCCAGGACGGCGTCGAGCGCGACCAGCTGACCAAGAATGCCGACCTCGCAATGTATGCCGCCAAGGCCGGCGGCCGCCGCACTTTCCGTTTCTTCGAGCCGGCGATGGATGAAAACGCGCGCGCGCGGCTGCAGTTGCAGCAGGACCTGCGCCGGGCGATCACGGAAGGCCAGTTCGAGCTGCACTACCAGCCGCTGCTCGGCTTCAGCGAGAACGTCATGACCGGCTGCGAGGCGCTGTTGCGCTGGCGTCATCCGGAGCGGGGGATGGTGCCGCCGCTCGACTTCATTCCGCTCGCCGAGGACACCGGGCTCATCAACGAGATCGGCGACTGGGTGTTACGCACCGCCTGCGCCGAGGCCGCGCATTGGCCCGCCGACATCCGCATCGCCGTGAACGTCTCGCCCGTGCAGCTCAAATCGCCGACCCTGGCGCTGCGGATCGCAGGCGCGCTGTCGGCGGCCGGCCTTGCACCCGAACGGCTCGAGATCGAGATCACCGAGGCGGTGCTGATCAGCGACGACGACGCCGCGCTCGGCATCCTGCACCAGTTGCACGACATGGGCGTGCGCATCGCGCTCGACGATTTCGGCACCGGCTATTCGTCGCTGAGCTATCTGAAGCGGTTCCCGTTCGACAAGATCAAGATCGACCGCTGCTTCGTCAGCGACATCGGCGCCGGCAGCTCGTCGGCGATCGTCCAGGCGGTGGTGAGCATCGCCGCCGCCAGCAACATGACGACCACGGCCGAAGGCGTCGAGACCGGGGCGCAGCAGACGGCGCTGCGCCAGCTCGGCTGCACCGAAATGCAGGGCTATCTGTTCAGCGCCCCGAAGCCGGCGGCCGAGCTGCGCAAGCTGTTTGCCCTGGAGGCGGCGGCAGGGGGCCTGCAGGTCGCCGGCTGAGCCGGCTCGCCGGCACGGTCCACGCCCGGCCGTCCCGGCCGAGGCTGCGGCGCGAGGCCACGCAGATTTCGACGACCGGCCCGCTACCGGCCTCGGCGCGGCGTTCCTATATCCGGAGCGGCAACAACGGAGTTGGCAGGTCGTCATGCAGCCGGTTTCCATGCTTCTGAACATCCTCTGGATCCTGTGCGGCGGCGCCTACATGGCGTTCGGCTGGCTGGTCGCCGCGGTCGTGATGGCGATCACGATCGTCGGCCTGCCCTGGTCCCGCGCCGCCTTCAACATCGCCGCCTATACGCTGCTGCCGTTCGGCTCGCGCGCGGTCCGCCGCGACGAGCTCACCGGCATGGAGGACGTCGGAACCGGCGTTCTCGGCCTGCTCGGCAACATCATCTGGCTCGTGCTGGCCGGCTGGTGGCTGGCGCTCGGCCACCTCCTGACCGCAATCGTGCTCGCGGTGAGCATCATCGGCCTGCCCTTCGCCTGGGCCCATCTGAAGCTCGCCGGGCTCGCCTTATGGCCGATCGGCAAGACCATCGTGCCGGCGTAGGGCGGTCGGCGGGAGCGGGCCGGCCGCGCCCCCCGCCGAACTGCCCGCGTGCCTCGCGGCGCGAGCGGCCGTCCGCCCGGTCCGGGAGCATCCAAGGCCGTTGCCGTCGCCGGGGCAATCGGCTAAACGATTTGCCGTACGCACCCGTAGCTCAGCTGGATAGAGCGTTGCCCTCCGAAGGCAAAGGTCACACGTTCGAATCGTGTCGGGTGCGCCACTCAATCAATAGCCCTCTCGGAAGTCGGGAAGAGCCCGCGACACACCCCCCGCAGCTACTGACCGTATTTTGCGTTCAGCGCCAAAGGCGCCTTCGCCCGATTGGATTTGGCCGTCAGAAGCCAAGTGATGTGCTTGAATTGCGTAGGCGTCCGGTGAAGGCCACGGGCCGAGCGACTGCTCTGGACGGTCTGGAGCGGCTCGATCAGGCGGCGGCCGATGTCTGGGCGGCCTGCCAGCCCCAGGGAAGCAGATCGGCGAGCTTGCTGGCCGGATGGTCGGGTAGCTTGGCGAGGACGTCGGCGAGCCAAGCCTGCGGGTCGACGTTGTTGAGCTTGGCGGTCTGGATCAGCGTGTAGATGGCGGCAGCGCGGCGGCCGCCTTCGTCGGAGCCGGCGAAGGTCCAATTCTTGCGGCCGAGGGCCACGGCGCGCAGCTCGCGCTCGGCCGTATTGTGAACACCTCCCAGCGCTTGAGGCTGTAGTCGATTGCTTTTGCGGTCTCGCTCTTGCCGGACAGCTTGGTACGGCGTTCGCGCAGGAAGCCGTGGAGCTCGTCGACGAGTGGGCGGCTGCGTGCGTCGCGCACGGCTTTGCGTTCGTGGGCCGGTAGACCGTTGATCTCGCGTTCGATCGCAAACCGCGCGTCGATCTTCGCGATCGCTTCGATCGCGATCGGCGCCTTCTTCAGCCGTGCGATCTCAAAGAACTTGCGCCGTGCATGCGCCCAGCAGCCGACCTCAATGATCGGGCCCGGCTTGCGCGCAGCCGTGCAGCCCGTATTTGGCGAACAGGATGTGCGCCAACAGGCGCGGTCCCGCGCGTCCGCGCGAGATCGGATGGAACGGCGCCGGCGGCTGCGTGATCGCCTCGCAGGCGCGGCAGGAGAACTTCTCCCGTACATGCTGGATCACCTTCCACTGAGCGCCAGACCGTCGAAGCCCTTGCGCATGTCGGTATGGCCTGTCGCAAGCCAGACCCGGGTGCCGGAGGGGATCGGGATCGTCATCGCGAACCCGCCTGGAGCGCCGCGATCACCGCGGTCACCGTCGCGACATCCGCCGCGCCGCTGATCCGGATCTTGGCCTCCGCCCCGAGCTCTACTTCGATCAGCCCCTGCGTTGGAGCTGCCGCCGCGTGAGGATCGGCTGCGATCGTCAAGGCGGCGAAACCCGGCGCGGCAGCCTCCTTGCCGCATAGCTGCTGGCGCCAGCGAAACACCTGGCTGGAATGCACCCCGAACGCTCGCGCCACCTCCAGGATCGTCGCTCCCGGTTCTAACGCTGCAGCAACGACACGCTCCTTATCGGCCCGCGACCAATGCCGCCGTCGCCGCTCCGACGTGATCACTTCCACTTCCGCTTTAGCCATAGGACTGGCTCCAGGACTAGTCCTATGGCTTCAACAAGCGTCAGCTCCGACGCAAGGCGGCCGTCGCCGGGCGCTTACCTTGCTCGCGGAAAACCGCGGCCGCTGCTCGCCGACCGTGAACGGTTCGAGCGCAACTATCAGGAGTGGCTCCTTGCGGTCGGCTGCACACATCCGCAAACGTCGAGTTAGGTCGGCACGAGACTGCAGCTAAAGACTAGTTTGCCAGTCCACACGAACGCAAACGACCCACCAGCTCGATCGATGGCAACGATTGACCATCGAACTTCGCGGGCGCCGTGAGTGCGAGACCATTAGGTGGGATGGTTCAGCCTGCAGCGGCGGCAATGGCCCAGCGCGATCTGGCTTCCCGTATCAATTCTGGCAAATTTGCAATCGTTCGGTGCATGTGGGCTTCCAGGCGTGCGCACGCGCGCGCGGCGTTCTGGCTGCGGACGCCGTCCGCGATATCAAGACAGTCACGGAGCTCGGAGTCCGGATCGGCGTCTCGGGAGATGACGAGGCATCGAATATACCGGCTGCGGTCGTTGAAGTTTTTTATCATTCGCAGCATCTCCTCGTTCCTCGATATCTGCGCGATCTGCTCGAACACACCCTCGATGGCGGCAGCATAATGCTTGGCGCGATTCCTTGCCGAATTCGCGGGCGGAAGCGCCGCCATTCTCATCGCGCTTCGGCCAAAGCGTACGGCCGACGATGGCTCCAAAGCCTTCCTGAGATTATGCGCGAGCACCAGCCGAGCAAACTCATAGAGGTCCTGCAGCTCCGCTGCGTCCGGGACCCTCGAGAAGAAGCCTCGCTTCGGAACGATATCAATCAGCCCCTCGCCATGAAGACGCTCGAGAGCTTGTCTCACCGGTGTCGCGCTCGCCCTGACATAATCAGCAAGCTGTTCGATGCGCAGGTGCTCGCCTGGCAAAATGATCTTCGACTCCGACGTCAACTCGTAATGTGTGACCAATTCCTTGATTCGGGCGTAGGCAACATCGACTCGATTGAATTCGCTGTCCATATCGATACCTGCTGCGCGAGGATTGCTGATCCGGCGGGCTTGAGCCGAAGGCTGCGCGGCGCGTCGCGCGCTCATGCGACGCGTCGCTCATCGCGCTTTCTGCTCACGATCGATCGCCGAGTGCCGCCGGGTGTCGCGCATGGTGAGATAGACGACAAGAGAGGTCGCAATGCAGCCGGTGAGGTAGAAATAGAACCAGCTTTCGTGACCGATCGACTTGAACCAAAGCGCGATCGACTCTGCCGTGCCGCCGAAGATCGAAACGGTCAATGCATATGGCAGCGCTACGCCCGTTGCTCGAATTGCAGTTGGGAACAGTTCGGCCTTGACCACCGCATTGATCGAGGTATAGCCGGATACGATCAACCACGCCGCCGCGATCAGGAGGAATGCGGTGAACGGGTCGTGGACTCCCTGCAGCGTGTTCAGAAGCGGAATTGTGAACAGAGTTCCGCCCAGTCCGAACCCGATCAACAGCCATTTGCGTCCGATGCGATCGGAAAGGGCGCCATAGAGCGGCTGCAGCACCATTGCGAAGATCAGGCTACAGGCCGTGACCATGGTCGTTTGATCATCGGTCAGCTTGACGGAGAGCTTCAGGTATTTCTGCATGTAGGTGGTATAGGTGTAGAAGGCCGCAGTCCCCCCCATTGTTAGTCCAACAACAAGCAAGACTTCGCGTCGGAACTGACCCAGCGCGCGCAGCGAACTCCCCTGTCTTGCCGACTTCGCGCGGGTGAATACATCCGTTTCGTGCAGGTTGCGGCGCATGACGGCGGCCACGACGGCCAGCAGCGCGCCGATGACGAACGGAATACGCCAGCCCCATCCACGAAGCTGCTCCTCCGTCAGAAGCACCTTCTGCAGGACCAGCAGAACGACGATCGCGCAGAGCTGGCCGCCAATCAACGTCACATATTGGAAGCTGGAATAGAATCCGCGGTTCTTTTCGTCCGCGACCTCGCTCAGGTAAGTTGCGCTGGCGCCATATTCACCGCCAAGGCTGATTCCCTGCACGATTCGCGCGAAACCAAGCAGGACCGGCGCCGCAAAGCCGATTGACGCATAGGTGGGCGTCACGGCGATGATCAGCGAGCCGAAGCACATCATCAAGACCGACAAGGTCAAGGCATTACGGCGGCCATGATGATCTGCAAAATGGCCGAATAGCCAGCCTCCGAGTGGGCGGACAAGAAAGCCGGCGGCAAACAGCAGCGCGGCGTTCAACTGCTGCACGACCTCGTCGCCCTCAGGAAAGAACGATTTGGCGAAATACAACGCAAACGCGGCATAGGCGTAGAAGTCGTACCATTCCACCAGATTTCCGATCGAGCCGACGAAGATCGCGCGCAAGCGGCGACCCATCCCAAGGCCGTCACGGCGTGCTTCATCGGCGGCCGCAACGAGGGTGGGGCTGATAGCTCGCTCAAACTTCATGGCGTCCTCCGAGTGCACGTCTTCTTAGGCTCTAAGGCCAATCGTGCTCATGCCTGAGCAACCCGCGTGCCAGCCGGCGGCGGCCGCCGATCGCGCCGCCAAAGAAAGCCATTTCAGATGGTTGCATGCGCCTCGCGTGAAACGGGCTCGCCGCGCTAAGCGGAATTCCGCCGATCCGCGTCGGAGCGTGAGCGGGAATCCGCCTCGTGCCTAGCAGGAGGTTCGGCTGGGTCGCAGCAAGCCGTATCTTGCCATTTTTTCGTTGAGCGTCCGCCGTGGCACGCCGAGACTTTCCATAACCGCTGCAACTGACCAGCTGTGCTCCAGCAAAGACGCCTCGATCAGCATGCGCTCATAAGCTGCGACACGCTCAGAGAGCGAGCGCCTTGCGCCCGCTCCCTCGGCTCGCCGCAGAATTTCCGCGACGCGGCGACCCGTTGCGGCCAAGCCGAGCGCGTAGCGTTCAGCCACGTTCTTCAGTTCTCGAACATTGCCAGGCCAGTCATGGGTCAGCAGTGCATCGAAGTCCTCGGCTCCGAGTGGCGTCAGGTCACGGCCGCTGCGCCGGGCAGCTTCCCCGGCAAAATGCTGGAATAGCAGCAGCACGTCGTTGCCCCGTTCGCGCAACGGCGGGAGACGGATCTCAGCCGCTGCCAGGCGGAAGTAGAGATCGGCCCGAAAGCGGCCGCTGCGGCTGTCCGCGGCGAGATCGGCTTTCGCGGCCGCGATCACACGGACGTCGACCGGGATCAGCCGGTTCGATCCCACCCGCTCGACCACGCGCTCCTGCAGAACGCGTAGGATCTTTACCTGGAACGCGTGTGGCATGCTTTCAATTTCATCGAGCAGGAGAGTTCCGCCGCTGGCATGTTCGAACTTCCCGATGCGAGCCCCGCGTGCACCAGTGAACGCGCCCGCCTCGTGCCCCAGCAGCTCGCTCTCGAACAGTTCGGCGGGTATAGCCGCGCAATTCACCGCAACGAATGGAGCTCGTGCCCGCGGACCGAGGTCATGCAGTGCGCGAGCGACGACCTCCTTTCCCGTGCCGCTCTCGCCGAAGAGGATCACATCCCGGTCGTGCTCGGCGAGCTCGCCAACGGACTTTCGCAGCCCCGCCATCGCGGGCGATGTCCCCAGGAGACGTCGCTCCAGCTCACCTTCGGCGCCGAGCCGGCTGGTGAGTTGCCTGAGTTGACGCTTCAATCCTGATTGTTCTGCCGCCCGTGCCAGCACGGCAGACATATGATCCGGGTTGGCAGGTTTCTGCAAAAAGTCGTAGACACCCTCGCGCATGGCCGCTACCGCGAGTGCAACGTCGCCGTGAGCAGTGAGCAGGACGACCGGAATGTCGGGATCGATTCGCTGCACGTCGCGCATGAGTTCGATGCCGGATCGATGCGGCATCCGGAAGTCGGTCAGTACCACGTCAGGCAGCTCGGCCTGAAGCATCGACAGCGCCTCGTCAGCATTTCGGGCTGTGCGCGCTTCGAAGCCGCCCAGCTCCAGCCATTGTCTGATCGAGCTGCGAACGATCTCCTCGTCGTCAACGACAAGAATCGATTTGCTCATCCACACACCCCGATAAGTCTAGGCCGGCTCGGGCGGCGTCGGCAAGGTCACCCGAAACCGGCTTCCGATTTGCAGTTCGCTCTCAACCGAAATCGTGCCTCCGAGCTCCCTCACGATCCCATAGCTGATTGAAAGGCCGAGGCCGAGCCCTTCGCCGATTTCCTTGGTGGTGAAGAACGGATCGAACAGCGATTTCATGTGATCCGCGGAGATTCCGCTCCCGGTGTCTGCGACCTCGGTCGTAACGGTGCTACCCGCACGACGGATGGAAACCGTGAGAACCCGGCGCGGGCGATCACGCATCGACTGGACCGCGTTCGAGAGCAGGTTGACGAAGACCTGCTCGAGACGGATCGGATTCGCCTCAACGTGAGCCGGCTCCGCGGGCAAGTCCAAGACAACCTCGATACCTTCATTTCTGATCCGGTACTGCAGGAGCCGCATCGCATTGCCGAGTGTCACACCGACATCGACTCTGCTGGTTGCACCGGTCTCCTTGCGGGCAAACATGCGCAAGTGACCGATCAATGCCATCATTCGCTCGGCTATGGATGACATCAGGTCGAGGTTCAAGGCCGTTCGTTCGATCTCGTTGCGTTGCAACAAGACTCGGCTGCTTGCGATGTAAGTGGTGAGCGCCGCGAGTGGCTGGTTGATTTCATGCGCCACCCCTGCCAGGGCTTGTCCAAGACTGGCAAGCTTCGCACTCTGCACCAGGCTCTCGTGGGTTTGTCGCAATTCCTGCTCGGTGCGCGTTCGTTCCAGGACTTCACTTGTCAGTTGACGATTGGCTTCGCGCAGCTCCATCGTGCGCTCCGCAACACTTCGTTCCAGCAGCTCGTTAGCTTCGCCCTTGGCTTTCATCGATTGCCGCCATTGATGAGCGACAAGCCCAAGCAGCTGTACCGTGAGAACGGCAAAACCGGCCGTGACCGCGATGGTCATTGCATGCCGACGAGCCTCCCCGATGTCCGAAAAAATGAGCAGCTGCCATCCATGCGCCGGCAGAGGCCGCGCACGCAGCGCATATTCGTGGACGCCATCGTCGTCGCCCAGTTCGACCGATACCTCGCCCGATTCGGCCGACGAACCGAGGATCGGAGCATTCTCGATCGTGTCGCCGAACTGCCGGGACGCGTTCAGACGCGCGACCGCGGTCGAGGGTAGCCTTCGCAACGGATGATATTTCCACTGCGCGCGGCTGGCTAGGATGAGCACGCCTCCTTCATCTTCCATGGCCACCAGATCACCGGCCCTGACCCAGTCGGCTTCCAGCGGCGTCAAATCGATCTTCACGACGGCGACCCCGATCGTAAGCTCGCCTTCGGTGATCCGTTGCGACAAGAAGTAACCAGGCAAGCCGGTCGTCACCCCAACGGCATAGAGCTGCCCTTCCCCGTCACGGATTGCGCTTTGGAAATAGGGGCGAAAGTCGTACGCATGCCCGACGAAGCTCTTTGCTCCATCATAATTGCTTGCTGCCAGCGTCACCCCGGCCGTGTCCAGCACGTAGAGCTCGGCCGATCCCGCGGCCTGATTTAGCGACTTAAGATAACGGTTGGCGGCTTCGACAACTGCCCCATCGCCCGGTGTCCGGAACAGCCGGCGCACCGGATCGGCGAGTGAAAGAACCGTGGGCAGATATCGGAAGCGGGCAACGGTTGCATCGAACGTACTGGCGATCAACGTAAGCCGATCATCGGAGTCGCGGCTCATCTGCACGAGGCCAGCGCTCAGGGCCAATCGGTAGGACAGCAGCGCGACTCCCACGATCGCCAGGACAGCAATTGCGGCGATAGCCGGCCAAGCCCTTGAGAGCCCACCCGGCAAGCCTAGTCGGCTCGAAAACCACGCCGACATCGCCACCCTCTCGCTCACGCCAGGGCTCAAATGATGGGCCTGATTTTGGCTTCGGTCGCCCCGCGAATTCTCCCCGCGCATGCCGGATCCAGAGCTTCACTCGCAACCGGGGTCTTGGACCCTCTCACAGGTCGAAGGTCGATGTACCCATGGGCATTACAATCAAACGTCAAACGAGATCTATATGGCCGCGGCCATCGTCCAGCGTGACCTAGCGTCCCTGATGAGCTCGGGCAGATCGACGATCATCCGACACATGTGCGTTTCCAATTTAGCGCTTGCACCTTTCGGATCTTGATCGCGGAGCAATTCGATCAGCTCGAGACATTCTCGTACCTGCGCGCCGTGATCCGGGCTTTGCAAGATCGAGAGGCATCGGACATACCGGCTGCGATCATTGAAGTTCCGCATCATTCTCAGCATCTGCCCGTTTCGCGACAGCTGCGTGATCTGCTCGAAGACGCTCTCGATGGTCATCGCATGATGCTTGACGCACTTCGTTGCCGAGTGGCCCACTGCAACGGCTTCCACTTTCATCAAACCCCGGCCGAGACGCGCAACCGAGGACGGATCGAGTGGCCTCGTAATATTGTGCTCAAGAACCAGCCGGGCAAATTCATACAGATCCTGCAGCTCGGACGCGTTCGGAACCTTGGAGAAGAAGCCTCGCTTCGCGATGCTGTCGATCAGCCCCTCGCCTTGTAGGCGCTCCAGCGCTTGGCGCACAGGCGTGGCGCTCGCATTGACGCGATCCGCCAGATCGTCAATATGCAGATGCTCTCCCGGAAGCACCCGGACTTTGCCGTCAGGGACCAGATCATAGTGGATGACGAGGTCCTTGAGCTTAGTGTAAGCGGTGTCTACCTTGCTGATATCCCCGTCTGTATCACGCATGCCACGTCCCCTTGAACCACCCTAGGCGGACGCAACTTGCCGGCCGCAGACGTAGCTCCCGAGAGGCGTATAACTTGTTCCCGGAATGCTCCGACAGCGCCGACGAGCACGCACGAAGGGATTCGACGACGCCCGACGTCGACTCCTTGCCCTGCTACTCGTTGTCCGCCCATGACTTTCATTTTTTTACACACCGTAAGCTTACGCACTCATTGCAGCCGTCACCATCATAAAAACTATGCAATCGATGTGTACTGCTTCACTGGAGCATGCTGAGACGGTGTCTCATCGCGTAAGCGGTTGCTGCGGCGCGCGAGCTCACGCCGATCTTCATATATATGTTCGCAATGTGCCGATTGACGGTCGGCACACTGAGGCGTAGTTCCGCAGCAATGGCCTTGGAGCGGCTGCCGGCAGCGAGCTTGCTGAGGATCTCCATTTCTCGTGGTGAAAGATCATCAGGGCCTCGCGCGTATAAGTTGCGCGACTCGGCCTCGACTCCCTCTATCCGTGCTCGATCAACGCGCTCCTGCCAGCTTCGCATGCCGAGTGCCACGAACTGCTCGCGTCCCCGCTGCAGCAGCGCACGCGATGACGGCTTGTCCCCTGAGGTTCCCGCAACGGTCGCCTCATCAAGATCGACGAGCGCTCGGAGGCAGACTTGGCCTGCCCGGTCAAGGTCGCCGCGGGCCTTTGCGAAGTGTGTGCGTGCCGCAACCGTGTGATCCTGAAGGGCCGCGAGGCGTCCGAGGATGAATTCACGGCATTCACCGGCTGCACCGATCGTGCTCCCGTGCTTTGGAGCGCGGACCAACGCTTCGAACCGGCGGGCACGTTTGACGTCCTCACGCTGCCAGGCGGCACAGACACCGAGCCCAAGCGCATCATCCGACAGCTGTCTGTCGGAATTTGTGTTCTCCAGGGATCGGAGCAACGCCTCAATGCGAACGTCGTATTCGTTTTCGCCAGGCAGGAATGCTTCGGTGAGAGCGGCGAAGCCGAGCACGATTTGCCCAAGGCGCACCGGATGATCCTTGACGATCTGTAGCGCACGCGAAGCGACTCGGCCAATCGCCGGCCAGTCGCCACCATACAAATAGGCACGCCATGCGACCGCGGAAAGCTCCAGGGCAAGATGCAACCGGTGCCACGGTCCCAATCGGACAGCCAGCGCACGCGCGTCGCGCAGCGCCGCGTCTGAGCTTGCCAAATGACCCAGGCTCGCCTCGGCAATCGCGAGAGAGGTTAACGCCTCGATCCGACCGGGAAGCGACCCGAAACACTTGGCATCCCGCAACAGGTCGTGCGCAGTTTCGACCCCCAGGGCGAGTTGCCCATGCCGATAGATCCAATCATGGGTCACGACCTCTCGAGCCCGGATGATGGCCGCCGGATTCTGCCATTCGGCGGCCCAACGTTGCACCTGCTCTGTCTGTTCGATGGATCGCGGAGCATACAGGTCGAGCGCCGAGGCACGATCCTCTTCGTCTCCAAGCTGACGAACGAGATCGAGCGCACGCGGATCCGGCGCGTGGTAGATCGCCTCAAACGTCCCGTCATTCCATCGGCACCGCCAGTCCTGTCGGAGCACCTCCAATCGGGCCCAGTGCAAATCTCGGCGATCATCGCAGGCTTCCAGTCCGCGCTCCACCAGAGGCTGCCACATCTCAGCGGGAGCGCCGGCGTCCCGCAGCCTGCGGACAATCGCCACCAGGAAACTCATGGTCCATGATGGCCGCCGCTCCCAGCATCGGCTGAACAGAAAGCGCGTTGTCGCATCGGCGGCTTCGACGTCGAGTGATGCAGCCTGCGCAAGCGCGAGATCCCGGAGCATCTCGTCCGAGACAGCATCGCCTGCGAGATCGCAAGCGATCCGAAGGAATACAGCTTCGTGCTCGCTGATATAGTTCGCTCTCGCGCGCTCGGCTGCGTTCAATGCGAAGACCTCGCCGATTTCAGCACCCGGGATGCGCTGCGAAGCGTGATACTGATGCGCAATCTCTCCAGGATCGGCATCGAGCTCAGCGAGACGCGTCGCCGCGCGTCGATGCAAAATCGCTCTCCGATCGGGGTTCAGCTCGTCGTACAAGGCGCGCCGCAACAACGCATGCGCAAAGACGTAGCCATCACCGCGAACGACGAGGACCCCAGCCCTCATCGCCTCGTCGATATGGTCCAGGATCGTCTCTTCGGAATCCGATATCAGAAGCTGCAATCGGCCGAGATCGAACCCTTCGGGAAATATCGCAGCGATCCGCAGCATTCCCAAGGTCGGCCCCGAGAGCCGCGCGAACCGTCGCGACAGCAACGGACGCAGTCCGGCCGGGATGCCGATACCGTTGTTCACGAGATCGGCGGGCCATTGGCCCTGGCGCCCAGCAAGCTTTCCCTCTTCGACAAGGTGGTTGAAGAGCTGGCGCACATAGAACGGATTGCCGCCAGTCTCACGGTGAATTGCCGTGGCAAGCGATGCAGGCAGCCGCTCGTCTGCCAATGACTCCAGCATGCGCATCGTGTCCGCCGGCTCGAGCGAGCGAACCGCGATCCGATGAAGCTCGCTCTCGCGCATCAGCGCATTGAGTTCCAGAGGCTCGCCGCCGGTCTCGTCGGGACGGAGAGTGATGACGGTCAGCAGCGGCAGAGATCGCGTCGAGCGTAAGCAATGCAGCAACATCGACCAGGATTCGCGATCGGCCCAGTGCAGGTCCTCGAGCACGAGCAGTAGTGGAGACTCGACTGCAACCGCATGAAGCAGATGAACCGCGGATTCGAACAGTCGAAACCGCTCGTCCGGTCCGGAGAGTCCTTTGAGAGCAGGAAGATCCGCAGCGGCCGCGAACGCCGGCACCACGCGAGACAGCGGCCGAATCATGTCATTGCGAGCATGGTTGAGGAGTGTCGGCTGCTCGCGAGCCCATTGGGAGAACGTGTCGGCAAACAATCCATATGGCAGAGGTTCGGCCATCTCGTAGGCGGCCCCCCTCGCCACACAGAAGCCGCGCTGCTTCGCAGTTTGGGCCAGTGCCTCGACCAGACGGCTCTTGCCAATTCCAGCCTCTCCTACCAGGACCGCACCAACAGCGCGTCCATTCTTGTCCGGGAGAAGCCCGCGAAGCCGGATCGACTCCTGGTCCCTTCCTATAAGCGGAACACCGCTATCCCTCATGCGCTAACCAATAGCCAACCTACACGATACTCTTTCATGGCTGCGGCAAGACGCACTGCCGCCTGTGCGATTCAACCGCCCACGAAACTTAAGATTGCGTTGAGAAAATATCAGCTCGGCACGATAATACCAAGCGGCAAATCAATGTTGCGCTGCGCACATTGGGCTCATCTCGCGAAGACTGTCGCGCAATGGCGACCAGCGAGAGTCGAAGGACCGAGATCGATGACGATCTCCATGTCAACTTCAGCCAATGATTGCCTGCTCCGAAGGTCCACAACCATTACGATTTTCAATAAATCGACTCAACTGAGGTTCGAACCATCATCGAGTTGTTTTCTTGACGATGCCTGCTTCGCGTCTCGCGTTTATGGCGAGATTTAGCGCCCTCGCCTGCAGATGCGATCATGGCTGTTGTTGTCAAAGTGAAGTTCCGAAAGGTTGCCGGGAGGATACGACTGCGACGCTTGGTGAGAGTCGGCTAAAGCAATCTTACGAGGGCGTCGCTCCCCTGCGCGGCACACGTCGACGTACTGCGGTCGCCGGCAAGGTGTGGTCGATCGAAACCTGCCAGCCGCCGGGGCTGGGCGCTCCGGGCGGACTGCGCATCTCTCCCACTACAGAACCATATACGCGAATCGCGGCGCTTCGAGCGCGCCAGACGAATTGCTCGTGCGTCTGCACCGACGTCGGGGTCGCCGGCTTGAGGTTACTTAGGCCGAGGGTGCTCGACGTATGTCAATGTTGCCGAGGGCGCGTTGTCGCCACGACGTCCCGCCACTCGGCGCCCCCTGCAGAGAGGAGACGCATGGGATCCGTCACCTCTGTAACCAACTCAGTCCTTCCAGCCCTTTATCCTTGACGAAGGTCACAACGACATCGCTGACGTGCCCGAAAGCGGGCCAAGCGCGATTGAGCCCCTTCAGCGAGAAGGAAACAGACGTTACTACTTGATAGTTCGCCGGAGCTCTGCGGCGCAGCATCGCGTAGATCGATAAGCCGGATCCAACCGCGACGCCGACCGCGCCTGGGATAGCCCCGATATTACCGTGAATATCGTAGACAAGCTCAGTAACATTGCCAGCAATCAAACCGGCACTTCCGGTTATCTGCATGCGGCGAGACAGTCGAGTCGTGTCCCAGGAAGATGCTGGAGGGATATGTACGATTTCGGGAGCCGTCTCTCTGACGTTGGTTCCGCTGGCCGCCCCATTAAGGGACTTCAACTGCTGCGCAGAACGGCCGGTTCGCCAGGCAATTCCTGTCCAAGATAGGCCTCGCGAGTTGTCAAACGACCCGGGAATCCTCAACCCCGCGCCGGTCCAAACTGCATGCGAATCGGGATTGCTTGTATACGTGCTTGGAATCCGATCCCGGTGCGCCTTGATGATCGCCCGCGCGGAGGAGCCATTTCTCGCTGCAAAGGCATCCAGGTCCTCGCCTGATTTGATCCGAGCGGTGATCTGCCTCCCCTTAGACGTGAATCGCCCGGGAATTGCCAGTTTCTCGCGACGCCCGACATCCTCGAGCACCTTCCTGACGGACTTATTTTCCTTTCTGGCGATCTGGCGGAAAGTGAGCTGCTCATCGTTGCTCTTGATGGAGATCGACTTATCTGGATTAATTAGTTTAAGCGGATGCGCGGGATCTCTCGCATTGACGCGTCCGATCACCTCGTCCGGTACGTTATTCCTGTCCGCGATTTCGCTCAGACTGGTGTCGGTTGACCGGACCGTATCGGTAGCTCCACGCGATCTAAGCGCGCCATAGCCACTGAAATAGCTCCGCGCTCCCAAGACGATTTGCGCGGAGCCGATGACAGCTGCTCCACCATATTGGAAGCTCAGCAGGTGGCCGCTCGTCACACTGACGATGTCGTTTGCCATGCCGTTGGCAATGAAGCTCACACCTGTTGCGGTTCGCAAATACGGGGCTGCTTTTTCGGGTATTCTCAACTTGGCAGCCAATTTCGGCTTGAGCTGAACGATGTTCAGCGGTCCACGAACTGTGGCGTTCCAGGCCGCCAGCATGCCTAGAGATCCGAACCGCGCGGCTGCTGCAAGGGCAACCGCATCGGAGGCCACTCCTGCAGCAACGGGCAGAGCCTGTCGGAGGCCTGACCTGCGCGGTGCCACTTGTCGATCGCCCACTCCCGTGTAGGGCTGATCCGTGACCACGACACGAAAATCCTTTTTCGGTAGATCGTAGCGTCGGCTGTATGTCTTGGCTGATTGCGGCGGACTTCCGCCCCAGTCAACAAAGCGGTCTGTTGCTCCGATCACTCCTCGCCGTTTGATGTTTGCGTCGTTCATGGCGAACGGTCGGCTTGGCTTGTTTCCTCGTGTCTCCACAACGTAGATATACCTGTCGGCGCTACTGCCGTATTTGGAGGGTTGGAGAGCGACCCGGTCCTGAAATCGTTCGAATGCCTTCGGGCTGAGCACAAGAGTCAAGCCGCTCGAGGCCGGCGGGGGCGAGGCCGGAGAGACCGCACCACCGCCGCTCGCGGGCGGCTTGCCGCCGCCACCACCCGCGGGCTGGGCTGCCGTCGAGGCGGCTAGGGCCCAATTTGCAGCCGAGTCTTCGCTGACAGGTCTTTCGTGCAACGCCAAAGCGGTCTGCCGGAACGATGCGAGTGCCGCTGGATCGCCTCCGAAAACCGCCTTATGGAAGTCGGTCTCCCCCATCCGGTCGCGAATGGCCTCCGCGATCTTTGCCTCCGTCGCATAGGCCGATGTGCCGCGGCGCGGCACGACCTGCGAGGCGAGAAGCTCGGTCACACCTTCATTCAAGTTCGAATGCGGCCGGCTTGAATCAATGACCAACGTGCTTGCGAGCTTCTTGAACGATTCCGAGGTCAGTGCATGCACCGCCTCGTGTGCGACCACGTCCGGGCTCAATCTATCGGTCCGTACATAGACGCGATGCCCCTGATCCGATGAGATGCTGAAAGCATCGACCGCCACCGGATCATGCTGGCCGCCGGCTTTTTGATATGCACGGGCGAAAGCGGCGGGATCCATGGCCTGCAGCCGGATGCCATTCGGCGATGTCCCGCTCGCCTGACCTTGATAGGCGTCAAACACCTTCCTTCCCGCGTCGAACGCGGCGGGCTGACCGGCAAGGCCCGTTTCGGCCACGGTGCGGGATCTGCTCTGCTGATAGTGATGAGAAGCCACACCGGAAACCGTATTGAGACCGATGGACAGATAGTCTTGGGCGGTCGGCGCCTTGCCGGAAAGGAGCCCGGGGCCGGCAGTCAACATGGTGTTCGCGCCCAATTGGGAGGCCGTCTGATAGAGCGGGTTCGACACGAGTCCATTCGGCCGTGCCGCGCTTGCGGTCCGCACGGCGACCTTGCCATCGACAAACTTCGTCAGACCTCCCGTCACGCCGGCCACCGCGAGATTCTTGAAGTATCCGGAGAACGCATCCTTCATCTGCGCCTGGGCTTCGTCCTGCGTGAGCCGTCCCTCCGAGAGCTGATATTGGGACTCGACATACGTCCCCGCCACGTTGCCGAGACCCATCACCCCCTGATTGGCAACCATGACCGTTGATCCGGTTGCGAGCTTCGAGACGACCGAGCTTGCAGCCTGGTCGAGGCCGCGCGTAAGGAAGGCCTCCGTGGCTCCGCCCGTCAACGCCCCCCCTGCTGCGCCGAGGGATTGCACGCCCGATACGGTCGCATCAACGCCCGCCTGCTTCACCTCATCCCAGCTGCCGCCACCCTTGAAGAAGTTGTTGGTCAGCGCTGCGTCGAGTGAGATGTGAGGATCGCTGTGAATGTCGCCGCCACCGAACACAGTTGCTGCATTCTGGGCCGTGTCGATGGCTTCGGCCGTTCCCGTTCCCACCAATGTGCCCGCCGCAAGGGCGGCCAATACTGGCGCGCCGGCTCCGGCCGTGGCCATCGTAACCGCGGTCGCAGCCGCGGCGATCGCGACGTCGCGCACGACTTCCTGTGCACTCGACCAATTGGCGTCGGTCTTGCGCTCGTTCTCGAACATCCGGTCATTCTGGGTGGCCAGATTACCCATGATGTTCAGATACTCGCCGTTGACCTCCTGGGCAGTCATCCCTCCCTGATTTTTCTGCAGGGCCGTGAGCGCCTCTTTCTTGTCCTGCAAATCCGACTCGAGCTCAGACCGGTTGGCACCGAACAGTCCCCCGACCCAATCGCCGCCCTTCTGCAGAAGGCTGCGGTTGCCGAGCGCTTTGTCTTCCCTGTCGATGGCATCCTGCAGCTCATGTAGCCCTTGACCGATATCCACTCGCGCGTTCGCGTCTTTGAGGCTCGCAAGCTGCTCAGCGACCGCGCCATCGCTCAAGGCACCCGGATGCTGCGCAAAGAATGTATTGTACGCATGCGAGAGCGCGCTCTGGTCAGAGGCCGTTTGCGGATCAAGTAGATTTTGCGGCAATGTCAGCCGAAACTGGGAGTCCAGCAGCTGATATTGAGCCAGCTTCTGTTGAAGCTTTGCATATTGAAGCGATTGCTGAGCCGTCGTCAGGGCGCTGCTCGCTTTGGTGAAACCCACAGCCTGTACATTGCCAGCTTGTACCGAATCAGTGTTGGCGGACTGCCGCGCGGTTGCGACCGCCGCCTCGCTCTGTGTGACACGATAATCCTGAACCAGCCTGTTGGTCGTTGCAGCCAGCTCTTTCGTGATCAGGCCTGCCGATGCCGCATCAGTTCTTGCCTGCGCAATCTGCTGCAACACCGGCGAGTTTGAGGGCAAGGGAACATGGCTATAGGTCTGCTCCAGATTAGCCAATGTCGTATTGCGCTGGTCGGCGTAGGCAAGCCCGGTTGCCGACTTGAAGCCCGCCGTCGCAATGTCGGACATTGTCGAGAGCTCGCGCAACTGATGCTGCGCTTGGTTCAGCTTGAGCTCCGTGGCGGCCGTCGGATTCTTGATATAGGCGGCCTGCGCATCCGAGACGGCCTGGTGGCCCTTGATCAGGGCGAGGTCGGTCCCGACTTTGTTCTGATAGGCGCTTGCCTGATCGTATTCGATCTTCGCCGTGGTAGCGGTCTGCCGGGCTTGCGGGGACAATTTGGCAAGATCGGAGTCCTGCGCTGCCTCAAGATCGGTCTGCGCTGCCGCCGCAAATGCCACCCGGTGCTGAGCTGCGGCCCAGCCTGCATTCTGGTAATCAGCGTTCCCGTTCGCGAGCTTGAGATCGAGCGATGCCTGCTGCGGATCGCTGCCGCGCGTTGCACGTATGGTGTACCCCAATGGATGCAGAGCGTCGTTCACCCGATCCTGGGCATCCTTCGCAACCGTCCCGTATTTCTCGGAATTCGAAGCATAATACTGGAGCTGGGCCTTGCCCTGCGCGACCATGCCGACATCGGCGTTGAGCTTGCTCCGCGCGACGGTGAAGTCGTCATAGGCGCGCAGCTGCGATGGCGTCAAATTCGCCTGGGTCGGATTGTCGTTCTGGTCGATCGTGACACCGGCTTTCTTCAGCGCTGTGGAAGCGCTCTCGAGCTCTTTCTTGTCCGCCGCGGCCTGCTGCCCGTAGACGACGCTTTTCCCTGCCGCAAGGTCGGCGCTCGCGGCATCAAGCTTGCGCTGGTCCGTCGCCAGCTTGTGTTGCTGCGCATCCTGCTGCTGATTCAGCAACGACAGACGGTGCAATGTTCCGGCGCTGATCCCCCGGTCCATCTCGGTGTCCAGACGGCCGAGCTGCGATTTGGTCTGTTCGAGAGCAGCCGTATCGGCGGTGACCTTGGCCTTTCCCGCGGAAACCTGGGCCGAGGCCGCGTCGACGAGCGGGACAACTTTCCGCGCGACCGGATCTTTCACGGTGACCGGCGGCGGTGCCGGCTTGTAGTTCGCTGCGGCGGCGTCGATGCGTTGTGCGGCACTCAGATTGCTCTTGGCCGAACTCAACACCGCCTGGTCGGCGGTGACTTGCTGCTGAGCGGCCGCAACCTGCTTCTTCAGATCGCTGATATGGGCTTGATGCGCAGCCACCGCGGCGCCCGCGCCGCGACCGTACCCGATCGGAGCCTTCGTTCCCTGTGCATCATTCAGTTCGGTCTGCAGTTTATGCAGCTTTCCAGCATCACCGTCGAGAGTGGTCTGCGCTTTTGTCTGAACAGATTTTGCCTGCGAAACGGCGTCCGGGACCGGCGCCGCCGGCGCCGGGGCGGGAACTCCCGGACATGTCGCCGCCGCTTTCGGCGGAGCAGGCGGGCCAAGCAACACAGGCGTCGGCTGCAGAACCGGACCTATGAAAGGCCGAGGGGGCTGAAAGAGCGCCGAATTGCGATCGAGCATGCCCGACGACGATGCCGCGGACTTCGGCCGCGGCGGTGGCGGGGGTGGAGGCGGCGGCGGCGGCGGCGGCGGAGGAGGCGGAGGAGGCGGACTGGCGACAACCGAGCCACCTGCGTCATCTATCCGCATTCGTGCGTCTCCCCGTTAGCGGCGGCGGCTCTGCTCTGGCAGACGCAGTTCGTCAGCCATGCAGCCCGCTCGGCGATCATGTCCGAACGACAGTTTAGGGCATCAGCCGGCGGCCGATCCGAAATATATTGTGAAAATACTGTGGGGCAGCACGGCTACACTCAGGACATGCCGCACGCGCGCAAGGCCGACACCACCGGCTGGAAAAACTCCTCGGTGATGTAATGGTCCTGAGCGATACGGCGATCGAGTTCCTCTGCGAGGTCTGGATTGCGGAAACGAGGAATGCCAAGCTCAGCCGCAGCTTCGGTGAGATTGTGCGCACGGACGGAACGTCCTTTGCACACGAGCCTTGGGACCTGTGTCTCGCCCGGAACATAACGCAGCCCGACCATCACATCGTCGCCCTCGATGACCACTGTTGCGCTTTCGATTCCTCCCCGCCCTCCACCGTGCGCCAGCGATTGCCGCTGACGGCGTTGCGCAGAGCGCACCTCCGGCAGGCCTTCCTGGTCTCTCCGCTCGCGCTTCGCCTCGCTTCGTGTCATCCGCATCTCGCGCATGAACAGTCCGCGCTGCACCAGAACGTCGATAAGGCCGCCCACCATCAGCATGACTATTGCCGCGACGAGGAGCGGTGCCATGACCGCCCCGGTCACTGGCACGAGGCACGAAAGACCGCATCCTGGCGTGTGAACCAAGGAGTTGAGCGACATCTCGAGGACGAAAACCGAGATCGTGACGAGGAGGGTCGTCTTGACCAGACTCTTCACCAGCTCGATCAGGCTCTTGAGCGCGAAAATCCGCTTCAAACCCTTTGCGGGATGCAAGCGCTCCGCGCGGGGCTTGATAGGGTCAAGGCTGAAGACGATCCCCTTGGTGACGGCGACGTTAACGACGAGGGACATTAGGACGACGATGGCCGCCCCCCTTGCAAGGTATGGCACGGCGGCTTCGTACATCATCGTTCCGATCGTGCCCGCAGCTTCCCGAAACGGTTGCCCGCCCGCATCGCCCACGAGCATCATGGCTCCCCGTAACCGCGCGAAAAGCTCCGGCAAGATCAGCCAGAGATAGAGCAGCATGGACGACAGGCATGCACCGGCGACCATATCGGTGCTGCGAAAGACCTGTCCCTTTTCGCGCGCCTTACGTAACTTCCGCTCGCTCGGAGGCAGCGTCCGCTCCTCAGTGCCGCCATCCTCACTCATCGCAGGAACTGCCCTAGTTGGTCCAAGATTCCGGTCAACTCTCCAAGCTGAGTACCGAAGTGATCGAGCAGAAAGGCCGCATAGAGCGGCAGAACCAGGAAATAGACCAGGTTGCGCGCCGCCATCGAAAGATCGAACACATTCAACTGCGGTGCGAAACGGGCAATCACCATCAGCGCGAACATCGCAACAAACATGGCCGCCAGCACTGGAAATGCCAGGATCAATGCCAACTGCAGCACGCGGACGAGCATTTCCAGCGCCAATAGGCCGCTCTCCGCGCGCAGCAGAGGCGCGAGCTCAATGACCGGCCAGAGCCTGTAGCTGCCATAAAGGGCTTCGACGACGCTATGAAAGCCGTCGGCTGCGACGAACAGAACCACCGCAGCGAGCATAAAAAGCGTACCAGACGCGGTGGACTCGGTCATGGCGTTGGGATCCTGAAGCTGGGCATCGGGCGCCTGACGTTCGTAGTCGAGCAGGTCGCCCGCGACCTCGGCGGCCCAGAACGGGATCCCAAGCAGCAGACCAAGGAGCCCTCCGATGATCGCTTCCTTGAACCCGACCGCGACCAATCGCAATGTTTGCGTGCCGATCGGAGGAAGCACCTCAACAAGTCCGGTCATGACCGGTAGCGAGATCGCGACCACGAAGGCACCACGAATCGAGCCGGTCAGCCCGAGGCGAACAAACACGGGAAAGGTCATGACGAAGGCGCTGGGACGCGCGATGGCGAGCGCCAACGAAAGAAGATGACGGAAGACGAGGTTGGCCCCCGCCTCGATGCTGTCCAACGGCATGAGGTCAAGCCCCATCGCCACTCCGCGTCGCCCATATCCCTCCGAGCACGATGAAGGGAAGGCCCGTCAACGCGTCAGTGCAGGAAAATCCGCAAGGATCTGATCGGCATATTGGATCAGCGGTGCCGCCAACACTGCGCCGAACACCGCCAGCGTGGCCACGACGGCAATCAGTTTGATCGTCTGCGGCAGCACCTGATCCTGAATCTGGGTTGCGGCCTGAAGAATTGAGACGAAGAGGCCAACAACCATCGCCACACCCAGGGGAGGCATGGCAAAGATGAGAACGACCGTCAGACCCCTGACCAGATGATCGACGATTGTCGCTTGGCCCATTGCTTCCCCTACCCATCTCGCAGGCTATCCGTAACTCAACACCAGGCCATGCATCAGCTTGGACCAGCCCTCGACCATCACGAACAAGAACAACTTGAATGGGACGGAGATCGTCGATGGCGGCACCATCGACATGCCAAGGGACATCAAAACCGCGGACACCACGAGATCAATCGCGATGAAGGGCAGATAGAGCAGGAAGCCGATCTCGAAGGCGCGCTTGAGCTCCGAGCTCATGAAGGAGGGAACGAGAATAACGAGATCTTCGCTCGACAGCTTGGCCCTGCTGCTATCGGGCCATAAGCTGCCGGTGGCAGTGACGAAAAACTCTCGCTCCGCGACCGTCGTGAACCGGCTCAGATGTTCGCGAATTGGCTGGCCTGCCCGCTCAGCAGCATCTTTCCAGTCGGTAAAGGTTTGAAACTCGCTGGGACGATCATTGACGCGCTCATACACGGTCTGCACTAGCGGCGCGCTGACATAGGCCGTCAGAACCAGCGCAATGGCATAGAGCACGAGGTTTGGAGGCGTCTGCTGCACTCCCAGCGCGTTCCGGATCAGGAACAGGACCACGGCGATCTTGACGAACGATGTCATCGTCACGACGACAAAGATGACAAGGCCAAGTCCGGCGATGACCGCGAGAACAGCGAACAAATTGAACTGGGTCACGGCTTCAGCTCATTCGTGATTGAACAATCTGTTGATCCGCACGCCGATTGCCTCGCCGATCCTGACGATCTCGCCCTGCCCGATCCGCCGATTCCCCGCGTGAATCTCAATTGCATGTCGCGGATCCCGACCGAGATTGAAGACATAGCCCGGCGCGATCATGCGCAACTCGCCGAGAGGTATCTCGAGCTGGCCGATCTCAAATAGGAGCTTGATCTGGAGGTCGTCCAGGCTCACATCGTCTGCGCCTGTATCGACGCTTTCATGTGCCGTCATGTCCACAGCCGTCCAATGATGATGAAGATCGCCTCTGATCTGGTGCAACGTGTCCACCACTGTCGCGTCGCCTCCCTCGAAGCGGCATGAGGTGAGACGACGCTCGCCGAAGACGGCGGCGACGCGTCCACCCGGCATCGCGTGTTCGATGATCACGACGTCTCCCGGCCGTAAGCTCGCAAGCAAGCGGGCGCTGACGCGCGTAGCACCAAGCCGGAAGGCCGCGCAGATCGGAACTCCGGCGGCAGCAGCCGGACCCAATGCTTGAACTTGATTTGCCAAACGGGATTCGTATGGCTCTGCTAAAGACAGGTAAGCACTGAACGATCGTTCGCCAAACCTGCCGCGACACGGGATTCCGATCGAGTCCGGAACGCTGCCATCGAAGGAAGCATGCGTGAGGATGACGGGGAGGCCGAGCGTCTCCTCGATTGCATCAAGTATGGCGGCGCAGGCGAACTCGATCAGAAGCAGCAGATCGGGCTCGGCGAGCGTCGTTCGAGGCGGACCATCAATCGCCTGCAGCGTTGCATCGATCACCTCGACAGGCAGACTTACGGCGCATGGATCACCGCCGATCGTAAAATGCAGACGACACGCCGGCCGACTCGAAACGCCCGAGGAGGCGCCCGAGAAGGAAATCCGCAGCGGCAGACCCGCCAACTCGCAGGTGAGTTCAGCCAGTCGCCGACACCAACGACGGGCACGTAGAACATCAGCAATGGATAGCACGTCCGGATGAAATTCGGTGATCTCACCGTCAGGCGCTCCGCGCCCGCGAGCGGGGAATGGCGCGTTCATGCTTGCCGCCCCGCCGCCCTGCCGTCCGAATTAGCCATCTCCTCTAGCAACG
Organism: Bradyrhizobium sp. SZCCHNR1093; assembly: GCF_032381175.1. Classification (NCBI taxonomy): domain Bacteria; kingdom Pseudomonadati; phylum Pseudomonadota; class Alphaproteobacteria; order Hyphomicrobiales; family Nitrobacteraceae; genus Bradyrhizobium; species Bradyrhizobium sp. SZCCHNR1093. Next base: position 1,076,197 of record NZ_JAUHJJ010000001.1, read on the forward strand.
TCTCACGGCTCTCGTGACGGCGACGTGATTGCTGCGATAACTCATCCCACTTGCGACGCCTCCGATGAGCCTTCACGAATTCGAGGCGTAGACCCTGAACTTCGTTACGCGCCTGGTCGAGCGTACGGATGCTCGCAAGGCGCTGCTCGGCAAGCGCCATTGCCAGCGACTCGAGGCGCCTGAGTTGCGCGTCAAGTTGGGTGATCTCCCGCGCGGAAAATGGACGCCCTACCATCTGCTGGTAGATCTGACGTTCGCGTGCGCCACGCGCCGCTGCTTGCAACGCAACCGCATGATTGATCTGCGTCAATTCTGCAGCCGCTTCGACCTGTGCCTCCACGCCGCGCTGAAGCGCGGAATTCGCCCGCCGCTCCCTCTCTCCGAGAACGATCCGCATCCTGCGTATGCGCGTGAGCAGTGGATCGTACCTCATGACGCGAGCTGCTCGAGTTGATGGATCGTGCGATCCCACGGAACGGCCTCGCCGAGGCCCTGCCGCAGAAAGGACTTGATAGCATCCTGCTTGGCGATCGCCTCATCGGCGATCGGATCTGATCCGGCCTTGTACTCCCCAACCTGCAGCAGGAACTCAAGCTCTGCATAGCGAGCTATGAGTTCACGCATCCTCCTGGCTGCAGAGCGATGACGGCTCGTCACGACCTGATCCATGACGCGGCTGAGGCTGGACACGATGTCAATCGCAGGGAAATGCGCCGACTGTGCGAGCTTAGGTGACAACGCGATGTGCCCGTCCAGAATGCTGCGCGTCTCCTCCGCGATCGGATCCGCGGTACCATCCCCCTCAACCAGCACGGTGTAAAATGCAGTGATTGAGCCGGCGACTCCGGGACCGGACCGCTCGAGCAACTCGGGCAATGCCGCAAACACCGACGGCGGAAAGCCCCGGCGCGTCGGCGGCTCGCCCGCGGCCAGTCCGATCTCACGCAATGCCCTCGCAAAGCGAGTGACACTGTCCTGCACCAGGAGCACGCGTGCGTTGCAATCCCGGAAGTACTCCGCGATCGTCACGGCGACATAGGCAGCAGTGACGCGCTCCGTCGGCGGCCGGTCGGAGGTTGCGACAATCACGACTGATCGCGCCCGAGCCGCTCCGGCCAGGCAGCGCTCGACCATTTCTCGAACTTCGCGCCCACGCTCGCCAATCAGTGCGACAACGCAGACGTCGACGTCCGCGTTCTGGACGATCTGGGCGACAAGCGACGATTTGCCCGCGCCGGGTTCGCCATAGATGCCGATCCGCTGCCCCTCGCCGCAGCTGAGCAGACCATCGATCGCCCGGATGCCAAGTGACAAAGGGCCGTCAACGAGCCGCCGGGCCAAGGGCGCCGGCGCAGCTCCGCGGACTCGTCGAATCTGGTCGAACTCGGGCCATCCTCGTTCCTGAACGTCGAGAGGGCGCCCGAGCCCGTCGACGACGCGGCCGAGCAGCGCTGGCCCAACCATGATGCCGAGGGCCTGCCTTGTCGAGACGACTTCCGTTCTTGTTGAGAGACCCGCCACGTCTCCGAGAGGCGTCAGCAACGCGACACCGCCTTCGATGCCCACGATCTCGGCCTGCAGATCAGCCGAGGCGTGGGCAGAACGGAGCAAACAGATATCGCCAACACGCGCATCGGGAACGATCGCCCTGATGAGGGCCCCCGACACCTGAACCACGCGCCCTCGGATCGGGCGCAGTTGCGAACGGCCTGCAGCTTCACGCAACTGCGGCAGGATTCGCGCGAGTCGGTGCGTGGCAGAGCCTGCCGGCATCATGGCTCCACCCCCTCGAAACCGGCACGCAGCGCCAAGGCGAGCTGCTCCAGTTGAGCGTCAACGGAAACATCGATCTGCCCGAACTCGCTCCAAAGCATACAGCGCCCCGGCGCAAACTGCGGGTCCGACACGATGGTGAGCTGGTCGGCCCCATCCTCCAGCAGCGTGGCCACTCGTACACGGATGGACTCCATCTCCTGCGGCGCAGTCATCAGCACGAGGGCCGTACCGGAACGCATCTCTTCGAGTGCTCTGGTGATGGCGCGCGCGGCGAGATCGTCCGGCTCAAAACCTCCGAGGATCTCCCTGATGATCTCGACGACGAGCGTGATAAGTTCGTCTTGCAGTTCGGCGACGAAATCATCAACCGTGACCTTCGTTTCCGCAATCAGGCGGGCCGCCTCCTCAACTCCCGCGAGACGACCATCCTCGAAGCCTCTCATGCGCTGCTCTTCGAACGCGAGCCGGGCCTGCGCGGCGATCTGCTCGCATTGCCGCCGGGCGTCGGCAAGAGAGGCAGCCGCGGAAAACCAGGTCTCCGCCTCTTCGGCTCGAACCACGGGTCCGAGCGGATGGAACGTGCCGGCAGGCTTGTCACTCTCGGGGGCTTTCACGGCACCATCCCATCGGCTAGAACGCGATCAACAATCTCCGGACCAAGCTGTTGGTGTCGCCGCGAGACCGAGGAGCCCAGCGGCGAGTTAATCGGAAATCGAAGAAGGATGCGGCTGCGCAAGGTGGCGGGGAGTCGCCAGATTGCGGCATTGAGACATTGCATCCCATCACCTCGGATGACGTCCGCAAGCGCAGATGGATTCGGGGGGCGATCGGGTTTGGGCGACAGATCGATATTGGCGAGCGCGACCTTGTGGAGTCGGGAATCGAATTCTCCGAGATGCTCCCGGAGCGTAGTCTTGAGGACCGTGGAACGAATTGCGTGGGCATGCCAAACACCGCCGGCCAGCTCACCGACGCGGCATAGCTGCTCGCAGTCGAGAAGCGCAATGCGACTGCGCGTGTCAGCGACGTCGGCTGCCGTGCAGCAATCAAGCTCATAATGCACAACGATCCGCTCTGAGATATCTCGGTGGAGTCGGTCGCAGGCGAGTATCCGTGCGGCAAGCCCGGGCGAAACGCCCGGTACGCACGCGAGAAATCGTTCAACGTGGATGTAGCGTGCCGGCAATCGGCAAAACGTGTCCATATCGATCACCGGCCGATGCCCCACCGGCGCGCCGGGTTCGCAGCCGCCGCCGCCCTTCGGATCACGCAAACCAAGGGATGCTCCAGGTTGCACAAGCCTACTCATTTGCCGGCCACGCCCACTTCAATCGCACTAGGATACGACGCGCAGCGGATCACGCGCCGGCCTTCGCGCCTCCCGACGCGGCGCGTTGCGTTGCGCATATCCCACGCGTGCCCGGCGCCAGAGCTGGAAGATTCCGATCGATCCCAGCAGCCCCGCCCCTACCGCGGCTGACACCTGCAGGATGAGCGGACCGTCACGCAGGGCAGATCCGTCGTGAGATAGAACGGATGCCGTCGTCTCGATCGACGTGGAAGGGCTGACTTCGACGGGATCCGAACTGCCACGCACGAAAACCACGGCCACCCTGTCGTACGTCAGTCCTTCGACACTGTTGGCAATGAGGGTCTTGATCTGCGGTAGGAGCACGGCGATTTCGGCGCGCGCGTCATGCTTGATGAACACCGATGCCGCCGACGACGGAACCTGATCGTGACGCAACGGGTCTATCTTAGGCAGCACCACGTGGACTCGGGCAGAGATGACTCCGTCGATCTCCATGATCGTCCTTGCCAACTCTTGATTGAGCGCGTGGATCAACCTGACTCGCTCCTCTGTGGGTGACGACACCAGACCATTGCTTGAGAATATGCTGCCCATGTCTTCGAACTTCGCATGCGGCAACCCGGACGCATTCAGCAGCGTCACAGCGTCGGCAAATCGCTCCTGCTCGACCCTGACAGTATTGCTACCGTCCTTTGCCTGGAGTCGGTCGGCGGCGATTCCGTTGCGCAGCAGAAGGGCCATCATCAGATTAGCCTCCTTCTCGCTCAAGCGGCTATAGAGCTCGCCCTTGCAACCGCTCAGCATGAACGCCAAGCCCAGCACCAGCGCCAAATTCAATCCGTGCCCTCGAGCGGCCAGCCATTGTTTGCCGCAACCGACCATTCTCATTGTCCCTTCAAGAACGTGTTGAAGATTCGGGTCGACTCGGTCGAGATTTTCGACATCAGCGTCGCCTCAATGGCAAACGAGAATGCGTGCTCCAGCATTTGCAGGGCCTGACGGCCCGCGTCTGGCTTGTCCACTCCCAGGGCCGCTCCGCCAATGTTGGAAGATGCTGGACCGGATGCTGCCGGCTCCGGCATGAGATTGAGCTCGGGCGCGGCATTGCGCTGGACCCGCTCGTACGAGCTCTCCATCCACTCCATCACCTTGCCGCCGAGTTGGTCGACGGCGTGCTCAGGCTCCATAGGCAGTTTAGTGACCGATCTATGCAGAGCGTCCTGAAACGACTGCTGGGCGGCCGCTCCGGGCTCAACGGCTCCGAAACTGACACCAACTGTTCCGGAAGCTGCGACGCCACCCAACGGCGCAACCGTCGTCATATCGCCGCTCCATGCCGTCTCAGGACTCCTCGTGCTTTCGCCATTGCTCACTCCAAACAAATAATGACTCACAAGGACAGCCGGGCCATGGCTTGCACAACAGATCAGACAGAGCTTTGCACAGCACCCGGCGGGGCAGAGCATAATATTTTCCTAATATATTCTCCGACGCACCCGCGACCGCTGTGATTGAATGAGACGAGCTGATAGCAACAAGTACATGTGAGTCTGCTCGTGGGTACGCGCGATCAACTACACGATTGCCACGATTGTTCCGCGACAAGGTCGCACGAAGGCCACGTTTTTCCATGCGACCATTTGGCATCTCGGGTTCTGGTCCCATTGCGCAGCGTGGCTGCGATCGCGACCGTCTGCCTGACGCTCTCGGCGACTGCAATCCACACCACGTCCGCAGACGCGGGTGAACCTGCTTGGCCGACCGAGTCCTACAGGTACACCATCGTCGACCAAGACCTTGGCAACGTTCTTCAGGAATTCGGACGGAATACCGGCCTGCGGTTAGAGGTGAGCCCGGACGTACGGGGACGTGTGCGCGGGCCTCTGCCTGAACTCAAGGCCAGAGAATTCATCGAGCATCTATCCCGGAACTACGGACTCGACTGGTATTTCGACGGCTTTCGGATCTATGTCACCAGCAACAAGGAAGCTTCGAGCAGGCTCGTTCAACTCGGTGCCGTGCCGCTCCAGCGTCTCGAAGCCGCACTTCGCGATCTCGCGCTCTCCGACGCGCGATTCTCACTCAGATCCATCAAGCAGGCCGACATGGCCCTGGTCTCGGGTCCCCCGCAATACATCCAAGCGGTGGAGCGTACGCTCGCAGCACTGCAGCCTCGAGCTGACCAGCCATCGTCAGTCACCGTCTATCGCGGGGAGCACGTCCAAGTGGTCAAGCTCAACGCCCCAGGCGACGTGCCATGACGCAAATCAACGGGTTCGCAAGTCCTGCCAGATCGACCGGACGGATCAAAGGAGTGTCAGAATGGCCGTAGAAGCATCGAGCATGACGACCGCGACGGCAAGCGCCCCGAGCAGCAGCGAGGCAGTCTCGGCTGAGGATCAAGCAAAGTTCGAGGAGGCGTTTCTCAGCGCAATGCCGCAGGCGGCCGCGTTCATGCTCATGACTGTTGCTCAGGACGGTATTCAGGAGATGGCATCCGTCGGCGACGAGAATAGTGCAACCCCGGATCCGTGACGGAGCATGCCGACCGACGCCTCGTTAGACCCTTTGCTCAGAACAAGACAGATAAGACATCGGATCGCAAACAAGGAGAGAGTTGCATGTCTAGGGTCAGCTCCCACGCATCATCCTCACGTGAAGCTCACACCGGTCACATGATGGGTCCGCACGGACACGCGTCGTCCTGGCCCGGCTTTGCAGGATTTCAGCCCACGTCCGGCGGGTCGTCAGCTCATCCGGCTCATCGCTGTGATGCGGGGGATTGGTGGCCGTCGTCGATGCCGCCCGCCTCGCAGCAGCAAGATCCGCGGACGTCTTCCATAGCATCGGACGTTCTTGGATTGGTCGCGGACGCAAAGACACCTGCAGACAAGGCGGCTCTGATCTCGGCGGCCATCAGCATCCTGAGGGGCGGACCGGGCCAGTGCGACGCGCGGAACAACGGCCGCGTTGCCAAGATCCTTGGTGACCTGACCCATCAGATCACGAATTCCACTGGGCCCAGCGATCCCGCCAAAGGTCAGCTGCTCGACGGGATCGCGAAGATCCTGAAGCAACTCGTGTCCGGCCCATCCCATCAACCCGGCGCGAACAGCTCGATACTCAAGACGCTGAATCAGCTCGTCAGCCAAGTCTCAGAGGCAAAGGGCCTTGACCAGGCGACGAAGAACAACATCCTCGACAAGCTTTCCTCGATCATTCTGCAACTCGCAGATTCAAGCTCGGGATCGCCATGCGACCGCTCCGCGGAACACCTCTCGGCCGACAACCATATCACCGACAGAGCTGAGTAAAGCAACGAGGCCTCATTCTCGCAACGCGACGAGGGCGATGAGACCAGGACGTTGAAGGAAGCCGCGAGAGGCGCACCTCGCAAGGTGCGCCTCGGGACGGGATCGAAGCCGCCGCTTCAGCCGAGAGGTGATCAGCGTAGACAACGCTAACGATCACTTCCCGGCTGGAGGGCATTCCCCGACAGCCCAATCCTCAACGCAACACAAGCATAGAGAGATAAAGCGATGTCCCACTCAACAGGCTCCGTTTCTTCGACGACGTCATCGAACTCGAGCATCGATAGCGCGATCGCGAAGATGAAGAGTGCCTTCGACGAAGCGATCAAGACGAATGCCGAGATCACGACCAAGAAGACGCACTGGGGATCGATCGAGACGGTCGCGCAGCAGCGCCCGAACGTCGGCTGATCCAGCGATCGCCCTCGGACAGCTACCAACCGCTTACGGCACGGGGCGTTCGTACCGAGCGCTCCGCTGCCAACATGGCTGCTAGGTCCTGATGGAGAGGCAGAGAATGCCGGCATCACCGTCCCCATTCGAACTCACGATCCGATCGGGCCTTCATGCCGGCGTCCGGCAAGAACTCGACGCCGGGACCTATCTGGTGGGTCACTCGATGGACGCCGATGTCGTTCTCATGGATGACTGTCTGGCTCCTTTGCACGCGCGGTTCGCGCTAGAGGCGGACTGTTGCGAAATCGAAGGCACCGCGGATAATGTTCTGCTGAACGGCACCCTGCTCGGTGCCGGAGAAGCACGGATCAGTCGTTATCCGGCCGATGTCGTTCTGAATGGAATTCAGCTCCGCTGCACCCGCAAGCGCAGAACGACCCGCTATACCTTCTTGAGGTATGGACTCGGCACCGCCGCGATCCTGGTCTGTCTAGCCCTGCTTCTGCAGGGATTTCCCGCTGGTGCGGACAAGGTGCCCGGCGATGGCGGCTATGCCACAGCTGAGCGGCTGAGATCCCCGCGCTGCGACTCCGATTGTTCGACGAAATATCCGAGCAGGCACGCGCCCAATTCGCCCGCCCCCACCCTTACCCCCGCATTACTGCCCGGCCAAGACAGAACGGGACGGGCCGGCGCGGAGCCCGGCGCGCCGGTGGCGGATTTGAACGGCGCGGCGGACGCGCTGCGCCAGCGATTGCTGACTGCAGGCCTCACGACCGTCGAGATTGTCAGCGACTCAAACGCCATCACGGCGAGAGGAAACATTGAACCCGCGGCGTTAGGCAGGTGGCGCGACATTGAGCGATGGTTCGACGGCACGTTCGGCATTGCCATCGTGTTGACGAGCCAGGTTGAGGCGAAATCTGTAAAGCGTAGCGCCCCTTTGACCGTTCAGGCGATTTGGGCCGGAAATGGGCCGTATGTCATTGATGGACGCGGTCAGAAACTGTTCGCAGGCGCCGTTATCAGCGAAGGGTGGATCGTCGATCGAATCGAACAAGACCGGGTCGTATTGCGTCGCGGCGCAGACCTGCTCGCCGTGAGCTTGTAAGACCATGCCGCTCTGCGTTTCGATCAATGTGACGAAGGTTTCGATCCCGCTTGGATGGAACCGCAGACTATGACGGCCATTGTCGAGAGCTTGACCCGCTGGTCGAACGACAAGCGCGAGCTTCTCGTCGTCATCCTGATCGTCACCACGATCATGGCGATGATCCTGCCGATTCCGACGGCGCTCGTCGACGTCATGGTGTCCGTCAACATCGGCGCGTCGATTCTGTTGCTGATGGTGGCGTTCTACTTGAACGCCGCGGTCGAGTTCTCCGCACTTCCGGCAATCATTCTCATATCCACGGTGTTCCGGCTCTCGATTTCCATCACCATTACGCGCCTAGTGCTCAGCCAGGCCGATGCCGGATCCATCGTTCAGACCTTTGGCGAGTTCGTCGTTTCCAGCAATGTCGTGGTTGGGCTCGTGGTGTTCCTGATCATCACGATCGTCCAGTTCGTCGTTATCACCAAAGGATCTGAACGGGTCGCCGAAGTTGCTGCCCGATTCACGCTCGATGCGCTGCCAGGTAAGCAGATGAGCATCGATGCCGACCTTCGCAACGGCGACATCAACCAGGCCGAGGCCCGGCGCCGCCGACGCCGGCTGGAGCGCGAGAGCCAGCTCTACGGAGCGATGGACGGCGCCATGAAGTTCGTCAAAGGTGATGCGATCGCCGGTCTCATTATCATCGCCGTCAACCTCGTTGGCGGCATCGTTGTCGGCACCGTGCAGCACAGGCTGCGTATCAGCGAAGCGATCCAGCTCTACTCGTTGTTGACGATCGGCGACGGCCTGGTCTCCCAAGTCCCGGCGCTGTTCGTGTCGATGGCGGCGGGAACGGTCGTGACCCGGGTTGCGACAGAAGCGCCGAGCAATCTTGGTTCCGAGATCATGGAGCAGATCACGTCGCAGCCGCAATCCCTGCAACTGGCCGGTCTCATGATGCTCGGGCTGGCGTTCGTACCGGGTTTTCCGGCGCCGATTTTCCTTTTTATGGCCACCGTGTTCGGCGGCTCCGGCGTTGCGATGCTCTTGGCTCGGCGGCGCGCACAACGAACCTCCGGCACGGCGCAACGGTCCGACCCGTCAGAGCCCGCGAGAAGTTCGCGGATCGCTATCCCGGTGGCCAAGTCTGCACCGATCATGATCCTCGCGGAAGCCGCCTTGTGCGATGAACTGCGGAGAGCCGGTATTCATGATCGGATCAGGCGGACACGACAGGACGTGGCAGACTGGCTCGGATGCGCCTGTCCAGGAGCGGCAGTCGATGAAAGCAGCGCCCTGGCGCCCGGTCATTTCAGGATCGAGCTGCATGGCGTGCCTCTTCTGCTCTCGTCCGGTGAACTGGATCAGCCGGCAGCCCGAACGGCGGGGGGACCGGCCATCTCCGCAGTCGATGCCGAGCTGCGGCGCGTTCTTGTCCGCTATGCGCCAGAGTTCCTCGGCATACAGGAGACCAAGCGCCTGCTCAACCAGTTAGAGGCTGACTACGCCGACTTGGTGCGCGAGGCCTTGCGTGTGGTCCCTACACAGCGCATCACCGATGTCCTTCGCCGGCTGCTCGACGAGCGGGTCTCCATCCGCAATCTGCGGCTGATTCTTGAGACGCTGGCCGAGTGGGGAATGCGGGAGCAGAGCAGCGTCATGCTGGTCGAGCACGTGCGGCTGGCGCTGCGCCGGCAGATCTGCTTCGAAAGCTCAGGCTTTGATCGGACCTTGCGCTGCTTCGTGCTTGATCGACAGACAGAGGAAGCGATCCGAACGGCCGTGCACGCCCTCGATGAAAACGCTCAGACGTCTCTCGATCCTGCCGTCAGCACGCGCCTGCTTGATGCGTTGACCCGGCAGCTTGCCGACGTCGATCATCTTGCCGCATCGCCGAGTATTGTACTGGCCTCCGCCGACCTGCGCCGGGTGGTCTGGACGCTGCTTGCGCCGTCCGGTCTCAATGTGGTCGTGCTCTCCTATCAGGAAATCTCAAAGGACTTTCGGGTCGAGCCGATCGCCGTCCTTGGATTGGATGAATCACGCGAGCAGACTGAACCTTCCCCGATCTCGGCGATGCAATGAACCAGTCAACCCGCGACGACACCTGCGAGGTTTCGAGACCTGAACTATAAGACAGTGCAATATCCGTAGGAAGTACATGCGTAGCTCTGAAGGCCGGGAAACCGCGTTCAACAACCATCTGAAACCAAGTGCCGGTGTTTGCAGGCGAATGGCGCTGGCTGGCGGCATCGCCGGTCTGCTCTGCGCCTGTTCGTCGCTGAGCCCAGACATTGGCGGACCGGTGCCGACGCCCACGACCGCACGCGCCTCGGTCGAGGGTCGCAATCTCCCGGCCTCCACGGCAGCCGCAGCAGCTCCCGCCAACCAAGTCGCCGGGATGGAAGACAAGGACGATCGAATCAGAAAAGCGCGAAGCGAGCTCGCCAGACATCAAGCCGAGCCCGCCCTGGCAATCTTCACCAGCGTGCTCACCTCGGACCCCGAGAACATTCCGGCGCTCAACGGTCTCGGAGTGGCTCTCGACATGCTCGGCCGCCACGACGAAGCTCAGACAGCCTATCGTCAGGTGCTCGCAATCGCTCCCGCCGACATGATCGCAAGCAACAATCTGGGACTATCGCTTACCTTGACGGGCCGGTACGCCGACGCGATGACGGTTCTGCGGCCGATCGCGCTCGGTGAGAGCGCCTCGCCTCGTGCACGCCAGAACCTCGTGATCGCTATGGCGCTGAGCGGAGATCGCGATGGCGCCGCCAAGCTTGCGCGGGTCGACCTTCGGGAAGAGGACGTGAGGCTCAATCTCGAGATGCTCACGGCGATGCGGCGCTGACGATGGGACCGTTTCGAATTTCGCCATCCGCCTGGCTGACCTCGATCGTGGTGATCCTTATGATGCTGGTTCATTGCGCGCCGGCGTCATCCAACGCGCGGCAACAGGTGCGGATCTACGCGTCTCAGGGCGAGATGCTGACCTTGCCCCGTCCGGCTTCCAAGGTCTTCGTCGCCGAGCCGGCTGTTGCGGACGTCCAGGTCGCGGCCGCCAACCGCGTCTTCGTTTTCGGCAAAAAGCCCGGCCGTACGACGCTCTTCGCGCTCGACGATTCCGGCGCGACCGTCGCGACGTTCCGGATTGCGATTGCCTATGACGAGAGTGATCTACGGCAGCTGCTGCGAGCTCAATTCGCAGACCTCGACGTCAGGCTGTCGCGGACGCCGCGCGGCGCGGTGCTGAGCGGGCTGGTGCCCAACGCCGACATCGCCGAGAAGGTCCGCTCCACCTGCGCGCAGTTCCTCGGCGAGGACGAGGTGCTGCTCAATCAGTTGAAGATCGGCGGGAGCACGCAGGTGAACCTGCGGGTCCGTATTGCCGAAGTCTCGCGCAACGCGGTGAAGCAACTCGGCGTCAACTGGGAGGCCGCAGGCTCGGCCGGTGGCTTCAGCTTTGGGCTCTCGTCGGCGGCCTCAGGGAGGATCAATACGCCGGCAAATGGCAGCTACAGCGTGACTGCCATCGTGGATGCGCTCGCTCAGGAGGGACTGGTTTCAATCCTGGCAGAACCGACGCTCACCGCTGTTTCGGGTCAGAAGGCGAACTTCCTGGCAGGCGGCGAATTTCCGATCCCCGTCGCCCAAGGGCTGGACCGCATCTCGATCGACTTTCGTCGCTACGGCGTGGGACTGGAGTTCACACCGACGGTGCTTTCCGATCGTCTGGTCAACCTGCAGGTCAAGCCCGAGGTCAGCGAGCTCTCGAACGAAGGCGCCCTGATCATGAACGGCGCCCGCGTCCCGAGCCTGATTACCCGGCGGGCGGAGACCACAGTCGAGCTCGGCAGCGGGGAGAGCTTCGTAATCGCCGGACTGCTGCAGAACAAGTTCAACACCGGCCTGGACATGTTGCCGGGGCTGGGCGACCTGCCGGTACTGGGGGCTCTGTTCAGGTCGACACAGTTCCGGAAGAACGAATCCGAACTGATCATCATCGTCACGCCGACGATCGTTCGGCCGATCAGCGAGTCGGCGCGCATACCTGTCCCGACCGACTTCGTCGGACCACCTTCCGAGCTGGAGCGCATCATATTCGGCCGTCTTGGAACGACACGCCCCGGGGCAGGCCCGATCGAGGTGCCGGTGCCGGGCCGGAGATTGCGTGGCGATGCCGGCTTCCTGATCGAATGACGGTCCTCCAAGGAGCGATAAACATGGCACCGATCAGAAGCGGCCTCGCCATCGCCCTCGCGGTGCTGGCTGCAGGCTGCGCTGTGGACCGGACGGCACCGCCACCGCAGCTCGCAGGTGAAACCGTTCATTACGTCTACGATGTACCTGCAGGACGCTGTTCTGCGGCGAGTTCCGGCGTCGAACACTTCGTGGCCGCGACGGCGAATGGCCGCCCTGAAAGCGTCCGTGCCTGGATCGAAGGACCGCCGGGGCCATGCACGGCGGCGATCGAGCATTCCATCATCCGAGCCGGCGTGGATCGCTCCCACGTCAGGCACGACGTTGCCTCGGCAATGCACCACGCGACGCGTGTTCACATCGATCGCCTGCTCATCAGCTCCGTTCGCTGCCATCTGTCGGATGGCTTCAATCGCGGCATCTTCGCCGACAATACTGCCGATCCGGCCCTCGGCTGCAGCACGGCTGCGGCCCTTGGCGGCATGGTTGCGGATCCGGAGGATCTTCAAGCCGGAAAAGGACGCAGCCGCGCGGAAGGGGAACCGGCCACCCGCGCGGTCGCGAATTTGCGCGGGGAGCAACCAACCCGTGCCGAACCAACCGGCGAGGACCACCCGCAGACCACGGCTCATCCCGCGCAATGATTGTTCAAACCGGAGAGCTCAGCCGTCGCCATTCCGACCTGGAGAGACCTCAGCGTCGCACGTTGCTTAAGGATAAAGCGGAGGCGATGGTGCCGTTGATCCGCAGATTTCTTGATCGCAAGCCCTCGGAGAGCTCAAATATTTTCCTGCGAAAGAGGTCGGGGGCGAAGTATCCAGAGGAGGTACGCCTCCGACTTCCACGTGAAGACGCGGTCGGGTTCGAGACAGCGGATCTCGACGTCGCAGCGTCACGGCGCGCTGGCTCAGCTGCCAAGTTGTACGTGTTGGATTACGCGGCTAAGTCGCTCTCTCCCTCGGTCTCTTCGAGTTCACTGCACGAAGAAGCCTCTGTAGGAAGCGGACGAGAGCGGCTTTTCGAGAACTTCGGTCCAAAGCATGCGCCGTTTAGTTAAAATCCGTTCCGTCAAGGAGGCCTTGAATGTAGCCAGAGATTGTGTCTGCCGCCATGGTGAGCGCCGTATCAAGCGTATGGATGTACTTGCTGGTCACCGAACCTTTGGCATGCCCACGAGCGCAGCAATGGCTACCTCGGTAGAGCCGAGGTCGTTGGCGATACTCGCGAAGCTATGACGTAGAACGTGCGGGGTGATGTCCCATAGCGGGGAGTGTTCAAAGATGTGCTTCCATTGATTGGGAAGCTGCCGAACGCATTGTCATCGCCTTGCCCCGGGAACACGTATGTGCAGGAAGTATCTTTTCGCTGGCGCGAGCATTCTGATCGTCGCGTGCCACCATCGCAGCAGCCCTAGGGCGGCATGAAGATGTGCCGCGTCGAACCATCTCGATCTTCACGGCCTGGAGCAGCGGCGATAGCGCAAAGTTGCGCTCAGAACCGTAGTGCAGACTCCAGTACGCGCGGCGAGAGGTTGACCGGCGCGCCGCAGTCCTGCAAGAAAGCGACACGATGACGACCTCGCCCTTGATCCTGCCGGACGCTGCCGAGGGACGCTGGCTCCTGGTCGTGGTCGGTCGTCTCGATGGAACGTCGCCCCCCCCAAAGGACTCTTTTTCGAGCCTGTCCGCGGCTACATAGATGACATCGGCTTTTGCAGCGGCCTGGATCGGGATTTGACGCAGCGACCGCCGCGCCAGGACATCGTCCCTTACGATCACATGTGTTCGGACCGCTTCTTCTCTTTTCGGCCGGACGAGAGCGGCAGCTCACTGGGCAGCGTCGAGGTGAAGGAGGCACTGGTCTACGATCAGTACATGCGCGGCGACATCGACTTCACGGGCTTCAGGGTGACCGTCTCGCTACGAGAGCAGGCCTACCAAGCCTATCTGAGTCATGTCGGCTTGATGCGGCAACCTGAGCTGCGCGATCGCGAGTCCTGGGATGGCCGCCTTCTCTTCCGCATCCCCTCGCGTCCTTTCGCGTTTCCCATGCCGCGCGGAAACTCCGGTCCGTGGACGTTCGGAAAACGGGTGGTCGACCCATTGCAGGTGATCGCTCGGTTCGCCTTCGACGAGATCGAAATCCAACGGCTGCGTGACGACCGAGGCCGCCGCGTGACCATGGGCGAGGCTGCGTGCGACAGGGATCCCGGCTGGCAGGCGCCCTTGCGTCTGCGGGCCTGACGCGCAGCGCGCCTCAGCCACGCACCACGCCGGCCCGCGCCTTCAGAAACTCGCGCGCAACGATCAGCTTCTGCACTTCGGTCGCGCCTTCGTAGATGCGCAGCGCGCGGATCTCGCGGTAGAGGCTCTCCACGATCTCGCCCTTGCGGACGCCGCGGCCGCCGAACATCTGCAAGGCGCGGTCGATGACGCGCTGGGCGGTCTCGGTGGCGGCGAGCTTGGCCATCGCCGCCTCGCGCGTGGTCGGCAGCTTCTGCACGTCGCGGCGCCAGGCCGCGCGGTAGGTCAGCAGCGCTGCGGCATCGGTCTCGGTCGCCATGTCGCCGAAGGCGGCCTGCGTCATCTGCAGGTCGGCCAGCGCGCCGCCGAAGATCTGCCGGCTCGAGGCATGCGCCTGCGCCTCGTCGAGGGCGCGGCGACCGAAGCCGAGGGCCGCAGCCGCCACCGAGGCACGGAAGATGTCGAGCGTCTGCATCGCCAGCTTGAAGCCGCCGCCGGGCGCGCCGAGCCGGCGGCTGGCCGGGATGCGGCAATTCTGCAGGCGGAGCGTCGCCAGGGGATGCGGTGCGATCACCTCGATGCGCTCGGCTACGGAGAAGCCGGGGTCGTCCGGGAAAACGACGAAGGCGGAGATGCCGCGTGCGCCGGGCGCCTCGCCGGTGCGGGCGAACAGCGTGTAGACGTCGGCGATGCCGCCATTGGAGATCCAGGTTTTCTCGCCATCGAGCACGTAAGTATCGCCGTCCAGCCGCGCCGCGCAGGCCATCGCGGCGACGTCGGAGCCCGCCTCCTTCTCGGACAGCGCGAAGGCCGCGAGCCACTCGCCGGAGCGCACCTTGGGCAGCACGCTGGCACGCAGCTCCGGCGAGCCGCCGAGCGCGATCGCGCCGGAGCCGAGGCCCTGCATGGCGAAGGCGAAATCGGCGAGGCCGTCGGCATAAGCGAGGGTTTCGCGCGACAGGCAGATTGCGCGCGAGTCGATCGCGGTAGCGTCCGCGTCCGGCGCGACGACCGCGCTGTCGAGCAGCCCGGCTAGGCCGAGCGCACGCACGATCTTGCGGCAGGCGGCATCGACGTCACTGTGATCGACATCGTTGAGGCTGCCCGAGCCGACGAAGTGATCGAGCGCCTCGCACAGCCGATGATGCCGCGGCTCGAAGAACGGCCAGTCGAGCCAGTCGCGGGGGATCACCTTGGCCGATGCACTCATGATGGACCTGTCCGCCAGATTATTTTAAGTATAAAATAATTGGCGATCGATCGGCTTGTCAAGGTTCCGGCAGCGTCATCCGCGACCCGCCGCGTCCGGTGCGCTTCACTCCGCCGCCTTGCCGAGCTTGCCGAACACGCGCGTCGGCGCCGGGAAGCCGCAGGACGTGCCGTCGGTGATCTTGACCTGATCCTCCCACGGCAATCGATAGGTGCCGGCGACCATGTCGTGCATGAAGGTGTAAGGGCAGTCCATCGCGCCGCCTTTCACCGCGACATAGCCGCGGTGCCAGAGCTGGTAGATGTTGTTCTCGACGCCCCAATTGATGCGGGCCTCGCGCACGAGATCGGGGCGCACCTCGGCGGTGATGATCTCGTCGGGCCGCCCCGTCGTGCCGTGCGCGAGAATGCTGCCGTCGAAATTGACGATCATGCCCTCGCCCATGGAATCGAACGAGCCATCGGAGCCGCACATGCAGACATTGGCGGTGACCATCAGGTTCTGGAACGCGTTGGCCTGGTTGGTGAAGCGCCAGCTGTCGCGGATCGGCGCGGTGTAGCCGGCGGTGCGGATCATGATCTCGGCGCCCTTGTAGGCGCATTCCCGCGCCATCTCCGGGAACATGCCGTCATGGCAGATGATGAGTGCGATCTTGGCGCCACGCGGTCCCTCGATCACGGGGATGCCGAGATCGCCGGGCTCCCATGGCTCGACCGGAATCCACGGATGGAGCTTGCGGTAATACAGCTTGATGTCGCCGTGGTCGTCGATGATCAGACCCGAATTGTAGGGGTTGCCGTCGGGGTTGTGCTCCATGATGGAGAAGCAGCCCCAGATCCTGTTGTCGATGCAGGCCTGCCTGAAGGCTGCGACCTCAGGCCCGTCGCGCCGGCACATGATCTCCGGATTGGTGTCCATCGACAGGCCGTGCAGCGAGTACTCGGGGAAGACGACGAGATCCATGGTGCCGAGATTGCGCCGGGCCTTGCCGACCATCCAGACGATCTTCTCGGTCTGCCGCGCGAGGTCCTCTTTTGTCGCGACCACGGGAAGCTGAAGCTGCACCAGCCCGATGACCACGCCGTTGTCGGATTTGTTGAGACCGCCTAAGCCGTTCATGCCGGACCTCCCAGAATGTCGCCGCTGCGCGAGACGTTGCCCAAGACAACCACGATTTCACGAGAGCCGCGCGCCGATATTTCAGCCCGCGATTTGCCGCTTGCGGAGGCATACCCCGCCGGCGTTTCGGGAGTCAGATGACGGATGATCGTTGCAGACGCGCTTGGAACCGCGTCAGCGCGCGGCCGAAAACGGCCGCATCACCGGTCGCGCGCGCCAGCACCAGTGCGCCCTGGATACCGAGCACCACCTCCTCGGCGCTATCGGCGGCCTGCGCCTCCGGCCAGCCGCCGCGGACCAGCGCCTCGCGCAAGGCCTCGATCCAGCGCGTGAAGTAGCTGGCGATGGCGGCCGCGAAACGATCCCGCGTCTCGTCGAGCGCAAACGCCCCGACGAGGCAGACGCGGCGGCCGGAGCGGAAGTAGCCGTCGACGCCGCGCCACATCCGCGGGATCGACTGCTCCGGCGGATCATCGCGCAGCGGCGCATAGATCTCGCGCTCGAACCAGGCGTCGACATGCGCCAGCACCGCGCGCCCCATCTCGTCCTTCCCGCCTGGAAAGAAGTGATAGAGGCTGCCTTTGCCCAGTCCCGTCGTCTCGGTGATCCGGCTGAGCGAGGTGCCCTCGAAGCCGAACTCGCGGAACACCTCGGCGATCAGCGGGATGACGTCAGCGCGCTCGTTGAGCGTCCGCATGGCTCTGCCTGCTTCAAAGTCCCAATTCGGTCAGGCCGGGATGATCGTCCGGCCGGCGCCCGAGAGGCCAGTGGAATTTGCGATCGTCCGCCTTGATCGGCAGGTCATTGATGCAGGCGTAGCGGCGCTGCATCAGCCCCTGCGCATCGAACTCCCAGTTCTCGTTGCCATAGGAGCGAAACCAGTTGCCGCTGTCGTCGTGCCACTCATAGGCGAAGCGCACCGCGATCCGGTCGTCGCTGTGGGCCCAGATCTCCTTGATCAGGCGGTAGTCGAGCTCCTTGGCCCATTTGCGGGTGAGGAAGGCGACGATCTCGGCGCGGCCGGTGATGAACTCGGCCCGGTTCCGCCACCGGCTGTCGGGCGTGTAGACCAGCGACGCGCGCTCGGGGTCGCGGCTGTTCCAGCCATCCTCGGCCATGCGCACCTTCTGGGTCGCGGTCTGCAGCGTAAACGGCGGGGCGAGAGTGCTCACGGGACATCTCCTTGTGTACCAACTCGCATACTCTGTACCGATTGGTACAGATCGTCAAGCCGCTTATGTCGAACGGAGCGCCCGACACAAGCTCGGCCGTACGCAATCCGCGTCAACGCGCGAAGCCTATGCCTGCGGTGCCCCTCTACCGAATGCGCGCGCCGCGACAGTCAGAACCCTTGTGTGCTCAGCGGAAATTCGATGTTCTGCTAAGGGAACCGACCGCGCCGCGGGGGCGACACGGTCCGCCGGCTACACTTTTGAGGATATCGGACATGTCGATGCTCACGCCGCACGGCGAGTGCCTGCTGTGGACACCTGAGCTGATCTGGGTGAACACGGTCTCCGACATCCTCATCTCGTTCGCCTTCTTCACCATCGCGTTCGTGCTCGCCTTCATCGTCTATCGCCGCCGCGACTTTCAGTTCAGCTACATCTTCTGGGCCTTCGCGCTGTGGGTGTCCGTGTGCGGGATGACACGCCTCATCGAGGTGCTCACGATCTGGGTTCCGGCCTACAGCCTGGAGGCGGCCACCAAGGGCTTCCTGGCTTTCATGTCGGTCGGCATCGCCTCGGCGCTGCTGCTGATGCTGCCGCGGGTGCTGACGATGCCGTCCCGCGCCGAGTTGCGGAACGCCTATGCGCAGCTCGAGGAGGAGACGCGGCAGCGGCGCACCGCCGAAGCCATGGTCAAGCGCTTCCAGGAGATCGAGGCCACCGAGGCGCAGGTGCGGCAGGCACAGAAGATGGAAGCGATCGGTCAGCTCACCGGCGGCGTCGCCCACGACTTCAACAACATCCTGACCGTGATCACCGGCACCATCGAGATCCTGGCCGACGCGGTGAAGGACCGTCCGCAGCTGGTGCAGATCACCAGCCTGATCAACTCGGCGGCGGCGCGCGGCGCCGATCTGACGAAGCACCTCCTGGCCTTCGCCCGGCGCCAGCCGCTGCAGCCGCGCAGCGTCGACATCAACGGCATGGTGGTCGACACCGCCCGCCTGCTGCGCCGGACGCTCGGCGAGCAGATCGAGATCGAATCCATGCTGGCGCACGATTCGGCGCCGGCCATGATCGACCCCAGCCAGCTGTCGACCGCGATCCTGAACCTCGCGCTCAACGCGCGCGATGCCATGCCGGACGGCGGCAAGCTGACCCTGGAAACCAAGAACGTCCTGCTCGACGCCGCCTATGCGCGCATGAACCCGGAGGTGATCCCCGGCAATTACGTGATGATCGCGGTCAGCGACACCGGGGAGGGCATCCCCGCCAACCTGCTCGACAAGGTGTTCGAGCCGTTCTTCACCACCAAGGATGTCGGCAAGGGCGTCGGCCTCGGGCTGAGCATGGTCTACGGCTTCGTCAAGCAGTCCAACGGACACATCAAGATCTACAGCGAGCCGGGGCACGGCACCTCGGTCAAGCTGTACCTGCCGCAGGCCAATACCGATGCGGATGCGGCACTATCGACCGTCAGCGCCGAGGGCATGGAGCGCGGCGACGAGACGATCCTGATCGTCGAGGACGATTCGCTGGTGCGCGAATATGTCATCGCCCAGATCAAGCGGCTCGGCTACACCACGCTCGCGGCCAGCAAGGCCGACGAGGCGCTGGCGCTCATCGATAGCGCAGCGCGGATCGATCTTTTGTTCACCGACATCATCATGCCCGGCGGCATGAACGGCCGCCAGCTCGCGATCGAGGCGCTGAAGCGGCGTCCCAGCCTCAAGGTGCTGTACACGTCCGGCTATACGGAGAATGCGATCGTCCACCACGGCCGCCTCGATGCCGGCCTGCTGCTGCTCACCAAGCCGTATCAGAGCGCCGATCTCGCACGCATGCTGCGGACCGCACTGAACTCTTGACCGTGCGATGCGCGACGCATGATCCGGCTTGCGGGCACGCGCGTTTCCGGGCGGTGATGCGCACCTTCTTGCGGAGCTGAGGGACTTGAATGGCTGAGATGTTTTCACGCGGGCTGGCCGCCGTGCAGGCCTATGCGTCGGCCGATGACCCGCAGTCCGACATCGCCGCCAAGGTCGCGTTGGTCATCGTCTCCAACCAGCCGTTCTATCCGCTCTATCTCCATGCCACCGTGGGCACGGCGGCGTGGCCGGCCTGGCTGACGCTGCTCACGGCGCCATTGTTCGCCAGCGCGCCTATGCTCGCGCGGCGCAATCCGTTCGCCGGCCACGCCCTGATGGTCCTGACCGGCACGGTCAACACGGTGTTCTCCGTCAAGCTGTTCGGCGTGCAGAGCGGCGTCGAGCTGTTCTTGCTGCCTTGCGCCCTGCTCGGCGCGCTGCTGTTCCGGCCAGCGGAGCGCCTGATGTCGTTGCCTTTGTTGGGACTGCCATTCGTGTCCTATCTGCTGATCGATCCCCGCCTTGGCGAGCCGCTGATGAAGGTCGCCGACTCCAATTTCGCGTCGCTCGTCGCGATCAACGCGACCAGCGTCGGCGCGCTGACGGCCCTGATCGGGATCCTCGCTGCCGCACGCATGGCGGCGCAGTAAGGCGCAGCAAGCCCGCCTCGTCCCTGCTCAAGACTTCGACGCCCAGATCGGCCCTGGCGCGCCGCCGCTGCGGCGGCGGTGCCACATCTGGTCGTAGAGATCCTGCAGCGACCGGGCATAGGCGGCAGCGTCGAACAGCGGCGCGGCCAGCCGGTTGCGCCAGAGCCTGGCCTTGGCCGCCTGCAGCAGATCCGGCTCGGCGGCGAGCGTCAGCGCCACCGCCAGATAGTCGGCCTCGTCCGATGCAATGAGCTCGGGACATCCGACCGCATGTAACAGGCTGCCGGCGACCCGCGAGGCAAACGTGTCCCCGGCGCAGCTCACGATCGGCACGCCAGCCCACAGCGCGTCGCTCGCCGTGGTGTGGGCGCCATAGGGCGCGGTGTCGAGCACGAGATCGGCGAGCTGGAGCCGGCGCAGATGCTCGCCTTGCGTCGTTTCCGGCGCGAACACCAGGCGACCGGGCGCCACGCCGCGCCGAAGCGCCTCGCCGCGCAGATTGCCCTCGGCCCGATCGGACGCCAGCAGCCACAGCACGCTGTCCGGCGTCGCGTCGAGCAGGCGGCACCACAGGTCGAACACCGCGGGCGTGAACTTGTAGGCCTGGTTGAAGCAGCAGAACACGATGCCGGCGTCCGGCAGGCCGACCTCCGCACGGGTCGGCGCCGGGCCCAGCGCTGCCCGGCCGTGCGGCTGGTACGAATGCGGCATGTAGGCAAAACTCTCCGAATAGTCGGCCGCAACGGCCAGCGGTGTCATGAACGGATCGGTGATCATGTAGTCGCAGATGCCGCCGCCCAGCGTCCCGGGATAGCCGAGGAAATTCACTTGGACCGGCGCCGGATGCAGCATCAGGATTCCGGTCCGGGCACCGCGCGTATAGCCCTTGAGGTCGACCAGAATATCGATCTGCGCGGCATGCACCGCGGCTGCGGCGGCGCTGTCGCTCAGCGCGGTCACGTCATGGAAGCCGTCGAAGACGGCGTGCAGCCGGCCCCGCATGGCGCCGCGATCGTCGGCACCGAATGAGAAGGCGTGCAGCTCGCAGCGATCGCGGTCATGCGCCTCGAGCGCTTCGATCAGCAGATGCGCCGTGGCGTGGTCGTGGAAGTCGTTTGAAAGGTATCCGACACGAAGCTTGTCGCGGAATGTCAGATCGAAGCGAAAATCCAGCCGCGCCCGCTCGGCGCTGCTGGCGGCGATCCGGTCGCGGGTCCACAACTCGGAGCAAAGGCGATGCTCGCCGGCGCTCATGCCGGGCACCGAGAGCAGCAGGAATGGCGGAATCTGCCCCGATCGCGCCTGCGCCAGCGACAGCCGGGCATCGGTCGACGACCGGGCGAAATCATCCCAGGCACACATGCCGCGGTCGCGCCCGAGCGATATCATTCAGGTCCATCCATGGCGGAGGCTGAAATCAGACCCAGCAAGTCCTGCGCCAGACCCCGGTCGGCAGATGATATGGAGACGCGCTGTGACAACTCCCTCGCTGTAGCTCGGGCGCCGATCGCGCCGCGGGAATGACGCGCTGTGTCCGAAGAACTACGCGGCCGCCATCTGCAGGTGCGACGGCCGGGAGGAGGCTCCGTGATGGCTCATATTGTAGTTGATGTTCGCCGGCGGTTGCGACGGCGCCTGGCGAGCGACGAAATAATCCTCGAGCTCGGCGACCGCACGGCTTTCCCATTCGGCGGCCTGCGTCAGCAGCGAGTCGCGCTGATGCGGGCGAAATGCCGCGGTCTGGCGG
This sequence comes from Bradyrhizobium sp. SZCCHNR1093, assembly GCF_032381175.1. Classification (NCBI taxonomy): domain Bacteria; kingdom Pseudomonadati; phylum Pseudomonadota; class Alphaproteobacteria; order Hyphomicrobiales; family Nitrobacteraceae; genus Bradyrhizobium; species Bradyrhizobium sp. SZCCHNR1093. The sequence goes on from NZ_JAUHJJ010000001.1 coordinate 1,098,297, forward strand.
TACAAGGAGGCGATGGTCCGATAGCGCCTTACGTTCTCGAGAACCGCTTCCCCGTTCATGATGCACTCCCCTCTCCGTCCTCCAGGACGCGCCGAAGGTGCACGTGCGCGCTTTGCGAAATCGTTAGCGGGCGGGACAGCGTGTCCGGATGGTTGGCGAATCGTTGCCTAACGCACTGCGGCGGATTGTCCGGTTCGTGGAAAGAGGTCGGTATCAGTTGACCGCCCATCCGGATTTACAATGATTTAAGGTTAAGACCATACGCGCAGAAAGTGACGCCGTCACAGACACCTACGATCACGAGTGTTGTAGTTGGACTACAGCCTAGTCGGCCGAATTGTGAGAAAAGCTTGTCTCAATGTTGCTGAAATTCATTGAGGATTGTGACCGATGAAGACCCTTGCCTCAGCCGTCTCTTTGCTCCTCGCCAGCTCGCTCGGCGCATTCGCCGCGGATCTGCCGGCCCGCTACACCAAGGCTCCTCCCCCGGCCGTGATCTACAATTGGACCGGCTTCTACTTCGGCGGCAGCGTCGGCTACGGCTGGGGCCGGTCGAACTTGAACACGACGCTGGACCAGACCAGCAGCTGGGCGGTCGAAGGCGCCGCCTTCCAGAATCAGTTCGTCAACATCAGCAACAACCGGCTCAATCCAGCCGGCGTGCTCGGCGGTCTGCAGGCCGGCTACAACTGGCAGAGCGGCGCCGGCGTCTTCGGCATCGAGGCCGACATCAACGGATCGGACCTCAACAAACGGACGGTCTACACGGCAGCCAACCCGCCCACGACCCGCACCTTCAACGAGAGCATCCGGAACGACTGGTTCATGACCCTGCGCGGCCGCGCCGGCTACGCGGTCGATACGACGCTGTTCTACGTCACCGGCGGTCTCGCGGTCGGCAATGTCAAGGGCAGCTGGGATCTGACCTCGGCAAACGGCTACACCAAGACCGCCTCGGCCAACGAGACGCGGGTCGGCTGGACGGTCGGCGCCGGTTTCGAGCATGCGTTTGCGCCGAACTGGACCGTCAAGGCTGAATATCTCTACACCGACCTCGGCAGCATCAACTACACTTCGGCCTACGTCCCGGGCAGCACCTTCGCCCCGCCCGGCTCGAACTACGTCGAGCGCCTGTCCCAGGACTTCTCATTCCACACGGTCCGGGTCGGCGTGAACTACAAGTTTGGTGGCCCGGTGGCCGCGCGTTACTGATCGCCGTCATCCATAGCGACGCCATTCAAGGAAAAGCCTCGGCCCAGTGCCGAGGCTTTTTTGTTGGGGTCTAGGGCGGGTCAGGCCGCCGCGATCGCCGCCCGGAAGCGCCGCAAGGTCAGCGCCAGGACCACGGCGCCGATGGCGGCGACCGCAGCGAATTGCGGCCACACCACATCGATGCCGGCGCCGCGATAGAGGATCGACTGGGCGAACGACACGAAATGCGTCGACGGCGACGCCTTCATGATCGTGGCGAGCCACACCGGCTGGCTTTCCACTGGCGTCATCCCGCCCGACAACAGGTTCATCGGCACGGCGACGAGGATATAGAGCAGGCCCAGCTGGGGCATCGATCGCGCGATGGTGCCGAGAAACGACCCGACGGCGGTCGCGAAGAACAGATAGAGCACGGTGCCCACCATGAACAGCGGGATCGAGCCCATGATGGGCACGTGCAGGTACCACCGCACGACGGCATAGAGCGCGATGGCGACGGCGACCGCGATCACCAGCGCGTTGGCCCAGATCTTCGACATCGCGATCTCGAATGGCGACAGCGGCATGACCAGCAGATGATCCATGGTGCCATGCTCGCGCTCGCGCACCAGCGCCGCGCCGGCCAGGATGATCGCAAGCATGGTGACGCTGTTGATGATGCCCATCACGCCTTCGAACCAGGCGGTCGTGACATTGGGATTGAACGCGATCCGCGTCACCAGATTGACCGGGGAGGGCGAGGATGTCTCGGAGCGGGCCACGAACCAGGCGACCTCGGTGTTGATGATCTGCAGCGCATAGCCGGATCCGATTCCCGCCTGGATCATCGCGGTCGCATCGACGTTCAGCTGCACCGACGGCCTCCGCCCGGCAAGGACGTCGCGCTGGAAGTTCGGCGGGATGTCGAGCACGAACGTGAAGCGGCCGCTGTTCATGAGCCGCTCCACCTCGCCCTGGCTGATGTAGACAGGCGGCTGGAAGTAAGGCAGCTGGAATACGCTGGCGATCCGACGCGACAGCTCGGAGCTGTCCTCATCGACGACGGCGATCGAGGCGCGATGCAGCTCCTGCGAGCTGCTCTGCGCCTGGCTGATCACCGCCACCGTGAACGAATAGATCACGAGCCCGATCAGCACGACGTCGCCGAACAGGCTGCGCAGCTCCTTGGTTCCGAGCCAGAACACGTTGGAGAGCGAGCGCATCATGGCTCACGCCTCCTGCTTCGGCAGCATCGCCAGGCTGAACCCCGTCAGGACGGGAATGAAGATCAAAAGGATCAGGATGTCGGCGCCGACATCGGCAAAGCCCAGCCCCTTGGTGAAGGTGCCGACCGCGATCGGGCGGTAGTACGTCATCGGGAAGACCATGCCGATCAGCTTGGCCACACCGGACAGCGACGACACCGGGACCAGCATGCCCGAGAACTGCGTGGCGGGCAGCACGGTGAGGATGGCGGTCCCGAACAGAGCCGCAATCTGAGTGCGGCAGAAGGTCGAGATCAGCATGCCGAAGCCGGTGGTGGTGACGACATAGACGAACGTACCGACCATCAGCGGCAGAAGGGCCCCCTTGAGGGGCACGCGGAACAGGACCGTCGCCATCACATACATCAGCACGAAGTTCACCAGCGCAACGGCGATGTAAGGCAGCTGCTTGCCGAGCAGGAATTCGAGCCGCGTCACCGGCGTGACATAGAGATTGGTGATCGACCCCAGCTCCTTTTCGCGCACGACCGCGAGCGCCATCAGGATGGCCGGAAACAGCGCGAGCAGCAGCGCGATCGTGCTTGGGGCCATCGCGTAGATGCTGTCGAAGGATTGGTTGTATTTGAACCTGATCTCGACATTGACCGACGAGGCCGGCAACGGCTGCGTCGTCTTGACGGCGGGATCGGAGAGATAGAGCTGATGCGTGCCCTCGAGATATCCGCGAATGGTTTCGGCGCGGAACGGCATCGCGCCGTCGATCCAGGCCGACACGAAGGCCGGCCGGCCGCGCTTGATGTCGACACCGAAGTTCGGCGGGATTTCGATCGAGGCCTTGATGTCGCCGCTCTTCATCCGCCGTTCGAGCTCGGCATAGCCCGCGAGCGGTGGCCTTTCGACGAAATAGCGCGAGCCTCTGAGCTCCGACAGATAGGCACGGCTCTCCGGCGACTGATCGCGATCGAGCGCGGCGAAGGTCAGGTTGTTGACGTCCGTGGAGATGCCGAAGCCGATCACGATCATCAGGAACGCCGTTCCGAACAGCGCGAACATCAGCCGGATCGGGTCTCGGATCAGCTCGAGACCTTCGCGGATCGTATAGGCGAGCAGCCGCCGCAGACTGAGGGCGGCCTGCCCCCGGTCGTCCTGCGGCCGATCGACGAGACGCGGATCGGGCTTCGCCTGGGTCAGCGTGACCGGCGGATCGGCGACGCCGGCATCCTGCTCGAGGAAGGCGATGAACGCCTGCTCCAGCGTCTGCGCGCCCTTGGCGCGGATCAGCCCGTCCGGCGTATCGGTCGCCAGCACCCGCCCCTCATGCATCAGCGACAGCCGGTCGCACCGCGCCGCCTCGTTCATGAAATGCGTGGAGACGAAGATCGTCATCTCATCCTGACGCGAAAGTTCGATCAGCAGGCGCCAGAACTGATTGCGCGCGACCGGATCGACGCCCGACGTCGGCTCGTCCAGGATCAGCAGATCGGGTCCGTGGACGATCGCCACCGCGAGCGACAGGCGCTGGCGGATGCCGAGCGGAAGATCGGCCGCGAGGCTGTCGATATGGTCGGTGAGGTCGCAGCGCTCGACCAGTTCGGCAATCCGCTTCCCGGCAGCGGCCAGCGGCAGATGGAACAGCCGCGCATGCAGCACCAGGTTCTGCCGCACCGTGAGCTCGCCATAGAGCGAGAAGGCCTGTGACATGTAGCCGACGCGGCTGCGCGATTCATGATTGCCGGCCTCCATGGAGCGGCCGAAGATCAGCGCCTCGCCTTCGGTGGGCGGCAGCAGCCCCGTCAGCATCTTCATCGTCGTGGTCTTGCCGCAGCCGTTCGAGCCGACGAAGCCGAAGATCTCGCCCTTGCGGATCTGGAAATTCACGCGGTCGACCGCGGTGAAATCGCCGAAGCGGCAGGTCAGGTCGCGCGCGACGATCACGGTCTCTTGGCTGCCGTCGAGCTCGGACTTCGCCGGCATCTCGGCCCGGTCGCGCGCCGGGCGGTCGGGCAGCAGCGCGACGAACGCGTCCTCGATCGACGCCGCCTTGGTCTGCGCCTTGAGCTCCGCCGGCGTGCCGGTCGCGAGGATGCGCCCGTCGTTCATCGCGATCAGCCAGTCGAAACGCTCGGCCTCCTCCATATAGGCGGTCGCGACGATGACGCTCATGTCCGCCGCGCTGCGCGCGCGCAAGCGGTCGATCAGGTCCCAGAATTGCCGGCGCGACAGCGGATCGACGCCGGTGGTTGGCTCGTCAAGGATGAGAAGATCGGGATCATGGATCAGCGAGCAGCACAGGCCGAGCTTCTGCTTCATGCCGCCGGACAGCTTTTTCGCCGGCCGGTCGGCGAAATCGGACAGCGCCGTCGCTTCCATCAGCTCAGCGATGCGCCACTCGCGCTCGGATCTCGACTGGCCGAACAGCCGGGCAAAGAACGCGATGTTCTCGCGCACGCTGAGATCGGGATAGAGATTCTTGCCGAGGCCCTGCGGCATGTAGGCGATCCGCGGACACACCTGGGTGCGGGCGCGCCGGTCCGCCATGTCGACGCCGAGCACGCGCGCTTGGCCGTCCTGGATCGCGCGCGCGCCGGCCAGGATCGACAGCAGCGACGACTTGCCGACGCCATCGGGACCGATGAGCCCGACAACGCGGCCGGCGGGAATATCGATCGAGACATCGTCGAGCGCGACGACGTCTCGATAGCGCTGCGAGACGTTCCTGACGATCGCGACCGGAGGCGCATCGCCGATCGTGTCAGCCGTCATGGCGACACTTGCAGACGCGCCGGCCATGCGACGTCCGGATTCCACCGGACATACGCCACGCCCGGCAACCCGCTCCTCACGGCATCGGCGTGCGCGGCCAATCTGTCCTGATCGACGCGCACACGGATGCGAAACATCAGCTTGTCGCGCTCGCTCCGGGTCTCGACCGTCTTCGGCGTGAACTGCGCTTGGCTCGCCACGAACGACACTTTCGCCGGGATCGGACGATCCGGATAGGCGTCGAGCACGATGCGCGCCTCGGTGCCGATCTTGACCTTGCCGACCTCCTCGGTCGGCAGGAACACGTCCATGTAGACATAACCGATGTCGAGCATGGTGAAGATCTTACCTCCGACGGCGAGGACTTCGCCGACGTTGGCGAGACGATATTGAATGCGGCCGGGCTTCGGCGCGATCAGGGAGTTGTCGGCGATCTGGACGGTGTAGAGCGCGACGTCGTGACGAACCGCTTCGAGCGCGCGTTCGGCTTCGAAAATTCGCGCCTGCGCGCCGGCGAGGCCGGCGGTGGCATTGTCGAGCGCCTGCTGACGCTGATCGGCCAGCTCGCGTGTGGTCCAGCCGTTCTGCAGCAGGCTGCGCGTGCGCTCCATCTCCTGCTCGGCGAGCGTCTTGTGCGCCTGCAATTGCGCGAGATTGGCGCGGGCCTGATCGACGACGTGCTGCGCCTGCTCGGCCTGGGCCTGCGCCTTCGACAGCGACTGCTGCAGCTCCTTCGTGTCCATCCGCGCCACGATCTGCCCGGCCTCGACGCGATCACCGATATCGGCGCGCAGCTCGGCGACGCGCCCGGCAAATTTGGTCGCGATGTCGATCTGGTCAGCCTCGATGCGACCGTTGCTGACGCTGATGCCGAGCGGCAGCGGCGGATGCAGCCGCTGCCACCAGACATAACCGCCACCGCCGGCGACTCCGCCGGCGAGCACGAGCAGCAGAAGCGGCCACAACGCCCACCTGCGCCGCGGCTGATGGGACACGGGAACAGGCACCGCCGACGCGGGAACGACAGCGCCGGGCTCAGCACGCACGTCCTGAACGGGCCGGATGTCGCTGACGAGCTCGGATTCCTGCTGATTCATTCCAAAAACGCCTTCGTCGCTGAAGCAGGCGTTCCGTTTGCCATACGCACGCAGAAATCCGTTGACGCAGCTCAATCGCCATCAGGCGGCACGCGCCGGCGGCTCAGCCAGCCAATCACATTTCAGTTATGGCGTTGGTTGATGCTCAAGCGTTCATCAGGGGCTGAACGTCGCGAGCTGTGCGGCGAGCGCCTCGCGAACGCGCGCGACGACGTCGGCATAGTCACGTCGCGCATCCTGGCGGAACAGCCGCACGCTCGGATACCACGGACTGTCGTCACGGCCGAGCAGCCAGCGATAGTCCGGCGTGAAGGGCAGCATGATCCAGGTCGGCTTGCCCAGCGCGCCGGCCAGATGCGCCACGCTGGTATCGACGGTGATGACGAGGTCGAGATTATCGATCAGCGCCGCTGTATCGACGAAGTCACCGATGTCAGCGGTGAGATCGAGAATGTCGTCACGCGCGGCGAGTGCGGCCTTGTCGGACGGCCGAGGCTCCTTCTGCAGACTGACGAACCGCGCGCCGATCTCGAACAGCGGCGCGAGCGTCGGCAACGGCATCGAACGGTTGTGATCGTTGAGATGCGCGGGGTTGCCGGACCAGACCAGGCCCACCCGCAAGCGGTCATGCGGACCAAGTCGCTGTTCCCAGATCGCCCGGCGCGCCTCGGGAGGGCGCGGCAGATAGCACGGCGCGGCAGGGATCGTGTCGAGCCGAGTGTCAAACGCGAGCGGCAGGCTCGACAGCGGACAGTGATAGTCGATGGCAGGCAACGCATCGATGCCGCGGGCACGACACTGCGCCACGCCATCCAGGCCGGACAGAAGCGGCTGCAGCGGCGCGTCGACCTCGAGCACGACGCGCGCGCCCTGCGCGGCCACCATTGTGGCGTAGCGCGAAAACTGGATCGTGTCGCCGAGCCCCTCGTCGCTATGGAGCAGGATCGTCTTGCCGGCGAGGGGCGCATCCGCAAGCCACAGCGGCGCCTCGAAGCTGCGCTCGACGAAGCCGACGGCGCGACATTTTCGTCCCCATTCGCGCGCCGCCCAGCCACGGGCGAAGTCGCCGGTCAACAGCCGGAACAGCGCCGCGTTCCAGTGCGCATCGGCCAGATCAGGCTTCAACGCGACGGCGCGATCGAAGCTTTCGAACGCCTCTGCGAAGCGATGCAGCTCGGCCAGCGACGTGCCGCGATGATTGTGGAAATCCGCGGTCTGCGGCCGGAGCGCGATCGCCTTGTCGAACATGGCGACGGCGTCATCATGACGGCCGAGGTTCTGCAGGATGCATCCATAGCCATTGGCGAAGTCGGGATTGTCAGGCGCCAGCACCTGCGCGCGATGGCCGAGAGTCTCGGCTTCCTGGTAGCGGCGCAGCCGCCGCAGCGCGATGCCCTTCAGGTACAGCACGCCCGCCTGATCCGGCATCACCGCCAGCGACTGCCCGAAGCGCGAGATGGCCTGCTCGTAGTGGCCAGCATCGAAATGAAGCGCTCCGGCCTTGTTGGCCGCCTCGACATGATCTGGCTTGAGCTGTGCCATCTGATCGAAGGCCAGCGCCGCCTCGTCACGCCGGCCCTGGGCTTCGAGCACCTCGCCGAGACGAAACCACGTCGCGGCACGATCGGGCGCGAGCTGCAGCAGCCGATCGCAGGCCAGCGCCGCCTCGGCGTGCCGCTCCCTCAGTTGCAGCAGTTCGCCAAGCGCATCCCAGCTCTCCACCGCATCCGGCTGCAGCTGCAGCGCGCGATCATAGGCCTTGATCGCTTCATCGACGCGGCCGGAGTCCCGCAGCGCCTGCGCCAAGCCGACGAAGGACTCCGCTGCGGAAACGTCCTGCCGAACGGCGCGGGCAAACCACTCGATCGCATCATCGGCGCGCTTGAGCGCCAGGCAGACCCGGCCCATCGCACGTAGCGCGTCGATGGAAGCCGCGTCCAGCGTCAGGGCGCGGCGGCACGCATCCTCGGCCTGCTCGAGCTGTCCGGCGCGCAGCAGCCGCAAGGCGGCGGCACACAGCGCATCAGGCGTATCGCTGTGGCCCATCGATCCGGATTTGACCGGGGGCTTGCCGGCGGGCCGGCGCGGCTTGTGCTTCATCAGGGGATCTCTGCGCTCGTGCTGCAAGCGGTAGATGATTCCCCGATGCGCGGAAAGATTGCGTCGGCGTCAGGAGACCGGTGCCGGCGCCAGCGGCACCGCCTCGAGGCCGCCGAAGCGACGCTCGCGGCCGCGGAACGAGGCGAGCGCCTGCGCCAGATCTGCGGCATCGAAATCGGGCCACATCCGCTGGGTGAAATGCAGCTCGGCATAGGCGCCTTCCCAGAGCAGGAAATCGGACAGGCGCTGCTCGCCGGAGGTGCGGATGATCAGGTCGACGTCGCGCAAGCCGGCTTCGCCCGTCACGAGGTCGGAGAACGCCGCACGCGTCAGGCCGTCGATCTCGCGGGCTTTCGTTGCGGCCTCGAGGATCGCGTCGCGCGCCGAGTAGTCGACGGCGATGCGCAGGTGCAGGGTGCTGCCATTGCGGGTTGCCGCTTCGGCCCGGCCGATGGCGTCGGCGATGCCGCCGGGCAGTCGGTCGCGGCGGCCGATCACCGTGAGGCGGACGCCGTTGCGCACCAGCGACTCCACCTCGCTGGCGAGATAGACCCGCAACAGCGCCATCAAGGCGGCGACCTCGGCCCGCGGGCGTCGCCAATTGTCGCTGGAGAACGCATACAGCGTCAGCGTCCCGATGCCCTGGTCGGGCGCGGCTTCGACGACGCGACGGATCGCCTCGACGCCCGCCTCGTGCCCGCGCAGCCGCGACAGGCCCTTGCGCGTCGCCCAGCGGCCGTTGCCGTCCATGATGATGCCGACATGCAGGCCATCCGACACAGCAGGCGATTTCGGTTGCAGACTACTTTGCATTGCAAAGCTCCAGGTCAAAAAAATGCGATGCGCGATTCAGACGCGGCCGGGGATCAGGCCGACCGACGATGGCGTATGCTCCTTGCCGGCAGCGGCCGCAGCGTCGCGGACGAGGCGCTCGAGCACGGCGAGATAATCGAGGAAGCGGCGGCGTCCCGCCTTGGTCAGCCGACAAGTGGTGTGAGGGCGATTGCCCTCATAGCCCTTGGTGACCTCGACGAGGCCGGCCTCCTGCAGCACCTGCAGATGCCGCGACAGATTGCCGTCGGTCAGTCCGCAGAGCTGCTTGAGGTCGGCAAAAGCGAGACCCTTGGGGTGCGCCATCAGCGAGGTGAGCAGGCCGAGCCGGGCCTTCTCGTGGATGACGCGATCGAGGCCGTCATAGGAGAACGGCGCGCTGCCGTCAGTCTTCGACATCAGACTCTCCGGTCGCAAAATACAGAATGCCCGCCATCAGCCCCTGTCCGATCGCGAACGGAAGCCCCATCGTCCATGGCGACAGCGCATGCGTGGCGCTGCCCACCAGCAGCACCGCGAAGCCGGCCAGAAAATAGAACGCGCCGGCCAGCGCCACCGTGCGCGGCAGCGAGCGCACCGACGCGAACACGCCGAGCGACATCAGGATCTGCCACAGACCCGGCAGCATCCACAGCGCCTCCGGCGCGAACTTCCACAAGAGCACCGCGAGCAGCACGCCAGCGATGCCCGCCGGCAGGAACTGCTCGACCGCCTGGTGGATCATCGCGTCCGCAAGGCCGGAATGATGCCGGCGCGACCGCGCCCGCATCTCGAACCATATCATCGTCAGCGAGACACAGGCTGCCGCCGCCCATCCGAGCAGGAACGTCCACGCGTCCGCCGTCGGGTCGCGCAGAAACAGCTGCTGAAGCAGTGCCGTGACCAGCGCAACGGCCGAGGTCGCGGCCATCGTCGCCGGCCCGTAGCCGCGAAATGCCGTGCCCGCCGCAAGCTGGCTGCGGATCGCAATGATGTCCGCCAGCGCCTTGTCGAGGTCGCGCATGTCTCACCTGAAGCCGGGACCGGCTCGTTCAACTTTGCAATACAAAGTATATACGAACGCAAAGTCGATGCAAGCCCGCGCGAACCCGGAGCGCGCCTGCGTCAGCCAATCGGCCGCGCGTGCCGAGTTCGGTCGAGGGTGTCAGTAATACGAATAGCGGTGCACGCGGCGCGGCGGCGGCATGTCGACATAGACCGAAGGGCCGCGGCGGGCAGGATCGAACGCGACGCGCGGATTGATGCCACAGCCTGCATTGCGCCCGGAGGCGCTCGCCCGGCACTGCTCGAAGGTGTGATAGGAGCAGTCGCCGGGATAGCCGACGCCCCGGCCTTGCACGCACCAGGGATAGTCGTAACCGCCTGCGGAGGCCGGCGCGATACCGCCACCAAGTGCAACGCCGACGAGGCCGGCTGCCATCATCATCACCTTGCGCATGATCTGTTCCTCTTCTGGCCGGAGGGTTGCACCACACCGGCATGGTCAAAAAACGACAAATCGGCGAAACGGATCACCAACCAAGGCAGTGACGTGTCGCATGCGCGGCACGCCGCCTTCAGCCCTCTCCTCCCGTCTGGCGGGCCGGCGCCGCATCGAGAACATGTTGCGGCGGCCGACCAGCGATTGCGTCGCTTCGTCGTCCTATTCGACCTTCAGGCCGGCGAACTCGACGACCTTCTTCCACTTCTCGGTCTCGGCGACGATCTGGGCGCCAAACTGCTCCGGCGACTGGATCAGCGGCTCGCCGCCGAGGTCGACCAGACGCGCCTTGATCTCTGGCTCGGCCAGGATGACGTTGACCTGCTTGTTGAGCTTCTCGATGATCTCCTTGGGCGTGTTCTTCGGCGCGCCGATGCCGAACAGCGCGCTCGCCTCGTAGCCGGGCACGGTCTCGGCGACGGCCTGGACGTCCGGCAATTGCGGCGAACGCTGCTGGGTGGTGACGCCGAGCGCCCGCAACGAGCCGGAGCGGATGTGCTGGATGATGGAGGGCATGTTGTCGAAGATGACCTGCACCTGGCCGCCGAGCATGTCGGTGATTGCGGGCGCCGCGCCGCGATAGGGCACGTGCTGCATCTTGGTGCCGGTCATCGCCATGAACATCTCGCCCGACAGATGCACCGAGGTGCCGTTGCCGGACGAGGCCATGTTCACCTTGCCGGGGTTCTCCTTCAGGTAGGCGATGAACTCGGCGACGTTCTTGGCCCCGATGTCCTTGTTGACGGTCATCACGTTGGGGACGCGGTTGAGCGAGGCCACCGGCGCGATATCGCGAACGAAATTGAACTTCAGGTTGGTGTAGAGGCTCGCATTGATGTAGTTGGCCGGATTGACCAGCAGCACGGTGTGGCCGTCGGCCGCCGCGTTCACGACGGCATCGGTGCCGATATTATTGCCGGCGCCCGGCTTGTTCTCGACGATGAACTGCTGACCGAGCGTCTCGGACAGCCGCTGGCCGATCAGCCGCGCCAGGATGTCGGTCGCGCCACCCGGAGGATAACCCACCACGAAGCGGACCGGACGGGTGGGATAGTCGGCCGCGGACGCTTTGCCAACGGCAGCGATGGACGGAACGGCGGAGGCGATCAGACCAAGCGCGGTACGACGTGAAATCATGCGTTTCCTCAGGCATTATCGTTGAGCGGAGGCTAACGAGCCGCCGGGATCGAATGTAACAGAGTGCCGCGATGGCGGCGAGATCGATATCCAATCAGGAGGGAAGAGCCCCATGCCGATCAAGGTCGATGCGCTCGATCATCTGGTCATCAATGTCGCCGACGTCGACCGCACGACGGCGTGGTACCAACAGGTGCTGGGCATGACGGTCCAGGTGTTCGATCCCGGACAAGGCAAGGTGAGGCGCACGTCGTTGCTGTTCGGGAACCAGAAGATCAACGTGCGACCGAAGGACGCGGACAAGGTCGACTGGTTCACGGCCGGCCATGTGGCGGCCGGCAGCGACGACCTCTGTTTCCTCACCACCAGCACCCCAGACGAGGTGGTGGCGCATCTCACGGCGCTCGGCATCGCTGTCGAGGAAGGTCCGGTCGCCAAGCAGGGCGCACGCGGCACCCTGCGCTCGGTATATTGCCGCGACCCCGACGGCAGCCTGATCGAGATCTCCTCGTATCAGGATTGAGCCGAGGTCGCGCCGAGGTCATTTCGTCACGGTCTCGCCGCTCTTGTCCATTTTCGCGACGATCTCGCTGCGCGACCAGCCGGTCAGTTGCGCGAGATCCGTCGCCTGCGTGGCGAAACGTGCGGCGAGACTGTCCCGGTAGGTCTTCGCAGCGGCACAGGACGCCTCGCCGCGCCAGGGATGGTGCTGGACATAGCGGCCCTGGAAATTGCTGCGGTCCTTGGTCTCGGCGAAGACGATGTCCTCGGGGAAGGACTTCGCATCGTAGCGCACGTGCAGCCGGGTCACGAAGGCGTTGGCTCCGGCCGTGCCCCGGCGGAGGCTGAAGGCGGTGTCATCGTCGCTGCCGATCCAGCGCGCGCCGAGCTCGACCAGCTCCTTGTTGCTCATCGGATCGGCGGCGCAGGGATCGCACCACGCCATGTCCCAGGCATATTCGACGAACACCGCCTGCATGTTCTCGCGCGCGACGGCCCGCTCAAACAGCGCCTTGTAGAACGGCCCGAACTCGTCCTTCACATAGAGCGGGACATCGATATCGGATGGGATCTTCACCGTGCGATAATTGGCCGCCTCGATGCGGCCACTCCTGGTGAGTGCATAGATGATCAGGTCCTGCGGTCCCCTGGCGTTGACCGTGCCGAGCCGCAGCGGCACCATGAACTTGAGACTCTGGTACCGCACCTGCAACGGCCGCAGGGTGCCGTTGCCGATGTTCTTCATCCGCTCGACATTGACCTTGGCGACGAAGAATCGCATGCCCTGCCTGATATAGCTGCCGAGCACCGCGTCCGCGCCCTGCGGAATGCGATAATTGTTGTCGGTCAGCCAGCGCGTCAGCCCGTCGCTCTCCTGCGCCGACAGGATCAGCACGTCGTATTCGGCGACGTCGTAGCTGGCCTCGACGGTGACGCCATAGTTCCGCCGGGCCATCTCATAGACAGCGCCTGCCATCATCGGCGCCGCCGGCATGGCCCGCGCCGCAACGACGACCGGCGCGCATGGATCGGCGTCATGATATTCGACCAGCCGCGGCGCGGTGTATTTGTCGAGATGGTCGATCGTCTTCGGCTCGACCACGCCGATCTGCTTGCGCTCGATGAAGATCGGCACGGGGACGACCACCGCGAACTCCTTCACGTCGCCCTCGAAGTCGCTGGCCATCGTGATCGCAGTCTGCTCGCCATCGCGGGCAAGCACGACCTTCGATGACTGGTTGAACAGTTTTGCATCCGCCTGGGCGACATAGAAGCCGCAGAACGCATTCGCCGGCGCCATCGCCGCGTTCGCCAGGGTCGCGGTGGCCGCGACGCCGGTGCGGAAGAGCTTGCTGTAACGCAGGGTCATGTCGACACTCCTTCGGGAACGGACGAACGCCAGGAAAAGCGGGTCTCAGGGACGAGTCGGTCGAGCAGCAGCGTGAGCGGCGACAGCGCGATCAGCGACACGTAGAGCGCCGGCCGCATCTGCAGGACGAAGGTGAGGTAGTACGCAGCGACCGCAACGCTCAGCGCGAACAGCAGCCGGCCGACGCGCGAGTCCGGCGAGGTGCGCGGGTCGGAGATCATGAAGAAAGTGAAGATCAGCAACGAGCCGCTCTGCAGCTGATGCACGGGGATCGCCAGGGGATCGCCGAGCCAGGCGGCGCGCAGCAGCAGCAGTGCGGCATGGCTGGCGAAGAAATAGACTGCGATGTCGGCGCGCCGGGAGGCGCTGAGCACCAGGATCGCGAAGAAGCCGGCGAGGCTCGCGAACCAGATCTCCGTGCCCCATTGGCCGGGCGAGATCCACACGCCCTTGGAGTTGAACAGCAGCACCACGATCGCCAGCCCCGCCGGGTTGAACACGTGCTTGCCGTCGATGCGCAGCACGAATTTCGAGCCGATCGCGATCATTGCCGCTGCCGCATGCAGCCACAGTGCATCGGCGCGCAACAGCAGGCTGAGCGACAGGCCGGTGATCAATGGTGACTTGAGATCGAGCGGGGCGCCGGAGATGCGGCAGCAGGCCGCCTGCGTGAGCAGCGCCGCCGCGACCGCGATCACGCTCGCTGCGGGACGCGTGCCGAAATCGATCACGGCGAAATTGATCGCGAGCAACGTCGCCAATGCCGCGATCTGGAAATAGCGGGCATCGGGCAGCCGCCATGATCGTGGCTCGGCCTGCATGCAAACCTCCGGGCGTGTCTTGCCGCGCCATTGGTCGCCCGCGAACGGAGACGGGTTCAATCCCGATTTGATCGCAGCGACGCAAGGTGGCAGAAGATGACGACGAGAACGAAGCGGCCGGAGACAGGCCGTACTCAAGAACGACGGGAGCGAAGATGAAGGGAACGACGATGGCAGCGGGCACCGTGACGCCGTTCGACGGCATGGACGTGCCCTGGCTGTTGAAGCTGCGCAGCGAGACCCGGCGCGACCATCCGTTCCTGATCTCCGCGCCGTTCGATGCACCGGCGCGCCGCTGGACCTACGGCGCGTTTCACGAACGTGTCGGCGCCTTGGCGGCCGGTCTGGTCAAGCGCGGCGTCAAGCCTGGCGATGCCGTGCTGATCCATCTCGACAATTGCATCGAGGCGATGCTTGCCTGGTTTGCCTGCGTCGAGCTGGGCGCGCTCGCCGTCACCACCAACACGCGCTCGGCGGCCGCCGAGATGAGCTACTTCGCCGACCATTGCCGTGCGGTGGCCGCGATCACCCAGCCGGCCTATGCCGAGATGATCTCGGCGCATTGCCGCGATCTCAAGTGGATGGCCGTGATCTCGCACGATCCGGGTCAGGCGGAGGCGTCGGACGTCGGGCGAGGCGAGCGCTTCGAATCCCTGTTTGCCGACAGCGCCGACCGACCGCGCCGTCCGGCCGATCCGCTGGCGCCATGCAGCGTGCAATATACCTCGGGCACGACGTCTCGGCCGAAGGCGGTGCTGTGGACGCATGCCAACGCGCTGTGGGGCGCCAAGGTCAACGCCGTCCATGAGGACCTGCATCAGGGCGACGTGCACCAGACCTATTTGCCGCTGTTCCACACCAACGCGCTGGCCTACTCGATGCTGGCAACGCTCTGGGTCGGCGCGACCTGCGTGATTCAGCCGCGCTTCTCGGCGAGCCGGTTCTGGAGCGTGGCGCTCGAGCATGGCTGCACCTGGACCTCGACCATTCCGTTCTGCATGAAGGCGCTGCTCGACCAGGAGGTGCCGAAGCATCACAAATTCCGGCTGTGGGGTACGGCGATGTCCGAGCCGCCCGCCTTCGCCAAGTTTGGCATCAAGATCATCGGCTGGTGGGGCATGACCGAGACCATCACCCACGGCATCGTCGGCGAGGTCGACCAGCCGAACACGCCGATGTCGATCGGCCGCGCCGCGCCGGAATACACCATCCGCATCACCGACGATGACGGCCGGCCGACCGAAGTCGGCGCCACCGGCAATCTCGCCATCAAGGGCGTGCCCGGCCTGTCGCTGTTTGCGGAGTATCTCTACAATGAGGAGGCGACGCGGACGAGCTACGATGCCGACGGCTTCTTCCTCACCGGCGACCGCGTCACGCGGCTGGAAAACGGCGTCATCAAGTTCGGCGACCGCACCAAGGACATGCTCAAGGTCGGTGGCGAGAACGTCGCGGCGTCCGAGATCGAGCAGGTGATCATCACCGTGCCCGGCGTGCGCGAGACCGCCGTCGTCGCCAAGAAGCATCCGATGCTGGACGAGGTGCCGGTTGCGTTCGTCATCCCGCAAGCCGGGGTCGCGCGCGAGGAGCTAGCCGAGAAGGTGCTGGCCGCCTGCCGCGCCGGCCTCGCCGACTTCAAGGTGCCGCGCGAGGTGAAGCTGGTCGACGAGATGCCGCGCTCGACCCTGGAGAAGGTCGCAAAGGCCGAGCTGCGCAAGTTGCTGGATTGAACCGAGGTTGCGACACGCGGTCCTAATGCGCGCCCATCGCGACCGGGCGAAACGCCTGCAGCAGCTGCTGGTCGAGCTTCGGGCCCATGTTCTCCATGATCTGAAACGCGCGCGCATGCGTGAAGGCCGGTCGATAGGCGCGGTGCTCGATCAGCGCGGCGTAGATGTCGACGATCGTGGTGAGGCGCACGATGTCGCTGATCTGCTCGTTGTGCAGCGCGTCGGGATAGCCGGAGCCGTCGAGGAACTCGTGGTGATGCAGGATCACGTCGAGCATCTCCGGCGGGAAGCCGCCCTGCCGCCACAGCGCCTCGTAGCCGCGGCGCGGATGCTGGCGCAGCAGCGCGATCTCCTCCGCCGTCAGCTTGCCCTGCTTGTCGAGGACGGCGACCGGAATGAACGCCTTGCCGACGTCGTGCAGCAGCGCCGCGCGGACCAGCCGGCGCTGATCGTCGTCGCGCATGCCCAGATGAATCGAGAAGCCGACCGCGAGGCCGGTCACGAACAGGCAATGCCGATAGGTGTCGTTGTGATGGCAGCCGACCACGGTCATCCACTCGCGCAGCGAGGAGTGCTTGATCGCCTTCAGGATCTTGTTCTCGGCCGCGACGATGTCCTCCATCGTCAACTGGACGCCGGCGGGCAGCTTCTCGAAGATCTTGACCATGACGGCCTGCGCCGCCTCGACGCCGCGATTGAGCAGCTTGCCGCGATCGGTCTCGTCATAGCCGTCGTCGGCGGGAAGCGCCGAGCGAATGCGCTGCAGCACGTCGGCGGGGCTGAACGGACGCGCAATGGTGTCGGTGGCGCCCAGCGCCCATGCCTGCATGGTGGCATGGTGCAGCGCCTCGGCGAGCACGAACAGGCGGGGCACCTCGCTATAGGCGCGCGACGAGAGCTTCTTGCGCACCCGCTGCACGCTCTCCGGCGAGCGCAGGTTGATGTCGACGATGACGCCGGAGAAGCGGTTGCCGGGGTTCTCGGGGATCTCGGTGGTCGGCATCATGTCGACATCGCCGACCGAGCGCAGGATGCGCGCCAGCTCGCTGCTCTGGTCACCGCGATCCGACGCGAGCAGGAGATGGCGCCTGGTCGCGGTCTGGGTCACGGTCTGCTTGGCTGTCGCGCTCATACGTGCTCGCCCCCTGCGGTTTGCTGCCCATGCAAGTTACCGGCATACGGGTTCGTCGCGGCTTAAGCCGATCATTCAAGCTGTATCGTTTCAGGTGAGCGAGACGTTAAGGGAATCGTTCAAATCGTGCGGCGCGGGGATGTGACTGCGGCGCAAAAAGCAACCGCCGGAGACGAGCTCCGGCGGTTCCCAGATACAGCGATGGTCTCGCGACGACGCTACGCCTTCATCGCCGCCTTGACCGCTGCGGCGGTGATCGGCAGCGAGCGCAGCCGCGCGCCGCAGGCGTTGTAGATGGCGTTGCCGAGCGCCGGCGCGACCACGGTCACCGCGGGCTCGCCGACGCCGGTCGCCTTCTCCCCATTGGCGATCACGGCGATCGCGACCTCCGGCACCTGGCTCATCCTCAGCGGCGTGTAGCTGTCGAAGTTGGTCTGCTCGATGCCGCCGTCCTTCAAGGTCGCCTTCTCGTACATCGCGAGCGACAAGCCCCACAGCGCCGCGCCCTCGACCTGGGCGCGGATGTTGTCGGGATGGACCTGCGTGCCGACGTCGGTCGCCACCGTGAGCTTCTTCACCGTGACCGCCCCCGAAGGGGCAACCGCGACATGGGCGACGCACGCCGTCCAGCTCGCGGTGGCGCGCTCCTGCGACGACACGCAGGACACGCCCATGCCTTCGCCCGGCGGCAGCTTCTTGGCGCCGTAGCCGGACAGGCCCATCGCCGCCAGCAGCGTGTTGCGCAGCCGCTGCGCGCCGCCGTCGTTCTTGCCCTTGCCGTCGAGCAGCGCGATGCGGAACTGCGCCGGGTCCTGCCCCGAGGCCACCGCGATCTCGTCGATCATGCTCTCGACCGCCCAGAACGTCCAACCCGGCGCCACCGAGCGCAATTGCCCGGACGGCGTCGCATTGTGGGCGAGCTCGTTCTTGATCGCGCGCACATGGTGGTTGGGCACCGTGTAGAAGAAGTCGGCGCCGTTGACCGTGAAGGAGTCGAGCGGCCCCTTCTTGTCGACCGAGGGCGACAGGAAGTCGGGGATGCCCCAGCGCGCCGTCGGCCACGCCGAGACGACGTCATGGCTCAGGGCGATGAGCTTGCCATTGCTGTCGAGGCCCACCTTGACCTTCTGGTAGGTGAGCGGCCGCGAGTAGTCCATCGTCATGTCGTTTTCGCGAGAATAGATCACCTTGACCGGCTTGCCCACGGCCTTGGCCGCCTGCACCGCCGGCACCATCATGTCGGCATCGAGCCTGCGGCCGAAGCCGCCGCCGAGCCAGGCCTGGTGCATCACGACGAACTTCGGATCGATCCCGGCGGCACCTGCCGCGATCGCGCCGGAGCGGGTCGCGAACTGATTGCCGGAGTAGATGTGCAGGATGTCGCCCTTGAACTCGGCGGTCGCGTTCATCGGCTCCAGCGGAGCATGGATGTTGATGCTGGTGGTGTACTCCGCCTCCAGCACCTTGGCCGCGCCCGACAAAGCCGCCGTGGCATCGCCGTCCTTGACGAAGAACTGCCCGGCGTCATCCTGCGCCTGCAGCCGCATCGCCTCGGTGATGATGGTGTCGGTGCTGACATTGGCATACGGGCCCTTGTCGTAGCTGATCTTGAGCGCGTCCGCCGCCTTTCTGGCGTTGGCATAGGTATTGGCGACCGCGACCACCCAGCCCGAGGTCGAGCCGGTCTTGTCGTCGAGCGTCACTGCCTTGATGAAGCCCGGCACCTTCTTGGCTTCGGAGTCGTCGACCGCTGTGACAGTGGCGCCGAAGCGCACCGGCGGGGTGACGACCTTGCCGTAGACCATGCCCGGCAGCATCGTATCGATGCCATATTTCGCCGTGCCGTTGGTCTTGGAGGGGATGTCGAGCTGTGGCACCGAGACGCCGATCATCGTGTACTGATCGGGCGTCTTGAGAGTCAGCGCCTTCAATTCGTCCGGCGTGAAGCTCTTGGTGATCTTGCCGCTCTTGACGATCTCGGCATAGGTCATCTGCTTCTTGGTCTTCGGATGCATCACGACCGAGTCGCGCACGACGAGCTCCGTTGCCGGCACGCCCATCGCTGCTGCCGCTGCTTCCGTGAGCGCGATGCGGCCCGCGGCGCCCGCCCGGCTCATCGCGTCGAAGTTCATCATCGTGCTCCAGCTGCCGCCGGTGATCTGGGCGCCGAGCACGGGATCGTTGAACTTCGGATCGTTGGAGGCGAGTTGGACCCGCATGTCCTTCCAGGCGGCGCCGAGCTCCTCGCAGACGATCTGCGCCATGGTCGACGCAATGTGCTGGCCCATGTCGGCCTTGCCGCAGGTCACGGTCACGATGCCATCCGGCGCAATCGCGTACCACACGCTGGGCTCGAAGTTCGCAGGTGCCGCTGCTGCGAGCGCGTGATCAGGCAGCCCGGCATAGCCGAGCACGAGGCCGGTGGCGGCGGTGCCGACCAGGAAGGAGCGGCGGCTGAGATCGGTGGCCATCGTCGGCGATGCTTTCACATGCTGGTTCATGTCGCCCTCCGGTCGCTCGTGTTGGACGCGGTGCGCATCTCGGACGCGGCGCGCTGGATCGCCTTCTGGATCCGCGAATAGGTCATGCAGCGGCAGAGATTGCCGTCCATATGCGCGACGATCTCCTCCTTGGTCGGGCTCGTGGTCTTGGCGAGCAGCGAGGCCGCCTGCATGATCTGGCCGGACTGGCAGTAGCCGCATTGCGGCACCTGCTCGGCGATCCACGCCTTCTGCAACGGATGATCGCCCTTCTGCGACAGCCCCTCGATGGTGGTGATCTTCTTGTTCGCGACGTCGCCGACCATGGTCTGGCACGAGCGCACGGCCTCGCCGTTGACATGAACGGTGCAGGCTCCGCACAGCCCGGCGCCGCAGCCGAACTTGGTGCCGGTCATCTGCAACTGCTCGCGGATGACCCATAGCAGCGGCGTGTCATGCGCCGCGTCGACGGACATGGTCCGCCCGTTGATGGTGAGATTGGGCATTTGGTTTCTTCCCCGCCCGGCGTGCGACTTCGCTTAGGGCGAAGTTCGGTTTTATCGATTCGCTGGGACCCACCGGATAGATGCCAGCCATCATAAGAATGATCGCGTTGCCACGACGACGCAACGGGATTTGACCGCCGGCTTGCGAATTGAATTGGCATTTTACGTTGTGCAGCGCGAACGATGCTGGGCTGATGGCGCCGGGCACGCTAGGAAGAGGTGCAGCCAACGCCGACAGCGAAAGGAGATTTCAGCCCATGAGACCATCCGCACGTATGACGCTGTGCCTGGCTGCGGCCATGCTGCCGAGCCTGTCGGCCGTTCCCCCTGCCGCGGCAGGGCAGACGCTGGGCGTCGCCGACGCGCCTTTCACGGCGACGTCATCCAACGTCACGCCGCTTGCCTTCGGCATGGATGTCGGTGAGACATCGCGCGTGCTGGAGCAGCCGTTGATCTATCTGAACGGCACGCCCGGCAACGAGGCCTTTCTGGCACTGCGCAATCTCGGCGGCAGCGGACTGGTCTCGCACCATCACCGCCTCTACCTGAAGTTCCGCAGGGGACGGCTGACCGGCTGGAAAGAGGACTACGGCACCAACTGGATGTGGCGCTGACACGCGCCTGACGACCGCAAAGAGGACAGAACGTGGGACAAGACATCAAGCTGACGGCATCTGATGGCTTCCAGCTCGGCGCCTACCGCGCCGATCCGACCGGAACTGCAAAGGGCGCGCTGGTCGTCATCCAGGAGATCTTCGGTGTCAACCATCACATCCGCAACGTCTGCGACCGCCTCGCCGCCGAGGGTTACGTTGCGATCGCGCCGGCGATCTTCGACCGCGTCGAGCCCGGCTTCACCTCAGGCTATTCGCCCGACGAGATCGCGGTCGCGCGCAAGTTCGTCGCCAATCCGGATTGGGCGGCCTTTTTGCGCGACACCCAGGCCGCAATCGACGTCGTGAAGAATGTCGGGCCGGTCGGCATCATCGGCTTCTGCCTCGGCGGCAGCATCGCCTATGCGGCTGCGACCAAGCTGTCGGGCCTCCGCGCCGCCGTCGGCTATTATGGCGGCGCTGTCGCGCGGTTCGCCGACGACAAGCCGACGGTGCCGACTCAGCTGCATTTCGGCGAGAAGGACGCGGGCATTCCCTTAAGCGACGTCGAGACCATCAAGGCCAAGCGGCCGGACGTCGAGATCTTCATCTACCCCGGCGCCCAGCACGGCTTCGGCTGTGACGAGCGCGCCAGCTACGACCAGCCGAGCGCTGACCTCGCCTGGACGCGCAGCCTGGCGTTCTTTGCCCAGCATCTGCGCTGATCACCGCACCACCGTCATTGCGAGGAGCGAAGCGACGAAGCAATCCAGAGCGTCGCGTGCGACTCTGGATTGCTTCGCCTCGCTCGCAACGATGAAAGAAGAGGGGGGCGCATCGTTCTGCGCCACGCGTCATCGCGAGCGTGCAGCGATTCCTATGGAGGTCAGAACCAGCGCTCGCCGACCTGGATGGTGTCGCCCGGCTTGAGCGAGGTCCCGAGCGGCACCTCGTAGCGCGCGGCGCCGGAGGCATCGGTGTGGGTCAGGGTGACGACGTCGCGCCGCGCCCGCGGCGAGAAGCCGCCGGCAATCGCGATCGCGCTCTCGACCGTCATGTTGGGAACGTAAGGATACTGGCCGGGCGCCTGCACCTCGCCGAGGATGAAGAACGGGCGATAGGCTTCGATCTCGACCGCCACCGAGGGCTCGCGGATGTAGCCGTTGCGCAGCTTGGCGGTGATCTCGGCGGCGAGGCCGGCGGTGGTGCGGCCGCGCGCCGGCACGCTGCCGATCAGCGGCATCGTGATCGATCCGGACGCATCAATCGCATAGGTGTTGGTCAGACCCTCCTGGCCGTAGACGACGACGCGCAGCTTGTCGCCGGCATCGAGATGATAGGCGGAGTCGCGGCGCGTCGGCGCATAGCCGGCGGGAACGACATAGGCGTCTGCGCGGGTGGCGGCAGCGAACGAGTTGCGCAATGTAGGGATCGCTCCACCCTGCCCGGTGGCGGCAACCGGGCCAGTGGAAGGCGTTCCATAGGCCATCGCGTCGAGATCGCTCTGCGGCTGGACGGCAGCGACGGGGGAGATCGTCTGCATGCAGCCCGACAACAGGATCGCGGACAGGACGGTAATGACCGGAACAAACAACGCGCGCACTCGAACAATCCTTGAATGAGGATGTGCGCTAGTCATGCGCGGTTAAGGTTAACAAACCGTTGGCGCGTGTAGTCCCCCCGTCGCAAACGGGCCGCGGTGAAAGCGGCCCGGAAAAAAATCCACCTCCCACGGCGTGGGAGAGGGATCCGATGTTCACGGTGATCGGGCGCGCTCGGCCCGGCCTATGCGCTCACGCCGACACCGATCGGGCACGCGACGCCAGTGCCGCCGAGGCCGCAATATCCGGCCGGATTCTTGGCCAGGTACTGCTGGTGATAATCCTCGGCGAAATAGAACGGCCCCGCCGGGACGATCTCGGTCGTAATCGCTCCGAGCCCCTTGGCGCGCAGCGCCGACTCGTAGGCCGCCTTCGACGCCTCGGCCGCCTCGCGCTGCGCATCGCTGAACGTGTAGATCGCTGAGCGATATTGCGTGCCGACGTCGTTGCCCTGACGCATGCCCTGGGTCGGGTCGTGGCTCTCCCAAAACGTCTTCAAGAGGCGCTCGTAGGACATGATCTTGGGATCGAACACCACCAGCACGACCTCCGTATGCGCCGTCTGCCCCGAGCACACCTCCTCGTAGGTCGGGTTCGGCGTATGGCCTCCGGCATAGCCGACGGCGGTGACGTGGATGCCGTCACCGAGCTGCCAGAACTTGCGCTCCGCGCCCCAGAAGCAGCCGAGCCCGAACACGGCCTGCTCGAGGCCGTCCGGATAGGGCGGCAACAGGCGGCGACCGTTGACGAAATGCGTCGCGGCGGTCGGGATCGGCAGGGCGCGGCCGGGCAGCGCCTCGGCGGCAGACGGCATGGCAGGGGCTTTGCGCATGAAGAACATGGGATGTCTCCGCTCATGGCCAGCGCCCGCGGGACGGCCCACGGCGCGATGACCTCTTGTCAGGGGAATATATAGGGCTCTACGGGACGAGCAGTAGCGCCGTTACGCCGCGCCAGCGGTTCCCGCGTCACGCTCCGAGCGGAATCCAGTACTGCTGCCGGCGCGGCGAGACGAACCGCCGCGCTCAGTCGCGTCCATAGCCGATCAGCGGCTTGCGCGGCCGGAACAGCAGCATCAGCAGGATTCCGAGCAGGCCAAGCACCGCAAACACCGGCTGGTCCAAAAACACCTTGACGATCCACTCCCACAAGAACGGGGCCTTGGCCTCGATCCAGGCCTTGAAGGCGGCTTGGCTCGCCTGGTGGACGTCGTTCCAGAGCTGGCCGAACCGGGTGAACTGCAGGGTCTGGTCGGCCACCCAGCGCGCGCCGTCATAGACCAGGAAGATGAAGCTTCCGGCCAGCAGCAACAGCCCCACCAGACGGAAAAAACCGCGGATCATGCCTCACCTGCCCTCTCTCGCACGCCCTCTCGGGCAGCAAGGCCATAGCGGGGGCCCCGCAGAAATTCAACCTCGTCAGGGGCTTAGAACCGGGTTTTGGCCGATTCCAGCCGCGGCGGGGCGCTCCGAGACCGTTGACGCTCGCCAGGCCTGCCCCTATAAGGTCGCCAATGGCGGTGGGCGCAATCCCGCCGCCGCTGTTCTTTGAGCAGCGCCGATCCGCCGAGCAACTGCTCCGGTCATGGCATTCTCAGAGAGGCGTCCGAACAACCCACCGCGTCGATGGGGCCGCGTCAAGCGGGCCGCGCGCGTACCCGCAAGAGCGGCGACTGCTCGCCGCCGAAGGATATTTGAGAGCATGGCCAACACGACTTCCGCGAAGAAAGCGACGCGCAAGATTGCCCGCCGCACCATCATCAACAAGTCGCGCCGCACCCAGATGCGCGGCGCGGTTCGCTCCGTCGAGGACGCGATCAAGAAGGGCGACCGCGAGGCTGCGCTGAAGGCGATGGCCAACGCCGAGCCGCAGCTGATGCGCGCCGCGCAGCGCAACATCATTCACAAGAACAACGCGAGCCGCAAAGTGTCGCGGCTCACGCATCAGATCGCCAAGCTCGCGAAGTGACGCGATCGCGCGGCTGACGAACTATCAAGATGCAAACAGCCCGGCTCGCGCCGGGCTTTTCTTTTGTGCCGTCTTCAATTGCGCGTTCCGCTGTCGCGCATTCCTCCATCGCTCGCCGCGCCTTCTCCATTTGATGGTCACATCTTGATGGTGATATCGCATCGCGAATACGATCTTCGCGCGTGGTGGAACCCGCGCGATATCGTGCGCGCCTGACACAGGTTCCGTCGGAACTACGTGAAGTTCCGTATTTTTACGCAGTGACAATATTGTCTCATCTGAAACAGCTGCGAATCTGCGCGCCGCGCTTGCGCATCGCTGTCAAGAGCGCGCGATGCGCCGCTCACTTTGCGCACCGCGCATCGCGGGAGTTACCCGCTTCGAGCAATCGCGAAAAACATCGTTTCGAAAATGACTTAAGTGCATAGCGCGACCAAGTGATTGGAAAAGCGGGTGAGGCCGGTCGAAACATAAAAAAATTATGAAGAAATTTTGGGCAGACGATGTTGTTTGTCACATCCGAGATTCCTCGCGATGATTCAAAACGTTGCTTTCTTAACGCGCAACACCGCGTCGCAACCGCCGCGAAGACTCGTAACGCGTGCTCCGATCTTATGGATTGCGAGTCCCGACGCATCGTGTATTTCTTTAATCACTCGCGGCGCCCACGATCTTGAGACCAGCGCGGTTTTAGAAACGGGGCGGACGTGCAAATCGGCGGCGGTGTGCGCGTTGGCGACGCTTTCCAAAGCGATGGCCGGATCTGTACCCATAGCAATATGGGGAGCGACTGAACTTTGTCGAAATTTCTCGGGCGCAGCATCATCGTTGCGCCGCTTTGAACAAGAGAAATACGACATCGGTCGACCCGGCTGAAGCTCGTGGCGGCTTCGCTCACCGAGTGGACAAGTTGGACGGGATGTACGGCGGTGCGGCTGAATCTTGGGGTTCAGGCGCGGCGGCATTGGGATGACAACTTGCCGTGAGCAATCACGGCAGGGCGGGGAGGTTGCATGTTTTACGGACACATTGCGGGCACACACCATAGGCTGGTTCCGGATAACGCACCCTTGGCGGTCAACACTGAAGTGATCGACATCTCCAGCCCGGCCATTGCCAGCACGGCAATCGGCCCTCCCGCGTCCATCGCGCATCTGAGTATGCGCTGACCTCGCGGAGAAGCTTCTTCCACCAGCATTGATGGCCCGACGGCGTCCGCGCCGAACGGCGAGCCATGTCTGGAGTTGAGCCACCGCTCGAGGTCTCGCTGCGGCACACGTGTCCTTTCACGGGACGTCTGCCCGGCGATCACACGACACCACCACTCAATTCGAAAAGTTGCGACTGCCATGACAAATTCGGAACAGGATCGCTGGTCTCGCGTGAAGGGGCGGCTGCGCTCGACCGTCGGCGAGGACGTCTATACGAGCTGGTTTGCCCGCATGGACCTCGAGGCCGTTCAGAACGAAAGCGTCCATCTGTCGGTGCCGACGCGTTTCCTGAAGAGCTGGATCCAGGCGCATTATGCCGAGCGCGTGCTGTCGTGCTGGCAGGCCGAGATGCCGGAGGTGCATCGCATCGATCTGTCTGTTCGCACCGCAATGCGCTGCGCGACGCCGGTCAAGGAAGCCCCCGTCGCCGTCGAAGCCCGCCGGGCCGAGCGCAACGACAACAGGCCGGCGACGAGCGCCGACACGCGAACTGCGTCGGCTGCGGCTTCGCTCGCCACGAGCCATGACGCGCTCGGCGGCTCGCCGCTCGATCCGCGGCTGACCTTCGCGAGCTTCGTCGTCGGCCGCGCCAACACGCTGGCCCATGCCGCAGCGCGCCAGGTCGCGGACGGCCGCCGCGGCGACCCCGTGATGTTCAACCCACTCTACATTCATGCCGGCGTCGGGCTGGGCAAGACGCATCTGCTGCAGGCCGTCACCTGGGCCGGCAATGCCGGCGGCGAGCGCAAGGTGCTGTACCTCACCGCCGAGAAATTCATGTACGGCTTCGTCGCGGCGCTGAAATCGCAGACCGCGCTGGCCTTCAAGGAAGCGCTGCGCGGCATCGACGTGCTCGTGATCGACGACCTGCAGTTCCTGCAGGGAAAATCGACCCAGGCCGAGTTCTGCCACACGCTGAACGCGCTGATCGACGCGGGGCGTCAGGTGGTGATCGCCGCCGACCGGCCGCCGTCCGACCTCGAAAGCCTCGATGATCGCGTCCGCTCGCGGCTTGCCGGCGGCCTCGTCGTGGAGATGGGCTCGCTCGGCGAGGATCTGCGCCTCGGCATTCTCAAATCGCGCGTCGCCGCGGCCCGCGCGCATCATGCGAGCTTCGACGTGCCGGAGCCGGTGCTCGACTATCTCGCCCGCTCCATCACCCATAACGGCCGCGATCTCGAAGGCGCGATCAACCGCCTGCTGGCGCATTCCAAGCTCAACAACCAGCCGGTCACGCTCGACATGGCCGAGCGCGAGGTGCGCGACCTGGTGCGGCCGCAGGAACCGAAGCGCATCAAGATCGAGGACATCCAGCGCGTCGTGGCGCGGCAGTACAACGTCAGCCGCTCCGACCTGTTGTCGTCGCGCCGCACCGCCAACGTGGTGCGTCCGCGCCAGGTCGCGATGTACCTCGCCAAGACGCTGACCCTGCGCTCGCTGCCCGAGATCGGCCGCCGCTTCGGTGGACGCGATCACACCACCGTGCTGCATGCGGTGCGCAAGATCGAAGCGCTGGTCGGCAAGGACATCGCGCTGAACGACGAGGTCGAGTCGCTCAAGCGCCAGTTGCAGGACTAGACGGCACGCACGGCCAGGGGAGCGGACAGAAGGTTCGCCCCCAGCCGGGCCGTTGTCCCGGCCCTTCGACGCTGTCCTCGGACGTCATGCTCGGACGTCGTTCTCGGACCCGGCCTGCGGATCGCGGAAGCACCTGCCGAAACGTGGGAAATCGGCCCGCCATCCCTTGCGCTCGGGCCTCATCCGCGCCACTTTACGCCTCCCCCTCACGCTCCTGGACGCTGGCCAAGCGCCGTTCGGGCGCGAGGTGCCATCGGCCGCGGCGCTGCTCAGCCCGCCGGCATTCCAGGACAAGCTCAGTTGGAACGGGCGGGTATAGTGCAATGAAGGTGACCGTCGAACGCGCACAGCTCCTGAAGTCGCTGGGCCACGTCCATCGTGTGGTCGAGCGGCGCAACACCATCCCGATCCTGGGTAACGTGCTGGTCCGCGCCGAGAATGCCCGGCTGTCGCTGCGCGCGACCGATCTCGATCTCGAAGTGACGGAAACCCTGGCCGCCGAGACTGCCACCGCGGGCTCAACCACCGTTCCGGCGCACATGTTCTACGACATCGTCCGCAAGCTGCCGGACGGCTCGCAGATCGTGCTGGAGAGCGACGGCGAGCGCGCAGTGCTCGCGATCCGCGCCGGCCGCTCCAAGTTCACCTTGCAGACCCTGCCGGAGAGCGACTTCCCGGATCTCGCCGCGGGCGACATGACGCATGCGTTCGGGGTTCCCGCCAAGGACGTCAAGAGCCTGATCGACCGCACGCAGTTCGCGATCTCCACCGAGGAGACGCGCTATTACCTGAACGGCATCTATCTGCACGCCGGCGGCACCGCCAAGCAGCCGACCCTGCGCGCGGTTGCAACCGACGGCCACCGCCTCGCCCAGGTCGACCTGCCCCAGCCTGCCGGCGCCGCCGAGATGCCGGGCGTGATCGTGCCGCGCAAGACCGTCGGCGAAGTGCAGCGGCTGATCGAGGACAATGACAGCGAGATCAGGATCGAGCTGTCGCAAGGCAAGATCCGCTTCACGCTGGGACAGGTGGTGCTGACCTCGAAGCTGATCGACGGCACCTTCCCGGACTATGGCCGGGTCATTCCGCAGAACAACGACAAGGAGCTGGTCGTCGACAAGGCCGATTTCGCCGCCGCCGTCGACCGCGTCTCCACCATTTCCTCCGAGCGCGGCCGCGCCGTGAAGCTCGCCCTCTCCCCCGGCAAGCTGGTGCTCTCCGTCACCAACCCGGATTCCGGCAGCGCGACCGAAGAGCTCGAGGTCGAGTACGCCTCGGACGCGCTCGATATCGGCTTCAACTCGCGCTATCTGCTCGACATCGCCGCGCAGATCGAGGGCGAGGTCGCCGTGCTCCGGCTCGCCGATCCGGGCTCGCCGACCCTGATCCAGGACCGTGACAACCGCAACGCGCTGTATGTGCTGATGCCGATGCGGGTGTGAGGCGAGACTGCTGCGAGATCGAGTTTAACCCGTCATGGCCGGGCTTGACCCGGCCATCCATCCTTACAAATGGCCTACTGGGTTTACATTCTCGCGAGCAAGCCGAGCGGCACGCTGTATGTCGGCGGGACCAATGATCTCGTCCGGCGCGTCTATGAGCACCGCGAAGGTCTCGCCGAGAGCTTTACGCGCCGCTATGGCATCAAGCGCCTCGTCTACTTCGAGACGCATGAAACAATCGCGGCGGCGCTGCAGCGTGAGAAGAATATCAAGCACTGGTCGCGTGAATGGAAGATCGACCTGATCGTCGCGAGCAGTCCTGACTGGCGCGATCTATATGATGAAATAGTCCGCTGACGCGGACGATGGATTGCCGGGTCAAGCCCGGCAATGACGAATCAAGGTCCCAGCTCCTCCCGATGACCCCCTCCCGCATCAACCGCCTCGCGCTGACGCATTTCCGCAGCTATCGCGCTGCCAGCGTCAGCGTGCAGGCGGACATGGTCGCGCTGGTCGGGGCCAACGGCGCCGGCAAGACCAATTGCCTGGAGGCGATCTCGTTCTTCGCGCCGGGCCGCGGCCTGCGCCGTGCCACCCTGGAGGACGTCGCCGACAACCAGGGCGACGGGTCGTGGGCGGTCTCGGCGGAGGTCGAGGGCGCGCTGGGGCTGACGACCTTCGGCACCGGCATCGAGCCGCCGCGCAGCGATGCGAACACCACGCGCCGCTGCCGCATCGACCGCGAGCCGGTCGGCTCGGCGGCCGCCTTCGGCGACCACATCCGCATGGTGTGGCTGACGCCGGCGATGGACGGCCTGTTCATGGGCGCGGCATCGGAGCGACGGCGCTTCTTCGACCGCCTGGTGCTGGCGATCGACAGCGCGCATTCGAGCCGGGTGTCGGCGCTGGAGCGCTCGTTGCGCTCGCGCAACCGGCTGCTCGAGGTGCGCAATTTCGACGACCATTGGTGTGACGCCATCGAGCGCGAGACTGCGGAGCTCGCGGTCGCCGTCGCTGCCAGCCGCGGCCAGACCGCGGTGAAGCTCGCTGCGATGCTGCGTCAGCGCGGTGCTGCCTCCGCGTTCCCGTCCGCCGAGATTGCGCTCGACGGCTGGATGGAGAATGCGCTGCTGACCGAACCCGCGCTCGCGGTGGAGGACCGCTATCGCGCTGTCCTGCGCGACAATCGCGCGCGCGATGCCGCCGCCGGCCGCACGCTCGACGGCCCGCATCTCACCGATCTCCATGTCGTCTATGCGCCGAAGAACATGCCGGCGCGCGACGCGTCGACCGGCGAGCAGAAGGCGCTGCTGATCGGTCTCATCCTTGCGCATGCGACGCTCGTGGCCGAGACTACCGGCATCGTGCCGATGCTGCTGCTCGACGAGATCGTCGCCCATCTCGATCCCGGCCGCCGCACCGCTTTGTTCGCCGAGCTCGGCACGCTCGGTGCCCAGGTATGGCTGACCGGCGCCGATCCCGCGGCGTTCGCCGAACTACGCGAGCTCGGCGAGATCTTCGACGTCGAGGCGGGGCGGATCAGCGCGCGGCGGTAACTCGCTCCGCCGCTGAACCTGTCAGTTCGCCGGTTCAAGGAGCTGTCGTTGGACGGCAGGCACCTGCCGGCGCCCAAGGGCTCGGCGACGAGCTCCACATCCCTGCCGAGACCCAGAGCGACGCTCGTGCTCGGCAAGGTCGGCGACTGAAGATCGCCCGGCGGCCCGCCGTGAGCGACACGCTGGAGCTCGCCGCCGGCGTGCCTCGGGCCTGATGGTTGGCCCGGGTGGCACCGCCCTGCCGCTACCGCTCTACTGAGGAGGCGCCTGCCGCGTCACGCGTGACTCGTGCCTTGAATCGCACGCGAAAGCGCCCCGCTGCACGCCTCAAAACCAGCCGCGAGAAGGGCCTGAATCCGGCTTTCGGAGGGGACGAAAACGACCCTCGCCAGGCCTTGAAAAACCGTTAAAAAGCGCTATCTCTTCAATGTCTTACGAAGTACCACTTTGCGCTAGGCGCGTGGCTTCTTTCGTGAGAGAAAGAGCGCTCTCGGCATGCGATCTGCGATGCCGATTCGACCACCCCTTCCGAAGGCCCCACATGACCGAACCCGCCCGGCAAACCATCGCCGACAACGAGCCTGCAACCGCGAACGAGTACGGCGCAGAATCGATCCGGGTGTTGAAGGGCCTGGATGCCGTGCGCAAGCGCCCGGGCATGTATATCGGCGATACCGATGACGGCTCCGGCCTGCATCACATGGTCTACGAGGTCGTCGACAACGCGATCGACGAGGCGCTGGCCGGTCACGCCACTGCGGTCGAGGTGGTGCTCAATCCGGACAATTCGGTCACCGTACGCGACGACGGCCGCGGCATTCCGGTCGACATTCACAAGGGCGAAGGTGTGTCCGCCGCCGAGGTCATCATGACCCAGCTGCACGCCGGCGGAAAGTTCGACCAGAACTCCTACAAGGTGTCCGGCGGTCTGCATGGCGTCGGCGTCTCCGTGGTCAACGCGCTGTCGAGCAAGCTGCAGCTTCGGGTCTGGCGCGACAACAAGGAGCATCTCATCGAGTTCGCCCATGGCGACGCGATTGCGCCGCTGAAGGTGGTCGGCGAGGCCAAGGGCAAGCGCGGCACCGAGGTGACGTTCCTCGCCTCGACGGAGACGTTCAAGAACGTCGAATACGACTACGCCACGCTCGAGCATCGCCTGCGCGAGCTCGCCTTCCTCAATTCCGGCGTCAACATCGTGCTCTCCGACATGCGCCACGCGGTCGAGAAGCGCGAAGAGATGCGCTACGACGGCGGCGTCGAGGAGTTCGTCAAATATCTCGACCGCAACAAGAAAGCGATCGTCCCGGCACCGATCATGGTGCGCTCGGAGGTCAACGGCATCACCGTGGAAGCGGCGCTGTGGTGGAACGACAGCTATCATGAGAACGTGCTGTGCTTCACCAACAACATTCCGCAGCGTGACGGCGGCACGCATCTCGCCGGTTTCCGCGGCGCGCTGACGCGCCAGGTCAACGGCTACGCCGAGGCCAATGCGAAGAAGGAAAAGATCGCGCTGACCGGCGACGACTGTCGCGAGGGTCTCACCGCCGTTCTTTCCGTGAAGGTGCCGGATCCGAAATTCTCGTCGCAGACCAAGGACAAGCTGGTGTCCTCGGAGGTGCGGCCCGTGGTCGAGAACGTGTTGAACGAGGCGCTCGCCGCCTGGTTCGAGGAGCATCCGGG
This sequence comes from Bradyrhizobium sp. SZCCHNR1093, assembly GCF_032381175.1. Classification (NCBI taxonomy): domain Bacteria; kingdom Pseudomonadati; phylum Pseudomonadota; class Alphaproteobacteria; order Hyphomicrobiales; family Nitrobacteraceae; genus Bradyrhizobium; species Bradyrhizobium sp. SZCCHNR1093. The sequence continues at coordinate 1,130,293 of NZ_JAUHJJ010000001.1, forward strand.
CGAGGCCAAGACGATCGTCGGCAAGGTGATCCAGGCCGCGGCGGCACGCGAGGCCGCGCGCAAGGCGCGCGAGCTGACCCGCAAGAGCCCGCTCAGCGTCTCCTCGCTGCCCGGCAAGCTCGCCGACTGCCAGGAGAAGGATCCGGCCAAGTCGGAGCTGTTCATCGTCGAGGGCGACTCGGCCGGCGGCAGCGCCAAGCAGGGCCGCAACCGCGAGTTCCAGGCGGTGCTGCCGCTGCGCGGCAAGATCCTCAATGTCGAGCGCGTGCGCCCGGACAAGATGCTGTCGAGCGAGCAGATCGGCACCCTGATCACCGCGCTCGGCACCGGCATCAGCGACGAGTTCTCGATCGACAAGCTGCGCTATCACAAGATCATCGTAATGACGGACGCCGACGTCGACGGCGCCCACATCCGCACGCTGCTGCTGACCTTCTTCTACCGGCAGATGCGCGAGATCATCGATCGCGGCCACCTCTACATCGCCCAGCCGCCGCTCTACAAAGTCACGCGCGGCAAATCCGAGCAGTATTTGAAGGACGAGCGCGCGCTCGAGGACTATTTGATCGGCACCGGTCTCGACGATTGCGTGTTCAAGACGGCGGAAGGCGAGGAGCGCAAGGGTCGTGACCTCCTGGCGCTGGTCGAGGAAGCGCGTCTCGTGCGCAACATCCTGCGCAACCTGCACACGCGCTACGACCGCAAGGTCGTCGAGCAGGCCGCGATCGCCGGCGTCCTGCGCCCGGACATCACCCGCGATATCCCGACGGCGGACGCCGCGGCCGCCTACATCGCAAAACGGCTCGACGTGCTGGCCGACGAGGTCGAGCGCGGCTGGATCGGCCACTTCGTCGAGGGCCAAGGCTTCACCTTCGAGCGCACCGTGCGGGGCGTCAAGGACGTCGCAGTCATCGACGACGCATTGCTCGCGTCCGTCGATGCCCGCAAGCTGGACGAATATGCGGCCCGCCTGCAGGAGGCCTATGCGAAGCCCGGCGCCTTGCGCCGTGGCGACGTCCAGACCGTGATCCATGGCCCGGTCGATTTGTTCGAGGCGGTCACCGATGCCGGCCGCAAGGGCATCAACATGCAGCGTTACAAAGGCCTCGGCGAGATGAACCCGCAACAGCTCTGGGAGACCACGCTCGACACCGACGCGCGCACCCTGCTGCAGGTGAAGGTCAAGGAGGTCGACGAGGCCGACGACATCTTCACCAAGCTGATGGGCGACGTGGTCGAGCCGCGCCGCGAGTTCATCCAGGACAACTCGCTTTCGGCGAACGTGGACGTGTAGTCGCGACGTCCAGCCCGAGGATACCTCGCACTGGCGCGATAGACGACCAGGCGTACCCTGAGTCTGCGGAGCAGTGGCCTGCCCGTCCCTTCCGTGTTAATTCCGTTGAAGATCGATGTTCCGCTTTCGCCGGTCCCCGGGCGAATCACCATCTCAGAACGGACTTTTCGCGCATGGCGCCCATTCAATACATCGTCGAGGGGGGTCACCGGCTCAAGGGCGCGATCGAGCCGTCCGGCAACAAGAACGCCGCCCTGCCGATCATCGCCGCCGCGCTGCTGACCGAGCATCCGGTCACGCTCGACAACGTGCCTCGCATCCGCGACACCGAGACGCTGGTCGAGCTGGTGCGCTCGGTCGGCGCCTCCGCCGAATGGCGCGGCCGGAACAGGCTCACGATCCATGCCAAGGAGATCCGCGCCGCGGACCTCGATCCGGACCTCTGCGCGCGCATCCGCGCGTCGATCCTGCTGGCAGGGCCCCTGCTCGCCCGCTGCGGCGAAGTGGCGCTGCCGCCGCCAGGCGGCGACGTCATCGGCCGCCGCCGCCTCGACACGCATTTCCTCGCCTTCGAGCAGCTCGGCGCCACCGTCACCGCGACCGACAAGATCGAGCTGCGCGCCTCCGGCCTCAAGGGCGCCGACGTCTTCCTCGACGAGCCCAGTGTCACCGCGACCGAGAACGCGCTGGTGGCCGCGGTGGCCGCCCACGGCACGACTTACTTGCGCAACGCCGCCTCCGAGCCGCACGTTCAGGACCTTGCGCATTTCCTGGTCGCGCTCGGGGCCAACATCGAGGGCATCGGCACCAACACGATGGTGATCCATGGCGCCAGCACGCTGGGCCAGGCGAGCTACTCGATCCAGCCCGATCACATCGAGGTCGGCTCGCTGATCGGCCTTGCCGCCGTGACGCGCTCTCCCTTACGCATCGTGCGCGCCGGCACCGAGCATCTACGCTCGATCCGCATGGGCTTCGAGCGGCTCGGCATCGTCTGCGAGGTTGCCGGCGACGACCTCATCGTGCCCTCGGAGCAGACGCTGCGGATCAAGGACGATTTCGGCGGCCACGTGCCGAAGCTGGAGGACCAGCCCTGGCCGGCCTTTCCCGCCGACCTGATGTCGATCGCACTCGTCACCGCCACGCAATGCGAGGGCGTGATCCTGATGTTCGAGAAGATGTTCGAGTCGCGGATGTTCTTCGTCGACAAGCTGATCTCGATGGGCGCGCGCATCGTGCTGTGCGACCCGCACCGCGCCATCGTCGCCGGCCCGAGCCGCCTGCGCGGCGCCCGCGTCGTCTCCCCCGACATCCGCGCCGGCATGGCCATGCTGCTGGCCGCGCTCTGCGCCGAGGGTACCTCGTATATCGACAATGCCGACCAGATCGAGCGCGGCTACGAGCGCATCGACGAGCGGCTGAACGCGCTCGGCGCCAAGATCACGCGCGTGCCGGAACGCGGGCGGTAGCGCCATTCACGCAGCATTTCTCCGACGTCGTTGCGAGCGAAGCGCGAAGCGAAGCAATGACGAATGACCGGCCGTAGCGCTATGCCATTTCGCGCGCTGGCTTCGCGAACATGAGCGTGCGATGATGCTCCGCATCGCGCACAGCGCGGGCACAACCGTGACATGTGAGGCTCACTGCACATGGCCATCAGCGAGATCGCTCCCAACATCGACCGTACCAGATGGCTCGCGGGCGCGGAGTTCGCCGATGCCTTTCGCATCACGATTGACGAGCCGGACATCGATGCCCGCACGGCGGCCGAGCGCATGCTCGGCCACGCGCCTTGGTGGATGGCGGCGCTCCTGAAGCTTCGCAACCTGCTGGTCAGGCCCTTCGGTCTGAAGACCTCGGGCGCGGACCCAGACAACCCACGTCCTCTGATCGGGATGTTTCCGGTCGTCGACGAAACGCCGGCACGGCTCGTGCTCGGCTTCGACGACAAGCATCTGGACTTTCGCGTCCTGGTCGACGTCTCCTCTCATCGCGCAACGTCGCAGGTGACAGCGACCACTTTGGTGCAGACCCACAACGTTCTCGGCCGCGTCTATCTCACCGTCATCAAGCCGTTTCACCGCCTCGTCGTGAAAGCGATGCTCCGGCAGGTCGCAACGGCCGCCTGATTCCGCGCAAGCGTTTCACTCACTTCCCGCCGCCATTGCGAGGGCACAGCGAAGCAATCCGGAGCTCCGCGGAGGCAATCTGACTGGCCTCGCTGCGCTCGCAATGACGGTGAACACATCGAACTGCGGAGCTATCAGCCAAGCCGCGATTTCACTATTCACGCCTTTCCGAATTTTACGCTTGCTTTTATTCCGAAAGTCAGAAATACTGCGGCCATCCCGTCCTCATGAGAGGGGCGCTTCGCGATCGTCACGGACGTTGAGGGTGGGATGCGATGGATGCGGCGGCTCACAGCGCGCACTTGAGGTTTCCTCGAGGCTGGCGCGTGGACGAAGGAGCGGCCGTGTACGGCGAAATCGTATGGTCCTGGCCTCCCGATGCTGAGGTCAAGCCGGCGGGCGATCCGCAAGGTGACGGGGGCAAACAAGCTCGGTCCCCGGGGAGAGTACGTATAAGCCGTTCCAACCATGGCGCAGGGAAGGCCGGATGTGCGGCCCACCTGTGGTGACTGCCGCCTGCTACTTCTTTTGCAGGCGGGCCATGGGTGTGGTCAAGCACCCGGCCTTCCCTGCCCCTCTTCCTGTTCGAGGGGAGCAAATCGAGCATCACCCGGGCATGCCGTGCCGCGGGAACGTGTGTGGCCGTCCGATCCGATCTGGTTCGGCACGAGAGCAGTCCGCGATGGCCGACGTCGCGAACCCAAGCTCTAACGATGATGTTGCCGCGTCGCTCGCATCTCGCACCGCCCATGACGACGACGGCGTGATGTGCACGATACTGCGGGGACTGCTATAGCCTCGATCATGACCTCCACAGCCGGAACCGACCACGCGCCGCCGCCGGCGGCGCCGACACCTTCTCTCGCGCTCGAACTCTGGGAGACGGTCCGCCTCGCCGCGCCGATGGCGCTGACGCAGCTGTCGCAGATCGCGATGATGTCGACTGATCTCGCCTTCATCGGCCGTCTCGGCGGCGATGCCGTTGCAGCGGCCGCGTTAGCGGGCACCGTCTACTTCGTCGGCTCGACCTTCGGCATGGGTCTGATGTCCGCGGTGGCGCCGCTCGCCGCGCAGGCGTTCGGCGCGGCCGATGCCGGGCTGGTCCGGCGGGCGCTGCGCGTCGGGCTGTGGGCCGGGCTGTTCATCGCGTTGCCGATCATGCTGATCGCGCTGAACGGCGAAGTCATCCTGCTCGCACTCGGACAGGCGCCGGTCGTGGCGCATCTCGCGCAGGACTATCTCGCCGGTCTCGCCTGGGGCATTGCGCCGATGCTGTGGTTCCTGGCGCTGCGCAGCTTCATGGGCGCCGTCAACCGCCCTGAGCCCGTGCTTTGGATCACCTTGGCCGCGATCCCGCTCAACGCGCTGCTGGTCTATCCGCTGCTCTACGGCCACTGGGGTTTTCCGCAGCTCGGCCTGACCGGCGTCGGCCTCGCCACCTCGACCGTCAACCTGGGAACGTTTCTTGCCGGTCTGTGGTTCGCCGCGTTGCGCCCGCCGTTCCGCGACTATCATGTCCTGGCCCGGCTCGGGCGCATCGACTGGCGGCTGATGCGGCAGCTCCTGATCATCGGCGCTCCGATCTCGCTGTCGTTCCTGCTCGAATATGGCTTGTTCTCGGCGGCGGCGATCCTGATGGGACTGATCAGCACGGCCGCTCTCGCCGCGCATCAGATTGCACTGCAGATCACGGCGATCCTGTTCATGGTGCCGTTCGGCATCAGCATGGCCGCGACGGTGCGCGTCGGTCATGCGGCCGGCCGCAACGATGCGCACGGTGTGCGCCGCGCCGGCCTGATGGCGATGCTGCTCGGCCTCGTCCTTGCCATGCTGTTCACGCTCGGCATCATCCTTGCGCGGTTCGAGATCGTGCAGCTGTTTCTTGGCGCCGGCCTCGCCGATGCCGCGGCGACTGCGGCACTCGCCGCCACGCTGCTCCTGGTCGGCACGACCTTCTTCATCACCGATGCGCTGCAAACCATCGCGGTCGGCGCGCTGCGCGGCATCAAGGATACGCGCGTGCCGCTGCTGCTCGCCGTGCTCGGCTATTGGCTGATCGGCTTTCCTGCATCCTACGTGCTTGGCCTGCACACCAAGCTCGGCGCGATCGGAATCTGGATCGGGCTGTCGATCGGCACCGCCATCTATGCGGCCCTGCTGGTGCTGCGCTTCCTGCGGTTGTCGCGATGAGGAGATCAGGCCCCCGCTGTATCCGGCGTCTCGTCGCGCTCCGGTCGATGCGGCTTCCCGGTCGACGCGCCCGCCCATTCGGCAACGACGCGCTCGAGGTCGATCAGGTTCTGACGCATCTGCTCCAGCGAGAAGCCGAGCGCGAAGAAGCGCTCGGCGGCGTCACCCGGCAGGCCCCGCGTGAGACCGTCGCTGCGGACGGCGGCGACCTCTTCCGCATAGGCCTTCACCGCGACGTGGATCGGCCAGATCGCCGGCGGACCGGAGCCGTTGCGGATGGCCGCGGCACAGCCGCGCAGATAGCTCGCGATGGCATCGCTGACGCGCGCCACCGGTCCCGACAAGCGCGCCTGCAGCTCGGATGGCAGCGGCACCACGCTGGCACGGCCGATCATCACGACGTCGTGGCGCAGGCGCAGGATCGTCCGCAGCAGCGGGCCGGTATCGGCGCCGGAGGACAGCCGCGCCGAGCGCTCCCGCTCGGCCTCCGCTCCTGTCGCATTCAATTCGGTGAGCGCGGTACCGATGCCGTCCTGAATCCGATGCAGCGCGTCGTTGTCGCGGCCGCGCGACAGGCCGGCCAGCAGCTCGGTGAAGGCGGCTGCAATCAGTTCGAGCAGACGCCCCGCCGCGGCACGCATCTGCACATGCGCGCGCGACGGCAACACGATGAACGATACGGCGAGGCCGGTCAGCGCGCCGACCGCGACCTCGAACACGCGGTCGATCGCCGAGCCGAGCGGATCGAGATGGCCCATCGTCGGCACCAGCAGCACGATGACCGCCGTCACGGTGGCGGCGTTGAGGCTGGGATTGATCGCGGCGACGAAAGCGAGCGGCGTCACCGCCAGGATCAGCATGCCGAGCAGTTGCAGCTCGCCCGAATGCGGGATGAAGACCGTGATGGCGCCGCCATAGATGGCACCGCCGATGGTACCGAACATGTAGTCGCGCGTTGCCTTCAGCGAGCGCCCGACGCTGCCTTGCGTCACGATCAGCGACGTCAGCACCGCCCACAGCGGCAGCTTCAATTGAAAAGCCGTGGCGATGGCGAAGGCAAGCGTCGCCGCCACCGTGCCGCGAACCGCCAGCGACATCGGCGCCTTGCGGGCGCGCAACCGGCCAAACAGCCGCTTCAAGGACATCATCAGTCGCTCACCTCGAACAGCACCAGCGCGATCCCGACATGGCAGCTCCCCACCCGGCCGAACCGGCTTGAAAGGCGGAATCGGCTTGCCTACGGTCATTGCAACGATGCGAGGAAACACGATGGCCCAGGAAACCGCAACGCTCGCCGCCTATGTCGCGGAGCTGAAATATGACGATATCCCGCCCGAGGTGCTCGACCGCGCCAAGGTGCTGACGCTGGACTTCCTCGGTAGCGCCATCCGGGCCCGGCGCGAGGCGGAATCGACGCCGTCCATCGTCAAGATGCTGGCGGCGCTGAAGCTCGATGCGGCGGGCGAGGCGACCGTATTCGGCGACAACAGAACCTGGACGCCGGCGGTGGCGGCGCTGCTCAACGGAACGATGGGCCATTCGCTCGATTTCGACGACACCCACGCCGATTCCTCGCTGCATCCGAGCGCGCCGGTGGTGCCGGCCGCGTTCGCCGTCGGCGAGATGGTCGGCGCGTCGGGCCGCGAGGTGCTGACCGCGATCGTCGCCGGTTACGAGGTGTGCTGTCGGCTCGGCAACGCGCTCGATCCGACCTCGCATTATGCCCGCGGCTTCCACCCGACGGCGACCGCCGGCACCTATGGCGCGGCCGCCGCGGCCGGCAAGCTGTTCGGCCTGTCGGAGCAGCAGTTGATCTACGCCTTCGGCGTGTCCGGCAGCCAGGCCGCGGGCTCGCTGCAGTTTCTCGTCAACGGCGCCTGGAACAAGCGCTATCAGGTCGGCGCGTCGGCGATGAACGGCGTGATCGCGGCGACGCTCGCCAAGAACGACTTCGTCGGCGCGATCGAATCCGTCGAGGGCAAGCACGGCCTTCTGGTCGGCTACACCGACACGCCGCATCACGACAAGGCGGTCGCCGGGCTCGGCTCCACCTATGAGACAATGAAGATCGGCGTGAAACCGTATCCGAGCTGCCGCTATACCCATGCAGCGATCGACGCCATCATCGCGCTGCGCCGCGAGCACAATCTGACGCCGGACCAGGTCAAGCGCATCGAGATCGGCCTGCATCGCAACGGCATCACGCTGACGGGCGATGCCGCGACCAAACGTCATCCGACCTCGATCGTCGGCGGCCAGTTCTCGATGTTCTTCACCGGCGCGCTGGCGCTCGACCAGGGCCGCTTCGGCTGGGACGACTACGTCAGGCTGGGTGACACCGCGATCAATGCGCTCGCCGACAAGTTCGATGTCGTGCAGGACGACAGGCTGGAGGTCGGCCGCAGCCATCCGTTCGGCGCGCGCGTCACCATCACCACGGAAGACGGCGTGCACGAGCGGCTGCACGACGATCCCTCGGGCGAGCCGACCTCGTTCCCCTCCGCGCAGGCGATGAGCGACAAGTTTCTGACGCTCGCGCAGCCAGTGCTGAGCAGCCGCGCGCAGAGCTTTGCCGATGCGATCCTGTCGCTGGAGCGGTTCGACCGTGTCGCGCAGGCCACCGCGCTGGGGAGAGCGTAGTGCATGCGTCATTCCCCATGGGTCGCCGCGATCACGTCGCTCACAAGCTGCGCCACGCCGTCGGCCTCCGGCGGCCAGTTCACGGTGCGCCCGAAGCGCGCAATGACGAGACGCTCGGAGGGGATGACGATGACATATTGGCCAAGCGTGCCCTTGGCGAAGACCGCGTCGCGCGGCCAGCCGTGGGAGATGCGGTAGTTGGCGCCAAAGCTGTCGCCACTGTTGGTCCAGAAGCCGGCGCCGAGGCCGACAAACGCGCCGGGTGTCGGCGCGCTGACATACGCGACCCAGCCGGCGGGCAGGATGCGGCGGCCAGCCACGACGCCGTCGTCGAGATACAGCTGGCCGAGTCGCGCCCAGTCGCGCGCCGAGGCCAGCATCTGGCTCGATCCCTCCGGTGTGCCGGCGGCATCGAATTCGAGGGTGACGCTGGTCATGCCGAGCGGATCGAACAGCTCGCGATGCGCAAAGCGCAGCACGTCCGCGGCGCTGCCGCCGGCGGCATCGCCGATGAGATGGGAAAGGATGATGGTGTTGCCATCGTGATAGTTCCAGGCCGCGCCCGGCGTGGTTTCGAGCTGGATGGACTCGGCATAGGCGGCGCGGTCGGGCTCGACGAACTTCATCCGGTTGACCGGCTCGAGCGCCGACACCAACGAGGCCTGCAGCGAGCTGCCGAGCGCGAGCCCGGCGGTGTGGCGCAGGAGGTGATCGACGGTGATGGCATGGCGCGGATCGCTCTCGTTCTGCCAGGCCGCGACCGGGGCGGGCGCATGCAGCGCGAGCTTGCCCTGGCGGACGAGAATGCCGATCAAGGTCGCGGTCATCGACTTGGTCGCGGAGAAGCCGAGCAGCGGCGTGTCGACCGCAAAGCCCGGCGCGTAGCGTTCGGCGATGACCTTGCCGTCCTTCATCACCACGACGGCATGGGTGCGCCGGAACGGCGGCACCTCCGGCTCGGCAAAGGCGCGATCGAGCGCCGCGGTCAGCGCTGGTGTCGCCGGCGCCACGCCATGCGGCGGAGCGGTGCCGGGCAGCAAGGCCGGCTGGGACAGCCGGACGGTCGGCCAGTCCGGGCTCTCGCCATGATCCATATGGCAGCCGAGCCCGTCGCGAAACACCGCATGGCTGCGACCGAGCCCGAGCAGCGTCACGGTGACGTCCTTGGCGGCGCGATCGACGCGGACATCCATCGCCCAGCTCAGCAGGCCGGCGCCGGGCATCGCGGCCCGCGTCTCGGAGAGCGTGCGGTCCGGGTCGAGACCGGAGACGAAGGTCTCCGAGCACAGCACGCTGGCGATGAAGCCTGTCGCCACCTGGGGCACGTCGCGCGCCCGGGCGCTGCCGACAGCCAGGGCGGCTAGCGCGGTGGTGGCAACGAGAGCGATCAGCAGGCGGCGAGTCATGAGGAGCTCCGGCAGTTGGATCTGCCGGACCGGACTGCGGCTGCGGCCCGGACGCTCGCCGATTTCGGAAATCATCCCAGCCGAGAATCGCCGGGATCTCGCCGATTTTGGAATTCCTCTGCAGTTTCAAGGCTGAACAGATCACGCCGCCGACAGCCTCATGCGCCGGTACTCGGTCGGCGTCACCCCGGTCACCGCCTTGAAGGCGCGGTTGAACGGGCCGAGCGACTGGAACCCGGCGTCCATCGCGATGGTGATCACGGGCACCTCGGCCTGGGCGGGATCGGCCAGCGCGGCCTTGGCCTCCTCGATGCGGTGGGCGTTGAGGAAGGTATTGAAATTGCGGTAGCCGAGCTCGCCATTGATCAGCCGCCGCAGCCGGTATTCAGGAATGGAGAGCCGCGTCGCCAGCATGCCGATGGTGACGTTCTCCTGGCGGTAGATCCGCTCGTTCGCCATCAGCCGCATCAGTGCGTCGACCAGCTTGCGGTTGGCCGCCGTCTCCGCCCCTGGGACGACCACGGTAGCCGCTGCCACGCTCGGCGTCTCGACCTGCGGGGTCTCCGGCGCGAGCACGTCGCCGGCACCGACCTTGAGCAGCATCAACGCAACGGCGCCGACCACGCCCAAGAACATCGCCGCATTGATGACATTGGCGAGCTCCGACGGCCCGCTGCCGGCGGACGCGATCTGCAGCAGCGCGTTGACGCCGCCGTAGGCCATCGCCGCGATGACGACGAAGGCGCGGATGCGCCGCCGCCCCTCGACGAGATCCGCCGCCCAGGAGCGGATGGTCTGCGCCAAGGTCAGGCCAAGGAAGCCGAGAGCCAGCACATTATTGGCGACGATCACGAGCCGTCCATGTCCGGCAGGCCCCAGCACGAGACAGCTCAGCAGGCTGAAGCCGAACACCGCGAGCCAGATCAGGCCGTGCAGCCAACGCAACGCAAAGCCGTCGTCGAACAGCGCGCGGCAGAACAGCCAGAGCACGACGATATCGGCGGTCGCCAGCGCAATCAGCGGCGCGGAAGCGAGCGATGGCGCAGCCGTGCCGCCGATGTTGAAGGTCGCCGCATGCGCGGCCGAGCCCAGCGCCAGCGCGATCGCGAGCCGGCCGCGCCATTGCCTGCCGAGATCGCGTCCCAGCGCGACGGCGAGCACGGCCAGCAGCGCGATAGCGGCGGCGCGAAGCGCGAGATCGAGGCTTTCGAGCGTCATCGTCATGGGTCCGTTGTCAGCGCCGGAACTCTAGGCCGGAGCTTCGCTTCGTTCAAATCGCGCCGCCACCGCGACCTCCTGCCCTGCCGTCGCCTCAGCAAAGCTGCTAAGCTCGCGCGACCGCATTGCAGGAGCGCCCCATGAGCTGGCAGCCATCGATCGATCCCGAGTTCGGCGATCCCACATCCTGCGACGCGCTGGAGCACGTCATCGTGCCGCGCACCCGCGATCTCGGCGACGGCTTTGCGGTGCGTCGCGCGCTGCCGCATGGCCGCCGGCAGATGGTCGGGCCGTTCATCTTCTTCGATCATTTCGGCCCGGTGCAGTTCATGTCCGGCAAGGGCATGGACGTGCGGCCACATCCGCATATCGGCCTTGCCACCGTCACCTATCTGTTCGACGGCGCCATCATGCATCGCGACAGCGAGGGCAACGTGCGGGAGATCCAGCCCGGCGCGATGAACCTGATGACGGCGGGCCGCGGCATCGCGCATTCCGAGCGCACGCCCGACCTGCAGCGGCAGAACGGGCAGAAGATGCTGGGCCTGCAGAGCTGGATCGCGCTGCCGGTCGAATCCGAAGAGATCGCGCCGAGCTTCCAGCATTATGCGGCCGACGCGCTGCCGACGGTCAGCGACACCGGCTTCTCCGCGCGCATCATCGCCGGCCGCGCGTTCGGCGCGGTCTCGCCGGTGACGATGGTCTCGCCCTGGTTCTATGTCGAGGTCACCGCGCAGGCCGGCACGGTCGTGCCGCTCGATCCCGACCACGAGGAGCGCGCGATCTATATCGTCGACGGTGAGGTCGAGATCGCGCGCGAACGCCACGAAGGACCGCGGCTGCTGGTCTTCCGCCCTGGAGACGCCATCAGCGTGCGCACGGTCAAGCCGACCCGGATGATGTTCCTCGGCGGCGACGCGCTGGAAGGGCCGCGCCACGTGTGGTGGAATTTCGTCTCCTCCAGCAAGGAGCGCATCGAGCAGGCCAAGCAGGACTGGAAAACCGGCCGCTTCGCCGCCGTTCCCCAGGAGCACGAGTTCATTCCGCTGCCGGAATAGGCTATTGAGAGCGCAACGCTCCCGTTTCGAAAGCCCCGCACGATGACCACGCTCCTCACCAGCAATCTGCCGCTCCCGAAAATCGGCCGCGGCAAGGTCCGCGACATCTATGCCGTCGGTGACGACCGCGTGCTGCTGCTCACCACCGACCGCATCTCCGCCTTCGACGTGGTGATGAACGAAACCATCCCGATGAAGGGCGCGGTGCTGACGCAGATCTCGGCCTACTGGTTCAACGCGCTCGAAGGCGTGGTGCATCACCACATGATCTCGGCCGACACCGATGAGATCATCGACCAAGTGCCTGAGCTCAAGCCGCACCGGCAGGAGATTCTCGGGCGGGCGATGCTGTGCAAGCGCACCAATGTGTTCCCGATCGAATGCGTGATCCGCGGCTATCTCTCCGGCTCGGCGTGGAAGGAATACGCGGCGAGCGGCACGCTCGCCGGCGAGCAGCTGCCTGCGGGCCTGGTCGAGAGTCAGAAGCTGGAGCCCGCGATCTTCAGCCCGGCGACCAAGGCCGAGACCGGCCATGACGAGAACATCACGATCGCGCGGATGCGCGAGGCGGTCGGCGACGAGACGGCCTACACGCTGGAGAGCATGACGCGCGCGGTCTATACGCTCGGCGAGGCGCTGGCCCGCGAACAGGGCATCATCATCGCCGACACAAAATTCGAGTTCGGCCGCGACAAGGACGGCCACATCATCCTGATCGACGAGGTGATGACGCCTGATAGTTCGCGCTTCTGGGCGGTCGATGCCTATCAGCCGGGCCGGCCGCAGCCGAGCTTCGACAAGCAGCCGCTGCGCGACTATCTCGACGGCGAACGCAAGGCCGGCCGCTGGAATGGCGAGGCTCCGCCGCCGCCTTTGCCGCAGAGCGTGGTGGATGCCACCAGCCAGCGCTATCTCGAAGCGTTCCGTCGGGTGACGGGAAGCGAGCTGAAGATCTGAGGATCGCAGGTTCACGCGTCGACGTTCGCGCTTGGGTTTGAGCTATCTCGTAGGAGCTCAGAACTAACAGAGTGCTTCGGGGACCCCCGACCCCTCCCCGCAAGGGGGAGGGGCCAATCCGCGGCCGCGTTCTTCGCTGACACGATACTTCTCCGCTCTTCTGCGAGTGAATTTGGCGAGAGGTTCGCTCTCTCTTCTCCCCTCCCCCTTGCGGGGAGGGGTCGGGGGTGGGGGCCCACACGGCGAGGCCATCATGATGCGCCCAGACGCATCAACACATCCCGCGGCGCCATCGCGCCCGAGTTGATCGCATCAAGACCCTCGAAAATGCCGAGGGCACAGGGAAGGCCGGGAGCTGGCTGCTCCCATGGCCCGCCTGCTCAAAAAATGCAGGCGGCAGGTACCACAAGGTTCAGCCGAGACATCCCGGCCCTCCCTGCGCGATGGGTTTAACGGCTGCTCCGTACTCTCCTCGGGGACCGGCTTATTTGCCCCCGTCGCCCGCCACGACGTACGAACGTCATCGCGAGCTTGGCGCCAGCATCGGGGCGCCAGGACCACACGGCTTGACCGTCCGCGCGCTGCCATTCGTCAGCGCAAGAGCGCCTGACAGGCACACGGCCACCGCTCCCCGCCTCTACGCATCGTGACGACGCGTACGTCCCTCTGCATGAGGCGGGATGCGCGGACAAGAGCACGACTTCGGAAAAATAGCAACAACAAAATCCTGCAAGAGGAATTCGACGTCAAATTTTTCGATAGCTGACGCAAGACGTGTGCTCCTCGCCTCGATCGGCAGCGCCGAATGACGCCCTGACTAGGTTCTTTTTTGGCCGGAGTTTCTTCTGCTAGATCTCTTTGACGCGGAGCGGCACGACCATATCGGCCGAATGACCTCGTCCGGGCCAGTTTCCCCAGACGACTTCCGCGCGGAACGTCCGCCCGCGACAGTGCACGGTCAGAACCTCTCCGACGATCGGCGCGATACCTTCGCAATAATTTTCATCCCGGCGGAGCTCCTTCTCGGTAACGAGCTCTCCAGACTTGAGAAGTATCCGTCTGATCCAATAAGGCATCTGTGATTTTTCGAGCTGTCGAAGCCACGGCGTCTGTTGTCCCCTGCGGTCCCCGAAATGTCCGTCTAGTCCTCGAACCCGACGAACACCGTCGCGTCCTTCACCGACTTCCGCTCCGACACGACGGCATTGGCCGGGAAATCATGATCGGGCCAGCCGAGCGCGACGCTCTTCATGATGACCTGATCGTCGGCGATGCCGGCGTGCTCGCGGACCACGGGCGATTGCATGATGCCCTGGCTGTTGATGACGGCGCCGAGGCCGCGCGACCAGGCGGCGTTGACGAGCGCCGTGGTCACGGCGCCGCAATCGAACGGCGTGTCGTCGCTGCCGTCGAGCACGCGGTCATAGGTGACGATGATGCAGACCGGCGCATCGAACTGGCGGAAGCCGCGCAGCACCCAGTCCTGGCGCTTCTCCTTGTCGTCCCGCGCGATCCCCATCGCGGAGAACAATTGCTTGGCGACGCCGATCTGGCGCTCGCGGTGCGCGCCGTCGAACGGCTGGCCGATGCGAAACTCGCGCGACTGCGGCACGCCGGCCAGCATCCGCTCGGTGTTGCCGGCGCGGATGCGGTTGAGCGGCTCGCCGGTGATGACGTAGAAATTCCACGGCTGGGTGTTCATCGACGACGGCGCGCGCATCGCCAGAGCAATGATTTCCTCGATCAGCGCCCGCGGCACCGGATCTGGCTTGTAGCCGCGGATGCTACGGCGGCCGAGGATGACGTCGTCGAACTGCATGTGCGTGGTAGTCCTATGATGACTGCTGTGCTGCCAGGAATATTCTCGGCTTTCCGGTTCCAGTGCAAGATTGACCAATCGGGCCGTCGAGGCCATTGCAAGTCCCGCAGACTCGACCCGGTCCCCAACTCATCCTCCTGCGTGTCGGGATTGCGGGTTCAAGGCCTGCGGCCTTGCCCCGGAATGACGGGAAGCTTGGCCAAAGAACTATCCCTTCAGTATCGCCAGAACCACGCGCGCGAGATCGGCGGGACTTTCCACGAGGCGGTCGGCGCCGGCCGTCTCGAGCTCGTCGCGACTGCCATAGCCCCAGAGCACACCCAGGCTGCGCATCCTGACAGCGTGGGCGCCAGCAATGTCATGGCGGCGGTCGCCGACCATGATCCCCTGGGACGGCGCGATATTCCGCTCAGTGAGAATATGCGTGAGCAGCTCCGGCTTGTGGTCCAGCATGCCTGACGGCACCGAGCCGTGGATGGCGTCGAACAGCGACGCAAGATCGAGATGCTCGAGGATGCGGCGCGCAAACACCTCCCGTTTGGATGTCGCGAGATAGAGCCGCAAGCCCGCGCCATGCATCTCGTGCAGCGCGTCGCGAATGCCGGGATAGAGTTCGCTGCCGAACAGCCCGCTCTCGCCGTAATGCTGGCGATAGGCGGTCACCGCTTCGTCGACCCGGTTGTCGTCATAGGCCAGCAGCAGCGTCCGCAACATGTCCTGCAGCGGCGGCCCGATGACACTGCGGATATCGAGCGTCTCGTCCGGCGCATGCCCGAGCGCGCGCAACGCGGCCAGGGTGCTCGCGGCGATGCCGGGCTGGGAGTCGATGAGGGTGCCGTCGAGGTCGAGCAGGACAGAGTGAACCGAAGACATGTCCAATCATAGCGGCGGCCGCGAGCAGCGTAAACGACCGCTCCGCCCCGCGCTCACGCAGGCATCGGCTCCGCCGCTCGAACGGATGCATCAGGCCGATGGCATGAACAACTGCCCGCGGTCCGCCGCAGGCCTACCCTGGCAGGTAACTCCAGGGAAGGACCCGCGCCGATGGCGCAGATCGCGACGATGGAAACCGGGCTCTACCGCATTCCGCTCAGCGTGACGCCGTCCGACAGCACGCATGGCGAGATGACGGCCTTCGAGCTGATCACCTGCCGCGTGCGCGATGCCGACGGCGCGGAGGGCGTGGGCTATACCGATACGGCCGGCCGCCATGCGGCGCCGTCGCCGATATCCTCGGACGAGAGATTCCCGAACTGATCACGCGTCACGAGGCCGACGACACCGAGGCGATCTGGCACCGGGTGTGGTGGGGCCTGCATTTTGGCGGACGCGGCGGACCGACCGTGCTGGCGCTGTCGGCGCTCGACATCGCGCTGTGGAACCTCAAGGCCCGGCGCGCGAACCTGCCGCTGCGGTCTCGCGCGCCGCACAGCCGGCCTAAGCCTTTGCGCTCGGACGGCTCGACACCTCGCCGTACCATCGCTTGAGATGGCGGAGATGATCCGGTGGGTCGAGCTTGGCGCGGGCCGCGAAATCCGCCGTCACCATGGCGCTGATGTCGGCAATGGTGAAGTCGGAGTCGCAGACGAAGGCGTGATCGGCCAGCCGCGCGTCGAGCCAGGCGAAGTAGTGCGCGACGCGCAGACGCCCCCGCTCGGCGAGCGCCGGGATCTGCTCGAGCGGCAGCGGGCCGGGCAGTGCGCGGCTCTCCAGCCCCGGCGCACTGTTTCGGAACGCTTCCTGAATGGCATAGATGCCGTCCCACTCGATCCGCCGGACCCAGCATTCGATCACGGCGCGCTCCTCCGCATTGCGTCCCATCAGAGCCGGCTCGGGATGCAGCTCCTCGACGTAGCGGCAGATCGCGATGATGTCGGTGATCGCAGCGCCGCTGTCGAGCTCCAGGACCGGAACCGTGCATTGCGGGTTCAGCGCGCGAAATTCCGGCCGAAACTGCTCGCCGGCGCGCAGGTCGAACTGGACGGTGGGAATCGTGAGGCCCTTCTCCGCAAGGAAGATGCGCACGCGGCGCGGGCTTGGCGCGGTGGCGGAATCGTAGAGCCTCATGAGCGTCCTCTCTGCGGGATTTTGGCTGGAAGGTTGGCAGGTGCGGCGGATGGCGCGGCTACTCCGCGCCGAAGATTTCGTTCTGGTCCATGCGCACCGCGCGCAAGGCGCGGGTCCGTTGCCACTCGTCCAGTTGCACCGAGGTGGCGTAGGTGATCAGCAGCGAGCGGCGGCGCGCGCCGCTGCGGTTGCGCGTGGCGCCGTGCAGCATGTTGACGTCGAACAGCAGGACGTCGCCGGCCTCGCCCGCCGTGACGAACGCCGAGGACGCGGCCTGCGCATCGTCCGTGTCGGGGCGATGCGAGCCTGACGCCACTTGCGTGGCGCCATTGTCGGGGCCGAAGGAATCGAGAAAGGCCAGCGCAGAGACGGAGTCGGTGCGCCAACGCTCGACGCTGTCGCGATGCAGCGGCTGCGCGCCGCCATCGGCACACGGCTCGCGCCCTTCGACCTAGCCGAGGAAGAACGGCGCCTTCAGGACATGATGCACGGCGGCAAGCATCACCGGCAGGCGGCAGACCTGTTGCACCGTCGCATCGAGATCGACCATGGCGTGCCGCCAGTCGCGGCCGCGCGGCACCGGCCATTGCTCCGAGGGCAGCGTGCCGGACTCGAACGCATCGCGCAGTGGCGCGATCCAGTCCGCCGGGATCGCACCGCGCAGCAGCAGATAACCGTCCTCCTCCAGCCGATGCGCATCGGCTTCAGAAAGCCGGCCGACGCCGGTGCGCGCGGGTGCCGCGGTCATGGTTGAGCTCGCAATCTCGAGGTCAGTGGAAACATTCGGCATGGTCGGTGATCAGACGGCTCTCGGCAAGCGGCTGTCCTGGATGGGCACGGCGCGTGGCGGCGCGCGCTTGCGTTCATCCGGATACGGCGGTGACATGACGGCGCGACGGCTGAGCCTGAAGGAGATCCCGCACTGAGGCGATAGGTCGCGCGCGGCGCATCGGCCCGGCAAGGCGCCATTAATCACCCGTTAACCTCATCGACCTACGTCTTCTTGCAACAGACGGCAACGATCAGAAACATAGAGAAGAGAGCGTTCAGACTTTTCGGAAGAGCACATGGCGATCGTCCAAAGCACCAGCCAGATCTCTCCCGCGATGGAGCGGGTCTATCACCAGAGCAACCTGCTCGGCGAATGGAAAGGCAGCTGGACTGCCAGTGGCCAGGCGGTGAGCTTCAAGGTCGTCAACATTCGCGGCGCCGCGGCGACGGTGGAATACACCCACAATGGACGGACCGAGCGCGGCATCGGCCAGGTCAACGGCTCGACCATCGACTTCGGGTCCGTCACGCTCGGCACCAAGAACGGCAAGAACGCGGTGCTGCTGTTCTCGGCCGGCGGCGGCAAGGCCACGGCGATGCTGGAAAAGCAGGCGCCTCCCGCCGAACAGAGCAACTTGACCGGGAGCTGGGCCGGCTATTCCGGCGAGAACGGCATGAGCGCGAGCTTTCGCGTGCTGTCCGTCAACGGCAAGGAGGCGCAGGTCAGCGTCACCGCCAATGGCGTGACGCGCCAGGGCACCGGCATCGTCTACAAGAACGTCATCATGTTCGGCCAGACGCAGATCTCGACCGACGACGGCAAGACCGGCAAGGTCATCTACCAGGTCGGCAACAAGTCCTACATGGTGCCGGTGGACAAGCTGCCCAAGACGGCCTGAGCGCAGGCGTCCAAAGTTCACACCCCCGCCATCATCACATACTTGATCTCGAGATATTCCTCGATGCCGTGGTGCGAGCCCTCGCGTCCGAGGCCGCTCTCCTTGACGCCGCCGAACGGCGCCACCTCTGTCGTGATCAGGCCGGTGTTGACGCCGACCATGCCGGACTCCAGCGCCTCCGCGACCCGCCAGACCCGGCCGAGATCGCGGGCGTAGAAGTAGGAGGCGAGACCGAACGGCGAGGCGTTGCACATCGCGATGACGTCGGCCTCGTCCTTGAACCGGATCACCGGCGCGAGCGGGCCGAACGTCTCCTCCTGCGCGACCAGCGCGTCCGACTTCACGTCCGACAACACGGTCGGCTCGAAGAAGGTGCGGCCGAGCGCATGGCGTTTGCCGCCGGTGACGACCTTCGCCCCGCCTTTGACCGCATCGGCGATGTGGCGCTCGACCTTCTCGACCGCTTCCTCGTTGATCAGCGGGCCCTGCGTCACGCCGGCCTCGGTGCCGTCGCCGATCTTCATCGCCGCGACCTTGGCGGCGAGCCTCTCGACGAACTGGTCGTAGATGCCGTCCTGCGCATAGAGGCGGTTGGCGCAGACGCAGGTCTGGCCCATGTTGCGATATTTCGAGACCATGGCGCCTTCGACAGCCGCATCGACGTCGGCATCGTCGAACACCACGAACGGCGCGTTGCCGCCGAGCTCGAGACCGAGCTTCTTCACCGTGCCGGCGGACTGGCGATACAGGATCTTGCCGACCTCGGTCGAGCCGGTGAAGCCGACGAAGCGCACGGACGGATGCTCGCACAGCACCTTGCCGATCGCAGGTGCATCGCCGGTGATGATGTTGAGCGCGCCCTTCGGCAAGCCGGCGCGTTCGGCCAGCACGGCGAGCGCCAGCGCTGATAGCGGTGTCTCGTTGGCCGGCTTCAGCACCACGGTGCAGCCGGCGGCGAGCGCGGGAGACACCTTGCGGGTGATCATCGAGTTCGGGAAATTCCACGGCGTGATGGCGCCGCAGACGCCGATCGGCTGCTTCAACGCCAACAGGCGCGCATCCGGCTTCTGGGTTGGGATGGTCTCACCATAGACGCGGCGCGCCTCCTCGGCGAAGAACTCGATATAGGCGGCGCCGATATCGACCTCACCGAGCGCCTCCGTCAGCGGCTTGCCCTGCTCGGAGGTGAGGATCAGCGCGAGGTCCTCGCGGTTGGCCGTGATCAGCTCGAACCATTTGCGCAAGGTATTGGAGCGCTGCTTGGCGGTCAGCCTGGCCCAGGCCGGGAACGCGCGCGCGGCAGCATCGACGGCCCGCGTCGTCTCTTCAGCACCAAGCTGCGCCACCTTGGCGAGCTCGGCGCCGGTGGCTGGGTTGACGACGGGGAACACCGGCGAGCCGACCCAGGCACCATCGATGTAGCACTGCTCGCGCAGCAGCGACGGATCCTTCAGGCGGTCACGCAGGCTCGGAGCGGCAGTGGAGGCGCGGGCGGCGGGCGGTGTCATCGGGTTCCTCCTCGAAAACGAGCGATCTTTCCCCCGAATATAGCCACGCGCCGGCCGAGGCGCACGGCTCGTGCCCCTCCTCAACGGTACATTCGATCCGGCGATCCGTGCCTGTACGGCACCAAATGCTGAATGATGAGGAGTCGACCAGGATCAGGCCGCGCCGCTCAAATAAGTCTCGCGGCGGCCGATCATGCGCTCCGCCGCCGCCTTGGCGTCGGCCTTGGTCGAGGTCGCGCAGGTGCGGTATTCGAGATCGGGCAAGGAGGCGGGATCGCGGCGCCCGAACCACGATTTGTGGCCAACGGGCAAGAGCGCCAGCGCCTGCGCCACATTGTCGACCGCACCGAACGAATACAGCGCACCGGTCGCAGCGATGCGCACCTCATAGATGCCGGGCGTGATCGGTGCCTCGATATTGTCACCGCGCCCCGGGCGGGGATACCGCCTCCACTCGCTCCACGTCGAAATCATATCGCCCCCAACGGCGGACATTGCCGCCAAAAACACGTCATCGGCTCGAAAAGGCCGGTCCTTCAACCCTTTAATGCAAAAATGGTTGCAACTCACAACAGTCGCAAGCCCATGGTGGGAACATGGCCCCCATGTGTCGGCCTCGCGGCTGGGTGGAACTAATCATGATTCTGGCGAAAAATTGAAGCGCTGTGGCCTTGCCGCGGCGCTGTTGTCCCCGCCTGCTTCGTCCGCGCCGCATCATCACGAGATCGCGACCGGCCGTTCGACCGACTGTCCTTGCTGGCCGGGCCGGCCCGAGGAACAATCGCCTACCGTCATCAAGAACGGAACGGAGGAGACCATGCAGAACAAGACCGACATCGACGGCGTGCTGCGGCAGAAGGCGGAGGCGGGAGAGATTCCCGGCGTCGTCGCCGTCGCCGCTGACAGCAACGGCATCATCTATGAAGGCGCCTTCGGCAAGCGCGACCTCGGCCGCGACGATCCGATGACCGCCGACAGCGTGTTCTGGATCGCCTCGATGACCAAGGCCATCACCTGCGCGGCCGGGATGCAGCTGGTCGAGCAGGGCCGGTTGTCGCTGGATGCCCCGATCGGCGCGGTGCTGCCCGACCTCGCCGCGCCCAAGGTGCTCGACGGTTTCGACGCCAATGGCGAGCCGATCCTGCGGCCGGCGAAGACCGCGATCACGCTGCGCCATCTGATGACCCACACCGCCGGCTTCTGCTACGACATGTGGAACGGCGACATGGCCACCTATGTACAGAAGGCCGGCACGCCGGGCATCATCACCTGCAAGAACGACGCTCTCAAATTGCCGCTCGCCTCCGATCCCGGCACGCGCTGGGAATACGGCATCAACATCGATTTCGTCGGCAAGGCGGTCGAGGCCGCGAGCGGCCAGACGCTCGACGCCTATCTGCGCGACAATCTGTTCGCGCCGCTCGGCATGGACGACACCGGCTTCAAGCTCGGTCCATCGCAGCGCGCCCGCCTGGTCGGCATGCATGCCCGCGGCGACGACGGCACCCTGGCGCCGATCCCGTTCGAGCTCGAGCAGGAGCCGGAATTCCACATGGGCGGCGGCGGGCTCTACGGCACCGCCGGCGACTACGTCCGCTTCACCCGGATGATCCTCAACAACGGCCGCGGCAACGGCAACCAGGTACTCAAGCCTGAGACGGTCGCGGCGATGCGCGACAACCATATCGGCGAGCTGGAGATGACGAAGATGGCCGCGGCGGTGCCCGGCGTGACCAACGACGTCGATCTCTATCCCGACATCGTCAAGAAATGGGGCTTGAGCTTCATGATCACGACGGCGCAGACGCCGGAAGGCCGCAGTGCCGGCAGCCTCGCCTGGGCCGGCCTCGCCAACACCTACTACTGGATCGATCCGGCGCGCGACGTCACCGGCGTGATCCTGATGCAGCTCCTGCCGTTCGCAGACCGGCTGTGCCTGGAGACGTTTGCAGGCTTCGAGCGCGGGGTCTATGCCGGACTCGATGCCGCGGGCGGACAGAAGGCGGCGTGAGCAGACTGCCAACTGACCGGAGTGAGCTCGGAATGAGTTAGTTGGCGTCATGCCCGGGCTTGGCCCGGGCATCCACGTCTTCGGTCCCGCAGCTCAATAGAACGTGGATGGCCGGGTCAAGCCCGGCCATGACGGTGGAGAGAGTTGTGTCTCCGGTGAAAAAGAACGCGTGACCACAGCTTCGACCTACACCTTCAGTCCGTTCTGGGCCGCCAATTCCTTCAGCGACACCTGCGGCCTTGCACCGATGTGCTGGATCACCTCGGCCGCGGCAAGGCCGCCGAGGCGGCCGGCCATCTCGTAACCGGTCTTGCGCACCAGCCCGAACAGGAAGCCGGCGGCGAACAGATCGCCCGCGCCGGTGGTATCGACCAGGCTCTCGATCGGATGCGCCGGCACCGAGATCACGCCGTCGTTCGACACCACGACGCAGCCCTTTTCGCTGCGGGTGACGATGCCGAGCGTGGCGTCCTCACGCAACTGCTTCAGGGCGCCGTCGAAATCCGAGGTCTGGTACAGCGAATGCAGCTCGGCCTCGTTGGCGAAGACGAGATCGACGGTGCCGCCGCGCATCAGGTCGAGAAACTCCTCGCGATAGCGATCGACGCAGAACGAATCCGACAAGGTCAGCGCGACCTCGCGTCCGGCGTCATGCGCGATCGCCGCCGCCTTCACGAACGCATCCTTGGCGTCCTTCGGGTCCCACAGATATCCTTCGAGATAGATGAAGCGCGCCGCCGCAATCTGCGCGGGATCGATGTCCGCGGCGGTGAGATTTTGCGCGGCGCCCAGATAGGTGTTCATGGTGCGCTCGCCGTCGGGGGTCACCA
Source organism: Bradyrhizobium sp. SZCCHNR1093 (assembly GCF_032381175.1). Taxonomy (NCBI): domain Bacteria; kingdom Pseudomonadati; phylum Pseudomonadota; class Alphaproteobacteria; order Hyphomicrobiales; family Nitrobacteraceae; genus Bradyrhizobium; species Bradyrhizobium sp. SZCCHNR1093. The sequence continues at coordinate 1,153,090 of NZ_JAUHJJ010000001.1, forward strand.
GGATGTAGCAGCAGCCGGTCGCCGGGCCGTCGGCAGCGGGCGCGGTATCGAAGGTCACGCCAGCGGCGCGGATATCATGCCTGTACATCCGGCCGATCTGGTCGTCCTTGACCTTGCCCACGTAAGCGGCACGCGCGCCCAGGCTGGCGAGGCCAGCGATGGTGTTGGCCCCCGAACCGCCGGACATCTCGGTGGCCGGGCCCATATCGGCATAGATCGCGGCCGCACGGGCCTCGTCGATCAGCGCCATGCTGCCCTTGGTCATGCCGTGCCGGGCGAGAAAGGCTTCATCGGCATGCACCAGCACGTCGAAGATCGCGTTGCCGATCCCGAGAACATCGTATTTCGCGTCAGTCATCCACTGGCCCCGTTTACGGCGTTTTGCAAACGCTGCGGCCTATCACAAGCAGCGCTGCTATAGAAGCCTGATGATCCGCTCATTCGTGACTGTGTTGTCAGGAACACTGGCCTCGCGCCTGCTCGGCTTCATCCGGGATGCGCTGATGGCCGCGCTGCTCGGCGCCGGTCCGGTCGCGGACGCATTTCTCGCGGCGTTTCAGCTCGTCAACGTCATCAGGCGATTGCTGACGGAGGGCGCGCTCAATGCAGCTTTGGTGCCGGCCTGGCTGCGAATATACCAGCACGGTGGCACAATGCAGGCGGCAGCCTTTGCCGGGCGCGTGCTCGGCACGGTCAGCGCCGGCCTGCTCGCGGCAACGCTCGTGCTGGCGCTGCTGATGCCGTTCGCGATGACGGTGCTCGCACCAGGCTTCGCCGGTGAAGAGACGCTCACCCTGGCCGTCAATGATGCCAGGCTGATGCTGCCCTATCTCGCCTTCGCCGGCCCCGCGACCGTGCTGCTCGCACTCTCCAGTGCACGAGGCCGCTTCGCGCTGGCCGCGTTTGCGCCGCTGCTCTTCAACGTCGCGCTGATCGTCGTGACCATCGTGCTGCTGATGCAACATCCGGATCCTGCGAACGCCGCGCTGCTGCTCGCCGCAACGATCGGCGTCGCCGGGCTGCTGCAGCTCGCCGTCCTCGCGCGGCGAGGCCGCGATGGCCCCCTCGCCTCGCCGGTGCGCGTCACCTTCCGTGCGGAAATGCGCGGCTTCTTCGCCAAAGCGCTGCCCGGCATGGTCGCCAGCGCCGGCCCGCAACTGATCGCGGTCGGCGGCGCGATCATCGCCTCCGCCTCGCCTTCCGCGGTCTCGTGGCTGTATTTCGCCAACCGCCTCATCGAGCTACCACTCGGGCTCGTCGGCGTTGCCATGGGCACGGTGCTGGTGCCGGAGCTGACGCGTGCGCTGCACGAAGGCAACAAGCAGGCGCTGGCGGAGGTGCAATCGCGCGGCCTCGAGCTGACGATCGGGCTCGCGCTGCCTGCGGCGCTCGGACTGATGATCCTGAACGAGCCGATCATTCGTTTGCTGTTCGAACATGGCGCGTTCAGCTCGGACGATGCCGCCGCGACGGCGCAGGTGCTGACATGGCTCGCGGCGGCATTGCCGGCGCAAGTACTGACCAAGGCGCTGCAGCCTGCCTTCTTCGCGCGCGAGGACACGCAGACACCGCTGCGCGCGACGCTGATCGGATGCGGTGTCGCGATCGCGCTGGCGTTCCTGCTCGCACAATTGTTTGCGGCAAGTGGCATCGCGGCAGGGCTCGCGCTCGGTGCCTGGGCCAATGCGGCGGTCCTGATCCGGCGTGGCGCCACCAGCTTCGGCTTCGCGCTTCCTCCCGTCTCGCGGCGCCGGCTGCCGCGCATCACCCTGGCCGCCGCGATCATGGGCACCGTCCTCTGGACCGTCGCCGGACGCTTCGCCGGCACGTGGAGCAGCAGCCATCTCGGCGCGGCCGTGCTGCTCGCCGCCCTGATCAGCGGCGCCATCATCCTCTACGGAGTGCTTCTATTGTCCCTGGGCGCCGTGAGCTGGCGCGAAACCGTCCGGGCGATCCGGCAAAAGCCCGCCGGCGACTTGCACCTTTGAGGCGCACGTGCCAAACGACCCCCCAAAATCATCATCCGGAACAGTGACCATGGCTTTCGTGGAACGGGTTTTCTCGGGCGTCCAGCCGACCGGCAACCTGCATCTCGGCAACTACCTCGGCGCGATCGTCAACTTCGTGAAGATGCAGGAGACGCACAACTGCATCTATTGCGTCGTCGACATGCACGCGATCACCATGCCGATCGATGTCTGGGGCGGCCCGGCCGAGCTGGCGCGCAACACCCGCGAGGTCACCGCGGCGTTCATCGCGGCCGGCATCGATCCGAAGAAGCACATCGTGTTCAACCAGAGCCAGGTCTCCGGGCATGCCGAGCTCGCCTGGATCTTCAACTGCGTCGCGCGCATCGGCTGGCTGAACCGCATGACGCAGTTCAAGGAGAAGGCCGGCAAGGATCGCGAGAACGCATCGGTCGGCCTCTACGACTATCCGGTGCTGATGGCCGCCGACATCCTGCTCTACCGCGCCACCCATGTTCCGGTCGGCGAGGACCAGAAGCAGCATCTCGAGCTCTCGCGCGACATCGCGCAGAAGTTCAACAATGACTACGGCGACTCGATCCGCAGCCACGGCTTCGGCGACGGCCTGTTCTTCCCGCTTCCGGAACCCTTCATCACCGGTCCCGCGACGCGCGTGATGTCGCTGCGCGATGGGACCAAGAAGATGTCGAAGTCCGATGCCTCGGACTATTCGCGCATCAACCTGACGGACGATGCCGATACGATCGCGCAGAAGGTCCGCAAGGCCAAGACCGATCCGGAGCCGCTGCCGACCGAGGAAAAGGGGCTGGACGCACGTCCCGAGGCCGACAACCTCGTCGGCATCTACGCCGCGCTATCGGACCGCAGCAAGGCCGACGTGCTCAGGGATTTCGGCGGCGGCCAGTTCTCCAGCTTCAAGAACGCGCTGGTCGAGCTGTGCGTCACCAAGCTCGGGCCGATCGCCGCCGAGATGAAGCGCCTGACCGCCGATCCCGGCTACGTCGAGTCCGTCCTGGTCGACGGCGCCGACCGCGCCCAGGCCATCGCCGCGGAGACCATGAAGACGGCCAAGGACATCGTCGGCTTCATCCGCAAGCCCTGAGCAGCACGGCGCGCGCTCCGGAGTCGGCCTTGCGGCCGTAGCCAGGATGAGCGAAGCGACATCCGGGCTACTAGGAGCCGCACCACCGCTGTCATTGCGGGCGCAATGGAACCCGCAGCCCTCTCCCCAACGGAGGCGGGCTGTGGCAGCATCGCGGCCGGATCGACTTGCAGCAGCAGGCGGGAACGCGATGGCGGCGCAGCGGCAGAGCTACCAGACCGGCCATGCGCCGAAATGCCTGGTCGTGGTCGACGACAGCGAGGAGTGGGACCGCGCGGTCCGCTATGCCGGCCGCTGGGCGGTCCGTTCCGGCGGCCGCATCGTCATGCTCCACGTCATCGAAACGGAGGACCAGAACCAGCAATGGCTGGGGGTCGCCGACCTGATGCGGGCCGAGGCGCAGGAGCAGGCGCATGCCGAGCTCGACCAGGCCGCGGCGCTGCTGTCGGCGATCGGCGTGACCGCGCCGGAACGGGTGATCCGCGAGGGTGAGCCGACGGCGCAGATCCTGGAGACGATCGAGCACGACAGCGACATCGCGCTGCTGGTGCTCGCCGCCCATTCCGGCCCCGAGGGCCCCGGCCCGCTGGTCACCCATGTCACCAAGACGAGCGGCGCCTTCCCGATCCCGCTGGTGATCGTGCCGGGCGATCTCGGTGACGCCGATCTCGACGCTCTTTCATAGGCTTAGATCGGAAACGCCGGCCATGCCCCCTTGATCGTGCGCGCGTTCGCGCCATCTGCTATGAGGACACCACAGGCCGGCCTTGAACCGGCGCTGCCGGAGAAAACCATGTTCATCCAGACCGAAGCCACCCCCAATCCCGCCACCTTGAAGTTCATCCCGGGCCGCGTCGTACTGCCCACGGGCACGATGGAGTTCGGCAGCCGCGACGCCGCCGCGCGCTCCCCGCTGGCCGAGCGCCTGTTCGCCGTCGACGGCGTCACCGGCGTGTTCTACGGCGCCGATTTCATCACCGTCACCAAGAGCGACGGTGAATGGCAACACCTCAAGCCGGCGATCCTCGGCGCGATCATGGAGCACTACATGTCGGGCGCGCCGCTGCTCGCCGATGGCAGCGCCGCCAATGACGAATCCGCCGACGAGGACGACGAGTTCTACGACGAGGCCGACACCGAGACGGTCGGCATGATCAAGGACCTGATCGAGAGCCGGGTGCGTCCGGCGGTGGCCAATGACGGCGGCGACATCACCTTCCGCGGCTTCAAGGACGGCATCGTCTATCTCAACATGAAGGGCGCCTGCTCCGGCTGCCCGTCATCGACCGCGACCCTGCAGCACGGCATCCAGAACCTGCTGAAGCACTTCGTGCCCGAGGTGGTCGAAGTCCGGCCGATGTAGCAAGCCAATGGCGAACGGGGTTGGCGAATAGATCTGCGCGCTAATCGCCATCTGCCTCTGCTCACGCTGCGTTGCCGACGGTGGCGGCCACGGCCGCCGCCCGCCGAATGCTCCACGATACCTCGCTGGTTACCGCGCTCTGCGCGCCATGCCGTCGGTGCCGATCCTGAGCACGGGCTTGCGAGCGATTGATCGCCTCGACCTGGACCGTCGGGCATGGCCTTTGCGACCGGATGGCGCGGCGGGCTGAACGTCGAACGGAACGATCATTCCGATAGCCCGGAAAGATTTGCTTAAATGAGCGCCAATTCAGTAGTTTGCGTTCTCGGTCGTGCGTCTTGATGCGTTTTTCCCGATCAGGATGTAAGAAAGCGGCAACCGACTTTATCAAAGCCCCAAAAAGGTATTCGGCGCTCCCTTCAATGCGAATCTGACCGGATGTTGATCCTCGCCATCGATACTGCCCTCGACCATTGCGCGGCTGCCGTTCTGGACACTGATTCGGCCGCGATGCGCGCCGAGGAAACGCTGCCGATGAAGCGCGGCCACGCCGAGGCGCTGATGCCGCTGATCGCGCGCGTGATGCGCCAGTCGGGCGTCGGCTTCCACGAGCTCGACCGCATCGCGGTAACGACGGGTCCTGGTAGTTTCACCGGGCTGCGCGTCGGCCTCTCCGCCGCGCGCGGCATTGCATTGGCGGCGCACAAGCCGGTCGTCGGCGTCACCACGCTCTCGGCCTACGCCGCACCCATCGTCAGCGAAGACCGTACCAACCCGGTGATCTCGGCGATCGATGCCCGGCACGACCATGTCTACTACCAAGTCGTGAGCGGCAGCGGCGAAGAGCTGGTCGCGCCTCAGGTCGCTGCGATCGACGACATCTTGGCGGTCGCGCGGCTCGGCGCCCCGCACCTCGTCGGCAACGCCGCAGCGCTGCTGGCCGAACGGTGGCCTCCGGAAGCCGCCGCGCCAGTTGCGGTCGACTCGCAAAACGGACCCGACATATCCTGGGTTGCCTGGCTCGGCGCGGCCGCGGACCCGGCGCACGCGCCGGCGCGGCCGTTCTATCTGCGCGCGCCCGACGTCAAGCCGCCTGCCGGCGCGGCGCGCGCGCCGGCGCAGACGGCCGTCTCGTCATGAACATGTTCTTCCGCTGGCTCGGCAGCCCCAAACCGTTGATCGAAGCGGCCGCGCCGCGCGACGCCGCCAGGCTCGCCCAGATCCACGCCGCCTCGTTTCACCGCGGCTGGGGCGAAGGCGAGTTCGAGGCCATGCTGGCCGAGCGCAACACCATGATCCATCGGCTGCGGCTCGGGCGGAAACTCGTCGGCCTCATCGTCTCGCGAATCGGCGCGGACGAAGCGGAAATATTGTCGGTTGCACTTGACCCAAATCAGCGCGGCCGCGGATTTTCTCGTGATCTGCTGCTGCAGCATCTCGGGCACCTCGCGGGGCGCGGGGTCCGGACGGTCTTTCTCGAAGTGGAGGAAAACAACCAGCCGGCCCGCCGACTCTATGAACGCGCCGGATTTGCGACCGTGGGCCGTCGGGAACGCTATTACCTTCAGCCCGGCGGGGAACAGTTGAATGCGCTTCTGATGCGCCGGGACTTGTCGTAACCTGCGCTTGGTGGCAGAAAGCGCATCCTTGAGGCGAGACACGATGACCTCCTTGAAAACCACGCCAGCGCTCAATTCCACGGGAATCGAGGCCCGCTGTGCCGCCACCGGCATGCGCATGACCGAGCAGCGCCGCGTCATTGCCCGCGTGCTCGCGGAAGCCTGCGACCATCCCGACGTCGAGGAGTTGTACCGGCGCTGCGTCGCCGTCGACGACAAGATCTCGATCTCCACGGTCTATCGCACCGTGAAGCTGTTCGAGGATGCCGGCATCATCGAGCGCCACGATTTCCGCGAGGGCCGCGCCCGCTACGAGCAGATGCGCGACAGCCATCATGATCATCTGATCAATCTGCGCGACGGCAAGGTGATCGAGTTCACCTCCGAGGAAATCGAGAAGCTGCAGGCCGAGATCGCCCGCAAGCTCGGCTACAAGCTGGTCGACCACCGGCTGGAGCTGTATTGCGTGCCCCTCGACGAAGAGACGAATGGCTGACGCAGCGCCGGCTTCCAGCTTCGATCTCGTCATTTTCGATTGCGATGGCGTGCTGGTCGACAGCGAGGTGATCTCCTGTCAGACCCACGCCGACGTGCTCAGCCTGTGCGGCTATCCGATCACGACCGAGCAGGTGTTCGCGCGGTTCCTGGGCCGCTCCCTGAAACAGGCGAAGCTTGAGGTCGAGGCCGAGCTCGGCCACAGCCTGCCCGACGATTTCAACCCGAAACTGCAGGACCGCCTGTTCCGCGCCTTCGAGCAGGACCTCACGGCGATCGACGGGATCACGGAGGCGCTCGACACCATCGACGTGCCGGTCTGCGTCGCCTCCTCCGGATCGCACCAACGCATGCGCGTCAGCCTTGGCGCCACCCGGCTCTACGATCGCCTCGCCCCGCACATCTTCTCGTCCTCCCAGGTCGAGAACGGCAAGCCCGCGCCCGATCTGTTCCTGTTCGCCGCAGCGCAGATGAGGGCACGTCCCGGGGCCTGCGTGGTGGTCGAGGATAGCTTGGCCGGCATCCGGGGCGGTGTCGCCGCCGGCATGACGGTGCTCGGGTTCCATGGCGGAAGCCACTGCCGGCCTGGGCACGCCGACAATCTGCGCGCGGCCGGCGCCACCCTGGTTTTCGACGACATGCGGCAGCTGCCGGCGATTCTGGGCCGGCTGTCCGAGAAAAAGCCAGCGGTCGCTGGATTTTCGGCCCCCTAGCCTATATTTGAGCGCGGCGCCGCGTTGGCGCGCCTCCGACTGCATGCAAGGGTTCATGACGCCGCCGCGCAAGCTGCACATCAAGTCCTATGGCTGCCAGATGAATGTCTACGATGCCCAGCGCATGGTGGACACGCTGGGATCCGAGGGCTTCGTCGAGACCGCCGAGGCCGGCGACGCCGATCTCGTGATCCTCAACACCTGCCACATCCGCGAGAAGGCCTCCGAGAAGGTCTATTCGGAACTCGGGCGGCTGCGGGTCGCGAAGGAGGACGCCGCAAGGGCCGGCCGGACGATGCAGATCGCCGTGGCCGGCTGCGTGGCTCAGGCGGAAGGCGAGGAGATCATCGCCCGCGCCCCCACCGTCGACGTCGTGGTCGGCCCACAGAGCTACCACCATCTGCCGCAGCTCCTGGCCCAGGCCCGCCGCGGCGAGCGCGCCATCGAGACCGAATTCCCGGCCCAGGACAAGTTTGGCTTCCTGGCGAAGCCCAGCCGCGAGGCGATCCGCGCCCGCGGCGTCTCGGCCTTCGTCACCGTGCAGGAGGGCTGCGACAAGTTCTGCACCTTCTGCGTGGTGCCGTATACACGCGGCAGCGAGATGTCGCGCGCAGTGGCGCGCATTGTCGACGACGTGACGCAGCTCGCCGAGAACGGCGTTCGCGAGATCACCCTGATCGGCCAGAACGTCAACGCCTATCACGGCGAAGGCCCTGACGGCCGGCCCTGGACGCTGGGGCGGCTGCTCTACAGGATCGCCGAGATTCCGGGCGTGGCGCGGCTTCGCTACTCGACCAGCCATCCCAACGACGTCGACGACAGCCTGATCGCGGCGCATCGCGATCTCGGAGCGGTGATGCCGTTCGTGCATCTTCCGGTTCAGTCGGGATCCGACCGAATCCTGAATGCCATGAACCGCAAACACACTGCGTCCGATTACCGGGATGTCGTCGACCGTTTTCGCGCCGCCCGTCACGACATTGCATTCTCTTCGGATTTCATCGTCGGGTTCCCGGGCGAGACCGAGGAAGATTTTCGCGCCACCCTCGCGCTGATCGATCAAATCGGATACGCTGCAGCCTATTCGTTCAAGTATTCGCCGCGTCCGGGAACCCCGGCAGCGGACATGCAGGAGATGGTGTCAGCGACCGAGATGGACGAGCGATTGGAGCGCCTCCAGAGCTTGATCGACAGCCAGCAAGCAGCCTTCAACAAGGCCGCGATCGGCCAGGTCGTCGACGTGCTGTTCGAGCGCGCGGCGCGCAAGCCCGGACAGCTGGTCGGACGGACCGCGTATCTGCAGCCGGCCCACGTCATGGCCTCCGACGACATCATCGGTCAGGTTCTGCCGGTGCGGATCGACAGCCTCGAACGCTACAGCCTGCTCGGCGAGCTCGTCACGGCCGCGCCGGCAGCGATCTCCCCCACGCCCCTTGTATCCATCGGAGGCTGAGCACTTGCCCAAGAGCGCATCGGATTCGTCTTCCCTCGCTCCCAGCCGCAAGTTCGACCGCGACATGTCCATGCCTCCCGAGACCCAGGTCGTCATCGATTTCGACGACAACCGCGCCGCTTCCGCCCTGGTCGGCCCCTACGGCCAGAATCTGGCCCTGGTGGAGCGTAGGCTCGGCGTCGTCGTCGATTCCCGCGGCAACCACATCACCATCGGCGGCAGCCGCGACGGCTGCGATGCCGCGCGGCGCGTGCTCGAATCGCTCTATGCGCAGGCCGTCAAGGGCCAGGATCTGGCGCAGGGCGACGTCGAGGGCGCGATCCGCGCCGTGGTGGCGCAAGGCTCGCTGTTCGAGTTCGACGCCAAGAACGCCAAGAACGCGTTCGAGAGCATCAACCTGCGCAAGCGCCCGGTGCGCGCCCGCACCGCCGCGCAGGATTCCTACATCCGCGCGCTGAAGCGCCACGAGCTCGTGTTCGGCATCGGCCCGGCCGGCACCGGCAAGACCTGGCTTGCGGTCGCGCATGCGGCGCAGCTGTTCGAGCGCAAGGAAGTCGACCGCATCATCCTCTCGCGCCCGGCGGTCGAAGCTGGCGAGCGGCTCGGCTTCCTGCCTGGTGACCTCCGCGAGAAGGTCGATCCCTATCTGCGTCCGATCTACGACGCGCTGTACGATCTGATGGATGCGCGCATCGTCGAACGCGCGCTGCAGGCCGGCGAGATCGAGATCGCGCCGCTCGCCTTCATGCGCGGGCGCACCTTGACCAATGCCGCGATCATTCTCGACGAGGCGCAGAACACGACGTCGATGCAGATGAAGATGTTCCTCACGCGTCTGGGCGAGAACAGCCGCATGATCATCACCGGCGATCCGTCCCAGATCGATCTGCCGAACGGCCAGACGTCGGGCCTTGCCGAGGCCGCGCGGCTGCTCGACGGCGTCGAAGGGATCGCACAGGTCAGGTTCACCGGCGAGGACGTCATTCGCCACGAATTGGTGGCGCGTATCGTCGCCGCCTATGAGAGCCCAAAGGCGCGCTGACCCCCGGAGCAAGCTCGCCGATCGGCGCATGATCCGAGCGCCATCCGCACAGAACGACCAGGATGCCACAAAGTCCCATTCCAACCACCGAGGTGATCGTCGCAGCCGACTGCTGGCAGGACCAGCCCGACGCCGAGGAGGTCATACATCGCGCCATCGTCGCCGCCGCTGAGACGGTCGACGCGGACGTCGGAGACGCCGAGATCGCGGTGATGCTGACGGACGACGACGGCATCCGCACCCTGAACAGCAATTGGCGCGGCATCGACAAGCCGACCAACGTGCTGTCGTTTCCGGCGCTGCAGCCGACCGGGCCGCGCGGCGAGGACGACGCACCGCGCATGCTCGGCGACATCGCCATCGCCTACGAGACGATGCGGCGCGAGGCCGACGAGGAGCAGAAGCCGTTCGCGCACCATTTGAGCCATCTGACCGTACACGGATTCCTGCATCTCGTCGGCTACGATCACGAGACCGATGACGAGGCCGAGGAGATGGAAGCGCTCGAGCGCGAGATCCTCGCCCATCTCGGCATCCCCGATCCCTATGCCGACCGGGAGCGGACGAATTGATCATGGCCGACTCCGAACCCATTCACGACAATCCGCGCAACACGCGCAATCTTCCGGCCGTGGTGCCGGCATCCGAGCTCGGCCGCTCGCCGAGCGAGAATTGGCTCCTGCGCGCGCTGCGTAATCTGTTCGGATGGAAGGGCGGCGGATCGGTGCGCGACGATCTGCAGGTCGTGCTCGACGCCTCGACACCCGACGACATCGGCTTCTCCGCGGTCGAGCGCACGCTCCTGCGCAACATCCTCGATCTGCACGAGCGGCGGATCGCCGACGTCATGGTGCATCGCGCCGACATCGTCGCGGTCAGGCGCGACATCACGCTCGGCGAGCTGATGAGCCTGTTCGAGAGCGCCTCGCATTCACGGCTCGTGGTCTACAACGACACGCTCGATGATCCCGAGGGCATGGTGCATATCCGCGACCTGCTCGCCTTCACCACCGCGCAGGCGCGCGTCTCGGACGAGGTGAAGGCGCGGCGCAAGAAGCCGCTGCCGGCCGGTCTCGACCTGAAGGCCGTCGACCTGTCGATGCCGCTGTTCGAGGCCAACATCATCCGCAAGCTGCTCTATGTGCCGCCGTCGATGCGCGCGATCGACCTGCTCGCGCAGATGCAGGCCTCGCGCATCCATCTGGCGCTGGTCGTCGACGAATATGGCGGCACCGACGGGCTGGTCTCGATCGAGGACATCGTCGAGCAGATCGTCGGCGAGATCGACGACGAGCACGACAGCGACGAGCCGCCGGCGATCGTGCGGCAGGCCGACAACGCCTTCATCGCGGACGCCCGCGCCAGCCTCGACGACGTGCGCCGGGTGATCGGCGAGGAGTTCGTGACCGGAGAGGCAGGCGAAGGGGTGGAGACGCTCGGCGGATATCTCGTCAATCATGTCGGCCGGCTGCCGGTGCGCGGCGAGTTGATCTCCGGCCCCGGCAATTTCGAGGTCGAGGTGCTCGATGCCGATCCGCGCCGGGTCAAGCGGCTGCGCATCGCGCCGCGCAAGGAGCGTCCCACACCCCGCCCGCCGCGCGAGAGCCGGCGCCGCGAAATGGCGCCGGAAGCGACCCCGCCGGACACGGACGTCCCGGCCGAGCCGCCGCCGGCAGAGGCCGGCCCGGCGCCGGGCCATGACGATAGCAGCCCGCCACGCGGCGACGGAGCCAGCTCACAGTGATCCGCCCATCGACGATTCGCGGCCTCGCCATCGGCGTTGTCCTGGCCTGGGGCTGGAAGCGCGCGGGGATCGCGCTCGCCGCCGGCGCGCTCTCCTCGCTTGCGATGGCTCCGTTCAACGCCTGGCCGGTGCTTGCGATCACCTTCCCGGTGCTGGTCTGGCTGATCGATGGTGCGGCGGCGGGACGGCGGCGCGGCATCCCGGCTGCCGCCTTCAGCGGCTTCTGCTTCGGCATGGGCTATTTCGTGCCCGGCCTGTACTGGATCGGCAACGCGTTCCTGGTCGATGCCGACACCTTCGCCTGGCTGATGCCGTTCGCCGTGCTGGGCCTGCCGGCGTATCTCGCGCTGTTTCCAGCCCTGGGCTTCGCATTGGCGCGGTTGATCTGGACGCGTGGTGCAACCCGTATCCTGGCGCTCGCCGTCTGCCTGACCGCGAGCGAATGGCTCCGCGGCCACGCGCTGACCGGCTTCCCCTGGAACACGTTCGGCTATGCCCTGTCGCAGCCGCTCGCGCTGGCGCAGGCGACGTCGCTGATCGGGATCTGGGGCATGACGTTCCTGGCGATCGCGATCTTTGCCAGCCCTGCGGTGCTGATCGACGGCAAGACCTGGCGCGAGCGCTGGCGGGTGCCGGCCGCAGCGGCCGCCTTGCTGGTGGTGATGGGCGTGTTCGGCGTCATCCGGATCGGCCTGCATCCGACCGCCTTCGTCGCCGGTCTCAAGCTGCGGATCATGCAGCCGAACCTGCAGCAGGACGTCAAATTCAACTATGGCGCCAAGGCCGACGTCATGCGCCGCTATCTGGCGCTGTCGGATCGCGCCTCCGGTCCGACAGCCACCGGTGTCCGCGACACCAATGTCCTGATCTGGCCGGAATCGGCGTTCCCGTTCTTCCTGACCCGCGAGGCGGACGCGATGGGCCAGATCGCCGACCTGCTGTCGCCGGGCGCGGTGCTGATCACCGGTTCGGTCCGCGCCCCCGACGAGCCTCGGAACGTTCCCATCACCCGGGCCTACAATTCGATCTACGTGATCGACCACGACGGCACCGTGCTGTCGGTCTACGACAAGCTCCATCTGGTCCCGTTCGGCGAGTTCCTGCCGTTCCAGACTCTGCTGGAGCGGATCGGGCTCGAGCAGCTGACGCGGGTGCAGGGCGGTTTCATCCCGGGCACGGCGCGACGCAACCTGGACGTGCCACACGCCCCGCGTGTTCTTCCTTTGATCTGCTACGAGGCGATATTTCCGAGTGACAGCGTGCCGAGCGAAGAACGCCCGGGCTGGATCGTCAACTTGACCAACGACGGATGGTTCGGCATTTCGACCGGTCCTCATCAGCATCTGCAGCAGGCGCAGTGGCGCGCGATCGAGCAAGGACTTCCATTAGTTCGATCTGCGAACACCGGCATCTCTGCAGTGATCGATCCCGTCGGCCGTATCGTTAAGCAATTGCCACTCGGTGCAGAGGGCGTGCTGGATTCCGCGCTGCCTGTTGCGTTGCAGCCGACAGTCTATGCAAAGCTCGGCGACATTCCGGTTGCGATTCTGTTAGTGATCGCCCTGAGCACCGTCGTTCGCAGACGTGTTGCTCAAAAGCTTCCCTGACGACAGCAAGATCTCGATTCTTTCCGGGTCCGTAAGATTTTTTTTGACAAGCAAAACCCCAAGTGTTGACAGATAGCTGCTGCAATTCGCATTCTCGCGCGGCAGCATGAGCCGTCCAGATCGTTGCTCGGCCGTCTTCGTTAGTACGCATGCGAACAGAAATTGACGGTGTGAGCGCCTGAGGCATACTGCGACCGCCTCGTTCCGAGGCCCATTCTAAGGAGTTGAGAGATGTCGACGAAAGCGCCCAACCCTGTTGACAAGCATGTCGGCAGCCGGGTGCGGATGCGCCGTATCATGTTGGGCATGAGCCAGGAAAAACTTGGTGAGGCTCTCGGACTCACGTTCCAGCAGATACAGAAGTACGAAAAAGGCACCAATCGAGTCGGCGCCAGCCGGATTCAGCAGATCTCGGAGGTTCTGCAGGTCCCGGTCTCCTTCCTGTTCGAAGGGGTCCCGAGTGGCGGGACCAACGGTGAAGCTTTCGGCGAAGGCGCTTCGCCCGCCTATGTGTCTGATTTCCTGGCAACCTCAGAAGGACTGGCGTTGACCCGCGCATTCACGCGGATCCACGATTCAAAGCTTCGTCGCAGCATCGTCGACCTGGTCGAGCAGATCGCTGATCGCGAAGCTCCGGAAGAAGGCTAGCTGATGCGCCGGCGCTGACATTCCTATCGCGATTTCCTCTCATATGAATGTCAGCGCCTCGGGGGGCCATTAGCAGAACGCGTTTTGCGAGCGTCGCGCTGGGCATGCAACGCTTCGCAGGACGAATGGGCCGATAGACAACTTCGATTGCGACCAATAGAGCGCGATGGCTCCCCTTCGGGAAACGCTATCGCGCTCTAAATCGTTTTATGCACATGTGGCCTGGAACTCCGGCGTCCCAGCCGCCAACCCGCCCCGCGACGCGCCAACGCGTCCACCGCCTGCTACCACTTCGTAACCATCGAGAACGATTTACAAAGCTATGACCACCAGCATCAGCCCGTTCGATAGTCGCACAATTCTCGAAGGCATCCGCCAATGGGTCGAGATCGAGACCCCAACCGAGGCGCCTGATCAGGTCAACAAGCTGGCTTCCCTTGTCGCGGATGGCTATCGCGGGCTTGATGCCACGATCGAACGGATCGCCGGACGCGACGGCTGCGGCGACCATCTCATCGCGCGGTCGTCATGGGGACAGGCCGAGCCCGGAATTCTGGTCCTCAGCCATCTCGATACGGTGCACCCGATCGGGTTCATCGCGCGGCTGCCGTTTTCGGTCGACGGTGACGTCGCGTACGGTCCGGGGATCTACGACATGAAGGGCGGCGCGTATCTCGCCTTTCACGCCTTTCGTCAGCTCTGCGCAGGCGGTGAAAAATCGCCGCTCGGCATTACTCATTTGTTCGTCTCGGATGAAGAGATCGGCAGCCCGACCTCGCGCGCGCTGATCGAGGATGAGGGCCGCAAGGCCAAATACGTCCTCGTCACCGAGCCGGCGCGTGACGGCGGCAAGATCGTGACCGGACGCAAGGGCGTGGCGCGGTTCGACGTGGCCATCCGCGGCGTGCCCGCGCATGCCGGCGCGCGTCCACAGGATGGACGCAGTGCGATCCGCGAACTCGCCAACGTCATCCATGCGCTCGAAGCGCTCAACGACCCCGCGCGCGGCATTACCGTGAATGTCGGCGTGGTGCGCGGCGGCACACGTCCCAACGTCATCGCAGAGGAAGCCCATGCGGAGGTGGATGCGCGGCTACCGACGCCAGCCGATGCAGAGGAAATCCTGCCCAAGATCCTGGGGCTGACCTCGCGCAGCGATGGCGTCACGGTTGAAGTCAGCGGCGAGGTGAACCGGCCGCCTTACGTCAAGGGCAACGCCGGCGCGGCCTTGTTCGAGCATGCGAAATCACTGGCCGAAGAGATAGGATTCGAGCTGATCGACACCTATACGGGCGGCGGTTCCGACGGCAATTTCACCGCACCGTTCACGGCGACGCTCGATGGGCTCGGCGTCGACGGCAAGGGCGCGCATACGCATTACGAGCAGATGTACATCTCCTCGATCGAGCCGCGGACAAGGCTGCTCTACCGTCTCTATCAAACCCTGCGATGAGCACCACGATCAACATGCCTGTCGACGACGATCACGCCAGCACCGAGGCCTTGCATGGTCAGGGCTCGTTCTTCGGCCGGCGCAAGGGCCACAAGCTGCGGGCGCATCAGGCCGGCCTGGTCGACAACCTGCTGCCGCACCTCGCGCTCGATCTCGCCGCGCCCGCGGAAGCCGTGCTGCCCACGCTGTACCATCCGCCGGTCGACGCGCTGCGGCTGGAGATCGGGTTTGGCGGCGGCGAGCATCTTGCCGCCGAAGCAAAGGCGTTTCCGACCACCGGCTTCATCGGCTGCGAGCCCTATGTCAACGGCATGGCCAAGATCCTGTCGGCCATCGAGGCCGACAACATCGGCAATATCAGGCTGCTGGCGGGCGATGCCGCCGAGCTGCTGGCCTGGCTGCCGCCGCAGTCGCTGCAGCGGATCGACCTGATCCATCCCGATCCCTGGCCGAAGCGGCGGCACTGGAAGCGGCGTTTCGTGCAGGATGCAACGGTCGCCGCGATGGCGCGCGTCCTGAAGCCCGGCGGCGAGTTCCGCTTCGTCAGCGACATCGCCGACTATTGCGCCTGGACGCTGTGGCATCTGCTGCGTTCGCCCGACTTCGCCTGGACGGCCGAGCGCGCCGACGACTGGCGCCTGCCCTGGCCGGGCTACACCATGACGCGCTACGGACGGAAGGCGACGCGCGAAGGCCGCGTCGCCAACTATCTGATCTTCCGCCGGCGCTGACCGCTATGCCGGCGACGTCGTTCAATGTCGTGTCTTCCAGAACGCGACGATACGCTCGGCGGTCGATGGCAGCAGGCGCGCGTAGTTGACCCTGATCGCATCGATGTCGCGCTGCGCCGGCACGCGTTTCGGTCCGAGGCGCAGCAGGATCAGTGCATGCACGGTGCGCCAGTCGAGCCCGATCGTGCGCCCCAGGATCAGAAGCGGATCGTGACGATCGCCCGACACCAGCCGGTCGAGCGTCGCGATCTTAAGTCCGGTCATTGCGGCGAGCGCCGCGATGACCTCTTCGTATTTGTGCTCGGATGCGAAGCGGAACAGCGCCGACTGGTCCAAGGCGTCGGCTTCATACAGCGACAGG
The DNA here is from genome assembly GCF_032381175.1 of Bradyrhizobium sp. SZCCHNR1093. NCBI lineage: Bacteria > Pseudomonadati > Pseudomonadota > Alphaproteobacteria > Hyphomicrobiales > Nitrobacteraceae > Bradyrhizobium > Bradyrhizobium sp. SZCCHNR1093. Next base: position 1,169,409 of record NZ_JAUHJJ010000001.1, read on the forward strand.
ATGGTCCGCTGCGCGGGCACGAAATTGCGCGTGCTGTTCGTTGCGCGCGCCGCATCGGCAAGCTCGGCGAGAGCCTGCTTGATCCTCGCCTGCTTGTCCGGCCGCACGACATCGAACAGCCGCCGCCTGACGACATCGAGCGAGCCGGCCAGCAGTTGTTTCAGATGATCGTCGGAAACATCGTCGCGCCGACCGACCGTGAGGGTCAGCACGCCGTCGGAACTCGCGCGGTGGATCAGCGCGGCGTAGCCGCGCGGGGAAAACGCTGCGCCATCATTGGCAGCGGTCCGCCGCACCACGTCGCGATCACCACGGCGCACCAGCACGTCCGTCATATCAGCCGACAGGCGCGGCCGCTCCGCCATCGCGAGCAGATGACCCTGGCTCTTGTCGCGCGCAATAGTGATGAGCGCGGGATCGTCGAGCACGAGCGAGCGGCGCAACAGCGGACCCGCCACCGCAACCTCGTCGTCGCGCGCGAGCCGGCCGACGACGGCACGTGGCGCCCTGAGGAGCCGCGACAACCGCTCCGCCAGATCGATCCGCGTCGGCAGATCCGCGAACGGGACCAGATCGATCAGGAGACCGTCGAACAGATTGATGTGCTCGGGACGCAGCTTCGTCGCATCCTCGAAGAACAGGTCGGCGATGCGGCGCGTGGCCTCAAGGCCGCGTTCAGCATTGCCATGCCTGACGATCCCGCCGAGGCCGGGGATCAGCGCGGTAGCGGGGGTCATGACGTCTACTCGATACGCAACACGACACGTTTCCGTGCGCTCCGCTCCTTGCGGCATGACGACGGGGCGAAAAGCGCGAACTCAGCTTATTTTTAAGCGATCTTGGTGAATGAAGGGTTAGACCCTGCGGCATTCAGCCGTTGCCGGTCGGGGAAAACGATCCGATCCGCGGTCTCGGCGCGGAATGAATTCCCAGTTCCAGGCCCCGTTTGAGCCGACACGACCCTTGCCGTCAGGCGGCAAAGCGGCTATATGAGCGCCATCAAACATCATCTCATATACGATCGCGTAGTGAGGGTGGGCCCTTCCGGACCCGCTCTTTTTTGTTACCTGGATCGCTCCGCCGCGGGCGGGATCGGTCCGGTGAGCGCGATCGAACAGGCCCCACGGCCCAACCAAGCAAGACACGCGATCGACGCCTCGATGACGGAACCTACGTTCGCAGCCGCTGACACCGACCTCCTGACCGAGCCCCGTCTCGTCGTCGAGCCGGGCGTTGCGGCGCGCGTGGCGGCGGTGGCCGACCCGGTGCTGCAGGGAATGGGGTACCGCCTGGTGCGGATCCGCATTTCGGGCGAAGGTGGTTGCACGGTCCAGGTGATGGCCGAGCGTCCCGACGGCACGATGCAGATCGAGGATTGCGAGGCCGTGTCGCGGGCGCTGTCGCCGGTGCTCGACATCGCCGACCCGATCGACCGCGCCTACCGGCTCGAGATCTCCTCGCCGGGCATCGACCGGCCGCTGGTCCGCCGTTCCGATTTCGCCCGCCACGCCGGTCATCTGGTCAAGATCGAGATGGCGGTGGCACATCAGAACCGCAAACGCTTCCGCGGCATCATCGCCGGCGTCGAAGGCGATGGCGTGCGCATCATCCGCGACGACGTGGCCAAGGACCAGGAGCCGGACGTCGTGCTGCCGATGGCCGACATCGGCGACGCCAAGCTGGTGCTGACCGACGAGCTGATCGCCGAATCCATGCGCCGCGGCAAGGCCGCCGAGCGCGAGAAGAAGCGCGACCTCGGGCTGGCGCCACCGTTGGCGCCGCACGCCAAGCCGGCGGCCCAGGCCAAGCCAAAACCGAAATCGAAGGACAAGCAGCCGGTCAAGAAGCCGCTGCCGACCAACACCAAGAAACATCGCCTCGCCGCCGACCGCGCGCGCAGAGGCGAGATCGATCCTGATTAGAGGAGATTTGAGCCATGGCCGTCAGCGCCAACCGGTTGGAACTGCTGCAGATCGCCGACGCCGTCGCACGCGAAAAGTCGATCGACCGCGGCATCGTGATCGCTGCCATGGAAGACGCGATCGCCAAGGCCGCCCGCGCCCGCTACGGCAGCGAGACCGACGTTCATGCCGAGATCGATCCGAAGAAGGGTGAGCTGCGTCTGTCGCGCCACATGCTGGTGGTCGAGAAGGTCGAGAACCCCTCCAACCAGATCTCGCTGGATGATGCCCGCCGCGCCAATCCGGGCGCGCAGATCGGCGACACCATCGCCGACACCCTGCCGCCGCTGGAATATGGCCGCATCGCCGCACAGTCGGCCAAGCAGGTCATCGTGCAGAAGGTGCGCGAGGCCGAGCGCGACCGGCAGTATCAGGAGTTCAAGGACCGCATCGGCGACATCGTCAACGGCGTCGTCAAGCGCGTCGAATATGGCAGCGTGATCCTCGACCTCGGCCGCGGCGAGGCCATCATCCGCCGCGACGAGATGTTGCCGCGCGAGGTGTTCCGCAACGGCGACCGCGTCCGCGCCTATGTGTTCGACGTCCGCCGCGAGACCCGCGGCCCGCAGATCTTCCTGTCGCGCACCCATCCGCAGTTCATGGCCAAGCTCTTCGCGCAGGAAGTGCCGGAAATCTATGACGGCATCGTCGAGATCAAGGCGGTCGCTCGCGACCCCGGCTCGCGCGCCAAGATCGGCGTCGTGTCGCGCGATTCCTCGGTCGATCCGGTCGGCGCCTGCGTCGGCATGCGCGGCTCGCGCGTGCAGGCCGTGGTGAACGAGCTGCAGGGCGAGAAGATCGACATCATCCCGTGGTCGCCCGACATCGCGACCTTCGTGGTCAACGCGCTGGCGCCGGCTGAAGTCGCCAAGGTCGTCATCGACGAGGACCGCGAGCGCATCGAGGTCGTGGTGCCCGACACCAACAACCAGCTCTCGCTCGCCATCGGCCGCCGCGGCCAGAACGTCCGCCTCGCCTCGCAGCTGACCGGCTGGGACATCGACATTCTGACCGAGCAGGAGGAATCGGAGCGCCGTCAGGCCGACTTCGAGAATTCCACCCGCGTATTCATGGAATCGCTGAACGTCGACGAGGTCGTCGGCCAGCTGCTGGCGTCCGAAGGCTTCACCTCGGTCGAGGAGCTCGCTTTGGTCGACCTCAAGGATCTCGCCGGCATCGAGGGCTTCGACGAGGAGACCGCGACCGAGCTGCAGACCCGCGCCCGCGAATTCCTCGAGCAGCAGGAAGCCGAGCTCGAGGCCAAGCGCAAGGAGCTCGGCGTCGAGGACGCGGTGAAGGATGTGCCCGGCGTGACCACCAAGATGCTGGTCAAGTTCGGCGAGAACGACATCAAGACGGTCGAGGATCTCGCGGGCTGCGCCACCGACGATCTGGTCGGCTGGACCGAGCGCAAGGAGGGCGGCGAAGCCACCAAATTCGCCGGCATTCTCGACGGTCTCGATGTCTCCCGCGACGACGCCGAAGCCATGGTGATGCAGGCTCGCGTCAAGGCCGGCTGGATCAGTGAGGCCGACCTCGCCAAGACCGAAGCGGAAGCCGAGAATGAGGACGAAGCGACCGAAGGACAGCCCGCCTGACCCGTTTGGCTCGCCCCATGGACGGCACGATGACCCCCACCCTGACCCAGCTCGCTTGAGATGAGGAGCCGCATCACCGCATGCTCGCTTTGGCCGACCCCGAGCTCGACAATGGACCGCGGACCGAGAAGTCCGCGACCATGCGCATGTGCGCGGTCAGCCGCGACGTGCGGCCGATCGGCGAGCTGATCCGCTTCGTCGTCGGCCCGTCGGGCGAGGTCGTGCCCGACATCAAGCGCAAGCTGCCCGGTCGGGGATTGTGGATCACCGCCTCGCGCCAGGCGGTTGCGGAGGCGGTGCGGCGTCACCATTTCAGCCGAGGCTTCAAGACCAACGTCCGCGTCCCGCCGACCCTTGCCGAAGACCTGGAAGCCTTGCTGGCCCGCAGCGCGATCGAAGCGCTGGGGATTGCCGCCAAGGCCGGCCAGGTCGTCTCCGGTTTCTCCAAGGTGGAAGCGGCGCTGTCGCAGCGGCAATCGCGGTCGACATTGGCTGCCCTCGTCCATGCCGCGGATGGCGCAGCCGACGGGATCCGCAAGCTCGACGCGCTGGTGCGGCCGAACGACGGGGACCAGGGCCAAGCCCCGACAATTCCGATCATCTGCTGTCTCACTTCGGCAGAATTGGATTTGGCACTTGGGCGCTCAAATGTGATACATGCTGCCGTGCTCGCAGGCCCGGCGAGCAGGACATTCCTGTCGCGCAGCCAGACACTGGTCCGATACCGGTCGGCCGACGCTGACAAGATTGCCGGAACCGCGGCCACGAAATCTGCTTCGACTTCGAAGACATAGCACTTTGAAGCCATAGCTACGAAGACATCGCGACGATTGCACGAATGAGACGGTGCGGTAGCCCGCACGCTGGTAACGAGATTAGGACGACTGAATGGCCGACAACAACACTCCGGGCGACAAGAAACTGAGTGTCCCGAGCAAGACCTTGACGCTGAAGCCGCGCGTCGAGACCGGCACGGTACGCCAGAGCTTCCCACATGGCCGGAGCAAGCAGGTGGTGGTCGAGAAGCGCGGCAAGCGCCGCGTCGGCGATGGGGGGCCCGATGCTCCGCATGCGCCGGAGCCGACCGTCGCCAAGGCGCCGCCGCCCCCGCCATCGCCGCGCTCATCCGGACCGCGCCCATCCGGCTCGTCGCAGCGCGGCGGATCCGGGGTCGTGTTGCGCACCCTGACGGAGGACGAGCGGTCGGCGCGCGCCAGCGCGTTGGCCGATGCCCGCGTGCGCGACATCGAGGAACGCCGCCAGGCCGAAGAGGAAGCGCGCCGCCGTGCCGAGCGCGAAGCCGCCGAACGCGCCGAGCGCGAGGCTGCCGAGGCGCGCCGCAAGGCCGAGGAAGAGCGGCACCGCCACGAAGAGGAAGCCAAGCGCAAGGCCGAGCTCGAGGCCAAGAAGCGGTTCGGCGAAGGCGAGGCGCCCCGTCCGGCGACATCCGCGCCGCAGCCCGCGGCGACCGCACCGGCCCGCTCGACGCCCGCCCCCGGCAGGCCCGTCGGCGCACCGGGCAGCCGGCCGCAGCAGATTGGTGGTCCGAGCTCGCGGCCCGGCGGCGCTCAGCCGGCGGGCGCACGCCCGGCAGGCGCCCGTCCTGCCGCCGGCGGTCCGCTCGGCCGCGCGCCAGCGGCGGTTGCCGCCGGTCCGGACGAGGATGAGGGTCCGCGCCAGATCCGCAGGGGTCCCGGCGGAGCCGCACGTCCTGCACCGCCGCCGAAGACCACGCACAAGCCGGGTCCGCAGAAGCAGCGCGGCCGCCTGACGGTGGTCACGGCACTGACGGCCGACGATGTGCGCGAGCGCTCGATCGCCTCGTTCCGCCGCCGCACGCAGCGCCTGAAGGGCCATGCCGCCAACGAGCAGAAGGAGAAGCTCGTCCGCGAGGTGACGATTCCGGAAGCCATCACCATCCAGGAGCTGGCGAACCGCATGTCGGAGCGCGCGGTCGACGTGATCCGTCTGCTGATGCGCCAGGGCGCGATGCACAAGATCACCGACGTGATCGATGCCGACACCGCGCAGCTGATCGCCGAGGAGCTCGGCCACAGCGTCAAGCGCGTCGCGGCGTCCGACGTCGAAGAGGGTTTGTTCGACGTCGTCGACGATTCGACCGACACCGAGCCGCGCTCGCCGGTCGTGACCGTGATGGGCCACGTCGACCACGGCAAGACCTCGCTGCTCGACGCGCTGCGTCACGCCAACGTGGTCTCGGGCGAAGCCGGCGGCATCACCCAGCACATCGGCGCCTATCAGGTGACCGCGCCGGATTCCGGCAAGAAGATCACCTTCATCGACACGCCCGGCCACGCCGCGTTCACCGCGATGCGCGCCCGCGGCGCCAAGGTCACCGACATCGTGGTGCTGGTGGTCGCGGCCGATGACGGCGTGATGCCGCAGACGATCGAGGCCATCAACCACGCCAAGGCGGCGAAGGTGCCGATGATCGTCGCGATCAACAAGATCGACAAGCCCGACGCCCGTCCCGAGCGCGTCCGCACCGAGCTGCTCCAGCACGAGGTGCAGGTCGAATCGCTCGGCGGCGAGGTCGTCGACGTCGAGGTGTCCGCCAAGAACAAGACCAACCTCGATCGTCTGCTCGAGATGATCGCGCTGCAGGCCGACATTCTCGACCTCAAGACCAATTCGGATCGCCCGGCCGAAGGCACCGTGATCGAAGCCAAGCTCGATCGTGGCCGCGGCCCGGTCGCCACCGTGCTGGTCCAGCGCGGCACGTTGCGGGTCGGCGACATCATCGTCGCCGGCGCCGAGATGGGCCGCGTCCGCGCGCTGATCTCGGATCAGGGTGAGACATTGCAGGAGGCAGGCCCGTCGGTGCCGGTCGAGGTGCTCGGCTTCAACGGTCCGCCGGAAGCCGGCGATCGTCTCGCCGTCGTCGAGAACGAAGCCCGTGCCCGCCAGGTCACCAGCTATCGCGCGCACCAGAAGCGCGAGAACGCGGCAGCCTCGATCTCCGGCATGCGCGGTTCGCTCGAACAGATGATGTCGCAATTGAAGACTGCGGGCCGCAAGGAATTCCCGCTGGTCATCAAGGCCGACGTGCAGGGCTCGCTGGAAGCCATTCTCGGCTCGCTGGAGAAGCTCGGCACCGAGGAGGTCGCCGCCCGCATCCTGCATGCCGGCGTCGGCGGCATCAGCGAGTCCGACGTGACGCTGGCCGAAGGCTTCAACGCCGCGATCATCGGCTTCTCGGTACGAGCCAACAAGGAAGCGGCCGCGCTCGCCAAGCGCAACGGCATCGAGATCCGTTACTACAACATCATCTACGACCTCGTGGATGACGTGAAGAAGGCGATGAGCGGTCTCCTGGCCCCCACGCTTCGGGAAACCATGCTCGGCAATGCGCAGATCCTGGAGGTGTTCAACATCTCCAAGGTCGGCAAGGTCGCCGGCTGCCGCGTCACCGACGGCACCGTGGAGCGCGGCGCCAATGTCCGCCTGATCCGCGACAACGTCGTGGTTCACGAGGGCAAGCTGTCGACCCTGAAGCGCTTCAAGGACGAAGTGAAGGAAGTGCAGGCCGGCCAGGAATGCGGCATGGCCTTCGAGAGCTACGGCGACATGCGTGTCGGCGACGTCATCGAGTGTTATCGCGTGGAGACCATCCAGCGCTCGCTGTAAGTCCGAATCCTACAGAGCGCGCTGCAATTCGAGTGAGCAGCGATTCCGTGCGCATGCGGAATCGCTGCGTCCCTTGAACTTAACGAAGCATCGTTGAACTCAATCAGAATGATCCTCTCGCCCGTGCTCACGCCGGGCGACGATCCATTGGATTTTTGAAAAATGCCTCGCCATCACCAGAGGGGAAGCGCCGCTTCCGGCGGCTCGCAGCGTCAGTTGCGCGTGGCCGAGACCGTGCGTCACGCTGTCGCCGACATTCTCAGCCACGGTGACGTGCACGACCCGGACCTGGAGGGACACATCATTACGGTGCCCGAAGTCCGCATGTCGCCCGACCTGAAGCTCGCCACGATCTACATCATGCCGCTCGGCGGACAGGATACGGACGTCGTGCTCGCTGCGCTGGAGCGCAACAAGAAGTTCCTGCGCGGCGACATCGCGCGGCGCGTTAACCTGAAATTTGCACCTGACATCCGCTTCCGCGTCGACGAGCGATTCGACGAAGCGGAACGGATCGAGAAATTACTGCGAACACCCGCGGTGCAGAGAGACCTCAATTCGGATTCGGAAGAGAGCTGATGACCATTCCCCCCGAAACCGGCACTGTCGACGCGCCGAGCGCCGAACCGACCGCCGCCAAGACGATCCATTCTGCCGACGGACGCCCGCCGCGCGACAACAACGATCCGCGCAACAAGCAGCGACAAGGAAACGGTCAGGGCAACCAGCCACGCCGCGATCGCCGCGACGTCCATGGCTGGGTCGTGCTCGACAAGCCGATCGGCATGACCTCGACCCAGGCCGTGGCGGTGGTGAAGCGCCTGTTCCAGGCCAAGCGCGCCGGCCATGCCGGCACGCTCGATCCGCTCGCCTCCGGCGGCCTGCCGATCGCGCTCGGCGAAGCCACCAAGACCGTCCCGTTCGTGATGGACGGCCGCAAGCGCTACCGCTTCACCGTGACCTGGGGCGAGGAGCGCGATACCGACGACACCGAAGGACGGGTCGTCGAGACCAGCCAGAGCCGGCCGGATGCCGCGGCGATCCGGGCGCTGCTGCCGCAATTTACCGGCCGGATCGAGCAGACGCCGCCGCGCTATTCCGCGATCAAGGTCCAGGGCGAGCGCGCCTATGATCTCGCCCGCGACGGCGAGGTCGTCGAGCTCCAGCCGCGCCCGGTCGAGATCCATGAACTGACCCTCGTCGACCAGCCCGACCCGGACCATTCGGTGTTCGAGGCGGAATGCGGCAAGGGAACCTATGTCCGGGCGCTGGCCCGCGACATGGGCCGAATCCTCGGCTGTTACGGCCATATCAGCGCGCTCCGGCGGACCCTGGTGGGTCCGTTTACCGAGAACGACATGATTCCGCTGGAACAGTTGGAGGCTTTGTGCAATAGAGCCGCGTCCGGTGAGGGAAGCCTCGCCGACGCACTCTTGCCCGTTGAGACCGCGCTGGACGACATCCCGGCACTGGCCGTCACTCGGGCTGATGCGGCAAGGCTCCACAGGGGTCAGGCCGTCTTGTTGCGCGGACGGGATGCGCCCAATAGTAGCGGCACAGTCTATGTCACGGTCGCAGGCCGCCTTCTGGCGCTTGCCGAAATTGGCAATGGCGAACTCATCCCCAAGCGCGTGTTCAACCTGACCGGACTGACTGCCAGCTCCGGTCGCAACGAAAGAGACTGACGATGTCGGTGACCGCAGAGCGCAAGGCGGAAATCATCAAGGCGAATGCCACCAAGGCCGGTGATACCGGTTCTCCCGAGGTGCAGGTTGCGATCCTCTCGGAACGCATCAACAACCTGACCAGCCACTTCAAGACCCATGGCAAGGACAACCACTCCCGCCGCGGCCTCCTGAAGCTGGTCTCGACCCGCCGTTCGCTGCTGGACTATCTGAAGAAGAACGACGAGGCGCGCTACAAGGCGCTGCTCGAGAAGCACAACATTCGCCGTTGAGCTTCGACTGGGAATGAGCGCGCGCGGTGTTGCGCGCGTTGATGGCATGATGCCGAGGACGCCGCTTCGATCGCGGCGTTCGCGAATCCGGGATCATGCGGTCTGGCTGGATCTGGAAAGAGGCAGATACGCCCTTCGACTGATCCTGCCCGGACCGTGCAGTACGCCTCAGCAGCAATCCGGCCGCTGGGCGTGACGGGCAAGGTGCCCGTTACTTACGAGAAGGATGGACGCCATCCGAAATAAGAAAACCATGGCAGGATCGCAGGGCGCTGATCGCAATCCAGCGCCCTGCAATCTTGCGCATGGTTTTTTTGTTTCTGCGGGGTCCGCCTTCGATCATCTCATGAAAGAAGATACCCATGTTTACCAAGCATTCCGTCGAGATCGACTGGGGCGGGCGTCCGCTCAAGCTTGAAACCGGCAAGATCGCCCGCCAGGCCGACGGCGCCGTCGTCGCCACTTATGGCGAGACCGTCGTGCTCGCCACCGTCGTCGCCGCCAAGGCGCCGCGCGAAGGCGTCGACTTCCTGCCGCTGACGGTCGACTACCAGGAAAAGACCTACGCTGCGGGGCGCATTCCCGGCGGCTATTTCAAGCGCGAGGGCCGTCCGACCGAGAAGGAGACGCTGGTCTCCCGCCTGATCGACCGCCCGATCCGCCCGCTGTTCGTCGACGCCTGGCGCAACGAGACCCAGGTCATCGTGACCGTGCTGTCGCACGACATGGAGAACGACCCGGACATCGTGGCGCTGGTCGGCGCGTCGGCCGCGCTGACCTTGTCGGGCGTGCCGTTCAAGGGCCCGATCGGCGCCGCCCGCGTCGGCTTCGCCAATGACGAATACATCCTCAATCCCACCCTCGACGAGATGGCCGACACCCAGCTCGACCTGGTCGTCGCCGGCACCTCCGACGCGGTGCTGATGGTGGAATCGGAGGCCAAGGAGCTCAACGAGGACATCATGCTCGGCGCGGTGATGTTCGGTCACCGTCACTTCCAGCCGGTGATCAATGCGATCATCGAGCTCGCCGAGAAGGCCGCCAAGGAGCCGCGCGACGTCGCGATCATCGACAACGGCGCGATCGAGAAGGAGATGCTTGGGATCGCCGAGCAGGACCTGCGCAAGGCCTATGCGATTCCCGTGAAGCAGGAGCGCTACGCCGCCGTCGGCGCCGTCAAGGAAAAGGTGATGGCGCACTTCTTCCCGGAAGGGCAGGAGCCGAAATACGACAAGCTCCGCCTCTCCGGCGTGTTCAAGGAGCTGGAAGCCAAGATCGTTCGCTGGAACATCCTGGACACCGGCAAGCGCATCGACGGCCGCGACGCCAAGACCGTGCGCAACATCGTCTGCGAAGTCGGCGTGCTCCCGCGCGCTCACGGCTCGGCGCTGTTCACCCGCGGTGAGACCCAGGCGCTGGTCGTGACCACGCTCGGCACCGGCGAGGACGAGCAGTACATCGACGCGCTGTCGGGAACGTACAAAGAGACGTTCCTGCTGCACTACAACTTCCCTCCCTACTCCGTCGGTGAGACCGGCCGTCTCGGCGGCACCAAGCGTCGCGAGATCGGCCACGGCAAGCTCGCCTGGCGCGCCATCCACCCGGTGCTGCCGCCGCACCACGAGTTCCCCTACACCACGCGCGTGGTGTCGGAGGTGACGGAGTCGAATGGCTCGTCGTCGATGGCCACCGTCTGCGGCTCGTCGCTGGCGCTGATGGATGCCGGTGTGCCGCTGAAGCGGCCGACCGCGGGCATCGCGATGGGCCTGATCCTCGAAGGCAGCCGCTATGCGGTTCTCTCCGACATCCTCGGCGACGAGGACCATCTCGGCGACATGGACTTCAAGGTCGCGGGCACCGAGAGCGGCATCACCTCGCTGCAGATGGATATCAAGATCGAGGGCATCACCGAGGAGATCATGCGGGTTGCGCTGGGCCAGGCCCGCGACGGCCGCATCCACATCCTGGGCGAGATGTCCAAGGCGCTGACCGCCGCGCGTGCCGAGCTCGGCGAATACGCGCCGCGCATCGAGACCTTCAAGATCCCGACCGACAAGATCCGCGAAGTGATCGGCACCGGCGGCAAGGTGATCCGCGAGATCGTCGAGAAGACCGGCGCCAAGGTCAACATCGAGGACGACGGCACCGTCAAGGTCGCCTCCAACGACGGCGAGGCGATGAAGGCCGCCATCAAGTGGATCAAGTCGATCGCCTCCGATCCGGAGGTCGGCCAGGTCTATGACGGCACCGTCGTCAAGGTGATGGAGTTCGGTGCCTTCGTGAACTTCTTCGGCACCCGCGACGGCCTCGTGCACATCTCGCAGCTCGCCGACAAGCGCGTGCAGAAGACCTCCGACGTCGTCAAGGAAGGCGACAAGGTCAAGGTCAAGCTGCTCGGCTTCGACGACCGCGGCAAGACCAGGCTGTCGATGAAGGCGGTCGACCAGACCACCGGCGAGGATCTCGAGGCCAAGCAGAAGGACACGCCCGCCGAGGCGCGCGAAGCCGCCGGCGAGTAAAGCCGGCGCACCCTTCGAATGAAATACAAAGGGCGGCTTTCGGGCCGCCCTTTTTTGTTGTCCTGTTGGTCGCGCACCCTCACGCGTCCCAGGTCACGGCTGCGGATGCAGAGGCCAAGCCGTCACCTCGCTTCAGGTCACCACACATGCTCCATCCTATCATCCGCCCTGCCCGCCCGGACGAATACGACGCCGTCGCCAGGCTCTGGATGGAGAGCTGGTGCTCGACCGGATTGGAGACCCCGAGCGAGAGGCTGCTCGCGCTCCTCAGGGAGCGCGTGCCGCGTGAAGTCGCTGGCGGTTGGAGCCTGTATGTCGCCGACGACCGCAGCGGCCTCGCGGCGATGCTCGCGATCAACGTCCCCACGCTCTATCTCGACCAGCTGATGATCGCCCCGTCCCATCAGGGCCGCTCGCTCGGCCGCCGGCTGCTCACCTTCACCCGCGAGCTGCTGCCGGACGAAGTGTGGCTGCGCTGCGCAAAGGGCAATGACAAGGCTTGGCGCTGGTATGAGCGCGAGGGCTTCGTGCTGGAAAAGGAGGAAGCTGACCCGCTGCACGGCCGGATCATGAAATATTATCGATGGAAGCGTGACGGTCAGGCGGCGGGCTCCTGATCGCAGGGCGTGCAAGCGCAAATCTTACGCGTGGCGACCGGAAACCATTGCGTGCGCCTTCGCAGGCGAACTAAGTTCGAGTTCGCGACGACCTCGCATTCTCGAACCGTACCCATGTCCGTGCCGCTCCTGTCGATCCGCCGCCTTGCGCTCGTCGCCCTCGCCGCTGCCTTCGCAACCGGGGCTTGGGCCCAGGCTCCGTCAACAACGGCGCCCAAGGCCGCGCCCGCGGTCAAGAAACCCTCCGGAAAGACAAAGGCGATGGCGAAACCAGGCGCCATCGAAAGCGGTCCGTGCCGTCTTGGCGTCATTTCCGCACTCGGCGACCAGCTCGCCGTCAGCAAGTTCGGTCTCACCGTGTTTGAAACCGAAGAGGACGAAGTCACGTTGCCGGGATGGGGGCTGGACGACCTCGCCATGGCGCGCGTGCGCGCGGCTACCGGCGGCGATCCGACCATGCGCAGGATCGGCTATCCGAAAGGCGCGTTCGAGGTCTACTACCACCCGACATCGCGCTTCCTGCCCGATCCGAAGGAGAGCCTGAACGCGATCGTGCGCAACGTCACGACGAATGCGAGCTGCGCGCGCTATCTCGTCGTCACCAGGTTCGAGACGACCATTCCCAACACCACCCTGAGGCTCAGAGGCATCGGCGCCTACAATCAGGGGGTCGGATCGATCCTCAGGCACTCGCATCTGTTTGCGAACGTCAACATCACGCTCATCGACGGCCAGTCCTACGAGAAGATCAGCTCGTTCTCGGCCGACACCGGCGCCAGGCTTGCCGAGACCATGAGGCTCACCGAAGACCCTCTCAACAAGCTCGACAATGCCGACTTCCCCGAGCCTCTCGCGGCTGCGGCCTCCAGCACCGTCCTGCGCGAGCGGCTGCGCACCTTGGTCGCGGCGAAGCTCGATCGCGACCTGCCGAGCTATCTGAAGATCGAATGATGCGGGCGCAGACTTCGGACGACTCGAACGAACTCCCTTCGAACTCCCTTGGCTTGATCCTTTTCCTCCCTGCGACGAGCTCTCCCAGTGACCATCTCTCGCCGATTTGCTGCGCTCATCATTGCCATGCTCTGGTCCTCCACCAATGCCCTGGCGCAATCGGCCCCGGCGCCGCTGAATGCCAAGCCCGCGAAGCCAGCAGGCAGCAATGCCAAGGCCGCCAAGCCGGCGATGGCCGTCCGCGAGGGCGGACCGTGCGACATCGGGGTGATCGCCGCGCTCGGCGATGTCTTCACGGTGCAGAAGAACGGCATGACCCGCCTGGGCAACGAGTACGCCGAAGTGCCGGTGCCCTGGGGCTTCGACGACATCGCCTACGCGCGTGTGAAGGCAGCCGCGGGTGATGCCGGAATCCGCCGCATCGGCGTCCCCAAGGGCGCATTCGATCCGTTCTATCAGTCGCCCCCGATCAAGGCTGAGAACGGGAAGCTCACGCCCATCGTCCGGAAGGTGGCCGGCACGGCGGGTTGCGCTCGCTACCTCGTGATCACGCGCCGGACCGACAGCGAACCGTCGACAAACGACGAGGTTACCGGCGTCGGTGTCATCAACAGGGGCGAGGGATTTGGCCGGATCAGCCACGTCTTCACCATGCTCGATATCCAGCTCTACGACGGGGCGACGTTCGAGACGCGCGAGCCTGGCATGAGCTCGAAGTCGCTGCTCTCACGGCTGACCTCCGGCGTCGGCCCGCCGTCTCACGCCGGAGACGTCGACAACTCCGCATTCCCCGCCTCGCCGCCAGAGGCTGCGAACAACAATGTGCTGCGTGACATGGCGCGTTCGATGCTCAAGTTCCGGCTCGACCAGCGCTTGCCGGCCTATTTCGGGCGCGAATAGAACGACGAGCCAGGCGCGTCACAGCCTGATCTTCAGCACCGCGTGGCCCGACTGCTGGAGGAGACCGGACGATGTCGCGTTGATGCCGTAGCGGATGCTGAGGTCGAGCCGGTCGTTGCCGGCGGCCACAAGACCAAGGCCGGCCGAATAGATCCATGGCGACAGGCCGAGGCCGTGGGTGACGAAGCTCTCACCGCCGCCCGAGAACGCCGCGCGGATCTGCAATGGCTGATTCAGCGCGTTGTAGCCGACGCCGATATCGCTGGTCAGACGAATCTGCCTGGTGGGCGCGTAGACAGCTTTCAGCTGCGCCGTCGTCACGAGCTCCTGATAGATCTGAGGATCGACGTTGAGGCTGAAACCGCCGGCACCGTTCTCGCCGTAGGAATTGCTGCGAACCGTGCCGTAGTCCAGGCGCAGTGCTGGAACGAGGGCGAAGCCATCTTGCAGCGGAATGCGCGTCTTGATGCCTGCGCCGGCATGGCCGCTATAGGAACGATAGCTGCCGCCGGCGGACGCACCCATGAAGCTCAGCGACCGGTTTTCGCCGTTATCGCTCGATCCGCCATCGAGCTGATAGTCGAAGGTGACATCACGGGTGATCGCGTAGGCCCCATAGAGCCCGAGCTGATAGGAGGCGAGAGCGAGACGGTTCGGCACGGCGGCGTCGCTTCCGGTGATCGTGTGATGAGAATAACCGAGAACGCCGCCAATGATGGCGCGGGACGAGACTGCGACGTCGGCGCCCAACGCCAGACCGCCGCCGGAGGCGTCATAGCCGGGAACGCCATCGCGCCCCGCCTGCTGCGCGGTGCCGCCGAGGGGCTGCATCCAGACATTGCGACCAGCGGCCCAGCCGATGCTGCTGACATCATCGAGCCTGTTGGTCATCGTCTGCCGGAACACCTGCTGGCTGACATGGGTCGCCTGCGAGGCCGCCCCGGTCAGCACCGGCAACGTCTGCTTCACGGCGGCGCTGAGAGATGGACCGCTGAGATTATCAAGCGCGGCAAAGCCCGAGACCATCGATCCAGTCCAGCCGGCCGAGGTCATCGACAGCCGGTACAACACGTCAGCCGCTTCCAGGCCGACGCGGCCGCCTGCAGACCGCAGCGTTTCCGCGTAAGGCTGGATCAGCGACATCGTCGCCAGTCCTCCCGTCAAACTCCCGGTAAGATCGTAGGTCGACACCAGCATCTGCGCGCCCGCGGCGTTGCCGCTCGCCGTGCCATAGAGGCTGGTCAGGGTGCCGCGCGAGAGGGTGTTGAACAGCACGCTGCCCTCGGGCGTCACCGAGCCGAGCAGCGTGAAGCCCGCCGCGGCGCTGCCGGGCGGTGCGACGCCCGCACCCCAGAAATAGCCGTTCTGATAGCTCGTGATGACGAAACGGCCCGGCGCCTGCGTGCCGAACAATGTCGGACTGACGATCCGCCAGGGCGTGCCGGCGGTCCACGCCCATTGCGGCACGGAATTGGCCGGCACCGGCGCCGACGGCGGCGGCGTGAAGGTCGCGGGATCATAGGGCAGCATGTAGGCCCAATGCGTCACCAGCAGGCTGTCGCCGGTGATCATCTGCATTTCCATGCTGGTCACGCCGTTGACGTTGCGCATATAGCCGAGTCCGACCGTCACGGTGCCGCCGCCGGTCGGCGTGAACAGCATGGTGATCTGGCCGCTGGTGGTGACGAAGCCCTGGATGGTCGAGGTGTCCGTCAGCAGCGCCAGGCCGATCCTGAGCTGCGCGACGCTGGTGCCGGTGAAGGCGCCGTTGGTCGCGGTGCCCAAGGTCCACAACGTCTGGTCACCGATCGGGATCGGGTTGGAGAAGCCCGTCTTCGGCGACATGTAGGCGAGCAGTTGCGCCGTCGGCACATACCAGTTCGTGTTGGAGATCGTGGAGTCCCAGACGCTCGATTGCGCCTGCGCCGGCCCGGCGTTCCCCGCCGCAAGCACAATGCCGGTCATCGCGCAGAGAGCGATGACGCGGGCCTTCGAACGCAGCATCAATCGCCCCCACGACTTGTCTTGCTGCCGGCGCGAGCGGCTGGCTGACGGCCGCGGCCGATGCACCGGTCATGATGCATCGCAGCGTCGTCGCAACAACCAACAAGAGTTGCGCCATTGCTTCCTGATTAGCCGTTCAGGAACATTGTCTTCAACTGGGAAAATTTGGGTCGATCGGGGGGACGGAGTCTCGCGTTCCCCTGATACCGCCGATGCGCGCGGAGGTCAGTCCGCCTTGAGATCCTCGGGGCGCGGCATCGAGATCACGTTGTAGCCGGAATCGACGTAGTGGATCTCGCCGGTGACGCCACCGGACAGCTCCGACAGCAGATAGAGCGCCGAGCCGCCAAGCTCCTCCAGAGTCACGCCGCGACCGAGCGGCGAGTGCTTCTGCTGGAAGGCGAACATGAAGCGGGCATCGCCGATGCCCGAGCCCGCCAGCGTGCGCACCGGTCCGGCCGAGATCGCGTTGACACGGATGCTGCGGCGGCCGTAGTCGGCGGCGAGATAGCGCACCGAGGCTTCCAACGCGGCCTTGGCAACGCCCATCACGTTGTAGTTCGGCATCACCCGGTTGGAGCCGTCGAAGGTCAAGGTGATCATGCTGCCGCCGCTCTCCGGCATCAGCTCGGCGGCGCGCTTGGCGATCTCGGTGAAGGAGAAGCAGGAGATCAGCATCGTGCGCGCAAAATTCTCGCGCGAGGTGTCGGCATAGCGGCCCTTGAGCTCGTTCTTGTCGGAGAAGGCGACCGCGTGGACGACGAAGTCGAGCCCGCCCCAGGCCTCGCGAAGCGCCGTGAATACACTGTCGACGCTGGCAATGTCCTCGACGTCGCAGGACAGCACGTGCTTGACGCCGAGCTCGTCGGCGAGCGGACGGACGCGCTTGCCGAGCGCGTCGCCCTGATAGGTGAAGGCCATCTCGGCGCCATGCGCCGCCAGCGTCTTGGCGATGCCCCAGGCGATCGAATGGTCGTTGGCGATGCCCATGACCAGGCCGCGCTTGCCTGCCATCAGACCCTGCATGATGTCTCTCCTTCGTCATGCCGGGATCGGCCCAGCCAGGATGATCGTTCCGCCTTCGAGACGCCAATGGCCGGACATCGGTGCGAAGAATGAGCTTCGCGCTGCTGCCCGGCCATGATGCCGACGAAACCAGTGCTGTTGGAAATCTTAGGCGTCGAGCTGCTTGAACACCAGTGTCGCGTTGGTGCCGCCGAAGCCGAACGAGTTCGACAGCACGGTGCCGAGCTTGGCGTTGTCGATGCGCTTGCGGACGATCGGCATGTCGGCGAAGGCCGGGTCGAGCTCGGTGATGTTGGCGCTCTCGCAGATGAAGCCGTTCTTCATCATCAGCAGCGAATAGATCGCCTCCTGGACGCCGGTGGCGCCGAGCGAGTGGCCAGTCAGCGCCTTGGTCGCGGCGATCGGCGGACACTTCTCGCCGCGGCCGAACACTTTCCGGATCGCCTCGATCTCCGGCGGATCTCCGGCAGGTGTCGAGGTCGCATGCGGATTGATGTAGTCGATCTTGGTCTTCACGGTCGACAGCGCGAGCTGCATGCAGCGCTCGGCACCCTCGCCGGAAGGCGCAACCATGTCGTAGCCGTCGGACGTTGCGCCGTAGCCCACGATCTCGCCGTAGATCTTGGCGCCGCGCGCTTTGGCGTGCTCGAGCTCTTCCAGCACGAGGACGCCGGCGCCGCCGGCGATCACGAAGCCGTCGCGCGTGACGTCATAGGGCCGCGACGCGGTCGCCGGCGTGTCGTTGTGCTTGGACGACATCGCGCCCATCGCGTCGAACAGCACCGACAGCGTCCAGTCGAGCTCCTCACAGCCGCCGGCGAACATCACGTCCTGCTTGCCGTACTGGATCATCTCGTAGGAATTGCCGATGCAATGATTGGAGGTCGCGCAGGCCGAGGAGATCGAGTAGTTGACGCCCTTGATCTTGAACCAGGTCGCCAGCGTCGCCGAGGCCGTCGACGACATCGCCTTCGGCACGGCGAACGGACCGACGCGCTTCGGGCCCTTGGTGCGGGTGATGTCGGCCGCTTCCACCAGCGTGCGCGTCGATGGCCCGCCTGAGCCCATGATGATGCCGGTGCGGACGTTGGAGACGTCGGTCGGCTCCAGCCCGGAATCGAGGATCGCCTGCTCCATGGCGACATGATTCCAAGCCGCCCCCTCGCCGAGGAAGCGCATGGCGCGGCGGTCGACCACGTCGGCGGGATTCAGCGTCGGCGCACCTTGCACCTGCGAACGAAAACCAAGCTCGGCATATTTCTCAGCACGGGAGATGCCGGACTTCGCCTCGTACAGGCTGGCGAGCACCTCCTGGGTGTTGTTGCCGATCGATGAGACGATGCCCATGCCCGTGATGACAACCCGCCTCATGATGTCCGCCTCACTTTGCTCGTGTGTTCTGTTGCAGCCGTGCCTGCTGCACTGTCTGTGGTCGCAGCCCGCTGGTTCAAGTCGGCGCGGCGTCCTGCTTGAACAGGCCGACCTTCAGGTCCTTGGCGCGATAGATAATCTCGCCATCCATCGAAAGCCACCCGTCGGCAATACCGAGCACCAGCTTTGAGCGCATCACGCGCTTGATGTCGACATTGTACACAACCTTGCGCGCGGTCGGCAGAACCTGGCCGGAGAACTTGAGATCGCCGAGGCCCAGCGCACGGCCGCGCCCGGCGCCGCCGGTCCAGCCGAGGTAGAAGCCCACCATCTGCCACATCGCATCGAGGCCGAGACAGCCCGGCATCACCGGATCATTCTTGAAGTGGCAGCCGAAGAACCAGAGATCCGGCTTCACGTCGAGCTCGGCGCGGACGACACCCTTGCCGAACTCGCCGCCGGTCTCGGAGATCTCGACGATCCGATCGAACATCAGCATCGGCGGCAGCGGCAGTTGCGCATTGCCGGGGCCGAACAGCTCCCCGCGGCCGCAGGCCAGCAGGTCCTCGTATTCATATGCGCTGCGCCGATCCAGCATGCTTGGTGGCCTTTCTCAACGATCCCCGGTGGAATTTGTGCCGCGCGACATGGACCCTTCCCGCGCGCCGCCCCCCTCCGCGCCGCGCTGGCCGGTCATCGCGTCGGCACGAAGGCTGGGCCATCGCACCTGGCGAACATGACCGCTGTCAGCGGCGGGCCTAACGACGCCTGGATTCGCGCACATGGCCATCACGGCCGCCGGCGCTCACCATGGCAGGGCAAATCGGGTCCGGGCGCTCTCTAACATAGAGGATTGCGGCGTCAATGCGCGTATCCAGGTAAATCGACGCAGCACCGGGGCCCGCGCCCGAACCGGGCGGTAAATGCAGTTTAGGGGCGTTCTAGATACGTTAGTTGCGATAAGCTTGCATCTGAATGGGTTTCTTCCTATATCGGTTATAGATGAGAGCGAATTGTGCGGTGCTTGAAGTGGATGTCAGCAACAACGCCTCGATGAGTGGTCATGATCGCGGCAACCCGGATCTCGGGAACGGCCGGCAGCCAGCCCTCAACGGCTGCCCATGGCACGACGTCAACGAGATGCTGCAGGCGGCCGGGCTGCGCCCGACCCGCCAGCGCATGGCCCTTGGCTGGCTGTTGTTCGGCAAGGGTGCGCGGCATCTGACGGCGGAAATGCTCTACGAGGAAGCGACGCTGGCCAAGGTTCCGGTCTCGCTCGCCACGGTCTATAATACGTTGAACCAGCTGACCGATGCCGGCCTGTTGCGTCAGGTCAGCGTCGACGGCACCAAGACCTATTTCGATACCAACGTCACGGCCCACCATCACTTCTATCTCGAGAACAACCACGAGCTGGTCGATATCCCTGACCAGCATCTGGCGTTGTCGAAGCTGCCGGAGGCGCCCGAAGGTTACGAGATCGCCCGGATCGACATGGTCGTCCGGCTGCGCAAGAAGCGCTGAGCCTCCGGAACATCTTCATCGAGGCATCATGCCCGCGCCCGCTACGGGCATTATTGTGTCGGGAGCGCGTCAGGATAGAGGTCAGCGCATTGCGCGGACCTGGGCCTTCAATTGACCTGTTCGTCGGCGTAGACGCCCCACAGCCGCTGCTGCTGGATCCAGCCTTCGAAACCATTGCCGAGCACGCGGCACCAGCCATTGCCGCATTTCTTCACCTGCGCGACGACGCCGGCCTGCAGCCGCGCCGTGACCGCGCTCGCCGCGTCGGCGCTCTCATAGATCGGGGCGAGATCGTCCTTGTTCTTCATCGTGACCACCGCCGTGCGGCGCCCCGACAGCAACGAATGATAGACCCACCCCTCCGAGCCCTCGGAATCGCGCACGCGGCGCCAGTTCTCATATTCCGCGGTGATCTCGACCGGCAGGCCGGAGCGCGTATAGACCCAGGCCACGTCGTTGTCCTTGGTCGGACCGGCGCGAACGTTCACATGATCCGACTTCAGGCTGACATAGCGCGGCACCGGCAGGCCGCTGGTGGTGAGAACGGAGTCCTTCGCCGCAACGCCCCCTCTGCCGACGGCAACGTCGAGCAGACAGACCAGCAGCACCACGACTGCACCGAAACGCCACAACGTCAAATTACTCAACTCACTCTCCCTCGAAAGGACCGACGCGCGCTCCGATCAAAGCGGATTGCGTTGCGATCCTTCGCCCGATCCCCATCGAACTGCCCGGCTGCCCCCCTTCGTGCACAGAGAGGGCTTGCCGAAAGCGCCAGTCCCGACCCCCGTTGGCTTCTTGTCTTGGCCCGGCCTTCTGCTAGACAGGACCGAACACAAGCGGCCAGGAAGCGCCTGAGAATCGCTCGCGAAGCCCTGTCAGGAACGGATCGGCCCACCTGCGAGATCCGACACGACCAGTCCAGGGAAGCGCCGCTCTCAGGCGACGACGGTAGTTTCGGCGAACCCGGTTAATGAGGTCTGAAGGATCTCATGAGAGCAGCACATGTCAGGTAGGAAAAAGCCCCTCGTCGTGGTGACACGCAAGCTGCCGGACTCGGTCGAGACCCGCATGCGCGAGCTGTTCGACGCCAGGCTCAATCTCGACGACGAGCCGTTGAGCCAGGAACAGCTCGCCGACGCCGTGCGCACCGCCGAGGTGCTGGTTCCGACCGTCACCGACCACATCAGCGCCGACATTCTCAATCAGCCCGATTGCAAGCTGCGCATGATCGCCAACTTCGGCAATGGCGTCGACAATATCGACGTTGCGGCGGCAGTAGCGCGCGGCATCACCGTCACCAACACGCCGAAGGTCCTCACCGAGGACACCGCCGACATGACCATGGCGCTGATCCTCGCGGTGCCGCGGCGGCTGATCGAGGGCGCCTCGATCCTGACCGAGGGCAAGAACTGGGCGGGCTGGTCGCCGACCTGGATGCTCGGCCACCGCATCGGCGGCAAGCGGTTGGGCATCATCGGCATGGGCCGGATCGGCCAGGCCGTGGCGCGGCGCGCCCGCGCCTTCGGCCTGCAGATCCACTATCACAACCGCCGCCCGGTCGCCCCGGTGATCGCCGACGAGCTCGGCGCCACCTACTGGGAAAGCCTCGACCAGATGCTGGCGCGGATGGACATCATCTCGGTGAACTGCCCGCACACGCCGGCGACGTTCCATCTCTTATCGGCGCGTCGGCTGAAGCTGATCCGCAAGGACGCCTACATCGTCAACACCGCGCGCGGCGAGGTGATCGACGAGGAGACGCTGACGCGGCAGATCGAGGCCGGCGACATCGCCGGCGCCGGTCTCGACGTGTTCGAGCACGAGCCCGCGGTCAATCCGCGCCTGGTCCGACTCGCCAAGGCCGGCAAGGTGACGCTGCTGCCGCACATGGGCTCGGCCACCATCGAGGGCCGCGTCGAGATGGGCGAGAAGGTCATCATCAACATCAAGACCTTCCTCGACAACCACCGCCCGCCGGACCGCGTGCTGCCGAGCATGCTGTAGGCCGATCGATCCGCCAGCCTCTTAGTCGGTGTCCCCGACGCGATCGCGCTGCACCTTGTCCACGACGGCAGCGGAGTGGGTGTCAAGCCCGGCACCTCATCACATGTGTCGTCCCCGCGAACGTGGGGACCCATACCGCGTGATATCTGAAACAGGCAGGCCGCACGTTCCGCGCATATCACCGAATGCGGTGGCTATGGGTTCCGGATCGGCGCCCGCCGACGCTCTCGCGTCGCCGGGCTTGTCCGGGACGACAACGGAGGACTTGGCGCGGTTCTCACCGCATTACGGCTTCTGATGCGCACCCAAATCCGCAATCACCGGCCCATCCCCGTTCAGCGGATTCGTCGGATCGCGGCCATAGCGCAGGGTCTCGAAGCGCATCGTCCGCGCGTCCAGCATCAGCAGCCGGCCGACCAGGCCCTCGCCGAAGCCGACGATCTCGCGGATCGCCTCCAGCGCCATCATCGACCCCAGCATGCCGGCGAGCGCCCCCATCACGCCAGCCTCGGCGCAGGCCGGGACGGTGCCGGGTGGCGGCGGCTCCGGGAACAGGCAGCGATAGGTCGGATTAAACTGGCCCTTCTCATCCCGCTCATGCGCCCGGATCGTCGTCAGCGACGCATCGAAGGTGCCGAGCGCGCCGGTGATCAGCGGCCGCGCGGCCAGGAAGCAGGCATCGGAGACGAGATAGCGGGTGTCGAAATTGTCGGAGCCGTCGAGCACGAGATCATAAGCGCCGATCAGATCGAGCGCGTTGTCGGCATTGAGCCAGGTCCGATGCGCCATGACGCTCACATGCGGATTGAGCGCGTTGATGCGCTCGGCGGCGCTCTCGACTTTGGGTCTGCCGATATCCGGCGTCGCATGGATGACCTGGCGCTGCAAATTCGACAGCGACACCACGTCATCGTCGACCACGCCGATCGTGCCGACGCCGGCAGCGGCGAGATACATCAGCGCCGGCGCACCGAGCCCGCCCGCGCCGATCACCAGCACCGACGCGCGCTTCAGCGCCGCCTGTCCCGGACCACCGACGTCGCGCAGCACGATGTGGCGGGCATAGCGCTCCAGTTCCTCGTCGCTCAGCATCATCTCGTCTGCCATTCCACGTTCGACATCCTCTCAGGCGCGCAACTGCGCTCTCGGGCCGAGTGGTTCGGCACGGAAGCTCCACCTCTCCCCGACGAGGTGAGGTGGACCTCGGATGCCGCTCCATCATCGCACTCAACGTCACGACAACGCCAAGCGCAACACACTGAACCCTCGCCGGATTGTGACCGACCAAGCAGATGTGCTTATTTATGTCAGCGGCAAGAGCATCGGGATTTGTCATGAGACGGCTGGCCACGGCAACCTTCATCTGCGCCATCGCCGCGTGCGCATCGGCGCAGGCCCAGACGCCGCAGGGCGCGTTGCCGGGCGCCAAGCCCAAGCCGGTCGCGACCCAGCCGGTGCGCCCGGGCGTGCAGGCTCCCGCCGACACCGCCAATGCGATGAGCCAGGCCGAGCGGCTCGCGCTGCAATCCGATCTCGCCTGGGTCGGCCAGTACAATGGCGCCATCACCGGCGACGTCAGCGAGCGCATGGTCAACGCGATCAAGGAGTACCAGAAGCTCGCCGGCGGCAAGCCGACCGGCGTGTTGAACCCGCAGGAGCGCGCCGTGCTCGCCGACACCGCGCGCCGCAAGCAGGAGGGCGTCGGCTGGAAGCTCGTGACCGAACCGGTCAGCGGCGCACGGCTCGGCATTCCCACCAAGCTGGTGCCGCAACAGACCAGCGACGGCACCGGCTCGAAATGGACCTCGCCCACCGGCACCGTGCAGGTGGCCCTGTCACGCCGCAAGGAGGCCAACCCGGTTACCGCGACGCTTGCCGACCGAGAGAAGAAGGAGCCTGGCCGCACCGTCGACTACAGCGTGGTGAAGCCCGACTTCTTCGTGCTGTCCGGGCTGCAGAACCTGAAGAAGTTCTACATCCGCGGCACCTTTCGGGGCGACGAGGTGCGTATCCTGACCATCCTCTACGACCAGGCCACCGAGAACACGGTCGAGCCGGTCGTGATCGCGATGTCGAGCGCATTCACCGCGTTTCCGTCGACATTGGCCGCGCAGCCCGCGCCACGGCGCAGCGTCGATTACGGCACCGGCATCATCGCGAGCCAGGACGGCGCCATCATCGCCGATCGCGAGGTCACCGACAGCTGCGTCGCGATCACCGTTCCCGGCTTCGGCCATGCCGAGCGCGTCGCCGAGGACAAGGAGCGCGGGCTCGCGCTACTGCGCATCTACGGCGCGCGCGGCCTGAAGCCGCTGGCGCTGTCGGGCGGCCGTGCGAAATCGTCGGTCGACATCGTCGGCATCGCCGATCCGCAGAGCCAGGGCGGCGGTGCCGCGATCAGCACCGTCAAGGCCCAGCTCGCCGCCAACGGCGCCGGTGACGCCTCGCTGGCGCCGGCGCCCGGCCTCGGCTTCTCCGGCGCGGCGGCGCTCGACGGCGACGGCAAGTTCGCCGGCGTCACCCTGCTCAAGTCAGGAATCATGGCCGGCACGGCGCTCATCCCGTCCACACAGGTCGTGATGGTGAGCGCCGATGCGACGCGCGCCTTTCTCACGGCGCAGGGCGTCAAGCCGGACGGAACCTCGCTCGACGCCAAGGCGGCGACGGTGCGCGTGATCTGCGTGCGGAAGTAGAGCCTGCGCCAAACCGGTTCGGCATCGCGATCATGCCGCTGCGCACTGCGGCGAGGCAGCGTTTACGCAATGTTAAGCATGTCGTTTTAGAAAAAATTAAGGGCCCAACGGCGGCCGGCGGGGATCGGACGTGCAGCATCGCGACTGCATGGGATGATGCTCGGCGATGCCGATCGCTTGCCCGCGGCTCGCTGCCACTCAACTTCCTAGCACCTTGCTATCAACTCGGAACGGCTCCCGCCGTAGTCAACCGGTCTGTGCAGGCACAGGCCGAGCGTGAGATGGTTCGAACAGTTTTGTCGGCGTGCTGATTCGGACCACCGCGATCGCTCTTCATGAGTTGGATCGGGCCGGGACTGTCCTGAGCGAGAATAGCTCTGCACCGCGATCGCGATGCACTCAGCTTTGGCGTTCTCATAAGTTCCGTCAACATCCGAAGGACTGTCTCCCGATGTACACGATCGTTTTGGCCACGCAGAAGGGCGGCAGCGGCAAGAGCACGCTGGCGATTGGTCTGGCCGTGGCGGCCCAGCAGGCCGGCCACAAGGTGCGCGTGATCGAAACCGACCGTCAGGGCACGCTGACCAAATGGCAGGCGCGCCGCGCCGCGGGCGAGCCGATCGTCGAAGCCGTCTACGATGCCAAGATGATCGAGCCGCGGCTCGAAGCGCTGGAGCGCGATGGCGTCACCCTCTGCATGATCGACACCGGGGCCGGCATCACGGCGTCCACGACGGCCGCGATCCGCCACTGCGACCTGTGCCTGATCCCGGCGCGTCCGAGCGTCGCCGACATCGAGGCCACCGCGCCGACGCTCAGCGTCGTCAAAGCCTGGCGCAAGCCGTTCGCCTTCGTGCTCAACCAGGCCCCGATCCGCAGCGGCCACCGCATCACCGACGCGACGACCGCACTCGACGCCGACGCGCCGCGCGACATCGCCGAGGTGCTGGCGCAACCCTTCATCATGATGCGCAACGACCACCAGGACGCGCTCGCCGCCGGTCTCGGCGTCAGCGAGTTCGACGCGGCCGGCAAGTCGGCGCAGGAGATTC
Organism: Bradyrhizobium sp. SZCCHNR1093; assembly: GCF_032381175.1. NCBI lineage: Bacteria > Pseudomonadati > Pseudomonadota > Alphaproteobacteria > Hyphomicrobiales > Nitrobacteraceae > Bradyrhizobium > Bradyrhizobium sp. SZCCHNR1093. The sequence goes on from NZ_JAUHJJ010000001.1 coordinate 1,195,237, forward strand.
GCAGCCTGTGGCGCTGGACCGCGGGCAAGCTCGCCGGCGACCACGTCATGCACGACGCGGGCGAGCTGAAGGACGCGAGCGAGCACGCCGAGGTCGAATTCCCGATCATGCTGACTCCGCAGGCCGAGGAGGCGAAGCTGCCGGTGACGCGGGCCTACCCGACCTGGGCCGACAATGGCATCAACTGGAAGGCTGGGTTGTAGTTGGAATTTGCTCTGAGCTTTCACGGCGCGGGCGGTGCGCTCCCTCTCCCCGCAGGCTGGGAGAGGTTCATAAACCCGACGACCGCGCGCCCGTCTCCAGCGCCTTGATCCGCGCATCGGCGCGACGCAGGCGGCGGCACAGCTCGCGATTGATGTTTTGCATCACGATCACATAGGCCTGGATGTCGGCCTTGTAGAACGCGTAGAGATTCTGTGCCGTCAGCTCATACAAGATGGTCGGCGTCTCCGCGACCACCGTGGCCGACCTGTTCTGCATTTCGAGCAAGGTCATCTCGCCGAAGAAATCGCCGGGCGCGAGAGACGACATGCGGATCGCAATGCCCGTCTCCAGGCGCTCGCTCACCTCCAGCGTGCCGCTGTGCACGACGAACATCGAGCGGCCCGCCTCGCCTTCGGCGACGACCACGGCGCCCCTGTCGAAGCGGCGCTCCACCAGCATCGAGACCAGCAGATCGAGCCTCGCGTCGGGCAGGCCGCCAAAGAACGGCGTCGCGAGCAGGAATGCTTTCAGATCGGGCGAACTGACAGCCATGGCCGCAGTATACGCCCACCCTCGTCCGTCACAAGCGGACCCGCGCAGCCGGCCGTGCCGGCGCGTCGGCTGCTACATCACTTCTGGCACTTCGGACACCAGAAGGTCGAGCGTCCGTTCTGCACGAAACGCTTCACCACGCCGCTGCAGCCATCCGTCCGGCACGACTCGCCTTCGCGGTCATAGACCTGGAACGAATGCTGGAAATAGCCGAGCTCGCCTGATGTCTGGCGGTGATCGCGCAGCGATGAGCCACCGGCGCGGATCGCCTCGTTGAGCACGGTGTGGATCGCTTCAACCAACCGCTTTGCGTGGTCGGTGGGCTCCCCCTTCTTCGTGGCCAGCGTCGCGGCCAGACGCCGCGGCGACAGATGCGAACGGAACAGCGCCTCGCAGACATAGATGTTGCCGAGCCCGGCGACGACGCGTTGGTCGAGCAGCGCCGCCTTCAGGCTGGTCTTCTTGTTGGCGCAGGCGTGCGCCAGCATCGCCGCATCGAATTCATTGCCGAGCGGCTCGGGCCCCAGACCCTTGAGATGCGGCTCCGCCTCGATGTCGCCGCGCGCGATGATCTTCATGAAGCCGAAGCGGCGCGGATCGTTGAATACGATGTCGGCACCTGACGACATGTGAAACACGACATGGTCGTGCACGCTGTCCTTGCCGCGCGGAGTGTGAAACTCGCCCGGCGTCTCCTCGTGCTCCGGCTTGATCACCCGGAACGAGCCGGACATGCCGAGATGCATCAGCAGCACGTCGCCGGAGCCGAGATCGGCCAGGAGATATTTGGCACGCCGGCCGAGACCCCTGACGGTCTGGCCCTGCAGGCGCTTCGCAAAATCGGGCTGGAACGGAAACCGCAGGTCGCCACGCCGGGCCTCGGCCTTGACGATGACGGCGCCTTCCATGACCGGCTGCAGCCCGCGCCGGACGGTCTCGACTTCGGGCAGCTCAGGCATTCCTGTTCATTTCACCTTTTGCATCCGCGACCATTCACCTTGTCTGGCTGACGTGATAGCGCCTTGGCCGCATCGGCGCTATGGTGCTGTATCGGAGTAAGGGTGATGGATCAGCCGGACCAAACCACTCATTTCGGCTTCAGGGATGTGCCTCTGGGCGAGAAGCAGACGCTGGTGAACGACGTGTTTCACAGCGTGGCGTCGCGCTATGACCTGATGAACGACCTGATGTCGGGCGGACTGCACCGCGTCTGGAAGGACATCATGATCAACACGCTCAACCCGCCGAAGAGCGATGCGCCGTTCGCGCTGCTCGATGTCGCCGGCGGCACCGGCGACATCTCCTTCCGCGCCGCCAGGAAGGCCGGCTCAGGCTTCCATGCGACGGTCTGCGACATCAATGGCGACATGCTCGAGGTCGGCCGCCAGCGGGCGCTGAAGCAGGCTCTCGAGGACAAGGTCTCGTTCGTCGAGGGCAATGCCGAGAAGCTCGCCTTCCCCGACCGCTCCTTCGACGCCTATACGATCGCGTTCGGCATCCGCAACGTGCCGCAGATCGAGTTGGCGCTCGCAGAAGCCCATCGCGTGCTCAAGCATGGCGGCCGCTTCCTGTGCCTGGAGTTCTCGACCGTCGAGGTGCCCGGGCTCGACAAGCTCTACGACCTGTTCTCCTTCAACGTGATCCCGCAGCTCGGCCGCGCCGTCACCGGCGATGCCGAGTCCTACCGCTACCTCGTCGAATCGATCCGCCAGTTTCCGCGCCCCAGCGCCTTCGCCGAGATGATCTCGGCCGCCGGCTTCTCCCGCGTGTCCTGGCAGACTCTCTCCGGCGGCATCGTCGCGCTTCATTCCGGCTGGCGTTTGTGATCTCCGCACTCACTCACATTACGCGGCTCGCCCGGGCCGCCTTCGTGTTCGCGCGCGAGGGCGTGTTCGGCGCTGTCGATCCGAGCCTGGCGCCGCCGCCGGGCCAGCTCGCGCTCAAGCTGGCGCGGCTGGTCGAGCGCCCCGGCGCCAAATCCGGACCAAGATTGTCGCGCGCGCTGGAGCGGATGGGCCCGGCCTATCTCAAGCTCGGCCAGTTCCTGGCGACCCGGCCCGATGTCGTCGGCGTCATCATGGCGCGCGATCTCGAATCGCTGCAGGACCGGCTGCCGCCATTCCCGCAGGCCGAGGCCGAGGCGGTCATCGCCACCGCCCTCGAACGTCCGATCAGCCAGCTGTTCACGCATCTCGGCCCGCCGGTCGCCGCCGCCTCGATCGCGCAGGTGCATCGCGGCGAGGTCGAACACGACGGCATTCGTCGTCCGGTCGCGGTGAAGGTGCTTCGGCCCAACGTCGCCGCGCGCTTCCGCCGCGACCTCTCCGATTTCTTCTTCGTCGCCGAAAAGGCCGAGGCGCATTCGTCGGAAGCGCGGCGGCTGCGGCTGGTCGAGGTCATCAACACGATGTCGCGCTCGGTCGCGATGGAGATGGACCTTCGCCTGGAGGCCGCCGCGCTCTCGGAGATGGCGGAAAACATCAAGGACGATCCGGACTTCCGCGTGCCCGCGGTCGACTGGGATCGCACCGCCAACACCGTGCTGACGATGGAGTGGATCGACGGCATCGCGCTGAACGATCACGCCCGGCTCGCGGAGGCGAATGTCGATCTGCCCGACGTCGGCCGCAAGGTGATCCAGAGCTTTCTGCGCCACGCCCTGCGCGACGGCTTCTTCCATGCCGACATGCATCCGGGCAACCTGTTCCTGGACCAGCAGGGACGACTGGTCGCGGTCGATTTCGGCATCATGGGCCGGCTCGGCATGAAGGAGCGGCGCTTCCTGGCCGAAATCCTGCTCGGCTTCATCACCCGCGACTATCGCCGCGTCGCCGAGGTGCATTTCGAGGCCGGCTACGTGCCGCCGCATCATTCGGTGGAGAATTTCGCACAAGCCATCCGCGCCATCGGCGAGCCGATCCACAACCGCACGGCCGAAGAAATCTCGATGGCCAAGCTGCTGACCCTGCTGCTCGAGGTCACCGGCCTGTTCGACATGCGCACCCGACCCGAGCTGATCCTGCTGCAGAAGACCATGGTGGTGGTCGAGGGCGTCGCGCGCGGCTTCGATCCCAAGCTCGACATCTGGAAGGTCGCCGATCCCGTGGTCCGCGAATGGATCGAGCGTAATCTCGGGCCGATCGGCCGGATCGAGGGCGCCGTCACCGGCGTCGGCGAGCTGGTGCGGTTGACCACGACCCTACCGGTGCTCGCCGCCCGCGCCGCCGCGGTGCTCGAGCACATGGAGAGCATGACCCGCGACGGCCTGCGCCTGTCGCCGGAAACCATCGCCGCCATGGGCCGCACCGAAGGCAAGAAGAGCCGCTGGCGCGCCATCGCGCTGTGGGTCATCGCGCTGACCTTCATCGGCATTCTGTTCGCGGTGCTCAGGTTGTGAGGTGGGCAAAGGCGCAGCCGTACCGTTTCCGCGTGCGAGATCGCAGTGGCGCCGTGCCCACCGTCCTACCGATGCATGCGCATCGACGGTGGGCACGCTGCCGCCCGCGGCGGCCGCTTTGCCCACCCTGATTGCACTGCTGTCATTTTCTGCTAGCATTGCACTCACAACGACAATGCTGGGGAGGCGGTCATGGCGAGCCTGACCATCCGCAAGCTGGACGACTCTCTCAAAACTTATCTGCGCCTGCGCTCAGCGCAGAACGGGCGCTCGGTCGAGGAGGAAGTCCGGGTCATCCTGCGCGCGCTGATCGAGCCTGTCGATCCGTCCGAGCCGCCAATGGCGCCCCCAGCTCCAGCCAACCCGTCTGCCCCGCTCGTCCCCCAGCCCGGCCAGGTGCGCGAAGCCCGCGTCACCCTGATCATCAGCGGCGGCATCGCCGCCTACAAATCGCTCGACCTGATCCGGCGGCTGAAGGAGCGCCACATCCACGTCCGCTGCGTGCTGACCAAGGCGGCAACGCAATTCGTGACCGAGCTCGCCGCATCGGCGCTGTCGGGAGATCGTGTCTTCACCGATCTGTTCGACGCGCGCAGCGAGTTCGACGTCGGCCATATCCGGCTCGCGCGCGACTGCGACCTGATCGTGGTGGCACCGGCGACCGCCGACCTGATGTCAAAGATGGCGCACGGCGCCGCCGACGACCTCGCCAGCGCCATCCTGCTCGCGGCGAGCCGGCCGATCCTGCTGGCGCCGGCGATGAACCCGATGATGTGGAGCAACCCGGCGACGCGCCGCAACGCCGCGACCCTGCAGCGCGACGGCGTCCAGATGATCGGGCCGAACGCCGGCGAGATGGCGGAGAAGGGCGAGGCCGGTGTCGGCCGCATGGCCGAGCCGACCGAGATTGCGGACGCCGTCGTCGCCATGCTCAAGCCGCCGACGCCGCGCCCGCTCGCTGGCCGCCGCGTGCTGATCACCGCGGGCCCGACCCACGAGCCGATCGACCCGGTGCGCTACATCGCCAACCGCTCCTCCGGCAAGCAGGGCTTTGCGATCGCCGCCGCCGCGCAGGCCGCCGGCGCCGACGTGCGGCTGATCGCAGGACCGGTGGAGCTTGCCGACCCCAAGGGCGTCAGCGTCACCCACGTCGAATCGGCGCGGCAGATGCTCGACGCCGTCGAGGCCGAGCTGCCCGCCGACGTCGCGATCTTCGCCGCAGCGGTGGCCGACTGGCGCGTCGCCAATGAGGGCGGCCAGAAGCTGAAGAAGACGGACAAGGCGATCCCGCCGCTGACGCTGGTCGAGAACCCCGACATCCTCGCCACGATCTCGAAGCTGAAGGAGAAGCGGCCGGCACTCGTGATCGGCTTCGCCGCCGAGACGGAACATCTGATCGACAACGCCAAAGCCAAGTTCGCGCGCAAGGGCTGCGACTGGATCGTCGCCAACGACGTCTCGCCTTCGACCGGCGTGATGGGCGGCGACCGCAACACCGTGCATCTCTTGACGAGGGATGCCGATGGCGTCCATGTCGCGTCCTGGCCGATCATGACCAAGGACGAGGTCGCGACGGCGCTCGTCGCCGAGATCGCCAGAACCATGGGACCCATTGCGTGACACAGACCATCGCGATCGACGTGCAGATCCTGCCGCATGGCGAGGGACTGCCGCTGCCGGCCTATCAGACCGCACATGCCGCGGGGCTCGATCTGCTCGCCGCCGTTCCGGCCGATGCGCCGCTCGTCCTTGGGTCAGGCAGCCACGCGATGGTGCCGACGGGACTGTCGATCGCGCTGCCCGACGGCTACGAGGCCCAGGTGCGGCCGCGTTCGGGGCTCGCTGCGCGGCACGGCGTCACGGTGCTGAACGCACCGGGCACGGTGGACGCAGACTACCGCGGCGAGATCTGCGTGCTGCTGATCAACCACGGCAAGGAACCGTTTACGATTCGCCGCGGCGAGCGCATCGCACAGATGGTGATCGCCTCCGTGGTACGCGCCGAGCTCAGCCTCGCGACAACCTTGCCGACCACCGCGCGCGGCAGCGGCGGCTTCGGCTCGACGGGCCGTTGAACTACGGGCTTGCCACTGTTCCGACTCGAAAGAGTCGATCGGCGGACGCATTTTCCTCAGGCGCAACCATCGTTCACGGTCTGGACTCTTACCGCTGGAGTCCCGAAGCGGTTATGGTTGATTGATTCGTGAGACGGCGCGGGCGACGCGATCGGCGCCGCCCGAAACTTCGTGCGGTTTGGGGCAAATATGTCGGGCGTGATCGTGGTGATGCGTCAGACGCTGCTGTCGTGCACGTCACTCGCGCGCAAGGGCCTGATGGGTCTCGCTGCGACTGCGCTTGCGCCGGCGACGCCGGGCTTCGCAGGCGGTGGCGTGCCGGCGGATGCGATCACGACGCTGTTCGAGCTGAGCCGTCCTGATGTCGCCGAGGTGACGGCGATGCTGGCGCTGCTCGGCTTCTCCGTGGTCGCCGCGGTCGCGCTGGTACGCACGCGTCTGGCGGCCAGCCGGAAGGAAGCGCGGCTGCGCGCCGACATCGCCGAGCTGCAATTGCAGGCCGATCGCTACCGCGCGCTGCTGTTCGCCGAGCCCCAGATCCTGATCGCCTGGCCGGCCGGCGGCCACCGCCCGCAGATCTCCGGCGACACCGCGATGCTGGTCCCGCAGGATCAGCCGCAGCGCATTCTCGCCTTCGGAACCTGGCTGCCGCCGGAGCCCGCGCTGCAGCTCGACCGCGCCGTCGACGCGCTGCGCGAGGCGGGCGAGGGCTTCATGCTCAATCTCACCACCTCGCACGGCCATGCCATCGAGGCGATGGGCCGCGCCATCGGCGGCCAGGCCATCGTGCGCATCCGCGAATTGTCCGGTCTGCGCCGCGAGCTCGCCGAGACGCAGCTCCGCTTCAAGGCGCTCGGCGAGGAGACGGAGTCGCTGCGCGCGCTGGCATCGGCGCTGCCGTGGCCGATCTGGGCACGGCAGGCCAATGGCACCCTCGCTTACGTCAACGCCGCCTATGCCCGTGCCGTCGATGCCCGCGACGTGCCGGACGCGATCGGCCGCAACATCGAGCTGCTCGACTCCGCCGACCGTACCGACCTGCAGCGCGCACTCGGCGCCAACGGCCGTTTCGAGGGCCGGCTGCCGATCGTGACCGGCGGCGAGCGCCGCATGTACGACGTGCGCGCCTTCATGCTGGGCCACGGCAGCGCCGGCGTCGCCATCGACGCCAGCGAGGCGGCGGCGCTGGATGCGGCCGTGGTGCGGATGCGGGAAGCACACCGGCGCACGCTCGATCAGTTGTCCTCGGGCGTGGCCGTGTTCGACGGCCAGCGCCGGCTCGCCTTCTACAACGACTCCTATCGCCGGCTGTGGGGTCTCGATCCCGCCTTCCTGGACAGCCAGCCGGATGACTCGTCGGTGCTCGACCGTCTCCGCGCCGCGCGCAAGCTGCCCGAGCAGGCCGACTTCCGGGCCTGGAAGGCCAAGCTTCACGAGGCCTATCGCGCCGTCGAGGCCGCCAAGGACACCTGGTTCCTGCCCGACGGCCGCGCATTGTCGGTCGTCACCACGCCGAACCCGGAAGGCGGCGTCACCTATCTGTTCGACGACGTCACCGAGAGCTTCGCGCTTGCGCGCCGCTTCGACGGCCTGATCCGGGTCCAGCGCGAGACGCTCGACAGCCTCGCCGAAGGCGTCGCGGTGTTCGGCTCGAACGGCCGGGTCGAGCTGTTCAATCCGGCCTTCGCCAAGATGTGGCGGCTGTCGCCGGATCAGCTGCGCGAGCATCCGCATATCGACACCGTGGAATCCTGGTGCCATCAGCTCTATGACGACGCGGTCGCCTGGCGCACCATCCGCGAGGCCATCACCTCGATCGAGAACCGGCTCGACGTTGCGCTGAAGCTCGAGCGCAAGGACGGCAGCGTGCTCGACTGCATGAGCCGGCCGCTGCCCGACGGCGCGACCATGCTCACCTTCCAGGACATCACCGACACCGAGAATGTCGAACGGGCCCTGCGCGAGAGCAACGAGGCGCTCGAAGCCGCCGGCCAGATGAAGATCGACTTCGTCCACCACGTGTCCTACGAGCTGCGCGCGCCGCTGACGACGATCATCGGCTTCGCGCATTTCCTTTCCGATCCGTCGACCGGGCCGCTGACGCCGAAGCAGGCCGAGTATCTCGACTACGTCACCAAATCCACCAACGCGCTGCTGGCGCTGACCAACAACATTCTCGACCTCGCCACCATCGATGCCGGCGCCATGAAGCTCGAGCTCGGGCCGGTCGATGCCGCCAAGGCGATCGAGGCCGCGGCCGAAGGCGTGCAGGACCGGCTCGCCACGGATCGCATCCGATTGACGATCGCGGTGGACCCCGATGTCGGCTCCTTCGTCGGCGACGAGCGCCGCGTCGTTCAGGTCCTCTACAATCTGCTCGCCAATGCCGTCGGCTTCTCGCCGCCGGATTCGAGCGTCGCCGTCAGCGCCCGCCGCACCGATCACAGCGTCATCTTCGCGGTCACCGATTCCGGCCCCGGCATTCCGCCCGAGGTGAAGGACAAGGTGTTCGAATGGTTCGAGAGCCATTCGCAGGGCTCGCGCCATCGCGGCGCCGGCCTCGGCCTGTCGCTGGTGCGCTCCTTCGTCGAGCTGCATGGCGGCAGGGTGCGGATGGATTCGGTGGTCGGCAAGGGCACCACGGTCACCTGTGACTTCCCGACCGACCACGTCGCGCAACGCAACGCCGCGGAATGACGGACCAGCTGACATTCACGATCGCGCTCGCGGACGAAGCCGCCACCGCCGCCCTGATGGCCGATCTCGCGCTGCTGATCGGCCCGGGTGCACTGATCACGCTCACGGGCGATCTCGGCGCCGGCAAGACGGCGGCGGCGCGGGCGATGATCCGGTACCTCGCCGGCGACGACGAGCTGGAGGTGCCGAGTCCGACCTTCACTCTGGCGCAGAGCTACGACCTGCCGAGCTTCCCGCTGGTGCATGCCGATCTCTATCGCATCAGCGATGCATCGGAGCTCGAGGAGATCGGCCTATCGCCGCTGCCGGAGGCGACCGTCGTGCTGATCGAATGGCCGGAGCGCGCCGGCGGCACTCTCCCGCTGGACCGCGTCGACATCGCGCTGCGCCACGATCCATCGCAGGGCGACACCGCGCGCAGCGCCGAGATCACCGGCAGCGGCAAGGCAGCCGCGGTGGTTGCACGGCTGAAAGCCCTGCGCGACTTCCTCGCCGAGGCCGGGCACGCCAGATCGCGCCGCGAGCACATGGCCGGCGACGCCTCGACCCGCTCCTATGCGCGGCTCCACAAGGGCGAGCGCGTCTACATCCTGATGAACTCGCCGAAGCGGCCCGACGGCCCGGCGATCTACAACGGCAAGCCCTATAGCGGCGCCGTGCATCTCGCCGAGGACGTTCGCCCGTTCGTCGCGATCGCCGCCGCCTTGCGCGGACGCGGCATCTCGGCGCCGAAGATCAACGACGCCGATCTCGGCCGCGGCTTTCTCATCACCGAGGATCTCGGACGCGAGGGCGTGATCGAGGGCGACCCGCCACGGCCGGTCGTGGAGCGCTACGAGGCCGCAGTCGATGTTCTGGCGTCGCTGCATGGGCAGGACGTGCCCGCCGTGCTGCCGCTGGCGCCGCAGGTGACCTACAAGGTCCCGACCTTCGACGTCGATGCGATGCTGATCGAGATCGGCCTGATGCTCGAATGGTACCTGCCCGACCGTGGCGTGGAGCTGTCGCAGGTGCTGCGCGCCGAATTCCTGGAAATATGGCGCGAGTTGCTGGAGGCGCCGCTCGCATCTAAGCCGACCTGGGTGATCCGCGACTACCACTCGCCCAACCTGCTCTGGCTGCCCACGCGCGAAGGCATCGCCCGCGTGGGCGTGATCGACTTCCAGGACGCGGTGATGGGACCGCCGGCTTACGACGTGGTCTCCCTGGCGCAGGACGCCCGGATCGACGTGTCGGCGGAGATCGAGCGGGCGCTCCGAGAGCGCTACATCGCCGCGCGCCAAGCTGCGTCGACGGACTTCGACGCCGACGAATTCGGCACGCACTACGCGATCATGTCGGCCCAGCGCAACACCCGCCTGCTGGGCACCTTCGCCCGCCTCAACCGCCGTGACGGCAAGCCGCACTACCTCAAGCACCAGCCTCGCATCTGGGACTATCTCCACCGCGCGCTGGTCCATCCTGTGCTGGAGCCGTTGCGCGACTGGTACGCGGCGAATGTGCCACCACCGGCTGGCGTAGCTTGAGGCCCCCTCTCACGGCACCGACGGTGCGCTCCCCTCCCCCTTGCGGGGAGGGGTCGGGGGTGGGGGTCTCCGGGGGTATGAACCGGGCTGAGTCCTGACAATTCAGACCGGGTTGATTCCTGACAGGCAAGCTTCGTCCGATTCGAAGGAG